>JAEZYP010000041.1 GCA_023418995.1 Bacillota bacterium | reverse complement strand
AATCAGCTGTTTTTCAACATATTCCGAATCAAAATGCCGTAGCCCCGCGTGGGATCTCCCAGCAAAACATGGGTCACCGCACCCACCAAACGTCCATCCTGAAGGATTGGCGAGCCGCTCATTCCCTGCACAATACCGCCGGTCTTTTCCAAAAGTTCCGGATCGGTCACTGTGATCAGCAGGTTGCGTCCCGCCGCGTCTGTGTTCAGAATTTTGGTAATTTGAATTTCGTATTCCTTGACCTCGTCGCCATCCACATTTGCCAAAATTGTGGCTTTTCCATCGTGGACCTGATCGTTTTCTGCCACGGGAAGCGGATTTTTGCTAAATCGTTCGATCAGCTCCTGATCGGTCAGCGTTCCAAAGACGCCGCCGGAGGTATTCGCGTAAAGATTACCGGTGTCACCGGTCAGGTCAAAATCACCCTTCAGTTCTCCTGCCGCGCCTGTCTCACCCCGTTTCACCATTTTCACGGTGGAGGGTAAAATAGAACCGGCGGAAAAGGGCATCAGCGCGGCAGTGTCCACGTCGGTAACGCCGTGGCCCAACGCGCCAAAGGTATTGCTGTCCGGGTCGTAGAAGGTCATGGTACCGATACCGGCCATACTGTCCCGAATCCAAGCACCGATGGCATATTTGCCGTCTCCGTCGCTGTCATTGGGGGTAACGCTTAAATCCAATGTTTTGCTGCCCCGGTGAACTTCCAGCTTTGCACTTTCGCCCGCCGCATCCTGAAGCAGGGATTGAAACTGCTCTGTGGAAGTAACTGTGCTTCCGGCACACTGGACAATCACGTCTCCGGCTGCCAGTCCGCAGGCCTTCGCGGGTGTTTCACCGTCCGCCAGCTTCACCACCAAAACGCCCCTTGAAAACAGTTTGATGCCGACCGTGTGCCCTACGGGAATCAGAGTTTGGACGGAAGAGATGTCCACTGCTGCCGCCGGGATCGTCAGCGCAGACATCAGCAGCGCCACCGCCAGCGCCAGCGCCGCGCCGCCCCCGCGGACGCTCTTTGGTTTTTTCGATCTTTCAACCGTTTCATCCATTGAATCGCCCCTTTCTGAAAGCCCGGCCCCCGCCGAACCTTCAGAAAAAGCGTCGACTTTTTTGTTTTTTCAACTTGTTTTTTTGAACGCCTGCCGACAACACTACTGTTTGCAGAAGACCGAATTTTTGCCGCTGAAAAAAGCGGCGGCGCTCCCATGGAAGCATTCGCCTGCATCCGTGCTGACGGCAGTTGAAAGAAAATTCACAAAACTTTTTTCCGTTTCTTTCAAAACTTCCTAGTTGTCTCTGCATTTATTTAACAAAAAAAACGCTGGAAAGATCCATTAACAGAACTTTCCAGCGTTTCAAATGTACTTTTTTCTCTGTACGCAGATGCGTTTGCGATTCCAGTCAGAAACGCTTTTTCAGCCGCGTCCTGCGGTAAATCAGTCGTCTCGCCGATTAAAAATCTTGAAGATATCCTCGAACGGGTCGTCTTCCGGCTCCTCCGGCTTCGGGTCGTCCACTGTGCTCAGGGGTTCCGGCACGGTCGCCGTGATCTGCTGTGCCGCCGCAGCGGGTGCCGCAGCAGAAGCCGCCGGAGCCTGAACAGGCGCAGCGGGTGCGGCAGCTGCGGTAGTCTTTCCCTGAAGTTCGCCCGGGTCTTTTTCAAAGCCGGTAGCAATCACAGTCACGCGGATCTCGTCGTCCAAATTCTCGTCGAACTGGGCGCCAAAAATCGTGATGGCGTCGTCGCTGACCGCATCCTGCACCAAGGACGCGGCCTGCTCCACTTCCTCCAGTCCGATGTCCATGGAGCCGGTGACATTGATGAGGACGCCGTGCGCCCCCGCGATGGAAGTCTCCAGCAACGGGCTGGAAATTGCCATTCTGGCGGCCTCTTCGGCCTTGCCCTTACCGGCGGCGCGGCCCACGCCCATATGCGCCAAACCGGCGTCTTTCATAATGGTGGTCACGTCGGCAAAGTCCAAATTGATGAAACCGGTGTCCCGGATCAGATCGGAGATCGACTGCACCGCCTGACGCAGCACGTCGTCCGCGATCTCAAAAGCGTTTGCAAAGGTGATCTTCTGGTCGGTGGCGTGCTTCAGCCGCTCGTTGGGGATAATGACCAGAGAGTCCACTTTCTCCTTCAGCTCCGCGATTCCCAGCTCTGCCTGCTGCATCCGGCGGCGGCCCTCAAAGCCGAAAGGCTTGGTCACCACCGCCACCGTCAGGATTTCCATTTCCCGGGCGATCTCCGCCACAATGGGCGCGCCGCCGGTGCCGGTTCCGCCGCCCATGCCGGCAGTGATGAACACCATGTCGGTGTCCTCCAGCGCCTTTGCGATCTGGCTGCGGCTCTCCTCGGCGGACTTGCGTCCCACCTCGGGATTGGAGCCCGCGCCCTGGCCGCCGGTAAGCTTTTCGCCGATCTGGATTTTATAAGTCGCGCTGGAGACGGCAAGGGCCTGCTTGTCCGTATTGACGGCGATAAAATCGACGCCCTTCATACCCGATCTCACCATACGGT
>JAEZYP010000002.1 GCA_023418995.1 Bacillota bacterium | reverse complement strand
CTCCAACATTCAGGAAGCCGTGGACTTTGTGCAGGAGGCGTTTGACATCGCCGACCAGTACCGCAACCCCGTTCTGGTGCTGGCGGACGGTCTGATCGGCCAGATGATGGAGCCCATCGAATGGCACGAGATCCCCAAGCGCACCCTCCCCGCCAAGGATTGGGCCGCCACCGGCCTTCACGGCCGCGGCCACCACAACGTCATCAACTCCCTGTATATGGATCCCGATGAGTGCGACGATTTCAACGCGCATCTTGCCAAGAAGTATCAGACCATTAAGGAAAACGAGGTTCGTTACGACACGAAGGACACCGAGGATGCCGAGCTTTTGATCACGGCCTACGGTACTCCCGCGCGTATCGTTTTGACCGCGCTGGAGCAGCTCCGCGCTGCGGGCATCAAGGCCGGACTCTTCCGCCCCATCACCTTGTGGCCCTTCCCGGAGAAGGCGCTGCACGATCTGGCGGGCGAGAGCCATATTAAGGCGATTCTGGACGTAGAAATGAGCATCGACGGTCAGATGATCGACGACGTGCGCCTGAGCGTGGAGGGCCAGAAGCCCATCAGCTATCTGGGCCATGCCGGCGGCGTGATCCCCACCGTTGAGGAAATGGTAGAAGCGGGCAAAAAGGCCCTGAAGGAGGCAGAGTAACATGGCAGTGGTCTATCAGAAGTCCAAGGGACTGACGGATAAGGAACTTCACTATTGCCCCGGCTGTAACCACGGCATCATCCACAAGCTGGTGGCCGAGTCTTTGGATGAGCTGGGTCTGCTGGACGACGCCATCGGCGTGTGCCCCGTGGGCTGCTCCGTGTTCGCCTATAACTACTTCAGCTGCGATATGCAGGAGGCCGCCCACGGCCGCGCTCCCGCCGTTGCAACCGGAATCAAACGCACCCATCCCACCCAGCCGGTCTTCACCTATCAGGGCGACGGCGACCTGGCCTCCATCGGCGCGGCTGAGATCGTTCATGCCGCTATGCGGGGTGAGAAGTTTACCACCATCTTTATCAACAATGCCATTTACGGCATGACCGGCGGCCAGATGGCCCCCACCACCCTGATCGGCCAGAAGGCCACCACCTGCCCGCTGGGCCGGACGCAGGAGCAGGCCGGTATGCCCATCCGCGTGTCCGAGATGCTGAGCACGCTGGACGGCTGCGTGTACGCTGAGCGCGTCTGCGTCACGGATATCGCCAACCTGAACAAGGCCAAAAAGGCCATCAAGAAGGCGTTCCAGCTTCAAATGGAGGGCAAGGGCTTTACCTTTGTGGAGGTCCTGTCCACCTGCCCCACCAACTGGGGCATGACGGCACTGAAATCCATTGATTGGCTGAAGGAGAACATGATCCCCTATTATCCCCTCGGCGTCATCAAGGATACCAGCGCGGAGGTGAAATAAGATGAAGAAAGAAATCATTATTTCCGGGTTTGGCGGTCAGGGCGGTCTGGCCATCGGCAAGAATCTGGCGGAAGCCGGCATGGCCGAGGGCATGAACGTCACTTGGGCCCCGTCCTATGGTCCCGAGATGCGCGGCGGCACGGCCAACTGCTCCGTGGTCCTCTCTGACAAGCCGGTGGGCTCCCCCATCTTCAACCATCCCACCGAGTTGATCGCCCTGAACGCCCCCTCTCTGGAGAAGTTTGAGGCGGGCGTGGTTTCCGGCGGCACCGTGTTTGTCAACAGCGACGTGGTCACCGACAAGGTGTCCCGCGCAGACCTGAAGGCCTATTATGTCCCCTGTGCCAAAATTGCCGACGAAGTGGGCAATCCCAAGGTGGGCAACATGGTCATGCTGGGCGCGTATGTGGCTGCCACAAAGGTGCTCAAGCCCGAAGCTATCGAGAACATGATTCAGGAAATGTTTGCCGGTGCCAAGGCAAAATTTATTCCGCTGAATATTGAAGCGTTCCATCGCGGTATGGCCTGCATTCAGTAATCCAATTTCCCGGACGATCAATTGCCCGGCCGTCGGAAAACCGGCGGTCGGGCGACCTCCCACATACTTTCGTGCAAAATTACGATTGACTTTCTATTCCAGACGGGGTATAAATAAATTTAATCCTTTAACTGAATAGCATAACGCGATGAACGGAAATTGCCGTCGGGATCGCCGCTTCAGAGAGCTGCCGCATGGTGCGAGGCAGCGGACGCGGCCCGCCGGTCTGGTCTGGGAGCGGTCCCGCCTAAGGGGAGTTTTTCCCTGTTAAGCGGCAACGGAAGCCCTCCGATAGCGGGACAGTACGCGAAAGCGTGCAGAAGTGGCCGTAGAACGCGGCAAAGAGAGTGGTACCACGGAAGTTTGGCTTTCGTCTCCCTGTTTAACAGGTTGGCGAGAGCCTTTTGTTTTATAACTTCAAAAAATATGTAAGGGAGAGTCTTAAAATGCTGAATATCAAGATCACCAAAACCACTTCCCCCAAGGCGAAACCCACTGATGAGTCCAAATTGGGTTTTGGCAAGACCTTTACCGACCATATGTTTATTATGGACTATACCCTGGGCCAGGGCTGGCACGACGCCCGCATCGTCCCCTATGCCCCCATCTCTCTGGACCCCTCTGCCGTGGTATTCCACTATGCACAGGAGTGCTTTGAAGGCATGAAGGCCTACCGCACCGCCGAGAACAAGATCCAGCTGTTCCGCCCGGACTGCAACGCCCGCCGCATGAACAACACGCAGGATCGTCTGTGCATCCCCGAAATCCCCGTGGAGGACTTTGTGCAGGCCGTTAAGGCTCTGGTCGAGGTTGAGAAGGATTGGGTTCCCCACGCTGACGGCGCTTCCCTGTACATCCGTCCCTTCACCATTGCCACCATGGCCCAGCTGGGCGTTCATGCCTCCAGCAGCTATCAGTTCATCATCATCTGTGCTCCTTCCGGCGCTTATTATGCCGCAGGTCTGGCTCCTATCGACATCTATGTCGAGGACACCTATGTCCGTGCCTGCCCGGGCGGCACCGGCTTTACCAAGTGCGGCGGCAACTACGCCGTGTCTCTGCTGGCCGGAAAGATTGCCGAGGAGAAGGGTTACAGTCAGGTTCTGTGGCTGGACGGCGTGGAGCGCAAGTATGTGGAAGAAGTGGGCGCCATGAACATCTTCTTTAAGATTAATGGCAAGCTCTATACCGCTTTGGCACAGGACAAGGACGGCACCGTGCTCCCCGGTGTCACCCGCCGCTCCATCATTGAACTGCTGAAGGACTGGGGCTACGAGGTTATCGAGGGCAAGCTGGCCATCGACGATATCATGAAGGCATCCAAGGAAGGCAAGCTGGAGGAAGTTTTCGGCACCGGTACCGCCGCTGTCGTCTCCCCCGTCAAAAAGCTGGACTACGAGGATCAGAGCGCGCTCATCGGCAACGGCGAGATCGGTGAACTGACCCAGAAGCTGTATGATACCCTCACCGGCATCCAGTGGGGCAAAATCCCCGACACCAAGGGCTGGATTGTTCCTGTCTGCAACGGCTGATTGTTCTCCCT
>JAEZYP010000069.1 GCA_023418995.1 Bacillota bacterium | reverse complement strand
GTTTTTTATTGTCGCCCCCGAATAGAGCGGCGCGGGCGATTCACCAGGATTACCACCCTGTTGAAACCCCACACACCCGCCCGCGCAAGCTAATTCGTTATTATTCGGGGTGCAATAAGAAGAGATAAAGGTGATCGCGGAAAAACAGCGTCCCGTTCGGGGCGCTGTTTTTGGTTGCAATAAACCGGAAGATTATTCTTCTACCCGAAACGGAATGCGTTCCTTTTTGCAAATGCTTTGCACGGCTTTTTTACCGGAAAGCGCGTTTATAAACGTTGCGCCGGCAGAGGTCGCCCAAACACCCGCAAAGTAAAAGTCCGAGAGCCCGGGAACCGTCATGTTGCCTTTGCCGAAAAAGCTCGCCATCATATTAATAGGCTTATTGGGCATATTGGCGAATCCGTGATAGCCACCCATAAAGTGCTCCCAGGTTAGAAGGGTGGGAACATCGACCACCTCTACCTGGTCGGAAATACCCGGGAACTGCCGCTCTAAAAGTTCGATTACCTGGGTTGCAACCTTATCCTTTTCCGCCTGGTAATCTTCCTTGCTTCGGTTGCTCCAGTAGTCGTAGGAGGAAACCAGCTCCACCTTGATTGCGCTTTTGCCCTGGGGCGCCATGGTTTTATCAAGGCTGTAAATTTGCAGCTCGAGGGAAGATAGCTCGTGTCCGGCAATGGTCACCGGATTATCCAACAGCATGACCATGCTCGACGGTGCGTCGGAAAGGTCGCGGTTTATGCCGAGGAAAACATGCACCGCCCAGTTGGTTTCGTCATGGGTTTCTTTGCAGTAGCCGCGAAGCCGGTCGTCCATAAATTTGCCATCCAACAGATTCAAAAGCGTATTCCGTCCGTCCGCGTTGGAAATCACGATATCCGCTCCCGCTTCGGCTCCGTCCGCAAGCTTTATACCGCAAGCCTTGCCATCCTTTGTCAAAATTTTGGAAACCCGGCTGTTGTAATCGATTTTTCCGCCCAGCTCAAGGTAGCGTGCCGTGATGCCGTTAATCAGGGTGGAGCTTGCGCCCACAGGCCACGCAATATCACGGTTCAAACCGCTCGCTTTACGCATCAGGTGGACGAATACAGGAATATCAGGAGTGGAGTAGACCAGAAGAGGAAAGGCCTTTTGCAAAAACGGGTCTTTGAACCGCGCGGCAAATTCGCGCATCGTAAGCTTAAGCCATCTCCTGTTTTTCAGCATTACCGGAAATTTGCTTAAAACGCCGCTGATTCCGCCCATCACCATCTCGCCCATCAGGTCGTTTGCCGCCAGATAGCGGATTGCCACCACATATTCATGAATGAGATCGTGGTCTTGTGGAGAAAGCTCATTCAAATGCTTTTCCAGCTTTTCCAGGTCATAATAATCGATGAAGAGCCTGCCGTCCGGCGCAGTGACGCTTACACATTCCTTCGGGTATACGACTTCCATAGGAAACGCGCCGATTTCGGACCAGATTGCGTGGATTTTGGAGTCGGGGGAGCATCCCATCAAATGATGAAGGCAGATGTCGAATGTGTAGCCCTTTCGCTTCCAGGAGGCGCACTGCCCGCCCGCGCGACTATTCATCTCGTAGATGTGGGTCTCGAAGCCGTTCATCTGACCGTAAATTCCCGCGGAAAGCCCGCCTAGCCCGGAGCCGATAATCGCGATTGATTTTGACATAAGCTCTCCTCCGTTTCGTGTCGCAGTTCCCAAAGGTCGCACCGGCGGAACCACGCAGTATATGATTTAATCATAATATAGAGCGTTGTAATCATAATGTCAATAGATAAAAATAGGGGAAAGGCACCAGAAGCGGAGCGTAGTCTCGCAGAGTTCTTGGCGGAAAAGCGTATCCCAGTGCAGTAAAGATAATATTGACTTTCTGAGAAAAGTATGATATCCTAAAGTAAACAGTGTTAACATCAAGGAGGAGAATATGAAAGATCAGTATCATCATGGGAATTTGAAAAATGAATTAATACAAGTCGGCATTAGGCTTGTAACGAATGAAGGAATTGAAAAGCTGTCGCTGCGAAAAACGGCGGCTTTATGTAATGTGAGCGAGGCGGCACCATATAAGCATTTTAAAAATAAGAAAGAGCTATTAGAAGCTATGCAGGACTATATAAAAAATGAGCTTATGGTATGCCTTACCAGGGCGGTAGAAAACAGTGTGGATTCAGAATCGCCGGATGCTATTTTAGAAATGGGAAAGGCCTATGTAAATTTTTTTATTGAATATCCGGAGTATTTTACATTTCTTTTCTCTCATACAGGCTTGCGAATCAATTTAACCTTGATGCGAGATGCAGAAAATTTTATGCCGTATCAATATTATAGGGATAAAACATATTCTGTATATTTAAAAATGGGATTTGAAAAGGAAAGAATAAAATATGGGATTATATCGATGTGGGCAAAAGTGCATGGTATCGCTGCAATTTCATCTATGAAAAATGTAGTAAAGGATTTTGAGTGGGAAGATGTATTGGATAAAATATTGGTTGAGTAAAAAAGGAGGGCATAAGATTATGTGGGTTTTAGGAGTATTGGTTCTATTTTTTGCAGCAATATGCTTTATCTTGCTTCCACCAAGCATGGGGGTAATAAATCCTATTTTGGATGAAGAAGGAAACGAAGTAAAAGGAAGTATTTCTGAGAAGACAGTAATTGATGTAAATGGTACACAGCTTGGAATAATATTATTAGGCAAAAGTCAAAATAAGCCCGTTTTGCTGTTTCTTGGAGGAGGACCGGGGATTCCAGAATATTTTTTGGAGTATCAATATCCTTCCCATTTAGAAGAGGAATTTGTTGTGTGTTATTTAGATTATCGCGGAACGGTTCGCTCGTATAGCTCTAAAGTAGATCAATCTACTATGACAACGGAACAATATATTGATGATGTAGCAGGCGTGACAAAGTATTTATGCCAGCGCTTTGGGCAGGAAAAGGTATATCTGATGGCTCATTCATTTGGTACATACATTGGTCTAAACACGATAAATTTATATCCGGAGCTATTTCATGCCTATATCCCGATTTCTCAAATGTGCAATCAAAAGGAATCTGAAATCATAGCATATGACTATATGCTGGAACATTACAGGCAGGTTGGTGACAAAAATAAAATCAATAGTTTAACTTCATATCATATAAGAGAATCAGAAAGTGATTATGAAAATTACAGGAATTCCATGGCTCGTGACAGCTCTATGCATGAATTGGGCATAGGGACAATGAGAAATATGCATTCCGTTATGACAGGAATTTGTTTTCCATCTTTAAAGTGTACTGCTTATACACCAAAAGAGCGTATCAATATTTATGTCGGAATGATGTTTGCAAGAAAAACACAAGTAGCAAAAGATGCATGGAATTTTAATGCATTTGAGAAAATTAAAAAGGTGAAAGTACCTGTATATTTTCTTGCGGGAGAATACGATTATACCTGCTGCTACGAATTGCAAAAGAGATATTTTGACCAGTTATTAGCACCGGAAAAAAGGTTTTATTCATTTAAAAATTCTGCACATAGTCCGCTGTTTGAAGAAAATGAGAAAGCCATGGACATCCTTCGCAAAGACATATTAAAGCTGCCTGCAAAAAGATTGTCAGATGGCAACAGATAGAATAGGGGAAAGGCACCAGAACCGGGGTACGGTCTCGCAGAGTTCTTGGCATATTTTACGCTTGCAATTTTCCGAATTTCCGTTATAATAGTATTTAGCGCTTTAAAGCATAAAGTGATTAAAGTTAAACGCTTGGCTGCGTAACAAAATATAGCTGTAAAGGAATTTGGAAATGATTATCGTAATGAAAAACGGCTCTACGGAGCAGGATGTGGAAAAAATTGTTGAGATACTCAAGGAGCACGGCCTCGGCGCGAACCTTTCCACCGGCTCTCAGGCGACGATCGTCGGCGTATTGGGCGATAAAACGAGGCTCGGCGGCTTCGATTTTGAAATGCTCGACAGCGTGGAAAAATGCGTGCCGATCATGCACACCTATAAGCTTGCCAGCCACGAAATGTGCCCGGACGGGCGAACGGTTCAGGTCGGCGACCAGATTATCGGCGGAAAAAAACTGGTGATGATCGGCGGTCCCTGCGCGGTGGAGAGCGAGGACCAGATTATGAAAGCGGCGCTTGGTGTAAAGGCGGCAGGTGCGGCTTTTCTGCGCGGCGGAGCCTACAAGCCGCGTACTTCCCCGTATTCCTTTCAGGGAATGGAGGAGGAAGGGCTGAAAATTATGAGAAAGGCCGCGGACGCGACCGGTCTGAAGGTTGTCAGCGAAATTGTGGCGCATGACCAGATTGATACCGCCGCAAAGTACTGCGATATGTTCCAGATCGGCGCGCGCAATATGCAGAACTTCCGGCTTCTGCGCGAAGCAGGGCGCGCGAAGGTTCCGGTTCTGCTGAAACGTGGTATTTCCTCCACGATTGAGGAGTGGCTCGACGCAGCGGAGTACATCATGAGCGAGGGCAACTACAACGTTGTTCTTTGCGAACGGGGAATCCGCACCTTTGAGACCGCGACCCGCAATACGCTGGATGTGTCGGCGATCCCCGTGGTAAAGGAGCGCAGCAGCCTGCCGGTTATTGTAGACCCCTCCCACGCGGCGGGAAAAACGCGGTACATCGCTTCTCTTTCGCTGGCGGCGATTGCAGCGGGAGCGGACGGTCTGATCATCGAGGTGCACCCCAACCCCAAGGCGGCAATGAGCGACGCAGCGCAGCAGCTTACGCCGGAAGCCTACGCCGCGCTGTTCCAAAAGGTCGATATCGTTGCGCGGGCAGTGGGAAGAACGGTATAAACTGCCGCAAAACAGAGGATTTATATTTATTGTCAACCTATCTATTAAAGAAGGTTGACAATTTTTTTATCCCGGTTTATACTAACACCAAGAAAAACCACAGAAAAAGAGGATAACAGCATGAGAACAAAAACCACCTTTTGTTTGGCCTTTTGCGCCTTGTTTGCCGCGTTTACCGCGGTAATGTCGCAGCTTTCCATCCCAATCCAGCCGATTCCCATTAATCTCGCAACGCTTTCGGTTTATCTGGCGGGTGCGGTGCTCGGCGCGAAATATGGAACAATCAGCCAGGCGGTCTACGTTCTGCTCGGTACGGTCGGGCTTCCGGTTTTTGCGCAGTTCAGCGGCGGAATCCATGTAATTCTTGGTCCGACCGGCGGGTATATTATCGGATATATCGCGGCGGCTTGGCTGATTGGCTTCTTACGCGACCGGTTCGGGCGCAAAATTCCACAGCTTGTGCTTTTTATGACAGCGGGCACGCTTTTTTGCTATCTGCTGGGAACAGCGTGGTTTATGTTCGTAACAAAAACGGGACTGCTTGCTTCCCTTACCATGTGCGTATTTCCGTTCCTTGCCGGAGACGCCGCGAAAATCGCCTTTGCCGCCATGCTGTCGCCGCGCCTGAACGCGGCGCTTCAGAACCAGCTCCCGGTACACGCTGTATGAAGCCGGTGAAGCTCAGACCGCATCACGGAATCTGTTTTCAGTTTTTCGCAGGAAAAGGCTACTGCGATGGATTTGTTCGCAATATGGAAAACCTTCTCCGCCGTATGGAAGGCTGCCCGGAAACCCGGATCAGGCTGCAAAGCGAGACCGACCTCCTGTGCGGGAAATGCCCCCACAACTGCGGCGGCGTGTGCGAAACAGAGGAGAAAACAGCCCGGTACGACCGCGTTTGCCTGGAGCTTTGCGGGCTGGAAAACGGTACGGTGCTTTCCTGGGAGAAATTCCGCGCTTTAATACGTCAAAAAATCCTAAAGACCGGGCGGCGGGAAGAGCTTTGCGGAGACTGCGGGTGGAGCGAAATTTGTCAACAGCGAAATGTTGAAAAGAATGTTTAAAGTGTTGAAAATAAATAAAAAAATACAGGAAGTAATGAAAATGCAGTTATACAACTGCAATAAAATGCGAAGACTGCATTATATTAAATACTATAAGTAGATTTATGCGCAATTATTATAATTTGTATAATAGCATCTGCTAAAAAGGGTAAGGTTTTCCACAAGCTTCAACTGCCAGGCGTGGAAAACGCCGTGCAGAATTCTGTTGAATTTTTGAAATGACGGGTTAGATACAGCGCGTATCACGCTAAAAACGCGAGAAAACGCGAGAAAGAGGAAACTAAATTAAAAAATCGGCTTTTTGGTATTGACACCGCCGCCTACCTGTGGTAATATCATAAATGCAATTCCTTTGCGCCGTGTTTTGGCGCGCTTTTTTCAGTAAAGGCAGCCCTGCCAAAGGGGCGGGGCGTTGTGATATACAAAATTCAGGAGGGAATACGCTATGTCAACCTATATGCCAAAAGCC
>JAEZYP010000009.1 GCA_023418995.1 Bacillota bacterium | reverse complement strand
CCCACGCAAACGCAACCACGGTGAAGATAACGCTGTTTTCATCCATGGCAATCACAATGCCGAACAGCGCTACGGCAAGCAGTGTAATGCGGGAAACGTTCATGACCTGCTTTTCGGTAGCGTCCTTTTTTAATATCCCCTGAAAAATGTTTTTGGAGAAAGCGGAGGCCGCAATCAGCAGATAGGAGTCAGAGGAGCTGATCGTGGCGGCAAGGATGCCCGCCATAACCAGACCTGCGGCCAAAGGCGGAAGCAGCTTGGTAGACAGGACAATAAAGATACTTTCCGAAGCGCTTGCCGTTAATAAGGCGGTCGGATAAAGAGACCTGCCGACCAGACCGATGACAACCGCTGCAGCAAGCGAGAACAAGCACCATGTGGTTGCAATTCTCCTTGATTTTTTCAGCTCGGATGCCTTGCGGATCGCCATAAATCGAAGCAGAACCTGCGGTACACCGAAATAGCCCAAGCCCCACGATAATGTTGAGATAATGGTTATGAAGCCGTAGGCGCCCGCGTCGCCGAACAGCGCCGTGCCGGAGGAGCTGACCTGCTGCATGCCGTTCGCCATTTGCGGCTGCGCAATGCCGAAGAAGGTAAAGAATCCGGGAATATTATTAATATGGTTCAATACCGCCTGAGGGCCTCCCGCTGCCGCGGTTCCGAAAATCAGGATAGTTCCCAGCGCCAATACCATAACAACGCTCTGCATAAAGTCGGAGGTGCTTTCCGCAAGGAATCCACCTAAAAATGTATAGACAATCACGAAGATCGCGCCCGCAATCATCATTTTGTGATAGCCTAGACCGAACAGTGAGTTGAAGAGCTTTCCGCAGGTAACGAAGCAGCTGGAAGCATAAACCGTAAAGAAAACCAGAATAAACAGAGCCGAAATGGTCATTAGAATCTTCTTGTTCTCTTTGAAGCGGTTGCTGAAAAATTCGGGAATCGTGATGGAATTGCCGGCGACTGCCGAGTATCTGCGCAGCCTTGTGGCAACCAGAAGCCAGTTGATATATGTACCGGCGGCAAGCCCGACAGCCGTCCATGCCGCGTCGCTCAGCCCGCTCCAGTAAGCGACGCCGGGCAGACCCATCAGAAGCCATCCGCTCATGTCGGAGGCTTCCGCGCTCATAGCCGCAATCCACGGGCCTAGGCTTCTTCCGCCGAGGAAGTAGTTGTCTGAGTTTTGATTTGCTCTTTTCGCGAAATAGAGACCGATTCCGATTACAGCCGCCATGTAAATGCACATGGCAATCAGAATTTGTACTGAATTCCCGTTCATGTAATTACCCTCCGAATTTCTTACTTTAGTTAAGTGACCGAATAAAATTTATTATAACGGAAAACAACGGCTTTTACAACAAAAAATGAACATATTGTTAATATTTCACTCTCTGCATAATCAATAATACGGGATGGTGTTACCGGAAGGGACTCGAAATGCTCAGCACGGCCGAAAATTTCCGCATCGTAACCTGATAGGAGGGCAATAAAAACAGCAGCCTTTTCGGGCTGCCGTTTTTATAATGTAGGAATGGAGGCGTTATAATCTAATTTGAATTATTGAAGAGCCTGCTCCAAATCATAGAGAATATCATCAATATGCTCTGTGCCAATGGAAAGACGAACGGTATTCGGCTTAATTCCGGACTCCAGCAGCTCGCTTTCGGTCATCTGGGAGTGGGTGGTGCTTGCCGGATGGATGACGAGCGACTTTACGTCGGCAACATTAGCCAGAAGGGAGAAAATCTGAAGGCGGTCGATAAAATCTTTTGCTTCCTGTGAGCCGCCCCTGACTTCGAAGGTAAAAATGGAGCCTGCTCCGTTCGGGAAGTATTTTTTGTATAGCTCGTGGTATTTGCTGTCCGGGAGGGCGGGGTGGTTTACCCGTTCCACCTTCGGATGGTTGCTAAGGTATGTAACAACCTTCAGAGCATTCTCTACATGGCGCTCCACACGAAGGGAAAGGGTTTCCAAGCCTTGCAGGAGCAGAAAAGAGTTGAACGGGCTGATGGTTGCGCCGGTATCTCTAAGGAGAATAACACGGATTCTGGTAATATATGCCGCCGCGCCGACGTCTCTGGTAAAGCTGATGCCGTGGTAGCTCGGGTCCGGCTCGCTCAGCCACGGGAATTTACCGGAGGCCGCCCAGTCAAATTTTCCGGAGTCCACAATCACGCCGCCAAGGGTGGTGCCGTGGCCGCCAATGAACTTTGTCGCGGAGTGAACGACGATATCCGCGCCGTGCTCAATCGGACGGAAAAGATAGGGAGTGGCAAAGGTGCTGTCAACGATCAGCGGAATTCCGTGTTTATGCGCGATATCGGCCAATGCGTCGATATCAATAATACTGGAATTCGGGTTGCCGAGCGTTTCCGCGAAAATAGCCTTGGTATTCGGCTGAATCGCCTTCTCAAAGCTCCCCTCAATACCCGGGTCGACAAAGGTTGTAGTGATTCCGAACGCCGTTAATGTATGGGCAAACAGATTGTACGTACCGCCGTAAATGGTATTTGCCGAGACGATGTGATCGCCGGAATGAGCAATATTTTGAATTGCGTAGGTGATGGCGGCCGCGCCGGAAGCGGTGGCAAGCGCGGCAATGCCGCCCTCCAGTGCAGCGATGCGCTGCTCAAAAACATCCTCGGTCGGGTTCATCAGTCTGCCGTATACGTTGCCGCCTTCGGCAAGGCTGAAGCGGGCGGCCGCCTGAGCGGAATCCTTAAACACAAAGGACGTGGTCTGGTAAATCGGGACGGCTCTCGCGCCCGTAGTCGGATCCGGTTTTTCCTGACCCGCATGCAGCTGTATGGTTTCAAACCTTAATTTTCTTTCACTCATAATAAAAATCCTCCTGCAAATTAATTTTAATAAAGGGAATGGAATGAATTATACCGCAAAACAGGAGTCGCACATTCGCTGATGCAGGCGGCAGCGGCACAAAGTCCGGCTCATGGATGATCTTTGTTTTTTCATGATAACGACCCCTCCATTAATAAATATTATTAATCATATCGAATTAGTAATATTTGAATTTATTGTTGTTATCATACAATGGAAAAAGCCGTTTGTCAAGAATTAATTTTTAGACAAAAGGAATGCTCCCGCCTTCGCCATAAACG
Source organism: Bacillota bacterium (assembly GCA_023418995.1). Classification (GTDB taxonomy): domain Bacteria; phylum Bacillota; class Clostridia; order Oscillospirales; family Acutalibacteraceae; genus DATAML01. Next base: position 29,946 of record JAEZYP010000009.1, on the reverse strand, counting down.
AAAGCAGAAGCATTGGATTGTCATACAAAAACTTTGGTTATTACAAGGGGAGAAGCCTCCGTGGTAAGTTATTTATACAATCTGGAAGAGGTAGAACTTTAAGTAATTGGTTTCCGGAACATTCCATAAAATCGGGTGGTCGGGCGACTGCTGGCGAGCCTCAATCTGGCGGAGCATCACCTGTGCGTCGGCAGCCGCGCTGTGCAGCATATTGCGGAACAGCTCCTCCGTCATAAAATGGGAGCAGGAGCAGGTGCCAAGGTAACCGCCGCGCGGCAGCAGCTTCATGGCGCGCAAATTGATCTCCTTGTAGCCCCGCATCGCGTTTTCTACTGTACTGCGGGATTTGGTGAAGGCCGGCGGGTCAAGAATGATGAAATCAAACCCGCTTTTTGCGCCGCCGGGCAGCTCAGTAAGCAAGTCAAACACATTGACCGCCTGAAAGGACATATGATCCTGAAGGTTGTTTCTCACCGCGTTCTCCCGTGCCATCGCGATTGCGTCCTCAGAAATATCGACTGCGTGAACATGCGCCGCGCCGCCCTTTGCCGCGTTGAGCGCAAACGAACCGGTGTGCGTAAAGCAATCCAGCACACGTTTGCCCCGGCTGATTTTCGCGACTGCCTGCCGGTTGTATTTCTGATCGAGGAAGAAGCCGGTTTTCTGTCCGTTTTCAAAATCCACCCCGTACTCAATTCCGTTTTCGGTGATTACCGTTCGGGTCGAATCCGGCTGAGGCAAACCTTCCACAGGGAAAAAGCCCTTGCCCTGTTTCATTCCCTCCAGCTCGCGGATGCCCACGTCGTTGCGCTCATAAATACCGTCGATCGTCTGTCCGTCCTCTTTCAGAATCTGATAGAGAAGATGGAAAAGCATCGGCTTCATTCGTTCCATTCCAAGGGAGAGCGTCTGAGTAACCAGAATATTGTTCATTCGGTCTACCGTCAAGCCGGGGAATAAATCTGCTTCGCCGAAAATAATGCGGCAGCAGGAGACGTCGCTCCCCATCACGCTTTTGCGGTAATCCCAGGCGTGCCGAAGCCTGCGCTCAAAAAAAGCCTCATCAAAGGTATCGTTTGCATTTCGGGAAATAATTCGTATCCTGATCTTGGAATTATCGTTGATAAAGCCCGTACCCAGATATTTGCCGCGCGGGCTGATCAGGTCGACCAGGTCTCCGTTTTCATAGGCGCCCTCTGTACTGACCAGCTCCGTGTTATAGACCCACGGGTGCCCGGTCTGAATGCTGTTTTCCGCTTTTCTGGTCACGCTGATAACGGGATATCCTCTGTTTTGTTTCATGGAACTTCCTCACCTGTTCATCTTTAATTTACCGGTAAACTCACGGATGACGGAGACAGATTTTTTAAATTTCTCCAGCTCTTCATCCGTCATACGCACTTCGACAACCTCTTTTACGCCGCTTCGGTTCAGTACGGCGGGAACGCCTGCGAATACGCCGGATTCCCCGTATTCGCCGCAAAGCAGTGTGGAAACGGAAATAATCCGGTTCTCGTTGTGGAGAACCGCCTTGATGATTCCCGCTGTGGTTGTGGCAATGCCATAATTGGTGTTTCCCTTACGGTGCAGGATTTCCCAGCCGGCCTTCGCGGTTTCGTGTACCAGCGAATCAAGGTCAACGCCGTTCAGACGGTCGCGATTATCCGCAATGATATTATAAAAATCCTTTCCGCCCACGGTGACGCGGCTCCACGGAACCATCTGGGAATCCCCGTGCTCTCCCATCACCGTGCAGTGCACGCTCCTTGGATCAACACCAATTTTTTCAGCGATCAGGCATTTCAGCCGTGCGGTATCCAAAGCTGTTCCGGTGCCGATTACCTGGTTCCTCGGCAGACCGGAAAGCTTATATACGTAGTAGGAGATTACGTCGACCGGGTTGGAAATCACAATATAATGTCCGTCAAATCCGCTGGCTTGAATTGGCTCGACTATGCTTTTGACAATTTTTTCGCTGGTTTCAAGCATATCCAGCCGGTTCTGCCCCTGCACATAGGGAGCGGAAGCAGTAATTACCACGATATCGGCGTCCGCGCAGTCCAGGTAGCTTCCTGCCCGTACCATTACGTTGCGGTTCAGGTACTCAATGCAGTGCTGCAAGTCCATCGCTTCACCGACAGCCTTTTCGGGATTGATGTCCGTCAGAACCACCTCATCGCAGACACCCTGTGTTACGAGGCTGAACGCAGTGGCGGAACCAACCGCTCCGGAGCCCGCGATTACAACCTTACTTTTATGAATCAGCATACTATTTTGGCTTCTTTCCACATAGAATGGGTTTGTTGAGATTTATTATAACACAAACCGGCGGCTTCGATCACATAAACACTGATTTTTTCAGCGTTTACAGTTTTGTAGCAATGGCTTACAGTTCTGTTGCTTTTCTTGCTTTTGCCTTTTCAGCGGAATATGATAGTTATAGAGTAAATTCATTAGGATCGGTTTTGGCAGAGGATGTTGCCTGTGGCTGTGAAAAGTAAGTTTTGAATGGAGGCTGTCAGATGAAAAAAGCTTGGATTTCTATTATTGTAGGGTTGCTGCTGGTTCTGGCAGTGTTCACCGCGTGCGGTACCGCCGCGCCGCAAAAGCCGGGCGCTCCGAATGTCCCGCCGACCGTTCAGCCGGTTGCCGCGCAGAATGTTGATTTGAAGCAGGCAGAAAATGCGGTGAAGAATACAATTTCTTTGGATTACACAAAGTATACCCTGGACATGATTAATGATAAATTGATGTATCAGGGGCAGGAATTTTACCAGTTCCTGATTTGCGACAGCAATAATGCACTGGAGCCTTCCATTATTGTAAGCAAGAGGAACGGAGAAATCTTTTGTTATTACCCGGATCGTTCGGTGACGGACGTCTATCGGGATCATGTTTTCAAGTCAATATGCCTATAGCTTTAGGGGAGTGGGGAGCTGCGGTCCTCCGTAGAACAGAACAGGCGGCGCATTCGGCTTGACCGGATGCGCCGCCTGTTTGCTCACAATCTATTGTTTCCCTTTTCCGCAATATCCCTCGCGACAACCACGCCGGTCACGGAAGCCTGCATCAGACCGCGTGTAATGCCCGCGCCGTCGCCGATTGCGTAGAGGTTGTCAATCGCCGTTTCAAACTGCCTGGTAACCGATACCTTGGAGGAATAAAATTTCACCTCAACGCCGTAAAGCAGCGTATTCTTGGAGTAAAGCCCCGGAGCCAGCTTATCAAATGCCCGCAGAGATTCCACGATACTGGTAAGGTGGCGGTGGGGCAGAACGAATGACAAATCCCCCGGAACCGCGTTTTTCAGGGTGGGAACTGTCGTGGATTTCCTCAGTCGCGTTTCGTCTGTGCGCCTACCGAGCAGCAAGTCACCGAGACGCTGTACCATAATTCCTCCCCCGGTCAGCATATTGCCGAGCTGGGCGATATATCTGCCGTACTCAATCGGCTGGCGGAACGGTTCCGTAAACTTTGTGGAAACCAGCATAGCAAAATTGGTGTTGTCGCTGTGCTTATCCTCGTCTGCGTAGGAGTGCCCATTCACCACGGCGATTCCGCCGTTTGTGCCTTCGTAGTGCTCCTCGCTGACGATTCCGCCCGGGTTCATGCAGAAGGTTCTCACCTTGTTCTCAAAGGTATCGGAGTAGTATACAAGCTTTGCCTCATATAGGTTTTTGGTCAGGTGATCCATCACCGCGTTCGGGACCTCCACGCGCACACCGATATCCACCTCATTGTTCGTGGTGGATATCTGGTTCTCCTGCGCGATTCGTGCCAGCCAGTCCGCGCCGCCGCGTCCCGGCGCCGCAACTACGTAGGGGGCGCGGAGCAGACTTTTTTCTCCGGTTCGGCTGACAATCCAAACACCTTCAGCCCTCCCGTTTTCCACATAAATGGAATCCGCAGTCGTGTATTCCATGAATTTAAAATTAGGAAGACCGGATAAGTAGCGGTACATGGCACGGAGCACCTCAAAGGAGTACTCGGTGCCCATATGGCGCACCGGGCATGGAATCAGCTGAATGTTTTCCTTACGCGCATCGTAGGAAACCTTTTCGGCGAACTTGTCGCTTTTGCCAAATACCTTATCCGGCGCGCCGTATTGCAGGTAAACGGTATCGGCGTAATGAATCAGCTCCCGTGCTTTTTCCGGTGGCATATAGTCGGTAAGGTTGCCCCCGACCTCTTCGGAAAGCGATAGCTTTCCGTCCGAGAACGCACCCGCTCCTGCCCAGCCGTTCATAATATTGCAGGTTTTGCAGTGGGCACACTGACCGGAGGTTCTGGCAGGGCAGGCACGGCGGTCAATGGTGCTGCCGGAATCAATGATCAGCACCTTTTTATCCGGAGCGATACGATCCAGCTCCAGGGCGGTAAAAATTCCGGCGGGACCTGCGCCGATCACAATAACATCAAAATCGTACATAAATAACCTTCCTAATTATCGTCAATTAACTCCAAAACCAACCAGTCTTTGCGGTCTGTTTTCCGCTGTGCTGCTCGCCAGGCACCAGCCTGATTTCGTCGTCCGCCTTACATCATGAAAAAATACGCATAAATACTTAGCCGTTTTTAAAGTTAATCGACTATATATTTAAACAGAGAGATATAAAAAAAGAGAAAACTTACCGTGCTGCGAAAATCATCAACAAGTTATTATATCATAACCGACCGCGCTGGTAAGCAGGATATTATCATTACCCAATCTTCCCAATCATACGCAGAAAGGCCCGTTCAAATGCTTCGTCGTCCGCCTTGGAGCGTTTTTTGATTTTGCTCGACCTTTTTCCCGCGCGGCGCATTTCCTGACCGAGGGCGCGTTCAAACAGAAGCCGGTCGATATTGGTGTTGTCATAAATCATCCCGTTCTGATTTAGAACAAACGCGTTTTTGGCAAGCGCCATCGCGGCTACGCCGTAGTCCTGTGTTACGACGAGATCGCCCGGTTCAATCAGGTTTACCAGACGGATATCGGCACTGTCGCGTCCTTTGTCCACCGTAATCACCCGGCTATAGCCGTCATTCAGAACATGGCTGGTGTCGATCAGCATGGTAACCGGGATATTTTTTTCCTTTGCCCGCCGGACAATGATCTCTTTTACGGGGCAGGCATCCGCGTCAACAAGAATCTGCATCTTTTGACCATCCCTTTCTGGCGTGACGGAATTCGATTAGCAGAACACAAGCTGGATGAGAACCATATAAAGTACGGTCCCGCCGCCGACACTCAATAGCGTACTGTGCTTCCAGCGGTGCAGCAAAGCAACGGCAGCGACGGAAAGGAATTCCGGGATTCCGTAGGGATACGCAAAAACGGAAACCGATTTCAGGCAGTAGACAACCAGCATCGCGATAATGGCGAAGGGCAGGACTCCGCCGAGGTAGGTAATAAATTTCGGAAGCTTCCCCGTATCACGGAACAGGAGGAACGGAAGCGCTCTGGTAAACAGCGTGACAAGTGCAACCGCGGCAATGATGGCGAGGGAGGTTTGGAGGCTAGGCATTTACTTCATCCTCGCTTTCCGGTTTTCTTTTCTGGTATGTCGCGGTAAGGATCAGCACGATTACAATCAAGGAGGGTAGAATAAAGCCGGAAGCGCCAAAAATCAATAGGCAGAACAACGACGCGACCAGTCCGGTTGCAGCGGAAAGATGATTTTTGGTGGACTGCCACTGCTCCACAAAACTCGCGGTGAACAGCGCCGTCATGGAAAAGTCGATTCCCCTGGTGCTGAACGGTACCACCGCGCCCACCAGAGCGCCGAGAACGGAGCCGATTACCCAGTAGCTCTGGTCCAAAAGGGAAATAAACAGCATGAACCAGCTTGCGTCGATGCCTACCGGCACCTTTGCGGAGCATAGCAGGGAAAAGGTTTCGTCCGTCAGTGAGAATACCATATAAGGCTTCTTTCTGCCCAAGGGTTGAAATTTCAGCAGCATGGAAAGCCCGTAAAACACATGGCGTACATTTACCATAAAGGTAATAAAGATGATGCTGACCCAATTAACGCTGCAGGAGAAAAAATTGGCTGCCACAAACTGCATGGAGCCGGCGTAAACAAACAGGCTCATCAGCAGGGACCAGATGGCGGAGAGCCCTTTGTTCGTCATGAGGATTCCAAAGGCCATTCCCAAAAACAAATATCCCATCATAACGGGAATCGTTACGGGAAACGCTGCCTTAAACGCTTTTTTGATTTCTTCCAAAAGAGACCGCCTCAGTTCTAAGTGATTTTTGCAAGCAGGGACTCCCCGCCCTGAATTTTCTGATAGTTTTTAAGGATACCGTCGTTTAGGTCAATTGAAATATGACATTCTGCTATCCTTTGCAGCTTCCCGCGGTACTGTTCCAGTCTGGTAAGCTGTTTCGCCAGCTTTTCTTTTTTGGCGGGTGTGGGTGCGGCTTCCATCTTCCGGGAAAGCGCGGCGATTGCCGAATTAAACACGGAAATCGCCTGCCGAGCCGTAGGCTCTCCATAAGTATGGGCGTAGCACAGCACCCGCACCGCCGCGCCGTCGAACATCCAGTAGACAGGCCGCTTCCGGTAAACCCGGACATGGTCTTGAAAGAATTTTCGGAAGAAATAATCCCTGATAGCCTTCTGCGGCTCCTTCTCCCGGCCGCCGAGCGCACCTGCGATAAACGTAAGGTTCAGCGAAAGCGTGTCCTTACCGAATACTTCCTCTACAAATTCGAGGAAGCGTTCCGTAATGTCACCGGGCACAGAGATTCCATCTGGAACCGACAGGACGTTTGCGGGGGGGATTTCCGTATCCGGAATTCGGTAGCGTCCGAACAGGCAGCCAACCGCAAAGGAAACCAAAGAGCGGATATCACGCGATAAATCCGCATTTCGCACGGAGATATCCCTTCCTTCTGCTTTAGGGGTTAACTCCTTTTGCAGGCCGTAATCATCAATGAAAATCCGGTTCAGCTCCTCTTCGTTTTCTTTCATTCTGAAAAAGCGCGCGCGGCACACGTTATCCCATTTTGAGTACAGCTCCTCCAGAGAGGAGGACGGCGCACCGGCTGCTTTTTGTTTCAGCCTGAATCGCACCAGCGGATGAAGCTCAAAATTCCAGCTCGTTTCAAAGGAATCCCAGTCAGCCTTTGACAGCTCGATATTTTCCGAAACCAGGTCGCAGACACGCTTCCGGCAGGCTTCATTAATGTGCAGAGGAAGCTTTGCAACGTTGCCCGCCTGATAGTTCAGCGTGGGGTTGATCAAATTCAGCATTTCAAAGGCAACCTTGCTCGATAAAAAGCCCAAAATCACAAGGGTATCCTCGGGGGTGCCCGCAAAGACGGAGGAACCGGCGATATCAAACACAAACCCCTCCGGATAATAACGAACGCCGAATTTGGAGGAGCTTACGAACGACCAGGATACGCCGGGCTGAAAGTAATACTTCTGCCCGGGAAAGGAGGCGGACTGCCCGCTTAATACACGATACGCGCTGATTTCTTCGCCGAAGCCCTTGAAATTCACAACATAGTCATGGTTCCCGTACCATTTGCGGAAGTCGCCGCCCTTGTTATAGGGAAACCAGACTTTTTCGCTTTTTTCGCAGGTGACTCTGTCTGTACAGCCAAAGAAGATGTTTTTACGCGGAACCTCATACCAGAACCGCAGAAAGCGATTGTTATCGCAGGTGAAAAGACCGTTCGTAACCGCCGCCGTTTCCCCCAGCGCGGGCAAGCCGGTGAAGAGCTCCGCAAAACGCCCGCTGCCCCAGTAAGCGATGGGCATGCCGGGGATGGATGAAAACCGGTTCAGGGAGACCTCATAGCGGTAGCCGCAGTTGGGATTTCGGATAGCCTCTGCCACCTTTTGCCGCTGAATCTCCATGCCGCCCCTGAAATCAGAGAGCTTTAAATAGACTCCCTTTTCGCTTTCGCTCCCGTTTTTTAATACGAAGGTACAAATTGGTACGGTTGCTTCCTCAAATGCGGAATATTCCAGCTGAATCAGCGAAGAAACGGATTTATTTTTGAGAATGAATTCCCGTAGCTTTTCGTAGCTTCGGATAAACATCCACACAAAAGGGGACATAAACGCGCAGTAGCCGTTCTCTCTGCAAAAATCCAAATTTCGGTACATAAACACGGCAAATAAATCGCCGCGAAAATCCTGGTAATGCTTTTTGACAAAGCGTTTCAGCTTGGTATCCATTTTACAAAGGTAAGGTGGGTTAGTGGCAACCACCTCATATTTTTCCGTCATGACCTGCGCCTGCTTTATCAACGGCAGAAGCTTTTCCAGAGCGTCATTACGGTGAGCCAGCTCGTACAAATCCGCGCAGCTCATCCGCCTGATTTCCTCTATGCGCCGGTAGACGCACGCGAAGTCAACCGGTGCGACGGGAACGATGCTGCCGTATTCCTTCGCGTCGTACAGAGAAATAGTCAGCTCGAGCAGGTCTTTTTCCATTTCCTTATCGCCGTTTGCGGCAAAGGCAATCAAGTCGTCACCAAGCTCATTGCTCTCGCGGATTTCGTAAAGATTTAAGCGCAGACCCTGTGTTAAAATGTCCGCGTGATAGCGCCGCGCCTTCATCATCAGCGCAAAGTACGCCAAACGGTACGAACGGCTGTCGATATCCAGCCCGTAAAGGTTCTTTTTTAAAATCAGCGCCGACGCATCATAGTCTGAATAGCCGCATTCCCGGTAAATTTCCATTAAAAGGTCGAAAGCATAAACCAGAATATGCCCGCTTCCCATGCAGGGGTCCATGACCCGAATTTCCTCAGGGGATAAGCTTTGTCCGCTGTGCTCCGGCGGCTTTTTCTCGGCTGGCTCCAGGTAGAATTCCAGTTTTTCTCTCAGGTCGCTTTCCGGGTGACGCTCCATCCAGTATTTTCCCAACGAGTTATTCACCATATAGCGAACAACCCAGTCAGTGGTAAAAAACTGAGTTGCGGCGGGAACGTCCTCACGTTTCACTTTTCTGTCTAATAAGCGGATAGCCTCGTTTTTTCGTTCGCTGTTATAGTATTGGTAAAGCCATCCGACAATTTCCACCGCACCGAGAAAGTCACTTTCCGGAACGGTATCGAGCAAAGTACGGACAACACCGTTTTTATCCCTGAGAGAGAGTGTGATCAGGGCATCAAGATACTCATCCGGCATTTTAAAATAGTCGGGCAGTATTCGGGTGAGAGCGCGGCATGTTTTCAGGAACCGGGCAGTGAAACGCTCGTCCACCTGCTCCGGTTCGGGAGCCGAAGGCGAGAGAATATGCGCCGAATCCGGCAGGTATCCGTTTACCTCCAGATAACGCACGGCAATGATGCGGGTAAACCAGTAGTAAGCGGCTTCCTCCGCCACGGCGGGAAGCCCCTTCTGGTCAACATCTTCCCCAAGGCTCCGGCTGAATCCTCCGCCCTGTGCGAGAATGCTCTCCGCGTTTTTCCGTGCCTGAACGGTCAGGCTTTTGCGAGCGCCGACCGCAAAAGCCTTGACAGCGGCTTTGTTCATACCGGAACCTCCCTCCGTTTGATACTGAAAATATCATACCATATTTCCGACCCGAAGTTAATCGTATTGACACATGTTTTCAAAATGCTATACTAAATGTATTACTTTTACGTGGTACAAGATTAAAATGGTAAATGAGGGCTGAGGAATGCTGGGAACTGTAGTAAACGCGCTGGCAATTGCGGGGGGAACCGCCTTTGGGCTGGTTTTGAAAAGCGGAATCCGGGAGAATTACCGGGAAACGATTATGAATGCGATTGCACTTTCGGTCTTTTTAATCGGAATGCTGAGCGCCATTAAAACCGAGAACCTGCTTCTCCTTATTTTTAGCCTCGCCATCGGCAGCGTGATCGGAGAAGCGCTTAAAATTGAGGACAGGCTTAGCGGCCTTGGACTCTGGATCGAAAGCAAAACTTCGGGCAGCGACGGCAGTGTGGCAAAGGCCTTTGTAACCTCCAGCCTGGTGTTCTGCGTTGGCTCCATGGCGATTGTAGGCTCAATTGAAAGCGGTCTGACCGGCAACCATCAGACGCTGTTTGCAAAATCTGTGCTCGATGGCATTGTGTCCATCTTTTTAAGCTCCACACTTGGCTTCGGCGTCGTTTTTTCCTGCGTAGCTGTGTTTGTTTATCAGGGCGCCATTACTTTGGCTTCCTCCGGGCTGAAATCCCTGCTTAGCGCCGTGATGGTTCAAGAAATTTCCGCGGTTGGCGGTGTTTTGATTATGGCGATCGGTCTGAATCTTTTGAAGATAAAACAAATAAAGGTCGGCAATATGCTGCCGGCCATTATTCTTCCGTTTCTTTACTTTTTCTTTCTTAAAGCGTTCGGCATAGGATAAACCGCTCCTTGCCGCCATATTTCAGCTTTTTCATCATGATTTCAAAATCCAGAGCCTGCACATTGCTCAGGCTGTACGGATTATGGGGTGAAACCGTGGTCAGTAGATAACGGATATCCGAAGATTCCTCCAAAAGGGCAACCGCGTACTGAATGAGCCTTTGCTGCAGGCGCTGTCCCCGAAAAGCAGGGTGAACCACAATCGTATCGAGCAGAGCGCAGGAAAGGACCTTTTCTCTGGGCCACAGTAAATCCCAGCCGAGATTATTCACATTTTCGCCCGGGAACGCAATTGTGCAGTAGGCTGCCATCAAATTTCGATCAAAGCAGCCGAGTATGAAATTCGGTTGCTTCAAATTCGCCTCGTTCTGATCCCGTTCGCTCGGAACAAAGATATCCTTGTTTTTTATTCCGCGGCAGACGAGAGCCTGCAGGTTCATAATAGCATCCAGATCGGTTGTACCGCATTTGCGGAACTGAAGAACGTGCGGCTCTGTGTCGTGTTGATTCATAAACAGGCCCCCTAATCTTAATAAATGTAGAAAAATAGGAAATAAACAGATTTTATAGATTTAAAAAATCAGTATATAATAAAAAATATAATTAAACAATAGCACGTGTAACAAATCGATTAAAATTGTAAAAGATAGAAAATTGATAGAATTTGTCGGAAATAACAGGAAGTTGTCCTTTTCAGACCCGGCTGAATTTGATATAATAGACCGAAACAGGATAGCCGATTAACTCCAAAACACCCCGGTCTTTGCGGCCTGTTTTCCGTGTTGCGGCGTTGCCCCCCGCCAGACGCCAGTCTGGTTTTTGCTGTCCGTCTTACATCACGAAAAATAAACTCGAAAAGATTTCTTCGTTTTAAAAGCGAATCGACTATAAATCTGCCGTTCGGCAAGGCCAAAGGATGGAATAAAGATGCGTATCAGTGAAATATTAAAAAGCGGCAAAGTGACCTTTTCCTGCGAGCTGTTTCCCCCGAAGCAGGGCTCCGATATTGAGCAGGTACAGGCGGTTGTGAGCGATATTGCCCGCCTGAAACCCGATTTTATGAGCGTGACCTACGGAGCGGGCGGGGGAACATCCGAAAATACCGTTCACATTGCCGCCGAAGCGCAAAAAAACGGTGTTCCGGCGCTGGCACACCTTACCTGCGTTTCCTCAACAAAGCAGCAGGTGTCCCGGGTTTTAAAGGCGCTGGAGGAAAACGGGATCGAAAACATACTGGCGCTCCGAGGCGATATCCCGCAGGGCTCCGATTTTCCGTCACCAGCGCAGTATCATTATGCCGGCGAGCTGATACAGGATATCCACAGGCAGGGGGATTTTTGCATCGGCGCGGCGTGCTACCCCGAAGGTCACGTGGAGTGCGAGCATAAGGAAGACGATATTGAGTACCTGAAGCAAAAGGTGGAAAGCGGCTGCGATTTTTTGACCACTCAGATGTTTTTTGACAATAATGTTCTTTACAATTTTCTGTTTCGTATTATGGCCAAGGGAATCCATGTTCCGGTGGTTGCCGGAATTATGCCGGTGACCAACAGCAAACAGATCAAGCGTATCTGCGCGCTTTCGGGTACGGCGCTGCCGCCGCGCTTCCGCGCGATTGTGGATAAATTCGCCGATAATCCGCTCGCCATGAAGCAGGCGGGAATCGCCTACGCAACGGAGCAGATTATCGACCTGATATCCAACGGTGTGAAGTCCATCCATTTATATACAATGAATAAGCCGGAAATAGCCGGCAAAATCATGGAGAATCTTTCGGAGATCATACGCGGATGAAGGTGGACAGAAATGAAATCCTTCGCTACCTGGGCTATCGCGGAAAGCCAGCCGGCAAGGAGGTACTGAACCTTATTGATTCCTGTTTGGAGGAATTGGAGCAGGTGATCTCGCCGCGCTGGCTGAGCCGGACGTTCCCGGTTTCGTTCCGGTCGGGCTCAGTCGTGATTGGCGGCATCGAAGTTAATAGCAGTGATTTGCGCGGTCATCTGGAGGGCTGTGGTGAGGCGGTTTTGTTTGCCGCCACACTGGGTTCCAGAGTCGATTTTCTTTTGCTCCGGTATTCCAAGCTGGATATGAGCAGAACCGTTATTCTACAGGCCTGTGCGGCTGCTATGGCGGAAAGCTGCTGTGACGAATTCGAGCGGGAAATTGCCGAAGAAGCGGCGAAGCACGGATTCTATCTCAGACCTCGCTATAGCCCGGGCTACGGCGATTTCTCGATCAGCCACCAAAAGGATATTCTTGGCGTGCTGGATTGCCCCAAGAGAATCGGCTTGACCATGACGGAAAGCTGTATGCTTACTCCGACCAAATCCGTCACCGCGGTCATCGGGCTGACCGACCGGGAACAGGGCTGCCACATCGCGAAATGTATGGAATGCAAAGCAACGGACTGTCCGTTCAGAAAGGAATGATATCATGAATCTGATTCCGGTGCTGGGGAAGCGCATGTTGTTTTTTGACGGAGCAATGGGAACCATCTTACAGGCAAACGGCCTTGCAGCCGGAGAATTGCCCGAGCTGTGGAATCTGACACACCCGGAGGTCATTGCCGATATCCATCGAAGGTATCTGGAGGCGGGCGCGGACATCATTAAGACCAATACCTTCGGTGCCAATGGCGCAAAGCTGCACAACTGCGGCTATCCGGTAACCGAAATTGTGGCGCAGGGTGTTTTACGGGCGAAGGAGGCAGTCGGGAATCGCCCGGCGCTGGTGGCGATGGACATCGGACCGACCGGAAAGCTGATGAAGCCTTTGGGTGACCTAGCCTTTGAACAGGCTTATCAATATTTTAAAGAGATGGCGGTTGCCGGCGAACAGGCGGGAGCCGACCTTGTGCTGATTGAAACTATGAGCGATACCTACGAATGCAAGGCGGCCGTTCTGGCAGTAAAGGAGAATACCGCGCTGCCGGTTTTTGTAACAATGATTTTTGATGAGCACGGAAAGCTGCTGACCGGCGGCGATGTTCCGGCGGCGGTCGCTCTGCTGGAGGGGCTCGGTGTGGACGGACTTGGTTTTAACTGCGGGCTTGGACCGGAGCAGATGCGGAGCCTGCTCCCGCAGCTCGCCGATTGCTGTTCGGTTCCCATTATTGTAAACCCGAATGCCGGTCTGCCCAAAAGTGTGGACGGAAAAACCATATTCGAGGTTGAGCCCGACGAATTCGCTGACGCGATGGCGGAGATTGCGGAGTATGGAGCCTGGGTCATCGGCGGATGCTGTGGTACTACGCCGGAGCATATCGCGGCAATGACCGCTCGCTGCAGGGATATTTGCCCGAAACCGATAGAAAAGCATGATATCACAGTGGTTTCTTCCTACGCAAGGGCGATTACTTTCGGCAAAACGCCCGTGCTGATCGGCGAACGGATTAACCCCTCCGGAAAATCCCGGCTGAAACAGGCGCTTCGTGAAAATGATATGGATTATATTCTGCGCGAGGGTATCACCCAGCAGCAGAACGGTGCGGATATCCTCGATGTAAACGTAGGTCTGCCGGAAATCGATGAGGTTGCGATGATGAAGCGGGCGGTTACGGAGATCCAGAGTGTGATCGACCTCCCCTTGCAAATCGATACCTCCAGTATTGCGGCGATGGAAAGCGCCATGCGTATTTATAACGGTAAGCCACTGATTAATTCCGTAAACGGCAAGGAAGAATCCATGAACAGCGTCTTTCCATTGGTTCAAAAATACGGCGGGGCGGTAATCGCGCTGACGCTGGATGAGAACGGCATTCCTGAAACAGCCGAGGGGCGGTTTGCCATAGCGGAAAAAATTGTAAGGAAAGCGGCGGAGTACGGAATTGATAAGAAAGAAATTATAGTAGACGTTCTGGCGATGACGATCAGCGCGGGGCAGGAAAACGCGCAGATTACGCTGGAAGCGCTGAAGCTGATCAGAGAAAGGCTCGGTATCCCCACTTCTCTCGGAGTATCGAATATTTCGTTCGGGTTGCCACAGAGAGAAAAAATCAACGCGTCCTTCTTTACCATGGCTTTGCAGAACGGCCTGGGTGCCGCGATCATCAACCCGAATTCCCAGCCGATGATGGATGCCTATTTTTCATACTGTGCGCTGAGCGGCGTGGATGATAAATGCATGGGCTATATCGGGAAATACTCCGGTCAGAAAGCGGAGCCGGCGGTTCCGGCGGCAAGTGAGATGGGACTTCATGCCGCGATTGTAAAAGGATTGAAGGAAAGTGCCCGCAGCGCCGCCGAAAAGCTTTTAGAGAGTATGGAGCCCCTTGAAATTATCAACGGACAGCTGATTCCCGCGCTTGATGAGGTTGGGCACGATTTTGAACAGGGCGTGTTGTTTCTGCCTCAGCTTCTGATGAGCGCTGAGGCTGCAAAGGGCGCGTTTGATGCGATTCGGGTCAAGCTGGTCAGCACCGGAGAAAGCGTAAAGAAGGATAAAATTGTTCTGGCGACGGTTCAGGGCGATATTCACGATATTGGAAAAAACATTGTCAAGGTACTGCTGGAAAACTACAGCTACGACATTATCGACCTTGGCAAGGATGTTCCTGCCGAAGAAGTCGTCACAGCGGTAACAAAAAACGATGTAAAGCTGGTCGGTCTGAGCGCTTTGATGACAACGACGGTCGTCAATATGGAAAAAACCATTTCTGAGCTTCACAAAAGCGCGCCGGATTGCAGAATTATGGTGGGCGGCGCGGTATTAACGCCGCAATACGCGGATATGATTCACGCGGACAGCTACTCCAAGGACGCGATGGGCGCGGTTCGCTACGCGAATTCAATATTCAGCAAGGCGGAGAAGCAATAGCCTCAAATCACCGAATGAAACAGATTTTTGCACGAGTTTACGGGAGAAAGAGCAGTTTACTTGAAAAAATTTCACACTTCTGATTTCGAAAAATAAAAAGATGGTAATATCGAAATAAGTCGGGAGGTGTCGAAATATGAGCCAGAGGGCGAAATACATCTTAATGCTCCTTGCGGTGATGATACCGGTTGTAACGCTCTCGCTTCTAACCGGTCACGCGGAGAGCTACCCGGATATTTCCAGCCTGGACCCCAGTTATGTTTTAAAATATAGCCGGCAGTTTTTTAGCCGCCCCAGCGGAGGCTACGCGCTGCTCAGCACCGACGCCGGGAAGAAAAGCCGGGTTACTCTATTGGATGGCACCGGAAATCCGGATGTTGACGTGGATTTTTGTGTGACCGATTTTTCCTTTGTATTCGAAAAGACTTACCAGGTCGAGCAATATCTATATTTGGTCGGCAAGGACCCCACACAGAGCGGCTGCCTGAAAATTGCAAGGTTTCAGCTGACGGACGGTTCTTTTGTTACGAATATGATCAGTGGTGCCACCTGCGATTTTACGCGTGATTTCAGTGTGGATGCGAACGGAAAGCTCCGGCTTGTCACGGTTCCCTATGGGTCTGTGCCTCAGCCGGATTCTCCGTACTGGATTTATACCTTTCTTCCGGATAAAGAGGGAGGCTTCTGCTTTGGGGAGCCTGCCCGCGAACCGGCACCGAGTTCCTCGCCAGGAGAGTCCTCTGGCGAGTCATCCGGCGGTTCCTCCTCCTCACAGGTTGAATCCGGCGGGGATTCGAGCACGCCTGCTGAGTCATCGCCCGAGGTGCCGCCTGCCCGACCCTATATCTTTCAAGAGAAAATTACGGTGCGGTCTTTGCAAATGCAGCTTGACACCGAGGATCGGGGCGATAAGGTTCGCGTCATCGGTTCGGACGGCTACGAGATTAAATCCGGAGAAGTAGGAACCGGCTCGACCATAGAGGTGCTAAGGAACGGCAAGCTGCAGAGTCATGTCGTTGCCGTGGTACTAGGCGACCTTACCGGAACCGGGGCGGTTACGGAGCTTGACGGCAGCGCTGTATATGAGTATATCACCAATCAGAGGAACCTGACGGGGTTTTCGTTTCAGGCGGCAGATATTAACGGTGACGGCAAGATTGACACCAGCGATCTTTTACAGTTGAAAAACCGGATGAAATAAGCTGACTTCTTGATTTCTCCTTATTTTGATCCTATAATAAAAACGAATGATGAAATAATAAAGGAGTTTCTGTTTCATGGAACAGCTGAAAATCGAGAACCTGTATGATTTATCCCACACGGCTGCGGCGGAATTGCTGGAGGGTCTGGAATACCCCTGGCAGGCTTTGCCAAAGATTGGGGAATATATTTTAAAGCTGGGAGCGACCCTTTCCTTAGACGAATATGAAATGCGCGGCGACAAAATATGGATTGCGAAGACCGCGAAGGTGTTTGATTCCGCTTATCTCGCGGGTCCGGCGATTATTGGGCCGGGAACCGAGGTAAGGCATGGCGCCTTTATTCGCGGGAATGCGCTGGTAGGCGCAAACTGCGTGGTGGGCAATTCTACCGAGCTCAAGAATGTGATTCTGTTTGATAACGTACAGGTGCCGCATTACAATTATGTGGGCGATTCCATTCTTGGGTACAAATCTCACATGGGAGCAGGCTCCATTACCTCCAATGTAAAATCGGACAAGACCTTGGTTGCTGTGAGCGCACAGGGGGAACGGATGGAAACCGGACTGAAAAAATTCGGTGCGATGCTGGGCGACCACGTGGAAGTCGGCTGCAATTCCGTGCTGAATCCCGGAACGGTAATCGGCAGGAACAGCAATGTCTATCCGCTTTCCATGGTACGCGGATATGTTCCGGCCAACAGTATCTACAAACGTGCCGGTGAGGTTGCGGAGAAAAAATAAGCATATATAGTATTTAAAAGTATGAAGCGGCAGCCCATGAGATTTCACGGGCTGCCGCTGTTTATCTGCGAACAATTCCTCCTGCTATTCCGTCACTGCCTCCGCTTCCTCAATCGTAAAGTCTTCCGAATTAAAGTTTGAGTAAAACCTGCCGGTGCTTGCGGTGAATCGAAGCACGCAGTAATCCGGGTCGGTGACGCCGAGCGGATAATACATGGTGTCACCTTGCTGCCAGATCATGTCCTTGGAATCCTGATCCTCCAGCACTTCCATTGTTCCAATGAGCATAACCCCGCGGAAGAATCGCCGGTCGCAAAAGTAAACGCATGCTTTCGGGTTTTTCCGGTATTGCTGCACCCGCATGGAATGCATATTGGTGGTAAAATAAAAATACTTAATGCCTTCCCGCTTTCTGGGCGGCAGCATGGCCTTCATATTCGGGAAACCATCGTGTGAGACCGACCCGAGAAAGGAAACACCCTGCTTGTCTATCAGGTTTCCGATTGTCTGTTCCGGATTTCTCATTTTTAACCCTCCCTGCTTTTGAATCTACATTATCATAAACCAGAGCTTGTGAACAGTACTTACTTTTTTGTGGGGATTAGTCCTTTGCTGATCAGCAAGTCCTCTTTATGATCCTCCAGCATCAGCTCAATGCCGACGCTCTGCATGATGGTAATGGCTTTCAGTATTTTTTCTCCGCGCACGGTGAGGAAATACTCCACCTTCAGCGGGTACCCCTCGTACTGCTTCTTCGAGATCATATCGAATTCCTGCAGTTCTTTCAGTTGTTCCAGCAGCATCTTTTCGCTGATTCCCCGAGTTTCTTTTTTTAGCTTTGAAAGCGAAGCGCTTTCTTTCCCCAATTGCCACAGGATTACGGGCTTCCATTTTCCTCTGATGATATCGTGTGTTATTTCAAGCGGGCAGGTATATTCGCTTCTTAATTTCATATGGATTACTCCAACCATTTATTTGTTATTATTATACCGCGAAAGAAGAAACCACTCAATAAGCGGAGAATAAAAACAGGGAACAGAGTTTACCTTCTTTTTACAGAATTCGCCTTGACAGCAACCGCCCTGACGGCTATCATGGATAATATTGTTTTTAATCTATCAATAAAATAGTTTAAAGAATGTAAATAAAATAGATTTATGAAATCAAATTTAGAATTTTCGGGGTGATATTATGGTGAAACAAAAACGAATTGCCGCAATCAACGACCTTTCCGGGTTCGGAAAATGCTCGCTGACCATTGCGCTGCCCATTCTTTCTTCTGCGGGGCTGGAGGTATGCCCGGTTCCAACCGCTGTTTTATCCTCCCACACGGGAGGTCTGCCCGGCTTTACTTACCGCGACCTGACTGCCGACATTCCGGCCTTTATTAAGCAATGGAAACAGCTCGGACTGAAATTTGACGCGATATATAGCGGTTTTTTAGGCTCCGTTGACCAAATTCAAATGGTGTCGGACTTTATTGATACGTTCCGTGAAGAAGGCAGTCTGGTCATGGTGGATCCGGTGATGGCGGATAACGGGAAGCTGTATTCCACCATAACGCCGGAAATGGCGGCGGAGATGACGAAATTGTGCGGAAAGGCCAATTTGATTGTACCGAATCTTACGGAAGCCGCGCTTCTTCTCGGAGAGGAATTCCACGAAGGTCCCTATACCCGAATCGAGATTGAGAATCTGCTCCGGCGGCTGAGTGCTCTGGGACCCGACCGGGTTGTACTGACCGGCGTATGGTTCAATCCGGATTTGCTCGGTGCCGCCGGGTACAGTCGGGATGAGGATAGTGTAAGCTATGCGTTTTCTCAAAGCGTGAAGGGCTATTATCAGGGTACCGGCGATATCTTTGCCAGCGTTCTGCTCTCCGGTCTGATGAACGATATGAACCTTGGTCAGTCCATGCAGCTTGCGGTAGATTTTACGGTGCGCTGCATTCGTCGCACGAAGGAAGCGGGAACCGATGTGCGGTTCGGTGTGAATTTTGAGGCCGGAATCCCCCAACTGCTCCATGAGCTGGGGATTACAAGAGAAGACAATTCCTGGCGTAGATAAGCGGTGTTTCGGATTTTATGCAAAACGGAGGGGGAATCATTCCCCTCCGTTTACTTTATCATAAAAAACTTGTATAATAAATCATAGAAATGTCCAATTAATTCTATCAGGCAGTCCGTGAATGGAGGTATCCGCGGAGTCGGCGCGGTTTTGTTCCTCTTGCTGGCTGCAAGCCTAATGAGTATCGTATTATTTGAAATTAACAGAAGGGAGGCATTCATTTGACACTCAATAGTCCCGAATTGCAGAATTTACTGCCGATTTCACTTTTTATCCTGAGAATTCTTGTTCCGTTTCTCTCAGTCGTTGTTGTGGTCAAATGCTTTTCCTCTTTAAAAAAGGGACGCAGAAAAGAAGATCCCGTGGTGCTTCTGGAAGATATGACGACGAAGGAAGCCCTTCCGGTACTTTACTGGGAAAATTCACTCGGGCGCAGTAAAAGCTGTGACATCATTTTGCATGACGCTACCGCCAGCCGAAACCATGCGGTTTTGATGCGGCGTGAAAAGGGTTGGATGCTTTCGGATACCGGCTCTAAGGCCGGAACCTTCCTAAATGGGAAAAAGGTGGAGAGTTCCACGAAAATTGTGCCTGGCGACATAATCGCTATGGGTTCGACCGCGCTGATGTTTAAGAGAACCGCGGAGGGAAAGCCGCAGTCGGTTCGCCGTATTTTTCACGCGGCTTCGCCGTTCGGTCTGATGCTCCGTGTAACCTTGATTCAGCTACTTCTGTTCGTACAGAGCAGCTTTGCCACCGGAGCCTTTCAAAATCAGTCTGCCATTCCATTTGGCGCCCTGGTTGTAATGGAATGGGCGCTTTACCTTTACTCCATGAAGGGGCTGGGTCGCGTAAGCTTTGAACTGGAGACCGTAGGCTTCCTACTGAGCAGTATCGGCATCATGCTGATTGCGGGAACAGGCGGGATGAAAAACCTGTATACCCAGCTAGCTGCGCTCGCGGTAGGAATTGTACTCTTCTGTGTAATAATCTGGTTTTTAAACGACCTTGACCGCGTGATGAAATTCCGGTTATACATCGGTGCGGCGGCCGTAGTACTGTTTGCAGCGAACCTGCTTCTTGCCCGTTCGCAGAACGGAGCGAGAAACTGGATTAACTTCGGCTTTGTCTCCGTTCAACCTTCGGAGTTTATCAAGATTGCGTTTATTTTTGTTGGCGCCTCTACGTTGGACAGGCTTCAAACGGCGAAAAACCTAACAGGGTTCATCACTTTTTCGGCTGTGTGCATGGGTGCACTTTTCTTAATGAGGGATTTCGGCACGGCATGTGTATTCTTTGTTACTTTCTTAATCATTGCCTTCATGCGCTCCGGCAGTGTGCGAACCATCGCGCTCATTTGCGCCGTCGCTGTGTTCGGTGCGTTCCTCATCATTAAGATCAAGCCCTATGTCGCCCAGCGGTTTGAGGCCTGGCGGCATGTGTGGGAGTTTGCAAACGAGGCGGGCGGTTACCAGCAGACCCGAGTTTTGAGCTATTCTGCCAGTGGAGGACTGTTCGGTGTAGGCCTTGGTAAGGGTCGCCTGAAAAGTGTATTTGCCGCCACCAGCGACCTGATGTTCGGTATGATCTGCGAGGAGCTTGGTCTGATTCTCGCGGTCGTGGTAGTGCTTTCTCTTGCAATGCTGCTGTTTTACGCACGTTCCGACGCGACACGCAGCCGCTCAACTTTTTATTCGATTTCTGCCTGTGCCGCCGCGGGCTTGATGCTGTTCCAGACCAGCCTGAATATCTTCGGGGCAACCGACGTTCTGCCTTTGACCGGCGTAACGCTGCCGTTTGTAAGTCTCGGCGGCTCCAGTATGGTTTCGGTCTGGGGCTTGCTGGCCTTTATCAAAGCCAGTGATGAACGCACCTACGCGGCAAGGAGGAAGAAGAAGTGAAAACAACGGGGACGCGCTCCCTTATCCTATATATTCTTGGTCTGAGCTTCCTGGTCGGTTTGACCGTATTTCTGTACGGGATGGTTACGGAGGGCGGCACCTGGGCAATGCAGCCCTTTAACAAGCATCTGGAGGGCGGTAGCCAGTTGACCTACGCCGGAATGATCACGGACAGGAATGGCGTTGTTCTGGCAAAGAGCGAAAAGGGAAAACGGATTTACAACAGCGATGAAACAATACGCCGCGCTATGCTCCATTCCGTCGGCGACAGCAAGGGCTATATTTCCACAGGGGTGCAGTACATCTATCGTTCACAGCTTTCGGGCTACAATCTGGTAACAGGTCTGGCGTCTCCTTCCGGCAAAAGCAGTGGCTGTGACATCAAGCTGACGCTGGACAGCAGCCTGTGCAAGCTGGCGCAGCAGAAGCTCGGCAGCCGGAGTGGCGCTGTAGCAGTATATAACTACAAAACCGGTGAAATGCTTTGCATGGTCAGCACGCCAAACTTCGATCCCGAAAATCCGCCGAAGGACCTCGACACCAATCAGTCCGGAAAATACGACGGCGTTTACCTGAACCGTGTTCTTTCCTCAACCTATACGCCGGGTTCCATTTTTAAAATTGTTACCTCTGCCGCCGCGATTGAAAATATGCCGGATTTGGATACCCGAACCTGGAAATGCAACGGCAGTATTATGATTAACGGAAACAAGATTACGGACGTTGCAGCCTACGGTACGCTTAGCTTTAAAAATGCCCTTGCAAAGTCCTCTAACGTTGCCTTTGCACAGCTTGCGGTCGAGTTGGGGCAGAAGGCCATGACCGATACGGCGAACTCCGCCGGCTTTAACCGCAGCTTTTCCCTGGACGGAATTCCGACGAGCAAGAGTGTTTACAAGGTTAGCGGCGTAGCGGACAATGAGCTTGGCTGGTCGGGCGTGGGGCAGTTTACCGACCTGACCAATCCGTACCACATGATGCTGATGATGGGTGCAATCGCAAACAACGGTACTCCGGTTCGTCCGCATATCATTGAGCGCGTTGTCACCCCGTTTGGGCTGCCCGCGCAGGTGCGCGTAACCCAGAATGAAAGTCAGCTTTTCAAACCGGAAACCGCCGCGCGGCTGAAAACCTATCTGCGCTATAATGTAACGTATCAATATGGGGACAAAATGTTTCCCGGTCTCGCCGTTTGCGCCAAGACCGGAACGGCCGAGGTGGGCGGCGGAAAGGACCCGAACGGTTGGATGATCGGGTTCTCCTCAAACAGCGATACGCCACTGGCATTTGCTGTTGTAGTCGAAAATTCGAAAAGCGGAATCGGTTCAGCCGGTGAGATAGCCTCTTCCTTAATGAGCGCCGCGGCAAAGACCCTGAAATGAACAAACAAAATCCCGTACAGAAAACGCCAGCCGGAGGCGGCGATAATTCGGTACGGGATTTTGTATAAAAAGCAAAGACCGGCTATGCCGGTCTTTGCTTTATGGGGAGGAGTTGTATTGAAAAGGTTGTGGTCATCCAACCACAAGTCTTGTAATCGTAATAAAAACTTTGAATTGCTGTTTTTTTATTTATTTTGTGATTTCATTATAATCCCCATATTTCCTAGTGTCAACGCTTTCCCGGAGAATTCCCAAACAATCTCTTTATTGTATAAATTGTAGTTTTTGCTTGTTGAGATTTAGTTATTATTGACTAACGGTTTTCGTAAATTATCGTAGGGCAATTTTTTTGGCATCAAACACAGCTGCTTTTTTATCGAAAAATTTAGTAAAAAAGCTAGGCGGGACTGACATCCCGCAAAATGGTGTGTCAGTCCCGTTTAAAGAGAAATTTTGTGGAAAGGACTTATGAGTACTTACGATCGATTAAGTCGGCTTAAGCTTGAATGATTTATATTCTATAGTCAATTAACTCCAAAATCAACCAGTCTTTGCGGTCTATTTTCTGTGTTGCTGCGTTGTCCTCCTCGCCAGGCGCCAGCCTGACTTCGTCGTCCGCTTTACATCACGAAAAATATACGCTCAAATACTTAGCCGTTTTTAAAGTTAATCGCCTATAGCTTAGGCAGCGTATCAAACCCTGGCTCCAAATCCTCGTCCGTCGGGATATAATCCGTCATTTTGTGTTCCATATAAGCAGTGTAAGCTGCCATGTCGAAATATCCGGTGCCGGTCAGACCGAACAGGATGGTTTTCGCCTCACCGGTTTCCTTGCAGCGAAGGGCCTCATCGATTGCGGCACGGATTGCGTGCGCGCTTTCCGGTGCAGGCAGAATTGTTTCGACCTTGGCAAACAGTGTTGCCGCGTCAAACACCCTTGTCTGTTCCGCCGAGCGTGCTTCATCCAGAAAACCGTCATGATACAGCTTGGAAATAATGGGGGACATTCCGTGGTAGCGGAGACCGCCCGCGTGGTTCGCAGATGGGATGAAGCCGCTGCCCAGGGTATACATTTTTGCAAGCGGAGTCACCTTTCCGGTATCGCAAAAATCGTAGGCGTAACGTCCGCGCGTTAGGGAAGGGCAGGAGGCCGGTTCTACCGCGATAAAATGAGGATTTGCTTTTCCGGTCAGCTTATCCTGCATAAACGGCGCAATCAAACCTCCGAGATTGGAACCTCCGCCCGCGCAGCCGATGATAATATCGGGGTACTCATCCAGCAGCTCCATTGCTTTCTTGCATTCGAGACCGATAATGGACTGATGCAAAACGACTTGGTTCAGAACAGAGCCGAGCACGTAGCGGCAATTCTCAGTAGTGGTGGATTTTTCAACCGCCTCTGAGATTGCACAGCCGAGGCTGCCGGTGGTATCGGGGTCTGTAGCCAGAATCGAGCGGCCTACCTGTGTGGTGTCGCTTGGGCTTGGAATGACATTTGCGCCGAAGGTCTGAATGATCGCCTTGCGGTACGGCTTCTGGTTGTAGGACGCTTTTACCATGAATACGGTCAGGTCCATTCCGAAGTATGAGCAGGCCTCCGCCAGCGCGGTGCCCCACTGACCGGCGCCCGTTTCAGTTGTCAGGCTGGTCAGTCCCTGTTCTTTTGCGTAATATACCTGTGCGACGGCGGAATTAAGCTTGTGGCTGCCGGAAGTGTTGTTGCCCTCAAATTTAAAATAGATTTTTGCCGGGGTATCCAAATACTTTTCAAGGTTATAGGCTCGGCTGAGCGGCGATGGACGATAAGCCTTGTAAACATCGAGAATCGGCTCCGGAATGTCAATGTAGCGTGTGGTGCTGTCGGTTTCCTGCTGTGCGAGCTTTTCACAGAAAATCGGATAAAGCTCCTCGGTTCGAATCGGTTTCAGAGTACCGGGATTCAGCATCGGATCCGGCTGCTCTTTCATATCCGCGCGCAGGTTATACCATTGCGTCGGCATTTGATCCTCAGTTAAATTAAAGCGGTGCGGTATCTTTGCCATGGTAAAGCTCCTTTCCTTCTGGTTCACATATCAGTAAATAAAAACGCCCTTGCCCCTAAAAGCTTAGGGACAAGAGCGATTGCTCCTGCGGTACCACCCATATTGCGCCGTTGGGCGCCTCTTGTTTCGCGCACCAATATGCACGCTCCCTTGGTAACGGGCGGAGTTCCCGTCAAAAGCTACTAAATAAAAATCGTTCGCCTTGCCCTCATAAGTCCATTCGGCAAGCTCCGCTCCACCGCAATTCCACCGCCTGCGGCTCTCTTGATGAGCGCTGTGCTCGCTTACTACTCTTAATCACCGGTTTGATTTTCTTTTGATTTATTATATTCGTGTCGCCGCAATTTGTCAAGTGAAATTAAAGAGCTTTCGCGCGTCGTTCTTGTAATTGATTGAGTGTAATGATACAATAATTGATAGAATTTAATTACAAATAGAAATATACGGGCTGCCGTAAAGTGACAGGAGATTACATGGATTTAAAGAAGAACGATAGCATTGAGCTGGAGATAACCGGATATACCGCAGAGGGCAGCGGAGTCGGGCGATATAAGGAAATTGCGGTCTTTGTGCCGCTGGCTGCCGCCGGGGACAGGCTGCGGGTCAGGATTTTAAAAACAGCGAAGACCTATGCTTTTGGCAAGCTTGAAAGCATCCTCGAGCCTTCGCGGGACCGCATAGCGGTGGACTGCCCGCAGTTTGCCCGATGCGGAGGATGCGTTTACCGTCATATCGGATACGAAGCGGAGCTGTGCTCCAAGCAGCAGCGTGTTCAGGATGCCCTGGTGCGCATCGGAGGCTTCCGCAATCTAAAAATAAACCCCATCGTGGGTGCGGAGAACCCGGAGCATTACCGGAACAAGGCTCAGATTCCTGTCGGGGAAATCGACGGGAAAATCCAGATGGGTTTTTTTGCAAGCCACAGTCATCGTATTATTCCGTGTGATTTCTGTAATTTGCAACCCCAGGTCTTTACCGCCGCTATGGAGGCGTTTCAGGAATGGGCGCAACAAAGCGGAGAGGATGGTTACCGTGAGGAAACCGGAAAGGGCAGACTCCGCCACCTGTACCTGCGTCAGGCGAGCGCGACCGGGGAAGTGATGGTATGCATTGTTGTCAATGGGAACGGTGTGCACCATGAGCCGGAACTGGTCGAGCTTCTGCGAAAAGAGGTGCCAGGTCTGAAAAGTGTCATCATTAACGTGAATCGTGAAAAGACAAATGTTATCTTAGGCAAAAAGAACAGAACTGTGTGGGGCGGCGATCATATCACCGATATTCTGTGCGGACTCAAATTCAACATCTCGCCAATGTCCTTTTATCAGGTCAACCGAGACCAGGCGGAACGCCTTTATGCCATTGCCGGTGAGTATGCCGCGCTTACCGGAAGTGAGACCCTGCTCGATTTGTACTGCGGCACGGGTACCATCGGGCTTTCTATGGCAGATAAGGCAGGAAAGGTGATCGGAGTAGAGCTGGTTCCGCAGGCGGTAGAGGACGCGAAAAAGAACGCCGCGCTAAACGGAATCCATAACGCGGAATTCTTATGTATGGATGCCGCAAAAGCCGCGGCCATGCTTTCCGGAAGGGGTGAAAAGCCGGATGTCATCATTCTTGACCCTCCGCGCAAGGGCTGCGATTCGGAGCTCATTGAGACAGTCGTGCAAATGACCCCAAAGCGCGTGGTCTATGTTTCCTGCGACCCCGCGACTTTAGCGCGCGACCTTAAGCTTTTCGCCTCCAAGGGCTACGAGCCGCAAGCCGCCATACCGGTGGATATGTTCCCAAGGACAGCGCACGTTGAGACGGTAGTATTGATGTCAAGGGTAAAAGAGTGAGTGTACAGAAAACCCAGTAAGTAAGCCATTTCTGTGATTTTGAGGTTTTTAAACTGTACGCTAAAACGTGATTTAACCTGTGCAAGGGAATCAGTCTATCGGTTCGGATTCCGTTGGCGAGAGAACAGGATTGATAACGGGCTTTCACGACAGGACAGAATAGATGTTTTGCGTTTTTGGGGCTTGGTGAGAGAACAGGATAGATGTTTTTCGGATTTTGGCGTATGCGTGGGAACTAATCAAATAGATAATCAACAATTTCTTTGGTAATATGTGCTTAATAAGTTATCTGGGGAAATGATATATGCCGTCAAAGTAAAGCAATGATGAATTACCACGCCACGAAAGGAGGCAGCCGATGAGCAAATACAGTTTTTACTATGATGAATCTGAGCATAGCCGGAAAATCAACCACAAAACCATTACTGCGGAGAATTACTTCGACAGCTTTATTGCCGTTGTCGTCGGTTGGCTCTCCATCAATCAGGCAGGCTTGTATGAAGGATACGCAGCGTTTGAGTCTAAGTATCAGCACAGGAAGTCAAACGGCGAACTAAAAAGCACTACTATCAAGCAAAGCCAACTAAAAAGTGGTTTTGCCTCCTTGAACGCTGACAACCTCTCCTTGTTAGAGGACTTCTTGACGCTGTTCGATGAAAGAATCCTTGTCTACTATGCTGTCACAAGCAAAATCGAATACATCATTCATCAGCTTTTTGAGGACTATGAAAACAGCCTTTTCGTGGATATGGATGCGATGAAATATTCCATTACGAAGGCAATAGTCTTGTATCAGCCAAGCAAAATTATGGCGGGGATGTATAATAATACAGGTGAACTTATTGGTTTATTGAAAGACTTCTTTACAACCCAAATCGAAAAAGATAAGGCAAACGAAACGTTGAAGCAAAAGGAAATCGAGCAATTCAGCCAAATTCTCTTGCTCTTGGATGACGTGTCCACGATTAAAACAATTGACTGGAATTATGATATTGCTTTCGTGGGATTTAGAAAATTTCTGGGTGAAAAAGGAATTCATGATTATTCGATTACCATAGACCAGGAAGGCGAAAATAGCAACACGGTAAAAGCCGCTGAACGAGTGGGCTTACGCTCAGTTTCCGAGGCAGACTCATTGACTTCCTGCGGAATTCGTATGGCTGATATGTTGGCAGGCATCATTTCAAAATTGCTTAAGGCACTACATAACGCACTGGAATATGCTTCGCCTGAAGAACTGATAAACAAGAAGATTCTCGATAAGAGTTGGTTCGTCGTCAATGAGAGACAGCTTGCCCTTTACAAGAAATTGCACCGAGTGACCATTGAATTGAACAAGGCATGGTATAAGTCGTTTGCCGGAACATACTCGGATGATTTGATTGTGCTCATTGCTCTCTTAGGTTTCATGAATCATTTTAAATCGGTGGAAGATATAAAAAAAGACCTTGATATGCAAGGTGAGTATTTCAACGCTTATTGTTGTGAACATCTTGCTGAGCATTTTGAACAGATGAAAAACGGCAGGCAAATACCGACGTTGCCAATTGATGCTGTTACAGATAATGACTTATCTAATGGTTTTGTAATAAATCGTCGAGGTGCGAAGGTATACTTTGATATTGACAGGCAACCTTTGCTTGAAATAAAAAACGGACACCAAACCTTCGATGTATTATCAGTAGGCTTAAGTAAAGAAATGATTCCAGTAGTTACGATTGTAGAAGAAGACGAAGTAAAATGCTATCGAATTCCAAGAGAGTTATCTGAATGGGCGATGACTTTAGTTGGTTTAGCAAATATGGGCGAGAACGTGTTCCCATCTAAAGTTGTGTTTTCAAAGACGAAAGACGGATATGCTGCCGATTTTTTATAATGAAATACTCAAATAAGCAAGTTGTGTTGTAAGAAGCAAGTATTAGTTTGGAACCCATCAAACTTTGACGATTGTTTTATGTGGAGTACTTAAAAGTGAAACTATTTATTATAGGTAATGGATTTGATAAAGGTCATGGATTATCCACTTCATACTGGGATTTTAGAATGTATTTAGAAAACCTCTATCCCGAATTCTTAAATGCCTTTGAGGAACATTATTACATCTACCCTAAAATGGATGAAGCCGCCAAACAAAAGCTGCTTTGGAATGAGTTAGAAACGAACCTTGCAAATATCGATGAAGATGTGATTATCGAACAAGCTGTCAGCATAGACATGGATTTGGAAAGTGGAGATGTAGGCATTGAAGATACTTTATATGATTATTTTAGTGAAGAATATCAGTATATCCAAATGCTGGCTAGATATCTTAAACAATGGGTTCGCACAATACGCATTCGTGATGTAGAGAGAAAAAGCTCAATAATAAATGAAATGAATGATGCGTTCTACGTAAGCTTTAATTATACCGCAGTTCTTGAAACGGTATATAAAATCAGTGAAGAAAAAATAATCCACATTCATGGTTCTTTGCGTGAACGGCATGGTGAGCCAATTTTAGGACATGGAAATAAAACGCGAATTGAAAAAATTCAAGAGAAACGACAAGGAGCAGAAAGGTTATTCGATGAAAAGGAAATTAGCATTTGTAAAGCTGTAGAAGATTATTATGTTAGTACATACAAAGACGTAAACAAATATATGCATAGGTTGCTTCCTTTAACAGAAAAGGGTGTTGATGAAATTATGGTTATCGGTCATTCACTTGCTGGTGTGGATATGCCGTATTTTCAAAACATCGATATCTTCACTTCTCAGAAAGCAAATTGGAAAGTCTATTATTACAAAAATGATGAAAAAGAGCAAATGAAGAACCATTTAATTTCTTGTGGAATCGATATATCAAGAATTAATATAGTTCCATCAAATGAGTTTTATGACTTATAAACAACAAATGGCCCTGCCGTTTATTAGGCAGAGCCATTTGCTATTCATCCACATTCACCGTCACACCGGACTTGAATTCAACGGCGAATTTGTCCTCGTAGATGGTGACTTTTTCAATCAGTCGCCGGACAAGCGGCTCGTCGTATTCCGTAATGGCGGTGGGCTGTTCCCGAAGGAAAGTGCGCATGTCGGCAATGCGCTTTTTCTGTTCGTCCCGCTCGGCGCTTTCCAGCTGAAGCTTCTGCTTATCCTCGCGCAGGCGGTAAATCTCCTCGGCGACGTCCTCATAGTCGGCTCGGGCGCCGGTTCGCTTTAAAAGTTCCTCCTGCAATTCGGCCAGCCGCTTGTCGACATCGGTAAGTGGCTGGCTTTTTTCGGATTCCAGAACGGTTTCGATGTTTCTTTGCAGGGTGGCGAGGAAGGTGTCCTTGCCACACCATGCCTGATTAATGGCGGCAATCAGTACCTGCTCGATCTTACTTTCCGGCACGGTTCGAGCGTCGCAGAATAGCCCGGTGTTTTCAAGTCGGCTGATGCACCGCCAGACGATGGACTTCTTGCCACGGTTATACCAATGAATCCTGCGGTAAAACTCTCCGCAGCAGCCGCAGAAAACGATATTCGACAGGCAGTGGCTGCTACTGAAGACTCGGTTCTTCCCGTTCGGGCTTTGATGCACCAAACGTCGCCTCACCAATTCTTCCTGCACCTGCATAAAAATTTCACGCGGAATAATTGCTTCGTGGC
>JAEZYP010000008.1 GCA_023418995.1 Bacillota bacterium | reverse complement strand
GCGGTGGCCTGGCGCTTGCCGCAAGGGGAGACGTCCTGCTGGGCGGCGTCGTGGCGGCGCTGGGCGAACGCGCGACGGGCAATGCCTCAATCACGGCCGCACGCGATTTCATCGTCAAGCAGAACGGTCAATTGCAAGCCGCGGGCACGCTCACTGCCCGCGTCGATCGCGACCTGTACGCAGCGGGTGTCCTTAGTTCGGTGGGCGACATGCTGCTGGACGCCGCGCGCGACGCGCGCACGGACGGCTTCGCCGCCACCCACGCCAATCTGACGCTGACGGGCCGCGACGTGACAGTCGGGCCGAGTGGGGTGGCGCAGGCCGGCGGCAAGCTGACCGCCAGCGCGCAAGGCGCGTTGCAGGCGGCGGGACGCCTGCTGGCGGGGGGCTCGCAATCGCTGGCTGCGGGCGACAGACTCACGGTTGACGGCACGGTCGCCGCTTTGCAGGACGACCTGTCGCTCACCGCACAGCGCGGCGATATCGCACTGGGCGCGGCGTCGCGCTTGCAGGCAGGGGGCGCGCTGACCGCGCAGGCGAACGGCGCGTTGACCGCGCTCGGCTCGGCAGCCGCCGAACAAGGCATGACCTTGCGGGCCGGCACCGACGCCACGCTGGGCGGCATCATCGCCACGCAGGCGGGCAACCTTGTCGTCAGCGCTGCGGACAAACTCGCCATCACGGCGGACAGCCGCGTGCAGGCCGGCGCGGCGCTGGATCTGAGCGCGGGCGGCGCGCTGCTTAACGCGGGCGTTGCTTCGGCGGACACGCACGCCAAGCTGCGGGCCGGATCCGCGCTGGACAACGCCGGCTCGGTGCTGGCAGGCGGGGACCTGATCGCCACCGCCTCGGGCTCACTTTCCAACGCGGGCCGTTTCGTGGCCGGGGTGGGCGCCGGTGGCGCGCTCAACCAGCCGGGCAGCATCACGCTGACTGCGAACGCCATCGTTCATGGCGGCACCAGCCTTGCCGGCACGGATCTGAGCCTGTCCGCGGGTGGATTGAATCTGGCGGACGGCAAGCTGTCCGCGATAGGGAAGGTCGCCCTGTCGACGCCGGGCGACGTGGACAGCCGTGATGCGGTCGTTCAGGGCGGCGCTTTGGATATCGCCGCCGCCAATCTTTTCAACCAGCGCGGCCAACTCACGTCGACGGGCGACGCCGCGATCAATCTGAGCGCGGCGTTGAACAACACTGACGGGGTGATCGCCGCCGCGGGCGACGCGCGCATCCAGACCGCAAGTCTTGTCAACCGCGAGGGCACGCTCGCCGCCCATGACCTTGCCATCACCGCGACCGGCGCGCTGGACAACCGGAGCGGCCTGATCCAGGCCGACAACACGCTGGCCCTGAACGCGGCCAGCCTCGATAACCGCGGCCCAGGCGCCGCCGGTCTTGGCAACCGCAGCATCCCGGACGCCGTCAGGCCGCCGACAGGCGTGCTCGGCAAGGTGGTCTCCCTCATGGCGGACCGCATCGACAACCGGTCGGGGGATATCCAGGGCGTTGAAGCCCTGAGCCTGACCTCCTCCCACTTGGACAACACCGGCGGCCAGATCGCCTCCCTGGGCGATTCCCGCATCGTCGCCGACACGCTCAGGAACTCTCGCGGCCAGCTGCACGCGAACCGGACCCTGACTGTCATCGTGCAAGCGCTGCAAGGACTCGGATCGCTGCAATCCGGGGGCGACCTGGGGTTGCAACACGCGGGGTCCCTGGACCAGGACGGGGATATCTCCAGTGGCCGCGACCTGAGCCTCGTGATCGGCGGGGCCCTGGATAACCGCGCCCGCGTCAGTGCCGGCCGCGACTTGAGCATTACCGCGGATTCGCTGAACAACCAGGCATCGGGCGCCTTGCTGGCTGCGGGCGTGAACACCATCGCGGTGGTGCAGAGCCTGACCAACGCCGGCCTCATCGACGGCGGCTCGACCCGCATCACCGCAGGCCACGTCGACAATACCGGCCGCATCTACGGCGATGCTGTGTCGATCCAGGCGGGCGCGCTGGTCAACGGCGCGGATGGGGGAGGCAGCGGCGGGGCGGTCATCGCCTCGCGTGCCGACCTGGACCTGGGGGTGGCGTCGTTGGTCAACCGCGATCATGCGCTGATCCACGCGGATGCCGACCTGCGTATCGGCGGCGCGCTGGATGGCAGCGGCCACGCCATCGGCCCGGCCGCCTCGCTCGTGAACGCCTCCGCCACCATCGAGGCGGCCGGCAATGCCGACATTTCGGCCGCGTCCCTCCGCAACCAGAACGACCGCTACGCCAGCGTAACGGTGCAGGTGTCCAGCACGCCCAAGGTGTACTTCACCCCGGCCGGCACCACCGACATGTACGACGCCGCAAGCCACTGGTTGTGCGACGAAGTGACGCCCATGTGCAGCAAGGATCCGGCCTGGCTGAATGACGACCCGGAGCGCATGTTCCTGCTGCCGTCCGCGAAGTACCCCGAGTCGCGCTATGGGCCGCCCTTCGACTACGCGCCCAGCTTGAAGGGCAAGGGCGGTAAGACGTCGCCGATCACGCCAACCTACACGCCTGTCACCACGGTATGTGATGGCACCGGCGGCGATGCGGGCGCGATCTGCTCGGACGTACCGGAAAAATTCCGGTACGGCGCCCAGGAGCGCATCTGGTCCGTTTTCGGGGTGACGCCGCCGTCTGGCCCCATGCCCGTCTGGACGGCGCCTGAGCGGGCTTGCTACAACCACGCCACCTGCGACGCCGAAGCCGCGCGCCGCAAGGTCTACGAAGAAGCCTATGCCGCGTACAAAGCGCCGCATATGGCGTTGGACGCGCGCATCCGGGAGTTCAACGCCGACTTCAACAACCGCCTGGTCGGCACGTTCACCTATTACCAGGTCCAGGAGACCGTCAGCGAGACCCGCACCCTGTCCTCCGACCCCGGCAAGATACTGTCGGGCGGGGCCATGA
>JAEZYP010000035.1 GCA_023418995.1 Bacillota bacterium | reverse complement strand
TTGGTGGGCAGCTAGCTGCCCACCAAAATCGCTCCAACAGTCTACCGATGCGCCCGCTTCGTTGGCTTTCTCCTGTTGAATTTCTTCATTCCTTTACCGTCCAAAATGTTTGACAAACCTACAAATCCTAAAAAATGCCGACATTCTGTAAGAAAAAGCTCACCCGGGAACTCCGGATGAGCTTTGCGAAAACAGATCCTATTGTCTCTTAAAAGCGGATTT
The DNA here is from genome assembly GCA_023418995.1 of Bacillota bacterium. Lineage (GTDB taxonomy): Bacteria > Bacillota > Clostridia > Oscillospirales > Acutalibacteraceae > DATAML01. The sequence continues at coordinate 11,867 of JAEZYP010000035.1, read as the reverse complement.
CGGCATTCCGCAGATCGGACATACCCAGTCGTCGGGAAGAGATTCAAAAGAAATATCCGGGTCGTTATAGACGTAGCCGCAGACAGTACAAATCCAGCTTTCTCCATCAATCCGATCATTACTTTTTAGCTCAGCCTGATACGTCGGCGCGTTTTTCGGAGCTTTGCCTTTAATTACCTTATGGTAATAATCATAAGTCATAGGCTTGCCCTTGGCTTCGTCGCTTCCGGCAATTACCTCAGCCACAAAGACGGTATGTGTTGGTGTTTCGACTTGACTTACAACACGGCATAACAGCCAGCAGCAGATGTTCTCTTTTATGACCGGAACGCCTTCAGCCAGTATTTTATGATGGACGTTCAGCAGCTTATCGGTATTACGGCCGGAATTAAACCCCAGAGCGCCGATTACCGCTCCCGAGGTATCCTCCGAAATTATAGATACAGTAAAAATGCGGTTGCTGACAATGCACTCATGACTGTAATTATTGTGATTCATGCTGACAGAGATCATATTTGGCGAATTGCTTACTTGAACGACTGTATTGACAATGCAGGCGGAGGCTTTATTATCATCTTTTACACCGATTGCATACATGCCGTATGTTAAGCTGGATAGTATTTCATTTTTCATACTGCACACCTCCTTGTTTTTTCTTGTCTATATCATAACACTCCCATCCATGAGATACAAGGTGGTCATAAGGACAATCCTACTATTATTTTAGATTTTTGATGTTCTTCCAATATTCGAAAAAGGCCTGCTCTGTTTTATTTAATCCATATTCATAATAATGGATTCCTTTTAGAATATCCGGCAAATACTGCTGTTGCGCCCAATGGTTCGGATAATCGTGAGGATAGATATAAAACTGACCCTTGCGCTCGTTATCCTCTCCGTCATAATGCTTGTTTTGAAGTTGGCGGGGGATAGAGCCAATTTTTCCAGCCTTTATGTCTTCAAGGGCAGCGAAAACTGCACATTTTGCTGTATTAGATTTCGGTGAAATACTGACTAAAACCACAGCGTCGGCAAGTGGAATGTACGCTTCCGGCAGGCCGACCTGAAATGCGGCATCTACTGCTGCCTTCACAATCGGGATAATCATCGGATACGCCAGCCCGACGTCCTCACAGGCGCATACCATCAATCTGCGGCAAACGGAGGGCAGATCGCCCGCCTCCAGCAGGCGCGCAAGATAGTGGATTGCCGCGTCAGGGTCGGAGCCCCGCATCGACTTTTGGAAGGCGGAAAGGATGTCGTAATGCTCGTCTCCGGCGCGGTCGTAGCGAAGTGCGCTGCGCTGAGTCAGCTCCTTTGCAAGCTCCAGCGTAACCAAACAAATATTATCCTTCAGTTCTCCCGAGAGCATGCAAAGCTCAGCCGCGTTTATCGCCTTACGAACGTCGCCGCCGCAGGCGGAAGAAATATATTCCGCCGCGCCGTCCTCCACATTAATTGTGATGTGCTGTTCTTCTTCCATAAAAGAAAAAGCACGCTGAACGGCAAGGATAACGTCGCTTTTCTCCACCGGTTTAAATTCAAAAACCGTGGAGCGGCTGAGGATTGCATTATAAACGTAGAAATACGGATTTTCGGTCGTGGAGGCGATCAGCGTAATCTGGCCGTTTTCGATAAACTCCAGTAATGTCTGCTGTTGTTTTTTATTAAAGTACTGTATTTCATCAAGGTAGAGTAAAATGCCGTTCGGCGCGGAAAACGTATCAATCTGGCTTACCACGTCGCGAATATCAGAGGTAGAGGCTGTGGTGCCGTTCAGCTTAAACAGGCTCCGGTCCGTCTGTTTCGCGATAATCGAGGCCAGAGTGGTTTTTCCGATTCCAGAGGGCCCGTAAAAGATCATATTGGGGATATTTTCGGATTCTATAATCCGCCGCAGGGCCTTTCCCTTGTCCAGAAGATGGTGCTGCCCTACGATGTCGTCCAGGGCTTTCGGGCGCAGCCTGTCCGCTAAAGGTGCCGCCATAAGTCCACTCCTTTTAATGCTGTGTTAAAACGGGATATCATCGGAGCTATCGTCAAGCTCAAGGTCGTCGTCATCTTTTCCGTAATTGGTATTGCCGCTGTTGTTGCCAATGTTCAGCCCATGCTTGATCGGAGAGCATAGAAAACCAAGCAGAATTCCCAATAACAGCATAAGGGTAGAAAGTAAGCAGATTTCTCTTTTACACATCTTTTAAACCTCCTGATTTTAATAATATAACGAGAGGTATGCACGGTGGCATACCTCTTTTTAAAACAATTTATTGATATAGGGGATAACGGTCACATATTTCTTTTACCATTGTCCGGATTTTATCCTCGCTGGCTTCAAAGTCGTTGACCGCAAGCGCAATGCATTCCGCGATGAGGTCCATATCCTTTGGATTAAGACCCCTCGTCGTAACAGCCGGAGTGCCCAGACGCAGACCGCTCGTGATAAAGGGACTTCTCTGCTCGTTTGGAATGGTGTTTTTGTTTGCGGTGATGTTCACGGCATCCAGACGGTGCTCCAGCTCTTTGCCCGTTAGCTCCAGGCCGCTGAGGTCGACCAGCATCAGGTGGTTGTCGGTGCCGCCGGAGACCAGCTTAACGCCCCGTTTCAGCAAACCATCTGCGAGAGCCGCCGCATTCTCAACAATTCTGTGCCCATACTGCTTAAACTCCGGCTTTAAAGCTTCGCCCAGACAGATAGCCTTACCGGCGATGACATGCATCAGCGGACCACCCTGTGTTCCGGGGAAAATCGACTTATCGATTGCTTTTGCATATTCCTCTCGGCATAGAATCAATCCGCCACGCGGACCACGGAGTGTCTTGTGGGTTGTGGTGGTGACGATTTCCGCCCATTCCACCGGGTTTGGATGTTCCCCGGCGGCGACAAGACCGGCGATGTGAGCCATATCGACCATCATTAAAGCGCCGCAAGCGTCACAAATTTCGCGAATCTTCTTAAAGTCGATGACTCTTGGGTAGGCGCTTGCGCCGGAAACGATGATCTTCGGCTTATTGGTCATCGCCAGCTCGTACATCTTTTCGTAATCAATGCGCCCGGTTTCAGCATCTACTCCATAGGGAATGAAGTTGTAGTATTTACCGGAAAGATTTACGGGAGAGCCGTGGGTAAGGTGTCCGCCCTCCGCAAGGTTCATGCCCATCACCGTGTCGCCCGGATTCAATAATGAAAAGTAAACGGCTGTGTTCGCCTGCGCGCCGGAATGCGGCTGAACGTTGGCATGCTCGGCATGAAATAGCTCGCACGCACGGTCGCGCGCAATGTTTTCAACAACGTCGACATGCTGGCAACCGCCGTAATACCGTTTCCCGGGGTAACCCTCGGCATATTTATTGGTAAGGACGCTTCCCATTGCGGCCATAACCGCCGGTGATACTAAATTTTCGGAAGCAATCATTTCTAGATTGCTTCGCTGCCGCTTCAGCTCATCCTGCATGGAAGCGCCAACTTCGGGGTCTGCCTTCGATACAAACCCAATGGAATCCATCATTTCCTGATACATTTTTTCATTCCCTTTCATTTACAATTTATATTAATAAATTATACACTTTAACAAGTTAATTGACAACCATATGGATAAAAAATAGCACAATTAAATGCACAGGGTAAATTGCATAAAAGAAGTATTTTAAGCTGTAGGTTCCCTTTTGTCCATTATATAAGGAGAGTGGCAGACAAGAGGTGGCCGCCAGAAGCTGAATTTTGCTTGTCAGCAGACTGTATCCGGTATTTGCAAGGGTAAACAGGAATAAACTGTTTAAACGGCGTTCTCTGAAACAGAAAAGGATAATAATTACCAATACGCCGAACCAGCTGTAATCCGAATGAAAAAGCCATGCGAAAAATGCGGCGCCTGCGGCAAGAAAAAGTGCCGGCACGGGATGCCGCATAAGATGGTTTTTTAATGCGGCGACAGCGACCAAACCAAAAAACAGAGTAAAAAAGACATTTTGCTCTTTGGGGTAGAAGAGAACATGATGGAACGCAAGGTCATAGGGGATTTCTGAAACGATCGCAAACGCCAGCAGGCGCAGCAGGTATTTTTTTAAATCCGAGGTGTGGAGCAGCCCTTCGGTGATAAAGTATGCGTAAATAGGAAAGGACAGGCGCCCTATCATTCGCAGAAGGAGAACGTCCGGAAAAAGAACCGCCCCGGTGTGATCGATAATCATCGCGATTACCGCAAGAAGCTTAAGCTGAAACCTGTTCATATGTATCCTCGCTTATTCGTTTTAACCGATACGAAATATGGCAATAGTACCGAAATGCTAAAATCTGGTTAGGGACCGCAAAAACGGGCTTGGGCTGCTCTACCGGCAGCTGTATCATAATCTTATTGATTCTGATGCCATTTGTCAACTTGTGCTTTTACAGATTTTGCGTTAAACTATAGTCGACAAAAGATTTACCGGGGGAAATGAAATGACAAAAAAACAGCGAGCCGCGCGGGCGGTTTCGGCATTAAAAAAAGAATATCCCAACGCGGTTTGCTCCCTCACATATGAGGACCCGCTCCAGCTGCTGATCGCAACGCGTCTTTCCGCCCAATGCACCGACGCGCGCGTCAATCTGGTGACTCCGGCGCTTTTTCAGCGCTTTCCCACGCTGGAAGCATTTCTTGAAGGTTCTGCGGAAGAAATTGAGGAATATATTCATTCCTGCGGCTTATATAAAACGAAAGCGCGCGATATTTTTGCGATGTGTAAGATGCTGAAATCCGAATTTGATGGGATTATGCCGGATACCATTGAGCAGCTTACCCGTCTGCCGGGTGTCGGAAGAAAAACCGCAAACCTTGTAGTGGGTGATATTTACCATAAACCCGCCGTTGTGACCGACACTCACTGCATTCGTATCTGCGGCAGAGTTGGTATCAGCGAGGGAAAGGATGCCTTTCGGGTAGAAAAGCAGCTCCGCTCGGTACTGCCAGAAGAAGAATCCAATGACTTTTGTCACAGGCTTGTCCTTCACGGGCGTGCTGTCTGTACTGCAAGAAGTCCAAAATGTGAGGCTTGCTGTATGATGGATTTCTGTAAGTACGCAAAAGAGACCGAGAAGGAATTTCGTAAAAAAGAGAAACCCGAATGATTAGACAAAGTGCGGAAGAAGCCGTTAATCAGAATCACTTAAGCAGGAGAAGCCCCGGCTTCCCCTGCTTTGTTTTTTCGTTCTGAAATTAGCTTAATTACATTCAAAGCCGCTGCCATCAGGCATAATGACGCAATCATCATCGGAATCAAAACAAATATCATAGGCAGGGTGAGAAGAGCAAGAGAAAAAAAGGAACGGAACGCGGTAATGGAAATGATAAAGGCAAGAACCATCAAAAAAAACAATAGGGCTCGCCTGCGATTGAACGGATAGCTGATTCGGAACAAAGTAAGAAAACCGGTAAAGCCGGTTAATACAACAGCGAGGGTAGCAAACTCCGCGGGAGAGAAGCGCAGAAAGGTATGGACCGTAACAAGAAGAATTATATTCAAAACCATGGTAACCGTCCCGGGAATCGCCCGTTTGATGACGTTGACTGAAAACTTCCCCTGAACAATTCCATGATTGGGTTCCAGAGCCAGCATAAAAGACGGAACACTGATTGTAAGGGTGTTAATCAGGGTATACTGAATCGGCTGAAACGGATATTCCACGGTAAAGAAGAGGAATAAAACCGTAATAATCATAGAAAACATGGTCTTAACCAGATAAAGGGCAGCTGAACGCTGCATATTATTGATGGCTCTTCTGCCTTCCCCCACGATGCGGGGCATGCTGGAAAAGTCGGAATCCAGCAGAATCACCTGTGATACCGCCCTGGCCGCGTCACTTCCGCTTGCCATAGCAATGCTGCAGTCGCTTTCCTTGAGCGCAAGAACGTCGTTGGCTCCGTCTCCGGTCATTGCAACCGTATGCTTCAATTCTTTCAGTGCTTTGATCAGGTCGTGCTTTTGCTGAGGAGTGACGCGTCCAAAAACCGAATATTTCTGAGCCGCCTCCTTAATATCTTCGTAGGATGAGAGCGTGGAGGCGTCAATGTAATTATCGGCGTCCCACAAGCCGGCTTTTTCCGCAATGTTGGAAACTGTCAGCGCGTTGTCTCCGGATATCACTTTGATATCGACGCCCTGATCTGAAAAATATTCCAGCGTTTCCCGGGCATTCGAGCGAATTCTGTCGCCGAGCAGGATGAAGGCCAGCGGTTGAATGTCCTCCGGGAGCTCTTTTTCCACCGGCTCCCGGCAGGAATGCGCCAAAAGGAGAATTCTGTAGCCGTTTTCGGCATAATAATCCGCCTCCTTTCTTATTGCTTCAAACTGATCTTTCAGAATAAATTCACCGGCGCCCAAAAAAAAGCTTCCGACTCCCTCAAACGATGCACCGCTCCATTTCCGCTCCGAAGAAAAGAAAACGGTTCCTGTGCACCTCCAGTCCGGCGGTTTGCGCAGTGTTCGCCTCAGCGCTCTGTTCGTTGGATTATCATCATTCATCGTATCCACCAGCGCGGCGATGGCGTCCTCTGCCTGCTCCCGTGTAATTTGACAGAGCGGAACGATAGCCTCCAGCTGTAAAATGTTTTCGGTGATTGTTCCGGTTTTGTCCAAACACAGGGTATCCACCCGGGCGAGCGTTTCCACAGAGTATAATTCCTGAATCAGGGCACGGTGTCTTGCCAGCCGTACCACGCTTACCGCAAGTACGATACTGGTTAACAGTACCAATCCTTCAGGGATCATAGCGATCACCGCAGCGACCGCGCTGAGAATCGCGCTGTCAGCGGATTGCTTGGAAATATAAAACTGGTTAAAAAACAGCAGGAGACCCACCGGAACAATGCTGAATCCGATCCATTTAATTACCTTATTGATCCAAGCCATAATATCTGAATTGTATTTTTCTATGGATAATGCTTCGTGGGTAATCTGCTCTACATAATTTTCCAAGCCGATATGCTCAATTCCTGCCCGGCAGCTTCCGCTGCCAAGAAGACTGCCGCTTTGCAGGTGGTCTCCGGCATTTTTTGCAATAATTTCCGATTGACCGCTGATCAGAGCTTCGCTGATTTCGCACTCGCCATCCAGAATTACGCAGTCCGCGTAAACCTGATTTCCGGCCGCAAGCAGCAGAACATCACCTATTACCAGTTCGTTCACAGAAAGCCTGTGCTTTTCTCCGTTTCTTTCCACCTCGGCCTTCGGGTTCGAAAGCTCGGCGAGCTTGTCCACCGCTCTTTTAGCCCGGATTTCCTGTATAATTCCAATCAGTATGTTAATAAAAATCAATCCCATAAAAACCAAATTTTTATAAGAGCCGACCAACAAAATCAGACCGGCTAAAACTGCGTTGATCAAATTGAAGGGTGTAATCAAATTTTCTTTTATAATTTGTTTGATTGTCTTTGTTTTCAGACTGGTTGTACTGTTGACTGTTTTTTTTCTTTTCCGCTGTTTTACCTGCCCGTTGAAAAGTCCGGCTGTTTTATTATTACCATTCATCGCAAGCCTCACCTGATGTATTTTTGCTTCAGTTTTTATAATACTATTATGGCTGAATATAAACACAATAAAACAAACTTTGCAGTAATCTTAAAATTTTCGTAATATTGTTCGTCAATACCAACAAAAATACTTATGCTTGTTAGTAACATTCGATTTATTATTCATCTTGTTAAGTAAGGATATTGTGGTATAATTTATGACTGGTATGAACTGAAAAGAAAAGTGTCCATTATAAGAAAAGAAAGGGGATTGACCCTTATCACGAATATTATAAGTAGCGCCAGAATTCAGGCGAAATCTTATGTTAGGGATACTGACAGCTTAATTGTCCTTCTGCTGACGGCTTCGCTCTTCACTCCCTTTTATCTTAGTGTTGCTGTTACAAGCGCAATCGCAGTGATGACGATGATCAACTGTAAAACAAGAGCGAAGGCTTTTTCCGCTCCCTATACGAAATATCTTCTGGGATTTTTAATTATACCGTTTTTTGTGTCCGCAACTTATTACAATTTTTGGGGTATGATCTATGCAATCATGATTTTGGCAATTGTAATTTGCGGGTTCTATGTCAGGAGCGTGATGACGCGTCCGCTGTTTAACAGTGTGATGGATTTGTCCTGCGCCGCAAGCGTCTGGTGCGCCGTTATCGCTGTATATCAAAAAATTACCGCTTACGGCTCGGCTCCAAGCTACCGACCGATCTCAACATTCCATAACGCGAATAATTACGGAATGATGATTGAATTTATCGTGATTATTTGTCTATATCGTATTTTTACAAACGCGCGCCATAAAAAATTGTATTTATCTGTCATGGCCGTTAATTTTGTGGGACTCTATCTTTGCGCAAGCTTTTCCGCCTGTGTGGCGATGGTGGGCGGGGTGGTTACAATGCTGCTATTTAAAGGCAGATACCGCTTGATCGGAACCTTGGTTTTGATTGCAACTGCTTTTTTGGCAATAGGAATCGCGTTTCCGCAGGCCTTTCCAAGAGGACTTGAAGCCATCGACGATACGGTTGGTCAAAGACTTTCCATCTGGTCTACCGCGATTAAAGGCATTCGCCAGCATCCGCTGCTTGGGACCGGGGCGTTGTCTTACCAGATGATTTGCGAACAGCTCGGAGGATACAAAACCTACCACTGCCATAATTTGCTGCTCGATACGCTATTGAACTTTGGTTTTGTCGGACTGGCCGCCATTGGGCTTTATGGTTTTATCCAATTAAGGCTGCTTGCCTTGCGGTTTAAAAATAACATTTGCAGCAATATGAATATTTTAGTTGTCGCGGCGGTTACTGCAATTATCATTCATGGCATGACTGATGTTACAATTTTCTGGATTCAGACCGGAATGCTGTTTATGCTGATGTATTCTTCAACTGGAATCGGCTCCGAGTATCTCGAGAAAAAGCTTCGCCTGCCCGCGCTTTTACCCGAGTATGCCGAAAAACCGTCCGCTCTTCCGGTATATTTGAAAAACTGATATTTTTCCCTGTAATTCTATGTGATAGCATCCTCAAACCCTCTGCCTCACACGTAATTAGGCAGGGGGTTTTTAATTCGTACACGGAGGTGTGAATCTATGAAAAAGAACCGTATTGGCTCTGGAAACAGCAGTACGCAATCCATTACCGAAAAGCTGGTTGAATCTGCCAGAATGGAAAAGTACCTTCTTCTCTCTAAGCTCAAAACAAGAGAAAAGGGACTTGATATTGTCGATGTCGAGGTGTTTTCCGACTTTTATAAAAGCAATGAGATTTCACACGAAAAAGCGAAACCCTGGTATATGCAGCTGCTGAAAGCTTTTGTGAATCCTTTTACATTGGTTCTACTGGTGATTGCCGCTGTTTCCTTTGTTACCGAGGTGCTTTTGGCTTCGCCGCAGGAGCAGAGTCCGGCAGCGGTTATTGTGATTCTCATGCTTGTTTTAATCAGCGGAGGACTTCGTTTTTTTCAGGAGTTCCGTTCCGGAAAAGAAGCGGAAAGCCTGAAATCTCTGGTGAGAACAACGGTAACGGTGATTCGAAGGGAAAACGGCAGGGAAGAAATCAATATGGTTGATCTTTTGCCTGGAGATATCGTGCTTTTAGCGGGAGGCGACATCATTCCAGCCGACCTGCGCGTGCTAAAAGCAAAGGACCTGTTTGTCAGCCAGTCCGCGCTTACCGGGGAATCAGAGCCGGTTGAGAAATATCAAGAGGCGGACAAAAACGCCAGCGAAAGCAATCTGTTTGATCTGCGGAATATCTGCTTTATGGGCGCAACTGTGGTAAGCGGCTCTGCTACCGCGGTGGTACTGGCAACAGGGGACAATACTTATTTTGGAAATATGGCAAGAACCTTGTCCGGAGAACGTGAGCCTACCAGCTTTGATAAAGGGGTCAACTCCGTAAGCTGGCTGTTAATCCGTTTTATGGCAATTATGGTGCCTATTGTATTTCTGATTAACGGGATTACCAAGGGGGACTGGATTGAAGCGCTGCTGTTCGCGATTTCGGTTGCGATTGGGTTAACGCCGGAAATGCTGCCGATGATCGTTACCACCAATCTTGCGAAAGGTGCCATCAGCATGGCGCGGCAGAAAACGGTCGTCAAGCATCTGAATGCCATTCAGAATTTTGGTGCAATGGATATCCTGTGTACGGACAAAACCGGTACTCTCACAAGAGACGAAATCATTATAGAAAAGCATTTGAACGTGCTCGGTCAGGAAGATGTTAAGGTACTGATGTACGCATATCTGAACAGCTTTTTTCAAACCGGGCTGAAAAACCTGATCGATCTTGCGGTGATCGAAAAGGCTTCCGAAGCCAGCATTACTTATTTGAACAACGAATATCTTAAGGTAGATGAAATTCCGTTTGACTTCGCGCGCAGACGCATGAGCGTTGTGCTGAAAGACCGTTCCGGAAAGAGCCGCCTGATCACCAAGGGCGCTGTTGAGGAGATTCTTGATATCTGTTCCAGCTGCGAGCTGAACGGAGAAGCGGTCGCCTTGACCGGCCCAGTTCGCGAACAGGTAATCCGAATGGCTACAAAGCTGAATGCGGAAGGAATGCGGGTTATCGCGATTGCACGAAAGGAAAATCCGGCGGTCGAGGGCGTGTTCGGCGTAAAAGATGAGAGCGATATGACTCTGGTCGGTTATCTCGGATTGCTGGATCCGCCGAAGGAATCGGCCGCAACCGCGATCAAGGCGCTGGAAGGACATGGTGTCTGTGTAAAGGTATTGACCGGAGACAATGAAACGGTGACGCGTAAAATATGCGCGGAAGTTGGCTTATCTGCGGAACATATTTTGCTTGGCTCCGAGATCGAAACCATGCAGGACGCAGAGCTCTTTGAAAAGGTTGAGGGTACAACAATTTTCGCCAAGCTATCTCCCATGCAGAAAGCCCGTGTGGTGAAAGCATTGCAGTCTCTTGGACATACGGTCGGATTTATGGGTGACGGTATCAATGACGCGCATGCGCTGACGAAGGCGGATGTGGGGATATCCGTAGACACAGCGGTCGATATTGCCAAAGAAAGCGCCGATATTATCCTTCTGGAAAAAGATTTGATGGTATTGGAACACGGGGTAATTGAAGGTCGCAAGATATTCGGAAATATCATCAAATACATCAAGATGACGGTAAGCTCGAATTTCGGCAATATGTTTTCTATGCTGGCTGCCAGCGCGTTTCTGCCGTTCCTGCCGATGATGCCTGTACAAATTCTTGTGCTGAACCTGCTTTATAATATTTCTCAAATTTCAATTCCATGGGATAATATGGATGAAAGCTATTTGCGGCTGCCAAGAAAGTGGAATGCCGGAGGCATCAGCAAATTTATGATTTGGATTGGACCTGTGAGCTCCGTATTCGATATTGCGACCTTCCTTCTCATGTGGTTTGTGTTCGGCTGCATTAACGCTTCCGATCACTCGCTGGTGGCCCTGTTCAATTCTGCCTGGTTTGTGGAAAGCCTCATCTCTCAGACCCTGATCATTCATTTAATCCGTACGCCGAGAATTCCTTTCGTTCAAAGCCGTGCGGCTGCGCCGGTAGTACTGCTGACAACGATCATTATGGCGGTTGGCATTTTGATTCCGTTTACGCCGCTGGGTTTATATCTTGGTCTTACCGCACTGCCGTTATCCTATTTCGGTTGGCTCGGAGTCATCGTGCTCGGCTATATCCTTCTGGCTCAGGTTATGAAAACGTTGTATATTAAAATAAATAGGGAATGGTTGTAATTTATAGTTGAAATTGCGCCCCAAACGTGATATAATAACTCTCGTTGTGGGGGCGTAGCTCAGCTGGGAGAGCGTACGGTTCGCATCCGTAAGGTCGAGAGTTCGATCCTCTTCGTCTCCAC
>JAEZYP010000020.1 GCA_023418995.1 Bacillota bacterium | reverse complement strand
CATTTATGAATTGCTGCCGGCTTTCATCATTTCCTGCATTTTCATTGTCGCAGTTTCCCTGCTGACAAAAGAACCCTCGAAAGAAATTCAGGAAGAATTCGAAACCGCCAAGACATTTGACTGCTGATTAAAGCCATGGAAACAATTCGGGCATAGGGTACCATCCGGTATCCTATGCCCTTTGTTTTTTACAAGGTTAAATAAGCGGGATTTGTTTTGCCGGTACGGTTGCAAAATCATCCCTTACAAATTCTCCGGTACGGAACACAGAAAGCAATAAGCCGGTTAAAAACAGATTGATGATAAGCGCTTTTCCTCCATAAGACAAAAACGGAAAAAATAGCGGCTTGAAAAAAGGGAACCCCAAGTTGGATAAGATATATGAGATACATTGCACCGCCAAGGTCAAAATAACTGCCAGCGAGACTAAAAATCCCAAACAGCTCTTTTGTCTACTGCAAAGCAAAATCCCACGGAGTAAAAAGGCCGTAAAAAGAGCGGTTATAAGAACCGCACTTACCCACCCGAACCGATAAATCAAAAAAGTGAACAGATAATCCGTATGAATTTCAGGCCAAGCGGTTAGCTGGCTGCTATTCAATCTGGCAAACACAAAAGGCTGGCCTTCTCCAAAAAAACGGGAATGGAAAAGGAACTGTCGAACCGCCGAATTGATAAATCCGTCTTGCGGTTGTGTATCCACTGGAAGTAATACCGTACTTACATTTTGAATATCCGCGCCGAAAGCACCCGCGTTCATCAAAGCCAGTAAAATGAGAACAAGCATAATTGGGATACAAGAGATAAAGATTAGCCCGCGTTTTCGCGGCTGAAACCACTCTTTCATAATCGCGGCAGTCAAAATAACTAGGCACGAAACGCAAATTAGGGAAAGAGCGACGAATTCAAAAGAGAAAAGAGCCATAACTAAAAAAATGGAAAAAGCGACTGTACACAAAAAAACACCGAAAAACCCTTTTCCCCTCATGCTGTAAACAAATCCGGCGAAGGAAACCGGAAGCAACAGCAAAAAATACACTATATTTTCAATTCTGCCGTTAATTCTATTGTTACAGATAAAGCCGCTCATAGTAGCCACGCAAAGAAAACATAAAATCAGCTTGGGATATTTCGCAATTATCGTGAAATCAAGACAGTATGGCACAATAAGTGCCAAAAGAGAGAGGCACACAAAAACAAACGGCTGCCGCCCCGTATTTTCAACAGAATCAAATCCTAAAAGATTTGGCAGCACAAATCCGAAAAGAAGCAGTACACCCGCCAGTCCGAGCAAAACCCAATCCGGTTTTGGCCTGTGGGCACGGTCAAGCTGCTGTCCCACAAGTGCAGGGTCGCCCATCTGCAAAATCGCCTGTTCGGTCGCTTTTTCTTCGTCTAATCCATCTCTTTGGTAAGCTTCCTTTTGGTCGGTAATGTGGTGTTCTAATTCTTCCAAAAGGATTGGTCGCGCTTTTTTCCACCGTATTTGATTGCACACAAATTCAAGATACTGCGCGATTTTATCCGAAGGTTGCAACGCTGCCACCTCCCAAAACATCATTTACAGCTGTTGTGAATTTGCTCCATTCCTCTTTTTTCTCATGCAGGTACCGAATTCCACTTTTGGTAATACGATAGTATTTTCGGATTCTGGCACGTTCGACGATTTCTTCATAAGACGTGACAAGCCCCTTTTGCTCCAGAGTATGAAGCAGAGGATACAGGGTGCCGGCTTTCAATTCAAAAACATTTTTAGACTTTTTGCTTAATTCTTCGATCATTTGGTAGCCGTACATATCGGTTTCTTTGAGCATCTGTAAAATCAGCAAAGTTGTGCTACCCGTCAAAAGGCTTTTATCCATTGCCACTTCTATTCCTCCATATATAGATAATCTATATAATATTATATATAGTGAATCTATATATGTCAAGCTAATTTTATTCTCAGCAAATAAATAGAGGTGTCTTAAAACACCCCTATCTCTTATGCTTTATTGCTTCTCAATCTGCTCTGCAAGCTCGTTCAGATAAACCCAGCGGTCCGTTTTTTCGGAAAGCTCCTTTTCCAGCGATTCTTTTTGCTGAAGCAGCTCCTGCAAGACTTCAAATTTACTGGCCTGCGCTTCAATTTCGGTTTGGACGGAAGCAATTTTTTGTTCCAGTCTTTCGATTACGGAGTCGATCTCTTCAAACTCACGCTGCTCCTTAAAGGAGAATTTCAGCTTCGTGCTTTTGGGGCGATAGCCTTTTGGCTTTTCCGCTGTTTGAGGAGCGGGCTCCTTCTGCTCCTCCCCGCGCTTTTCCAGATAATCGGTATAGCCGCCTAGATAGTGTGCGAGGGTTCCATCCGGCTCAAACGCAAACAGGTGCCCCACCGTCTTATCCAGAAAATAACGGTCGTGCGATACTGCGATTACAGCTCCGGCAAAGCTTTCCAGATAGTCCTCCAGAACGGTGAGGGTCTGAATGTCAAGATCGTTGGTAGGCTCGTCCAAAAAAAGAATATTCGGTGCCTCTACCAGTATTTTCAGTAAGAATAGTCTCCGCCGTTCTCCGCCGGAAAGCCTGCCGATTACCGTGTACTGCAGCTCGGGCGGAAAGAGAAACTTTTCCAGCATCTGCGAAGGGGTGAGCATTCCCTCCGGGGTGGCGATCTGCTCAGCAATATCGCTGATATAATCAATGACGCGCAGGGAACAGTCCATTTCTTCGCTTTCCTGTGAAAAGTAACCGATTTTTACCGTTTCACCAACACTGACACTCCCCGTATCCGGTTTTTCCAAACCAACCAGTATTTTAAGCAGAGTCGATTTTCCGCAGCCGTTCGGCCCGATCAGTCCAATCCGGTCATCCCGCAAAAAATGGTAGCTGAAATCATGGAATAAAACATGTCCGTCGTAGCGCTTCGAGATGTTTTCAATTTCAATAATTTTCTTTCCCAGCCTTGAGCCGATAGAACTGAGCTGAAGCTTTTTCTGCTCCTCAGGCGCCTGCTGGCTGCTCAGTTCCTCGTAACGGTCCACACGGAATTTCGCTTTGGTACTTCTCGCCCGTGCGCCACGGCGTATCCAGGCAAGCTCCTTGCGCAGCAAGGTCTGACGCTTCCGCTCGCTCGCGGCAAGCATTTCCTCTTGCTGTGCCTTCATTTCCAGGTATTTGGAATAGTTGGCGGGATACGCGGTCAATTCCCCGTTCTGCAGCTCTACGATACGGTTCGTTACCTTCTCGAGAAAATAACGGTCATGAGTCACCATCAGCAAAGCCCCTCTGTAACGGGCGAGGTGATTTTCCAGCCAGCAGACCATTTCGTTGTCAATATGGTTGGTAGGCTCGTCCAAAATCAGCAGATCAACCTTTCCCGCAAGCGCGGCGGCCATAGCCACCCGCTTTTTCTGCCCGCCGGAAAGCAGGCTGACGTCCCTGTCAAAATCAGTGATTCCAAGCTTGGTTAAAATCGACTTGCATTCGTATTCCTGCGCTTCTGTTTTTCCCGCCGACAGGTTGGACAAAACCTGCTCCCAAACCGAATTGTGCTTTTCAAAGACCGGATTTTGCGGCAGATAGCCGATCGTCGTTCCTGCTGATTTGGTAATTTTGCCGCTGTCCGGCAATTCTACACCTGCTATGATTTTTAAAAATGTGGATTTTCCGGTTCCGTTTACACCAATCACACCGATTTTATCTCCCTCGCTGACGGTGAGAGAAGCATCTTTTAAAAGCGGGCGTTCCACATAGCTTTTATTGATCTGTTCCGCTGTTAATATGATCAAGGTCATTCTCCAATTCTTTGTTTTTCATCTGGCATTCCGGCTGCCGAATTTGTCAATTTGCACTGCTGTTATCCAGAAGCAAGTAAACGCTTCGTTTTATAAAACCATTTGATGTTTCAGGTCACAATTCTGTTAAAAATTCTAAAAAAATAAATTTTTTAAGAATTTTGTAAGAAACAAGTCTTACATTTTGTAAGAATTATGTT
Organism: Bacillota bacterium; assembly: GCA_023418995.1. GTDB lineage: Bacteria > Bacillota > Clostridia > Oscillospirales > Acutalibacteraceae > DATAML01. The sequence continues at coordinate 114,918 of JAEZYP010000020.1, read as the reverse complement.
TTACTCTACAATAAAGGATTTAAAGATAATCCCTAAATTTGTTGAATGGAGAAGTCTATGGGATGGATATTTATGATTTAAAGCCAAATCAAGGAAAAAACCTTATTATTACAACAACAGGCGGAAACTTCGCCCGTTACCCGGTTAGAACGCATTTAATCATGAAAGGGGACAAGCTGGAAGAAATATTAAAAAAGCAGGTGTGCCCGCTCGCGGAGCCAGATGACATTCTGTTTCTATGCGAAAAAATTGTCGCCATTGTTCAGGGGCGGGCGCTGCCGATCGATGAGATTAAAGTCTCCCGGATCGCTAATTTTTTATATCGGTTCGTGCATAAGTCCCCTTACGGGATTGGATTGGGCAGCCCGTGGACCATGGAGCTCGCCCTGCGGGATATCGGTCTTCCCACTATTTTGTTTGCGGCCTTTTGCTCCGCTGTTACTAAGTTATTTGGAATTCACGGCGTATTTTACCGAATAGTCGGAATGAAGGGACGAGCGATTGACGGGCCATGCGACTGTACCATACCGCCGTATAACAGATATGCCAAATTTGCGCCTGAAAATCCTTCCGGCGTTGCGAGGGAATTATGCAAGCAGACAGGGCACCCTGTTGTGATCATAGACTCCAACGATCTTTCCTGCGATGTGCTTGGAAAATCGAGCGCGGATTTAGACAACCGACTTCTTCGGCAAATGTTTTCTGACAATCCGCTTGGGCAGGACTGGGAGCAAACGCCGATTGCAATTGTTAGAAAAGTGAATGCCGGCGTTTAAATATGGCTGGTACAGCCTCAGGTAACTTGAGGTCTGTGCCTGTCATTTATTGTGTCGTCTTATTGTCCACAAGTTCGCAAGGATTCTCCGATTCTTCGCTCTTTTCCTCCGGCTCCTCCCAGCTGCTGAAGGCCAGATACATGCCCCCGATTGCCGTAATACAGGCAACCGCGGCGGCGGCAATCGACCAATCGGCGATACCAAAGGGACCCAAAACCATAGAAATCAGGGTCAGAACCAAACCGACTTCAAAAAAGATCAGTGCCAGTCTTCCGTCGCTCATCTTAAATCCCCCTTGCTTTTTCTAGCGTTCATTTTGGAACAGTTCATTGGAAAACGCCGCGAGCTGTTCCATCGTAAGCTGTTCCGCCCGTGCGTTCGGGGGAATTTGCGCGCGTTCCAACGCACGCGACACCGTTTCCCTTCCCATTGACAGCCCGGCTGTAACCGAATTCAGGACGGTTTTGCGTCTTTTTGCGAATGCTGCCTTCACCAGCGCAAAAAAATGCGTTTCACTTTTAATGTTAACCGCGGATTCCGTGCGGAGATCCAACCGTATCACAGCGGAATCCACATTCGGCGGCGGAAGAAAGCTGGAACGCTCCACCTCAAACAGAATTTTGGGTTCGGCGTAATACTGCACCGTCGCGCTTACCGCACCGCACTCCCTCGTGCCGGGCAAAGCACAAAGGCGGTTTGCCGCTTCCTTCTGTACCATTACCGTAATGGCACGGATGGGCAAGTGCTCTTCCAAAAGGCGCATGATAATCGGCGAAGTAATGTAATACGGCAGATTCGCGCAGACCACAACCTCCATCCCGGCAAATTCCTCGGAAAGCAGCCTGTGAATATCCTCTTTTAAAATATCGCCGTTCACAACCTTCACGTTGGAAAAGCCGGAAAGTGTTTCGTTTAGAACCGGCAGTAGCCTCTGGTCTAGCTCGACAGAAACTACTTTTTCTGCAATTTTGGCCAATTCCGCCGTCAGCACACCAATTCCGGGACCGACCTCCAAAACGCCGGTTCCTTTTCCCGCACCGCACTCGGCGGCCATTCGGGGGCAAACCTCGGGGTTAATCAGAAAGTTTTGACCGAGCGATTTGGAAAAGTAAAAGCCGTGGCGTGAAAGAATACTTTTTATGGTTGCCATATCCGATAGTTGATACATTTAATCTCCTTACAGCATTTACCTGATCAGGCAATTCTGTTCCTTTGAAATATTTTCTTATTATATCACAGAAATTCACTCATTTCCATTGATTATCCGTCGAAAATACAATATGATTAACATAGGATTACATAATGGGAGGCATTCAAATGAATCGCACAGACAAGGAAAATTACTACCTCGATATCGCAGAGACCGTATTGGAGCGAGGCACCTGCCTGCGCAGGAATTTTGGTGCGATCATCGTGAAGAACGATGAAATTGTATCCACCGGCTATACGGGCGCGCCGCGCGGCAGACGAAACTGCATCGACGCCGGTGTTTGCGTGCGTGAAACGCTCGGAGTGCCGCGCGGAGAACGCTACGAGCTGTGCCGTTCCGTCCACGCGGAGGCCAATGCCATCATCAGTGCCTCCCGAAGCGATATGATTGGAGGCACCCTCTATCTCGCGGGCAGAGACGCGAAAACCGGGGAATATGTGGAGAACGCTTCCTCCTGTTCCATGTGCAAGCGTTTGATTATCAACGCGGGCATTACCAGAGTGATTGTTCGGAACACCAAAGCAAAGTACACGTCCGTCTATGTGGACGAATGGGTTCAGAACGATGAATCCCTTCTGGGAAAATTCGGCTATTGATTCAAAAACAAAAATTACAGGGGCCGCTGTGTATACACAGCGGCCCCTGCCTCATAATATGCGGAAAATTAAATAATGTTCTTTTTGTACAGTTGATTGCTATTAAAAAATACTTCAGGTCACATTACTTCTCCCAGCTTTGCAGCTCGATGATATTTCCTTCGATATCTCTGGCATACACGAACGTGGCGGTAATACTGTTCGGATACTCCGTGCGAACCAGCTCGCCAACCTGACCACCACCCGCGCTTTTTATCTTTTCCAGCATTTCAGTGACGTTTTCCACTTCAAAGGCAATATGGCCAAATCCAATTCCGTTCACCGCCTTGGGATTAACGGAATTCATAGAATTGTAGGAAAAAATTTCAAGAGTCGGAAGGGCTTCGCCGTAGCCGGGAAGCGTCAAGTGTTCGCCCTTTACATGGGCGTTTTTAATCCCCGTCAAATTCTCCAGCCATTTTCCGCTTAAGTCGCGCCGGGGAAGAACCGGTTTGCAGCCGAACACCCGCTGGTAAAACAACGAAAGCTGCTTCCAATCCTTTGCGATCAGGTTGGTATGAACATAACGAATATTCATAATGAACTCCTTTCATCCGGCTAATCTGCCTATAAGAGTCGGAACACGTGCAAAAGCTGCTCCGCAACGAAAACCGCAGCGGTAGAGCCGAGCGCAACCGTAAGCAGTCCTTTGTTTTTATAAGCAAGAAGCAGTGCGACGGCAAGGCCGAACGAGGCTGAATATAGGCTCCCCGTCGAAAAGAGAATCGCGGGAAAGGTCATTGCTGAAAGGACTGCGTAAGGCACGTAAGCCAAAAAAGATTTGATAAACCGGTTGTTAATCTTCTTTTTAAAGATGGCAAGCGGCAGCATACGGACCAGATAGGTTACAAACGCCATAATGAAAATGCAGGTCAGGATTCTTGCGTAATTCATTCCCGCACCTCCGTTTTCTCTTCAACGGGATAGCGCAGCGCGGCGTAAGCCGAAGCGACTACAGCACACAGTATAATGACCCATCCGCTGGAAAGTTGGTTTAAAAACGGCGTCCATTTAAAAGCACAGCTGATTACCGCTGCAAAGAGGATTACCTTTGCAATCGGGCGCGAATGCCGTGCGGGAGGAATAATGATTGCGATAAACATCCCGTAAATCGCGATGCCGAGTGCCGTACGCACTCCGGCGGGCAAAAGACCGGTTGCGGTCGCGCCGAGAAGGGTTCCGAGCGTCCAGCCGATGTAGGGTGTGGCGATCAGCCCGGCAAGGTATCGGGCATTAATGTTCCCGCTCTGCTGCATAGCAACCGCAAAAATTTCATCTGTAACACCGAACGAAAGCACCCAGCGCTGCAAATTGCTCATTGTCTCATCCACCTTCTGCGAAAGCGAGAGCGACATCAGCATATAACGGATATTGATAACAAAGGTAGTAACCGCGATTTCAAGATATAATCCGCCGGAAAGAATCAGTGCTGTTCCCGCGAACTGCCCCGCGCTGGTCAGATTGGTCATAGAGATAAGCAGCGCCACCCAAACCGGCAGCCCGCCTTCAGTGGCCATTAAGCCAAACGCGAAGGATACACTGATATATCCCAAACAGATTGGCATGCCGTCTTTTAATCCCTTTTTCAGAGTGAGAGATTGATTTTCCTGCATTTTTCGCTCCATTATTATTACATTACGTATAGTTAGTCCGATCAATTACTGCATGTATTTTGCATTTTAGCCTTTTTTCTCTGTTTCGTTGCACATTAAAGCTAAAAATACAAAAATAAGTCCTTAAACCAAGCCGCAAACAAGGTCGCCCATCTGCTCGCAGGTAACCTTCATCATTCCGTCAACATAGATGTCCGGCGTACGTGCGGTTTTAAGAACCTTTGCGACTGCCTCTTCAATCGCGGCAGCAGCCTCCGGCTCTTCCAGTGAATACTTCAGCATCATCGCAGTGGAAAGGATAGTGGCCAGAGGGTTCGCCATCCCAGTACCCGCAATATCCGGCGCAGAACCGTGAATTGGCTCGTAAAGCCCGGATTTGCCCTCGCTCAGGCTGGCGGAAGCCAGCATACCGATAGAGCCGCTGATCATGGAGGCCTCGTCCGAAAGGATATCTCCGAAAATATTGGAGGTAACGATTACGTCAAACTGCTTGGGGTTGCGTACCAGCTGCATCGCACAGTTATCCACATACAGATTGGTCAGTTCAATATCAGGATACTCCTCTTTTCCGATTCTTGCAACTGTTGCGCGCCAGAGCCTTGAGGATTCCAGTACATTCGCCTTATCCACACTGCAAAGCTTTCCTTTGCGCTTTTTTGCCATTTCAAAGCCGACGCGGGCGATGCGCTCGATCTCCGGTACGGAGTACATCTCCGTATCGTATGCGGCTTCATTTCCGTCCACTGTTTTGCGGCCGCGCTCACCGAAATAAATGCCGCCGGTCAGCTCGCGAACCACCATGATGTCGAGGTTATCGCCAATAATTTCCGGCTTGAGCGGAGAAGCTTCGCGCAGCTCCTCAAAGATCACGGCTGGGCGAAGGTTGGCGAACAGCCCCAGCGCGCCGCGGATTCCCAAAAGTCCGGCTTCCGGCCGCAGATCACCCGGCATAGAATCCCATTTTGGACCTCCGACCGCACCAAGCAGTGTGGAATCCGCCGCTTTGCACTTATCGATGGTTTCCTGCGGGAGGGGCCCGCCGGTCTCATCAATGGCACAGCCCCCCAAGAGCGCTTCCTCAAAATCCATGTTAAATCCGAATTTATCGGCGGTGCGCTTCAGCACCTTAACTGCCTGTGTAACGATCTCCGGTCCGATTCCGTCGCCTTTCAGAACTACGATATGATACTGTTTCATGTTTTCCTCTCCTGTTCTTTTTTTACTCTATGAATCAAAATATCCTTACTTCTTTCCAGCGGCATTCTGCCCACGGTTAATCGCGCAGATGATGCCCTTAATGGATGCCAAACTGATGTTATTGTCGATGCCGACGCCAAATGCAGGCGACCCGTCAGGCGCGGTCAAATGAATATAGGAAACCGCTTTGGAATCCGCACCGGCGGAAATCGCGTTTTCCCGGTAGGTAACAAACTGGTAGCTGTCGATTCCAACCGACTTGAGGGCGTTAAAAAAGGCGCTGATCGGACCATTGCCGCAGCCCTGCACCCTGTGGTCCTCGTGCTTAAAGCGGATAACGCCCTCAAAATGCACCTGCGCGTCTTCGCCGTTGTCATTTTCTTCATAGAGCTTATACTGCTTCAGATTATAAGGATAATTGAGGTCAAGGTATTCCTTCTGGAAGATATTGTAGATTTCATCCGGCTTCAGTTCTCGGCCGGCGGTGTCGCAGACTGCCTGCACCATCGCGCCGAATTCCGGATGCATTGCTTTGGGCAGCTCGTAACCGAAATTCTGCTGCATAATAAACGCCGCGCCGCCCTTGCCAGACTGGCTGTTGATACGGATAATCGGCTCGTATTCACGACCGACATCGGCTGGGTCAATCGGCAGATAGGGCACTTCCCAGTAAGGAGAATTGCTATTTCTCATATAATCGACGCCCTTTTTAATTGCGTCCTGATGAGACCCGGAAAACGCAGTGAAAACCAGATCGCCCGCGTACGGGTGGCGGTCATGCACCTGCATTTTGGTGCATCTCTCGTAGATCTCACGAATTTTGCGGACATGGGAAAAATCGAGCTTTGGATCTACTCCCTGTGCGTACAGATTCATGGCGACTACCATGATATCGGAGTTGCCGGTGCGCTCCCCATTGCCGAAAAGCGTACCCTCCACCCGTTCCGCACCCGCCATGATGCCGAACTCCGTCGCCGCGACCCCGGTTCCGCGGTCGTTGTGCGGATGAAGGCTGATGATCGCACTTTCCCTGTTTTTCATATGTCGGCAGAAATATTCAATTTGGTCTGCGTGGCAGTTTGCGGTGGCCAGCTCCACGGTATTGGGAAGATTGAGAATGACCTTGTTCTCCGGCGTAGAGCCGAGCGCCTCCATCACCTGTTCACAGATCAGGATGGAATTGTCGATTTCCGTACCGGAAAAGCTTTCCGGTGAATATTCAAAGCGGATATTCGCGCCGCTCTTTTGAACTTCTTCATCCGTCAGTGCCTTAATCAGCTTAGCGCCGTTCACCGCAATGTCGATTACCCCCTGCATATCGGTCTGAAATACGACTTTGCGCTGTAGGGTGGAGGTAGAATTATAAAAATGTACAATTACGTTTTTTGCGCCGTGAATCGCCTCGAATGTCTTTCGGATTAAGTGTTCGCGTGCCTGAACCAAAACCTGAATGGTAACGTCATCCGGAATCAGATCGCGGTCAATGAGTGTGCGAAGGATTTCATACTCCGTTTCCGACGAGGACGGGAAACCGACTTCGATTTCCTTAAATCCAATATCAACAAGCAGCTGAAAGTATTCCAGCTTTTCTTCCAGATTCATCGGGTCAATCAGCGCCTGATTTCCGTCACGCAGATCCACGCTGCACCAAACAGGGGCCTTCTGGATTACTTTGTCCGGCCATTGGCGGTCGGGCAGGCTGATCGGTTGAAACGGGATATACTTTTTGCAGCCTTCATACATAGAAAACACTCCTTTCAGAATAAAAAAATCCCGAACACAGCAATTGCTGTGTTCGGGACGAATTGATTAAACTCGTGGTACCACCCAAAATTCGGCTCCGCACGCGAAGCCCTCGCCAGCCTCTAACAAGGCTCCGGCCTGTAACGCTGCCGCTTGCGTCCGCTTCTAACACCTTTCGTATCGAAGACGGCGGCTCCGGGATGAGCTATGCACAAAAGCGGAAACACCGGCTCACACCAACCGCCGATTCTCTGAAATGTTTCAACAGATGTCTTATTCCCTTCATTGCCTTTTGTTTCTATGAAATTGTTATTATTATATTTTATGCGTCTTCTTTTGTCAAGTTTAATTTTCTTTCTTTTTTCCGTACGCGCGGTCGGCAGCCTCCCGCGCAAGTTCGATTACCAGCTTTCCGCTGTTGCCTTCCGCTTGCGCCGCCGGAATGGTCGCGTAAACCTCCGCGACCATAGAGCGCATCCACAGGCCCGGCGTGATACGGAGGGAATAGCCGCAGCCATTCTCCATCATCCAGTCGTAGAAGCTGGCGCGCGGCAGCCCGTAGGCAGAAAGAATCGACATAATCGTGCCCCCATGTGCCATAATGACGGCGCTTGTTGTTCCGGAACGCATCATTCCCTCCACAATTTTTTCAAACGCGGCGCAGACACGCTGCATGAAAGCCCCGCCGCCTTCTCCATTGGGCGGGGCAATTTCCGTCCCGTCCTGCATCCACCGGGAGAAGTCCTCGCTCTGAGCCGCCAGCTCTTTTGCCGTTTTTCCCTCCCAGTCGCCGAAATCGCATTCACGCAGGTCACTGACAAGAATTGGCTGAACACCGGGATACAAAACACTCAGCGACTCAACACAGCGCTTCAGCGGGCTGCAATAGTATACCTGCGCCTGCGGATAGGGGGTATTCTCCTTTAATTTTCTCAATTGGGAAATTCCTTCCGGTGCCAGGGGAAGATCCGTGCTTCCCACATACTGCCCGAGCAAATTTCCTGCGGTGACTCCGTGGCGGATCAGATGGATTGTATAAGATTTCATGTTAGTCTCCTTTAGCTAAACTGCATTCCTGACGAAATTAGTAGAAATGGTGGATAATTTTTATTCACAACTATCATAGATTCCGTGGATTTTCCAATAAAGGGGCTGTCATTGATTCCCAATATACATGAGCAAAATCACGAAATACCACGATATCTAGCGGCTTTACAAAGCGTTATAATTGTTATATACTTTACAAGGTGTTAAATTTATTCACAATTCGACAGGGGACAAGCTTAAATGAATAATAATTTCCCAAGAATTATTACTTTGCTGCGAAAAGAACGCGGATTAAGTCAAAAAAAAGCTGCCGAGGAATTGGACGTATCGCAAGCCCTTCTTTCCCATTATGAAAAGGGTATTCGTGAATGCGGTCTTGATTTTGTGATCAAGGCTGCGGATTATTATGATGTCTCCTGTGATTATCTGCTTGGAAGAACCCCTCACCGCAGCGGCGCTACGATAACGGTGGAGGATATTCCGGAGCCGGACGCGATGGGAAAAGAAAATGTTTTCAAAGGCAGCCTCCTGCCTGTTTTGAACAAGAAGCTGATTGCCAATTCTCTGAATATCATATACAGTATTCTGCAAAAATGCGGCAACAAATCGCTGACAACCGAAATTTCCGCCTATTTAAACGTATCCGTTTATAAAAGCTTTCGCCTTCTTTACTCCGCGAATTCCAAAAACCCACAGGGTCTTTTTTCCGTTCCGATTCATTTAAGCGGCGGGCGTTCCAGCGCGGCGCAGGATATCGCGTTTTCGAATGCGGAATCTCTGGCAAACGGCGAGGATGTGGAGGAAATGGAAGCGATGGAAAAAGGCGAAATGCCGGTCATGTCGCCCGAAAAAATATCAGAGGAATATCCGCTGTTCTCCGCTTCCCTGTTTAACCTTATTCAAAATGCGGAATTATTAATGGGCGCGAAAAAGCCCATTAAATAGATTATATCACAGCAAACAGGTTTTGCAACATTAGATAATAACGGCCGAAGCACTGGTATTTGTGCTTCGGCCGTTTTGTTCTGACTATTTCAAGCCTCCGCCTGTTTTGAAGGGTGGTTACTGCCTGTTATAGTCGATTAACTTTAAAAACGGCTAAGTATTTGTGCGTATATGTTTGGTGATGTAAGGCGGACGACGAAGTCAGGCTGGCGCCTGGTGAGCAACGCGGCAACACGGATAATAGGCTGCAAAGACTGGTTGGTTTTGGAGTTAATTGACTATAATTTCCCTGACTCCTTATTGCAAAAGATTAATATTACTTAAAAATATACTATAGAATAATTATTGACAAATAATATTATACGTCATATAATATTATTGCTTTAACAAGCTTAGTGAATTTACTGGGCCGGTATATCCAGCTTACCCGGACAACTAGAAAAATCACTGCGAATAGTGGAAGAAGGTGATCAAAATGGTGTTCCAATTGGGTTCGGCTCTGCTGGACGCGTGCGTTCTTGCGGTGCTGAAAAAAGAGGATACCTACGGATATGTATTGACGCAAAATGTAAAAGAAATCATAGACGTATCCGAATCGTCTCTTTACCCTGTACTGCGGCGGCTGCAAAAAGAAAATTATCTGTCAACCTACGACCAGCCGTTTCAGGGGCGCAACCGCCGATACTACTCCATTACGGAGCCGGGAACAGAAAAGCTCACTCAGTATGCCCGCGAATGGCAGCAATACAAGGAAAAGGTTGATAACATCTTACATGGAGGGATTGAAGAATGAACAAAGAGGATTTTTTGTTTCAGCTGCGGCAAGAGTTGAGGAACCTGCCTGCCGAAGAAACAGACAGCGCGCTGGAATATTACCGGGAATACCTGGAGGATGCCGGCCCGGAAAACGAAGCGGCAGCAATTGAATCCTGGGGTTCCCCTGCAAAGGTCGCTTCCCGGTTAAAGGCGGAATATGAAATGAAGCAGATTGTAGCAAATCAATCTAATAAAAGGGGATTGTCTACGGTGTGGGTAGCCGTGCTCGCTATTCTTGCCTCTCCCATTGCCATACCGCTGGCAGCCGCCCTTGTTGTGCTTGTAATCGCGCTTGCTCTTGTCGTGATCGTATTGATCGCCTCCATGGGAATTGTAGCTTTTTCCTTTGCAGGCAGCGGACTGATTGCCATTGCCTCTGGCATAGGAGTTGTCACCTCAAGCTTTTCCACTTTCCTCTTCAATATCGGATGTGGTCTTGTTCTTGCCGGAATTGGGGTTGGAATCTGCCCCTTTATCGTCTGGCTCAGCAAAAGCGCGTTTCGTAAAATCGCCACACTAATCAGCAGATACATTCCCGGGAGGAAATTATCATGAATCAAAAAAGATTACTTCAAATCTGCGCCTGCGTAATTGCCGGCGGAATGATATTGGCCGCCATTGGGTATTTTACCGGCGCAACCCTGAGTACGACCTTCGGGCTCAACGGCACAAGCACTAGCAAAGGCGTTCCGCAAGAAATAAAGAAGGAGAACCTTTCCGCGTTTGAATCAATCGATTTGAGCATCCAAGACGGAAACATCGAATTAATTCCATCCGATCACTACGGAATCGTCATCAACTACCACGGGGATCCCGATCGCTTTGCCTGCACCAGTGAAAACGGGACCCTGACCGTAACGGATAAAAGCATCCAGCTGATTCAGGTGCAAATAGGCTTCCTTCAAAGCAATAACGACAGCGTCAAAATCTATCTGCCCAAGGATACGCAAATGAAGAATCTTAAGATAAAGAACCAGCTGGGTGATTTTACCGCGGCGAATCTTAACTCAGCCGCCACTAATATTGATTTATCCTGCGGAGCTTTAAAATTAACAGACGCAGCCTGCGGCAAAACTGATTTAAAGCTAAGCAGCGGCAAAAGTGACCTGATCAATGTAAAAACAGACACGCTGAAATACCGAAATAATCTAGGAAGCTGTAATTTTGAAAACGTCACGGTTTCCGGCTCTGAAAAAACGACCATCCATGCTTCCAGCGGTGATGTATCGATGAAGAACTGCACGGGAAATTCCATTGAGATAAACGACAATCTCGGCAGCGTTACTTTGGACGGTGTGAACACATCACAGTTGAAAAGCGATTTGAGCAGCGGTTCGCTGAAAATAAGCGGCTGCACGGTTGGCAATTTGGAGGCAAACAGCTCGCTGGGAAGCATAAAGGCTCAGCAGCTCAATTCTAACGGAGTAGACATAAAATGCTCCAGCGGAGAGGTTGACTTGCAGGGTACATTGAAAGGAATCAACATCATACACTCCAATTTGGGAAGCGTCTCCGTGCGTACCACTCTTCCGCAGGATCAGTATAAATTCAAGGCTTCCTCCGTTCTGGGCGAAGTAACCGTCAATGGTTCCAAAGTGGGAAATATAACACAAACCGGCAGCGCCGAAAACACCTTGGAAGCAACCACAGACAGCGGTGCGGTTAAACTCGATTTCCAGAGTCAGTAAATGACAAAAATATTATCTATACTATAATTTTGGAGGAAAAAAATGTGGATTCAATGTGATAAAAAGCCCGTTGGAGAATATTTATTCTTTGCGTTTTTAATTGCGTGGGTCTCTGAATTTCTTATTGTATTGGGAGATCTATTAGGAATCCTGACCGGAAGCACAGGGTTTTATCTCACCTATGCGATTATCGGCTTCGGTGCGGGGTTTGCTCCGTCCTATGCGATCTATATCGTTTTAAAAAGGCATAAGCAGATCAGCGGAATAAAAGAATTTTTTAAGCTTTACTTTAAAACAGACAGCTTTTATAAAACTATATTGATTACACTTGCTTTTTATTTTGCCATGCTCATTGTTAATGTACTGAGTAATGAATACCTGGGGCAGCCCTGGTACAATTTTATTTTATTGATTCCGCTTATGATCATCGGAGGCGGCATGGAAGAACCCGGCTGGCGTGGATTCTTGCAGCCGAGCCTGGAAGAAAAGCTCCCGTTCCCTGTGGCGACCCTCCTGATGGGCGTCATTTGGGCCGTCTGGCATCTTCCGCTTTGGCTCATTAAAGACGCATCGCAGTCTTCAACAAATTTCTTCCTGTTTCTATGCTTCTGCATTTTCCTCAGTTTCCTTCTGGTAGCGCTCTATAAACTGACCCACAGCGTATTTGCCTGCACGCTTTTGCACGCATGGAGCAATGTAATGAGCAACATGTTTGCCAAATCTCCTGATTTGAAAATGATTCTCATGTATCTTTCCCTTACGGTCGCGGCCGCTGTTATCTGTATTCTTGTTGACAGAAAGGCAAAAGCTGAAAAAAGCGTGACGAAAGCCGTATAAAATTCATCCACGGCTTTGCCGATGATGAAACGAAATAAAAAACCGGCTCACCGATATTCGGCAGCCGGTTTTTTTATAAGGATGAGGCAAGCTTGAGTCCCTGAAAGGTTAACTGAGCGTAGCCCTTCCTCATATAGGGAAGGTTGAACACGGCACCCGGTTGTTTTGCACCCTCCATGACCGTATGGCAGAGCAGCTCATAAATCCTGCTCTTATAATAAACGTCATAATCACCTGAAACCCAAATGCGCACGGTATAGTCGATAAAAACCAAGCCCCGTTCCATCAGGCTCTTCAGCGTTTCCCCGCGTTGCTTCACCAGTTCCATCGAGTCCTGTGGGTCTGTGATCCTGACATAATTCAGCGCGATGCTCACCAGTTCCTTTTGTTCGGAATTATGCAGCTCCAGCCTCACAATCGGGTAGCGTTCCTCATTGCGGATATCCCGCAGCAGCTCTTCCTCTTTTTCCGTTAAATCCATATTTGTTTTTCCTTTCTTCCGATCTGCTTTCAATTATAGTTTGTTTTAACCAGAGTTTCTGGCATTATTCTTCTGGACTAAAAATCAAAGCCATCCGGTGAAAACAGCCTGCCGCTTTCACGGCAGGCTAATTCTTTATCCATTGTTTATTCGCTCTTAATCAACTCTCGATACAGGCGAATATACTCGTTCGCGGAACGTCCCCAGCTAAAGTCGCACTTCATTGCGCGCTGCGCAAGGATTTTCCATCCCTCCGGATTGTCGTAGCCCTCGAGCGCACGGTAGACCGCGTTGATCATATCTTCGCCGCTGTAGTTCATGAAGGTAAATCCGTTGCCTTCCCCGTCGCCGCTGTCATGAATGGAATCCTTCAGCCCGCCGGTTTCTCGGATAACCGGAACCGCACCGTAACGAAGCGCGATCATCTGAGACAATCCGCACGGCTCACTCTTGCTCGGCATAAGGAATATATCGGAAGCCGCATATATCTTGCGCGAAAGCTCCGGTACAAAACCGAAGCAGGCACACAGCTTTCCCGGATATTTACTCTGCATCTCCTTAAAGAAGGTTTCATATTCCCAATCCCCGGAGCCGAGAATAACAAACTGTGCATTTTTCTCGCGCATGATCTGATCAAGGGACTCCTTCACTAGATCAAGACCCTTATGGGATACCATTCTGGTCACCATGCCAATCAGCGGAGCCTCCGCATCCTGATTCAGACCAAGCCTTTCCTGCAGGCACAGCTTGTTCTTCGTTTTACCGGACAGATCCTCCGCGCAATAGTGCTCGTACAAATCCGGGTCTGTCTGCGGGTCGTAGCTGACGGTGTCGATACCGTTTAGAATACCGGAAAGCTTCCACTGACGTTCCTTTAAAATGCCGTCAAGATTGTGCGAAAACCATGGGTCGAGAATCTCCTGCGCGTAAGTTGGGCTAACCGTTGTAACACGGTTTGCCGTTTCGATCGCACCCTTAAGCAGGTTAATGCAGTCATCATATTCAATGACGGAAATATCGGACTGCGGAATGCCCAGAACATCCTGAACGAGCTCTCTGCCGTACTTGCCCTGATACTGTATGTTATGTATGGTAAGCACGGTTTTAATTCCCTTGTACCAATCGTTATTTGCATAGAAAATACTGAAATAAATCGGCACAAGCGCCGTCTGCCAGTCGTTGCAGTGAATAACATCAGGCTTGAAATCAATATAAGGGAGCATTTCCAGAGCAGCACGCGATAAAAACGCAAAGCGCTCCGCGTCATCATAGTGACCGTATAATCCGCTGCGCTTAAAATAGTATTGATTGTCAATCAGGTAATAAATCACACCACCCACGTGCGCCTCAAAAACACCGCAGTATTGGCGACGCCACGCAACCGGAACGGAAAGGCTGGTAACAAATTTCATATTATCCCGCAGCTCCTGCGGTATTTCCTCATAAAGCGGCATCACCACACGGCAGCCGATCAGCCTAAGGCGCAGCGCCTGCGGCAGCGAGCCTGCCACATCTGCAAGTCCCCCTGTGGCGGCAAAAGGTCTCGCTTCGCTTGTGCAGTATAAAACTTTCATTTTTTAACCCCCTTTTGTACTTCTTAAATCTTATCTTAAATGGGTCAGACAATGCTGCCCTTGCTGATAAATACCGGATAGGACTGGAATCCGAGCAGTGAACGGTCATTTTTGATCGCAACATCCTTATCAATAATTACATAATTCAGCTTGCAATTCGGTCCGACAACACTGTCCTGCATAATTACGCAGTTTTCTACCTTTGTCCCCTTGCCAATGTGAACTCCGCGGAACAGGACACAGTTTTCCACCTTGCCCTCAATTACGCAGCCGTCCGCGATAAGCGAGTTGGAGGCGCTTGAACCAAGACCGTAACGAGCCGGCATATCATCCCGAACCTTGGTGTAAATCGGTCTGTCCGGATGGAAAAGCTGGGAACGAACGGTGGGCAACATCAAAGACATATTTGCATCAAAATAAGAATTCATGGAGCATATAGCTTGGGCATACCCCTTAAACTCGTACGCATACACCGAGTAATTCGAAATATTCCTCTGTAAAAAGTCCCTCTTGAAGTTATAGAGATTGCGGCTGACGCAGTCGGCCACCATTTCCATCAGCAATTCGCGTTTAATCAGCAGCATACACATACCGAAATTGCATTCGCTGTCCGTATTGGGATTCACCAGCATATCGCGCACACGACCGTCCGGATCAATGGTAAAGACCGAGGGGTCGCAAATTTTATCCGGCAGCTTTCCAAATCGGTAGATTACCGTGATATCCGCCTTATGCTTTACATGGAAAGAAAGAACGTCGGTATAATCGATGTTGCAGATGGTATCGCTGTCGCTGAGGAGCACAAATTCCTCTTTGGAGTTCTTCAGAAAAATATTGATGGAAGCGAGGGATTCAATACGGCTGTTATTAACCGATGAGGTATTCCCGAAGGGCGGGAGCATGAACAGCCCTTCCCGCTTGCGCGATAAATCCCACGCCTTGCCGGAGCCAAGGTGATCCATTAAGGACTGATAATTGCTTTTGGTGATGATGCCGACTTTGTTAATCCCCGAGTTTACCATATTGGAAAGTGGAAAGTCGATTAAGCGGTAGCGCCCACCAAACGGCACCGAACCCATGGTTCGCCGCTCTGTGAGTTCGCGAATTTTTTCATCGTGAACATTGGAAAAAATTAATCCCATCACATTATTTCCGCGCATTATTTAGAAGCCTCCTCTGCAAGCATTTCCGCATCCACCATTGCCTTTGGCGGAACAGTCGCGCCGGGGGCAATCGCGCAGCCGGCGCCGACCACAGCCACGCCCCATTCGTCCTTGTTTTCAATATCCTCCGGCCTTGCGCCGACAACGGCTCCCTTACCGATTACAGCGTTCTCCGCGACAATGGCATACTGAACAATCGCATTCTCCTCAATGCGTGAGCCGGGCATAATGATAGAATCTTTAACGACTGCGCCGGGCGCAATATATACACCCGCAAACAGCACCGCAAAATCAATCTCACCGTAAACATTACAGCCCTCTGCCACCAAGGAGTTTTGCACGTTGGCGCCTTTGGCGATGTAATGCGGCGGCATAACGGGATTGCGGGAATAGATTTTCCAGGTTTCTTCACTCAAATCCAGCTGCATATTAGGGTTGAGCAAATCCATATTGGATTCCCACAGGCTGTCGATTGTTCCGACATCCTTCCAATAGCCTTCAAATTTGTATGCGACCATGCGCTCTCCGGCTTCCAGCATAGTGGGAAGAACATCCTTGCCGAAATCGTTGGAGGATTTCGGATTCGCCTCGTCTTCCTCCAGATATTTGCGCAGCTTGCTCCAGGTAAATACATAAATACCCATGGAAGCCTGGTTGCTCTTCGGAACCTTCGGCTTCTCATCGAACTGGTAAATCGAGCCGTCCTCCCGGGTATTCAGGATACCGAACCGGGAAGCCTCCTCAACCGGCACTTCGATTACCGCGATCGTGCAGTCAGCCTCCTTTTCCTTATGAAAAGCAATCATT
This sequence comes from Bacillota bacterium, assembly GCA_023418995.1. Taxonomy (GTDB): domain Bacteria; phylum Bacillota; class Clostridia; order Oscillospirales; family Acutalibacteraceae; genus DATAML01. The sequence continues at coordinate 98,386 of JAEZYP010000020.1, read as the reverse complement.
CTGGAATAATCCATTTTATAGATATGGTCACCCGAAAGGACGACAACATATTCCGGATTATAGCGCTCGATATACTGAATATTTTGATAAATGGCATTTGCGGTTCCCTTGTACCAATCGGATTTGCGGCTGCGCTGATACGGCGGCAGCACGCGTACCCCCGCGTTCATGCTGTCCAGATCCCATGGCTGCCCGCTTCCGATATATTCGTTCAGCACAAGCGGCTGGTATTGGGTCAGTACGCCGACCGTCTCAATACCGGAATTTACACAGTTTGAAAGCGGAAAATCGATGATACGGTATTTTCCTCCATATGGAACAGCTGGTTTCGCCAGGTTTTTTGTAAGTACTCCAAGTCTGCTTCCCTGGCCACCGGCCAGCAGCATCGCGACTACTTCTTGCTTTGGCAGCATATCAATTCCCTCCTTGAGCTTACTTTTTTAAGTTTGTCTTTTTATATTTTGTTGATTTTGCCGGTTTGTCTGTTGTTCTGTTTTTAACTGCTTTCATTTCCGCTGTGGGGGATTCAACCTCCCTGCGGTGCCTGCACCTGAGGTAGATTACCGAGAGTGGCGGAAGCGTAAGCTCAATGGACTGCTCGCAGCCGTGCATCGGCTTGGGCTGAGCAGCAATATTCGTCCCGTTTTGGATTCCGCTCCCTCCGTACCGGATATCGTCGGAGGTAAAAATTTCTTCATAGGTTCCGTCTACAGGAACGCCGATCGAATAAAAATTACGTTGCTCCGGCAAAAAATTACAGATGGCTATAATCTCCAAGCCGGATTTATCAATTCTTCGGAACGCAATTACGCTTTGCGTGTAGTCGTCATTAGAAATCCAGGAAAAGCCTTCCCAGGTAAAGTCTACCTCCCACAGAGGTGGGTTTTCCAAATAAAAACGGTTCAAATCTTTAAAGAATTGAAGCTGGCGTCGGTGCTGTTCATAGTCCAGAAGCATCCAGTCAAGCTCCTGTTCAAAATTCCACTCGATAAACTGGCCGAATTCCGTTCCCATAAAAATAAGCTTTTTCCCGGGGTGCGCCATCATATAGCACATAAACGCCCTGACCGAAGCAAACTTCTGCTCGTCCGTACCGGGCATCTTATTCATGAGCGAACATTTACCGTGAACAACCTCATCGTGGGAAATCGGAAGGACAAAGTTCTCTGAAAACGCGTACATAAACGAAAAAGTAATATTATCATGGTTAAACTTGCGGTAAATCGGGTCAAGCGATATGTAATGGAGCATATCATTCATCCAGCCCATGTTCCATTTATAGTTAAACCCAAGCCCCCCGCAGAACGTCGGCTTGGAAACCAGCGGCCATGAGGTGGATTCCTCCGCAATCATCATAACTTCCGGAAAGAGGGCAAATACGGATTCATTGAGCTTTTGCAAAAATGCGACCGCTTCCAGATTTTCATTGCCGCCATTTTTGTTTGGCACCCATTCTCCGGGCTTGCGGCTGTAATCCAGATATAATATGGAAGCGACCGCGTCGGCGCGAATCCCGTCAATATGATAATTTTCCAGCCAGAAAACAGCGCTCGAAATTAAAAAGCTGATTACTTCATTTCTGCCATAGTCGAATACCAGAGTACCCCAGTCTTTATGCTCGCCTTTTCTGGGGTCGGCATATTCGTAGCAAGGTGTTCCGTCAAATTTAGCCAGCCCGCTCTCGTCTTTTGGGAAATGAGCCGGAACCCAGTCCATAATAACGCCGATTCCCGCTTTATGGCATTTATCCACAAAGCTCATAAACTGCTTTGGCTCTCCGTAGCGAGAGGTCGGAGCAAAATATCCGGTTACCTGATAGCCCCAGGAGCCGTCGTACGGATATTCGGTAATCGGCATCAGTTCGATATGCGTATATCCCATTTCTTTTACGTAGGGTACCAGCTCGTCGGCAAGCTTATCGTAGGAAAAGGTGTTTCCGTCCTCAAACCTGCGCCACGACCCCATATGAACCTCATAAATATTTACCGGCTGGCTGTAGTGGGGCTTGGCTGCCTTCTGCTTCTGCCAGTCGGAATCCCCCCATTGGTAACCGCCCAAATCATAATATTTTGAGGCACTGCCCGGGCGGGTCTCAAAATGAAAGGCGTAAGGATCGCTCTTGAAAGTCTGATTTCCTTTTTGATCGGTCACACAAAATTTATATGCATCGAATTGCTCCATAACAAACGGCAGACAGCACTCCCAAACTCCCTCGCTGATTTTTTCCATTCTGTTTTTTTCCGGCTTCCATTCGTTAAAATCACCGATTACGGAAACGGATTTTGCGTTCGGAGCCCACACACGGCAAACCATGCATTCCTTTTTGTTTAAAACGATTTTATGTAAGCCCATGTATTCATAAGCCTTTGTATTTGTTCCCTGGTGAAATAAATAAAGAGGCAGGTTTCCGTCCTCCGGCAATTTTACCGCTTGCATTTAATCAACTCCCACTACTTTTATCATCCTCTGTCTTTATATATTTATAATAGCACAATTTATTAAAATATCAAGGTTTTTGTTAACTTTTTGTAATATTATTTACCTTTTAATATAATTTTTGGTTAACTTGTTACAAAATAATTGCTATATAAATAGTAACAAACGCTATTACTGGTTCAGTATAACACTACAATGGTGATGATTTTGTAAAATAAAGGATAATTCAGCCGCTATTTATTAAAGCCATGCCGCCAGAAGCATACATAGACCACCTAATCCTGCCGCAAAATAGCAGTAAACACGCTTAAATTACTGAAATACCGGAGAGGAAATGCCATGATTAAGGATATCAGCGTTTTTGATGTCATCGGTCCTAATATGATCGGTCCATCCAGCTCACACACAGCCGGAGCGCTCAAAATTGCTTTGATTGCCGGGAAGCTTGCTGATTCTAAAATCAGGAAATCCCATTTCATTCTTTATGGTTCGTTTGCAAAAACATACAAGGGACATGGTACGGATCGCGCCCTGCTCGGGGGAATTCTGGGCTTTTGCACGGAGGACCCCAGAATCAGGGATTCCTATTTTTACGCAAATCAGGCAGGGCTGCAATATCAATTTGAAATCAACGAAACCGACAGGGACGTGCACCCGAACACCGTAGACATTATGCTGACTTGCGAGAGCGGCACGACAGTCAGCTGCAGAGGCATTTCCACCGGCGGAGGCAACTGCAAAATTGAGAAAATTGATGATATTGAAGTAGACCTTACCGGTAACTACGCCACACTGCTCATCCGGCAGCGCGATACCTTCGGCGTGGTGGCCTACATCACCAAATGCCTGAGCGAATATCAGGTAAACATCGCATTTATGCGCTTATACCGGGAGAACAAAGGAAAAGAAGCATATACCATCATCGAAACCGACAACGATATTCCCCCGGAGCTTCTGGAAAAAATCAGGCTGAATAAGGATATCGCGCGCGTGATGGCGATTAAAATATAACGCCCAACCGAACGGGCGGATTGGAGAAGCATTATGGGTTTTACCAACGGTGCGGCGCTGACTGCGCTCTGCGAACGGAACAGGACAAGCATCTCGGAGGAAATGCTGCGGCGTGAAGCGGAGCTTTCGGATATTTCCCGCGAAGAGGTAATCCTCCGCATGGCGCATTCCTACGAAATTATGAAAGAGGCAGTAAGAACGGCGCTGGAGGGGGAAGTCACCTCCATGGGCGGTCTGATTGGCGGAGAAGCCAAAAAGATATATTTTCACAGCCAGTCGGTTAAACCGGTCTGCGGTTCTATTATCTCGAAAGCCGCTGCCTACGCGATGGGAGTTCTGGAGGTCAGCGCATCTATGGGGCTGATCGTTGCCGCGCCGACCGCCGGTTCCTCCGGCGTGATTCCCGGAACCTTTCTTGCCGTTCAGGAGGAGTACTCTTTTTCAGATGAGGTTATGATTAACGCCTTATTTAATACCGGGGCAATCGGCTATCTGATAACGCGAAACGCCACGGTTTCCGGCGCGGAGGGCGGGTGCCAGGCTGAGGTCGGAACCGCGTCGGCAATGGCGGCTTCCGCAATTACCCAACTGATGGGCGGTTCACCAAAGCAGTGTCTGGACGCTTCCGCTATGGTCATCAGCAATTTACTCGGACTGGTCTGTGACCCGGTGGCCGGTTTAGTGGAGGCACCCTGCCAGAACCGCAACGCCCTCGGCGCGTCCACCGCACTGGTCTGCGCGCAAACCGCCTTATCCGGGATCAACAGCCTGATTCCTTTTGACGAAATGGTGGACGCCATGTTCCGTGTGGGCAAAAGCATGCCCACGGAGCTGCGCGAGACCGCGCAGGGCGGCTGCGCGACCACGCCGACCGGCTGCCAGCTGTGCCAGAAGATATTTCGCTGAAGCGCAAAAAAGCCTTGCAGCTTTCGCTGCAAGGCTTTCATCGTTACAAAAATTATTCGTGGTCGACTTTGTTCATGTGTTTGATGAGGTCTAAAACCTTGTTGGAATAGCCCCACTCATTGTCGTACCAGGATACGAGCTTAACGAAATGATCGTTCAGCATGATACCGGCATCCTTATCGAAGATGGAGGTACGGGGATCGCCGAGGAAGTCGGAAGAAACAACAGCATCCTCAGTGTAGCCGAGAATACCCTTCATTTCACCTTCGGAAGCCTCTTTGACAGCCGCGCAGATTTCATCGTAGGTGGTCGGTTTTGCAAGGCTGACAGTCAAGTCAACAACGGAAACATCCAGGGTAGGAACACGCATGGACATACCGGTTAATTTGCCCTTAACCTCAGGAATAACAAGTGCGCAGGCTTTTGCAGCGCCGGTGGAGGAAGGAATGATGTTTCCGGCTGCCGCGCGGCCGCCTCTCCAGTCCTTCGCGGAAGGACCGTCAACGGTCTTCTGGGTAGCGGTTGTGGAGTGAACGGTGGTCATGAGACCTTCCACAATGCCAAATTTATCATTGATAACCTTTGTCAAAGGAGCAAGGCAGTTCGTTGTGCAGGAAGCATTCGAAACAACCTTCATGTCCTTCGTATAGGTGTCGAGGTTTACGCCGCAAACAAATGTCGGGGTCTCCTTATCCTTTGCAGGAGCGGAAATAACGACCTTCTTCGCGCCGCCGGCAATGTGAGCGGAAGCCTTATCGGTTGTGCAGAACACGCCGGTAGACTCAACAACATACTCGGCATCAACCTTGCCCCAAGGAATCTGAGTAGGATCCTTTTCAGCAAACACGTTGATTGCTTTGCCGTTTACGAAAAGCTTGCCATCCTCTGCTTTGATGCAGCCGTCAAAATGACCGTGCATCGTGTCATACTTAACCATGTAAACCATGTAATCAACATCGATAAACGGATCATTAATACCAACAATTTCAAATGTTTCCGGCTGAGCAACAGCTGCGCGGAAAACCAAGCGACCGATTCGGCCAAAGCCGTTGATGCCAATTTTAATAGACATAAAACGAATACCTCCTGAAAAATTAATTGTTCTTCGTACTATTTTATAGCATTTTGAGGGATTTTACAAGTGGTTTGACAGAAAATTAACTAACAATTTATGATTTCGGGCTTAAAAATGGACTTGGTGCGCGTTCTGCAAAGGTCTCCGTACTCTGATAGGCATCGGATAAAAACCCGGCAAGCAGCTCCGGCTTTGTGCCGGAGGGATTTGCATTCGCATGGTGCACTTCCTTTCGATCCTCCTGCGCAGTCTGATCGGCGGGGCGATGGCGGAACGAGGTCAGGAACGCAATCAGGTAAAATGCCATCAGCACATCCACAAAATGGAGTCCAACCGGGAAAAAGCCCACTTCGCGCAGACCGGCAAGCGCTCCGGTGGTTCCGGGAATTCCGGTCACCAAGCAAAACAGGATTGCCGGAAGCCCAAAGATTGAGACCATCTGTCCGCTTTTCTTTTCCTCCACACCGGCAATCATTTTCGCCTGGGCAAACAGGAACAAAAGCAGGAACGCAACAGTAAAAGTATTAAATATATTCTCCGTAACGTTGGCAACAGCCACATAGGAAATAAACAAAGTTACTAAAGCAGTGCATCCCCAAATCGGCGGCACAAGCGCAAGAAGCGGATATTTTGTAAAGCGGTTGCTCCCCGTTGAAAAATCATAAGCGGTTAAAATCAGGACGACACCTGTAACCATACCTGCCAGCGAGAGGATTAAAAGCATCACGGAGTTTTCTTCGCCGCCGCTTACCGCGCTCACAAGCCCCTCCAGAATCAGACCCAGCCCGGTCAGCACGCCGATTACCGCTGTGGAACGGCTGCGGATCGGCTGGTACGTCTCAGGCGCGTCTTTGTCCATTCTGCCCAAGACAATGAGCAATACGGTTCCCACCAGTAGCACAACGGATACAATCCCGGTCGTCAAGCCTGAGTCGGTATAAAATCCGGTTTCCTTGTCCATCAGAAAAAACATTTGATAAAGCCTTGCCGGAACGGCAATGAGCAGCGCTGCCGCGAGTACGATCCATACGCTTTTCTTTTTCATTCAGTTCATTCCTCCCGTTACGATTCCCAATCCTATCTTCTATAGTCGATTTGACTTTGTTCACCGACTATAATTTTCCCCGAATTCAAGCGGATAAGACAGGGATCAAAGAACTAATTTCTGTTATTAATCGGGATATACGGCTCATTCTTGGAAAGAGAACGGTATGCGGGGCGCATAATTCTTCCGCAGGTTTCCATTTCCTCAATACGGTGCGCGCACCACCCGGCAATACGGGAGATTGCAAACAAAGGCGTATAGAGGTCGCTTGGAATCCCCAGCATTTCGTAGATGAGGCCGGAATAGAAATCGACATTCGCGGAGATAACCTTCGTATCTCCCTTAACCTTTGCAAAAACATCGGGTGACAGCTTCTCCACACGCTCAAACAGCTCAAACTTCTGGAGCATGCCGCGCTCCTCCGCCATTTTCAGCGCCTTTTCCTTCAAGATGATCGCCCTCGGGTCAGAAAGCGTATAAACCGCGTGACCCATGCCATAAATTAAACCCGAACGGTCGCCGACTTCCCTTTGAACAACCTTCTCCAGATAACGCTCAAGCTCCGTCGCATCCTCCCAGTTATGTACGTTCTCCATGATATCGTCCATCATCATCATGACCCTGTGGTTGGCACCGCCATGCTTTGGTCCTTTTAATGAACCGATCGCCGCGGAGATTGCGGAGTAAATATCGGTACCTGTGGAGGAAAGTACACGCGCGGTAAAGGTTGAGTTGTTTCCGCCGCCGTGTTCGGCGTGAAGAATCAGGCAGATATCGAGCAGCTTTGCCTCTTCGTCTGTAAACGAGCGGTCTGGTCGGATAGCGTTGAGAATTGCCTGCGCGGTGGAGTGCGAAGGATCCAGCGGGTGGAAATACATGCTCTGTTTGTCAAAATGACGCCGCTTTACCTGATAGGCGTAGGTCATAATGGTAGGCATGCGCGCAATCAGCTGGATAGCCTGGCTCATGTTATTTTCCAGTGAGGTGTCGTCCGGATTTTCATCGTAGGAATACAGGGCAAGTACCGAACGCGCCAGCTTATTCATAATATTTTTCGACGGCGCCTTAATGATCATATCCTCCGCGAAATACTCCGGCAGCTCCCGGTAGCTGTTGATCAGATTGCAGAAACTGTTCAGCTGAGCTTCAGTCGGAAGCTGACCAAATAAAAGCAGCCAGCATACCTCTTCATAGCCAAAGCGGTTTTCGGCAATACATCCGTCAACAATATCCGCTACATCGATGCCGCGGTAGGTAAGCTTGCCAGCGTCGGGAATGCGTTCCCCGTCGGCAATCAGGTAACCGTGAACATTACAGATTTTGGTCAAGCCGGCCATCACTCCGGTTCCGTCTGGATTCCGCAGACCGCGCTTTACCTGATAAAGCTCAAATTTCTCTGGAGGAATTCTATTGTTTGCCCGGAACTCATCGCACAGGTTTTCCAGTTTCTGGTTATAGGTTTTGTGGACAATATCTTCCATTCTAAACACCTTTTCTCCACACAAAATATGGATTAATTCCGCCGCCCGCGTGGTGGATACAGCTGGAAATTTCTTTCTTAATAAATATCTTATTTTAATATTTTATATCACGCTATGGGTAAAGTCAAGTAAACAGGTTCCTACATAATCGTGCTTTTTGCAGCAAAAATTGTTTAAAATTTCATAAATATTTTACTTTTAGACATTTATGAAATATTTTTAGAAAATTATGAATAATTGCAAGTCTGCAAATGTAAAATGTAGTACGGCTACTGCGACAGAGGAGTGTGTAAAATGAAGGGTAAATTAATATTGGGGTTCCTCTTGTTTTTCATCATGTTTGCCGTTCCGTTTCTGGCAACAGGCGCAAAAGAAACGGACAAGACCGAGCGTGCTTCCCCGTCATCCGGGCAAAGCCCGGCGCAGCCCTCCGCAGCCAGCCAGCAGAGCGGCGCGCCCATGGTTAACCCCGCATCCGTATTCCGGATTCAGGACACCTCCAGCGGCAAAGTTATTTCCGTCAGCGACCGTGATTTCCTTTTTGGCGCGATCGTAACTGAAATGTCACCCGATGCCCCTGTGGAAGCATTAAAGGCACAGGGCGTGGCAGCCTATACCTATTACAGCCGCCTGCGGGAAAAGCAACGGCAAAACACCTCATCCGGCGGCGCGGATTTTACCGCCGATACGCAGAACTGGCAAATCTACGTTTCCAAGGAACAGATGCAGTCGCGATGGGGCGATCAGTTTAATTCCTATTATCAGAAGCTGACTACTGTGGTGGACGCGATTTACGGGCAGGTATTAAAAAGCAACGGCACTCTGATTGACGCGACCTATTACGCGATTTCCTCCGGTAAAACCGAAACCTCAGAGGATATTTGGGGTGGGAAGCGAAGCTATCTGGTAGCTGTGGCGAGCCCGGGAGACGTATTTGCGGGCGGATACCAAACAACCGTTGTAATGGAGGAAGCCAAGTTTAAAACCGCGGCGCAGAAAACCTCTCCTAAAATAGACCTCAGCTCAGCTGCCTCCTCCTGGATTGGTGAAATCAAGCGCACCGGCTCCGGCTCTGTGGAAAGCATCGTAATCGGCGGCACGAAAATCACCGGCAACGATGCCCGCAGTGCCTTTGGGCTTCGCTCCGCAAACTTTACCGTGAGCTATGCCGGCGGCAGCTTCACCTTTGTGGTCAAGGGCTATGGGCATGGAGTAGGCATGAGTCAGGCGGGCGCGGAGTACATGGCGAACCAGGGCTCCACCTACCGGCAGATTCTTTCCTGGTATTACCCGACAACCACACTCACAGCGATTAGCGCGGCATAAAAAAAACAAACGGTAAACTGATGAGCTGTACCCAAAAGAATTCGGGATAAAATCATCAAATATTGCGGCAATACGCATATCAAATCCAGTCCACAAATATACTTTAAGAACCTCTGTTGCGTTTTGCAAAGCGCCCGAAAAAACGTCCAAAAATATTAAGGAGTTGATTGTTATTAAAGTCTCGAACAGTCTTAAGAAAGCTAAAATGTCACTTAAAGATGTCGCAACCGACTATATGACCAATGTAATCACAGTTGACCAGTATTCCATTTCAGTGGCAAGTTTAAGCGACCCAAAGTTACATTACCCATTTGACGGATATAATGATTATATCACCCAGCTTAAGGCGGTAAAAGAAAGTGCCATGGTATTTGATGATAATTTAATGTTGCCGCTTCAAAATCTTCCGGGCCAGATACTTGGATATAATGATACCTTTGTTGATGCAATCAATGGTGCTTTATATGACGCCAACAAATTACTGATAGATCCCACCAACGAAGTGGCAAAGGAGGATCTTGTCTATTACTTAACCACTCTTTTGAACCGTGTTACCGGATTTAAAAATGAAGTGGTCACCCTTTATGACAGCCTTGTGAGTTACTCTTCAAATTTGCCGAACCAATCTGCAGAACTCAAGGCTCTAGCAGATACAGCCTATGATGAGGAGCAGGTTGACCAGCAAATGGTTACAAAGCTTACGAATGAAATTAATGATTTGAAGAAAGAAATTAAAAATCTTACAAACCAAATCATAGAACTGTCTATTACTGACGCGGCATGCATTATTCTTGGAGGGATAGCTGTTATCGCGGCCGGTCCGTTCGGTGCGGTTACCTGGATATTTTTAGGCGCGGCAATAGGAGTCGCTACTTATTATATTGCAATAGATTCTAAAAAGATTGAGGCGGATAAAGCTCTGATTGAAGAAGATTCTAAAGAGATTGACGGTTATACAGAGGATGCGGCAACGCTGGAAATTCAATCCGGCCAATGCCTGGATCTGTCAAATTGTGCTATCGCGGTTCAGGAAAATATGACCGCCTTAATCAATATTTGGTCTGAAATTGAAAGTGCAATCACTGAAACGATTAATGATTTGAGTTCAGCAAAAACCGATTATACAGCAGAATTCTGGCAGGGAGTAACCGACGACCTTAACGCAAGCCTTGAGGATTGGAATGCTCTAATGGAAGTACTGACTCCTTTGCAAATCAGCATACAGGCAAATAATGCAAACCTTACCCTCGGTATGAGCACAAGTGAAGTAGAAACCGCTGTTAACAATGCCCAAACAACCGATTTCCAAACCTACCTCAATAACCTATACATTGTCGCATAGAGTCACATAACCTATCGTTTACAACTGTTGCTAACCCTAAAGACAATCTCCAGAGAACCGCAGTTTTTGATTTCAAAAACCTGCGGTTCTCTTTATCATACGATTCAAAAAAATAGGTAGCTTTGGTGAGATGGAGATTTTTGCTGGAGAGGCAATCTCTCGTCTCAAGTTCCTAACGCAAGGAATATAAAAAAAAGTCGCCTAAGCGACTTTCTTTTTCACCAACTAATTCTACGAAATCAGCCGCCAAGGTAGGCGCTGCGAACCTTCTCATCGTTGGCAAGCTCATCCGCGTCACCCTCCATGGCTATGGAGCCGGTTTCAAGAACATAGGCGCGGTTTGCGATTTCAAGTGCTTTTTTCGCGTTCTGTTCCACAAGAAGAACCGTAACACCGGACTGGTTCACATCACGGATAATATTGAAGATTTCGTTTACCAAAAGCGGAGAAAGCCCCATGGAAGGCTCGTCTAGCAGCAGCATCTTCGGGTTGCACATCAAGGCGCGACCGATTGCCAGCATCTGCTGCTCGCCGCCGCTCAGCGTGCCCGCAAGCTGTTTGCGGCGCTCCTTCAGGCGTGGAAGGCGTTCAAATATCCTTTCGTAGTCCTTTTGAATTTTATCTCCGTCGTTACGGATATAGGCACCCATTTCGAGATTTTCCTGCACCGTCATTCTTGCGAAAATTCTTCTTCCCTCCGGAACCTGTGCCAAGCCGAGCTTAATGATTTTATGTGCCTCGGTAGTCAGCAGATTGTTCCCGCAGAAGGTGATTTCGCCGCTCTTTGGCTTTACAAGCCCGGAAATCGAATGCAGCGTCGTAGTTTTACCTGCGCCGTTCGCGCCGATGAGGGTCACAATCTCGCCCTCACCCACCTCAAAGGATATATTCTTAATCGCGTGGATTGCACCATAGTAAACTTCAAGATTTTTTACAGACAGCATCGTTTCCATATCACTCACCCCCAAGATACGCGGCGATTACTTTCGGATTGCGGCGTACTTCTTCCGCGGTACCTTCCGCGATAATCCTGCCGTAATCCAGCACGACGATATGCTCGCAGATACCCATAACAAAATTCATATCATGCTCGATCAAAAGAATGGAAATCTTGAACTTATCACGAATCAGAGCAATGGTTTCCATTAGCTCCTTGGTCTCAGTCGGGTTCATTCCTGCGGCGGGCTCATCAAGCAGAAGAACCTTTGGGTTCGTCGCCAAAGCGCGCGCAATTTCCAGCTTGCGCTGCTGACCGTAAGGAAGATTCCGCGCGTAGTCGTGCGCGTGTTCGTCCAGACTGAACACCTGCAAAAGCTCGTGGGCGCGGCGGGAAATCTCCTTTTCCTCCCTGCGGTAGGCAGGCAAGCGGAAGATTCCGGAAAGAACAGAGTATTTCATCTGGCTGTTCATCGCAATTTTCACGTTATTGATAACAGAAGCATCCTTGAACAGGCGAATATTCTGAAAGGTTCGGGCAATTCCATTCTGCGTAATCTGGTAGGTTTTCTTGCCGACAATACTGTTCCCCTCGAGCTCAATCATTCCGGCGGTTGGAACATAAACATTGGTAAGCAGATTGAACACCGTGGTTTTACCGGCGCCGTTCGGTCCGATTAAACCGATGATCTCGCCCTCGTTAATCGAAAAATGCACATCCTCCAGCGCCTGAAGACCGCCAAAGGAGATCCCTAGGTTTTTTGTTTCAAGTACGGACATGAATCAGCCCTCCTTTCCGGCGGTCGGCTTCTTTTTGCCACCGCTGCGGTGCGTCAGCTTTTCGTAGGTTTTTAAAAGCGAGAATTCGCTGCGCCCAAGCAAGCCTGTGGGGCGGAACAGCATAACACAGATTAGAACGATGGAGTAAAGAAGCATTCTGTAATCGGAGAACCCGCGCAGTGCTTCCGGCAGAACGGTGAGCACGGTAGCCGATATAATGGAACCCGTAATAGAACCCATGCCGCCAAGAACCACCATAACCAGGATCTCTGTAGAACGGTTGAAATCAAACTTGGAAGGATCGATAATTCCGATTTGATGCGCGTAGAGCCCGCCGGCCACACCGGCAATAAAGGCCGCCAGAATAAAGGCAAGCAGCTTATAATAGGTGGTGTTAATACCCGAAGCCTCCGCCGCAATTTCATCCTCACGAATTGCAATTACCGCGCGGCCATGGCGGGAAGTACCGAACGTAAAGTTAATAAAGATAACCAAAACCGCAATAAAGAACACATAGGTAAACATTGCGGTAGGATTAAATCTGGAGTTGAGGGATTCAATTCCATACAGACCCTTCGCGCCATTGGTAATGGTAAGATTGTTCGCAATTACGCGGATAATCTCACCGAAGCCAAGTGTAATAATCGCCAGGTAATCGCCGCGAAGGCGAAGCGCGGGCACGCCGATCAGCACACCAAATATCGCCGCAACAATGCCGCCGATTAACAATCCGATTGGAAACGCTATGGGAAGTGAAAGTCCGGAACGCAGGGTAAACAGCGCGGCCGCGTAAGCGCCTACGAGCATGAAGCCAGCGTGTCCCAGAACCAGCTGACCAAGGAACCCGGTCACCAGGTTCAGGCTGACCGCAAGAATCACATTAATACACACCATTGTTAAAATATCAGAAAGATAACTGTTAATGATACCTTCGCGAATTAAAACGGTAAAGAGAAGATATAAAACGACTATGATCGCCAAATTAACCGCGTAAGAAAATAGTTTTTTCTTTGACATGAAAGCCATTTTTACACCTTCTCCCTAATATTCTTGCCAAGTACACCGGTCGGTTTTACCAGCAGAACCAAGATTAGAATACCAAACACAACCGCGTCTGTCAGGTTGCTGCTGATGTAGCCGTTGGTCAGGCTCTCGGCCACGCCGAGGATATATCCGCCCAGCATGGCGCCGGGGATACTGCCGATGCCGCCGAGCACCGCCGCGACGAACGCTTTTAACCCAAGGAGGCCGCCCATAGTCGGCTGAATCTGCGGGTAGGTGTTGCAGTACAGCACCGCACCAACGGCAGCAAGCGCGGAACCGATGCCGAAAGTAAACGCAACTACTACATTCGTGTTGATGCCCATCAGCTTTGCCGCTCCCGCGTCTTCTGAGGTCGCGCGCATCGCCTTGCCGATTTTGCTTTTGTTTACCAGGAACTGAAGCGCGGCCATCATAAGCACGGAAACAATAATGTTCAGAATCGTAGATGAAGTCAGCTGCAAAGCGCCCAGATGAATCGCGTCAAACGTAAACATTTTCGGCATTGCCTTGGAATCGGAGCCAAACAGAATCTGAAACAGGTTCTGTAAAAAAATGCTGACGCCGATTGCCGTAATCAGCAGGGAAATCCTCGGCGCATCGTGTGTAAGAAGCCTGTGGTAGGCAACCCTCTCAATTACGATGCCCGCCAGACCGCAAAAAAGGATCGAGCCCAGAACCGCAAACCAGATCGGTATCCCCATCGTAACCAGAATAACAAATACGGCGTACGCTCCGACCATAATAATATCGCCGTGGGCGAAGTTAATCAACTGAACGATACCGTAAACCATGCTGTAGCCCAAGGCTACCAAAGCGTAAATACTGCCTATGCCCAGACCGTTAATAATCTGAGATAAAAATTCCATAAATTCACCCTCCTTATTGAATTGAAACGCAAGAAGCAAAACTGACTTTATGTCGTATCTCTCACCGCCGCTTGCGGACGCAAGAGATACGACATAATGCTGTTATCGTATTATGATTAAAATCCGAAAAGAGGGTGAATTCCTTCCCCCTCTTTTCGTTTTCCAATTAAATTTTAAGCGATAAGATTACTTTTTGAAATTTTCAACAAACTTATATTTGCCGTCAGCAATTGTGGTAATAATCGCTTCTCTGATCGGATTTCTATTCTCATCAAAGGTAGTGTTTCCGGTTAAACCAGGATAGTTAATGCCTTTGAGCGCGTCGTTGATCTTATCCGGGTCTGTGGAACCCGCTTTGTTAATCGCGGCAGCCATCATGCCCATCGCGTCATAGCCGAGAACAGCAAACATATTCGCGTCGGTTTTATAGGTCTTTTTGTAAAGCTCAAGGAAATCCTGGAGCTTTGGGTCGGTGCTTTCCGCAGAATACTGGCTGCAGAAATAGCTTTCCTTCAAAGCGTCAAGGTTTCCTTTGTCGATCTTCTCCAAAACGCCGTCCCAGCCGTCAGCGCCGAGCAGCTTTGCGTTAAGACCAATTTCCTTTGCCTGTACGGCGATCAAAGCAACGTCGGAATAATAAGACGGAACCATTAATACATCCGGATTGCTTGCCTTAATTTTTGTAAGCTGAGCCTTAAAATCCTTGCTCTTGCTCGGGTAGCCTTCTTTATTGGTAACGGTCATGCCCGCTGCTTTGGCTTCCGCCTCAAATGCGTCCGCAACGCCGGTGGAATAGTCGTCGCCGTTATCATATATAATCGCAGCTGTTTTTGCGCCAAGCTTCTTCGCAGCGTAATCAGCCATCAGCTCTCCCTGGAACGGGTCAATAAAGCAGGCACGGAATACATTCTTGCCGGCCTTTGTAATATCGGCTGCCGTACCGGTCGCGGTGATCATCGGCAGATTGTCTTTAACCGCCTTTTGCGCTACCGCAATCGTCGGTTTGGATGTAACGTCACCAACCAGTGCGATCACCTTATCATTCTGAACAAGCTTGTTATAAGCATTAACGGCTTCCGTTGCGTCACCTTTTTCATCGAGTGGTATGTACTGAATCTTCTTGCCCAGTATGCCGCCTGCCTTGTTAATCGCGTCGACCGCCAGCTTCACGCCGTTGTTCGTGGCAATACCATATACGGATACGTCGCCGGTAAGAGGTGCCAAGCCGCCGATTTTAATGGTGTCCCCGCCGCCTGCTGCCGCTCCGTTCCCGGCACAGCCCGTTGCAGAAGCTGCAAGCATTACCGCTGCCAGCGCAGCCGCCAAAATACGCTTTGTCATTCTGAATTACCTCCCAAGTTAATGAAATGTGGGTAACAAATATTCGTGTATAAAAATAGCCGGGTCACTCTTCGTCACGCGGCTTGCGTTTTATTCACAAAATATTTTATTAATGTCATAAATTATACTACTGATCATTCACTTATGCAACTGTAATTTTTCAATTATTCGTGATTCCTTCTTATTCTTGTCTGTTTTAACAAAACTACCTTACTTTTTTAACCGAGTTACGATGAAAATGAAGTATAGGAATCTGCAAATTGCAAAATTCTTTTACTTTTATTCTTAAATTCTTAATCATGAATTTGCAGTTTTAATATTTTGTGCGACCCATGTTTAAAATATTTTTTAGTTAATTATTAAATTAAGGGTTGCAATTTCAAAATAGTGAGAATATAATAATAACACAATCATATGAATACATGTTCATATGAACAAAAAGGAGGATAATAAATGGTTGTCGAAGCTGACCGATGTGAAGAAACTTGCATCCATAATAATTTAATTTCCAAATCAAATGACCATATGCCTGATCTTGACACTCTGTTTTCTCTTGCGGAGCTCTTTAAAGTATTCGGGGACACGACACGGATCCGTATCATGTGCGCACTATTGGAAAGCGAGCTTTGCGTCTGTGATATCTCGGAGATACTTGGGATGGGTCAATCCGCCATTTCTCATCAGCTCCGCCTGCTGCGGGCCGCGCATCTGGTCCGCGTAAGGCGCGACGGGAAGTCCGCGTTTTATTCTCTGGATGACGATCATGTCAAACTGATATTTGAGCAGGGACTCAATCACGTAAAGGAGGCAAACCACAATGGCTGAACTAAATCATTGCGGCAGCTGCGCCTGCTGCGGACACGAACACGGAGAAGAAAAGGAGCATGAAAACCCCAAATTATTCTTAATCCAATTGATTTCCTCTGTACTGCTTTTCCTTGCCGGCATTTTAACGGAGCACGTGTTTCACAGTCCTGAGCTTGTTTCGGCAATCTGTTTTGGCGCTTCTATCATCCTGGCCGGCTGGCAGGTTTCAGTTGAAGGGATAAAAGCCGCCTTAAAGCTTCGGATTGATGAAACAACTCTGATGACCATTGCAGTCGTTGCAGCATTCTGCCTCGGGCAGTACTCTGAGGCGGCAATGGTTGCCATCCTGTTTCAGCTGGGTGAAATGCTGGAGGATAAGGCGGTTGACAAATCCCGCACGAATATTCAAAAACTGGTAAATCTGCGCCCGGATACCGCCCGAATCCTTGTTGACGGGCAGGAGCGGCAAGTGCCGGCCGAAACCGTAACGGTTGGTGATACTATCCTCGTTTATCCTTACGAGCGTATTCCTCTTGACGGCATGATCCTCAGCGGGAACTCCTCCCTTGATGCTTCCGCACTGACTGGTGAGAGCGTCCCTCTGGACGTAGCAGAGGGAGCAGAGGTTCTATCCGGAATGATGAACGAGCAGGGTCCCCTCACCATTCAGGTTACAAAGGATTTTCATAACTCAGCAGCTTCGAGAATCATTGAAATGGTTGAGTCTGCCGCAGCCAGAAAGGGTCAGGCAGAAAAGCTGATTACACGCTTTGCGGAAATATACACGCCGGTTGTTATTCTGCTGGCAATTCTTCTGATGGCGCTGCCCCCCCTGCTCGGCTTTGGCGAATTCCGCGTATGGCTTTACCGCGCTTTAATCTTTTTGGTTGCCTCCTGCCCCTGCGCGCTGGTCATCTCGGTTCCGCTCGGTTTCTATGCCGGAATCGGTGCGGCAAGTAAAAGCGGTGTACTGATCAAAGGCGGAAAATATTTGGAAGCGCTGAGTAAAGCAAGAGCGGTTGTATTTGATAAAACAGGGACTCTGACAAGCGGTAGGCTAAGTGTAAAGAAGGTAAATACAGCCGCAAGTCTGAGCGGCGATGAGCTTCTCCGAATTGCCGGCTCCGTTGAACAATACAGCGCCCATCCGGCAGCAAAAGCAATTATGGAGGCTTCCGCCCGTTTTGAGCTTTACCCCGCGGAAAAGATCGAAGAAATTCCGGGGCATGGTATGACCGGTACAGTAAATGGAAAAAGGGTGCTCTGCGGGCGCAGGGCTTTGATGGAAGCGCACCAGATTGATCTGAGCGGCTCCGAGCCCGCCTCCATTTTTATCGCTATCGACGGCAAGCTGGAAGGAAGCGTTGAGCTCAGCGACATTCCGCGTCCGGATGCTTCCGACGGAATCGCAAACCTAAAGCAGCTAGGCATCAACCGCATTGTGATGCTCACCGGAGACCATCAGCAATCCGCGCAGTCCGCCGCATCTGAATGCGGAATTGACGAATTCCACGCCGGACTTCTTCCGGGTGACAAAGTATCGATTCTGCAAGAAATTCGGGGTACGAGCGGTACTACGGTTTTTGTGGGTGACGGAATCAACGACGCTCCGGTGCTTGCCGCCTCTGACTGCGGTGTCGCTATGGGACTGGGAACCGAAGCGGCGATTGAAGCCTCAGACATTGTTTTAACGGTTGACCGGCCTTCCAAGCTCGCTCCCGCGATTCGCTTAGCCCGGCGCGCGATGGGGATTATCCGGTTCAATATCGTATTTGCGCTTGCAGTTAAGGCGGTCGTGCTGGTACTCTCCGCGCTCGGCTATACCCCGATGTGGCTTGCGGTATTTGCCGACGTGGGCGTTTGCATCCTTTCCGTTATCAATTCTTCCAGAATACTTGCCCTTCGCGGCGAGAAGTAGCTATTGGGATTTGATATCCATCAGTAAAGCAGGGTTTCCATTTGGAAGCCCTGCTTTTTTCACCCCGCACACCCGAAATACACAGAAGTATAATTAGGAACTACAAATCGATTTGCAGCACTGCTTGCCGCAGCTCCAGAACAGCGGAAGGGATAACTGAAAACTCCCGGATTCCGCATTGAATATAGAACTCAGTTAAGGAGGTATCCGCAGCGGATTCTCCGCAAACTCCAATCCATATCCCTGCTTTTTTTGCGCTTAAAGCCGCCATTTCAACCATACGTAAAACCGCCGGATGTCTTGGGTCAAGCATATGGGAAACCGACGGATTCCCCCGGTCTGCCGCCAGAGTGTACTGTGTCAGGTCGTTCGTACCAATGCTAAAGAAATCCGCCTCTGCCGCAAGCTCTTCGCTTATCAATACGGCGGCAGGGGTTTCTATCATGATTCCTACCTCCAAGTCCGGGTCATAGGAGATTCCCTGATTTACAAGACCGTTCCTTATTTCTTTGAGAATCTCTTTTATCTCTCTGATTTCCTCCACGGATGTGATCATTGGAAACATCAGCGCTAATTTCCCATATGCCGAAGCGCGGAGCAACGCTCTTAAATGTGGAATGAAAACATCCTTCCGCTTCAGACACAAACGGATTCCCCGGCATCCAAGCGCCGGATTCTCTTCCCTTACTACATTAATATAAGGGACCTGTTTGTCTGCCCCTAAATCAATCGTTCGGATAATAACGCGCTTTCCTTTCATCTTACGCAGAATAGACCGGTAGATATTAAACTGCTGTTCTTCCTCAGGCGGCTCACTTCTGTTCAAATATAAGAATTCACTGCGAAACAGTCCAATTCCGTCTGCGCCGTCCATCACCGCCATATTGATTTCTTCCGGGCTGCAGGCATTCACGTTAATCTCAATTTTAATGCCCCGTTTGGTAACGGATGTTGCACCCCTCAAAGATTTTAAATTCATTCGCTGCCTTTCGAAATCCGCCTTCTTCTTTATGTATTCTTCCATCGTCTGCTCATCTGGCTCTAAAATCACCGATCCGTCCGTTCCATCCACGATGGTCATTGTTCCTTCCATCAACTCCCCGTACGCACCCGCAAGACCTACAACCGCCGGTATTCCCATTGTTCTCGCCAATATCGCGGAATGCGAGCTTTTTGATCCCTCGCGCGTAACAAACGCTAGGATCCTCTCTGGGTTCATTTGAACCGTTTCGCTTGGCATCAAGTCCGCCGCCCCGACAATTGTCTGGTCCTTAAAGCAATTCATACTGGTCGTCTGCGTTTGCTGCAAACAACGGATTAAGCGCTTGCAGATATCAAAAATATCGGCCGCCCTGCCACGCATATATTCATCATCCATTTTCGCGAACATTTCACAGTACTGCTTGCCGGATTTCCAAACCGCATACTCGGCATTTACTTTTTCTTCCAGAACAATCTCTTGAATCGAGCGAAAAAAATCTTCATCCTGCAGCATTGTAATATGAATTTGGAAAATCATAGAGCTTTTCTCGTCAATCCGCGACAAAGCACTTTGATAAATTGCATTTAACTCCTCAACAGACAATTTTCTGGCGTTCTCCAGCCGATTGAGCTCCAGGTGGACTTCAGCCCGATGTTCCTTGGAAATCACGTCATCCATTCTCGCGTAAAAAGACAGCCTTCCGATAGCTATTCCTTTTGAGGCACTGATTCCGTTGATTTTCTTCATTAGGTCACCAACCTTGATCTATGATGTTGATAGATTGATTAACTCAATTGATAACACTATTTGTATTCTAAATTTTAAGGCTCTTTGACAATAAAACCTACGGCGCCGCCAATATTCTATTGTTTGCCGGAATCGTACTCAACTTATTGCCCAATCCTCCCGTCAACTTCTGACTCGAAGCTTATTTGCAATAGAAATATCGCACAACTGCTTCAAGCTGTATATCGCTGCCGTATCTGTAATTTTATTCTCTTTTATATAGTTATATACGTTTTGGTTGTAATATCTCAAATCAATGATATGGATTTCTGAAATATCCGCTGCTAGAAACGGCACCATACTGTTCGCGTAAGAATCCTTTAAGATCAGCAGCTTTTTTCCATTTTTCACATCGGTGTTTTTTATGATGTCTACACTATGATTTCCGCCAAGAAACGCGGAATATTTGTCTTTTTTTTGCAAATAATCTTCCCAGATTAGATTGTCTCTGACTTGCTTACCAGTCTGCTGTGTGATCTTCCTTTGTTTTTTCATTACCGGAAGAATTAACACATCCGGTTTCTGAGTCGACAGGATCGCTTTAGAATACAAGGTACCATAAAACGGCTCAGATACTGGCTTAAAATCAAACTCATCTTTTGATAAAGCCGGCAGCCCCATCTCTGTTATCAAAGCCTTATAGCCCTCATACGCGCCATACGTATTCCAATGGTGATCGGTCTTATAATAATAATCATTTCCGGTTTTATTGCTCAGCGTATCAAAAAGATCAATTACTTTTACATTTTTACCCGAGACCGCTTTAATCTGATTCAACTCTTCCCGTTGGTCCTGATTCGGCGCATAATCCGGCAGATTATTCGGTTGCTCCTGAGAGCCGGATGGTACCGGCATAAAGTAAAACGGAAGGGAGGTTGTTTTTGCAAAGGTATTCAGTGCAGTAATATTATCCCGAAAGGTGTCTGTACGGTTCGGCAGAAGGACCTCATAAATATGATCGCCTTTCCCAAAATAAACGCCGCCCTCCGCCGGAGTAATGCTGTAATTGCTGCCTAAGTCTCTTCTTCCCACAATTAGCTGCACCTGAGTGTTCAATGATACAAATGCCTTTCGCAGCATAAAATGATCCCCGACATAGTTCTCAATGGAATTCATGAAGCTTCCGTCCTGAATGGCAGAAAGCGAAATCTTCGGGGCAGACTCCAATACACGGTTCTCATCTTCGGAAAAGCTTTGTTTCGGCGAAAAAACCAAAAAAGAAATTCCAATTAAAATTGTAAGGAACAGGAGAAATGTTACGGCAAAATAGCCAGATTCACAGGTTTTTTCAACTTCTTTTATTTTTAAAAACAGTTTCATACAGCCACCTTAAAAACGGAAATAAAGGAAAGGATTGTAAGAATTATCCACAAGGAACGAGAGAGAAATTACAAATAACGCCGAAAACCCAACGCACCAGATTACTTGTCCCGGTTTCCCGCTGTTTCTAAGCTTTTCCGCAAGCTTCCATACCAGGGGAGTGCTGCAAAATGCCGCCAATATGAACACAGGCAGATAAGTAATCAAGGAATATATCCCCAGCTTGTCCGCTCCAGAAGCGATTCCAAACATGGCGCCAACCATCCCCAACGCTTTTTGAATATCAAGATAGGAGAAAAAGACCCATCCAACTACAACAATGACAAAGCTATAGAGCCACTGAAAAAATTTCGGGATTTTATCCAACAACTTTTGCAAAAACAGCTTTTCACTAATAATCAAAATGCCGTAATAGGCGCCCCACAATGCAAAATTCCAGCTCGCCCCATGCCATATTCCTGTTAGAACCCACACAATTGCCAGATTTCGAACATTCTTTAAAACAGAGCATCGGTTACCGCCCAACGGAATGTAAACATATTCTCGGAACCAGGAGCCAAGCGTGATATGCCACCTGCGCCAAAACTCCGAAACATTGCGTGAGATATAGGGATAGTTAAAGTTCTCCGGGAGCGTGAAGCCAAACATATTACCCAAACCGATTGCCATATCGGAGTATCCGGAGAAATCAAAATAGATTTGAAAGGTAAACGCCAGCGCGCCAAGCCAGGCGGAAAGTGTCGATGGGTTCCCCATATATTGAACCTTATCTGCCAACTGAGCCAGTGTGTTCGCGATAAGAACCTTCTTAAACATGCCTACCAGAAATCTTGTTGATCCGGCAGTGAATTTATCAAGCGTCTCCTGCCGGTTGTGCAGCTGGTCTGCCAAAAATTCATATTTCACGATCGGGCCGGCAACCAAATGAGGAAAGAATGAAATATAGGTTCCAAAATCAATGATATTGCTCTGAATCGGTGCTTCACCCCGATAAACATCAATGGTATAGGATAAAGATTCAAAGGTATAGAAGGAAATTCCAATAGGCAAAACCACCTGCGGAACCGAAACAGAGAAGCCTGTTAAAAAATTGAAGGTATTTAGCAACAGACCGGAGTATTTAAAATATCCGAGCAGCCCTAAATTTACACAAATGCTGACAATTAAGATTATCCTTGCTTTTCTTTTGTTATTCCGGTATTTTTCGATCATTATTCCCGCAATGTAATCAAACAATGTTGTAAACAGCATTAAAAATACAGATACCGGCTCTCCCCAGGCGTAAAAGACCAAACTGAAAAGGAACAGGCACAGGTTTTTATATTTTCTTGGTACCAAATAGTATGCCGCCAAAACCACCGGCAAAAAAACAAAAACAAAAAACAAGCTGCTGAATATCATCTTTACTATTTCCTTTATCCATACATAATTATTATTACTATTTTACGTTATTTTTTATTAATTTTCAAGCAAAACGTATGATTATAACAACTTAACAATAAAGCACAAAGCAGCGGCCCGAGCTTTCGCTCAAACCGCTGCTACGCAAATACAACTATACTTATTTTGTTGAGATAGTAATAATTTAATTAAAAACTATGCTGTGCTTAAGACTATTCCTTAGCCAATTACTGCAACAAAGGTCTTTGTGTTATTTACATAAACGCCAACCTTTGTTCCTACAGCACCGTTAGAGGTGAGCTTGTAGAAATAGTTGTTGCCAGACTTTGATCCTGCTTCCAGTTTTACTGCATTAGAGCCAACGGAAACAGTCGGTGTAGCATCGGAAGTAATCTTGAAGGTGTAAGAACCCTTAACGATTGTATCCTTTGTTGTGTCGCTTGTAAAAGTAACTGCTTTAACCTTTGCAACAAAGAGTTTCTTGCCATTTGCAAAGATGCCAGTAGCAGAACCTGCGTTACCAGTTGCGGTGAGCTTGTAGAGATAATCATTGCCATTTCTGGAAACGAGTGCTACAGAGTACACACCAGCAGTACCGGTTGTTACAACAGGGGCTGTAGGAGCAGTGAGCTTTAACTGATAGGAAGTACCCTTTGCGAAAGAGATATCCGTATTAGTATCAGAGATAACGGACGGTACAGCAACTGCTGTAACATCAAGAGTTGCCTCTTCATAATCGGTATCATCGTTGTCATCGGAATCAATGAGCTTCGCTTTAACGATGCCCTTGTTCTCAGAAGCAAATTCAGAATCAACAGCGATAACTTCAACTGTTTCAGTACCGTTTGCATTCTTTGTGACCTTGAAGTAATTGTCATTGCCTTCAAAATCCCAAGAAACCTTATCACCGGTCGGAATGGAAGTTCCGGTCGGATAAGCAACTGCAGTGAAAGTCTGAGCATACTGAGTGCCCTTGGCAATTTCAGTGTTGCCGCCCTTGATCTGGAGGCCAGCGAACTTAATCGTGGCAATCTTAAACGTATCTGTGCTAGTGCCTGTAGAATTTGAAAGAGTATACCCAAAAGTATTAAAATCATCAACATCCACAGCATCAGAATCAGCTTTGAATGCTATATCGCCGGGTTTGAAATCATTTGCAAATTTCAGAACCGGACTTCCGGAAACGCTCTCAGATACATAAAGTTTTCCAACAAGAACTTTCAGTGAACCGGAACCACTGACATAAGCTACTTTAACATCTCCGTCAAACGATACCTTACTGGAGTCAGCAAGTTCAATTGTATCAACATTAGCTGCGCCAGTAAACACTACAGCATCATCTTCGTTTGTTGTCTCAATGGTAGCTTTTGTAGCATTTACAGGAGAGGTCATTTTGCCTTGGAAATCATCAAAGGAAAGGGTTGTATTATCGCGATGATCAAAATCGACTTTAGAAATGGTAACCTTGTCACCCTTCACAGTTAATTTTGCATTATCATCTGTCGCCTTATAAGACTTAGCAATTACCTTAGAATTGTCTGAGTTAAGAACTACCTCTGCTTTATTTTCAATATTACCTACAGAAGTAGTCTTATCATCATCATTACCAGTGATACTAATACTTGCATCAGTTTTAATATCACCTGTAGTACCACTCGTTACATTAACCTCACCGGAAGCATCAATGTTACCAACTGTTCCACCGTTAACCGTGACCGCTCCCGCAACTGAACCATTATCCTTATTACGGGTTTTTACATCGCCGACTTTTGCATCGCCGATTATAACATCACCCTGGTCAATGTCTATTTTTGAAACAGAACCATCATTAATGTCAATCTTTTTAAACTTACCGGAAATCTTTCCTACGGAAGTAGACTTGTCACTCAAAGAAACACTATTATTAGCGTAATTAGGATATTGGAAATCCAAATCACAACCGGTGACATCAATTCTCTTGTCTTCTTGGCCGGATGTATTTTCGTCCTTCACATTACTCGCGTACAAGTAAGTCTTCTTATCCTTACCGATTTTAGTCCATCTCTTAACAATGACTTTCTTATCAATCTTAAGCTTTGCAGTAAACTTATCCTTGGACATACCTGTCAAAAGAGAATCATTCGCACCCGTACCACTCTCGGTATGAGTAGCTGTGAAGGTAATTGTACCAGCCTTTGCGCCTGGCAATGTATATGCATCGATTTTACCATCTGTCGATGAATCCACAGACCATCCGAAATAGTTGGGACTGCTGGAAGCTTTAACACTGAAAATCCCCTGTGTTTGATCGGCTGCACCATCCGCAACAATCGGTACATAAGAGTAAGTCGCTAAAGCAGAACCGTCATCAGGATTTACGGTATATACGCCAATGCTATGGTTATCAACACGACCATCGGAATCTTTGAAATCAGTATTAGTAGCGAAAGAATCGATATCCTCGATTTTTAAGCCCTGACGTTTAGCCAAATCACCGGAATCATAATACTTGCCGATATAATTTGTTCCCTTATCAGCTACATAAACAGTGATGTTAGCTTTCGCCTTTACATTGACCTCATCACCGTCATCATTGGTGTAGGTTCCGTTGTAAAGAACGGAGATGACTTCCTTACCGTCTGCGCTACCGCTCTTCAGGAAGAGATAGGTTTCTTCATCATCATCAACTGATTTACCATTAACATCTCCCCACTTAACCAGTCTGTCCCCGGATAAATGAGAAACAGCGATGATGCTCTTTGGGGTTACGTCCTGATGATCAGGAGTATCCATTGTAATTGGTTTGCCTGCCTTATCGGCAATCCTAGCGGATAGATTTACTTTAGTCTGATTACCTGTTCCGCCATTAACCAAGTACAAAACCTTTGCGTCGTCTTCTCTCAGATCGACAGAGCCGTTTACGGTCTTAGTGGCCGCAAAAGCGAAGTTTGCTGAAAAGCTTGTTACTACAAGTGCTAAAGCAAGCACAAGAGAAACAACTTTTCCTGTGATTTTTTTCATCCTTTTTGTCCTCCTTAAAATAGTTCGTTGTGCGTATTTGCGTGTGCTATGAGAATTTAACATACATGTTCGCCATGGGTGTTAACAGAATCTCCCATTGACTCGCGACGGCGGATGTGACAATAGCCTGCACCAAGAGCCCCGGCAATGCCGCAGCCACATACACCATTTATATGTTTAATTGGATTATAAGATATTTGGATATTAATGTCAAGTAGATATTGGATATTATTTTCTATAAAATATAGACAAACCGTTTAATTTTTCCAGTTTAACACCCATATTTTTCATATCTATTAGTATACCTCCGCGATTGAGGCGCTTGCAGAAAAATCCATATGAAATTACTGGCAGTATTTCCAATTTTCTGGATTTATATCAATCAATGCTAATTGATACTTGCTGGCAGGTCGTCGCAAAGGCAGGAGCGCTCTCCGTTCGGGGATACCACATAAATTGCGCAGGGAGCGGGGCCGGTTCGGCTGCGGCAGTATGGACATTTGACGGTAATCCCCGCGCCGTTAGGAAGCTCGTAGCAGCAGGTCATCCTGTTGCAGGAGCAGCCGCTGTTCTGATACCAGGAGCACGCCGCACAGTTCGTGCAATGCTTGACAGCCGGCAAATCCACATATTCCGAAGCAACCATGCCGCCCTGCCGGTAATCCCCGTTGCTGATCAGGATATGGGACGCACTGATCTCCGTGAATAAATGGCTCCATGAGCTTGCGGTGCCATGGTGGGGAGCTTTTATAATGTAATAATTATCATATAGCTGACCGGCTACCGCGTCCAGACTATCCGGTGTGGCGTCGCCCGTCATCAGGATATCGTTCAGGCTCGCTTCACTGGTACGGCGGTTCTGGAAGATCAGCCCGGCCGCGTTAAGCTGCTCGGAATATGCCGTACTGGTGGTCTGGCGGCTCAGAAGCTCCGCGATGTCCTGGGCGGCAGGCAACAGAAGAAGCTGGGGCACGAGGTCGTCAATTCGCCCAAGTGCCGCAGAAATCCGATCTATATTCTCCTGCTTGAGCGGCACCGTTTCACAGCAGGCGAGATACACTCCGCAAAACAGCTCCTTGAGGCGCATAAATTCCCTCGCGCATTCCGGAAGAAACGGTGAGGAAAGGCAGATATTCATTTCCTCAACAGCATCCGCAAATAAGTCGGAGAAGGAAAAATCCTTTGCGGCAGGCCACAGAATATCATAGGTCACGCCGTCAAACAGGAAGCTGTCGCCTGCCTTTAGCGCGTAAATCCGTTCCGCCTCTGATTTTTTAGATATCTGCTCAAACAACCTAAGGGAGCTGACATTTCCCTGCGAAAAATCGCTCTGCCGGTTTAAGAAGACATAAACAAACAGAGCGAATTCCAAAAGCAGCGGTCTTCCTCGTTTGTCGCACGGGGAAGCCGGTAAAAATATTCGGTTAAAATAGTTCGGGTTAGCCTCCAAAAGCTGACGGAAGCCGCAAAGATGGTCCCTGTGGTAGTGAGTAAGCAAAAAGCTGCGCGCGCTGCAGCCGGAATACCGGCTGACGATTGACGGGTCCACATAAGAAGAAAACGCGAGGTCACCCTCCCGTATTTTCTGGTTAATACTGCCGCAGTCTACCATGAGTATTTCGCGATGCGCTCCGCCCATCACGATACATTCCCCGTATTCCACGTTATGTAATTCGAGCCATTGCATGCGTGCTGCCCTCCAAAGGAATATTCTATTTACATTATATAATAGGATTCTCGCAGGATTCAATATGCTGATATCCGGAATAATAACGGTCCTCACGAAACTCGCCGGTATATACAATTCTGCCGTTTTTGTATTCCGTGCCGTGCCCGTGGCGCTTGCCGTCCTTCCATTCGCCGGTGTAGACCAGGTTACCGTCCACATCGAAGGCTGTACCGATTCCCGTAGGAATGTTATCCTTCCATTTTCCAACGAAGATAGAACCGTCCTTTGAGCTGAAGGAAACACCCACACCGTCACGACGGTTTTCCTTCCAGCCGCCCACATAGCAGATTTTACCCGATTTATAATAGTAGGTGCCGAATCCGTCGCGCTTGTCGCTACGATAATTCCCCTCGTAGGCAGTGCAGCCGTTTTTCATCTGCGTGCGGCCGCGCCCTTCCCGAAGACCTTCGATTACTTTTCCGAAATAGAGATAGCTTTCCTCCGCGCTGATCACAATCCGTTTTGCCGCGCGCTCCACGTGCGGCGCGATGATTTCGCTGATCTGCGTTCCGCCTCCCAATCCCTTTGCTGCCACCGTATATTTTGCGGGCTTTCGCTCCGGCTCCTCCATACAGAATATCTCGCGGTCAAGCGGGTACTCTGTGCCTGTCATTTCTTTTAACACTTCTTGACACGGTTCCGTTATTTCATCGGGCTTGTCTAACGGCGGCTCGCGGGTTTGTTCCGCCGCGGCCGATCCATCGTTCTCAATATATGCAAAATGCACCGGGACTTCCTCTTCCCGAGACCAGTCCGGCTGAACACTCTGATTTCCAAGTTTCAGGTCGGCTTCCGCCGCCTCCCGGCTCTCTTTCTCCTCCGGCAGGCAATAGTAGAAGCTGCCGGAGCTGGTTTCGCAGACTACCGGCGGCTCCCCTGCCAGCGTGTTGATAAAGCTTTGCTCTGCGGTTCCTTCCAAACACGGGTAGGGCTCCAGCTCCTTTTTCCGGTAAATCTGCTCTTCCGCACAAAGCTGTAACAAAATAAGCCCGCTCCCCTGCTTCGGTTTCAGCAGCGCCGCCGGCTTTGTAATATCCCCCGCGTAGTACGCAGTTTGCAGCCAGCGGTGATTTTTATTGAAATCTGCCTTGCTGACAACTCCGCCCTCCATATTCCGGGTCAATATGTAGTATCCGCCTTTTTGGCGGTATGACTTCTGCAACACGGCTTTCCCGCTGGTCCGCAACCAGGAAAAGCCGCTGCGGCTGATTTTATATACGCTCAATATCTCCGTTCCATCCGCGAAGCTCCGAACCCTTCCAGACTTGCTTTTAAAACCGGTAAGAAAATCTTTACGTACCTGAGCGAGTAAACTATCGTTCCGGGAGCTGCCATCATATGGTTTGTAGCGAACGGCATACACCAGCAAACCGGATTCATTTTGTTGAATAATAATAGCACCCCCTCATGGAAATTCTTTACATTATAAATATATAATTATTATATCGGATTGCATCCTGACAGCGCAAGGCATTTTGCATCATTTTTTAGGAAGCTTTGCCTGCCTGTCCGCATACTTCGTTTCATAAATATTGCAGAAATACCCCGAGCCTGCCATCGCCCAGTCATAAAAAACGATATGGCGGGAATGGGACGTTCCGCTGCACTTCGCGTTATCTTCCATCCCTGAAGCGGCACTATTCGTAATCGGCGCGAACAGCTTCACGCGCAGACCCCACTTTTTTTGGGCTTTCGCGTCCAGAAGGAATTCATGGTCCATAAACTTGCAGGGGTAACGAAGGGTATAACTGAAATTGCAAGAAATATTGGGGATAAAAGGCGCCGTACTGCTGTACTCGTAAGAAATATTGAAGGACTCGCCGGGCTTTTGCGGATATAGATTGAACGAAAACAGCAGCTCCGTACTCATCAATCCGCTTACTTCATCCATTTGCTTCATTGCCACAACGAACTGTTCGGGTGTTCGGTACTGATTATGCTCGTGTGCATTGATATATTTTACAAGAGGATTGTTGTTCACCGTACACTTCAGGTTTTCAAACGCACGCTTAACAATCTCTTCCGGCGATAGCTGTTCATAATGATGGAAGGTCTGACTTAACGTGAACCTAAGCTGGCAAGACCGGGGCGCAACGATTATTTCCTGCACGCTGATGCTCCGCCGGATTGTACTGTCGTCGTCAGATATGGAAATAACCTCCCTGCGCTTTACCGATTTATAGAAAGGATGGCCCTCCTGACCGGCAACATACTCATGGAGCATTTTAATAAACGAAAGGTCACTATAGGGCTTTTTGTATAAGCGGCGCAGATTTTCGGTATAGATTACATTTAAAAGCTGCGAGATTTTTTCATCGTCAAGGACGTTCTGATTAATAGCGTTGCAAATTCTTTGAAAAACAACATCTGTTTTTTCGTTTTTATGAAATTCCTGCCAATTGCTGCATTCGCGCTCCGAGTTTGCATATGCTTCACCGTAGCAGCGTGAAATCAATTCCGGAATCATGCTGCTGTAAAATTTCAATAAACGTTCCTCATCCGCCGGGTCTGCGTTTACAAAAAGCGCGACGAACGCGCCCAACGACTCCGAAAACAGATACTTTTCAATCAGCAGACGGGCATACTCCAAAAAACGGTCAACCGTAACACGGGTCGGCTTAAACTCCCCTGTAATTCCGGAGGCAAAGCGAAAAGCCATCTGATCGGGCTTTATATTCTCCGGCATCTTGCGGATTCTGCCATGCCGCAGCTTTGAAACAGTGGATTCGGAGACCTTAAGAATGTTTGCCATATGCTTGTACTTTATTGCAAGCGGCTCTGCCGCAATCGAAGCCAAAAACACGTTAAACGAAAACGTAGTTTTCGCATTTTTTGCATTCATTCTTTTTCTCTCCTTTGTGAACGGAAACCGTTAAATACGACACGAAACATAAGTATATATCGGTTAACGGGAAAAAAAATGAATGGCTGCTATGCAAAATCCTGATATTTATGAAAATTTACAGTAATCAAATCGATTAATAAGAGAAAGAAACCGATTTATCATTGTTCGATATGGTGCTGACCGTTCCCGACGGGGTATTGTTCATTACAATTCCGCCGTGAAGCGTATAGGTCGTGCCCTCAAACGCAATTACATAATCCAGCTTGTTTCCGCTTAAAGTGAACTGGATTTGACTGATTCCATCTATGGTTGTAAGCGTCTTTACAGACGAGGTGCTTTCGCGGTTCTGAATTTTCAGGACCTGGTTTGAAATAGAGAAAACGACGCATTTATCGCTGCCCGTACCGTCACCGATGCTTTTTGTAACGGAGGCATACTTCTGCAAATAGCTTTCGACCAGCAAACCCTTCTGCTGATTGGACGCGCCCGCCGTGCCGGTCTGAAAGGTATGCGCGCCCAGATAGAGAACCGAAGCGGCCGCCGCGATGATCACCGCGGTCAGCACGACTGCCGGAATCATTTCCATGAGCGTCATGCCTTTTTTTGAGTGCAGCTTCATCATTTTCCTCCGTCCTTTGCCGCAAACGCCTGCATCTGGACAATTTTTTTGCCGTTTGCGTCCTGATAACACACTGCCGTCCGGATGACATAACCCTCCACCCCGTCGCTCTTTGCGGCTGTTTGAATGGAATACTGCTTTTCCCTGGAAGGATCGGGAAAACCAGAATCTACCCGATCGGCGCCGCGAATCGTAATCTCGCCCGGCGCTTTCGTGTGCAGCTGGTTTATCAGCTCATCCGCGAGGCTCTGCGCCTGCGCGGCGGCGTTCGCCTGCGTATTGCCGGAAAGGATGGTCGAGTGAGAAAAGGCGATCGCTGTCAGCGCCGCCAACACAACAATGGAAAGGATTGCCGCCGCCGCGACAACCTCCAGCAGGGTCGTTCCTTTTTTCCCGTTACGCAAACCGAGCCTTTTATTTTCCATCGGTGTATTCTCCTCCGATGACAGTTGTTCCGCCCGAGCCGCCCGAGCCGCCGCCGGAACTCGGTGTTGTTTCGTCAAAGAATTTTTCCGCTTCCGACGAGAATAAGTTAAAACCGTCCTTGAAAGGTTCTGAACCAATCTTAATATGATAGGTTCCAGTTTCATTGATCGTATATTCATGACTATTATTATTGGTATCGGAATATTTGATTTCAAGCTCCGTAGGTATGGTCAGGTTAAATTCCTTTGCGTTGGTATCCAAAGGCATCATGAAAAAGCTTGCACCTTTTTTCCCTACAATTTTTGGTTTTTTCCCGCTGTCATCATCAAGGCTGTTATGCTTTTGCGTGTTTAATGATATATGTTCTGCCTGAAAAACAAGTGTATTGGGGGAATACTTATTTTGTTCACTTTTGCCTTCCGGCACTACAAAATCCGTCTGTACATTGACGTAGTTCCAATACATTTCTTTTGCAAGATAAGAAACTTTATTAGAATTATTAAATAAGTTGTTCCAGTTGCCGCAATCCACTACATAAACAAAAACCGCTTTATCCGTAAATCCCGTTTTGTTGCTCTGTATCACGTTTACGTCACTCGTCCATTTAGTTCCCGTTGTGTCACCCGGTATAATAATATCATGGTTGCTCTCAATATAGGCTTTATTCGCTAAAATCACATCGCCCTCCTCGTCCCCTAATACATCCCCGATTTCTTCAGGCTCCAAACGAATAAACATTTTGGATTTCTCATCGATATCCGTATGGATATTCGTATCGATATCCGTGCTGAGAAGGTTCGTTCCGCCCTTAAATCGATAAAAGCCGTTCAGTTTATAAGAATAGGACGTTTTATTATTATTGCTCCCCCACACACTAAAACTGATTGTAACGTTATTAAAATACGCGACTCCGTATTTCGTCTTATCATTGTCGCTGTCAAACCGGTATAAAAACAACCCGGTGTTTTGCTTTAATGTATTATTACAATTAATATTGCCGTTAAAATAGATAAAGTCCGAAACTAAACGTGTTTGAAAGTCGTCACCATTTACAACGAAGCTATCTGGATTCCCCATAAAATATATTTGCGGTGAACTGAGCCTTTCACAATCTCTCCCCGATAAAGAAACCCGTGTGTTTGAAAACACAGGAAAATCAACCCTTACATTTCCAGTTAGAGCAAAATTATTGTAGGCTCCGTTAAAAATTGTCGTATTTCCTAGTTTGAGGCTAGCAGAAATATAAGCGGGCGAATTTGACGACGCCCCCTCGGAAAACTGGAAGCGATACCCCAGCGTTTTAAAGCGGTCGAGGGTCTTGTCCTTCGCGCTGGCTTTTAATATTTTTCCGGCACTTTCATAGGCTGCGACGGTATTCGCGGTCGCAGCGCCCTTATTGATTGAGAAGGTATAGTCGGTTCGATCAAGGTTGACCTTGAAATCGCCGGAGGTGGGGTTTTTCACAACATAAGCCCTGCCGAACTCGATGGCGGATTTGGCGTCGAGATATGCCTGACGGTCCTGCAGGCTGTTTTGGGAATAGCTCAGATTAAAGCTTGCGGAGGATACCAGCGCCGCCGATAAAATCAAAAGCGCGGCGGTGACCACCACCACAATTGCGAGGGCCGCCCCCCGTTTTGAGCCAACAGACATTTCTGAGCACCTTCTCTTCCGCATAATCATTTAAAGTATACCGTTTTTATTCTTTGCTTGCAAGTATTTTGCCGTTTCTGCTTACTCTTTATTATTACCAAATTTTTGGTCACGTAATGGTATAATAAGGATTAATTGTGAAAAACTTTTGTATATATGTGACTATATATGGCAACAGGAAATATTTTAAAGCATTTTATTGACAGCGTCACATTTCCGATTTATAATCTGAGCAGAAAGCATCTCGAAAGAGGATGCTTTAATATGGAAAAAAGAGAGAGAGGCAGAACCTATTATGATGACAAAGTTAAAAACAAAAACCAACAAAAAAGGATTTACCGTTATTGAATTAGTCATGGTTGTCGCGCTGATCGCGATTTTGGCGGCGATTGCCATTCCAACCGTTTCAAATGTAATTGGCACCGCCAACGAGAATGTAGACAAATCCAACGCACAGACGGTAGAAATGGCGATTAAAACCGCGTATGCGGAAGCCCTTGCGGCAAAAGATAGTACTTTGACCATCGGTACTGAAAGCGTAAAAGCTGAAGATTTGACTGTTACGAAGGCTTTAAAATATAAAGGCATAGCAACTTTACCTGATGCTAAAGTTTCGGGTGCAAAATGGGGTTATAAAGACGGCAAAATTTATCTTAATCCTAAGAAAGATTCCGACGGAATAGCTTATCCAGATGATTTTAATGGTATGAAAGTAAAAGAAATCGTTATACTTTCTTAAAAATCAGTCTAAGAATCGCAAGCAGGCTCCTTTTTTGGAGCCTGCTTTTTTAACGAAAAAGCGCCGCTGTTACGCGGCGCTGAAACTTTAAGTGCTGTTGATTCAGTTTGCGGAGGCAATGAGCCTGCCGCTCACGCCGCCGGGCTTCGCGCCGTTCACCACGCTGATCTGCGTAACGACCGACTGCCCGCCGGTAATTTCAAAAATTACCGACCCGGTTCCCTCCGAATTGGCGGTTACGGTATAAAGCTCAAGCCCCTCTTTCGTTTTCCCGCCGTATTGCACCGATGTGCAGGAATTGCCCGAATGCACGTTGAGATTGTTCCTGTTCAGACCGTACATCCGCACGCCGATGGAATATTTGCCGCCCGGGCTTAGCGTGTAGGAGGAGGTATCTACGATAATGCTGCCGCCGGATACCTTGGTAATCATCTTTTGCCCGCCGATATCAATGGTAACTTCGCCCTTGCCTACGCCGGTAACCGGGTAAACCCAACCGGTTTTTCCGCCGTAATTGTATGCCGCCGGTTTTCCGATAACCGCGACGGCGGAATTGTAGGAAAGCTGTATCGGAGGCGTTTTGGAATCGGTCATTGCCAGCACCCAGTAGGTATTGCCGACGCCGACCGTTACCGCCGAGGTATCCAACGTAATCCCGGAGCCTGTTCCCGTATTTGCCGGCGGTGTGTCCGCGGCGCCCGTACCGGCACGCAGGATGCAGGAATCGGATTTATAGTCGGTAAGGCGGTCTCCCTTGGCGTCCACCAGATAAGCCACCAGCTGCGCCCGGTAGGAACCGGCGGCGTTATTGAAGGTCACCTTGCAGGAGTTATCCGTTGTGTTCGGAGAAATGGAAAAGGATTTTGTATCGCCGTGCAGCTCCCAGACCATCTTGGTTCCGGTTGCGAACTCGGTGAATTTCGGCTTTACCGTGGTTCTGATCAGCGCCGGAGTCTTGTCGCTCAGGGTAACGTCATGGATGCTTAAGGTAATTCCCTCGCTTAAAACAGACTTGAATTTAAAAATATCATAACCGCCTGAATAATTTTTTTCCAAATCATAATCATAAATACTGACGTCGTCTTCTCTGACATTTGCCGTTTGATCCGCGCGGAATGCTTCCTGCCCGGCACGGATAATATTATTGAAAAGGAGCAGCGGTCTTCCGGTAATATCACTGTGGATCAGCAGACCGCCGGAATTGACGGTTATTGCGCCGGGGCCGATCAGTTCATCCAGCTCGACCGGATACGCTGAGATGAATTCGCCCTTTTGCAGAATAGACAGCGTTCCGGCAACCAGCTTTGTTGACGCGGTCGCAACGCTGGTTGCATCCACCGTAATTTTGTCCATATCCGTTATTTTCGGCAGCTTCCCCGTAAAGGCTTTGAGCTCCAGCACCGCTGAACCGCTGCCCTTAATCTCATCTGCTTTCAGATTGTTGTTGTTCAGGGTTACGGAGGTCTTTGCCGTGACCGTATTCGCAATGGATATGCCAGCGGAGGAGTTGGAGACTATTTTATCCGCGCTGACCGCACCGCCGATGGCGATTTTTCCGCTGAAGGTAATCTGACGGTCAGATTCTACCGCGCGTTTTATCGTGCCGCCGTTAATTGTAAGGTCTCCGCCAGAGAAAATGGAGCCAATGGTTCCGTTCGTGACGGTCGTTTTGCCCGAGCAGTCGATGTCGTCGATGACACCGGTTGTAATAGACAGGGTGGAGTTGTCTCCGTTAACAGTAAGGTCGCTCATTTTACCGTTTGTTACAACAACCTTGGAGTTGCTTCCGTTTACTGTCACGTCCTTGACAGAGCCGCTTTTAATCGTAAGGTCGCCGTCCCAGGTGACGTTTCCGTCCGTAACCTCGGTGAATTTCGATTCATTCCAGGTGCCGCCCCAATCGGAGGTCAGCCCGAGGTAGGTTTTCGCGCCGTGCTTATCAATTGTTCCTGCCTGATTGCCGGCGGTGGCGGCGGCGCAGCTCACGGTTGGTACCGTAGCAGCCAGGATGGCTACGGACAATAGCATCGAAAGAATTTTTTTCAATGGAATATCCTCCTCTGTCGAATTATATTTTGTAATATCTATTGTATATTTACTGGTTTTCCTCCCTTATTTTACATGAATTGCTAAATAATAGCAAGGCTAAAGATCAGGAAAGAGAAGCTTGAACAACACGTATTTTAGCTTTCTATTTCGATTCGCAGGATGAAATTTACGCTTCGCGCAGATTATATATTGCTGTACGCAATTTAGTTTGCTATAATCTTTTTAATAAGAAGGATAAATTAATGCAGAAAAAGTGTGGTGTAAGCTGAATTGAAAATAATATTGCTGCAAGTGACCCGCAACGCATTGTATCTTACACCGGTGAAAAGCGGTCGAAGACCAACCTTTGGCAACCCCCGCAATTTTGAACTGCCGGAAGCCCTAAAGACGGACGGGGCTTTCTTTCATACGACTCAGTTTGCAAAATTTGTCAGGGACTGCGTGGATTCAGCGAAATTCCGAACCAGAAATATTATGGTATGCCTTGAAGACGCCAATCTAATCAGCAAGGAGTATCCGCACTTGCCGGTCAAAGGAAAAAACCTGAATCAATTTGCTCGCCTTGAGGCGGAGTCGGTTATTTCTGATAATATCAGCGACTATTTGATTCAGAACTATGAATACGGTCTGATCAACCCCGCAACGGGAAAGCTGACCAGCTCTCTGTTTGCCGTGAAAAGCAGTCTGATTAATTCTATTTCGAGAAGCTTTTCAAAATATGGTCTTCACGTATTAAAGATTAGCCCTCCTGTGATTGGGTTGCTTCACAGCGCGCAGAGCTTTATCAACTCAACGGAAAAGACGGTCGCGGTCCTGGATTTTAGCCTTTCAAAGACCAATCTTCTTGTTTTGCGCAACGGCTTCCCGATTTTCCAGAGAAGCTTTGAGGCAATCTACGACGATGTTCTTGAAATTTTGATGAAAAGCAGGTCGCTTTCCTATGAAGATGCCGTCGCGCGGATCAGCCACAACGGGCTGATTAGTTCCGGTGAGGGTGAAGAAGCTGAACAAGTCGAGGCTTTGGTTGATGCGAGTGCAAGCGAGGTGATCCGGAATATCCGAATGGTTATTTCCAGAGAACGTCTGGAGCTGCACAAGATCATTTTCTGCGGCGCCATGTCTGCGCTCCCGAATTTCATTGCCTTCTGGAACCAGCTTGGGCTGGATATCCCACTCGAAACAGTGGAAAACGACATTCCCACAGCCAGTCTTCCGATTGTTGACGAAAGCGCCAGAAAAGCCGGTTACTCCGCGGGGGCATTCTTCGCGACCGCCGGGCTCGTGAACCGCTCAAATTTCGCCTCAATTGACTTTTTAAAGGAAATCCGAACAGAGGACTTTTCAACAAAGGTAAATATCACAGTAATTGCTGTCGTTTCCCTCGCGGCAATGTTTGTTATGATGCTGGAGCCGCTTCTTTATTTTCAAAAGGTGGCTCAAAACGCGAAGAGCTCCAAAGATATAAAAAAATACACGGATATCCAAACGCTGTTAAACACCCAAAAGGACCTGAACGGCAGGCTATCCGCTTTCAGCTCGGAGAGAGACAAGCTTCCGTACGGAAAAAGTAAAACCTATCCGGCAGCGGAGCAGGTTTTTAACCAAATTGCCTCCAAAGCAAGCTCGCTCGAAGCCTTCGACATCGACAATACCTCCGGAACCATCTCCGTTTCATTTAAGGTACAGTCCTATGACAGCTTTCTGGAAATTAAAAGAGCGCTTAAATCCAACGCCTACTTTACGATTGCCGTTCCGTTCAAGGTTACACTTAATAACGACAACACCTACAGCTGTGAGACTGCCCTTGGCTGGAAGGACTACGTAAAGTTTGTCGACAGTAAAAGCGGCAAGGACGGAGGGAAATAATGAATCAGAAAAAAAGCCCCGTCATCCTCATATATTTGTTCTGCTTTCTGCTTACCGTACTGGTCTATATTAATTTTATCTATCTGCCGCTGAACAGCCAGATAACTCAATTAGATCAAAAGCACACAGACACTGTAAATCAGATTTTGTATTATGAGGAGCAAAAGGCCAAGAGAGCGGATATTGAAAAAAACATCACGGAGCTTCAGTCTAAAATCGAGCAGGAGAACACGAACGCCACTGTGACCGCGAAAACCGGAGCGGAGGATATCGACAGTGCGTGCAAAGCGGCAGGTATCGTTCCCAAAAGCGTCAATATGAGCGAGGAATCAGTGGATACCAACAAAAAAGCAGAGGATGGAAGACCTCTGAGCAGCGTATCGGTTGAGCTGACCGTAGCCTGCAGCAACGAACAGCTGAAAAGCCTTCTGGATTATTTTGAAAACAAATCAAAGGGCGCCTACTATATCAACCACGTTTCCTATAAAAACGGAACGACCGGGTCGGAAATCTCTATAAGCATGACCCTCTTTTATTTCAGCCCGCAGGAGGCTAAGAAATGAACGGCGCAATCGCGGCGGCATGCGCCGTATGCGGCGCGGCGGCTTCCTTTTTCTGCCGCTTTCTGTTTAACCGGGTGCCCGCGGCGTGGTTTTGTGACTACAACGAGGAGCCCGACCCGGAGCTGTTTGAAAAGCGGCTGTTCCTGTTTCCGCACGGAATCCTTATGACCACGGCTCTGGCGGCCTTGTTTCTGGCTCTGTACACGCAGTTTTTTGACAAGCCGCTTTTTCTCACCGCAGGCTGTGTGGTCGGTATGCTCCTGCTGCTGATTTCCGCCTCAGACGTCAAATACCAGATTATTCCGGACCAGTTTTTGCTTGCATTTCTTTTTGTTTCGCTTGTTCTCAGCGGATTTGACCTGCGCAGCGGTCAAAGGGTTCTTCACACCGGGTGGAGCTCCCCTGTTTTGGGAGCGGCTTTGGGCGCCGCGCTGATGCTTGTGCCCGCGTTCGCCGGAAAGCTGATTCTCCGCAGGGAAGCGCTTGGATTCGGAGATGTGAAGCTTTTCGCCGCAATCGGTTTGCTGTCCGGCTTTCCTTCAATTATTCCAGTCTTTTTTCTTGCAATTTTTCTTGCGCTTTTTTATATTGCCTTCCTTTTTTTTCGCGGAAAAATGAAGGCTGATGCAGCTCTTCCCCTCGGACCTTTCCTTTGCCTCGCGCAGGCAGGATTTCTCGCGTTTCATCGTCAAATTAACCTGTTTGTTCACTGGTACCTTTCCCTGTTGGGTATGTGAAAAAGGAGCGTGCCATGAAAATAACCAATTTAAAGCTGGGTCAGATTCTCATCAATTCCGGTGTTCTAACTGAGGAACGGCTGGTTCAGGCTCTGGAACGCCAAAAAAGCTCAAACAAAAGACTGGGCACCATCCTGGTGGAGAACCATTTCCTCACGGAAATGCAGATTATCCGCTCACTGGAGCAGCAGCTTTCCATCCCTTACCTTGATTTGTCCGCTGTGAGCGTGGATTCAAGCCTTTCCTCCCTGGTTCCGGAGGAGCTTTCCCGCTCCAATTTTATTGTTCCCGTAAAACGCGAAGGCAGCATTCTGACGATTGCCGTTGCCGATCCTCTCGATTACAACGGCATTAATGATATCGGAATTTACACGCGTCTAAAGGTAAATCCCGTAATTGCGGAGCGGGAAAAAATCGAAACCAAAATCCGCGAGCTGTATACGACCCAAAAGGCGTTTGCTGCCGCGAAGGAGCTTTCCGATTCCCAGCAGGAGCTGGCAACGGACGCGATTCAAGGCGGTTCCGACCAGCCAATCATCCGTTTCG
Source organism: Bacillota bacterium (assembly GCA_023418995.1). Lineage (GTDB taxonomy): Bacteria > Bacillota > Clostridia > Oscillospirales > Acutalibacteraceae > DATAML01. The sequence continues at coordinate 58,811 of JAEZYP010000020.1, read as the reverse complement.
TTAACAATATGATCGAGCAGGCCGTTCTGCAAAAGGCGAGCGACATCCATATTGAGCCGCAGGAAAAAATTATGCGGATTCGTTTTCGCGTGGATGGGCACCTGAGCCTTTACATGGAGACGAACGCGGAGCTGATTCCTTCCGTCGTTTCCAGAATCAAGCTGATCGGCGGCATGAATATCGCGGAGAAAAGAATTCCGCAGGACGGTCGTATCAGCTATAAAATCGGCAGCAAGGAAATCGATATGCGAATTTCCATTCTCCCAAGCGTTTACGGGGAAAAGGTGGTCATCCGTATTACCACCGCCCTGAGCTTCGCCCTTTCCAAAGAGAGCATTGGGTTCCTGCCGGAAAATCTGGAAAAGTTTGATAACCTGCTGCGAAACAACCACGGCATTATACTGCTCGTGGGACCGACCGGAAGCGGCAAATCCACCACGCTTTATACCGCACTGAAAGCGATTATGCGCGATGACATCAATATTGTAACGGTCGAGAACCCAGTGGAAATGATCATTCCAAAAATTACGCAGGTGGACATCAACACGAAAGCCGGGCTGACCTTTGCTTCGGTTCTCCGTTCCATTCTGCGGCAGGACCCTGACGTGGTCATGATCGGTGAAATCCGTGATCAGGAAACGGCGGAAATCGCCAGCAGCGTCGCCATTACCGGTCACCTGGTGCTTTCCACCCTGCACACCTACGACGCGCCCAGCTCGGTCATCCGCCTGATCGATATGGGAGTGGAGCCCTATATGGTATCCTCCGCCATGCTCGGGGTCATCGCTCAGCGGCTAGTCCGCACCCTCTGTCCGCATTGCAAGGAGCCGTATCCGGCAAGCGAAGAGGAGTTGGAAATGCTGGGGCTGCAAAAGGATACCGACCTGATACTTTACCGCGCCAAAGGCTGCAATTACTGCGAGCATAAGGGCTATAAGGGAAGAACCGCCATCCACGAAATCATGCCCGTCACGCCTGCCGTCCGTTCCTGCATCAACCACAAAATGAACACGGACGCCATTCGCAATGTTGCAATTAAGGAAGGCATGATTACTTTGGATCAAAATATCAAGCAGATTGTAAAAGCCGGTATTACCTCAATTGATGAAATGGCGGAAATCTATAATTTTGAAATGTGAGGGAAGGGCAATGGATTTTTATCAGATTGTCAAAGGCGGCGTAGAACACAAAGCCTCTGACATCCATCTTTCTACGGGCAACCGCCCCGCTTACCGGATCAACGGTAAAATGTGTTTTCTGGAAGCGCCTGCCCTTACCACCGAAGAAGTGGATTCCATGATCCGGCAGTGCCTGAACCGGGAAAAATACGAACAGTTTCACGCGACAGGCGACGCCGACGCGGCTGCGGAGCTCGCGGGCTGCGGACGGTTCCGTGTAAACGCAATGAAGCAGGTGCACGGTGTTACGCTGGTGCTGAGAATCATTAATTCAAGGACACCCGAGATTTCGCAGCTGAGTTTGCCGCAATCGATTAACCGGATTCTAGAGCTGAATGACGGTCTCGTGCTGGTAACCGGTCCCACCGGAAGCGGTAAATCCACCACCCTCGCCGCCATCATCAATGAATACAATAAAAACCGATGCTGCCATATCATTACGGTAGAGGACCCGATTGAATATATGCACACGCCGAAAAACAGCATCATTAACCAGCGTGAGGTGGGCGCGGACAGCGTTTCCTACGCGCGGGCACTAAAGGCCGCTCTGCGCGAGGACCCCGATATCATCCTGGTCGGCGAAATGCGCGACCTGGAATCTATCTCCATTGCGATTACCGCAGCGGAAACAGGGCATCTGGTACTCTCCACTTTGCACACCATCGGCGCGGCGAAAACAATTGACCGTCTGATCGACGTTTTTCCTCCCCAGCAGCAGCAGCAGATACGAACCCAGCTTTCTACCGTGCTGCAAAGCGTAATTTCCCAGCGCCTGCTCCCCACCGCGGACGGAGCCGGCAGAATCGGCGCGTTTGAAATGATGTTTATCAATTCGGCGATTTCCAACCTCATCCGTGAGGGGAAGACCGCAAACATCAATCAATCCATTCAGACGGGCGTCAGTCAGGGTATGATTACGCTGGACCGCAGCATTGAAGGCCTGCTGAGCAAAGGGATGATCACACCGAAAACCGCCGCCGAGTACCGTGCCGGGCTGTGAAGCACCTGACCGTACGGATTCCAGAAGGAGGAAGGGATTTTATTGCAGTTTCGCTATATAGCCGTTGACTCTAAAAACAGAAAATCCCGCGGCGTGATAGACGCGGAAAATAAAGCCGCCGTAATTGTAAAATTACAGGATAACGGCTTATCCCCAATTGAAGTGACGGGTACGGCGCAGGGAGCCGCGGAGCCGAAATCCATCTGGGAACAGGATATCGGATCCTCCGATATCCACAAGGCTAAAATACCGAAAAAAAAGCTGCTCGCCATGATGCATCAAATGGGAATTATGATGAAGGCCGGTGTTTCGCTCTCAATGGCGATGGGCGTACTGATTGACGCGGAAAAGAACAAAAAATTCAAGAGTATTCTGAATGAAATGAATTCGGATTTATATACCGGAATCCCGATTTCCGCCTCGATGGCAAAGTTCAAGGCATTCCCCGAAATTCTGGTAAACATTATCCAGTCCGGTGAAGCCAATGGCCGGCTCGACACGGCCTTTGAGCGCAGCGCAGTGATTCTGGAAAAGGAGATCACACTCAGCGCGAAGCTGAACGGAGCAATGCGGTATCCTATTTTTCTGTTGTTTATCACGATTGTGATGCTGATTGTTATGAACGTTGTGGTTCTGCCGAATTTCGCTTCCGTATTTAAGCAGTTCGGCGCGCAGCTGCCGCTGATCACCGTAGCGGTAATGGGGTTTTCTAATTTTCTTGCGGCTTACTGGTATTTAATCCTTCTGAGCATTTTTTTGGTGATTTTTATTTTTGTCATCTTAAAAAAACAAAACGATCCCTTTTCTACCAAAGCAGACCAGATTATGCTGCGATTCCCGGTCATCGGAAAGCTGCTGCGGCAGTCCTATATCGCCCGATTCTGCCGCATCATGTCTTCCCTAGTGGAATCCGGCGTCGATATCGTAAGCTCGCTCGAAATATCAAAGAACGTAATTCCCAACCGCTATATGAAAAAGCTGCTTTCACAGGTGATTTCCGACGTAAAGGTCGGTTCCTCCATTAACGCGGCTGTCGCCCAGTTTCCGATATTCGACTCTCTTCTGGTTTCGATGCTCAAGGTTGGTGAGGAATCCGGCATGCTGTTTGAAACGCTGGATAAAATGGCCACGCTTTACGAGGAAGAAACCGACGAAACCACCAAACGGCTCACCAACATGATGGAACCCGCAATGACAATTATTATCGCGCTGATCGTCGGTACGGTGGTTGTCGCAATTGTGCTTCCTATGTTCAGTATGTACGGCGTTGTTGCCGGCGGATAATCCGGAACAGCAAATCGGCGGGTTACCCCCGCCGATTTTAGTTAGACAAGCTGGCAGACTACGCCCGCTTGTGCGGGGCTGCAAGCGCAAGGAACATTGCAAGCGGTTTTGAGCAAGTCTGAGCTTATCGGAACATTGTTACGACGTTGTCTACCATCCCGTTTACCGCGTGCATTGCTTTGTTTGCGTTACGGCGGAAGTGACGATTGTCCTTCATCATTTTGGAGCCCATTGCGTACACAGCAACGCCGGCAACCATTCCCGCTCCTATGCCTCTGACAAAGCCCATGGTCTGTCGATACATAATATATGACCTCCCTATAATTTTTAAGATACAAAGACCTGTCACTATATTTCCCCCTTTTCTGCTGTTTATATTTGTAAAAAAAATCCAAAACTATCTATGAGTGTGTCTGTAAAATTTGAAGCTTTATCTGCACGCTCGGGAATAAAGGAGCCTGCTATGCCCTCACTGAATATTGTAATGGTTGAACCGGAAATCCCCCAAAATACCGGGAATGTCGCCCGAACCTGCGCTGCTACCGGCGCCCGGCTTCACCTGGTGGGACCGATGGGATTTAAAATTGATGATAAAAAATTAAAGCGCGCCGGTCTTGATTATTGGAATCTGCTCGATATTACTTATTACGATAGCCTCTCCGAATTTTTTCGGCTCAACACAGGAAATTTTTTCTATTTTACTACAAAGGCGAAGCACATCCATTCCGACATCTCTTACCCCGAAAACTGCTACCTCGTTTTCGGAAAGGAAACGGCGGGGCTACCCGAGGATCTGCTTCACGACAACCCGGATACCTGCGTACGGATTCCCATGATTAACAACGCTGCCGCACGCAGCCTGAACCTTTCCAACTCCGTTGCGGTCGGTGTGTACGAAGTGCTGCGCCAGTGGGGCTACCCGAATCTTCTGTGTGAAGGGAGCCTTCGGAACTATAGTTGGTGATATTTTTAACAAAGTACTGGCTTAAAGGTCTGAAACGCTTGAAATAAATTACATTTTAGTGTATAATGTCAAAGGTTAAAATGTAATTTCTGATCTATAAATATAAAGGAGTGCAAACCATGAATTATCTCAACAAAAAGACAGTAGAGGATATTGATGTCGCAGGAAAAAGAGTGTTGGTGCGCTGTGACTTCAACGTTCCGTTCGATGCCGAGGGAAACATCTCCGACCCGAAGCGTATCGATGAAGCCCTGAAAACAATCAATTATCTCGTGAGCCACAAAGCGAAAGTAATCCTTTGCTCTCACCTTGGCCGCCCGAAGGGTGAGTTCAACATGAAATACTCCCTCGCGCCCGTTGCCAGGTATCTTTCCAAAGTACTCGGTCAGGAAGTAAAAATGGCTGCCGACGTAGTGGGCGACAGCGCAAAAGGCATTGCCGCTTCTCTGAAGGAAGGCGAAGTGGAGCTCATCGAGAACGTGCGTTTCCACAAAGAGGAAGAGAAGAACGATCCTGAGTTTTCCAAGCAGCTGGCTTCTATGGCTGAAATCTATGTAAACGACGCGTTCGGCACCGCACACAGAGCGCATGCATCCACAGCGGGTGTTGCGGCATACCTCCCGGCGGTATGCGGCTACCTGATCAAGAAGGAAATTACTATTATGGGCGGCGCGCTCAGCAACCCGAAGCGTCCGTTCGTCGCCATTCTGGGAGGCGCGAAGGTTTCTGATAAAATTGGTGTTATTACCAATCTGCTCGATAAGGTCGATACCCTCATCATCGGCGGCGGCATGGCTTATACCTTTATGAACGCGCTCGGCTATTCCATCGGCACCTCTATCTGCGAGAGCGACAAGGTAGAGCTTGCGAAGGATATGATGGCAAAGGCAAAGGAGAAGGGTGTTAAATTCCTTATCCCGGTAGACAACATGGTCGCAACCGAATACAAGGCGGACGCGGAGTATAAACTCGTTGATTCCGACCAGATTCCGGATGGCTGGATGGGTCTCGATATCGGGCCGAAAACCTCTGCGCTGTTCACCGACGCGATTAAGGGCGCAGGCACAGTTGTGTGGAATGGACCTATGGGCGTATCGGAGTGGGAAAACTTCGCGGCCGGCACCATTGCGGTAGCAAAGGCTGTCGCGGAAAGCGGCTCTATTTCCATCATCGGCGGCGGCGATTCCGCTGCAGCCGTTGAGAAGCTCGGCTTTGCCGATAAGATGACCCACATCTCCACAGGCGGCGGCGCTTCCCTTGAGTTCCTTGAGGGCCTTGAGCTTCCGGGTATCGCCTGCTTAAACGACAAATAAGAAGCTGCGGCATACAAGCACAGCCAACGCAGGAAGAAAACTGCATCTCATTTTGCGGTTGCGCGACTTTGTCGTCAGTCTAAGGGGCGGGAAAAGTACCGCCCCTTAATTTTACAATGAATTATATGGAGGATGATATTTTATGAATAAGAAATTAAGAAAAGCTGTAATTGCCGGAAATTGGAAGATGAACAAAACCCCGGCGGAAGCAAAAGAGCTAATCGACGGCATTAAGCCGCTCGTGAAGGACGCGGACTGCGACGTCGTCGTATGTGTGCCTTATGTGGATCTTTTTACCGCACTTGAGGCAACCAAGGGCTCCAACATCGGCGTTGGCGCGGAAAACTGCCATTGGGAAAAGAGCGGCGCCTTCACCGGCGAAATTTCCGCCGACATGCTGGCTTCCATGGGCGTGCAGTACGTCATCATCGGCCACAGCGAGCGCAGAACCTATTTCGGTGAAACCGATGTGACCGTGAACAAGCGTGTACGCGCAGCATTGGACAGCGGTCTGACCGTTATCCTTTGCGTGGGCGAATACCTTGAGCAGCGCGAACAGGGCATCACCGACGAGTTGGTTGCCCTGCAGACCAAGATTGCGCTCGGCGGCGTCTCCAAGGACGAGCTGAAGAAAATCATCATAGCCTATGAGCCTGTGTGGGCCATCGGAACCGGCAAAACCGCAACCTCCGCGCAGGCAAACGAGGTTTGCGCGGTTATTCGCAAAACCGTGGAAAAGCTGTATGATGCAGCTGCCGCAGACGCAATGACAATTCAGTACGGCGGTTCCATGAATGCACAGAACGCCAACGAGCTCCTTGACGAGCCGGACGTTGACGGAGGTCTGATTGGCGGCGCTTCCTTAAAGCCTGCCGATTTTGCGGAAATCGTAAAAGCAGCAAGCAGATAAATCAGCGCATCATTCCCGTGAACAACAGTTGGGAATTCATAGAAGAGTGCCAATCCGCGCATTCGAATCTGTTTTCCATTGAGCCCTGAAAGGCAGGAGATAAACCTATGAAAAAACCTTTGATTTTAATGATACTGGATGGCTTCGGCATTGCCCCAGAAAAGGGAAATGCAATTAAAGCGGCGTATAAGCCGAATATCGACCGTCTTTTCGCCAATAACCCGATTGCGCAGATCGGCGCTTCCGGCCTTGACGTCGGTCTGCCAGACGGTCAGATGGGCAACTCCGAGGTCGGTCACACCAACATTGGTGCGGGTCGTATCGTATATCAGGAGCTTACCCGGATTACCAAATCCATCAAGGACGGAAACTTTTTCGACAACGCCGCTTTTGCGGCAGCTGCCGACAACGCCGCAAAGGATGGTCGCGCCCTGCACCTGATCGGACTTCTTTCCGACGGCGGTGTGCACAGCCATAATACCCACCTTTATGCTCTGGTTGAGCTGGCAAAGAAGCATGGCTGTAAAAACGTCTATGTCCATGCTCTGCTGGATGGTCGCGATGTTCCGCCTTCCTCCGGTAAGGATTTTGTCGCGGAGTGCGCGCAAAAGCTGAAGGAAATCGGTGTGGGAGAAATTGCGACCGTTATGGGGCGCTATTACGCGATGGACCGTGACAACCGCTGGGAGCGTGTGGAAAAAGCGTATGCCGCTATGGTTTACGGCGAGGGCGTACAGTGCGCCGACCCGGTAAAGGCGGTGGAGGATTCCTACAAAGCGGAGGTCACCGATGAATTCGTGATTCCGACCGTCTGCGCCAAGAACGCGGAGATCAAGGAGAACGATTCCGCTATCTTCTTCAACTTCCGCCCTGACAGGGCACGCGAAATCACACGCACCTTTGTCGACCCGGATTTTTCCGGATTTGTGCGTAAAAACGGATTCTTCCCGCTTACCTATATCTGCATGACGCAGTATGACGCAACCATGCCGAACGTTCAGGTTGCGTTCAAGCCGCAGTCTCTGGACAATACCTTCGGCGAGTATATCTCAAACCAGGGACTGACCCAGCTGAGAATCGCCGAAACAGAGAAATACGCGCACGTGACGTTCTTCTTCAACGGCGGTGTGGAAAAACAGTATCCCGGCGAGGACAGAGTTCTTGTGAACTCCCCGAAGGTCGCAACCTATGACATGCAGCCTGAAATGAGCGCGTACGAGGTAACGGATAAGCTGGTGGACTGCATACACAGCGGCAAGTACGATGTAATCATCCTGAACTTTGCCAACTGCGACATGGTCGGCCACACCGGTATATTTGAAGCCGCGAAGACCGCGGTGGAAGCCGTTGACAAGTGCGTTGGCAGAGTGACCGACGCAATCGCCGAAATGGGCGGCGTCGCACTGATTACCGCCGACCACGGCAACGCCGACAAAATGTATGAGGAAGACGGCTCGCCGTTTACCGCGCACACCACAAACCCGGTTCCGTTCTGTGTGATCGGCTACCCCTGCAAGCTCCGCTCCGGCGGCAGGCTTGCCGACATTGCCCCGACCATGCTGAAGATTCTGGGACTTTCCAAGCCTGACGAAATGGACGGCGTGAGCATTATAGAATAAGTTAAAATGATACTTTAAGGGGCCGTTGCAAAATGAAGTTTTTGCAGCAGCCCCTCCTCACTTAATTGATAGAAATAATAGCTACACATGAAATTTTCCTCCAAACCTAGAAGTTTGGAGGGCGAATGGTATTTGAGCATGAAGAATTCCCTGCCAAACTTTATGTTTTTTTATTTGGCGGGCTAACTGCTAATCGTTATTATGTAAGCTCCGTTAACTTAAAAAAATCAAAGGTTATTTAAATAGAAGTCTTGGATTGTATTCATGAGTTCCATATTCAGTTCGCAGTATTTTCTTTTATCAATTTTTGAATAGTAGTTAGATAGTAGTCCATCCGGAATATTGCCGTTATATTTATTATTAAGTTGCTCATATTCAAAGTCCAAGGCTTTCATATATTCACTTGCATCTTCTGTTCTAAAAACATCGAGGTGCCCTTTTTCATTGGCATCATAGATTACTTTATTACTTGTTATTTGTCTCTTTTTTGAAATAATACTAGGTCCGTTTATGTCAACGACATTATCTTTTTTACCATGAATAATCATAGTTGGTATATTTGTCTTGTTTATACCGCTAATTGCAGTGAGGGCAGCATTCTTTCCAAAAATTATTCTATGAAATATATAGCTAAACGGTCGGCTGATTCTAGAAAAAACCTTAAGCCAAGATTTTTTTGTTAGTTCTGCAAGCACATATGTTAACAATTCATCAGAAGAATTACATCCGGATAAACTAACACTAGCTTCCCGAAGTCGGTGCGTTGCACCTCATGTTCGGCTATCGCTCCATTTCCTTATTTTTCTGCGCGTCCGTCAGGCCGAGCAGGTGGTCCATATTGCTTTTTTGGTTTTCCGATAAGTCTTACGCCCCCTTATAGCTACCGCAAAAGCGAAGACGATAAGCAAAAAGCCGGAGTAGCCAACCCCTTTCGGGTAGGTTGCTCCGACTTTTTTTGCAAGGTGCTCTCACCCACGCTTATCTATCAGCCCTTGTTATAACATTACAGGGCAGTTTCCCACAGGCCATGAAGATTGCAGTATGCATAAGCCGCAATGGCTTCATCGTCATTCAGAAGGAAGGTAGCTTCCGGCTTGTCCCCCGGTTGAAGCGCCCTACGCTGACCTCCGTTTTTCGTTTCGAGATAGATCCACTGGATATAATGCGCTTCGGTCATAGGGTGCTCCACGCTGGAAATTTTTACAGTGACTTCGTTTCCCGAAATGCTGATTTCCGGCAGATGCTTCTCGACCGCGCCGTCCGAGGTATTAGGAACCAGCTCTGTCATCGGTTCTCCGCAGCAAATCATTGGTACTCCGCTATTTTGTATCATTCCTACAAAGTTGCCGCAATGCTTGCAAAGATAAAATTTTGCGTTTTTATTAGCCATACTGCATGCCTCCTATCCAAATTTTGTATTCTTATTATACTCTTTAGACTGTAAATAATAAAGATGTCTGGCAGAAATAATATTTACTCCGGTGGAATAGCCGTCTTTTCAAAGCGAATTGCAATGCTTTAGAAAAGATGCTAAAATGATTATGCTATAAATTTTCGGGAGGGATTCCTCTGACGCTTAAAAGAATTACGGCAGTTCTACTCTGCCTTACTATACTGTTATCATTTACTGCCTGTGAGAAAAAATCCGCGAAAAACGCAGATAAAAAAATCAATTTTAATCTCGCCTCCGAACCGAAAACACTCGACCCGCAGATTGCCGAGGACAGCTCCGCTATAATCGCGATTGAAGCGCTTTATGAAGGTTTGGTTCGGTTGGGTCCGGACAACAAGCCATATCCCGGTGTTGCCGAGAAGTGGGAGAGCAACCCGGGTAACACGGAATTCACCTTCACCCTGCGAAGCGGCGCGAAATGGGCAGATAAAGGCAAAACCCCCGTGACCGCAGCGGATTTTGTGTTCGCGTTTCAGCGCGCGCTTCTGCCCGCAACCGGTTCAAAAACCTGTACGCCCATGCTCTGCATCAAAAACGCCACAGAGGTTCATTCCGGGGAGCTGCCGGCAAGCCAGCTGGGTGTTACCGCCAGGGATGACCGTACCTTAGTGGTAAGCCTTGCTTACCCGAACCCGGATTTTCCCGCTCTAACAGCTTCCACGGTTTTTATGCCCTGTAATCAGACCTTTTTTGAGAGCACCTCCGGTCGATACGGTCTGGAAATCAAATATCTTCTTGGCAATGGTCCATTTAAAATCGACGGCAAATACGGCTGGGATCATGGAAAATACTTAAATTTGGTTCGTTCCGATACCTATTCCGGCAGCAAAAAGCCGCTGCCCTCCAACCTGAAATTTTCAATCGGGAACAGCAGCACTGATGTTTCCGACCCGATTAAGGCGCTTACCTCCGGCGCGGTGGACGCGATCGAAATTCCGTCTGATAAAATCCACGCGGCGCGGGAATCGGGCGGTACGCTGACCTCCTTTGAGGATACGACCTGGGGGCTTTGCTTTAACACGCGATCGGATTATATGAAGAATTTAAATGTGCGTAAGGCGTTTCTACAAGCCTTCAGCCGTGCGGGTGTACTCAACCCTTTGCCTCAGGACATCGCAAAAGCAGATTATCTGGTCAGCCCATCCGCCACATTCGAGGGCAAAAACTATCTATCTTTGGTTACCGGCGGTCCGTTCTACCTGAAAGAGGATAAAAACGCTACTGATATGCTAAAATCCGGACTTTCGGAGCTTTCCCTTAAGGAATTGAAAAGCGTAAGCGTCATTATCCCCAATAACGCCTACGCAAAATTAATGGTCAATGAAATGATTGCCAGCTGGAATACAAAATTCAGCGATTACTTTAATATAGAGCCGTTGGATAACAGCACCCTGGCGCAGCGAATCAATGCCGGAACCTTTCACATCGCCCTATGCCCCATTCAGCCTCACGGCAGCGGTCCGCTTGACGCGCTGTCTATTTTCAAAAGCGGAACGACGGGCAATCCGGCGCGCCTGACCGACCCGGCATTCGACGCGATTTTAAACGACGCGCAGGTCAAAACCGGCTCCGACGCGGTGGCCGCCTATTTCAACGCGGAAAAATATTTAAATCAACAGGGAATCTTCTATCCCCTTTATTATGAAAAGCATTATTACGCATCCGCAAAAGGCGTAACCGGAATCGTGTTCCACCCCTACGGCGCCGGAATCGATTTCATTCAGGCAGGGAAGGAATAGAGCGACTAAATTCTTACAAACAGGATTAAATATTGCGCTTATTATAGAAATGAAAAAGGGGGAGTCCGGAAGTCATGTCGAACATCGTACAACTTTTGTTTTTTACTGCCTGTGCGTTCGCAGCCGTTCTGGTAATCCTCATTATTTCGATTTCTGTTCTTCCACCCATCCCCCTTTTTCTTCTTTTTGTATTCGTTCTAATCAGCGAAATTGCCGGAACGTGTACCAATGTAATTTTATTTACACGAAAACTGGAATAAACACTCCTGTTGACCGGATTGAAAATAAATAACAGGAGTGTACTTTGAATGAAAAAATCTATCTTTAGGCTGTTTCAGAAAGAACAGCCTTCTTTGGTGTACTCGGATTTCATCACGAGGATAAAACAAATTTCGCTCAATGAATTAACAGACGGACAATTAAAGGATAGAGCCGAACTTTTGAAAAAGCTAGAACCGCAGAAGGAAGAAGACTGGATTCCTTCTCTTGCGCTGGTGAGCGAAGTAATATACCGTACTCTCGGCTATCGTCTTTTTGACACACAAATCGCCACCGCAGTCTCATTGCTATCAGGGCATATCGCTGAACTGCCAACCGGAGAGGGAAAAACGCTGGCAGCAGTGCTTGCGGCAGCGGTGCTGGCCATAAGTGGCAGAAAAGTGCATGTGCTGGTATTCAACGATTATCTGGCGAAGCGGGATTGTCAGCTTTCTAAGCCGATATATGAATTCTTAGACTTGCCCGCTGATTATTTGCAGCAGTCCACCCCCATAGCCGAACGTCATATAATCTATCGCTGCCCGGTTGTCTACGTTTCGGCAAAAGAAGCTGGGTTTGATTTTTTGCGAAATTTTCTCTGCCAGGATAAAGCCGACTTTTTGGATTTTGAACAGGACTGTGCAATCGTTGATGAAGCGGATTCGATTCTGATTGATGACGCAAAAATTCCTCTGGTAATCGCCGGAGCGGTTCCGGAGGACCTCGTCTCTCCCGTCTCCGTCAGTGATGCGGTTAGCAGGCTCAAGAGCACCGATGTGGAAGTGAATGCTCCGGCAAAGCAGGCATACCTGACTGATGACGGAATTCGCCGTATCGAACACCTTCTGCAAATCACAGATTTATTTGCGAAGGAAAATATCAACGTACTCACGCTGGTAAATGCGGCGTTGCAGGCAAGATTTCTGCTGCTGCGGGATAAGGATTATCTGGTGAAAAATAATTCGATCTTGATTATTGATGAATTAACCGGCAGAGTATCGGAAAACCGCAGATATCCGGATGTCCTCCACACCGCGGTTGAAGCGAAAGAGAAGCTCAGTCTCAGCTGTAGCTCCATGATTTATAATTCGATTACGCTCCGGGAGTTCCTGCTGCGATACCAAAGCCTTTGCGGCATGACAGGAACCATTCAAAGCGCCGCGGAAGAAATTCGCTCCGCCTACGGACTCTGTGTTGACATCATTCCTCCACACAAGCCCTGTGTAAGAATTGATCATAACGATGTTCTTTTCCGCACCAATGAGGCAAAAATGAAAACCGTCGCATCGGAAATTAAACGCGCTCATTTAACCGGACAGCCGGTTCTGGTCGGCACACAGAGCGTAAAAGAGTCGGAGCAGCTTTCTTCCTTGCTGACGGAGGATGAGATTGCACACGCGGTATTGAATGCAAAGAATGACGAAAAGGAAGCGGAGCTTATCGCAAAAGCCGGTGAACCTTACCGGGTAACCATTTCCACCAATATGGCGGGCCGGGGGGTCGATATCAAGCTTGGCGGCGCGAATGAACAGAACAAAGAAAAGGTGCTTGCGGCAGGCGGTCTGTATGTTATCGGAACTGGCTTGAACCGGAGCGTGCGTATCGACAACCAGCTTCGGGGCAGAGCCGGAAGACAGGGCGATTCCGGGGAAAGCCGTCTTTTCCTCAGTCTGGACGATCCCTTGCTAAAGCAGTATTCCATCATGGAGGACCCCAGAGTCAAAAATAGTTCTGAGCAAGTCATTACCAACCAAGGCGTTTTAAAGCTGGTCAGAAAATATCAGAAGTACACGGAGGGAGAAGACGCGGAAGCCCGTTATATGCTCGGCAGATACTCCTACATTCAGGAACAGCAGCGTAAAGTTATCACCAGCGTGCGGAACTCTATTCTGCTGGAAGAAAAGCAGCCTGAACTGATGGAGAGCCGCGACCCCGGATATTACCAAACTCTCGTTGCTACGGCTGGAACCGGCGGCGTGCGGAAAGCGGAGCGGCAGCTCGCCCTTTATTTTATCAATCTGCGCTGGGCGCAGTACCTTGAATCGATGGAACATGTTCGGGACGGAATTCATCTGACTCTGATCGGCGGTAAAAATCCGATTGACGAGTATCACCGAATCGCGATTACCGCTTTTGAGGAAATGCTGCAAGATATCCGTAACGATGTCTTATCTGCCATGAAACGATACCGGATTACCGCGGAAGGAATCGACATGGAAGCAAACGGTTTAAGCGGCGCCACTACGACCTGGACCTACATGATAGACGACAGCAACACTCAGTTCAGCCGGATTCCCTATTTAATGAAATCCGCTTCGAACAAAATCAAAGGAACTGTCTTCACGATACAGGAAATTTATCAGCACGTTTTAAAACATAACTCCAAATAGTTCCGTAATGGTAATTTACTTTACCATGATTTACCATAACTTATGTGTAAAAGCGGATTGGAGCGGGGTTTGCTTCACGATAAAAGTCTTTTACCTTTACACAGTTAACCTTTAAGTGCACACATTGAGACAAAAAAACAGCCGTCTTACAGAACCTGCAAGACGGCTGTTTTCATTTTAAATTACATTCCGTAAATCTCCTGAGGGGTCAGGATTTTAATTTTGCTTTCCGACAGCACATTAATCGCCTTATCGCTGTCCTCCACGCGAAGGATGGTATAGGCTTTGCCCTTATCGCGGCTGATAAACGCGTACATATACTCGATGCCGATGTTGTGGTCGGCAAGCAAGCGCATCGCTTTGGAGAACTCGCCGGGTTTATCGTCAATTCCCATCCCGATCACGCTGGTCAGCGAAACCGTGAGACCGGCCTGTTTGAGCGCGTCCACTGCTTCATCCGGTTTATTTACAATAAGGCGGAGAATTCCAAAATCGCTCGTATCCGCCACGGATATGGCCCGGATATCAATATTTGCCGCCGCAAGCGCCTCGGTTATTTCCGCAAGGCGGCCGGATTTATTTTCAACAAAGATTGACAGCTGTTTAATTTGCATCGTAATTCCTCCCCTGTTCAATATTAATTTATAAAAAGATGAACATTGCTATATATTAACATTATTATACGATTATAGCTTGCGATTATCAATGACCCTTTTTGCCTTGCCTTCGGAACGGGGAATGGATTTCGGCTCCAGCAGGCGGACCTTCGCAACCACATTCAGGGTGGACTGGAGTGCCGCGGAAATCTTATTGCTGACCTTCTCCAGGTCGCGGACAGTATCAGAGAACATTTCCTCGTTCATTTCGACCTGAACCTCCATCGAGTCCAGATTATTTGTGCGGTCGATCACCAGCTGATAATTTGGAGCCAGACCGAGGTCAAGCAAGACACTTTCAATCTGGGAGGGGAACACGTTGATGCCGCGAATAATCAGCATGTCGTCCGTTCTGCCGCGCGGCTTCGCCATGCGCACAAAGGTGCGCCCGCATTCGCAGGTGGAGCGGTCAAGCTTACAAATATCCTTGGTGCGGTAACGAAGCAGCGGAAGCGCCTCCTTGCCAATGCAGGTAAATACCAGCTCGCCGAACACGCCGTCCGGAACGGGTTCACCGGTATCCGGGTTAATTACCTCCGGATAGAACATATCCTCGTTGATATGCATTCCATTCTGCATCATGCACTCGCTGGCAACACCGGGGCCTGCGATTTCGGAAAGCCCGTAAATATCGAACGCCTTGATCGCCAGCAGGCGCTCGATCTCCCTGCGCATCTCTTCCGTCCACGGCTCCGCACCAAAGATGCCCGCGCGCAGCTGCAGCGTTTTGGGGTCGATTCCCATATCGCGGATAGTTTCTCCGATATACATGGCGTAGGAAGGGGTACAGCAGAGGATATTGGAGCCGAAATCCTGCATGATCAGCACTTGGCGGCTGGTATTGCCGGTAGAAACCGGAATCGCCGTAGCCCCCAGCTTTTCCGCGCCGTAATGGATTCCCATACCGCCGGTGAAAAGTCCATAGCCGTAGGAAATATGGATGTAGTCCGATTTGGTTCCGCCCGCCGCCGCGATGCAGCGCGCGGCGCAGCGCGACCACACGTCGATATCGTTCTTGGTGTAGCCGACGACCGTCTGTTTTCCGGTCGTGCCGGAAGAAGCATGAATCCGCACCAGTTCCTCCTTCGGAACGGCAAACATCCCGAACGGGTAATTATCCCGCAAATCATCCTTGTAGGTAAACGGCAGCTTGGAGATATCGTCGATTGACTTGATGTCGCCGGGTTTTAATCCCAGCTCGTCAAACCGTTTCCGGTAGGTCGGCACATGGTTGTAGCAGCGCTCCACCATTTCGACCAGTTTTTTGGACTGGATATAGTGCAGCACGTCGCGCGAAGCACATTCCAGCTCCGGCTCAAAATAATTGCCCTGCATCGTAACAACTCCCTTTTCTATCCCTTTAATTTCTAAGAAATATATGATCAGAGCTCTTTTGCGTTGTATCCGAGCTCAAAAGCCTTCAGGTTCATATCGATAAACTTGGGCGGCACGGTAGCGCGAATGGTTTCAATCCAGACTTCCTTATCGACTTCCAGCCGGCTGGCCATTGCGCCGATTAATACGACATTGACCGCTTTCACAGAGCCCGCCGCCTCCGCCAGGCGAAGCGCGTCAAACGCGACTACCTTAACGCCCTGTTCTTTTACCGCGCCGATAATATCCTGCGGATACGCGGCGGTGCCGGTAATCACAGGCATCGGGTCAATCTGCTGCGTGTTGACGACTACGGTTCCTCCGGGCTTGAGCCACGGCAGGAAGCGCGCGGCCTCCAGCGCCTCAAACGCGAGAACAATATCCGCCTCACCCTGCTCAATGACCGGAGAATAAACCTTATCCCCGTAGCGAACATAGGTGACAACGGAACCGCCGCGCTGGCTCATGCCGTGCACTTCGGAGACCTTGACATCCACGCCCCGGCTCAGCATTGCGCTGCCCAAAACCCGGCTGGCAAGCAGGGTTCCCTGACCGCCCACGCCGACGATAATCACACTCTTTGCCTTGCTCATGCTTTCGCCCCCTGTTCTGTAATCGCGCCTTTCGCACAAAGGCTTACGCAGACGCCGCAGCCGACACACTGCGTATGGTCGATGGACGCCTTGCCGTTCTTCATGCTGATCGCTGGACAGCCGATGCCCATGCACGCCTTGCAGCCGATACATTTGTCGCTGTCAACAGCAAGCGGCGGCTTATGCTTTACATACTTCAGCAGCGCACAGGGGCGGCGGCTGATAATCACGGAGGGACCGTCCGCTTCCAGTTCTTCCTTCAGCACGGCCTGAATCTCCTTTAAGTGATACGGGTCACAGACGCGTACGCGGTCGATTCCGACGGCGCGGCAGAGTGCCTCCAGATTTACGGCGCTTGTCGGGTCGCCCTTGATGGTGTAGCCGGTAGTCGGGTTCTGCTGATGCCCGGTCATGCCGGTAATGGAATTATCCAGAATTACCACAACGGAGTTGCTGCGGTTATAGGCGATATCAATCAGACCGGTAATCCCGGAATGAATGAAGGTGGAATCCCCGATGACGGCGACGCTCTTCTTTTCCGCCTGCGCGCCGCGCGCTTTGTTGTAGCCATGCAATGCGGAAACGGAAGCTCCCATACAGATGCAGGTATCCATTGCGCTAAGCGGGGCGGAAGCACCCAGCGTGTAGCAGCCGATATCGCCGCTGACATAGACCCCTGCCTTTTTTAGCGCGTAGAACAGACCGCGGTGCGGGCATCCGCAACACATAACCGGCGGGCGGACCGGAACCGCTTCCTTTACGGATTTGGTTTCAGGTTCCTCACCAAACATGCATTTGCGGATAACGTTTTGGGAAAACTCGCCGCAGCGCGGGAATACGTCCTTGCCCAGCACCTTGATTCCATGCTTACGGCAGTGCGTTTCGATGATATCGTCAAGCTCTTCGATTACATAAAGCGTATCGACACCAGCGGCGAATTTCTTGATTAATTCAATGGGAAACGGATTTACCATGCCTAATTTGAGATAGGAAACGGTATCGCCGAGTGCTTCCCGGGCATACTGGTAAACGGAGCCGGCCGCAATAACACCAACTTTGGAGTGATTGTCCTCAATCCGGTTAAGCTCGCTTTGCTCTGCCCACACAAACAGCTTCTGCGTTCTTTCCTCCACCACTGCGTGCTTTGGCTTTGCAAAGGCAGGGAGCATAATATTCTTTGACGGATTTTTTTCATAGGGCTTTAAAACGATTTCTTTTCGCTCGCCCAGCTCCACAACGCTGCGGGAATGCGAAACACGCGTGGTCAGCCGCAGCATGACCGGAGTATCGAACTGTTCGGAAAGCTCATAGGCCAGCTTGGTAAAATCACGGCATTCCGCGGAATCCGCGGGCTCCAGCATCGGGAGCTTTGCCGCAATGGCATAGTTGCGGGAATCCTGCTCGTTCTGGGACGAATGCAGGCCCGGGTCGTCGGCAATGCCGAACACCATTCCGCCGTTTACGCCGATATAGGACATGGTAAAAAGCGGGTCGGCGGCAACGTTCAGCCCGACATGCTTCATACCGCAGAAGGAGCGTGCCCCTCCGAACGACGCACCCGCGGCAACCTCCGCCGCCACCTTCTCGTTCGGTGCCCACTCGCAGTACATTTCGTCATATTGGGCGGCTGCTTCCGTTATCTCCGTACTCGGGGTACCCGGATAACTGGAAACGACCCGTACGCCGGCCTCGTAAAGACCGCGCGCCACCGCTTCATTGCCAAGCAATAATTCTTTCATTCTGTTTCCTCCTTCATATTGCGCAGATCAAGCACTCGTTTGGCTTTGCCCTGAAACCGTTCCAGCGATTTCGGCTCAACCAGCGTAACTCTGGTTTCCAGACCCAAAACACTCTTCATGCGGTCGTGTATTTTTCGCTGCAGCGATTCCAGCTCGCCATAGCTTTCCAGAAGTTCGCCGCCGGTCAATTCCACCTTGACCTCAAGGTTATCCATATAATTCTTCTTCCGCACCACAAGCTGATAATGCGGACCGATATGCTCCATCCCCACCAGTACGCTTTCGATCTGAGACGGGAACACGTTAACGCCCTTGATGATTAGCATGTCATCGGTGCGCCCCATCACCTTTTCCATCCGTGCGTGGGTTCGTCCGCAGGCGCACGGTTCATAATGAATTCTGGTAATATCCTTGGTCCGGTAACGGAGCATCGGCATTCCCGTGCGCGACAGCGTGGTCACCACCAGCTCGCCCGCTTCCTCTGGCGCTTTGCGTTCCAACGTTTCCGGATTAATAAGCTCCGGCAAAAAATGGTCTTCGGCAAAATGCATGCCGCAGCGCAGCTCACATTCCCCGGATACCCCCGGGCCGGTCAGCTCCGTCATCCCGTAGTTATCCGTAACGAAGATGCCCATGTTCCTCTCAATCTGGTCGCGCATCTCCGGGGTACAGCCCTCGCTGCCCAATAGACCGAGGCGAAGCTTATAGCTTTGCTTTGCGTAGCCCGGCTCTTCCTTCATCATTTCGCCTAAATACAGCGCGTAGGAAGGCGTCGCGACAATTCCGGTCACGCCGAAATCGCGGTACATTAAAAGCTGCTTTGCCGTGTTGCCGGAGGAAGCCGGAATAACGGTCGCGCCGACGCGCTCCAACCCGTAATGCAGCCCCAAAGCGCCAGTAAAAAGACCGTAGCCGAAGGAAATCTGCATTACGTCCTCATCGGTCACTCCGCCGGCAACCGCAACGCGGGCCACGATATCCGCCCAGGTATCCAAATCCTCTTTGGTGTAAACGCCCACGGTCGGTTTTCCGGTCGTTCCGGAGGACGCGTGGATTCGCACAATCTTTTTCATTGGCTGAGCCAGCAGCCCGAACGGATAATGATCGCGCACGTCATCCTTGGTGGTAAGGGGTATGTACTGAATATCGGAAAGCGTTTTAATTTTGTCACCCGTCACTCCCGCAGCGCCGAGGCGATCATGGTAAAACGGTACATTGTTATAGCAATAGTCGACCGTTTTTTTCAGTTTTGCGAGCTGCAGCGCTTCCAAATCACCGCGGCGCATGGTTTCGATCTCTTTTTGATAAAACATCACACATCCTCCATATCAAAATTCGCCGCATCAGAGCTAATTCCCGGATGCGGCTATGCTTTATTCGTTATTCAAATTTTACTATATTAAATGAGTAAAGCTTACTATTATTTTAACGCAGATAAGGGGGTAATGCAACTGCTTTAGGGCAAAATGGCTGAGAAATCCATCTTGTAGTCACATAAAAAACGCGCCGAACAGTACCGATGCCGCAATCAGCACCGCGCAGAGAAGCGCGACAACGCGTATCACCAGAGTTTTTGTATCAACGCGGCGTTTGGTTTGCTTCTGCATCCGCTTCATCCTTCCTTACCGTCATACCTGACGGTCCGTACTTTTTCCTATATTAATATTATAGCAACGCAAAGAACCAATTACAATGAACACAATTTAAATTTTCCGCACTTGCCCTTTATTGTCTGAAGGATTCTGTTCAGGGCAGTGCACGGTTACAAAAGTTTCATTTTTATTGCATTGACATCCCTTTCTGTTTGCAATAAAATAAATACACTTGTAAACCGTATTCTCAGAGGTGAAATATGAACGAAAAAAACGGCAACTACCGCTCGAACCGTGACTCCGGCTCCCGTTCGAGGCAGTCGAACCGCAGAAGTGATTACTCCGAAGATTTTGACCGTTACAATTACGTGGACCGTGATCTTTACAGCAGCAGCAACCGCGCCAGATCGGACGGTGCGCGCGGAACAAATAAATACACACGAAAAAAACGAGGCAGGGCTAAAAGAATTTTTATCACTGTCTTTTCTCTGATTTTATTAGTCGCATTGGGGATGGTTATCTACCCCTTCGTGATGTTTTCGAGACTCGACCGTTCCGAAAAGGACAACACCGCCAGCTATGTTCAGCAGCCTTCCGCCGCACCTGCCTGGACGGTGATTTCGGACAGTGACGTAACAAATATTCTGCTGATCGGAATTGACCAAAATGAGGATGGTTCCGATGGTCGTTCCGATACCAATATGCTGATTTCGATCAACAATAAAACCAAAACGCTTCATCTTGTTTCTTTTTTGCGCGATACCTACCTTGAAATTCCCACGGTAGGCAAAACCAAGCTGAATTCCGCCTTTGCGCACGGCGGTCCTTCGCTTACGATGCAGACGCTGGAGAACAATTTTCGGGTTAACATCGATAAATACATCTCGGTCAACAGCGAAAATTTTGCCACGATCATTGATAAAATGGGCGGATTGGATATTAACATGAACAAAGCGCTCTGCGATGCGGAGAACCGCAATATGGGCAGCCATCTGAAGCCCGGCGTAAACCATCTGGACGGCAGGCTGGCGCTGTATTACGCAAGAATCCGCGAAACCGACAGCGACTTCGGCCGCACCGGCCGCCAGCGCGAGGTTGTGGAGCTGATGATACAAAAGCTGAAAACCCTCAATCCGTTGGAAGTCAACAAAATCATGTATGATTACCTTCCGCATGTAAAAACCAACCTGAGCGACCCCGAGCTGCTTTATCTGGCTTCCATTGCCGGACCTGTTTCCAAGTATCAGATGAAAACCATGCACGTACCCAACGAGGGTACCTATCAGGATCAAACGATAAAAGGAGTCGGAGCCGTACTGGTACCGAACCTCACAAAAAACAGCAAGCTTCTGCGGGAATTCCTTTACGATGAGGATGAAAACGGAAAAACGGTTACCTCGCTGAATCAGTAAAGGCTCCCGGCTGAATCTTTTTTCCGATCATTCCACCCATCAAGCCGCGCGAACCTAAAATCAAAGACCAAAGCCTTCTAACCGGCAGGATTTGTTTCCTGCCGGTTTCTATTTTGTGGCAAATCGGCTATCCAGGCGTTATATTCCGTCTTCAACTGTACGGAATGGTATTTCTATCTTTAAATATGTAATATTAAATGGTATACTGAATAAGTTAAATTTTAGGTTATCTGAATTCTCTGGAGGTACAAAAATGGACAAGAAGACTTTTTACATCACCACCCCGATTTATTACCCCTCCGGCAAGGCTCACATCGGCCACAGCTATTGCACTGTGGCAACAGACGCCATTGCCCGCTACAAACGAATGCAGGGGTACGACGTGATGTTTCTGACCGGCACGGACGAGCATGGTCTGAAAATAGAGGTAAATGCGCAAAAAGAGGGTGTTACCCCCAAGGAATATGTGGATAAAATTGTCGCAGGCTTTCAAGATTTATGGAAGCTTTTGAATATATCCAACGACCGCTTTATCCGCACCACAGACGACTACCACATGAAGGCGGTTCAAAAGATTTTTAAGAAGCTCTACGACAAGGGCGAAATCTATAAAGGGCAGTACGAGGGCTGGTACTGTACACCGTGCGAAGCCTTCTGGACGGAAACACAGCTCAAGGACGGCAAATGCCCCGACTGCGGCAGGGAAGTAAAAATAGCGAATGAAGAAGCTTACTTCTTCCGCCTTTCCAAATACGCCGACCGTCTGCTCAAGCTTTATGAGGATCAGCCGGATTTCATTCAGCCGGATAGCCGTAAAAACGAGATGATCAATTTCATCAAGCAGGGTCTTGAGGATTTGTGTGTTTCGCGTACCAGCTTTACCTGGGGCATCCCGGTCGATTTTGACCCGAAGCATGTTGTTTATGTCTGGCTTGACGCACTCACCAACTATATCACCGCGCTGGGCTTTGCTTCGGAGAACGACTCCGATTACAAGAAATACTGGCCGGCGGATGTTCATTTCGTTGGAAAGGAAATCGTGCGTTTCCACACCATCATCTGGCCCGCCATGCTAATGGCGCTCGACCTCCCCCTGCCGAAGCAGGTTTACGGCCACGGCTGGCTGCTGTTCGGAGACGGAAGCAAAATGAGCAAATCCAAGGGAAATGTGGTTGACCCAAATATTCTCTGCAACCGTTACGGCGTGGACGCAATCCGGTATTTTCTGCTGCGCGAAATCCCGTTCGGCGCGGACGGTCTGTTTACCAATGAAGCGCTCATCAGTCGAATTAACTCCGATCTCGCCAACGACTTGGGCAATCTGCTTTCCCGCTCCACCGCGATGGCGGAGAAATACTTTGGCGGAAAAATTCCGGCGGAGCGCGAGAGCGATCCGCTCGACGACGACCTGATCCGGATGGCTCTGGAGCTTCGCCAAAAATGCGACTGCGCGATTGCCGGTTACCAGTTTAGCGCCGCTCTGACGGAAATCTGGAGGCTGATCGCCCGTACCAACAAATATATCGACGAAACCATGCCGTGGGCGCTTGGCAAGGACGAAACCAAAAAGGCGCGGCTTGCGGCGGTTATTTACAACCTGTGTGAAAGTCTGCGTATTGTCTCCATCCTGATTACCCCGTTTATGCCGGAAACCTCCCCGAAGATTCAGGCGCAGCTTGGCGCAACGGCAGAGGAGCTGACCTATGAATCCTCCGCGAAATGGGGCGTTCTTTCTTCGGATGCCGTGATTACAAAGGGAGAAACCCTGTTCCCACGCATCGATGTAGAGAAGGAAATTGAAGAGCTCAATCAGCTGATTCCGAATCCGACGGCGGACAAGGAGGCAGAGGAAGAAAAGAAAATTGAAGGAATCGCCCAGATCGGCATCGACGATTTTGGCAAGGTAGACCTTCGCGTGGGCAAAATCACTGCCTGCGAGCCGGTGAAGCGTGCCAAAAAGCTGCTGAAACTGACTATTGACGACGGCATGGGCGGTCGCACGGTTGCTTCCGGTATCGCGCAGTGGTATAAGCCGGAGGATTTGATCGGGCACAGTATCATACTGGTATCCAACCTGAAGCCCGCAACTCTCTGCGGCGTGGAGAGCCAGGGAATGATTCTGGCGGCGGACGCGGGCGAAAATGATGTAAAGGTAATCTTTGTGGACGGCGTTCCCGCCGGAAGCAAGGTTCGTTAATCATGAATAACGCAATTTTTGATTCTCACGCGCACTACGACGACGAGGCTTTCGACGAAGACCGCGAAAGCCTGCTGGAGGAGCTGCCGCGCAGGGGTATCTGCAACGTGGTAAACTGTGGGGCGGATTTGGCGTCCTCCCGGTCTTCCATCCGGCTAGCGGAACGTTACCCCTATTTTTTTTACGCGGCGGTCGGAATCCATCCGGAATGCGCGAAGGACGCTCCCGAGGACGCGATGCAACAGCTCGCAACGCTCGTTTCCTCGAAAAGGGTGGTCGCAATCGGGGAAATCGGGCTTGATTATCATTTTGAAGACAACGCGCCGAGGGCTGTGCAAAAGTCGCTCTTTGAACAACAGATCCTGCTGGCGCAGGAGTATCACCTTCCGATTATCGTCCACGACCGCGACGCGCATGGCGATACCATGGAGATTTTACGCAGGCTGAAACCTTCCGGCGTGGTCCACTGCTTTTCCGGCAGTGCGGAGATGGCAAACGAAGTGGTTCGACTGGGAATGTACGTCGGGTTGGGCGGCGCGGTAACCTTTAAAAACGCGCGCGTTCCGGTTGAGGTCGCGGCATCCATTCCGCTGGAGCGCATGCTGATGGAAACCGACTGCCCCTATATGGCGCCCGTACCGTACCGCGGCAAGCGCAACGATTCCACGCTGATTGCCTACACTGCCGCAAAGGTAGCGGAGATACGCGGAATCGCCGCCGCCGCCGTTCTGGAAGCGACCCGCCGCAACGCCGAAACTCTGTTTGGAGTAAAATAAAAAAATTCCCCGGCTGCCACAGCCGGGGAATTTTTGCTTATATGCTGTTCTTTTTCACCATTCCCGACCGAGATCATCGGCCATATAATTGACTGTACCCTGCGGGTAAAACACCGAATAATGGTCAAGCACCGGGTCTTTTGCATCTGTTTTGGGGAACACAAATAAAATCTTATATTTCTCGTTTATAACGTAACCTGTAATATCTTCTTTCTCGTTTTTTACATCGTGTGCGGGCTTTCCAAATACTTCAACAACCTTCGACAAAGGAAGATTCTTTAATTGGCTGTCAAAGGTACGGACCTCAAAAATCTGGGAACCTTTGTTGTAGCCGAAGGCTATGCCTTTTTTGATATAGGTCGCATAAACCCCTTTTGCCGCGGCAACATACTCTGATTGATCCTCCTGACCCCATTTCTTCTGAACATCTTCGATGCATGTTTTTTCTACGGGGAATTCACAGTTGATTACTTTTCCCTGCTGCGCCTCCTTCTGAATGGTAAGAAGCAGGGTCTTTACAGAATCCTCCTGTGCCGCAGAGGAGGATGGCTGGGCAGCGTAAGCAGGCGGCGTGATGGGTGCCATAGAAGAGGATGCGGCGGAAGCCTGCGCGCTTACGAAACCGGATGAGGAACTGTCTGCCGGTGATTTGGAACAGCCCGAAAGGACAACCAAAACAAAAAGCACAGCTGATAAAATGATTCTTCTGCTTGACATATCCATAACCTCCTTTAAATTCTTCTTTAAGTACCATCATCTTACATCCAAATCCGCCGAGAAGCAAGTGAATTCTTTTCAATAAATAACCCCGCCGAAGCGGGGTACAGGATTCAGACAAACTGTCCGACTGCGACAATCGGGCAAGACAAAGGCAGCAAGCGCCGCAAACAAAGGAGCATACGCTGTGTATATGACCGAAATTTGCAAGCACAGCCAACGCAGGAAGCAACATTGCATCGCAATTTTGCGGTTGCATGACTTTGTCGTCAGTCTGAACCCCGCCGAAGCGGGGCTACTGCCGACAAGGAGGACCTCCCGCATATTTTAAAGGTCTGGAGACAGCCGTTTCCCGGCATATACGGTTTTTGCCGTTCCCCAGACTAAGACCGGGCGTATTGTGTTTATTCCCGCTTCATAATCTTCAGCACCAGCGCGGTGATATCATCATCATGACCGTCGTCCCGGCGCGCAATTGCTTCGGATACAATCGTTTCCGCCAGCTCTTGCGGCACCTGACCATCCCATTTTTCCATCTCGTCACAAATCCACTCGTCTCCCGAAGACAACGCACCGTCGGAAAGAAGCACCAGCAGGTCGCCGTCCTCAAGATAATCATTATACTTATTAAAATGAATATCATTTAAAATTCCGATTGGCAGGCTTGGCGCGTCCACCCGGAAGGCTCTGCCGTGCTTTCGAAGAATACTGATTGGCGCACCGGCCTTCATAAACTCTGAGTAGCCGCTGAACAAATCCAGCGTAACCAAATCAATTGTCGCGAGGGATTCATCGCTCGATTTCACCAACAGCGCAGAATTAACAATCCGCAACGCCGCGTCGAACCCGATTCCAGCCTTGACCAGCCGTGAAAGGATTCCGCTCGCCATTGCACCGTCAACCGCGGCGCGGCCTCCGCTGCCCATTCCGTCACTGATAATCGCCACCTGCCGACCATTTCCGTCGGTGAAGCATTCCCAACTGTCGCCGCAGAACTGAGCGTTACCGCAGGAATGCTGTGCACAGCCGGTCTGTACCCGGTAAAGCGGCAGCTCACTCATTTGCAGTCGGCATTTGCCTTTTACCGTACTGATGCAGGGCTGCTGAAACACCCTGCCGCAGGCGCGGGAAATCTGGGAGGTCAGCTCCGCCCGGTTCAGCCGCGTCCCCTCAATAGTTGCCGTTACAATTTCCACCGACATCCGGTTATAGCGGTCGGTACGGCAGCTGACATCAATAGCCATTATTCCGGCATCCCGCAAAACCTCGCTGATTTTTTGAGCGGCGGCAAAATCAAACCGCTCATAAAGCTCTAACTCGCTTGCCATTTCTTCCAGCATATTGCTTGTGGTGACAAACTGGTCGGAGACCACGCTTCTCACCTGCTGTGCGCGGCTTTCCGCCGCGTCCCGGATCATAAACTCATTGTAATTTCGGTTAATTGAATTCATCAAGTCGGTAAGGCGGCTGCAATGGGATGAAAACTGGACGCTGAAATCACCGCGTTCTACGCTCCCCTGGCCGCGGAGCTTGTCCGTAAGATCGTTAAACGCATTCATGCTGTCGCCATAGTTCCGTTCCCAGCAGTAAACCTTCAGACCGCAACTGCAGCAAACCTCGTCAATCGTCTTTTTATACACGCCGTTGATATCCGGAGCGCAAGTAATCGAAAGCTTTTTGGATACCTCCTCAACCGACTCAGAAACGCTCCCAAGCGCCTTGGCCGCGTAATCCAGCTTCATAATAACGGCGCGCCGGAGCCCGTCGGTACGCGCGGTATCGTCACTGCGGGAAAACATGCCGATAAGCGGCGTACAAACCTTGGACGGCAGAATCATATAGAACACCGTCGCGATCATCACTTCGTACAAACCGTTCACCACAGCGGATTGGTTGCCAACCTGAAGAGAAGCCACCGCGTTAGATACGATGAAAGCCGCCACAGAAGCCAAACGCCCAACCGGAGAAAAAACCCCCGCCATCATGCCGCCGAGTGCATAGGCGCCGGAGAGGTAGCTTACCCCGGCAGTGGAAAGACTGAACACGATTCCGGAAGCGATTCCGGCAACACTTCCGCCGGATACTCCGCCGTACCGGGCAGCGAGCAAAATCGCTACCACAGCCAGAACACGTCCCAGAGAAATCGCGCCGATGCTCAGATTGGAAAGTGACAGCAAAACCACACAGGCCGTCATTGCCGCGCAGGTGATCTCCTGAGCGCTCATTTCACCGATTTTTTTCCCGGCTTCTGAAAGCGCGGCTGATCTCGCGAAGAAGTAAGCTACGCCTGCCGCCAGAAAGGACTCTGCCACATACATTGCCACCGTGGTGGAGGTTGAGCCGTTAACGAATATAATGGAGAGTCCCGTGGCCATTACCGGCAAAAACGCGGTAATCGGCGCAAACCCCGGGTGCATCTTAAGCTTGACCAGATCGCTTAAGGTCCAGCGAATTGCCGCCGCCGCCAGAATCCCGGCAATATAATGCACAGGAACCACTGTTTGTGAGGGAAGCAGATACCCCACAGCACTGCCCAACAGGACGCTGAGCAGAGAAGAATAGGGTGCAGCAGCCACCGCCGCCACGCCGAACGGCGCATATTTACCAAAAACCACACTGCGGGCGCAGAGCATGCCCAGCGCAAAAAAGACCAGTTGCTTTGCTATCGCTTTCGTCGGCGCGGCAGCTGCCTCCAGAAAACTAACCCGCCTCGTATTTGCCTTTATCATTTCAATCACCGCCATACATTATTTGGTAACTTGTCCAATATTTACTAATTTTTATTATACTATTGGTATATGTACGGTATTGTCATAACGTGTTGTAATATTTTGGAAAATTCAATCAGATTATAAGTATTTTGCAAATTTGATAGGTTATCTGTAGTCACAAGCGGATATCTGTGGTAAAATAATACTAATATTGTGAAAACTGGAGGACGTCAGGATGGACTATTCATTTTCCGATCGTGTTCAAAAATTAAAACCGTCTGCAATCAGAGAAATCTTCAAATACGCCTCGGACCCGAGCGTAATTTCGCTTTCCGCGGGCAATCCAGCGCCGGAGGCTTTTCCTGCAAAGGAAATCGCGGAAATATCCGCAAGGCTCTTCGCGGAACGTCCGATTGACGCGCTTCAATACAACATTACCGAGGGCTACCAGCCTTTAAGGGATCAGCTGACCGCCTATATGAAGGATAAGCACCGTATCGGTCGGGATTTTGATCATATACTGATTACCAGCGGCGCTCAGCAGATTATGGATCTTGCCACAAAATCGCTTGTCAACGAGGGAGATACCGTGCTTTGCGAAGCGCCAAGCTTCATTGGCTCCCTGAACACCTTCCGCTCTTACAGCGCGCGTCTGCGCGGCATTGAGATGGAAGCAGACGGAATGAATATGGCAGAGCTGGAAAAAGCGCTGGCGGAAGAGAAAAACGTCAGGTTCATCTACACCATTCCGAACTTCCAAAATCCCGCCGGAATCACGATGAGCTGGGAAAAACGCAAGCAGCTTTACGCGCTGGCAAAAAAATACCAGGTTTTGATTATCGAGGATAATCCATACGGCGACCTGCGCTTTCAGGGCGAACATATTGAAGCGGTCAAGTCACTCGACGAGGATGGTCTTGTGATTTACGCAGGCAGCTTTTCCAAGGTGATTTCTCCCGGAATGCGCGTGGGCTACGCGATTGCGCCGAAGGAAATTCTGCAAAAAATGATCGTCTGCAAGCAGGGCGAGGACGTTCACACCAATATTTGGTCGCAGCTCGTCTGCAGTGAGTTTATTGCAAAATATGATTTTGAAGCGCATTTGAAACGGCTACGCGAAATCTATAAAAGGAAAACTAAAATTGCGACGGACGCACTCGATCAGTACCTTGCGCCAAAAATTACGTATCATCCGATCGAGGGCGGACTGTTTCTCTGGTGCACTCTGCCGGACGGTGTGGATATGACAGATTTCTGTAAACAGGCCGTGCTCCGCAAGGTTTGCGTCGTCCCCGGAAACGCGTTTCTGACCGATGAAGCCCAGCCCTGCCAGTCCTTCCGCATCAACTTCAGCACCCCGACGGACGAGCAGCTTGTAAAAGGGATTCGGATTCTCGGCGAACTGGCGAACGATATCATTAAATAATGGTAATAATATCCCTGTAAATACGCACAGGAACTTCATGGAGGATTATCATGGAAGCAGCAACCGAACAAAAAAAGGTCATTTTCAGCGCCATTCAGCCCAGCGGCACAATCACTTTGGGCAATTATCTCGGTGCCCTGAAAAACTGGATCAGCCTGCAGGATGAATATGACTGTATCTACGCGCTGGCGGATCTGCACGCCATTACCGTGCGGCAGGATCCGGCAAAATTCCGCCGCAATACACTGGAGGCTTACGCCCTTCTGCTTTCCTGCGGAATTGACCCCGATAAGAGCCTATTCTTTATCCAGAGCCATGTAAACACGCACGCTCAGCTTGCCTGGATTCTGAACTGCTATACCCAGTTCGGCGAGCTGCAGCGCATGACGCAGTTTAAGGATAAATCCGCAAAACACGCGGACAACGTAAATGCCGGTCTGTTCACTTACCCGAGCTTGATGGCGGCGGATATCCTGCTGTATCAGGCCGATTTGGTGCCCGTAGGCGCCGACCAGAAGCAGCATCTGGAAATATCCCGCAATATTGCGGAGCGTTTTAACGGAATTTACAGCCCGACCTTTACCGTGCCGGATGCCTACATTCCCAAACAGGGCGCGCGCGTAATGTCGTTGCAGGAGCCGACCCGAAAAATGAGTAAATCGGACGAAAACGCCAACGCCTACGTGGCGGTTCTGGATAAGCCGGAGGATATCATGCGCAAGTTCAAGCGCGCTGTGACCGACAGCGAGGCCTGTGTTCGTTATGCCGACGGCAAAGACGGCGTAAACAACCTGATGGGCATTTACGCCTGTATTACCGGGCTGACCTACGAGCAGATTGAAAAGCAATTCGAGGGCAAGGGCTACGGTGATTTTAAAACTGCTGTAGGCGAGACCGTGGTGGAGCATCTGCGCCCGATTCAGGAACGCTTCAACCGTTACATTAAGGAT
This sequence comes from Bacillota bacterium, assembly GCA_023418995.1. Lineage (GTDB taxonomy): Bacteria > Bacillota > Clostridia > Oscillospirales > Acutalibacteraceae > DATAML01. The sequence goes on along the minus strand of JAEZYP010000020.1, from coordinate 28,560 downwards.
AAGGATTATTTGGAAAAGTGCTACACCGAAGGCGCGCAGAAGGCACTCAGCATTTCTTCGCGCACGCTGAGCAAGACCATGAAGAAGATCGGGTTCATCCCGAAGGCGTTTTAAACTCCGGTACAATTCCGTTCCCTTATAAGTTACCCCTCACACGGGGTGCACGATAAAAAGAGCTTCCGAACCCATCCGGTTTCGGAAGCTCTTTTTATATAGTCCATTGCTATACTTTTAAGCTGCTCGGCAAATCCCAGTGAATATCGATTTCGTCGTCGTATTCCAGCTTTTGCAGGTACGGCGCGTCTGTTCCGTTGATTTTTATCACAATGATTCTGCCCTCCGGCTTGGTCAAATCCATATCCACCAGATTGAGCATATCCACTAAGAAGTACGGCGCGCCGTCCGGTTTGGGCGGCAGCTTCAGAGGCTTGCGGTTCAGCGTTACGCATAGAGCCGTTTGCGCGGTGGCTTGGTCAGAATTCTCCGTAGCTTCCCTCTGCTCCGACTCCGGGGATTCCCGCAATAGCCCGACTTCAGCTGTTACCGGCTGACTTTGAATTGGATTTGCCTCCTCAGCCGAAGGCGGAGAAGCCTGCTGATCTGGCTCCACCCATTCCAGCTGTGCTTCTTCATCCAGAACGATCTCGTCCCCATCCGATAAACAGAATTTCAAGCTGACAGGCTGTCCGTTTACGAGGATGGGGCTTTCCAAATCACAGCCGACTTCCCGCAGAAGGTCTTCCACGGTGACAATCTGGCTGGTTACAATCCTATCGTGATGCTTCAGTTTCCGGTTTGGAAGAGCAGGATCGCCGTTCACCCTCGCCTGTGTACCGATGGTGAATTCTTCCTCCTGCAGGGTAACGGTACCGTTCGGCACCCAATCCACAATATCAGTAAGTACCGCCTTTGCGTCCGACCCGGCAACCGCTGGTGAAAATTGGATATCATCCCCGGCTTTCACCAGAGCGGAAATATTTGCGTTTTTCCCATTAATTGTAATCTTCGCAACCTCCGGATGACTGCCGTAAAGAATCTTTTTCTCCCCGTTCAGTTCAACCAGCATACTTTTTCCGGAACGGCTGATAAACTGGTTGTAGCTAAAGCCATTCATCAGAAGCACATCGAGTATGGTAAGCTTTTTGCTGCGGAACAGCTTTGCCTTACTGCCGTTCAGCGTGATGGAAAAGCTGTCGCTGATCAGGTTCAGCGCAGCAGAAATGGCAATTCCGAGCGGCGTGGCGAACTCCGGTCCTGTAATGTCATAATCCGGGGCGGATACATTCATCATAAAATTGTTTCCGCCAACCGCCACGCGATTGGGGTCCAGGTTTAAATACTCGGCAACGCAGGCGCAAATTCCTTTTAGCTTGCTCCCTCCGCCAACCAAAAAGACCGCCGAGGTGGAATCTCCGTTCGCTTTTATGATATCCTCGGCAATTTCTTTACCGAGCATCCGCATATCCGGCTCTATCGCCGAGAGCACCCCTGCGGAAGTTTCGGCATGCTCCATTCCGAGAATATCCTGAAAACGGATTTCCTGCTCCGTATCGATTTTAAGCTTAATACCCTCTGCGGTTTGGAAGTCCACCAGATATTTTTTCATTATAGCTTCGGTAATCTCATCGCCCGCAACCGTTGCCATGGTGTACGCGACAACGCCTCCGTCCCTGGAAATAGCGATATCCGAGGTTCCGGCTCCGATATCCACCAGAGCAAGGTTCAAAAGCCGCAGCTGCTGGGGAATGGTAGCGTTCATTGCGGCAATCGGTTCCAAGGTCAGGCTGGCAACATCCAGCCCGGTTTTGTGCATGGTGGTATAAAGGCTGTCCACAACCTCGCGCGGCAGAAATGTGGCAATTACTTCAACGCCCACATGCCTTCCTTTATGGTCCAGAAGACTGGAAATCGGGTAGTCATCCAGGGTATATTCGGTGACGGAATAGCCTACCAGATAAAACATGTGCTGATCCTTCTCACCGCTGCCTGGCTCAAACTGGTGCTCCGCCGCCTCGATAGCGCCCGCCTCCAGCCGGCAGACCAACTCCTGGTCAACGGACTGGGATTCTTCCAGCTCAATCTGATATGCTGCCCTCTGTGTTTTCAGCGCACGTCCGGCGGCCGCAACGCAGACATGCTTCAGAGAGTAGCCCAGCTTCGCTTCCAGCCGTTCCTTTACCGTTCGCGCCACCAAACTGACCTGCTCGATATCCTCGATTTGCCCGTCGATCATAGCGCGCTTCGTATGCTCCGCAGATTCCACCGCCTGAATCCGCAGAAGCTCGCCGTCGAGTATTCCCACGATGCCGATGACACTGCGCGTGCCGATATCCAGAGCAAAAACATAGTCCTCCGGAGCTCTCGCCAATTTCGCTTTTACAGGTTTGCGCTGACGTTTCATGCTCATTCGCCGTGCCCTCCGCTTGCAAGGAATTTCAAGTTAATCAACTATATGAACCCAATCCGGTTTGTAAGCCGGATGTTCGGTAAATTATCCCATATTACATCTAATTTTACTACGATTCTACAGGAAATGCAATCCGGTATCCCACTGATTTCACCGCCCAATTGTTATATCGGTCGAAGCGTTCCGGGATGTTAGCGCCAGATTTTTTTACCCTGCCACGTATCCTGCTCCGCAAGCGCTTTGTCAATCCCGCCCAGCACAGATATTTTGTCCACCCCCCAGCGCGGGGCAATCAGCTTCTCGCGCGCTCCGTCGCCGGTTAGTCGCTCGATCACGGTTTCCGGTTCTAACACCTCCAGCTGGGAGCGCACCGTGCCGATATATTCCTCCCGGGTCATCGGGCGCACCTTCCCCAGCGCGTACTGCCTTGCCAGCTCGGTTCCCTCCATAATTTGAAGAAGGTGGATCTTTACCGCGTCGGTTTTTAACCGACCCAGCTCCCGTGCCGTATCCAGCATCATTTCCGCTGTTTCTCCCGGCAAGCCGTTGATGATGTGGACGCAAACACGGATGCCGCGCGATTTCAGTTCCTGATATGCAGTCAGAAACTCCGAATATGTATGCCCCCGATTCATTTTTTTCGCTGTGTCGTCATGCGCCGTCTGTAAGCCGAGCTCCACCGTCAGGTAGGTCCTTTGAGCCAGACCGGCAAGGTAATCCACCGTCTCCGGCTCCAGCGCGTCCGCCCGCGTGGCAATACTGATACCGCACACACCCTCCACACCCAATGCACCTTCATACTTTTCTTTTAGAACCGGAAGCGGCGCATAGGTATTCGTATGTGCCTGAAAATAGGCGATCACCTTCGCGTCAGGGTACTTCTTTCTCACCCGCAAAAGCTCCGCGCGCACCTGCTCCTGAACCGAAATCCCGCCGCTGGCAAAATCGCCGCTGCCGTTCAGGCAGTACGCGCAGCCGCCGGTTCCTTTGGTACCGTCCAGATTGGGGCAGGTGAAGCCCGCGTCTATCACAGCCTTCATCACTCTGTGGTGAAAGATTGTTTTCAGGTGATAGCTCAGCGTGTGGTACCGTTTGTTATCTTTGGAATAGCGAAATGGACTTGTTTTCATTCCGGTTTGCTTTCCGGCTTGCTCAGATACATCTCGGTCAGGTATTCCTTGCCCGCGTCCGTCTGGAAGTATTTTCGAAGAACAGTCCGTGCCTGATCCTCCATCAAATGGTCTTCGTAGATATTCACGAGGAAATCCGCCTCAATCAAAATCTGATAGTCAATTCCTTCGATTTGCGTGTAAGTATGATGATGCCCGATTAAAAAGCAAACGCGCTTAATCACATCCTCCGGAACACACAGGCTTTTCAGCATTTCTTCCGCCACAGGCGGGCCTTCCAGCTCCTGATGCTTCCCGTCCGTCGAGCCATATTTGCGTTCGCTGTTCCGGATGCCAATATCGTGGAGGACTGCGGCGAGCTCCAATATCTCCATGGTCTTGGCGTCAACCGCTTCCCGCTCACCGATGGCTTTTGCAAACGCGTAGACTTTGATCGCGTGCTGAACCCTGCCCGGGTCAGCCTGATTGTATTGAATCATTTTACGAATAATAGCGCTGATTGTACTGTTCATATTTTGCTCCTTTACTCCACATACCGCTGAAGCAGCGGCAAATTTTCAATTTTGAACGAGCTGCCGGAAAATGTCAGGATTCCTTCGTCCCGCATCCGTCCCAGCTCGCGAGACATGGACGGACGCGATACATTGAGAAAATCTGCAAGATCGTTGCGGTTAAAGGGCAGGATAAACTGATGCTTGCCAGATTTGCGGTACTGCTCGTACAGAAAGGTACTTAGCTTTCCGCGCATGCTTTTTATGACAAGATAGTCAATTTTCCGGTTCAGATACAGGGCTTTCTGCGCCAGAAGGCGCACCAGGTTTAACGTAAGCTGTCTGTGCCAGGAGCAAACGCTGCGGCAGGGGGTAAGTAGTTTTTCCGGTTGAAAATACAAAATCGTGCTTTTTTCAGAAGAAAAAATGGTGACCGGCGCTTTTTGCGCACCCACCAGCGCAACCACTTCGCCGAAGATTCCCCCAGCCGGTATTTTCGTGAGCACTACCCGTTCACCGAGGGGCGTTTCCTTACAAATTTCCACCGTACCCGCCAATACAACACCGATTTCCCGCAGAGAATCCGCTGCCTGCAAAATCAGTTCGCCTTTTTCGTACTCTGCTTTTCGCGGGGCAATGCAGGACATCATTCTGATAATATCCTCCGGATTAATGTTCTGAAACAACACGCATTTTATAAAGATATTGATATAATTATCAAATATATAATCACTTTCTTTCAATTGGTAGCCACAGCTACAGATTAAACAATTAAATTATAATATAATCTGATCAGAAAGGCAAGAAGCCTGTGATAAGAAATCAAATCATTTGTACTATAAACGGAGGTATTTTATGAAACGCAAGATTATCAGCATAGATTCCGAGCTCTGTAATGGCTGCGGCCTTTGCGTAGGGGCTTGCCAGGAAGGCGCGCTGCAGCTCATTGACGGCAAAGCCGTTTTGACCAGCGATTCCTATTGTGACGGGTTGGGCAACTGCCTGCCCCAATGCCCCACCGGCGCAATCAGTATCATTGAGCGCGAAGCCGAAGAATTCGACGAGGAAGCGGTGAAACAAAAGCAAATGCTGCAGAATATGACCCAGCACACCGGATGCCCGGGCAGAGCGGCACGCAGAATTGAAAGAGCCCCGCAGGCAGCGGAACCAGAAGCTCCCGCATCCCAGTCGGAGCTTCGCCAGTGGCCCTGCCAGATTCAGCTTGTTTCCCCGAACGCCCCATATTTTCAGGACGCAAGCCTTGCCATTATCGCGGACTGCTCGGCATACGCATACCCGAATATCCACAAATTTATGAAAAATAAAATTACGCTGATCGGCTGCCCGAAACTCGACGCAGTGGATTACAGCGAGAAGCTCACTGCGATTCTGCGACAGAACGAGATTAAGAGCGTGACCGTAGTCCGCATGGAGGTTCCATGCTGCGGCGGTATGGTCAATTATGTTAAGACCGCGTTGCAGAACAGCGGCAAAATGATTCCTTGGCATATCGTAACAATTTCCACTGACGGCAGGGTAATAGACGACTAACAAAGACCCATTGTAAAATGTTTGCGAAATAATATCGAAGAACCAACGGAGAAGCAAAAAAATGCGCTTGATACGGCTTCATTAAAGCCTCATCCAAGCGTATTTTTTGTCCCCTGTTTAGAGGTATTTTGCAGCAGCCCCAGATTACAGCTGTCAGACTGCGATAAATCGTGCAAGGCAAGGTGCCAAGCGCCGCCGATTTTGCTCACATCGGCGGCGCCTTCTCTTTGCCGTGCTTCGCCTTGCCCTGAAGCTCCGGAACCGGCTTCACCGCGTTCTTCGGGATATGCAGCTTGTGGTTGCTTTCTGTTCCGTGCGGTTCCTGCGGGTCCGGTCGTCTCATACCAGCCTTTGCCATTTGACTTCCTCCTTAACGAATGCGGTCAAACATCATTGTTTTTGACTGACTGCTTTTTCGCGTTTTTATTCTGGTTCTGATTTTCCCTTGTGATTGGGGTTTGTCCGTTCGCCTTTTCTATTCTCGAATTCTTATTATCTGGCTGACTGTCCTTTGGCATTATGCAACCTCCTACATGATGTGTTCGTCAAATTTTTCTCCTGTGATCTTCAGACCGATTTCATCTATTTTTTTGCGCAGCTGTTCCCGGTTTGTTCCGGTTGTATCGAAATCTACCGCGACGCGTTTACGATCATCGGTGACGCTTACCGATAGTACGCCGGGAATTTTGTCCAGCTGCTGCTTGATCTCTTTTTCTCCACGATTCCCGTGCAGACCGTTCAAATCAAAATACATGCTGGCTTTAGCCATAAAATCACCCCTGCGCTTATTATGCGCAGGGGTGATTTGTTTATAACAGGCTGTTTGCCAATTCGGAGAAATCGTTGACCGGCGAGGAACAGGTGTTGTTTTGGCACAGATAGAATGTACTTTTGCCGTCTTTAAGCGGGTAATCCTTTGTAAACGGCGCAATGCCGTGAATCTGCTCCGCGTTTTCCGGGGTCAGGACGAGTACCGCCGTATTGAACAAGAGTTTTTTGCTCAACAGTTTTTTCAACTCCTCCAAGTCTTCCTTATCTTTCATTACGCAGACAACCTCCCTTCCGGGATAAACGGACGGAATCAGTGCCATCAGGGCAAAACTGTAGCCTGCCGGATATTCTTTGACTACGGATGCCAAGAAATCAGCCTGCTTTGCCGCATAGCCCTCCAGAAACGGCTCCCCGGTCAGTCTGGCAAGCCTTGCAAGGCAATAGCCGGCAACGGAATTGCCGGAGGGAATCGCGCCGTCATAGGTCTCCTTCGGCCGGTAGATCAACTGCTCCGCGCCTTTTGCCGTCAGATAGAACCCGCCGCTTGCTTCGTCCCAAAAATCATCCAGAATTCTGCGGCTGAGACGGAGCGCTTCCCGCAGATACTCCGGCTCAAAGGTTGCTTCGTACAACTCCAGCATCGCCCAGACTAGAAACGCGTAATCATCCAGACCGCCGGAACCGGAGGACTCTCCTTCACGGCTGCGGACTAACAGACCGCCGCTGCCGTCGGTAAGGCTCACACGAATAAACTCCACCGCTCTCTGCGCTTCCTGTAAATAACGGGCATTCCCGAGAACTCGGTAAGCCTTCGCGTAAGCCGCGATCATTAATGCGTTCCAGGAGGTGAGAATTTTATCATCCTTATGAAGAACCGTACGCTGCAATCGGTATTCATATACTTTGGGAAGCATCTTTTGAATCTTCTCATCCGGCTTGTCAAAATCCGGCTTACCGATCCGGTTCGGGATATTCTTACCCTCAAAATTGCCTTTTTCGGTAATTTGAAAGTAATCGTTGAAATACGCTCCGGAATCATCCCCAAGAACGGCACGTATCTCATCAGGGGCAAACACATAATATTTCCCTTCTACTCCCTCGCTGTCCGCGTCCTGCGCGCTGTAGAAGCCGCCGCGCCGGTCGGTCATTTCGCGCTTCACATATTCGAGAATCGATTCCGCAACCGTCCGGTAAAATTCAGTGCCGGTTATCTGATAGGCTTCCAGATATATAATTGCCAGCATCGCGTTATCGTATAGCATTTTCTCAAAATGGGGCACTAACCATTTATTATCCGTAGAATAACGTGAAAACCCAAACCCGATATGGTCATAGATGCCGCCCTGAAACATCTGCCGCAAAGTTTTTTCCACCATAAAAAGCGCTCTGCCGTCGTCTTTCAATTGGGAAAAACGCAGTAAAAACATGAGGTTATGGGGAGACGGGAACTTGGGGCTGCGACCGAAGCCGCCGTATTTCTCATCAAAGCTTTGGTTAAACAGTTCCCTTGTGCCGATATAATCGTCATTTGTTATCCGACCGGTTTTCTTCTTTTCCGAGTGCTCCTGAATTGCCTCTATCATCTGCTTACCTGCGTGCAGCAGCTGTTCCCGATTGCCGCGCCATTGTTCAGAGACAGCAGAAAGCAGCTCCAAAACGCCGGGCATGGAATAGCGTGAATGCTTGGGGAAGTACGTGCCCGCGTAAAAAGGGGCTTGCTCCGGTGTCATCAGGATGGTCAGGGGCCAGCCGCCGCTACCGGTCATAGCCTGACATACCGCCATATAAACCGCGTCCACATCCGGGCGCTCTTCCTTATCCACCTTAATCGCAATAAAATCCCGGTTTAAGGCTTCGGCTACTTCCTCGTCCTCAAAGCTCTCGTGCGCCATCACATGACACCAGTGGCAAGTAGAGTAGCCGATACTTAAAAAGACAGGCTTGTCCTCCAGTTTTGCCGTATTAAAGGCTTCCTGCCCCCACGGATACCAGTTTACCGGATTGTACGCGTGCTGGAGCAGGTAGGGGGATTTTTCATGGATTAACCGATTGGGCACTTTATTAGTGTTTGGTATGGACATCACTTCCTTTTTGTGAAACATATATTCATAATATACCCATATAGGAAAAGGGAATACAACTCAGTGTATTCCCTTTTAACTACTTATATTTAGTTTAATAGTCGATAACTTTAAAAACGGCTAAGTATTTGTGCGTATATTTTTCGTGATGTAAGGCGGACGACGAAGTCAGGCTAGCGTATCGCGAGGAGGACAATGCTTGTTTCGTTCACCCTTCGTTTTTGATACATCGATATAGTTCATATGATTAGCCAATCGTATTATAATTTTAATTTTTCGATAAAGGGTATTGACAAGTTTCCGATTTCGGAAACATGTAATATTGTGTCTTGGAGGAAATCGATATGAATTTTGAATTAGTGCCTCTCAACGAGAAGCATTTGGCACAGTTTAAGAAGGATATGCAGGAAGCATTTCAACAAGGGGCTGTTGATGGATTTGGTGAGATGGAGGTAGAAATCCTCCCAGAAAGCCATATTAACCGTTCCCTTAAAACAAAGGGTTCGATTGCATATGAAGCATTTGCTGACGGCGTATCGGTTGGCGGTGCAATAGTGGTAATTGACGAAGAAACACAGCATAATCATCTTGATTTCTTGTACGTTAAGGTTGGCACACAAAGCAAGGGCATTGGTCAAGCCATTTGGAAAAGTATTGAAGAATTACATCCGCAAACAAAGGCATGGGAAACCTGTACCCCTTATTTTGAAAAACGTAATATCCATTTTTATGTGAATCGTTGTGGTTTTCATATCGTGGAGTTTTTCAATAAATATCACAAAGACCCTAACGGACCTAATAAATATGGGTCAGACGAGGTATTGGGCAAAAGCGATTACTTTGAGGGAATGTTCCTTTTTGAGAAGGTCATGAGAGTGCCTCCCAAATCCAGATTATAACAATATGAGGTATAAATATGGAACAAAAACTACAGCAACAACTGAATTCGCTAAATCGCCTGTATAAAGAATCTGATGAAATTTATCGTGGAATAGCAGGACGATTTGGTTTAACCGACACAGCGTTTTGGATATTGTACGCAATCTCGCACACCGATGGTGACTGCACACAAAATGATTTATGTAATGACTGGTTTTATCCCGTTCAAACAATCAATTCGGCAGTTGGCAACCTGCAAAAGAAAGGTCTGGTGCGACTTGAAACAATTCCCCGCACAAGAAATCGCAAAAAAATACTTTTAACAGAGGACGGAGAACAATTTGCTAAACGTATTATCATCAAAATTGATGAGCTAGAAAAAAATGCGTTTCTTATGTTTTCAGAAGAAGAAAGAGAAAACTATATCTCTCTTTATCAAAGACACCTTGAAAATATTAAGCACGAAAGAGATAAACTGTTGAATGTTATTGATAATCAAGACATAGGAGAAAAATCTGAATGAGTCAAAGTCTATATCTAAACACCAAACCGTCAAAGCTATTTATGAAAGCAGCAATTCCTGGCGGTATCAGTATGCTTGCATCATCGCTTTATACGGTTTTTGAATCTATATTTGTTGGTAAATTCCTTGGCACTACCGCTTTCGCCGCTCTTGGTCTTGCTTTGCCGATTGTTATTATGAATTTTGCGTTGTCGGAGCTTGTTGGTGTAGGTTCTTCCGTGCCGATTTCTATTTTTCTTGGTCAAAAAGAAGATAAAAAAGCAAACGAATTCTTTACTTGCTCAATTATATTGATAATGACAACGGGATTGATCAGTGGCTTGATAATTTTCTTTGGTGCGCCCACATTGATGAGATTGATTGGTGCGGACGGTGAACTTCTTGATATGGCGGTAAAGTATGTAAGAATTTACGCAATGTTTTCGCCTATTGCGCCATTGATGTTTTCACTTGATAACTACTTGCGAATAAGCGGTAGAATGAAAACAAGTATGTCGCTTAATATTCTTTTCAGCGTATTAACCATTGGGCTTGAACTATTGTTGATTCTTGTAATACCTATGGGAATTGTCGGCGCAGCACTTGGTACAAGTATTGCAATGCTTACTTGCGTAGTCATCGGTATCTCTATGTTTATCCCCGGAAAACTACAGTTGAAATTTGTAAAACCACAATTCTCCAAAGAATTGTTAGAAAAAATCTATAAAAATGGTATTGCACCCTTCCTTACAAACATTTCCGGAAGAATGTTCTCTGTTGTAATGAATGTTATGCTTCTCAAATTCGGTGGCGAAGCCGGCGTTGCAATATACGCCGTTATTATGACACTTTCCGGAATCGTTGAACAGCTTTTATATGGTGTTGTGGACTCGCTCCAGCCTACGATAGGTTACAATTACGGTGCAGAGCGATTTGACCGAGTAAAAAAGATTGAAAAATACATTTTTACGACTGCGGCTACAATTTCGGTTGTAAGCGGTATTATTATGTTTGCGTTTCCGGGTGAAATCGCAACACCTTTCCTTAAAGATTTGTCGCTACTTGAAATGGCTATCTTTGCTATTAAAATTTCAAGTTTCACATATCTTATTAAATGGTTTGGTACAGCAGTCCAATGCTTCTTCATGGCACTTGAAAGACCTTTGCTGGCCATGATGATTTCGTTGGGTTCTGCTTGTGTATTTCCGCTGACTTTAATTCCCATTCTTTTGCCTCTTAAACTTATAGGACTTTGGTGTAACTATCCTTTGGCGGCACTATTAACTGCTGCTTTGGCAACCGCAATCATTCTTATCTATAAGAATAATCTATTTGTACCGACAAAGAACGGAAATCAAAAGTATGATGAAAAAGCTTAAAAATTGGGTGCTATGGCCCATGTAAAGGAATTCGATGTAAATGGGGCAAAAAAAGCACCCTGTTCAGGTGCTTTCAGCGAACTTAACCTGTTATTTGCGTTCCGTATACCGAATCGTCATTATAACCAGATAGACAATTAACAGTGCAAATAAAACAAACGAGATCGTTGCGTAGGGCTCCAGTTTAAAGTAATCTAAAACACCGGTGGCAATCGACACGAATCCCCCAACAATACAGAACCGGAGCATTAAGGTTCTATATTCCGCTTCCATTCCCTTTTTCACTTTGCTGCTTTCAAACAACGAACCTTTTCCGGTAAAAGCGCTGTAAAACATATAAACACCGGATATAACCACACATATATCAAAAAACTGCGAAAAATCCATTTCCAGTACCTCTCTTTCGTCATTCCAATTATTTTATCCTAATCATTATATCATAATCAATGAAATAAAAACAATTCAAAGTGAAATCGCCTATTTTATTCTGACAAGAATTTCTTACGATCTGCAAGGAATAATAATCCTGATGCTATTATAATAAGCTAACGGGGTAAATTGAATGAAGAAGAAAGAAGAAGGACTTTCCGCGTGGCAGCTTACAATGATGACGCTGGGAACCGTGATTGGCGGCTCGTTTTTTCTCGGGTCCTCGGTGGCAATCCACGCGGCTGGCGCCTCTGTTCTACTTGCCTATATCCTCGGCGGAGGCATGGTTTATTTTATTCTTTACGCGCTGTCCGAAATGACGGTGGCAAATCCGAACTCAGGCTCGTTCCGTTCCTTTGCGGCGGAAGCTTACGGACAGGGAACCGGGTTTGTAGTTGGCTGGGTATACTGGACGGGCATGATTCTGGCTATGTCCAGCGAGGCAACCGCCGTTTCCATCCTTATCCGCCAATGGATACCGCACCTTTCGATTCCGCTGTTCGGCGGCGGCATAATCGTTGGCGTTACACTGCTGAACCTTTTGGGTGCCAGCAAGCTGAGCAAGCTGGAAAGCTGTCTTGCCGCAATCAAGCTGCTTGCAATTATTTCTTTTATTATTCTGTCCCTGCTGCTGATTCTGGGACTATATGCCGGCGTTCCGGCAGTCGGACTCGGCGCGATGGCAAAGGAATCCTGGATGCCAAACGGAATTGCCGGGGTTGCGGGCAGTATGCTGATCGTCATGTTTGCCTACGCCGGATTTGAAATCATCGGTCTCGCCGCGGCGGAGGCCAGAAATCCGAAAGTCACCGTACCGAAAGCGATTAATTATACCGTATTCAGCCTCATTGGATTATACATTCTTTCCTGTGCGGTGCTTTTGCCGCTCATTCCCACCTCCGAGCTTACAGAAAACGACAGCCCGATGGCAGCCGCTCTGAGCCGGAGCGGAATCGGGTGGGCGGGTACCGCAATCAACGTAGTGCTGGTAACCGCCATTCTTTCTACTATGCTTGCGGCAATGTTCGGTCTGGGGCGCATGATTCGCTCACTGGCGGACGAGCACCTTGCCCCAAAGCTGCTCAGAGATAAAAAAGAAGTCCCATACCGAGGCATTCTTTTCTCCGGTTTCTCCATGCTGGTTGGGCTGGGTTTTGGTCTTCTCTTTCCAAAGGTCTATCTTTTTCTGGTCAGCTCCGGTGGTTTCGCGCTGCTTTTCACCTACGCGGTCATCATGGCGACCCACATCCGCTTTCGCAAAAGGAACGGATGCCCACCCGACGGCAAATGCCAGATGGCAGGATACCCCTATATGTCCATTCTTGTTTTGCTCGCTCTGATTGTCGCCATAATTTGCATGCCGTTTGTACCCGGGCAGGAATCCGGGCTAATTGCAGGTATTGTTACCGTCATATTCTTTGCGGTATGCTACCTGCTTCTCAAGCGTTCCAAATTAAAGAAGCGGCGGTAATCTAATCGCTCTACGGTACCCCCAAAGCTCCGCGCAGCCGAACCACAGATCAGGTTTTCAAGACCAAACGAAAATTTCTGCGCCTTACGATATCCCGAGCGCGTATTTTTCAATCGCCTGAGCTACCCCATCTTCGTCGGATGCCAGGGCAACAAATTTTGCTGCCTTTTTTGCTGCATCCGTTCCGTTGCCCATCGCAAAGGAAAGTCCGGCGTATTGAAGCATTTCTACGTCGTTGCCGTTGTCGCCAAAGGCCATCACGTTTTCCGGAGGAATATGCAGGTTCTCGCAAAACCTCTCCAGAGCTACCCCTTTGCTCGTGTCCGCCTGATTGATTTCCATGTTATGCTTAACGGAGGAGGTAAGCGCAATTGACGGAAGTTTTGAAAATCTTTCCCACAGAGGCTCCCGCCATTTCGGCGGTACAAAAGGAATATTTATTTTCTCAATTCCGTCTCCTTGGTCACGGGTAAACTCCGATAAATCCTCAACCTCCTGAAAAAGTCTGTTCAGGATTTCCATATCCATAAAGTGAATCGGGTACTCCTGCAAAGCCTGGGTAAACCTGCGCTCCACCAGAAGCCTTCCCTTTCGGAAGATTTCGACCAAAATTTCGTCTCTCGGTATCAGACTTAAAACCTTCCGGGCAATATCGGCACTCAGATAACCGGAATGAAGAACCCTTTGTTCTTTGATATCATATGTTACCGCGCCGTTGGAGGTTATGGCATAGCGAATCCCCGGGATATCCATAATCGCCCTAGGCAGAAGCGCGTCGTTTCTGCCTGTGGCAGGCACAACGAGGATCCCTTCCGCAATTGCTGCCTCCAGCGCCTGTTTTGTTCTGTCGGATATCGTCATATGGTCGTTTTTAAGGGTTGTCCCGTCCAAATCCAAAGCAATGAGTTTTATGTTCAAGCCTTTGCTTCCCCACTTTCTTATTTTCACAGTTTGATGTTTTTATTATACAACACATTGCCTGTTTTGAAAAGCAAATCAACAAAAACACAAAAATACAACTGCCAAAACCTACAAATTTTTCCGTTTATAGTTGATTAACTTTAAAAACGGCTAAGTATTTGTGCGTATATTTTTCGTGATGTAAGGCAGACGACCAAGTCAGGCTGACGCCTGGCGAGGAGGACAACGCAGCAACACGTAAAATAGACCGCAAAGACTGGTTGGTTTTGGAGTTAATTGACTATATATTGTATGGAACAGGCAAACAAAAAAAGCGCCGTATCTCCACGGAGCTTTTTTTGTTTAATGAAAGATATGCTCTTCGCCCTTCATCATCCATTTTCCTTTTGAGCCCGCACTCCAGGCGCCGAGCTCAAAATGCGCCATCGCGATTCCCAGATCAATTTTCTGCGCGTCACTCTCCACATATGCGATGACCTGCGGATTCCGGTACTCGAAATGAACCGGCTGTTTGTTCATTGCGGAGGGTGCTTTTACCACGCAATCCATTGCCTTGGTGATCCATTCCGGCAAACCTGAATTCGGCTTTATAAGCTCCTCCGTTTTTTTGGAACGAAGACCGACCATCGAAACCGCGCGTTCCCGAAGAGTTTTCCCGTCACTGACATAGCCTACCGGAATCACCCCCATCAGTTCTTCTTCCGCGCTAAGCCCAATCTGCCTTTTACAGGCTTCCTTGTCATAGGTTCCACCCACCCAGCAGGTTCCTAAATGAAGGCTGGTGCATTCCAAAACCAGCAGCTCACCATAGTAACCGGCCAATTCCCTTATGTTTGCAAGCTTCCTGTTTCCGGCAACCGCAAAATAAGCTTTCACTCCCCGGAGCATCCCATAGCTCGCGGAAAAATTACCGAAGGTATCCGCTCCGTTCGCGATAAACCGGATGGAAAGTCCGCTTTCCCGGTTACAGCTTTCCATAACATTTAAGATTTGCGATAAAACAGGCGGGTCAATCTCTTTGGCAAGAAAGGTTCTGCGGGAGGTTCGAACATCGGCTGCGCGAAGCCATTCCTTTAGCATATGCATATTGCTGTTTCCTTCATTCCTGAATGATTTTATTTTCTTGCCTGACGTAAATCCGGCGCTTCCTTTTTCTTGCTCAAATATAAAAATACAACGATTCCAACGAGAACGATAAGACTGAGGATTAAGGTCCAGATTACTCCGGAATACTGACCGTCGTAGCCGGTTTTTGACAGATGGCGGTAAAGGATGCCGGAATAAGCCCATATCACAACCAGACCGTATGCGATATCCCTGTTTTTCAGCGTAACAAAGGCGGTAATCACCAGACCGATCACCAGCAGAATCACCGTCCACACCTGCTGCGGCCAACCAAAGCCTTCCCACCCAATGCTGACCAGAAACGCGGCAATATTCGCAATAACGGCGACCGTAACCCATCCGAAATAAACGCTGAACGGATATTTTACCAATATTTTTTCACGCATCGGAAGCAGGTCATATTTGCTGATTTCAAATACGATAACAGAAAGGCTGTATAGTAGAATCAGAATTAACACAACGGATACTCCGATCATTCCGTAATGCCAGGCAAAAATCCAGGCCGCATTCGCAATCGAAGAAATGGCGAAATAAGGCCCGATTTCTTGAATCAGGTCCTCCCGATAAGTGCTATCATTCCCCCGAAACGCGCCGAACTGAAACAAAACGAAACCTGCCAGCATCAGGTAGATCAATCCCCAAATCAGGAATGTAAACGGAGGAGGTGTAAAAAGGTTGGTATACTGCTGAGACACCTCACCGGTTGTTTTGCCGTTAAGGGGAAAAAAATTTGCGAGCGCATTGACCGCTACCATCAAAACAAAGAAGACGGCGTTCAAAACTTTTAATCCGGATAAATCTTTTTTGTCTGCCATAAACGTTGCACCCCTTACTTTCTGAATAATATAATAAAAGGCCATTCGGCTTATTATGATACTCCCAGGGCATATATATTAGTGTTGTATGACAAAGCATGCGGATTTATGCAAGAATATCTTGTAAAGGAAGAATGTTTCTTTCCTTGTTGTCGTAACCGCGGAAATCGCTAGTGAACAGAAGCACCGAAGGGCATGAGGGCCAGCTTCGCTATTTTAAAGCACTGGAGCCCGAACGGAATCCCGATAATCGTGAGACAGAACAAAAATCCGATTAGCATTGCTTCCAGAACCAGAGCGAATCCGCCGAAAACAAGCCAGAGTATATTCAGCAAAAAGGATGGTGCTCCTCCTCCATAGTATACTTCTTTTCCGAATGGAAAAAAAGCCAGCTCTGCAAATTTAAAGCATTGAACCCCAATCGGCGCGCCAACGATTGTAATACACCATAAAAGCCCAACCAGCGCCCAGCTGAGTCCCATTGTAAAACCGCCTAAAATAAACCAGATAAGGTTCCCGATACATCCCATTTGTAATACCCTCCATCATAGATCCGATAGTTTTTTCTTTAATAATAATGATATGTGCCGTGCTTAATTCATGTCATGCCGTGCCCTTTCCGGTAATAGAATATAAGAGACTGAATTTTATTCCGGGAGTGAAATTATGCTGGTAAATATCCCCTACCACCGTGAAAATGTAAAAAAATACGCGGAAGCCTGGGCACTGAAAAGGAATCCGAAATTTATCGATTTTGAAACAATGGGCGGCGACTGCACAAATTTCGCTTCTCAATGCATTTTTTCCGGCTGCAACATCATGAACTATACTCCGGTTACCGGATGGTATTACATGAGCAGCTACAATCGCACCGCTTCCTGGAGCGGCGTGGAATTCCTTCACAATTTTCTCACCTCGAACCAGTCCGTGGGTCCCTATGCCGTCGTAACAGACGTCAGCAAAGCGGAAATAGGAGATATCATCCAGCTCGGGGATGCCGACTACCATTATTACCACAGTCCGGTCGTTGTCGGCTTTGACAAGCAGGAAATTCTTCTCGCGGCACACTCCTTTGACGTTTACGGCAAACCGCTCAGCGGATACCACTATTTTGTTACCCGCTGCCTCCACATTCAGGGAGTACGAAAATACGGTTAACACAAAAAGCTTAGAAATTCGCCTGGCACTCTTGATTATAATTGGCTTTTCTTGGGTTCTTCTTCAAGGATTATTAAAAACAAATTAAAACGCACCCAAAATAAACTGCACCCCATTTGTTTGGCAGTATGGCAATACTGAAAACAAACGGGGTGCGTTTCGTTCTATTAAGACAGCAGCATTCTGTCGTTGTCCATTGCGTTACCGCTGACCTTTTCAAACATTTCAAGAAGGTCTTTCACCTGCAAATCCTTTTTTTCCTGCCCTTTAATATCAAGAATCACCCTGCCTTCATGCATCATAATAATCCGATTTCCAAGGCGGATGGCGTCTTTCATGTTGTGTGTTACCATGAGGGTAGTCAGGCTATCCTTGCTGACGATTTCATCTGTCAGCTCCAGAACCTTGCGCGCGGTCTTTGGGTCAAGCGCCGCCGTATGCTCATCCAGAAGTAAAAGCTTCGGCTTTTGCAGCGTCGCCATCAGTAGGGTCAGCGCCTGGCGCTGACCGCCGGAAAGAAGACCAACCTTGCTGGATAGGCGATCCTCCAGCCCCAGCTCCAGCGTTTTAAGCCTTTCCCGGTAAAAAGCGCGTTCTTCATTCTTAATCCCCCAGCCGAGACCGCGGGACTTCCCTCTGCGATAAGCCATTGCAAGATTCTCTTCAATTCCCATTTCCGCCGCGGTTCCCATCATCGGGTCCTGAAAAACGCGCCCTAACAGCTTTGCGCGTCGGTATTCCGGCTGCTTGGTCAAGTCGGTTTCGTCGAGTACGATTCTGCCGCTGTCACACGGGAACACCCCTGCAATCAGATTCAGCAGGGTCGACTTGCCCGCGCCGTTTCCACCAATCACCGTGATAAAATCGCCGGTCTCAATGGTGAGGCTGATATTATTCAGCGCCTTTTTTTCATTTATGGTATTGGTATTGAACGTTTTACATACATTGGTTAATTGAATCATTCTGCCTGTCCCTCCCCTTTTCTGGACAACTGAATGCTCTGCAGCTTTCTCTTCGCCACCGGAACAGCCAGCGCAATAATAACCACAATGGAAGTAAACAGCTTCAGGTCGGTAGACTTTAGACCGAGCCAAAGAACAAAGGCAATAATCACACGGTAGATTATCGAACCGACAACCACGGAAAACAGCTTGTAGGCAAAAGAAAACCGATTGCCCATCAGCACCTCGCCAATGATAATGGAAGCAAGACCAATCATGATGGTACCCTGCCCCATTCCCACATCCGCGTAGCCCTGGCTCTGTGAAACCATCGCGCCGGAAAGCGCGATCAGCCCGTTGCTCAGAAGCAGCCCGAGAATTTTGGTCTTATCAGTATTTACACCCAGCGCGCGCACCATAAATTCATTGTTGCCCGTTGCACGGATGGCGCAGCCAATTTCCGTTCCGAAATACCAGTAAAGCAGCGCAATGACCGCCAGCATAAAGGCGATACCCACTATCATGGTGATAATGTTGTTACTAAGCGTCGGGAACCAGCCGGATACGACGGTAATAATCGTCGACACACCCAGCAGAGGGGTGTTCGGCTGTGCCATAATGCGAATGTTAATGGAGTACAGCGCGATCATCGTGAGAATACCCGCGAGAATTGCGGGTATTTCAAGCTTTGTGTGCAGAAACCCGGTGACTACGCCGCAGACCATACCTGCCGCCAAAGCCGCCAGAAGAGACAAATACGGGTTTACCCCGTGCGTAATTAAAATGGCGGATACCGCGCCTCCCGTTGCGAAGCTGCCGTCTACGGTCATGTCCGCAAAATTGAGGATTTTAAAGGTAATGTAAACACCGAGCGTCATAATACTCCACAGAACGCCCTGCATGGCCGCGCCCTGAATGGAACCCGGCAGTGTTGAGAAATCCATAAACAATCTCCTTAACGCAACAGAGCGATAGGGATTTTCCCTATCGCCATGCTTTTTCTATTTTAACCAATCATGCTTATCCTGCTTAGGGAACCCGTTGATCCTGAACCGGATGCCGGAGTTCCTTATTTGGAGGAGCTGGCCGCCGCGTCGACCTTGTCTAAAAGTTCCTTCGAAATTGTCAAACCAATTTTTTTCGCAACTTCCTTATTAATGGAGAGGTCGCAGTTCTTGGAATATTCAATCGGCATAGTCGCAGGCTTTGCGCCATCCTTCAGAATTTTCACCGCCTGCTTCGCGGTCAGAAGACCGAGGTCGTAGTAGTTGATACCGTAGGTAGCCAAACCGCCGTTTTCCAACATACCGGATTCTCCCACGATAATCGGAAGCTTTGCCGACTGAGCAACCATGGAAACAGTGGCCATACCGGCAGCGATCATGTTATCCGTCGGGCAGTAGAGCGCGTCTACCTTGCTTACCAGGGACTGCGCCACCTGCTGAATTTCATTGGAGTTGGAAACGGTAGCTTCCACAGCTTCCATTCCGAGGGCGGAAGCGCTCTTTTTCGCGATTTCAATCTGAAATTTTGAATTGGCCTCACTGGAGCAGTAAAGCATACCGACCTTTTTTGCGTTCGGGAGAATTTGCTTTAAAAGCTTAATCTGCTCATCAACCGGGGTCAGATCGGAGGTTCCGGATACATTTCCGCCGGGCGCTTCGTTGGAAGCAACCAGCTTTGCGTTCGCGGGGTCAGTAACCGCCGTAACCAGAATCGGAATCTCTTTTGTCGTATTTGCGACGGCCTGAGCGGCCGGAGTCGCGATCGCCAGAATTAAATCGGACTTATCGTTTACCAGCTTTGTGGCGATGGTCTGGCAGTTTGCCTGCTCACCCTGCGCGTTCTCATAGCTGATCTTAATGTTTTTGCCGTCTTCAAAGCCTTCTTTTTTCAAACCGTCAACAAAGCCCTTGTAGGCCGCGTCCAGAGCCGGATGCTCCACAAGCTGAACCACACCGATTTTAAGCTGCTTCTGCTCACTCGCGCCTGCCGCCTGAGAAGCTGCCGGGGAGCTGTTTGCCGTAGCCGAGGTACTCGCTGAACATGCCGCTGATGAAAGAGCCATGATGCCCGCCAATAAAAATGCGATTGCCTTTTTCATAGTTGTCTATCCCCTCTTCTAACTTTATCCATTTAAAGTATTAAACACTTTATCACTTTAAACTAATATGTGAATTTTAACATAAAATCAGTCGTTTCGTCAATCTATTTTCTCACAAATTATTCATATCGTAAAGTGGATATATTAGTAAATAACACGGGCAACTTTTCTAAAGAAAGCGTATTACCACGATTAAGCGAAATAAAACGAAACCTTTTCTTAAAATAATAAAGCACTTGCTTCCAGACCGATTAATCGGCATCCTCATTGCCGTAAACCTTCACAAGCATCTGCGCGTAGAGTGATGCCAGAACCTGTTGAAACAGGGTGGCGATCATCACCGGGAACATGACCTCAGGCGGGAAATAGGCGGCAGCAATCACCGCTCCGGCACTGATGTTTCGCATTCCGGCGTTAAACGTCATGGATACGATCAGATCACGCTTCTGCCTGAGCAGCAGCGCACACAACCAGCCTGCAGCGTATCCCAGCGCCGCAAGGATCAGCATCGTACCGGTAACGGTCAGCAGCTGCGGCGTCATATGGCGGACAAACGGAGCTACCTTGGAGGAATTTATACTTACGACCAGAATGAGCGCAATTTTGCCAAACGGCGCAAGCCGGCGGGCAAGCGGCTTTTTGTATTTTCCCCG
This sequence comes from Bacillota bacterium, assembly GCA_023418995.1. Classification (GTDB taxonomy): domain Bacteria; phylum Bacillota; class Clostridia; order Oscillospirales; family Acutalibacteraceae; genus DATAML01. The sequence continues at coordinate 7,752 of JAEZYP010000020.1, read as the reverse complement.
GGTAAACTGATTCATCGTAAGAGCGGCGAGCGCGGGAATCGCCACCATAAATAAAAGCTCCCGCATCATCCCCAGGGTATCGATCTGCACATTGGAGCCGACAAAAAGGCGAAGGCTCAAGGGAATCAGCAACGGTGCCATAAGTGTATCGGTTAATACCAGAGAGAGCGTAAACGAACCGCTCCCGCGATAAATCGAGACCCACATAAAGCTCACTACGGCACCGGGCACAACGAATTCCAATACCATGCCCGTTATAAAATACGGGCTCTGAGAAAAAAGCAGGTGACCTGCAGAACAGGCCAGAAACGGCATTACAATATGAAGGACAAATAGTGTCGCAAGCAACGGCAGCGGGTGCCGGAACACACGCGCGATATCACGAAACTCGGAGTTCAGGCTTCCGCTGAAGGTCATGACCGCAAATATGTATGGCACAAGGAACAACAGCCTGCCAAGCTGTTCTGGAAATAAAACGCCGATCAGCAAACTGAGCGGCGTAACCAACGGCATCCATTTTTCAATTACACGATTCAATGCATAAAAAAAGCGCATTCACAAAGCCTCCCGACCTTTTGCTAAAGCGAAGCCGAAACATCTGTTTCTTCCGCATTCTGCATCAGGCTTTTTAAACGGTCCATATGATACCGGTATACCGTAGCAAACTCTCCATCCGTTTCCTGTTCGGCCTGTTGGGGCTTCAAGACCTGAAGCGCACGCAAATCATCCAGAATCATCTGATAGGTGGAGAGCTTATTGGATATTGTAAAAACCTCATCGTCGTTCCACCGCAGAAACTTTGCCTCAGCTACGTAAAGATTGACATTTTCGTTAATCTTCTGAATCGCGGTTTCTACGGCGCGTGTATCAATCTCCCTGTGCTCCGCGGCGTTCTCCATCGAATCCTGTATCCTCGCCCGCAGCTGCTGGAACGATTTCTTAATCTCCTCAGCATAGTTCGGCGGCATAACGACTAAATTAACTACAAGCGCGATGGCTATACCAATCATACTGTCCGCAGTACTGCTGACAGCAAACGACACCGGCTCGCTGGCACCCAGATTATACATAAACATCATACCCGCAAAAACAAAACAGGAAAGAGTTGCCGCTCCGTACAGCTTAAAGAACTGGCAGAGATAAAGCGTCAGTATGATACCCACGCCGCAGAGCCCTGCATTTGCCGTAGCGATAGAATTAAACGCGAACCCGACCAAGGCGCCGAGAAGCACTCCAATAAATTTGTTTTTTCCCGATTTGAACGACGCGTCTATGGATTTTCCCATTGACATTACGGTCGCGATCACGGCAAAAAACGGCTGGTTCAGCTTGCAGAAAAAAGTAACCGCAACACAAATCGTTACGGCAATTCCGGTTTTAATTATTCTAAGACCCATCCGGTGGTTTGATTTAAGCTTGCTTGAAACCCAATTCATTTGTCACCTCATGCTGCCCGCAACAATTTCTTCGATTTCCGTTGGATTTTCCAATACATAATTTGCATGATTTTCCTCCAGTTCGCGTCTGGTACGAAATCCCCACAGAACCCCGGCGGTATCCATGCCCGCGGCGGCGCCGGTTTTCATATCCGTGTTTGTGTCGCCGATATAGAGGCACTCATTCGGCGCAACCTTCAGTTCCTTCGCAATCAAAAGCGCCCCCTCAGGGGAAGGCTTGCGCGCAACATCCGGTTTCTGGCCGTAGCATACTTCAAAGGTTCCGGGTTCAAACAATGCCGCAACGATGGCAGAGGTGCAATTATGGGGTTTGTTCGACAAAACCGCCAGCTTAATACCCTTCTCTCTCAAAGACTCTACCGTATTCGCCATTCCGTCATAATTTGTCACCCGATTGGTTGGGTCGCTTTCATATAACTGGTCATAGGTTGCCCGAAGATTCCTCACTTCATCCTCAGTATACTGTCCTTCGCCACACACCGTATTCAGCATCCGGCGCATCAGCAGATCGGCTCCGTTACCTACCAGGTAACGATACTCCTGAACCTCAATCTCTTTATACCCGCATTTTTTCAGCGCGCTGTTTGCAAAATAGGCGATGGAATTCAACGTATCCACCAAGGTTCCGTCCAAATCGAAAATACAGGCCTTATACAAATTATCACCTTGTCCTCTGCGCATATATATTGATCATACTCATTTTCGTCTTGTTTTGCAAGCTTTTTCCCGCACTTCCGCAACCAGATGCTCATAAATCCCTATCAAGGTCACCCAAGATGCCTATAAGACTTCTTCCCCCTACCTTTCCCACGCGAAAACAAACAAATTCAGAAGCTCACCTGCTTCCTCATTTCAAAAAACTGTATGGAATGAGATGCAGAAAGAAGTTTGAGAACGCTAAACATTTTTGAACATCCGGCATAGCCATGGCGTACAGCAAAAAGCTCCACAACCGGTTACCGATTGTGGAGTCATAAATGAAATCGATATTTATTTATCCTTATTGATGGAGGAAATCGGACTCGGCGTTTTAGAAGCCCAACCGGAAACCTCATCGTCCGCAATTTTAATATCCGCGATCTGCCCGTTTATGATTTGAATGGAGCCCTGAAGCTTTGCACCCTCGCTGATAGAAGCAACGGCAGCAGTCACATTGCCGAGAACAAGTGCGTTGCTCTGACAGGTGATCATATTCCTGATCTGCGCGTTGCCCTTCAATTTACCGTCAATTGAAAGGTTTTCGGATACAATATCGCCGACAAGAACAGACTCATTGTCGATGGAAAGCGTACCTGCGGCACTGATATTCCCCTGAACGTTGCAGGCAGACATTTCAATATTTGCGCCCTTAATGTCTCCAACAACCTTTCCGCATACAGTTACGTTGCCTTTGGTAAAAATATTCCCCTTCATACTTCCGAGAACTTCAATGTCGCTGTCAGAATGGAGCTCGCCTACAATAGATGTACCTTTAGAAATTGTGGTTGTTCCGCCCTCAAAATTCGTGGTAATCGCCGAGAAAATATTGGTCGTGTTATCTATTGCCGTATCTGTCGTCATAGCTGACTCACCCTTTCTGCCCGTACTGTAAGGGGCAAACAAATTCTCTTTTTCGCTCTTTGCCTCATCGTTCGCAGGCTTAAACTTTAAAAGATTTGCCTTCATCATATTGCTAAAATCCGTTTTATCCACCGCTGGAGCGGCATCAGCTCCAGTACTGTGCTGCAAATCCTCTGCATGGGGACCCCCGGGCTGCAACTTCGATTCTTCTTCGGCGGCTTCGTCCTCAACCGGACCATCCCATATTCTTTTTAACGCTTTTTTCATTTTGTCGCCTGTGCTCTCGTTTACGCCCATTCAAAATACCTCCATGCTGCCAGTAATATCTTACACGCGCTGTATAAAAACGCAAATTAATATAACCTAACAAAGCGGTAACACCCTAAGGGAAACCCTTACTTAATCTAGTTTACAACATTCGACACAATTTATCAATATTTATCTTGCAAAATTGTAAAAATATTACGGATTAGCGGTCTGATAAAACAATTAACCGCCATTATGTAATTGCATTTTAGATCTTACGAAATAATGAAGGGTCGGAAATAAATTCCGACCCTTCATTATTTCGGTAAACGCGACCGCATTTTTTACACATTTTGCTGCAAATACAGTTTTGCAAGCCTTCGGTCTACATTGGAAGGACAAATATTGTATATAATTCCATCCCTTGCCACCATGGAAATCGGTACCTTCGGCAGGAGATTATGTATCGTCTCGATGAAACCGTTTGCAGGAGCTTCCGCCATTCCTGTAACAATATGGGTCGCGCCTGTTTGCTTTACAAATCCAACCGCCACCAACGACGCCTCATCGTTAAAATATACCGTCATTTCCGCTTTTGCATCCCTCGCTGTCTGCCGCAGATATTCCAATTCCTCACAGTTTGTTTCATATCCCGCGGATGCCGGCTGAACACACAAAACCTGCAACGAGGCACCGCGCTCATCGGCTATTTTTCTGCCGGCACGAATCAACCTGTCACAATCGCGCTGACCGGTTACACAAACCAGGACTGCTGATTTTCCCTTCACTTCTCTACCTCCCTTTTAATCAAGATTACAACTATATTATAAATGTTTTAGAACCACATTATGGTAACAAAAATTGTATAAATCATTAACAAAGTGTGAAAAATTTATCCCAACTATTTTGTATTATTTGCATAGTTTTTTATAGTATAGCATGTTATTTAATTAAATACAAGGGAAACGGGAAGCATAAAACGAAAAACCGCAGGACGAATTTGCCCTGCGGTTGATTTTGCCCCTAAGCGTTTTGCGGGGGCGGGTTTATTTGATTACGGATAGAGGATCAATATATTTTCCGTTTTTCTTCATTGCGAGATGCAGGTGAGGAGCATCCGCACATTCAAACGGAGTTGTGCCGACCGTGCCAATTTGCTGACCCTTCTTAACCTTATCGCCTTTTTTCGCGCTCATCTTATCCAGTCCGCAGTAATACGCTTCGATATCCCCGTGGGTAATCACAATTGTGTTACCGGATAATTCATCCGTATACACCTGTTTCACGGTCCCATCCGCCGCGGATTTTACCGCTTCATCCAGCTTTGCGCTAAGATCAACCCCGGTGTGCACACGCCAATCCTTCAATGTGTTTGAATAAATCGGTGTTTGTCCGCTGTATTTCTGGATAACGGTATTACTTACGGGACACGCAAAAGTAAGCACCGGTGCCACTGTTTTTTTTGCAGGCTCCTTAGTGGCCGTTTGTTTTGGAGCCGTGGAAGCTACCGTGCTGGACGGCGCCGGTTCTGAAGATAAAACGGCGGCAGATTCCGGTTTGCTGTTATATACTATGATGCCGCTTACTGCTTCGTTCGTCGGCTTTGCTACTGCGCTGCTGGCTGTTTTTTCCTCGGGCGCGTTGTAATTCACTACGCTGTCATAGGTAGTCCACGCCGCAACACCGATTGCAATTAAGCACACACCAAGCGCAATATAAAATCCTTTGGAATTATTTTTTTTCGGTCCGTTATTTAGCAGATGTAAATTATTCATTCGTGCCACCTCCAAATATATTTTGACCATAATATTACAGTAATATTCGGAGTGCAAATAAATTTTTAGAAAGAAAAAGGAGCCCGATCCAACTTGATCGGGCTCTTTTTCGTTAGCTTGAGGGGTATATTGAGGAGGGTAGAACATGTATCAAGTGATGGTGCGGCTCCATCTTCTTGATTACAAATTTATTATACCCATTTCCCAACTTTCAGATGTTACACAGCTATGAATTTCTTATGAATTTTTACGAATAATTCAAACATTTGTTTGTCTTTTTAAAAAAGATATGATATAATATCTTCAAGAATCAAACAACCGGGAGGACCTTTTATGTTAACGGAAAGCCAGCAAAAGGTTTATGATTACCTCAAAAGCAGAGCCCAGACCGGGCTTCCGCCGACTGTTCGCGAAATTTGTGCCGCGACCGGCTTAAAATCCACATCCAGTGTACACGCTCACCTTAAAACGTTGGAGCGCAGCGGCTATATCAGTCGGGACGTGGGTTTGAACCGTGCAATTCATCTTGCGGGGGAACAGAGCTTTATTCAGGTGCCTATCGTGGGGCGCGTGGCCGCAGGTCAGCCGATTCTTGCGGTGGAGGAGGTTGAGGGCTACGTTCCGTTCTGCCCGCCGCACCAGAATGCCGGCGAATACTTTGCCCTGAATGTCCGCGGTGAAAGTATGAAGGACGCGGGAATTCTGAGCGGTGATATTGTTGTAGCGCAAAAAACTCCAACCGCACGCGACGGTGAAATCGTTGTTGCCCTGATCGAAGACGAGGCAACTGTTAAGCGTCTCTACCGTGAAAAAGACCGGGTTCGCTTACAGCCGGAAAACGCGGATTATCAACCGATCTACGCGAAGGATGTACTGATTCTCGGCAAGGTAGTCGCGGTTTTCCGCTATTACAGGTAACAGCTCAAATACGGCAGTCGGATTTTTCTTCCGGCTGCCGTATTTTTATAAATTCAATCTTTGAGCAGTACCGCCCGAACAGGGGCAGCCTCGGCTCCGCCCAGAAGTAGGGGGAACGCAATCAGGCGGTAGCAGCCTGGCGGCACTTTTATTAGGTTCAGTCCCTCCAAAATCGGGATTCCTTCACCTAAAAGCAAACGATGAGCTGGATAATCCTCTTCTTCGCCCAATTCAATACTGGCAGCGTCGGTTCCCACGAGCTTTATTCCGGCATCTGCAAGAACAAATGCTGCGCTTTCAGAGAGGAACGCCTCGCCGTTTCCTTTCAATATAATCCTATCCTCACATTGCGCAAGGATTTCATCGATATCCGCTCCGGTAATAATTCCTTTTACTTCCACCACCGTACAGCGACCCATGCACCTCGAAAGCTCCATACAGTCAATTGTGATGCCATCCTCAAAAAAGTGACTCGGCGCATCCATATGGGTAGCCGTGTGGCAGCATGCGTAGAATCCTGAGAGATTGCAGGAATCCCCCATGCTCATTCGTCGAATCGGGTCACGGTACGGCTCGGGATCTCCTAGATAAACCTGCGAAGTAAAAAGCTCTCTTGAAACATCGATGATTTCCAAGATAACACCTTCCTGCTTATAATTTCGGCAATAATTCAGAAATCAGTTCTGTGAGTTTATGGGCGGAGGATACCGCGAAGGTAAGGAAATCCACGCTCGCATCCTCGTTCGCATTATCAGAGATTGCACGAATCACAACAAAATCAACTTGATTGGTATAACAGACCTGCGCAATGCTTGCGCCTTCCATTTCGCAGGCGCTTGCGCCAAATTCATCCGCAATCTGATTGAGCTTTGCGGCTTCGCTGACGAACTGGTCGCCGGTTGCGATGATGCCGGTATGGACGCCTTTCCCGTACACTTTTGCTGCCGTTTCACTGATCAGATCAACCAGAATATTACTGGCCGGGATTTCTACAAGGTTCAAACCGCTGATCAAACCTTTTACATCGCCAACCGCGGTTGTATCCATATCGTGCTGAACCAGACCGCTCGAGATAACTACATCACCAATGTGGATGTTATCGCCGATACCGCCGGCAACACCGACATTGATCAATGTGTGCGGCTGATATTTGAGAATCATGGTTTGCGCGCATATAGCAGCCGCAACCTTACCGACTCCGCATTGTGCCACAACGCACTCCCTGCCGCATATTTTCCCAATATGATAGGTAACACCGCTGACAGTTTCCTCTCTCTCTTTCGTCATTATCCCGATCAGTTCCTCAACCTCAACGCGCATAGCACCGATAATACCTATCATTAATTGCACCTCAAAATAGTTTATTGTGATTCAATTATAACGCCAGGTTCAAAAAAAATCAAATTTTGCAATTGCTGTTTTCTATTTTTTACAACTATATAATAAATGTTAAGGTAATACGAATAGAGCTAAAAGAAAAAGTAAAAAACCGAGCATCTTCAATGAAAATCCTTTCAAATGGAAACTGTCAACATTACCATTGGGGAGGTGACCGATATGCTCTGTACTCATTTACCAATAGGCTCTTTGATCAATACATCCTTACCCCGCTTACTAAGTCATACAGACAGCAAAAAAACCGCCGGTCGTTTGACCAGCGGTTTTTCATTTGGCTCCCCAAGTTGGACTCGAACCAACGACCCTGCGGTTAACAGCCGCATGCTCTACCGGCTGAGCTATTGAGGAATATTTATGTTGGCGCTACCTATTGTTCCGGGCCGTTGCCAGCCAAGTAT
>JAEZYP010000071.1 GCA_023418995.1 Bacillota bacterium | reverse complement strand
TCCATACACAGCGCAGGGTTCCTTCGGCAATCGCAAAAATCTTATCACTTCCCTCTGTACAAAATGTGACGAAAGAAGTATAATAATGTTTGCAAACGTGCGGGATTTCCCGTTGTGGTATGGAGGTCTTCTCTCCGTATCGCAGGAGGCAGGTGGTCGTAACATCTGCTTCTGCGTTTGTTTTTTATTGTGCCTCTATGAGAATTATAACCCTTTTAATGCGATATTGCAACATCATTTTAAATTAATTTTTAGATTTTGTGTTTATTTCATGTATTTTCAATAAAACACAGATAACCGCCGTGTCAATCAAATACACGGCGGCAAATGTGTCTGGATTCATACCTTTCGGATACCCTTTACACAATATTATTATATGTATAAAAAAGCAGTTTATATACAGCAAAGCGGAGTGTATCTTTCAACACTCCGCCATAACGTGTCTGGATTTACACCTTTCGGACACCCTTTACACAACGCTTATAAAATTAATTGTAGCCGGATTTACACGAACCAGATACCTTACTACAACATTAGTATACTCCATGGAGTTATGTCTTGTCAACTTTTTTATTCATATGAATTACAAACAGCTCCTTAAGCTCGTCACGCTGAAAGTTAACCTTAATCTCATACGCGCAGCTGTTTTCTATGATATACTTCACGTCTTTTATCGCCAATCGGTTAAGCGCCGCAGTTGGCTTAATGATAACGGACAAACAATCCTCCTCTTTATTTTGCTCTACAAAACCATTCAATTCAAGCTGACCAGAACTGATTGCCCCGGTCAGATAGTCGTTCCACTGCTTTTCAAAGGCTCGATAGGCCTCATAATATTCTGTATAAGATACACATGCATTTTTTACTGCCTTTGTAATATAAGAACATAGCTTTTGAGTTACGGCAGCAATTTCATCCGGCGTAGGAATCAGTAAAAGCGGCGGATTAAAATTAGTTGATATTGATTTTCCTTTTATAAAATTAGAATTTCTTACTTGCAGTTTATCAATTAAAGCAATTGAACCGGTACTTTTAATTCTGCACGCAAATTTTTTCTTATTTTTTTCCCACCGCTCTTTGGTATAGGTTGTAAGAGGAATAATATAATACATATCTTTTTCAGACGGGGTTTGAATAATCATTGACGGATGTTCTCCATTAAACTCAGCGCCGGATTTGCCGTTGAGATTTACCTGGTAGATTCCCCCATTTACAAATTTTATCATTCCATCATCTCCAATTAGCAATTGCAATAATGGAAATTATATTCTGAATTTCTACAAAAAGCAACTGAATCACTCTAAACCGATATATTTCTGGTTGATTCTTTGGATTTATCGTTGGTTCTTTCTCCTGACCGACGGAGAAGAATCCTCCTGCTTCAACAGAAGGCGGGTTTCGCCGGGGTTCAGGCTGAGGAGCTTTGCCGCGATACGCGGGTGCTTGAGCTGCTTGCGCACCATATCGCGCAGAATCTGCCCGCCGTTGTACCCGTGGATCACCCTGACCTCAAGGATATCTTTTCCGGCGCGGTTCAGGTACTGTTCCAGGGAGCGCTTCGCTTCGCGTGCCGTCATCCCGTGGATATCTATTTCAACACAGCCTCCGCTTTTTGTTACAAGCATAAATATCTCCGATAATATTCCTTCATTTTGAATACTTATTTATATCTTATACTATAATGGAACAAAGTCAACCGTTCGTGATAAATTCCTTTGTAGGAAGAACCAGTGTAAAATGGGTGAAAAGACCGTACCTTTATGATATAATTAATAGAAGAGGAGGGATCGGGATGAAAGTTGTGGATCTACGGAATATCTTTGCGCGCTGCAACAACACACTTATCGAAATCAGCGACCATTTCATCTACTACGCGGAAGAGAAGCAGGAAGAAGGGCGCAACAATCTGTTTCTGCTGGAATACAACCGGGATACGCGCTGCGAGCGCATTATAACAAACTATTTTTTAAGCAACCCGACCTTCGTCCGGCATTTTTTCAGTTTTATCGACGATATTGTGATTGTGCTGGAGTCCGGTGAGAGCGAGGTTTGGATCCTTCGCGTGGATAAGCAGACCGGCGAGGAGAAAAATCTTGCCAAGCTGAATTTTGTCGGTGACTTTGCCGACTGCAAGGCGCTGGACGAAAGCCACGTCATCATATATACCACCGAAAATGAAAAGCACAAAAGAATGTTCCAGGAATATAAAAAGCTGACGGGGTTTGCGCGGATTGCATACCTTTATGATCTGGACGACGAAGCCTATTACTATATCCGCGACCCGCGTATCTGCGGTCTGGAATGCGACGGGCTTATCTCCTATGATACCGAGGGAGAAAAGCAGCTTCTGGTGCTGCAGCCTCACGGTGACGAAACAGAGAAGGAAAACTGTTACCATAACAGACGATGGCTGGGAGACGACATCAACGACAATATCTGGCTCTGCCCGCTCTTTGACTTTATTGTTTCCGTAAAAGCCGGAGAGGAGCGTGTTCCGCTGGAGCTGATTTTAAGCGCCGGAACGTGCGGGCTTGTCCGCTACGCCGGAATGGACGCGGAGAATCTTTATTTCCGTGCGAAATATTTTCCATCGGGCGACCAGCGCCTGTGCGCATACGACAAATTTGCAGGTAAGAAAGCCGTAATGGCGGAGCTGAACCTGAGACCAGAGGAGAATGCGGCTGCGTTCAGTATCGATATGGAAAGCGCGAGAGCGTACCGTATTGTGGAAACAGAGGACGAATACGAAGTGGACGGCGTACTGAATTCCGAGGTACATACCAAATACAGCAAGGAGCTTGGTGAATTTGTGACCTGCGTGGACGACCGGTTTGTTATCGCGCGGTACCTGCTTTCTGACGAGAACGACTCCTTTGAGTTTAATTCCATTTTCGATGCCCAAACGGGCACCCAAAAGAGCTACGAATGCAGATGCGTGGTCAAGAACGGCACAGTCGTGCTGTTCTGATACGCAAAAGCGCCGCCGGTTTTCCGGCGGCGCTTCCTTTATTGCTGAATTGTTATTTCGAGGCTGTGCTTGCGGCGGAAGCCGCTGAGGAAGTCTCGGGGGTTTCTGAAACCTGCGGAACCGGAGCCGCGGAGGAGACCGCCGGGGTTACAAACAGAGATGGCTTGTAGGAATCCAGCGCGGGCTGGTTGATGGTTGCCTTGGTATATTCCTTCGCGGTTTTCTCCATATACTCGGAGAATTCCGTTGCCTTCATCTGTGCGATAATGGAATTGCGCCCTTCCTCCGTGCCAATTTGAGTGGCGGTTTTCTGGGTAATATCATTTTTCTGGAGGATATAATAGGCGCCGTCCATTTCAACGGACTTCGCTTCGCCGTTCTTTAGGTTTTTAATTAGGGTTACCATTTCCGCTGAAAGCCCTGAGGAGCCGTTGATCGGCTCGGTTGCCGACTGATAGGGGTCTGTGTCAAGCTTAGCGGAGGTCTTGTACTCATCAGCCGCCTTGCGAAGGGTCGTTTTTCCGCTTGTAACATCGGCAGCGTAGCCGTCGAATTTCTTCTTGAGGGCAGCCGTTTCATCGGCTGTAAGGGCGTTGGATTTGCCACTTGTGTCAGTAGCATAGAGCGGTGCGAACATCATATTAAAGTCCGCATAGTTCTTTTCAAAATAGCTCTTCAGATCCGCGTCGGAAACCGCCTTCGGTCCTCCCTTGCCATAGGTGGCAAAAAAGATCTTCTGGTATTTTGTCTGAAACTCGGAGAAAGCCAGATTAAACGAGTTCTTGGAAACGCCGTACTTTTCCAGCGTTGCGCTTGCCTGGTCCCACTGCGCGTCGGTCGACTGAGAAATTGTCTTGGTCTCATCCGCCGTCAGGCTGAGCTTCAGCTCCTTCATCCTGTCATCCAAAACAAAGAGCTCCTTTGTGTAAGTCAACGCCTTATCCTTAATCCACGCCTCGGCCTTCTGCCCGTCGATTTCCTGATCGAGAACCGGCTTGGAAGTATCTTTTACAGAAGCCGACCCGCTTTGGTAAGCAACGTATAAGTAATAGATATAGGTTCCGATGGGGGCTGTCAGGCTTTCGGTTTTCATCGCCCAGCTTTTGTCTGCGGAACAGGCTGTAAAGCTGCCCAGCATTGCAATTGCAAGAAGAGACGCAACCGCTCTTTTTAATGTTTTTACCATAATTACCTCCGCATATCGCTTAAATTTTATACTGTTTTCTTTAAAAACAAAAACATCGATTTGTTCATTATACACTTATCCTTCCCGCTTGTCCAGTAGACATAAATGTTGAAATTGTGAACGTTACGTGAAAGGAATTTCTGTTTTAGTTTTTATTATTGTCGGAAACTGAATTTTCCGTATCTCTGCCGATAATTGTTAAGAACTCGCTGAGGGTATCGAGCGGAGTTGCGCCGGGCAGGATTTTTACGCTGAGATACGGCTTCGCGCCGGCGTTCAGCATTACGCGGGAACGCAGGGCAGAAATCAGCGCGCTGACCTGCTTCATATCGATCTGCTTCTTATAGAGCAGCAGCACGTCATTCTGCTGCTTGATTTCGTAAATACCCAGTTCAGAAGCAAGGTTCCGCAGAAGCGCAACCTCAATTAATCCGTTTACGCTCTCCGGCGGCTCCCCGAAGCGGTCGATCAGCTCGTCGGTAACGTCGAGTGCATCCTCACGGGTGCGGATATCCGCAATACGGCGGTAAACCTCAAGCCGCTGGCTGAGGTTTTCGATGTAGCTTTCGGGGATATGCGCCTGAACCTGCATATCCACCAGACATTCCGCGCCGTATTCCTGCGGGTTCTCTCCCTTTTCGCGGCTGACGGCCTCCGCCAGCAGATGCAGGTACATGTCGTAGCCCACCGCCTCCATATGCCCATGCTGTTCGCCGCCAAGGATGTTACCCGCGCCGCGGATTTCCAGGTCGCGCATCGCGATTTTAAAGCCGGAGCCGAATTCGGTGAACTCGCGGATTGCGGAAAGCCGCTTCTGGGCAATTTCGGTCAGCACCTTGTTCGGGGTAAAGGTCAGGTAAGCGTAAGCGCGGCGGTTGGAGCGCCCCACGCGCCCGCGAATCTGGTGCAGCTGCGAAAGCCCCATATGATCGGCATTCTCGATAATCAGTGTGTTCGCATTCGGCACATCCACGCCGGTTTCAATGATCGTGGTGCAGACGAGCACGTCGATTTCATGCTCAATCAGGCGGCGCCACACCTCGGAAAGCTCCTGCTCGTTCATTTTGCCGTGTCCGAAGCCGACGCGAGCCTCCGGAACCTCTGCCTGTATGCGCGCGGCGGTGCGCTCGATGGACGCGACGTCGTTGTGCAGGTAGTACACCTGCCCGCCGCGCCGGAGCTCCCGGCGGATGGCCTCGGCAACCAGCCCGTTGTCGTGCTCCAGAACATAGGTCTGCACCGGGTGGCGGTCATGCGGCGCTTCCTCGATTACGCTCATATCGCGGATACCCGAAAGCGCCATGTTCAGGGTACGCGGTATCGGCGTTGCGGAAAGCGTCAGGACGTCCACGTTCTTACACAGGGATTTCAGCTTTTCTTTCTGCGCCACGCCAAAGCGCTGCTCCTCATCGATGATAACCAGCCCCAAATCGCGAAACACCACGTCCTTGGAAACAAGGCGGTGGGTTCCGATCACCATATCTACCTCTCCGCGCTTGATGCGGCGGATGATCTCCTCCTGCTGCTTCGGCGTGCGGAAGCGGGAAAGCAGCTCGACCCGAACGGGATAGCCCTCCATCCGCTTAGTGATGGTCTGGTAATGCTGCCACGCAAGAATGGTGGTGGGCACCAGCATGGCGCACTGCTTGGAATCGGTCACACATTTGAACGCGGCGCGGAGCGCGACCTCCGTCTTGCCGAAGCCGACGTCACCGCAAAGCAGCCTGTCCATTGGTGCTTCCCGTTCCATATCCGCCTTGATTTCCTCAATGCACCGGAGCTGATCCTCCGTTTCATCAAACTCAAAATGGGATTCAAAATCATGCTGCCACTCGGTATCCTGCGGGAACACGTGCCCCTTCGCCTGCATTCGGTCGGCGTAAAGCTTGATTAGCTCCTTCGCCATATCCTTCACAGCGGAGCGCACCCGCGCCTTTGCCTTCTGCCACTCCGTGCCGCCGAGACGGTGCAGCTTGACGGAAGCATCCTCGCGCGGACCGATGTATTTTGAAACCATATCAAGCTGGGTAACAGGCACATAAAGGGTATCATTTTTCGCGTACCGCACCTTGATATAATCTTTTACAATGCCGTGCATATCGAGCTTGTGGATTCCCTCGAATACGCCGATGCCGTGCGCGGTGTGCACCACATAATCTCCCGGGGTAAGCTCGGCAAGGCTGTAGATTTCCTGGCTGTTCTTGCTCCGCTTCGCTTTCCGGGCTTTCGAAACGAGAAGCCTTCCGTGCGTAATCAGCCCGAAAAACGCACCCGGGTATTCCAGCCCGGCGGAAAGCGCCCCGGTGGTAACGACTACGGCACCTCGCTCTATCTGCTCCGGTTTTTCAACATAGACCGCACTGATTCCTTGTGCGTTTAAATCCGCGGCGACTGTCATCGCGCTTCTTTCGGTGCCGGCAAGCACCACACAGGACCATTTGCTGGCCAGCATCGCCTGCAAATCCTCCGCCAGGAGCTGCGTGCTTCCACCCCAGACGGAAAGCTGACGAACGGTGATATTCAGCAGAGTTTGAACCGGGGTATCGTAGCTTCCCCGGACAAAGGTATCCATGTAAACCGCCCCGTGCTCCATCCGCTCAAGCGCATAAGCCCAGTCACCGCTGAAGGTATCCAGCCCACGGCAAAGCGTGCCGTCTGAAAGGTATTCCTTAATATCCTCGCCCCACTGCCACAGCGTACTGCGGATGCGTTCCTTCGATTTGGACGGTTCGCTGACAAACAGCAGCATATCCGGCGACTGATAATCAAACAGGGTTGCCGTGTCTTCATAAAGAAACGGAATAAATTTATCTGCACAGCCAAGGTGCAGACCCTTTTCCAGTTTTTCGGCCTGCGCCGCTAAAACCTCCTTTGCCAGAGGAGCGGTCTTTCCGCGCAGGGAAGCCGCGTGCTTTGCGATTTTCTTCGCCAGCAGGGCAGGGTTGTCAATCAGTGCCTCCACTGATGGCGCAAGTGTGATATGTTTAATGGTTTCGGTGCGTCGCTGGGTTTCTAAATCAAACAGGGAAATCGTATCAATTTCGTCTCCCCAAAATTCCACCCTGGCCGGAGAGGCGGCGTCCGGCGTAAAGATATCCAGTATCCCCCCGCGCTGAGAGAACTGACCGGTTCCGTCAATCTGCGCTGCGCGTTCATAGCCGCAGGCGGCGAGTGCATCCAGCACCTGCCGCATCGAAATGGTCTGTCCGGTTTTGAGGGTGATTGTACGTTTTTTCAGCTCCTGAGGCGGGATGGTATATTGCAGTGCGGCGTCCATGCAGCAGACCACCGCGTCGCATTCTCCATTGAGAACCCGCTCAAGAACCTGTAGGCGCTGGTGCTCGTATTCATGGCTGCTCCCCGCGGTATCGCGGAAATTAAAGTCACGCACCGGGTAAAACAGCGGCTTCATGCCCATAGCGGAAAGGTCGTCGCAGAAACGCTGTGCTTCGCTCTCGTCTCCGGCAACAACAAAGGCTCTGCGTTCCAGCTTGGCGCAGAGCGAATAGATAATATTAGCCTTGTGAATACCGGAAACTCCGGTAACCGCCGCGGGCAGGGCGGAGCCTTTAACGGCCTCTTCCAGACTTCTGAACTCAGCAAGCCCGCTGATGGCGCTGGTTAAAAATTTCATGAGTACCCCAACTCTTTATTCGGAACAGCAGGAACCCCCTCCGCCGCCTGTGCAGTCAACAGGAGGAGAAGATGAATCCGGCAACACGGCGGAGAGGTCCCGGCTTGCCGCTCGCAGGCGGCTTCGTTCTGTTCCGCTGTTCATGTATTATTATATGCGTGCTGATTACGAATTATATTTATTCATTGCTTCGGAAGCCTTTTCTTCCACCATCAGGGTGACCGAGGAATACACATGATCGATTGCTTCCTCCAGAAGCTTTAATTCCGGCGAGGTGAATTGGGAAAGCACCCAGTCCGCCAGATCCCACTGGGGGTTCGGCTTGGCGCCCGTTCCGATTTTGACGCGGGGAAACGCATCCGACCCGCTTAGGTAAATGATGTTTTTCATCCCGTTCTGGCCGCCGTCGCTGCCCTTGAGGCGGATACGGATCCGGCCCGGCTCCAGAGAGATATCGTCGAACAGGACGATTACCCGCTCCGGCGGAAGCTTGTAGAAGTTCATCGCCTCGGTGACACTCTGGCCGCTCAGGTTCATAAAGGTCGAGGGCTTGAGCAGCAGGACTTTTTTTCCGCCGATGTGCGCAATTCCGCAGAGTCCCTTGAATTTGATGCGGTCAACCGCCGCGCCCGCCTTTTCGGCGATATAATCCAGCGCCATGAAGCCGGCGTTGTGGCGCGTGCCCTCGTACTTGCTTCCCGGATTGCCGAGACCGACGATGATGTATTCCACCGTGCCGGAAGTCTCGGAAGCTTTGGAAAACGGATTTTTGAACAATGCTTTCACTTCCTGAACGCAGATTTTTATGGCTTATCACCCCGGACCTGCCGGTCGGGACGCGCCTGCGGCGGCCTTCGTCCTATTCCTTGGTAAAGGAACAGGGCGGGATGATATACTCACCCCGGACCTGCCGGTCGGGTCGCGCCTACGGCGGCCTTCGTCCTATTCTTTGGTAAAGGAACAGGGCGGGATGATATACTCACCCCGCCTGACTATTAGTTTTTCTATATTTTTAGACAAACATGGGGGAAACCGGTTTGTCTTCATAAATGCGCTCGATTGCCTCGGCGAACAGCGGTGCAACCGGCAGAATGGTGAAGTTTGGCAGCAGCTTCTCCGGTGTAAGCGGGATGGTATCAAGCAGAATCAGCTCTTTTATCACGCTGTTTTTAATGCGGTCGATCGCCGGGCCGGAAAGCACGGCGTGGGTAGCACAGGCGGTTACTTCCTTTGCTCCACCCTTTTCCACAATCGCAGCGGCCGCGTTGCAGAGGGTTCCGGCGGTGTCGATCATATCGTCTACCAGAATAACCTTTTTGCCCTTTACGTCGCCGATGATATTCATGACCTCGCAGACGTTTGCCTTTTGGCGGCGCTTGTCCACAATCGCGAGCGGGCATCCGATACGGGCGGCAAAGTTGCGCGCTCTGGTAACGGAGCCGAGGTCGGGGGATACAACACAATACTCTTCGGTATTGTCTCCGACTCTCTCCTTTAGGAAGGAAGAAAGCAGGGGCGCGCCCAACAGATGGTCCACGGGGATGTTGAAGAAGCCCTGAATCTGCGCGGCGTGAAGATCCATGGTAAGTACACGGTCGGCGCCCGCAGTGGTGATCAGGTCGGCGCAGAGCTTTGCGGAAATCGGGTCGCGGGCTTTGGCCTTTCTATCCTGACGCGCGTAGCCAAAGTACGGCATAACCGCGGTGATGCGGGCGGCGGAGGCACGTTTCATCGCGTCCACCATAATCAGCAGCTCCATCAGGTTGTTGTTGACCGGCGCGCAGGTAGACTGGACGATGTAACAGTCTGAACCGCGGACGGATTCAAACAGCGACATGGAAATTTCTCCGTCGCTGAACATCGTTACTTCGCTTTTGCCCATCGGAAGCCCCAAACACTCCGATATCTCCTTTGCAAGGCGCTGGTTGGCATTGGCAGCAAAAATCTTAATGTCCTTGCCATGAAAATTCATTTGCATATCCCCCTGTAATCTAAGTTCTATCTACGGTTAATAACCGAAAAAGGCGCAACGGCCTCATTTGGCGCAATCTCGGACTTTTCGCAGTGAACCGCGTGCAAAGCCACGTGGTCGCCTACGACACTGTCCGTAACAAAAGAATTCGGCCCCAGGGTGCATCCGCTGCCGATTACTGTATTTCCCCTTAGTATTGTTCCGGGTAAAATGCAGGTATCGCTGCCTATGGTTACATCCGGGCCGATTATCACGCCGTCGCGGCAGGGAATTTCCACTCCGGCACACATATGGGCCGACAAAATCTCGTCGCGGGCTATGGAATTCAACGCGTTCAGCTGAATACAGTCGTTTGCTCCGAGTACGGCGCCAGCCTTGCCGGTAATATGGGCGTTCGCCTTTTTTCCGCCTTCAATCAGGAGCTTAACCGCGTCCGTAAGGTAATATTCCCCCTGCGCGTTATGATTGGTAATTTGAGATAGGATATCGTATAAATCGTCTGCCTTAAACCAAAAGGCGCCGGAATTGATTTCACCGATTGCCTTAGTCTGGGCATCCGCGTCCTTTTGCTCCACAATGGCACTGATCCGCCGGGTCTGTACGTCACGTACAATTCTCCCGTAGCCGGTCGGGTCATCCAGCACAGCAGAAATCACCGTAACGGAATTTCCGCTTTTTGTGTGATCCTCCAGCGCTTCGCTGATTACCTGCGCGTCCACAAACGGAGCGTCGCCGTTCAGAATCAGTACATTGCCTCCCCTATGCTCCTTCAGGAACTCTGCGGCCATCATCACCGCGTGACCGGTGCCCTTACGCTCCGGCTGCAAAACGTACCGGATTGAGGCGTGCCGGGAATCGGATTCATTCACCCGGTTCAGGTATTGCTCCACCTGCTCGTGCATATAGCCGGTTACCACGCAGATCGCGTTAACGCCTGCGCTTTGTGCGGAATCGATTACCCACTGGAGCATCGGCTTAAACAGGACCGGTGAAAGAACCTTTGGTCGGCTGGATTTCATCCGTTTTCCCTCGCCGGCGGCAAGAATCACTGCACAGTTTTCCTCAGACATGTTACCCTCCATGCCGTAAACGGCATAAATATAATATCGCTAGTTATAATAAAGGAATGAGCTGATCGGGCGCTCCATTCCTAAAAATATCCAAATCGCTTCCGCTCCGAAAAATGTATAAAAATACAGTTTTCTCAGCAACAAATCATGCACCTCTATTATCTCATATCAGTAGGATTTTTCAAGCTTATTTTAAATATTTGTCCGGTTTTGTTAAAGTTACTCTGTTTTCGTGTTAAATAATTGAAAATATCGTTTGCTTTTCTAAAAAAACATATAGCAATTCCCCTCTGGTTTTGTTATAATACAGGTTGAGCTATTATGTTGATATGTTGGAATTAAGCTCGTTACACAAATCATTTTTAGGAGGTTACCATTCATGAGCCACAAGTATGTTTACCTTTTCTCCGAAGGAAATGGGAAGATGAGAGAGCTTCTCGGGGGCAAAGGTGCTAACTTAGCCGAGATGACAGTTCTCGGTATGCCTGTACCGCAGGGCTTTACGATTTCTACCGAGGCATGCACCCAATATTATAAGGATGACCGCGAGATTAACGCTGAAATTCAGGCTGAAATTTATGATTATCTCGCAAAGATGGAAAAAATCTGCGGAAAGAAATTTGCAGACCCGGAGAACCCGCTGCTTGTTTCCGTGCGTTCCGGCGCCCGCGCCTCCATGCCTGGTATGATGGATACTATTTTGAATCTGGGTCTTAACGATACCGTTGTTGAGGGCCTGGCAAAATTAACGAACAGCCCGCGATTCGCATATGACTCATACCGCCGTTTTGTCCAGATGTTCTCCGACGTTGTTATGGAGCTTTCCAAAACAGAGTTTGAGAAAATCATCGACGCCAAGAAGGAAGAAAAAGGCGTTAAAATGGACACTGAGCTTGACGCTGACGACATGAAGGACCTCGTAAAGAGATTTAAGGAGTTCTATAAATCGCAGAAGGGCGAGGATTTCCCGACCGAGCCGAAGGTTCAGCTGATGGAAGCCGTCAAGGCAGTATTCCGCTCTTGGGACAACCCCCGCGCAAACGTTTACCGCCGTATGAACGAAATTCCTTACGACTGGGGCACCGCTGTTAACGTGCAGTCGATGGTATTCGGCAATTCCGGCGACAATTCCGGCACAGGCGTTGCCTTTACCCGTAACCCCGCAACCGGCGAAAAGGCACTGTTCGGTGAGTACCTGATTAACGCGCAGGGCGAAGACGTTGTTGCCGGTATCCGCACACCGTCCCCGATCAGCCACCTGAGAGACGATATGCCCGAGGTTTACGACCAGTTCGCAAAAATCGCGGATAATCTTGAAAAGCACTACACCGATATGCAGGATATGGAGTTCACCATTGAAAACGGCAAGCTCTACATGCTGCAGACCAGAAACGGCAAGAGAACCGCTGCTGCCGCCCTGAAGGTTGCAGTTGACCTCGTTGACGAAGGCATGATCACCGAAGAAGAGGCCGTTCTGAGAGTTGAGCCGAAGCAGCTCGATTCCCTGCTCCACCCGCAGTTTGACGCAACCGCGCTCAAGAAGGCAAAGGTTATTGGCAAGGGCCTCGCGGCTTCCCCGGGAGCTGCCTGCGGCAAGGTTGTTTTCTCAGCGGAAGACGCAAAAGAGTGGCATGAAAAGGGCGAGAAAATCGTTCTTGTCCGCCTCGAAACCTCTCCGGAGGATATTGAAGGCATGGTAGTCGCACAGGGCATTCTGACCGTTCGCGGCGGCATGACCTCCCACGCTGCCGTTGTTGCCCGTGGTATGGGTACCTGCTGCGTATCCGGCTGCGGTGAAATTGTTGTTAATTACGACGCAAAGCAATTTACCCTTGGTGGCTTGACCATTAAAGAGGGCGATTATATTTCCATCGACGGCTCCACCGGAAATATCTATGCCGACGCGATTCCGACCGTTGCGGCTTCCATTTCCGGAGACTTTAACCGCTTTATGAAGTGGGCTGACTCCTTCCGCAAGCTTGAGGTTTACACCAATGCCGACACACCGAAGGACGCACAGCAGGGCAGAGATTTCGGCGCACAGGGTATCGGCCTCTGCCGTACCGAGCACATGTTCTTCGAAGGCCAGCGCATTAAGGCAATGCGTGAAATGATCGTCGCCAAGACGACCGCAGAGCGCAAAATCGCGCTTGACAAGCTGATGCCTTTCCAGCAGGGCGACTTTGAAGGATTATATGAAGTAATGGAAGGCCGTCCGGTTATCATCCGTTACCTCGATCCGCCGCTCCATGAGTTCCTCCCGACCAAGGAAGAGGATATCAAGGAAATCGCGGGCGAGCTCAACATCACCGTGCAGGACCTCAAGAATGTTATTGAAAGCCTGCATGAGTTCAACCCGATGATGGGTCACCGCGGCTGCCGTCTGGCTGTTTCCTATCCGGAAATTGCCGAGATGCAGACCACTGCCGTTATCAACGCAGCGATCGCTGTTAACAAGAAGCATCCCGAGTTCAAAACCGAGCCGCGCATCATGATTCCGCTGATCGGCGAAGAAAAAGAGCTCAAGTTTGTTAAGGATGTTGTTACCGCAACCGCTGAGAAGATCATTAAGGAAGCCGGCGTAGCACTGAGATATGAAGTCGGTACCATGATCGAAATTCCCCGCGCTGCTTTGACCGCTGACGAAATCGCGAAGCATGCGGAATTCTTCAGCTTCGGCACCAACGACCTGACCCAAATGACCTTTGGCTTCAGCCGTGACGATGCTGGCAAGTTCCTCAACTACTACTATGAGAACAAGATTTACGAGTCCGATCCGTTTGCTCACCTTGACAAGAACGGCGTAGGCAAGCTCGTGAAGATGGCTGTTGAGCTTGGCAAGAAGACCAGACCTGACATCCACCTCGGCATCTGCGGCGAGCACGGCGGCGACCCGACTTCCGTAGAATTCTGCCACAAGGTTGGCCTCAACTATGTATCCTGCTCACCGTTCCGCGTGCCGATTGCACGTCTGGCCGCTGCTCAGGCTGCTGTTAAAGAAAAGAGAGCAAAATAATTTTGACGTTACCGAAACGATTTTGCTTTAGCCGGGCGATATTCAGTAACGTATAAAACCGCTTGATCGATACCCTGCCATGTAAAAAATGGCAGGGTATTTTTATGCCATAAGATGAAAATGTGGAATTCCCTACTTAACCATCTTATTTTAATTGAAGAAAATTATTTATATGATATAATTGAAATATAAACCAATGGCTTACGGTTATAGAAAGCTGTTGATATACGGCGGCAGAAAGCAAAAATTCGAATCAATGTCCGCCCTGATAAGGAGATCTTTTTTCATGAGATTTTTGGAAAGCGGCAACGCGGCAAACAAAAAAATACTGATGATTCACGGCGCCAATATTCCCTGGCAAATGTGGGATACGCAAATCGCGTATTTTTCAAAACAATACCGCGTGATCGTACCTGCTTTAGACGGTCATGATTCTGAAAGCAAAACGGATTTTATTTCCGTGGGGCAATCTGCCCAAGAGATTGAAGCGTACTATATTCATACTTATGGCACGGAAGTATTCGCAATGATCGGAATGTCTATGGGCGCGGCGATTGTATGGGATATTGTGGTGAGCGGAAAGCTTCACGCCGAAAAACTGATCTTTGACAGCGGCGTATTTGTTCGCGCTAATCCGCTTGTATCAAGGATTAACCTGAAGATGCTGATTAAAATGAACCGTAACGCAAAACTCCGGGATGCAAAAGCTCTGAAAAGCCTTGAGAA
Source organism: Bacillota bacterium (assembly GCA_023418995.1). Classification (GTDB taxonomy): domain Bacteria; phylum Bacillota; class Clostridia; order Oscillospirales; family Acutalibacteraceae; genus DATAML01. The sequence continues at coordinate 8,979 of JAEZYP010000071.1, read as the reverse complement.
TATGTATGGAAAGAGACTGTTGGCTCATTATCTTGAAATGGCTGATTCCATGGGGGAGCAATCCTTAGCCAATGCTGTTAAATCAATGGGAAAATATCAGCTGCCGCCCAAATTAAATGTGAAAGGAATGGATATCGCGGCATTCCTCGGAACAAATTTTATGGAAATTATGGCAAAAAAATCCGTCCGATATCTGCGAAAAAATTATCCGGATTCTTATATTAAAGTTTTCAACGGATATCGTCACGGGGAGCTTTCCGTAAATCATCCGGAGGAATTCATTGCGGAAGCGGAAAAGTTCATCCAGCGTTAAACCATTTACTTAAAAATTTTGAGAGGAAATGAGAAATGAAAATGGAACAAAGCCTTCAAAAAAGGACAAGCTTTCTCAAAGTGATTCTAATCCCCACTGTGGTCGCGATAACGATGGCAATCATTGAATTGACTCCCGCGGCGCAGGCATACAGACAAACCATGGGCGTTTTTGAGTTTTTATCCCATGTAATTTCCGGTGCGCCGTACTATTTTGCCCTTATTCTGGTGCTGGCGGCAGCTTTCCCGGTAACGTACTGTATGTTTAAAGAAAGCGGTATAAAGCTCGGTTCCTGCATCATCAATAAGAAGAAGCTTCCCCTGGATATTGTTTCCGGCATTTTGGCGGCTGCGTTATCCTACGGCTTTTCGTTTTTAGTAAACCAGGTGATTTTACGCTACCCGGTCTGGAGACCGGGATTCAACGGCATCTGGATCTTATCTTTTTTCTCGCTCGTTTTAGCCTCCGGCTTCTTTAAAGAAATCTACTTCCGCGGATTGGCAAACCATTTTTTAAAAACCGAACTTGGCGAATGGCCTGCGTTTCTTCTTATAAACCTGCTTTTTGCGGTTCTCGATTGGCAGAATCTTGGAATGTCGTTTGTGTACGGTTTGATTTGGATTTACTTTTACCGGAAGAGGAACAGAATGATTGTTCCAATCATTGGCCACGGATTCCATAACCTGATTGCAATGTCAATCGGATTTTTGATATAACCGCGCAGGCTCCGCCCGGTTTTTTTGGGGCTTTCCCATATTGCGTAAGAATCTTGCATTGCCTTATAAAATTGAGTATAATAAAGGGCAGAAAACAAACGATACGGCGGGAGGCGGGCGGATGAATAAAAAACTGGTTAAAATAATTGTGGTAATCCTTCAGCTGTTTTTGGTAGGTGCGCTGTTTCTGCCCGCCGGGATTGTCGAAGGTGCAAACAAAAAAACAACTTATTTGAGTGTTTTCGGAATGATCGACCGTTACGCCGGCATGGGATTTTCTGACGACGCTCGTTTTTTCATGATTTTTGCCTGCTTTTTCCCAGCAGTAATTCTGTTTTCCATCTTCTTTTTAAAGGAGCGCCTTAATTTTGGGATGGCAACGATTTTAAGCGCGTTTTATTCTGCCGCTACCGCCTGCTTTTTCAGTGCAGCAAAGACAAAACTGGTGGACTACGCAACTGTTACTATTCTCCCCTATATTATTGTCATCGTTTCCATTCTTACCCTGATGGTTGAAATCCTCGGCTTCTTTTATACCGCGCCGGGTTCCTCCGACCAGGAAAAAGAGAAAAAGTAATAGGCAATTGCAGGGTTTTATAATTGACAACTCCGGCACATTATTTTATAATGGTAAAGCTGTATTCTAAGAAACCCTTGAAGCAGTTAAGAATGCAACCAACACACTACCAAATAACCTGTCTCCGTAGCTCAGCTGGATAGAGCGTTCGCCTCCTAAGCGAAAGGCCGTGCGTTCAAATCGCGCCGGGGACGCCATAACGCAGCAGCCGCCCCGTGTTTAAACGGGGCGGCTGCATTGTATTCTCATGCTTTTCTGTTTTTTGACCGCCGGTTATGCTACCTGTGAAGCGGGAACCTGTTTTACATCCGACGGAGAATTCATCAGGCTGGTTGCATAATCCTTTACATCGAGCCAATACCCCTTTGCGATTTCCATATCCAAATCGACCAGCGCACCGACAGCTTCTTCTCCTCCCTGCTGCAGGGACGCGAGCGTGCTCTTCAGCGAGGTACCGAAGGTAACCCACGAGGATGCGAAGTTTGTCAGGTTCTTCACGGCACTTTCTGCGTTGCTTACCGCTAAATCAACGCTTGAAGAGAGCGTGTTAAGCGCCAGCAGGGTATGGTTGCTTTCCGTAATTTTGCTTTTATATTCGAGAATCTTTGCATTAGCATCGTTAATTCTTTTTTGATATACGCCCCATGTCACAGCACCGCCGATCAACATCGCTACGCCGATCGCAAGCACAATTCCGCCGACCACCGGAAACGCAAAGCAAAGTGCCGCGCCCACAATACCGACAAATATGCCACCGCATACCAAACCTGCTCCGGTTGCCACCAGCTTATTATAATAATCAATATCTGATTTCAGCGAATCAATCTCACTGTTGTAGCCCTGAATCGCTGTAGTAAGATCACTTGCCGCGCTCTGAATATTTGCGCTGCCGCTCTTCAGGTCCAGACTTGCGTCGCTCATGTTTTTCTGCCAGGTCACGAGTCTTCCTGTCGGCTTACCGTTTTCGAGCTTTGCGTACTGGTCTACATTAGCGGAAATAGAATCCACCTTGGTAACCACACGGGTGAGGATATCGCGCACCGCGTTTAAGTCACTGGAAGACAAACTTCCAGGGGAGCGCTGGGTGATTGCGGTAATCGCGTCTGCACTTGCCGAATAGGTCGGAACAAAATCGATGACGCTTGACGGAATGGTTGAGGTAACCGCGATGGCGATGTTGTCAATCCAGTCGTTCGCGTAGTGCTTAACCGTACCGAACTTTTCGTTTAAGCCATCGTACCAGACGGGTTTTGGCGTAACCGAGTTAAATAGGGTATTCCTGATTCCCCAGCAGGAATCGGTGATCTGGCGAACGGAGGCAAAGGTCTGCCCGATTTGAAGCTTTTGCGCCTCAACGGTGGAAAGAGTTACGTTAGACCCGCCGGAAACGGATTGCAGGGTAAGCTCCCTTCCGGAACCCGCGCGAATGGAACTAAGCAGCTCATTGGGGACAAAAATGGTTCTCAGGTTGCTGTCTTCCTGCATCAGAAAAGCTTTTGACATAAGAATACTTCCTTTCTATTTTTTATAGCCCTATTTTGATTTGGGTTCGGCTATCGATTGGGTGGTTGATATCTGCCAAGATGTTTTGTGCCGTGCCATTTAACGAAGTCCAAACAGAATCGGCAACTCTAAGCTGCAATATTTCGGGGTTGTCCTTGGAATAATTTTTATCCAATAAAAATTGCTCGCGAACCGTTCGGACGTTGCGGCTTTCGTTTTTCCAGAATTCCTCCACCCCGAGAAGAGAGCTGCGCTGCTTACCAATAAGCTCCCTGATATCGTATATTAGCATCAGAGCCGATTTGGTTTGCGCCAGCGCCTGCTGCTCCTGCGTCAAAGCAATGCTGTAATCGGTTAAACTGCGGATCTCATTATGTATTGAGGACGCGGTAGAAAAAATGTCGTAAAACATTTTACCCATCGTAAAAAACAGGATGGCAACGCTCAGATACGGTACCGCATAGCCCGCAATCGCGACGGTATAAATCAGCGACGCGGTTGAGGACATTACGCTCGTAAGACTGGAAACCGTGCCGGAGGAAATGGAATCCAGTGTAATGACTCCGTCTAAATTATTGATATTGTTAACAGTCTGCACAATTCGCTTCGCCAGGTCTAAAACCTTTGCCTCAGACGCGCCCAAATCGTGCCAGCCGTCCTGAATACTCTCGTTGAGCGGGTCGATATTCAGCAAGGTCTGATCAATCCAGTCATCAAAGGCTGTTTTCGCCTGTCCCGCAGACTTGATATTCTTATCGATTACCGTGATCAGCCTTCCTAGCAGATTTGCGGCGATTTCACCGCTTTCCACATTCTCCAAATAAGCGGATACCGAGGTGAACAGGTGGCTGTAATCTGTAAACGAAGTTAATGCCTGGGGAACGATTACAATTTTAGAGATTTCCCATTCTTTTCCGTTCCCGCAAAGGTTTTTCGCGTTACTTCGCAGTGACGCGACCCATGGAGCCTCACTGGAGACCGGATAAACCGTAAAGCTTTTGCCTACGGCCGCAAGCTTGTCTGCCGCAAGTATGTTTCCGTAAAAGCCTTTCAGCGTCGTAAGGATTCCAGCAATATCATCCGGCGCGAGCATAGACAAATCCTCCTTTTATTGCGAATAATTAATTATTATGTATCATAGAATACAACTATTTTTCCTGTTTGTAAATATTTAATATGTATAATTAGTAATTAAAAAATTATTCTAAATAAAAACGTGCGGCTAAAACCGTTAATTTTAACAAAAAATATTTGAAAAAAAACAGGAAAGAGCACGAAACTTCGTAATTCCTCTTTTTGTTCATTTTTTGTTTATATTTTTTGCTTTTAATTCTGTATAATTGATTTTATAAAAGTCTTACTCTTCCATTTTCACCCCTCCGCAATATATAAGCCCTAACAAATTTATTTTCAAGGAGACATCTCCATGTACTATCCTCCCTATCCCCCTTATCCGCCTTATCCGCCTGAGTCTTACAGAGATCCCCATATCGACCCCACGCCGTACACCATGTTTTGGGGCGAAAAGCGCGATTTGCGGCGCACCGCTAACCGGCTTTGCTGGACCTTGCTGATTGTGATTCTGCTGATGGGAAGCTTCGGTATGGTCTGCACCATTTTTCTGCGTGCAATCGGATACCGGGCGGTAGATCTCTCCAGCGATTTTCATGGCTTCACTCCCATCCTATATTACCTTACGGTGATTGTATCTTATGTCGTAGGTCTTGCCGTTCCTGTCCTGATCTATTTCGCAATTCGGCGCATTCCTCTGGGCCAAGCCCTGCCGTTTGGGCCGGTTCGCCTGCCAAAAGCTGTCGCGTGCGTCTTTTTCGGCTCTGCGGTCTGCATGCTGGGCAATTTCCCCGCGAATGCAGTTCTCAGCATAGAGAAATTTTTCGGTTTTTCCGGCGATATGCAGCAAATGCCGCTCAATGACGACCTGTGGGTTCTGATTCTTTACGGCATCACCCTCATAATCGTACCACCGATTGTAGAAGAGCTTTTATTTCGCGGCATGATTCTTCATTCCCTGCGAAAATACGGGGACGGTTTTGCCATTGTAACCTCTTCCATTTTGTTTGGGCTCTACCATTCCAATTTCGTTCAGATTGTTTTTGCGTTTATCGCTGGGCTGATTCTGGCATTTGTCGTAGTACGCACCGGTTCGCTTTGGATATCGATTCTGATTCATTTTATCAATAATTCTATTTCATTCACGCTGGAAATCATTCAGCGCTATAATGGCGATCAGGCGGCAACTGTAGCAAACTATTTTGTCTTTGGCATTTTGATGCTCTGCGGAATCTTCTCGCTGATTTATCTTCTGATAAAGGACCGCCACTTTTTCCGCTCTGCCCCTCGCAATCCGGTTTTTCCAATGCCCTCTAAAATATGGGCTGCGTTCACCAATCCGGGAGCAGTGGCCGTCGTCCTGTATACGCTGCTTTATTCCATCTACCTTTTGATAAATCCGTCATGATCGGCAGGGACGAGATTTTTATGCGCGACGCGCTGAAGCTCGCGCAGGCGGCGGCAGGAGAGGGAGAAGTACCTGTTGGCGCAGTTATGGTGCAGAATAATAAAATTATCTCCGTCGGTAGGAACCGGCGCGAAGCTGGAAGAAACGCCCTGTGCCACGCGGAGCTGGAGGCGATTGACCAAGCCTGCAAAGCACTCGGCGGATGGCGGCTCTGGCAGTGCGAGCTTTTTGTCACGCTTGAACCCTGCCCAATGTGTGCAGGGGCAATTATCAATGCCCGTATCCCGCGTGTGGTATTCGGCGCCAGCGACCCGAAGGCAGGCTCCTGCGGTTCGGTTGTGAATCTTTTTGAGCTGCCCTACAATCACAGACCCGAGCTGGTCAGCGGCGTTCTGGAAGCGGAGTGTTCCGCCGTTTTAACCGATTTTTTTCGTAAATTAAGAGAAAAAAAATAGAGAGAGCTTATTTGCTCTCTCTATTTTTTCATCGCTAAAGCTTATTCTACCGGGGGGCGAATACAAAGATCAGGAGGAGAGCTAAAGCCCTCCTCCTGATCTGCCAAGAACCGGATTCCGTACACGGCGTTTTTATTGCAACTCCCCGAATAGAGCGGCGCGAGCGGATCTTCCCTTGCACACACTTCCACCCGCGCAGGCTGATTCGTATATCGGAGAACAATAAGAAAGGATAAACAGTCACATACTTTTAACCATTGACACTAAAAAGAAACAATGGTATAGTAATATTACATATTCAATTAAAACCTAAATTAATATTTCTTTACATATATACTATATCACATTAATTTGGGTTTGTCAAGTAAATTTTTGGGAGGTATTTCTCTTGAATTACGCCCTGTTGTCCCTTCTCTCGGCGGAAGCGCTTTCCGAACAGCTCTCCGCCGATGAAATTCTTCAATTAAACCAAAAAACCGGGCAGTACGGCCTTTCCCTTACCCCGGCTCAGGCGCGTGAGCTGGTACAGGCACGTGCCGACCAGCTTACCGCCAACGGACGTGTGGAGGTCGGCAGCGCGACGATTGGGAAGCTCATCAAAGCCTTCTGCGATTCCTCGTTCATCAACCAGCGGGAATACACGGCGATTCTTCATGAGCTGATTGAAATTTTTTACTACGCCAAAAATGAAACACTCAACCTAATCTCCGACAATGAGCTGATCGAGTTCATGAAGGACTGCTTTGAAAACCGGTGTATGGGCTCGCTGGAGCTTTTAAAGGGCAGGGAGCTTGAGAAGCTGGCGGATAACCTTCGCCACGGCATGGAGAAATATAGAAATATGGAGTACGAGCCGAAGGAAGAAGGGTTTGGCCTATACTATTTTTATAATAATCCGCAGAATGCGTATGACTATTTCAGCGATGATATTTATAACGGTGATAACAATTGGCGGGAAGCCGGAGAGGAATTCGACGATGGACGGTAACAATTTTCTTGCTTCTTATCTGAGTCCGGAGGAAGCAGCGGAGGTACAGGCAAAAATGATGCGGCTGCTCGGCAAGGAGATTCTGTATTTCACCAGCGGAAAAAGCAGCTCTGTTCCGGTCGAGACCGCACAGAGCCTGCTGGAATCCATGCTGTACAGCATCACCGTGTACCTTGATTCCCAGAGCGAGCCTCATACCGCGCTTCGGGAGGAAGACTACGAGGGCATCCGCCTGAAAGGGCTGGAGCTGGTCAAGCTGAAGGTGGATGAGGCAAAGCAGCTTTTAGAGGAAGTGAGGGAAACCCGCATTCCGACGGAGCTAATCGCCTATAACGGTACCATCGACGTCGCGCTGGAAGGCTTTTTTCAGCTCTATGATCCCCGGTTCGGCGCACAGAACACCGACGCGGTCATCGATTATCCACTGTCAAAGGACGATATGAGTGTGACAGGGATTCAGTACATTCTTAATTATCTAACACAGCTGAAAAAAGAGAACGAATTCTGCGCAAAATACAGCAAGAACCATATCCGTGCGCTTCTGTTTGCCCACGGGGCAAAGCACCACCTGGATTACCGTGAAATGCTGGTCAATATCCCCGAAATTATTTTGGAATATGAAAACGGCAGAAAAAAAACAGGCGGAAAGCAACCGCCTGTTTCTGTAACCTATCGGGAAAGAACCGATTAATAATTGTTTGCCTTGCGCTCGAAATAAGCCTGCGGATGCTTGCAGGCAGGGCATTTTTCGGGTGCCTCTTTGCCCACATGGATATATCCGCAATTGCGGCAGATCCAAACGGTTTCTTCGCCGGACTTAAACACAAGATCCTCCTTCAGGTTCTGGATCATCTTGCGGTAACGTTCCTCATGGCTCTTTTCCACCTCCGCGATCAGTCGCATGGTGGCGGCGATTTCCTGGAAGCCCTCCTGCTCGGCAACCTCCGCAAATCCCTTATACATTTCGGTCCACTCGTAATTTTCTCCGGCGGCCGCATCCTCCAGATTATCTTTTGTGGAAGGAACGTCTCCGCCCTTCAAATATTTAAACCATAGCTTCGCGTGTTCTTTTTCGTTGTTGGCGGTTTCCTCAAAAATTGCCGCCAGCTGCTCGTAGCCTTCCTTTTTCGCTTTTGAAGCGTAAAAGGTGTATTTGTTCCTCGCCTGCGATTCTCCCGCAAACGCCGCCAGTAAATTTGCTTCCGTCCTGCTTCCTTTGAATTCCATGGTAATTGTCTCCTTTCGCTTTGTCATTTTAGCATTTGAACTACTGGTACTATTATACATTTTTGTGCAGAAAAAGTATATGGTCTCCTCTGTTTTTTTACGCTTCATTGTATGTAACCGCACAGATTGACTCTATGGAAATAAAGGTAACAGCCAACGGTCTTCCCATCTGAAACATCCGGCACTGCCGGTTCGGGGCTTTGGGCGGGCTTAGAATCAGCTTGATGCAGTCGTTCTGAATTTCCATCAAAATACCGGTGGCTCTGTTGCCGTTTTGCGTAAATACCGTGATCAGCTTCCCTTTTAAATCGTTTAAATAGCTCGGCGGCGCTGCCTTTGGCCATTCCTCAAAAACAAAGGAGTTCAGGGCACCGTAATCCTTTATGTAAATCAAAGGCATTCCCTCCGTTCTCGGTAATTAATATGCGGAGGAACTACAATGAATTAACCGAATATCTTTTTTATCATATTATGGTATCGGGCAGCAATATCCTTCATAGAATTCTGACTTCCATAGATGAGAAAAGAGGTATCAGATATGCTTAACAATTGCAGGGATGACGATATCGTCCGTGTTCTTTCCGCAAATGTCGGCCGGGTTTGCACGGTGTTTACAAAAAGCGGCGGAGCCTCGGGCTGCGGCTTTACCGGGCTGCTTTCCACTGTAAATCCCGAGTATATAAAGCTCACCACCGAATTGCCCGTTGCGCCTGTGAATCCG
>JAEZYP010000068.1 GCA_023418995.1 Bacillota bacterium | reverse complement strand
TGCGCGCTCATCGAACGAGCAGGCTGTGGGCATCAGCCAGCTGAACAAAGGAATTGACGAGGTTTCCAAGATTGTGCAGATCAATTCGGCAACCGCCGAGCAAAGCGCCGCCGCAAGCGAGGAATTGTTCCGCGAGGCGGAAACCATGAGGCAGCTTGTCAGCCGCTTTCAGGTACGTCAAATGTAAGCTTGCAATTTGATCTTCCAAGGTTAATAGAGGCGGAATTCGGTTCGAAAAACCGGATTCCGCCTTTTACCTGTCAGTTAAACACGGTACGGCGCCAAAGCATCGGCAACCACGCAGGAAAAGCTTTCTGACGCACCCCAGTCAAACCGGAATAATCCTTCCCCACCGCCGCCTCCAACGCAGTGCACCCTGGTGCGACCCTCTAAGTCGTCTATGACCACCGTCAGTGTCAGCCTGTTCCCGGCCCGGTAATAATGCTTCTCATAAACCGCGACAAGGCAGCTGCCTGCCGGCGACTGAATCGGATAAAAATCAATGCGCTCACCCGTGATACTCCCGCCCACCACAGCATCGTCTATCCTTCTCAGGGTGTCCTCCGGTTGTAGATTGACAAAAAAGGTATCTCCCATAAAATATTCTCCTTCCGCTTTCTATATAATGAGCTCACCGGACGCAAAAAATGCGACATCGCCGCTGATAAACACTTCGTCCCTGCCAGAGACCCACGACTCAATCACACTTGGTCGTTGCACAAAACGTCCCTGATGAATTTTGATTGCCTTGTTCCTTTGGGCTAAGCCATGCTCCACAAGGTAAGCGCATAGCGGTCCTGCCGCGCTGCCTGTCGCAACATCCTCCACCGCTCCATAGTTATCCCAGGTGCGGCAGTCCAATGTCTGTGTATCGAATACATAAACAAATTTTGCTCCGAATCCGCTCAAAAAATCCTCAAAATTGCGGATGCTGATTTTTGCTTGGTCTAATCCGGATTTCAGCGGCACCAGCAGGTAAGGCAAGCCGGTTGACACAACTTCCACGGGAAGGGTTTCGTCCAGGTCACTCTCGGCAAGACTCAGAGAACGGGCAAGCTCTCCGCAACGGCTCCGCTCCACCTGACCCAAAAACTGCGGCACGCCCTGATTCATTGTAACATTGTACCGCCCGTTAATCCGCTTTGACGACACAGTTATTCTTCTTCCCTGCAAGTCAATTGGAATTTCAGCGGAATCCTTTGAGGTAAAATAGAGGCTATGCAAAACCGCACCTACCCCGACAATCGGGTGACCAGCGAAGCCCAATTCTTCTGTCACTGTAAAAATACGAACCGGAAAAGAGCCGTCGACGTTCCGCTCAAAAGCAAATACAGTCTCGAACTGCCTAAATTCGACCGCGATACGGAGCAATTGATCGCCACCGTACAGTTTGTCCGGAAAAACGACGGTCAACCCATTCCCCTTCATGGGTTTTTCAGAAAAAACGTCCACATGATAATACTTCATATCTGATTCTTTCTCCTTAAATTAATTAAAGATGCGGAATATAAAACAAATTCCGTAGGCTTTGCTGATATTTCCTCCACTTTTATTCTATTCCATAGTATAATAGATATAATTACCGATACGGCAGTTCCTGAAATTCTTACAGAATAAAATTGCGATAATTTTTCCCGTCCAGTCCTACTGCCTTGCTTCGGAAAAATGCGGTTTCCGCTATCATAAGTCTAATTTAAGGAGGCAAAACCATGAAAGATGAAACAAAATGTCTGCATTCCGGGTATCACCCAAAAAACGGGGAGCCGGGAGTCGTCCCGATTGTCCAAAGTACAACCTATGTGTATAATTCCGCGGCAGAGGTTGCCGCTGTGTTCGATGACCCGACAAAAAGCCTGGTCTATTCCCGCTTCGGCAATCCAACCGTTATGGCGGTGGAGGAGAAAATTGCAGAGCTGGAGGGTGGCGTCGGCGCACTGTGCACAACCTCCGGTCAGGCGGCAACCCTGCTTTCGATTTTAAATCTTTGCAGTGCCGGGGATAGCTTTATCAGCACGCCGCAAATTTACGGCGGAAGCATCAATCTGTTTTCATTCACGCTCAAACGTCTCGGAATTGAATGCATTTATGTAGATCAGAACGCAAGTGAGGAAGAAATCCTCAGTGCCTTCAAGCCGAATACAAAGGCGGTTTTTGGAGAGACAATCGCAAATCCGGCGCTGATGGTGCTCGATATTGAGAAGCTTGCACGAATCGCCCATAAACGCGGCGTTCCGCTCATCATGGACAACACCTTCGCCACCCCAATTCTGTGCAAGCCATTTGAATTCGGAGCGGACATTGTCATTCACTCCACCTCCAAATACATGGATGGTCACGCGGTTCAAAACGGCGGCGTAATCGTGGACAGCGGCAAGTTTGACTGGACGAACGGAAATTTCCCCGATTTAACTGAGCCGGATGAATCCTACCACGGGATTTCTTACACAAAAGCGTACGGAAATATGGCCTATATCATTAAAGCAAGAATGCAGCTGATGCGGGATTTTGGCGTATACCCTGCCGCTCACTCGGCTTTTTTACTGAATCTGGGGCTGGAAACGCTGCCGGTTCGCATGAAGCAATACTGTGAAAACGCGATGGCCGTCGCCGAATATCTCGAGAAAAAGGAGCAGGTCGAAAGGGTAATCTACCCCGGTCTTCAGAGCGACGCGGGCTACGAGCTGGCGCAGAAATACCTAAAAGGGTGCAGCGGGGTCATTTCCTTCATCATTAAGGGCGGCAGAGAAAATGCCGCCAAATTCATGGATTCTCTGAAGCTTGCCTCTAATGAGGTACATGTAGCGGATATCCGTACCTGTGTTCTGCATCCTGCCAGTGAAACACACCGCCAGCTTACGGACGAGCAGCTCGCCGCGGCGGGAATCAACGCGGGAATGGTCCGCTTCTCGGTAGGGCTTGAAAGCATAACGGATATTCTGGAAGACCTGGAGTTGGCATTTTCAAAAATTAACTAATTACTTTTTAAGTTTGGTATTTTGGGAAAACTTCTCCCGTCAATTTTCATTAAATCGAGATTGGTGCTTCTATTGATTTGATTCTAAATGATTTTTTATTTTATGTAAAGACAGAGGGCTGCGGCAAACCAAATTGCCGCAGCCCTTTTTCGTTTTCGGCTTCACCCATTCTGGAGTTGCAGGATCATTTTACCAATGATTTTCTTTGTCGACCTCCCGGTGCTTCGCAATACCTTTTGAAGCTCTGCACTTCTGTCTTTCTGTAACTGGGGGAGAATCCGGCTGTTTCAAATTGAATCGTACGAAAATACCAAATCACTGGTTTACTTGCTCTTATCTACAATTTCCTTCGCCATAGCGGTCAGTTCAGTCTGTGTGAGTTTGCTGTTCTTTGCCATCAGATTATAGCTGGCTTCGTCATTCATCCAGATAACATTCTGAATCACACTGTCTTCAACCGTATCGGAGCCATAAGAATATTCCACTTCTCCGCTTTTTTGGGCCCTTTTGTCTTCTTCTGTCATCTTATAGTTTTCAGGGACAAATTTATATTTCTGAGAGGAATACAACAGCGATATGCCCTTATAATCCACTTTTACAGCTTTCGGGTCCATTGTCTCATCGGAGACCCGTTTGTGAACAAACAAGTTGATTTCATTGCCTTGACTGGAGGTATACCGATACGAAATCTCCTTCTCATCACTGCTATTTTTGCCGCTGTTGTCTATAGCGCTGATATTAATGATTTTCGCATCTTTAAAAGCATACCCATTTGAAAACGCATTTACGGTTTTAGGAACAAGTCCAAGATCTTTTTGCAGCGTTTCTTCCTCCGGGAAAGAGGTATATGCCGGTTTCGATGACGAAAACGAGATATAACCGCTGACATTTGCCGCCGCAAAAACCGTAACCGTGGTCAGGCACAGCACGGCGGCAATAATTGCCGCGCTTTTGATTGTAAACCGCTTTTTCATTACAGAATCCCCCTTTTGAGATTGTTGTTCAATCGCATAATTAATTTTAAATTTTAACTGGTCGGAAGTCTCCACCCGGCTGGAAAAATCATAGAGCGCCGCTCTTATACTTTCTTCAAATTGCTTTGTGCTCCGCATTGAAACTGCACTCCTTTCCTGAGTAAAAAGAATCCATCCCGGCCTTAAGCCTTTTTCTTGCTGTGAAAAGTCTGGATTTTACAGTGCCTTCCAGACATCCAGAAATTTTTGCGATCTCCTTGGTAGAAAATCCATTAAAGTAATACAGGACAATCACTGCCTTTAGTTTTGAATTCAGGCGATCAATTTCAGAATATAAAATACGATTTTTTTCGGACGCAAGATACTGCTCATCGGCAAGATCCTCACTTGATTCCTCAGCCTTTTCCGTCATGTTTTCTGTTGGAATTTCACGACCGGCTGAGCGGCCGTACTTCCAGGCCGTCCGAGTCAAAATCCTGTAGAACCAAGCGCGGAAGCCACTCGGATTTTGCAGATCATTTATATGCATATAGCATTGAATAAACGCCTCCTGTGCAATATCTTCGCAGATTGACCTCCTGCCGGTTACAAGAAAGGCCGTTCGAACCGCTTCATCCTTGTACTTTTCAAATAATTGGTTGAATGCGTCTCGTTTTCCTTGCTGAATCATTAAAATCAAATCAGAATCCTCGATTTTGCATTCTCCTTTCCCGGGGCCTTTGGTGCACCTGACTATAAGAGCCATAAATGAGTGAAATGGTTCATAAATTAATAAAAGTGTTTTGATTTAACCTTATATCCTGTTGGTCAAGCTGTCCCATCATAAAAATTTGAGCCTTGCGCCTATTGGGCGTAAGGCTCAGTTAAATTGCTGAATGGGTCTGCCCTCCAGACCCCTGTTTAAACTAATAAGCACTCTTCCCCGGTGTATGAATTGTATTAACCAAGAAGCGGAAGAATATGCTCTCTTATTAGGACACATCTATCCTTAGGATTGACTATAAAAGTAGATGCGATGGCAATTACCATCCGTTTTTCTGGGATGCAGCATATAATATTGCCTCCATCGCCCATTGCGGCAAAAGCAGGAATATTGTCAAAGGCAAGCTGCCACCATAAATAGGCATAACGGTTTTGGTTTGCGTTACCAGAAGCGGCAACCCATGCTTCGGGAACAATCCGCCTTCCACCCCAGGCACCATGATTCAGGTACAGCAGGCCAAACCGCGCCATATCGTCCGGCGTCAGCGTAAGTCCCCAGCCTCCTGTTGTAATCCCCTGCGGGTCGTTCGCCCAGCCCTTCAGATCTTTCCCGAACAGGGTATCAAAGCTCATTTCTGCGGCAGTCAGCGGATGCGGTTCTATCTCGGCCATGCCAATCGGCTGAAACAACACTTCATTCGCAAACTCACGGGTACTTTTCCTTGTCGCACGGGTCAGAATGGCAGAAAGCAAATGCGCTCCCTCCGTTGCGTATTTGAATTCTCCTAGCGTTCCGTTCTGATCAATCCTTTCCAGCGCAAATCGCACCCAGTCCGGTGACATACAAAACGCCTCCAGAGGCTCCTGATAATCCGCGAAGGAATAGGGAACGGTCATATTCAGGAGGTTTTCGACGGTCGCCGTATCACGGTTCCCGTTCTGATCTTTGAATTCATAATCAGGAAAAAAAGACATTACTTTTTGGCTTACGGATTGCAGATATCCCTGCGTAACAGCAATCCCCGTCAGCGCCGACAGGATGCTTTTGGTGAGAGACGCCACATGGACGGGGGTACGCATATCGTAATTGTTAAAGGACTGCCGGTAAATAACATTCCCGTCTTTCACGATTACAATCCCGTATATGTTGCTGTACTCTTTTACAATTACATCATAAAGCTTTGCTCGGTCTCTATTCCCGATTTCAAACATGTTTTGTTGGTTACCTTCAAATAACATTATGATTTTTTCCCGCGCGGATTTGCTCCTTTTGATTGAAGTACATCGATGTCTGTAAAAAGCATATTATGATATAAATTTTTTTGCAATAGGTAAATTAAAATATATTTATTTCAATCTTAAAAATTTGAGTTGCTGAATGGGTCTGCCCTCCAGACCCCTGTTTAAACTAATAAGCACTCTTTCCCGGTGTATGAATTGTATTAACCAAGAAGCGGAAGAATATGCTCTCTTATTAGGGCACATCTAGTATAGTAGGATTTGGACAATTCACTGGAGATTATGCTAATCTGGCGAACGCATCAACCCATTTTTGCAAGTCATTTATAAACCGCGAAAGATGAAATCCATCGCAAACCGCATGATGCACTTGAATTGCTAATGGCAATAATACTTTTGAACCATCAGAAAAATATTTTCCAATGGTAAAAATAGGTGGGAAGTAGCTATATCCTTGCTGTAGATTTAAGTTGAACCCTACAAAACTGCTCCAAGGAATACATGAAACATTAAACAAATTATTGCTGACAAGTGGCTTTGAACGTTCAAAATCATTTTGGTATGTTAGCATATCGGCACTATAGCTTTCCATAAATACCTCAAAGTCTGCATCATATTCCGTCCAAATATTGGTAAATGTTTCGGTTTCGTTGTGAAACACTGTATAGCATGGATTGGAGTAGCTATAGTAGCCCAAATTATTCATTTCGTCTAAATCCATACGAAATTCTGCATGATGATTAACAGTGTGCGTTATTCCATACAACATTATGGGAAAAAACTTCAACTTCCTTCTTTTGACTGTGCTGATTAACGCTGTGATATTTAAGTTTATTGTCATGCTGTATGTGCATGGAACAGCCCTTAAATAATGGTCATAAGCTTCTTTTCTGTTCCAAGTCTGTATATCAATTTTGTTAAAAGTCATAATAGCCTCCTGAATCTTCTTTTCGCACTTGAGAAATTTAGAAGGCTTACTTATTTGTATCGATCACTACAATTCCTCCCAAGATAATATAAATGACCTTTACAATACAATATCACAAAAAAACAATAAAGTCATGTATGAGTTTAAATCCTCAAACATGACTTTATTTTGGCAGATCACGTCATCCAGCATACAAAAACATTTTGCAACCAGCGGTTACACTAAAACATTTTTCGTTCTTCGACATTCTACGACAGTGTACAAGTCCAGCCTGTCCCACTGGCAGATCACGTCATCCGGCATACAAAAACATTATGCAACCGGGTGGTTACACTAAAACATTTTTCGTTCTTCGACATACTTGCGCCGTTCAACTGTCATTCCTTTTTTAAAAATAGAAGAGTAAGTAATTCTTTCAATTTCCTATTGATTTTTATGTATTCAGTGCTTTCTTCTGGTGGCATTGTTTTTATTCTACTTTCGAGAATTTCCTGCCTAATAAGAATTTCGGAACATAATTTTTTTGGCGGCTTCGGCACTACGCTGCTCGCGGCGGAGCAGTCCGACCGCATCAACTGTTCCATGGAGCTTGACCCGAAATACTGCGATGTGATTGTAAAACGCTATATTGAATTCCGTGAAAGCGACGAAGGCGTGTTTCTTCTGCGCGGCGGAGAAAAGCTGGCGTACAACGAAATTGAAGGCTGACACCCATGTATTTCAACTTGATGTTACCGCCGAAAAGAGTGATTAATAGTACTGCGGAAACGCACAAATCATAAATTTTCGGAGGTAATCAAAATGGAATTCAGGTTTAACGTAACAGGCGCGGAACGTAAAAGGCTGGCAGGCGCGATCAGCGAAATTCTCAATGCCCCGATGAAATACCTCGGCGCGCCGGGCTTCGGTTACGAAATCGGCGGATACACAGTGGATAAAGAAGGCACGGTTAGCGGCGAGCGCAGCGATGCCCTTTTCGATGCGCTCACAGAACGCGGATTTGCATTCGAAGCGGATACCGAAATACCCGTCGCGGAGGAACCCGAGAAAACCGAAACGCCGGAAGAGCCTGACCGCCTTCACATTGAAGTTCCGGCAGACGGCTTTACACCGAAAAAACTGGATAACCTCGCAAAGCTGGTCGCGAGCAAGGCCGCGCTCATTAGAACAGCCCTTGGCACGGATGACCTTGCCATCATATCGACCGGCGAAACACTCCGCTTCCCATGGTTTTCCGGCGGACTTGACAGCGATACGGTGAGCGCGTATACACAGTTCATCGCCGCCCTTTGCAAAACGGCAAAAGAGAAAAAGCGCATAACCGCCAAGGTACAGGACGAATTTGAAAACCCGCGCTTTACCATGCGGGTGTGGCTCATCGGCCTTGGCATGGTAGGCGACGATTACAAGCTGGCGCGGAAGCTCCTGTTCCAAAACCTTACCGGAAACGCCGCGTGGCGATACGGCGCGCCGGATAAAAAAACGGCCAGCGACCCCGCTGACGGCGCGGACGCTGGCGAAGAAAACCCGGCGGCGCTTACCGCCCCGGCGGAGGAAAAAGCCGCACCTGCCGCCGACACGGGCGCAAATGTGACCGAAGAAGCAGATGCCGCCCATGAATAACTTTCCCTCAAAAGAAACAGTCGAGCGTCTCCGGCGGGAATACCCCGCCGGAACACGGGATGAGCTTATCTCGATGAATGACCCCTACACCAAGCTTCAACCCGGCGACCGCGCGACGGTTCGCGTCGTAGATGATGTCGGAAACATCCTGTGCGAGTGGGATTGCGGTTCCACACTGAGTTTGATTTCCGGCGTTGATCGGTTTCGAATTATTCCGCCATCCAGCGCATTCCTGTGAGAACGGTTATTCGGTCCCGCAAATGTACATTTCAACAGCATGAACGCTTTCTGTTAACAGTCTTTCACGATCAATTTTATTTTTTGAAAAGACAATCTGGTCAACAACCGAGTTGATTAATGTAAAGGTAACGGAAGCGGCTGCTTCAATATCCTGCACCCGCAATTGGTCTCTGTATTTTTCAAAATAATGAAGCACTGTGTTTTCAGTTTCCTCCTGCTGTTTCTCCAGTAAAACTGCAACAGTAGGGTTTGACAAACTTAGAATTTGAATTTCCCGGTTAAGATCACGCGAATTTTCGTGATTTTCTATGATCATCTCTATCAATCCATGCAGGAAATGCTTAAGGTCTTTGCTCGAATTTTCAGCGTCGCGTAAAAAGCCCTCATGAATCTTCAGAAAGGACTGATGGTATCGATCCAGAATTTCAAGAAAAATTGTTTCTTTGTTGGGAAAATAAAAATAGAGGTTACCGATCGAGATATTGGCTGCGCGTGCAATTTCATTCGTACTGACTTGGTAGTAGCCCTTTTTGCAAAACAGTTCCCGCGAAGTGTCCACAATTTTTTCTCGAGTCAGCTCGCTTCTTTTTTGCTTGGGCTCATGAATAGATTGATCCTGTTTCACATTATATCCCTCCACCTATTATTTTAAAATAAAGAATCGGGGGATACAAGCAATTATTTTTTCTCTTCACAAACCAGCGTTTTTTCGATCCAGTTAAATATCCGGTCATTTGCATAAATCCGGCACCCAGCCTGACAATGCGCGCCCGCACTTTCCTTATTGGTAAAATGCATATATTCTTTTGGACATTTTAAGGCATCGTATAAAAGAACCGCCTGATTGCGCCAATCCTTTTTATCATCTTCGTTACCAATCACAAGAACCGGGCATGTTATTTTTGAAGTGACCCCTTTTAGATAAAACGGCTCGTATTTCAGCATGTATTCAGACGGAGTATCAACGCCAAACGTCAAAAACCCGTGCCTGCATCTCCAATCAAAGGCGACACTCATTTTCATGAATAACCGAGCCAAACGGTTGAAAACCGCCGAATGTTTCCGTATGCCTTGAAGAATTGAATCACGTTTTTCCGGATTCAAACTCAGGCAGTCGTATAAACCTCCGTTTGCCACACACGCGGATATCCTGTTTTCAAAAGCGGCTGCCCGAGGCGCAAAATAACCGCCGAGGCTTTCGCCCCAAAGGATAATTTTATCAGGATCGACGGAAGGGTCTTGAAGGGCAAAATCAACTGCCGGAGAAACCGCTGCTTCGTAATCATATCGAAATGGGATATTGCGGCGGCGAATTGTTTCACCTTGACCCGGCCCGTCAAAAGCAAGGCAATTCATTCCGCGCTTGATAGCGCTAATTCCAATTGCATATAGTTCCTCTTTTGTTCCATCGTTTCCCGATATTGCTATGATGGTGGGCGCTGCTTTCCCCGTATCAGCATAATAAAAATGTCCCGGAAGAGAGGTTCCCTCAAATGGTATCTCCACTGGTTTAATATGAAACAGCCCATATTGAATTGCAAGATTAAAACACTTCGTACTTAATTGATTTATTTTATCCATGTAATCTTTATTGCTTCCATAGTTGAGATAGAATTCTGCAGTTCGGTAATAGTTGGCTGCTCGAAGGAAGGACTCAGATGCACTTATTTTAAATCCCGCTTTAAGGCATTTTTCACCGTATTCGTGAACTCGATTAGCCGTTTTTTCCCATTCCAAGCTCCAACTGGTACAGTTTCCATTTTTAATTTTCTGACAGGTTGATGTCACTTCGCAGATGTCTGCCTGCCCTGCGGGCGCAGTTGCAATTGCGCGAAGTGCCTGATAATCAAAATGTTTGTTTTTAAAAAAAATGCCCATTACCATATCCCCTTATATAATTAGAGTGTTTACTCTAATTATATTCAAAAATGCACCTTTGTCAACATATTTAGAGTTAATACTCTAAATATGTTGACTGCCAGATTACCAAAAGCACCAGCTTGTCTATCTTTTTTGTGGGTTGTCCGGCGTCCTAATGGGAGAATCCGCCGCATAAAATTGTTAATAAGCCTGCCGGGAGTCCCGAAAAGGACTCCCTTTTTCATTCCCGGACCGCCCCTGCGCTGGATGGCGGATAATCTATACGTCAGCACCGACGCCGCCGGGAACATCAAGCCCAACAAACAGAAAGCGACCGATCGAATTGACGGCGTGGTGGCGCTCATTATGGCGCTCGACCGGGCAATCCGCAACGAGGGCGCGCTGCCGGACAGCGTGTACGATACGCGCAGTCTGCTGGTTTACGGAGAGGACGGATGGGTGTAATGGGATTCTTCTCACGGAAAAAGAAAGAAAATCCGCAAAACAGCCTCTCCACGTCGAAAAATTATTTTTGGGGCAGTTCCACCTCCGGCACCTATGTCAATGAAAACACCGCTCTGCAAACGGCGGCGGTATATGCCTGCGTCCGGGTGATTTCGGAGGCCATCGCGAGCCTGCCGCTTCACGTTTACCGATACGAGGAAACCGGCACAAAGCTTCTGCCCGGCCATTATCTGTATAATCTTCTGCACAACGCTCCAAGCCCGGAGATGACCAGCTTCGTTTTCCGCGAAACCCTCATGAGCCACCTGCTCCTGTGGGGCAACGCCTACGCGCAGATTATACGGGACGGCGGCGGTCGGGTGCTGGCGCTCTATCCTCTGCTCCCGAACAAAATGGATGTCTGGCGCGGCACGGACGGTCAGATTTACTATACATACTGGCGGAACACGGATGAAAGCCGCCCCAATGAGAAAAGCGGAGGCGTGACGCTTTTAAAAGACGATGTTCTGCATATTCCCGGCCTGAGTTTCGATGGGCTGGTCGGCTACTCACCCATTGCGCTCACCAAAAACGCGGTGGGCATGGCAATCGCCACCGAGGATTACGGCGCTGCCTTTTTCGCCAACAACGCCAATCCCGGCGGCATTCTGGAGCATCCGGGAACGCTGAAAAAACCCGAACAGATCAGGGCGACGTGGGAGGCGCTTTACAAGGGCGGCAACAAAGCGCACCGGATCGCCGTTCTGGAAGAGGAACTCAAGTTCCACGCGGTTTCAGTACCGTCGGAGGAAGCGCAGTTTCTGGAAACGCGCAAATTCCAGCTGAATGAAATCGCGCGCATTTTTCGGATACCGCCGCATTTGGATAAACTCTCCGGGCGGGGACGTGTTCGCCGCCGCGCAGATTTACAATATGCTCAAGGAATATTCCGGCAAAGTGACCGTCAAAATTGACGGCATCGCGGCATCGGCGGCCTCAGTCATCGCCATGTCGGGCGACCAGGTGCTTATGTCGCCGGTTTCCAATCTGATGATCCATAATCCCTCGACCATCGCCATCGGGGACGGGGACGAAATGCTCCGGGCAAAGGCAATAATCGATGAAGTAAAGGAATCCATCATCAACGCCTACGAAGCGAAATCTGGGCAGTCGCGCTCCGTAATTTCCCATATGATGAACGACGAAACATGGATGAACGCCAAAAAAGCGGTAGAGCTTCACTTTGCGGATGGCATTCTTTATACGGAATCCGCGCCGCAGGATACCTCCGGCGGGCTGATTTTCTCCCGCATGGCGGTTCAGAATTCACTTCTGAGCAAATTTCCAGAGAAAAAACCGCTTCCAAAAGAATCCGCCATTGAGCGTGAATCGCGCTTGAATCTCTTAAAATAACATATCGGGAGGAACTGATTATGCCCAGGCGCGCAGGCCGGGCATCGAGGCGATGAAGGATAAACTGGAGGAGGAAATCAATAAAATATGAATATCCTTCAGGAACTGACCGCACTCATCACCGGATTGGGGCTCGCGGTGGAAACCGGCGTTTTTTCCGGAGAGGCTCCCGCAGAATATGCGGTCATAACGCCGCTGACTGACTCGTTCCCATTATTCGGCGACAATCGCCCGGAGTATGAAACACAGGAAGCGCGCCTGTCGCTCTATTCCAAGGGGAACTACAATGCATTAAAAAACAGCGTTCTTCATGCGCTGCTGGCTGATGATTTTACCATCACCGACCGCCAGTATATCGCGCATGAGGACGATACCGGATATCATCACTACGCCATCGACACGGCGAAACTGTATGCATGGGAGGAATGAGGATGGCCACAATCGGCATGGATAAACTACGCGAAAATCACCGAGGGCACCGACGGGGATGAAACCTACGGGATACCTACCCAGCTGGCGAAAGCGATCAAAGCCGATCTTACGATTGATCTTGCAGAGGCAACACTTTACGCCGACGACGGCGAGGCCTATGTCATCAAAGATTTTAAGTCCGGCAAGCTGTCGCTGGGCGTGGAGGACATCGGCGTAAAAGCGGCGCAGGATTTGACCGGGGCGGTCGTGGATGACAACGGGGTGCTCGTTTCCGCCAGTGAAAATGAAGGCTCGGCTGTGGCGGTCGGCTTCCGGGCGCTCAAGCCGAACGGCAAATACCGCTATTTCTGGCTGTACCGCGTGAAATTCGGCGTTCCCGCCGCGAACCTGCAAACCAAAGGTGACTCCATCACCTTTCAGACCCCGACCATTGAGGGTACTGTAATGCGCCGGAACAAGGCGGACGGGAAAGGAAATCACCCGTGGAAAGCAGAAGTCACCGAGGGTGACGCCGGAGTGGCCGACGCGACCATCACCGGCTGGTACGCGCAGGTTTACGAGCCGGTTTACACCGCAACACCTGCGGGCTGATGAAGGAGGAGTACGAATATGGAAAGCGAGCGTGGCGCGCTGATTGAAATCGGCGGCGAGGAATATGAGTTGATTCTCACTACAAAAGCGACCAAGGCCATCGCCGGACGATACGGCGGCCTTGAAAATCTGGGCGAAAAGCTGATGCGCTCGGAGAATTTTGAACTGGCGCTGGATGAAATCGTCTGGCTGATTACGCTTCTGGCAAACCAGTCTGTCCTGATTTATAACCTCAAGCACAAGGACGCGCCGAAAGAACTGCTGACCGAAGAGAAAGTGGAGCTTCTCACGTCCCCGCTGAAACTGGCTACATACAAAAGCGCCATCACCGAAGCCATGTTCAAGGGCACTGCCCGGAACGTGGTCAGCGAAGGCGCGGAGGATGCTTTAAAAAACCCGACAGCCGGGTGAGCAACGAAGAGCTTTTTACCCGGCTGTATATGGGCATGCCACAAGCAGTTTCTGGGGATTGAGAAGCCATATCAGGAACAGACGATTGATAAAGTTGTTCCATTATAAACTTAAATTGTTCTGTCTGTTACCTCTACTGTTGTGATAATATCATGCAAGCGAACTCCATCTATTTTATACTCAAGCGCTTCATCAGCAGAATCGCACCAAAGGTCATGGCTTTCCTGATTTTCAATGTATTTTTCACAAACAAGTATTTGAAAAGGCGATTCAGGTGTCTTTTTGAGTTTTGAAAATACACCAAAAATGCGTTCTCCCACACAAAATTCTATCTCACCACCACGCTGAACGCACCACTTAAAATCATTAATATTTTCAAAATTATTATTCGTTATATTACTATTCATTTTTCTAATCCTTTCATAATTTTTGAATGCAGGTGAATCACCAGGATAATTTATAGGAGGACCAGGATTTGGAAAACCATCTGACCAATCAATATTATGATCATGTGGATTAGTGTGTTTGTCTGATCTGCCATGATCGGTTTCATGCCTCTCTCTTATTGCCCGCCCATCTTCACCGATTTTAGTTTGTCGCTCATATGTTCCATTTTTGGTTTGTGCTGTAGTTATGTTCACAGTTCCCGGCTCGCCAATAAACCTCTGATCATCCGGTTTATTGGGGCTTGGCTGCCAACTTCCACCTTGCGCACTTCCCATACCCTTTATAAAATCATTATCTTTTATAACATATCCTGTTTTTATGGTTATCGAACAATCTCTTGGCCACGGCTCAGCTCCGCAAATATATTTTGCATAGGGAGATGGTGTGTACTCTTTAATGTCATGCATATGCCTCCACGATGAGAGATCATAGTCCACAAAAACAATATCGCCTTGCATTTCTGAAAATGGCTCATTATAGCATATAATTTTTTCAGGTTCTATACGCCGTAACATTTCATTATAACCTTTTAAGAAAAACTCTTTTTGATCACTGTGATTATTGTGTTCCGAAACCATATAGGTTGAAACCGCCACAGCTGAGCCTTTTTCAATTCCATTAAAACAGAAATCGAAGGTGTTTTCAAGCCCCCAACTAACCGTTGGGATTACTTTGACTCCTTTATGCGCAAAATATGCTCCTACCCACCTATTTCTGAACGTATTATAAAGCTGCATAATTGGGTGCATTTCAATATACATACTAAAATCCGGTGTTAGCATAGCACGATATTTTTTCATTCGCTCTATATATTTATCGGGGCTCTTCCAAATTTCTTCAAACTCATAGTCATATAAAAAGAAATGAACCATCCGATGAAAATGTTCATCTTCCTTTTTTGCCCTATCAAAACCAATCAACCTTAAATCCTCTGTTTCTTCGTGAGACAAGGTTAGTTTTTGAATTATTGGGAACTGCAAACTATCCTTGCCTAGAAATTGATTCCGCAAAAATAGCGGATTGGTTCGGTACCGAATATGGGCGAGGGCATCGGCGTGGGCTTTGAAGACGCCATGAATCAGGTGAGCCGCGACATGCGCGCTGCCATTCCCACCGGCTTCACTGTTTCCGCGAACGCGCCGGGTTCCTACGCCGGGAACAATTCTGCTGGCGCGTACGCCGGAGCGAATGTCACACAGGAATATTTCGCACCACGCCAAAAGGCGGTGGATGGCTGGACGGAAATTGAAGATACCGGCGATTTACCTTTTGATACCGATAAGTGCAAAAAATCCAGACCAATAGGGGGTATTCCCAATGGCAAAAATCAAAAAACAGGGAACACCAATCCCTAAGCACGAATTAGAAGCCCTTGCTGCAACGCTCTACCCTGCCATTGTGGAATTTTTTGAGAGCGAACAGGGGCAAGCGGAATTTAAGGCGTGGCAGGAACAGCAAAAGGAAAAAGCAGCGGAAAAACGAGGTTAATTTGTCCACGAAATAGCAAACGAGGGATAGCCTTTGCGGTTATCCCTCGTTTCGTTTTAGCTCAATAAAAACACAAACCCAAACGCTTCACCGATAAAGTGAATGTTCGGGTTATGTGCGTTTGGTGCGGGTGACAGGACTTGAACCTGCACGGTTTTGCCACAAGAACCTAAATCTTGCGTGTCTGCCAATTCCACCACACCCGCGTGCAAAAGCTATTATACGTAATAATCGCTCTTCTGTCAAGCTATTTTCCCAGTATTCCCTGTTCCAGCATAGACTGTGCCGCCAGCATAGCACCCAGTCTTCCACTGTGATAATTCAAGCCACCCTGCATCCAAGCGGCGAAGGGCTCGCGGAGCGGTGCGTCCGCCGAAAGCTCGATGGAGGCACCGAGCGTGAATGCTCCCGCCGCCATGATGACCTTGCAGTCGTAACCGGGCATATCCCACGGCTCCGGCGTGACGAAGGAATCGACCGGCGCGCCTTTCTGCACGCCGCGGCAGAACGCGACAAGCGCTTCCTCCCTGCGGAGCAGGACAGCCTGAATGATATCCGCGCGCGGCTCGTCGTATTTCGGCGTAACATCATAGCCGAAAAGGCTGAACAGCGCGGCGGTAAATACCGCCGTTTTCAACGCTTCGCCCGTCACATGAGGTGCGTGAAACGCACCCATAAACAGCTCGCGGTTGTTGCCGAGCGTCGCACCAATCTCACGTCCGGTGCCCGGGGTCGTCAGGCGATAGGAGCAGCTTTCCACCAAATCCGCGCGACCCGCGATATATCCGCCGGTGGGCGCGACGCCGCCGCCCGGATTCTTAATTAAAGAACCTGCCATTAAATCCGCGCCGCGGCTGACCGGCTCCTCCCGCTGGACAAACTCGCCGTAACAGTTATCCACCATAACGATGCAGTCCGGCGCTTTGCGCTTTGCAATCTTCACAATCCTTTCGATATCCTCCACAAAAAGGGACGGACGCAGGCTGTAGCCGCGCGAACGCTGAAGATAAACCATTTTAATTCCGGGATGAATCCGGCTTTCCATTCCTTCATAATCCGGCGTACCGTCGACCTTTAAATCCAGCTGTTCATAACGAATTCCGAATTCCTTAAGAGAGCCGTTGCCGTCGCCCGTTAAACCGATGACGCCGCGAAGGGTATCGTACGGAATACCAGTCACGCTGAGCATGGTGTCTCCCGGGCGCAGAACGCCGAAAAGCGCGACCGTCAGCGCATGGGTGCCGCTGACAAAATTATGGCGCACCAGCGCGTCCTGCGCGCCCAACGCTTTGGCGTAAACCAAATCCAGAGCGTCCCTGCCCCGGTCGCCGTAGCCGTAGCCGGTGGAAGCCGCAAAATGGCTCTCACTAACCCCCGCCTCAATAAAGGCGGCCATCATTTTCTGCTGGTTATAATCGGTTATTTCGTCGATTCGGCGAACCGCTTCCTCCGTTAATCGGGTAGCTTTTTCAGCGGCGCTCTTGATGGAATCATCAATTTTAAAATACGGATACAGCATGCTTTCCTGAATTACTCCTTATCATAATCATAGTTGTTGCTAATTACCGGTTTTCCGTCTTTGCCAAGCAGGACAGTCAATCCTCCGGCATTGCCCCAGGCCGTTTGCAGATAGTGCACACCGGTTTCCCGGTCCACGATGACACGGTAAATATCCAAAGCTCCCTGTGAATAAAGTACCTCAAACCGCTTGCTGTCTTTCACGCATCCTGCTCCTTTTGTATAAATTCATCACGCTATACTTAGCGTATATATTTTATTCCCGTACTATAGGGTTATTTCCGCAAATTCGCCCGCGCTTTGAAAGCCGAAGCTCTTATAGAAATATTCGTTCTCATTTTGGGCACGCAAAATATAAATTCTCTCCTGCTTAAGCTGGGCGAGTACTGCCGCAAGCGCCGCATGACCAAAGCCCCTTTTGCGCCGATCCGGCTTTGTCGCGACCGCGGAAACCATTGCCTGATTTTCTGCCTGTGCAATACAGATTGCACAGGAAACCAACGCGTCGCCATCCTTGACCCCGACCGCTGTTGCCGCGCCGTGACGGATCCGGTGGGATAAATCCAAGTAAAACGATTCAAACTCCGGCGGCTGAAAGGTATCGGTTTCGCATTCACAAAGAAGGTTATATAATCCGCGCAGGCTGGGGTTCGTCTCGAAGGAAGCCGGCGTTTTCGGTTTCATGATGTTTTGGTAGACCATGATTTCTCCCTGCAAGGTAACCGGCAGACCGAGCAAAAGGGCAGTGCGGAGATCACAAAGCAGGTGCTTCGCGCCCGTCATGCGAAGTAAACTCCCAAGCTCTTCAAAATCAGCGTCGTCCAAAGCATCCAGAGTGACCACATCATCCAGCTTGCAGATTGCCGCCTTATTTTCCTGCGTCCAGAACTGCGCGAATGGCTCGTCCATGCCGTAAGCCGCAGCGGCAGACTGGATGCGGCAGCCAAATATGGTATTGTCAAAGGAGGAAAGCTCCTCCGGTAGGGATATTTTTTTAATCATTTTATTCCTCGCCTGCAATTTTTTCCGCAAGCTTAAATACCAGCTTTTGTGCGGAGTAATAGTCCTCCTGCGCGATTAAGCCGACCGGCGCATGCAGGTAGCGGCAAGGCAGGGATACTGCGACGGTTCTTACGCCGCCTCTTGAGACATGGATGGCACCGGCGTCGTTGCCGCCGGCAACCGCCCGTTTTGCCTGACATTTCACACCGACTTTTTCCGCCGCCTCAAACGCCATTTTATAGTATTCCTTATCGTAAATCGTACTGCGATCCATAAACGAAAGAACCGCGCCGTCTCCCACACGGCAGACCTGCCGTTCCTTTTCCACACCGGCGACGTCTGCAGCTGTGGTGCATTCCACCACTATGGCCGCCTGCGGGTCGACCGCGAAAGCGGCTGTGCGCGAGCCGCGCAGACCAATTTCTTCCTGAACGGCAAACACAAATGCCATGTCGTATTCCAAATCCCGTTTCATCATTTCTATTAGGATGGCGCAGCCGGCACGGTCATCCAGCGCGCGGCTCTTAATCATCCCGTGCGAGGCATCAAAAACAGAATCGAAGGTGACCGGATCGCCGGGGGTGACATATTGCTCCGCTTCTTCGCGGTCCGCGGCTCCGATATCAATATACAAATTTTTTACCGGAATGGACTTTTCCTTCTCCTCGTCCTCCAGCAGGTGAATCGGCTTTGCGCCGATTACGCCGGGAACCCCGTTTCCCACGGTGACCGGCTTGCCGCAGAGTACGCGGCGGTCAATGCCGCCAACCGGGGCAAACTTGAGCAGCCCGTCCTCGGTAATATGCGTGACAATCAGTCCAACCTCGTCCATATGAGCATTCAGCATCAAGCGGGTTTTCGGCTTTTTTGCTCCCTTTTTAAAAGCAATAATATTTCCGAGCGGGGAAACCTCCACCGTGTTGGCGTATGTTTTGATTTCATTTAAAATGATATCCCGCACCTGCTTTTCGCTCCCGGAAATTCCGCGCGCGGTGCAAAGGCGCTGTAACAGTTCAAAATCCGCCATCACTTCACCCCCTTTATGTACTGCGCTATGAGGATTGCGGTGTTCTCCACATCCTCCAGCTCAACGACCTCCACCGAGGTGTGCATATAGCGCAAGGGGATGGAAAGAAGCGCCGACGGCACTCCCGCCCGGGTCATGGCGACCTCGTCTGCGTTGGTTCCGGTCGAGTTGCCCATGATATCCAGCTTATAAGGGA
Source organism: Bacillota bacterium (assembly GCA_023418995.1). Lineage (GTDB taxonomy): Bacteria > Bacillota > Clostridia > Oscillospirales > Acutalibacteraceae > DATAML01. Next base: position 92,437 of record JAEZYP010000068.1, on the reverse strand, counting down.
TATCGTTCGCCTTCGCCAGCTCAATCAGGGTGCCGCTCATGGCACGGTCAAGCGGCGGGGCGATGCCGATCATCGGTCCGCCGCCGAGCTTGCCGCATTTGGCAGGGGGAACATCCGGCTGCTCGGCAAAACCAACATCCACCATAATTGCCTGTGTGGGATTAATCGCGTAGGCTCCGGTTCTTGCCCCCTGCCCTCCGACTTCTTCTCTGCCGCTGCACAAAATAGTCAGCTCACAGTTCAGTCTGGTATCCGCGAGAAGCTGTGCGCAGCGGATTAGTGATGCAACGCCGGCACGGTCATCCAGAGCGGCAGCTGCAACCCGGCTGCCGACCAGGCCTTTCGGCTCGCTGTTCAAAAGAATCCGGTCTCCCGGCTGAATCAGCGCCTGCGCCTCCTCTGCGGTCAGCCCGACGTCTACCGTCATTTTATCAATGCTCTCCACCTTCTCCTCCTTGGAGTCGGAAAGGTGGGGCGGTGTACAGCAGACAATTCCGGTGAGCATCTCCTTGCCGTAAACAGTAACCGGGCTGCCCGGAAGTACCCGGCGGTCCACGCCGCCGCAGTGGTCAATCCGCAGAAACCCGTCGTCGTCGATTCCGGTTACGATCAGACCGATCTGGTCGATATGCGCATCGAGCATGACATGGTTCTTTGCGCCCTTGTTTCCCATGCGGGCAATCACATTACCCATTTGATCCATGCTGGTTTCCGCGTATTTGGCAAGCTCCTTTGCCGCCATTTTTGCTGCCGCAGCCTCGTCGCCCGACGTGCCCGGCGCGCCGCAAAGGCGGAAAACCAGACTTCTCAGTTCATCCAATTCTCTCAATCATTTCACTCCGTTATCCATTGCATCTGTTATTTCAGCTGATTAACCAGCTTTTTGAATTCTTCTCCGCGCGTCTCGTAGTTCGGGAACATATCAAAGCTGGCGCAGGCCGGGGAAAGGGACACCACATCTCCGCTTACCGCCTCGCGGCGGCAGACGTTCACCGCCTCCTCCAGCGATTGCACGCGGAAGATTTTCGGGCAGCCTTCGCTGTAATTTGGAGCCGCCTTAACGCTTTGCTCAATCTGATCCGCAGTCGCACCCATCAGCACCAGTGTTTTCACTTTATCGGCAATAACCGGTCCAAAGGAATCAAACGGAATCTTCTTATCGTAGCCGCCAGCGATCAGGATAATCTTATCCTCGTAAAGAGACAGCGTTCCGTTCGCCGTTCTGCTCGGCGTCGTTCCGATGGAATCGTTAAAATAACGGACTCCATCCAGCTCGCGAACAAACTCGTTGCGATGCTCCACGCCGCCGAAGGTCTTTGCAACCTGCGCCATCACACTGACATCCACGTAGCCCCACAGCGCGGAAACCGCCGCCATGTAGTTTTCGATATTATGGCTTCCGGGTATTTTGATTTCACCGGCATCCATTACGAAGGTATCCTTCCCGTTGGCGGAAAAGATAATTTGATTCTTTTCATTGAGCCACGCGCCGTATTCGCATTTAGTTTTGCGGCTGAACAGGATGGTTTCGCCGCGGGCCGACTGTGCAAACCCGACGGTAATTTCATTATCCGCATTCAGCACCGCGCGCCCAAACGCGCTTTGGTGCAGAATAATATTCTTCTTGGCGTCGATGTATTCCTGCATATCCTTATGCATATCAAGATGGTTCGGCGTGACGTTGGTCACCACCGCGATATCCGGACTGCGCCGCATGGAAATCAGCTGAAAGCTGGAAAGCTCCGCTACTGCAAAATCCGCGGGGCGCATCGCTTCAATTTCCGGAAGAAGCGGGTTGCCGATATTTCCGCCGAGATGGACGGTTTTTCCCGCCGCCTTGAGCATTTCAGAAATGACGGTGGTGGTGGTGGTTTTTCCGTCGCTGCCGGTCACCGCAACAATTTTACAGGGACAAAGCTCGAAAAAAACTTCCATTTCCGATGTGACCACCGAGCCGCGCGCGCGCGCTTGGTTCAACTCCGGAAGAAAGTACTTCATTCCGGGGGTTCGGAAAATGATCTGTTCACGAAGCTCCTCCAGATAGTCGTCACCCAGCTTTAATTTTACACCAAGGCGTTCCAGCTCATCGGCAGTAGTTCCCAGCTTTTCCCTGCTCCGCCTGTCGCGCGCCGTAACAAGCGCGCCGCGCTGCGCGAATAGCTTTACCAACGGCAGATTGCTCGATCCAATTCCACAAAACGCAACTGTTTTCCCCTTGATAGTCTGATAAAATTCTTCTATGTTCATACCTGCCTCCAACTGCATGATTTCGCGGCGGCACCGGACGCCGGGCGTAAAACCGTAATACATACTGATTATTATACGTTTGAGAGCGAAAAATAGCAAGGGATACCGGGCAGAAAAAAACGTCCCCGCAGATGCCTGCGGAGACGCGGATTATTCCTTTAATTCGGCGAGGCTTTTTCCCAGATAAGCCGAAGCCCTATCTGATGGCATGGGGCGCGCATACCGGTAGCCCTGAATGCGGTCACAGCCGCATAGCCGGACAAATTCATCGTGCTCCGTTGTTTCCACCCCTTCTGCGATCACCAGGAAATTCATATTTTCAAAGGTCTTGGTTAGGTCACGGATGAGAATATAGCACTTCTGATTCGTCATGGAATCCCATATCAGGCTTTTATCTATTTTAATCATATGGAAAGGCAGATCAATTACATGGGTCAGATTAGAATACCCCGTGCCGAAATCATCAAGTGCGAACCGAATTCCCGCCTCGCTCAGCTTTCTGATTTTATCTGCTGCAACGGAATAATTGCTAACCAGAATACTCTCGGTCACCTCTAAGATAATACGGCTCGGGCAGATTCCGTTTCCCCGAATAATCTGAAGAATGCGCGGAACGATATCCACTTTCATCAGCTGCACCACAGAAAGGTTGATGGATACCGTATTGATGTTCACCCCGCACTGGAGCAGCTCCCGAATATACTTGCAAACCTTATCCACAACCAGATACCCGATATCCACAATCAGCCCGGCTTCCTCCGCAATTGGAATAAACTCCTCCGGCGAGAGGAATTTACCGTTTTCATCCCGCAGACGCAGTAGCGCCTCCGCTTCGGTAAAGCGGTTTTCCTGAATGGAAAAAAGCGGCTGGAAATAGATTTCAAAGCCATCGGTACGGAGCGCGTTGTTCAAAAGATCCTTTACGTGGTGCTTGCGCCGAACCTGTTCAATAATTCCGTGGTCACAGAACACCGGCTGAGCGCTGCCCAGAATCTTTGCCCGTTCCACCGCGGATTCCAGCGTGCTTACAAGCTCCCGCATATTATCCGCCGTATTGGGGCAGTGGGCTACGCCGATTGCCGCGCCGAGGTGGCAGGTACAGTCGGGGATATCCCACGGCAGCTGAAAACGGTCGGCAATTCTGCAAATATCTTCGCCCGCCGTATCCAGATGGCTCTTTTCAAAAATCACCGCAAACTTATCGCCGCCGCAACGGTAAACCTTAGAGAGCGGCAAAACCGATTTTAAAAAATCAGCAATCCCTTTCAACAGCAAGTCCCCGTTTTCCTGACCGAATTTATCATTGATAAATTTAAATTCGTTGAGTGAAATAGACATGACAATAATCGTTGATTTTTTATCAAGAAGCACCTGCAGCGTTTTAATATAAGCCGAACGATTTGGCAGGCCGGTCAGCTGGTCTTCGTAAATCCTCTTGTTTTGCAGGTACAAATATGCCAGAAGCAGCACACACACCGCCTGAGAGCCATCCAGAACCACATTGGGCATGAGCTGCTGCAGCAGCGTAAACGCGGCGATTAAAAACGGAAAGCTGATAATGACCTGTCGGGCATCCCTCGCTACTATTTTTCGGGTAATCAGGACGGTATAGACCATCATCGCACAGTACACATACTGAACTACGTAAACAAGCTGGAACAGAGACCCGTAGGTCAGCGTACCCCCGGCATCCAAAGTAAACAACAACCGGTTAAAGGGATTGCTGCCAAGTATAATCAGGTAGACACCGTAAGGGAGCAGCGACCAGGCAATGGGCCTTCGGATATTTCTGCCGGTGCCCTCGTAAACGAACGCTAGTGTATAAAGCTGCCATATAACAGTTGTAAACGGCGAGCTGACTGCATGCAGATAGTACCCCCCTACCATCAATGGGGACCATACCTCTACGCCGCTCAGTTCCAACGGCAGGCACAGGGCATTGGCAAGGATGGAGACTGCAGCTGCAACAAAATATCCTCTGAAAATCAGGTTTTTAAGGGTGACAACCATATTGGTTTCATAGGAATAAAGCCAAATAATACACAAAAACACCGCGGAAATCAATTCCGCATCAAAGTGCCAGTCCACAAAATCACCGCACATTATATCAATATATGAAAATAAGTCTACATATCATTCCCACTTAAAATTATCATACCATATTAAAGCAATAAAGTATAGGCATTGGTTATATTTTGGCAGCGTCTACAAACGCTGAAATTATTTTTTGTTCATCCTGATATTTTTGGAACAGGTATTCCGGATGCCATTGCACCGCAAGGAAATACTTTTTTTCAGGATGGAAAATTGCTTCTGTTAACCCGTCCAAAGATTTCGCCGCGCATTTTAGGGCTGGCGCAAGCGCCCTTACCGCCTGATGGTGCATGCTGTTCACCATTAATTTTTCTTTTCCGGTCAAACGGAAAAGCGGGCTGTTTTTTTCGACAAATACCGTGTGAACCGGAACATCGTAAGGCTTGTGCTGGTCGTGTGCAATCGGTTCACCCTTTCCCTGTGCGGGAATATCCTGATACAGCGTTCCTCCCAGCGCAACATTGATCAGCTGAATCCCCCGGCAGATGCCAAGCACCGGCTTTTCCAGCTCCATGACCTCCCGTAACAGCGATATCTCCGTAGAATCCCGTCTTTCGTCAATCACGCCGCAGTAGCGCATGGTTTCCTCCCCGAAGCGCGACGGATGAATGTCCGGTCCGCCAGTAAACAAAAAGCCGTCGCAGGTTTGCGCCAGCTGTTTAATGTCCTCCGGATTTTCCGTGAGCGGGAGTACGACCGGGATTCCGCCTGCCTCTAAAATCATCTGCATATAATTCGGGCGCATCCAAAGCCTTTGCTGTTCCAAATCAAAAAGCGGCGTTAAACCGATCAGCGGTTTATTCACGGTAAATCCCCCCTGTATCATTTTTTCCTTATTTTACCACATGCTTCATTAAATTCATACGCAAATAAAAAGCAATACATAATTTGGACGCCGGAGTGAAAAATATTTGCCATGGGGGTGAATTTTTGAAGAAAAAAAGTATCGTACTGACCGCAATTGCCGTCGTGCTGATTTTGGGGCTTGGCGGAACGACCGCCTGGGCATATATGGATGCCAACCGTTATAAAATGTACATGGATTACAATTATAAACGCTCGCTCAACGACCTGTATGGCAGCGTTGACAACATTGAAACCACGCTTAACAAGGCGGTATACGCCAACACCGCGACCCAGCAGAACGGGCTGGCGGCTAAGCTGATGCGAGAAACCAGTATGGCGAAATCCGCGATTGCGGTTCTTCCTGTAACCGGGAATTCGTTGGATAAGGTAAGCAAATTCATCACACAGGTCGGCGATTTTGCCATGAGCCTTTCCGCCAAGGTTTCCGCCAGACAAAAAATAACGGATGAAGAATACAAGATGATGCAGAATTTGGAGAAATACGCCAAAACGCTAAAAACAAGCCTGCAGGGTCTTCAGCCGACTTTGGACACCACACAGCTGACCGCTCAAGTGGAGAAGACGGCCGGCGATCTTACAGACTTTCCCTCGCTGATCTACGACGGTCCCTTCTCCGACCATATCGGTCGGGAAAAACCGAAGCTGATCGAGGGCAAAGCCGCCATTCCGCAGGGAAACGCGCAGAACACCGCCGCGTCGTTCCTGAAGCTGCCGCAGAGCAGCCTCAAGCATACACAGGATACCGCCGGCGGACTTCCGACCTACAACTTCAACGCAAATAACGGCGCAATCCGGATTTGTGTCTCAAAATCCGGCGGCTACATTGTAACAATGGAGAACACACGCGACGTCACCGTGGAAAACCTCACCTATGAACAGGCTGCCACAAAAGCACGCGCATTCCTCGACGCCCGCGGAATCGTGAATATGCGGGAAAGCTATTATGTGATTAACGACGGCATATGTACCATAAACTATGCGTTCATGCAGGGCAATGTGATCTGCTACCCCGACCTTGTGAAGGTTTCCGTCGCGCTGGACAACGGGGAAATTGTGGGGTTTGACTCCACGGGTTATATCATGAACCACACCAACCGCTCTCTGGAAGCGAAGCTTACCGCCGCGGAAGCGCAGAAATCGGTCAGTCCCCATTTGAAGGTGCAAAAGAGCGCGCTTGCGCTGATTCCGACGCCCGGTCTGCACGAGGTGCTCTGTTATGAGTTCCTGTGCCTCGGAATCAACAATGAACGCGTGCTGGTGTATATCAACGCCGCGACCGGATACGAGGAGCAAATCTTCATTCTCGAAATTTCGGACAACGGCGTGCTGACGAGATAAATGCTTGCTTACCGCTCCATTTATACGAATGAGAATGCTCTCCCTTCGCGTTATGCAGGGAGAGTTTTCTCGTTTTTGCCGCCTATTTTTAGAAACTCATCTGGCAAATGTTAACTTTTTGTAAACATTCTCAAAAAAGTGTAACAAAATGGCAGGCTTAGTTGTTTATATATTAGAAGTATAATTGATTCAAAGGGGCGGAGTAAATTGCGAAAGCGAATGTATATTGTAGAACCTTTGGTTGTAATTCTCCTTGCTATTACAACTTCTTTTGTTCTTATGTCTTTGGAACAGAATAAAATATTTTATTTTCATCCATATGCGGTCATAGCGGGGCATACGGCAATTTATTTCCTATTGGGGGCATTTCTAAGCGGCATTAATAAAAAGCTCATATTCCATTTTACGCCCGGATACCTTGTGCTGTCCGTTCTCGGCTTGGTTGCTCTCGTATGCCTCTACGTTTTTTACGCGTACCTTCCATCTTTTCTCGTAAGCAAATCAAATACCTATCAGATGTTTCTGTCTACATACGCAGGGGCAACCTTCCTTTCGGCATTGTTCAAGGACGAAGGTCAGTTAGTACAAAAAAACGGATAGCATACAGATTGCGTTCCATTTACAAAGCTCTCCCTTCGCGCTATGAGGGGAGAGCTTCTGTGTTTTGCGCCAGATTTACACGGATATTTCCAGTAAATGTTGATTTTTTGTAAACATTTTCAAAAAAGTGTAACAAAATGGAGGTTCAGTTGTTTATATATTAGGGCGCAAAATTGCTCTGATATATTTACAGAAGGGAATGAGTCCAATGGTAGATAACGGGGTGAAAAATTCCTCTTTTCAGGGCAAATCAAAGTTTCCAAGCAAAAAAATTTATAGTATAATAACAAAGGAGAATCAAGTTTATGAAAAACAGTATGAAAAAATTAGTTAGTCTGGTTCTTGTTCTGGCGATTTCGTTTGCAATGGCTGTTCCGGCGTTTGCGGCGGTAAAGGATAGTGGACGTGGTCCCATTGTACGAGCATATATGCCTGTATTTGATTATTATGACCCCAGTTCAAATAGGATAATTGAAAAGGGTTATTTAGCATCTACTTTGGTTGTAGATAATCGCGGTAATCCCTACTCATCAGCAACGATGCAATTTAAAGCAAGTTCTTCTGGCACTGTTACAGGAAGTTTCTCAAGCAGCTTTAAAGCCGGTGCAGAAATGGATGCCGCGTTTGCAACAGTATCTGCAGAAGTTGGTTATCAGTTAGAAACTTCTGTTAGTTGGACAAAAGGTCAGGAGTATGGTGCGGAAGCAGAAGTGCCGGCTGGTAAAAGAGGACAGCTAAAAGGATACATACAGGCGGTTACGACTTCCGGGAGTAAAGTGTATCGGGTCTATAACACTACCACAGAAAACTACACTTATAAATCAGTACCCGTTTCTAATGCAAAAACCCCAATTGATTCGGATTGGTATATAGAAGTAATTGTCAGCTAAATAGCAATTAATTATTAGGAGGAGCTAACACTATGAAAAACAGAAAGATTCTGTACATAATTTTTCTTGCAATCGCCGCTGCCCTATTAGTTTTCTTATCCCTAACGGGAAAGCAAAATACAGGTCAACCTAAAAACAATAGTGTAAGCTCCTCTGAAATATCATCAGATGTGTCCGCATATTCCGTCTTAGAAGAAGACCTTTCCCACAAGTTTGAAGGTAATAAAGAAAAATACGAAATTCTTAGCTATGACGTTTCATCTTTTGGTGATTCAGCGGACAGTATTAGAGCCGTAATCTCCTATTATGATAAATCAAAAAAATCTAAAACCAATCTCGCAATTTATACAAGCCACGGAATAGGTTATTTGGATTTGGCAGGCGGGTTAAGAGATTTTGATGTTCTCAACAATGAAAAAGTTAGAATAACATCAGATAATACTTTTTGTATCGCACTGAAAAACACTTCAAAAAATGAAATTATTGATTTTGAAGTACGGTATAATTATGATTCCATAAAAAATGAGGACAAATTTACCATCAGCGCTGACAAAAGAGGGTAAACCGGGTGCAATGTTCGCTGAAACTCTACTTACATTTACTGCTTTTTATTCAGGATTCTTTTACGCTAGTCCTGAACAGCGTGCGGAGCACATTTATCTGCACAATTACATCATGGTACTAGCAGCAATTGGTCGTTTGAGTTGAGTAATACACTATTCGATAATTACCAGTTACCTGATCTTGGAAATTAACTATATGTAAAGCAAGTTTAACTATTCTATTGATGTGCTAAGGAGTGTTTGTAAATTGCAGAAGATAAAGTTTATTAGTGAACCTTTAATTTTAATTATTATTACGATAATTGCTTCCCTCTCACTTAATGCATTAGATCAAGATAAATTATTTTATTTTCATCCATATGCGGTCATAGCGGGGCACACGGTAATTTATTTCCTATTGGGGGCATTTCTAAGCGGCATTAACCGGAAGCTAGTATTCCATTTTACGCCCGGATACCTTGTGCTGTCCGTTCTCGGCTTGGTTGCTCTCGTATGCTTCTACGTTTTTTACGCGTACCTTCCATCTTTTCTCGTAAGCAAATCAAATACCTATCAGATGTTTCTGTCTACATACGCAGGGGCAACCTTCCTTTCGGCATTGTTCAAGGACGAAGGTCAGTTGTATCTCCAAAGCACGGATAACCATTGATTATGGAAAAAAAATTTGTTATATTGTAAAAAGTGGAATCATTTTTATGAGTAGTATTGCTAGCAAATACTATGGTTCTTCTGTTCCCATCTTTAAATGGAAAGTTGGATTCATATACAATGAATTTTCTTGAAAAATCCCGTAATAAGCTGGTACACTTTTTATTTCCGTTCATTGGACGTGTTTATCAGTTCCTGTCCTTGGGCTTGCTTGTGGCTGCCGTGTTTATTCCCAATAGAGAAATTGGCATTATTTTTTGGTGGCTCTGGTTTGTAATCATCGAAATCAATTCGGCAGGCGTCATGGAGCGAGACTATCTCCCCATTCAACCCGGCAGCAGTCCTTTTTATCATGTTTACCGGTTTATCGATCAGGCTTTCTGCCTCTTCCTTCTGATTTGGCCGGTTATCCTGCTGATCCCGGTGCCGGGGCAGATTAAATATGCTTTTTTAGGTGTCTTCATTATAGTCACAATCCTTCGCGCAATTGGAGACAAAAAATACCGTCCCAAAAAGCCGGAGGAATGATTGGAGGCAACCATGAACAAACGAATTTGTTTCCTTTTCGTATGCCTGATATTTACACTGTCTGCGTGTACTTCAAAGCCGGACAATCACATGGAAATCTACTCCGGTGATAATCAACCGGTTGCTTCAACGGAAAACAATGATCGCATTCTTCAGATGCTCCATATCATAAACGACTATCAGGAGTATGGCGGCAGCGTCGAAATAGACCGCCCCGACTATATCATAAAACTGAGTCCCGCCAACAGCAGCAACGGCAGCGAAGAATACAGGTCTGGATAAAGGATGATAAAATCATTTACCTGCCCCCGCAATTGTTTGACGAGCCGCCGAAGCTTGCTGTCTCCACCCATCACTCCACAAAATGGCAGGCTTAGTTGTTTATATATTAGGGCGCAAAATTGCTCTGATATATTTACAGGAGGGAATGAGTCCAATGGGTAGATAACGGGGTGAAAAATTCCTCTTTTGAAAACGATATGGTTTCAAAAAGCGAAGAATATTATATAATAAAAAGAGAATAAATTTATGAAAAAGTTAATTAGTCTAGTTCTTGTTCTGGCGATTTCGTTTGCGATGGCAGTTCCAGCGTTTGCAAGCAAGAAAGATATAAACAATTTATCTATCACACCTCCGTCTACAAAGCCAGAAATTACTATAGATGGTGCTAGCAAGCCTGGTTCAAATGCCTCTATACATGATTTATCTATAAGCGACTATAATTATCAGGTTGAAGATGTAGGATATCAAGTTTTCACTGACAAATGGCTTAAAGGTGCCTCATCTATAGCAATTAGCGTCGATGATTGGACGTTACTAGAGTATTATGGCGGTACTTCAGATCAACTTACCATTACAGTTTATAACCAAAGTGGCCAAGTTTCTTCAAAGACTATTTCAATTTCTGGAAGTAGCGGCTCTTGCACTTTTAGCGGATTATCCTCTTCAACAAAATATTATATTGGTTTTAGAGTGCCTAAGAACAGCAACAGATACTCTTTCGACGGAAGTATTAGTGCAAATTAAGCAATCATATTTTTGAGACTGTGCCATTTATTATTATCAAAATTAAACATTAATCATTTCTGAAGCGGTGTAATTCGTAGGCTTAACAAAACAGAGTACACCGCTTTAGAAAAAAGGTAAGTGGTCCAAATGAAAAAGTCAAAGAAACGAATCAAAACCGCTTTTATTCTGTACCTGATTGCCCTGACTGACTTGGTGATTTTTAAATTCTTCGGTGATGCCGGAAGTGTGGCGGAAAGGATTCAAAACACCATATCGGACAGGAATGAGGGAAACTGGAATTTCAATCTGATTCCTCTACGTACTATTCAATCAGAAATAGACTTCTATGCCCGCCATTCTCAATTTGGATTCCCATTTTTAGTATTGGCGGTTAATATATTTATCTTTCTTCCCATGGGGCTCTTGATCTCTTTCCTCTTTCGGAAACCGTCATTTCTAAAAACCATCGGCATCTCTCTGGCTATTATTTCAGGAATTGAACTCCTGCAGTTCGTAACCTGTCTTGGCATACTGGATATTGATGACATTATTTTGAATACCGCCGGTTGTGCGGCGGGATATCTGATTTTTGCGTTTAAAAATCGAATTCAAACTTCAGGGGCTGATCAATGTGAATAAGAGCAGGCTTACAAATATACGATATACAGCAACAACAGTTCTCTTCCTCTTTTTATTTCCTCCCGTAGGGATAGCTCTGCTATGTTCTAATAGATTTTGTTTGCCTTTTATTGGTAAACTGATTATTATAGCATTAGACATTATGTATTTTTTGTTTATCTGTATGCTGCTGATTTATTCGCCAAGACCAAGATAAATTAGAATATTCAAGCGCTCCCTCTCGCCGAAGCGAAAGGGAGCGCTTACTGTTCGGATGAACTTATTTTTTACCAAGGAGTTTGACCAAAACGGCCTTCTGCGCGTGGAGGCGGTTTTCCGCTTCCTCAAAGATTTCTTTGGAGTGCTTTTCAAACACCTCCGCGGTGATTTCCTCTCCGCGGTGAGCCGGAAGGCAGTGCTGCACCATTGCGTCTTTTTTGGCTACCGCCATGATCGCGTCGTTGATCTGGTAGCCCTTAAACGCTTCGCGGCGCTTCTGCGACTCCTGCTCCTGCCCCATGGAGGCCCAGACGTCGGTAATCACAACATCCGCGCCCTTTGCCGCCTCCAGCGGGTCGGTCGTCATGCTGAATGCTGGATGTGTCACGGCAAAATCGAGCACAGCCGCGCTCGGTCTGTATTCGGCGGGGCATGCTACCGCGACCTCCATCTTCATTTTCAGGCAACCGACGATCAACGAATTCATCATATTGTTTCCATCGCCGATGAAGCACATTTTCAGTCCGTCTAGACTGCCCTTAAACTCGCGGATCGTCATGAGGTCGGCTAAAATCTGGCAGGGGTGGGCAAAGTCGGTCAGGCCGTTGATAATCGGAATGGAGCCGTTCTGCGCGAGCGCCTCAACCTCAGACTGCTTAAAGGTACGGATCATAATACCGTCAAGATAGCGGGAGAGCACGCGCGCGGTATCCTGAACCGGCTCGCCGCGCCCGATCTGCAGGTCATTTACGGAAAGGAAGATCGGCAGTCCGCCGAGCTGATACATGCCCACTTCAAAGGAGACACGCGTTCTGGTGGAAGCCTTTTCAAATATCATTCCCAGTGTTTTGCCGGCCAGAACCCGGTGTTCAATTCCGTGCTTTTGCTCATATTTCAGTTGGTCCGCCAGATTTAAGATTCCGGTAATGTCCTCGCTCGTCAAATCAAGCATTTTCAGCAGATGTTTCATGGTTGCCCTCCTAAATTTGATTCAAACCGACCGCTCGGTTTCGGGTAAAAAAATATGTATTATTACAGCTTCAGACTCTGTTTAATGTTTGCTGTAAAATGGCGAGACCCTTATCAATTTCCTCGTAGGTAATCGTCAGAGGAGGCAGGAAACGGAGCATCTCCTTCGCGGTGAGAACCAACAGCCCGTTTTCCGCACATTGGGCGGCGACTTCCTTTGCGTTGTTCTTTTTCAGCTTGGCGCCCAGCATCATTCCCATGCCGCGTACCAGTTCCACCTGTTCCATCGCTTCGACCTTCGATTTCAGGTATTCGCCCTTTGTCTTGACCCCTTTCAGAAAGCCATCCTCCTGAATGCGGTCGAGCACCGCGAGCGCTCCGGCGCAGACAACGGGATTGCCGCCAAAGGTGGTTCCGTGCAGCCCGGCGCCGAGAACATCCCCAAGCCGTTCCGTACAGAGGCATGCGCCGGCAGGAAGCCCGCCCCCGAGCCCCTTCGCGCAGGAAACAACATCCGGCATAATATCATAATTCTGGTAGCAGAAAAGCTCACCCGTGCGCCCGATTCCGGTCTGCACCTCGTCAACCATCAGCAGGATATCGTGCTTTTTGCAAAACGCGCTCAGTTCCTTCGCAAATTCCGCGTCTACCGGAAGGACGCCGCCCTCGCCCTGCACCAGCTCGATCAGGACAGCGCAGGTGTTTTTGTTCACACATTGCAGGACACTTTCCAAATTCGGCTCCGCGTAGGAAAAACCAGCCGTAAACGGCGTGAAATACTGGTGAAAATTATCCTGACCGGTCGCGGCAAGCGTCGTGACCGTACGGCCGTGGAACGAATTCTTCAGCGTTACGATCTCGTTGTGTGCCTCGCCGTACGTTTCCGTACCGTATTTTCTGGCAAGCTTAATGGCGCATTCGTTAGACTCCGCACCGGAATTGCAGAAAAACACCTTGGAGAACCCGGTCGCCCCGCAGAGCCTCTCGGCAAGCTCGGTTTGTACCGGAACATAATACAGGTTGGACGTATGCTGCAATGCCGCTGCCTGCGCGGAAACCGCCTTCGCCCATTTTTCATCGCAGTAGCCGAGGGAATTGACACCGATTCCGCTGGTAAAATCGATATACTCTTTTCCCTCACAGTCTTTTGCCGTTGCGCCCTTTCCGGAGACAAGCGCCACACTGAACCGGGAATAGGTATGCATAATATTGTCATCGTGCTGTTTCTTAACCTGTTCAAAGGTCATGCTTTCACCCCCGTTTTCTGATCTTCTGTCTTACAGAAACATAGTACCGATGCCTTCATCGGAGAACAGCTCAATAAGAATGGAATGCGGAATTCGCCCGTCTATGATGGTTGCGCGTTTTACACCGCGCCTAACGGCCTCCACGCAGCAATCAATTTTCGGTATCATGCCGCCGCTGATAATTCCCTGATTTTGCAGCCGGGGAACGTCGCTGACATTCACTTCCGGGATCAGGGTATCCTCGTCGTCCTTATCGCGCAGAAGACCGCGCACGTCGGTCATCAAGATAAGATTTTCCGCGCCGATTTCCGCCGCGATGCGAGCCGCCGCCACATCCGCGTTAATATTGAAGACTTCTCCGTCCTCTCCGCCCGCGACGGTGGCGATAATCGGAACATAGCCGCTGGATGCGGCCTTGGAGATAATTTCGGGATTCACTTCCGAAATTTCACCCACAAAGCCCAGGTCGTTTTCGCCCTTCAGCTTTTCAGCCTTCAGCATTCCGCCGTCCAGACCACAGAGCCCAATTGCTCTGCCATTGTGGCGTTCCAGAAGCTGCACCAGGTCTTTGTTGACCTTTCCAGCCAAAACCATCTGTACAACATCCACCGTTTCTCTGTCGGTTACGCGCAGACCGTCGATGAATTTACTTTCCTTACCGATTTTTTTCAGCATCCCGCTGATTTCCGGCCCGCCGCCATGCACCAGCACCACATGGATACCCACCATCTGCATGAGTACGATATCGCTCATAACCGCGTCCTTCAAGGCTTCGTTCACCATTGCGTTTCCGCCGTATTTTACCACAATGGTCTTCCCCGCGTGCTGCTGTATGTAAGGCAGCGCCTGCACCAGCACCCTCGCCCTGTCGTTATTGCTGATATTCACACTTTCACTTCCTATATTTTAGGTTCTGTAGTCCCCGTTGATTTTTACATAATCGTAGGTAAGGTCGCAGCCAAAGGCGGTCGCTTCTTCGGAGCCGTCGCGCAAGGTAACATCAATGTTAATCTCATCCTGCGCCAGGACCTGCGCCGCCTTTTCCTCGCTGAAATCGATTCCCGCTCCGTTTTTACAAACCTCAATTCGCCCGGCTTTCGACTCAAACGCTACGCCGACCGCGTTGATGTCCGTTTCCGCCTTGGAATAGCCGATGGCGCACAGCACGCGCCCCCAGTTAGCGTCCGCACCGAACATCGCCGCCTTAAGCAGGCTGGAGCAGATAACGCTCTTGGATACAAGAACCGCATCCTGCCTGCTCTTCGCACCGGTTACCCGGCAGACCAGCAGCTTGGTGGCGCCCTCGCCGTCCTTTGCTATCTTTCTGGCTAAAAGCGTACTCAGTTCGGTTAAGCCCTCGACGAATTTAAGATAATCCCCGGTGTTCTCTTCAATCGTTTCATTTCCGGCCAGACCGGAAGCCAGAATTGCCGTCATATCGTTTGTAGAGGTGTCCCCGTCGATACTAACCATATTAAAGCTCACGTTCACCGCCGCGTGCAGCGCCGCGTGCAGCGCCGGAGCAGATATCGCCGCATCGGTGGTTAAAAAGCAGAGCATGGTCGCCATATTGGGATGAATCATGCCGGAGCCTTTGGCGATGCCGCCGATATGTATCGTTTTTCCAGCAAGCTCCAGCTCCAACGCGATGTTCTTTACTTCGGTATCGGTGGTCATAATCGCCTTTGCCGCTTCCGCCGAACCGTCGGGTGAAAGCGCTTTAATCAGCGCCGGAGCTGCCTGCTGAATCGGTTCAATCGGCAGTACCTGCCCGATAACCCCTGTTGAGGCAACAATCACATCCTCCATCCGGATTCCAAGCTCCTTGGCGGCGGCTTGGCACATCATGCGCGCCTTTTCCTCACCATCCGCGTTGCAGGTGTTCGCGTTTCCGCTGTTGCAGATAATCGCCTGTGCGGTTCCGTCCGCGATATTTTTCCTGGTTACCAGAATTGGCGCGCCTTTTACCAAATTCTGTGTATAAACCGCCGCTGCCTTGCAGGGCACGCTCGAATAAATCAGCGCAAGGTCCTGCTTCGTCTTATTTTTGCGGATACCGCAGTAAACTCCGGATGCCGTAAAGCCCTTTGCCGCGGTTACACCGCCTTCAATCCATTTCATTTCAGTGACCATCCTCTCAAGCCTGAAAGTCCTTCAGCCTTATGTTAAAACGCCGGAGGAAACAGCTTCAATCCGGCGGTTTCCTCGATTCCGAACGCGAGATTCATATTCTGTACCGCCTGCCCCGCCGCTCCCTTTCCCATGTTGTCAATCGCCGTTATAGCAATGAACGTGTTGGTCCGGGTATCGATATGCAGAGAAATATCGCAAAAGTTGGAATAGCGGACATTTTTAATATCCGCTTCTCTGCCCTGCGGCAAAAGACGGACGAAATATTCATCACCATACTGCTCCTGATAAGCCTCTTGCACCTGCTTCATTGTCACGCCATCCTTCAGCCTTGCGTAACAGGTGGCAAGAATTCCCCGGTTGACCGGAAGAAGATGCGGCACAAAGGTAAGTGTGATTTTATCACCGGCAACACGGGAAAGGCTCTGCTCCATTTCCGGTGTGTGGCGGTGTACCGCTACCTTGTACGCGCTAAAGCCCTCGTTCAGTTCAGCGTAGTGCGTGTTCTGTGTAGGCTTTCTGCCCGCGCCGGTCACGCCGCTCTTGCAGTCCGCAATGATGCCGGTCTTTTCGATGAATCCGTTTTTGAGCGCCGGGGCTAGCGCCAGAGGCACCGCCGTAGTGTAGCAGCCGGGGTTGGCGATGATTTTCTTTCCCTTTAGGGCTTCGCGGAACAGCTCCGGCAACCCGTAGACCGCTTCTTCGTGCAGACTTTTATCCAGAAACGTTCCGCTATACCACTCTTTGTACTCCTCTTCGCTTTCCAGACGGAAATCCGCACCGAGATCAATGAACACTTTTTCCTTGCTCTGACACAACGCCGCAAGTTCCTGCGAAAGACCATGCGGAAGTGCTGCAAACACGACGTCGGACTTTTCCACAACCTCGTTCTGCGAACCGCAGACCATGTCGCAGAGCCGGTAATAGGCCGGGTAAATTTTGGAAAGAGCTTCCCCCTCAAAGCTTACGGAGCTGATTGCCGCGAGCTCCGCCTGCGGGTGACCGCTTAGCAGGCGAACCAGCTCCGCCCCCGCGTAGCCGGTCGCGCCCACGACTCCTGCCTTAATCATTCTTCCGCCCCCAGTTTTTTCAGCACCCGCTTTGCCTGCTGCTCCACATTCTGCGGAGCGGGACCTCCGGTTACCTTTCTTCCGTTGACACAAGTATCCAGTGAAATTGCAGAGTAGATATCCTCCGCAAATAAATCGTTGTACTTTCGGTATGTTTCCAAAGGTAAGGTTTCCAGCGTCAATCCGCTTTCGATGCATTCCGCCACAAGCTCACCCGTAACCCGGTAGGCGTCGCGGAACGGAAGCCCTTTTCCAACCAGGTAATCGGCACAGTCAGTCGCGTTGATAAAGCCGCCGGCAGCCGCTTTTCTCATATTCTGCGGAAGTACGCGCATGGTATCTACCATCGGGATAAACGCGGTCAGGCACATATGAAGCGTATCCACCGCGTCAAAAATCGCTTCCTTATCCTCCTGCATATCCTTGTTGTAGGCAAGCGGAAGCCCCTTCATCATAGTGAGCAGCGTCATCAGGTCGCCGATTGCCCTGCCGCTCTTGCCGCGAACCAGTTCGGCGATATCCGGGTTCTTTTTCTGTGGCATAATGCTGGAGCCGGTGGAGAACGCATCGTCCAGCTCAATAAATTTGAATTCCCACGAGCACCAAAGAATGATCTCCTCAGAAAAACGGGAAAGGTGAACCATGGCAATCGCGATGTCCGAAGCCAGCTCCATGCAGAAATCACGGTCGGAAACGCCGTCGAGGCTGTTATTCGTCACGCGTTCAAAGCCCAGGAGAGAAGCCGTCATTTCTCGGTTCAGGGGATAGGTGGTCCCGGCAAGAGCGCCGGAGCCGAGCGGGCATTCATCCATCCGCCTTTTGGTATCCGCAAGGCGGGAAAGGTCGCGCTGAAACATCTCGGCATAAGCCAGAAGGTGGTGCCCGAACGTGATGGGCTGCGCCCGTTGCATATGGGTATAGCCGGACATCACCGTATCCTGATGCTCCAGAGCCTTGCGGCAGAGCACGGTAATCAATTCCTGAATCTGTTCATACAGCGCGTCGCACTGCCGCTTCAAATATAATTTTACATCCACCGCCACCTGGTCGTTCCGGCTTCGTGCGGTGTGCAGGCGTTTTCCTGCCGCGCCAAGCCGTACGGTCAGCTCTCCTTCGATAAAGGTATGAATATCCTCCGATTCCATATCAATTTGCAGGGAACCATTATCGATTTCTTCCTTTATTTTTTTGAGTTCGGCGCACATCTGCTTTGATTCGCCCGCGTCGATGATACCGCAGGAGCCAAGCATGGTCGCGTGCGCGATGCTGCCCTCAATATCCTCATGAACCATGCGGCTGTCAAAAGCGATAGAGGAATTAAAGTCGTTAGTTTTTTGATCGAGTTCTTTGTGGAACCTGCCAGCCCAAAGCTTCAAAGTACACACTCTCCATTATTGAAATGAGGGGCAAGCTTCCGCCTGCCCCAAACCGGCATATTCCGGATTATTTCTTCAGTTTTTTCATTGCCTGAACCTGAATCGGCAGACCGAACAGGTTGATGAAGCCGCTGGAATCAGCCTGATTATAAACCTCATCCTCACTAAAGGTCGCGATATCCTCGTCATAGAGGGAATACGGGGAGGTCACACCCGCGTCGATAATATTGCCCTTATAGAGCTTGAGCTTCACTTCCCCGGTTACGGTTTCCTGCGTACTGTCCACAAAAGCGGAAAGCGCTTCGCGCAGCGGGGTGAACCACTGACCGAAATACACCAGCTCGGCAAACTTCACGCCGATGCCCTGCTTGTAGTGGTAGGTGTCGCGGTCAAGGCAAAGCTCCTCGAGCTTGTTGTGCGCGTGGTAGAGGATGGTACCGCCGGGCGTTTCGTACACGCCGCGGGATTTCATGCCCACAAGACGGTTCTCCACAATATCCGCGATGCCAATGCCGTTCGCGCCGCCAACCTGATTCAGCTTCGCGATCATATCCACGGCGCAGAGCTTCTGGTCATTCAGAGCAACCGGAACACCCTTTTCAAACTTAAGGGTAATATAAGTCGGCTTGTCGGGAGCCTGCTCTGGAGAAACACCCAGCTCGAGGAAGCCCGGATTGTTATACAGCGGCTCGTTTGCCGGATCTTCAAGGTCCATACCCTCATGAGAAAGATGCCAGAGGTTCTTATCCTTGGAATAGTTGGTCTCTCTGGTAATATTCAGCGGAATATTGTGTGCCTCCGCGTAGTCAATTTCTTCGTCGCGTGATTTGATGCTCCACTCGCGCCAGGGGGCGATGATCTTCATCGTCGGGGCGAAGGCCTTAATGGCAAGCTCAAAACGCACCTGGTCGTTTCCTTTGCCGGTGCAGCCGTGGCAGATGGCGTCTGCGCCCTCAGCCTGCGCGATCTCAACCAGCCTTTTGGCAATAAGCGGTCTCGCAAAGGAGGTTCCGAGCAGATATTTATTTTCATAGACCGCGCCCGCTTTCAACGTCGGCCAGATGTAATCCTCGGCAAACGTCTTTTTCAAGTCGGCAATGTAAAGCTTGGAGGCGCCCGTTTTCTTCGCTTTTTCCTCAAGCCCGGTCAGCTCCGCGCCCTGACCTACGTCCGCCGCAACCGCGACCACATCGCAGTTGTTATAGTTTTCTTTGAGCCACGGGATAATGATTGATGTATCGAGTCCGCCGGAATAAGCGAGAACGACTTTTTTAATTTTATTTTCCATATCCAGACCTCCGTTTTCTTTTATATGTTTTATTATACACCGTTTATGCAGAAAATCAAGGGGTAAATGTATAATTATTCATTATGTCTTTATTATATAAATTTATTCTAAATTATTGGTTAACCCGTTGTATGATATACCTAAATGTGGTAATATAGAATTAAACAAACAGCTCTGACTGGAGGTATTTTTATGTTTCAGGAAATTAACATTGCTGAGTTAAACTTCAACCCTTTTATAAAAATTGATAAGGAATGGATGCTGATTACTGCCGGCAACCAGCAGAAATGCAATACCATGACGGCAAGCTGGGGCGGTCTTGGCTCCCTTTGGAACAGATACGTTTCTTTTATTTTTATTCGCCCGCAGCGCTATACCCTTGAGTTTTTAGAAAAAGAAGATTTCTATTCGCTCTGTTTCTTCGGTTCCGGCAACCGCAAAGCACTAGCCTTCTGCGGCAGCCATTCCGGGCGGGACTCCGATAAAATCAAGGAGAGCGGACTGACTCCGGTTTACGGGGAGGAAGCGCCGTATTTCGCGGAAGCAGAGCTTGTATTTCTTTGCCGCAAAACGCACGGGCAAAAAATCGACCCGGCCTGCTTTACCGACCAATCGGTGGATTCTGAATTCTACCCGGAGAAGGATTACCACAAAATGTTTATCGGTGATATCGTCAAGGTACTGAAAAAAGGCTGAGCATAGCTTATCATAAAATTATTTTTTCTCAGCGAAATAACTTTGCAAGGGGTAGCTTTATGTGGACTAGAGCTGATTTGAAGAATAAAGCAGAAGAATCTCTTCACGGAACCTACTGGATATCATTTTGCGTTACATCATTAGCGGTCATTCTCGGTCTAAATATTTCTTCTTTCCTTAATCTTCGTGACAGTATCTATATTTCAAAGGATTTTCAGCGTCTGCTGGATCAGTGGCTTTGGTTGCTCCTTGTTTTTTTTACCCTCCTGCCAATATTGGTCGGGAACATTATTGAAGTGGGAAAAAAGCACTTTTTTCTCCAAAACCATTTCAGCGAAACCCGATTCGGTAATATGTTTTATGGCTTTCGGAACAGCTATAAAAACATCTTGCTTGCTCAGCTTACAACCACGATTATTATTCTGCTTTGGTCTTTTTTATTTTTTATTCCCGGCATTGTCGTTGGTTATAAGTACAGCATGGTTCCCTATCTGCTCAGTGAGAACCCCAACCTGAAGGGTACCGATGCCCGGGCGCTCAGCGCGCGCATGACACAGGGTCAGAAAGTCCGTATCCTGGGTCTCGATTTATCCTTTTTGGGATTATTTTTAGTTGGAATGCTTTGCCTGATGGTCGGCGTCCTGTTTGTAACCCCCTATTATGAGGCAACCAAAGCGGAACTGTATCTCTCTCTGCGTGACAGCTCTGCTTGCGAAGCAAACGATTCTATGAAACGAGGTGGTCATATTGCTGCCGTGGAACCGTAAAGAAGTTTTTGTAAATTCCTCCTTTCAGGATTTCTGCAAAGCTCGGGAAGTCCTCTCGCAGAACCATATCAAAAATACGTGCCGCACGGTTAACCGTAATCAATTGAGGCAAATTATCGGCCGGTCGCCTTCGGTAACCAGTTTCGTACCGTCTGCCGAAAACATGGATTTCAACTGTATGTATTACATTTACGTAAGCCGTAACGATTATGAAGCGGCCTGCTTTGAATTGCACAAGTAATATGATTTTCCGTGCATCGTGCTTATAGTATTATTGATTTAGCAAAATATTACAGAAAGACGTCTAAAAGCGGATATATTTTATCGTTGTAAACAAATTTTAAAAATGGAGTAAATTTCTGAATTGAAATACCGATATAGAACAATAGGAAGCAGTCCTTTCATCGGGGCGGTCTTTTCCTGCCGCTTTTGAACTAAAACTATAAGGTGAAAAGGATGAACCAATATAATTGCATTCACTGCAAATATTATGTAAAGCACTATATCAAGCTGGGGAAGAAATACCAGGAGACGCCATTGGGTCACTGCATCTATCCCCGCATCAAAACCAAGAAGAGTGATTCCAAGATTTGTGATCACTTTATCTTTAACAATGATTAAGCCTATTTTTTTATTTTCCTCAATCCTATGTTCCGTTCTAAGCAAAAAAGCAAGGGCTCAGCCCTTGCTTTTTTGCTTCTTGATATTAGTAAAGCAGATCGTTTTCCTCATATGAAGACTTCCTTTCTCCGACAAAGGCCTGTTAAAGTATCATCTTCACGTAAAACCAGTTGCGTTCGCGCAATGGCTTTATTCCACAATATATTCCTTGACCATATCATAAACCGCCGGAGGAATCTGTGCGGTAAGCGAAAGTCCGGAAGCTGTGTATTCTTCGTTTTCCACCACCCCGTCCTTGCGAATCTTCGCCGCAACCCCGCTCTTGGCGAAGGGGAGCATCAGCGTCACCTTCCTCGTTTTTACCGGCAGGTTCTCCTCAATTACACGCAGCAAGCGGTCAATTCCGGCCCCGTTTGTTGCGCTGATTCGAACCGCGCTTCCAATAAGAGGTATGATACTCGGGGAAGAAAGCACATCGCATTTGTTAAACACAGGAATAATCGGGCGCCCCTGACATCCCAGCTCTGCAAGGAGGTTTCTGGTTACATCCAGATGCACCTGAGCCTCGGGGCTTGACGCGTCACAGATATTCAAAATAATATCGGCCGTCGCCGCCTGCTCCAGCGTCGATCGAAACGCTTGAACCAGATGATGGGGTAGCCTTCGGACGAATCCGACGGTATCGATCAGCATCACAGTTGTTCCGTTGGGCAGCTTCAGCGCCCTGGCGGTCGGGTCAAGCGTTGCGAACAGCATATTCTGCGCCAGAACGCCGGCTTGCGTGAGACAGTTCATCAGCGTAGATTTCCCGGCATTTGTATAGCCGACCAGAGCAACCGTGATTATGCCATCTTTCTGCCGCCTTCGGTTAATTTGGCTCCGATGGTGCTCCACAACCTCAAGTTGCTCCTTCAACGACTCGATTCTTCTGCGGATATGACGCCGGTCCGATTCCAGCTTGCTTTCACCCGGGCCGCGCGTTCCAATGCCGCCGCCAAGCCGGGAAAGCGCCGTTCCTCTTCCCGCGAGCCGCGGCATCATATATTTCAACTGGGCAAGCTCGACCTGCAGCTTGCCCTCTTTGCTTCTCGCCCGCTGGGCAAAAATGTCCAGTATCAGCATTGTGCGGTCAATCACACGTACTTTGCTGATTTCCTCGATGTTTCGCAGCTGAGTGGGCGAAAGCTCGCAGTCGAAGACAAGCAGGTCGATCTGATATTTCACGCAGTAATCGCGTATCTCCGTCATCATGCCGGAACCGACACAGGTTGCGCTATCCTGTGTCGGTCGCTTTTGCGTAATGGCACCGAAGGGTTCCGCTCCCGCGCTCCTCGCCAGTTCATAAAGCTCCGCCAAAGAAGCCTCGGCATCGTATTCCCCGGTGTCAACCTCCACCAGAAGCGCACGCTCGGGTGTAATTTCGTTTTCATGCAATTCCAGTCCGCTCATCTCCTCTTCCCCTAAACTCCTAAATCAATTCATATATTACCGCATTCCCTATAATATTGCAATTATCGGAACGCTATGTACACATATTCTCTAGAAGCGCTGTTTAAATTATTCAGAATACCGCCCGATGCGGGGGCCGACTGGGTCTGGCTTACCGTCAGCTTCGCCTGCTGCAGCGTTACGCCGAGTGTACTGCCCGAGGCAGTCGCAACGCCAAAATCATTCTCCGTGTATCCTGCACTCGTTTTATATAAAATGGATGGCTTCTGCGGCAGTAGAACAATTACCACCCTTGCTTCAAAAGGCAGCGTAATCTCCTGACTCGTCTGCCCGTTTCCCGTGTAAGTTCCCACCGCGACGCCCTGCTCCAAAAGTGTCCGGTCCGCAACGGAAAGGTGAGCGGACTTATCGTTGAAATGCGTCGTCAAAAGCGTATCCAAAAGCATATTGTCCTCCACGAAATCGCTGCGCTTTGGTTTATCCGTACCCATCCAGCTGTTCAGACCAAGACCGGTTTTATGGTTTGTCGGCATGATTTCCTCCTTTATATTACATACAATCCGTCCTCATAATGATCAATCAGATCCCAGGTTAATTCCATCCCGTCAAGCGTATCAAACGACTCGTCCTTCTGATCGATATTGTTCCATGAAATACTGCGAAAATCCAGCTCCGCGCCCAGATGGGCCGGCAGGAACATATTGGCAGCTTTTTTTGCCACCCTCCGGGCTGTTTCATCCGCGTTCTCTGTCAGGCAGTTGATATAAAGCGTATTCGCCGCAGGATTTTCAAGAATTTCCGAGTTTAACCCGGCAATTTCAAGAATTTGCTCCATATCAGCTTTGGTAAAGTTGTTTGGCGTGACCGCTCCCAGCTTTAAAACTGCGGCACGCCTGTCTTGAGGCGTGCCCTGTCCGCCCATGCCAAACTGTTTTTCCCGGCCTGCCAGCCCATAGTCCGAAGCGGTTAAAACAAAACTTTCAGCTTTCAGCTCCGAAATCAGCTCATATGCCATCTCTAATCCAGCCGCGTAGGCCTGCAATTCCCAGTCGACCACCGTGGACGGTTCCAGCGAATAAATTCGAAGCGGCTTTAATGCCGACCGCATAGAATCCAGTGCGTTCCTCATGCGACCCCTCCATAATACGCTACGGTTACCGACCCACAAACCGCGAGCTGGTTCACGCTCATTGTCCTGTCCCGAACATCTGAGCCGGTAAAGATATAATTTTTGATCTTTCCGGTGGAAAAGACCGCTACCCCCAGCGCGGAAAGAATCACCGGCTCCCCGACGGAGAGCGCGCTGAAATAATCCCGGACCACCTGTCCGCATGCCTCAAAGACATCGCTTTCGGGAATGTTTTCGCCAGGCGTTACCGCCAGCCCAATATCCACGGGGACTGTCTGCGCCGCCTGGACCTTTACCGTAACATTGATCTCACGCAGCCGGCTGATGTCCTCCTGAACCCGCAGAACGGTTTCCTCGGAGGGAGCTGCTCCCCTGCCGCCCAAATACAGACTGACGGTACCGGCGCCGTTTTCCCGGGGAATAACGCCCACGGAATGAACACCGTCGTATTTCAGCGCGCATTCCCGGTAGAACGCCGCATTGGTCCCGTTGGATATGTTCGCGTAGCTCAGCATCAGCCTGCTGCGCAGCTCTCCGTCACTTTCCGCGTCCTCTCCGCCGATAAACCGGAAAGGGTTGCTCACGCTTTCCATGCCCGAAGGCGGCGTAACCATCACCGTAACAGTCCCAGGCTCCGTATTCCCTCTTTTTCCACCCTGCTCCGCTTTCGCAGGCACCGCAACGCTCAGCTCCCCTTGCTGAATTATGGCCTCACGCGTTGTAACGTAGCGAACCGGATTGTCGCCTGACGTGGAGCATACGGTTCCAAGCGGGATTCCCGCGCTGTACCAGAGCGGCGTGCTCCGCGAAAACACCAGTGTTCCGTTTGCCGCCACCGGCTGCTTCCGTGTAATCCCCCTCTCCTGTGCGCGCAGATCAAGAGGCTCGCCCTGGGCGCTCTGTGCAAAGGTCTGACTTTTCAGCCAGTCGACAGCGCTGCAAATAGAATACACCTCGCCTGCAAGCACCTTCATCCGGATTCCGATATCGGATGCGTCATCCGGGGAGTATCCGGCAAGCGACTGAAACTTTTCCGTCATTCGCGTTAAGATTTCATCGTATCGGTACATGATAAATTCACCTCAATTTCCGCGGTATTTTCTCCGCAGCGAAGCTTAAAAACCGCCACGCCGGGTGTTGTGTCAGAAAGCCGTACCCCTTCCACCGAAAGCCCCGGCAGCAACCGAAGCGTTTCCTGTGCCAGAACCGCCGCCTTCTCCCTGAAATCCGCGTCGCCCGGTTTCAGCATATACAGCTTACTGCCAAGAGAAGGGTCAAAGGCAAAACTGCCGAACGGCACATTCAGGCGAATCATTGCCTGCTGAAACAAGGCACGCGTTCCGTCAATCGTTTCCGGCCTTCCGTTTGAGCCCGGAGAAAAATCCCCGTTGGCCAATCCTGTATCCATGCTATCCCTCCAGCTTTGCGGCGAAGACCTGTCCGTTGATGACGACTTCCCCGCTGTTCTTTAAATAGATTTCCGCACCGCCCGCCGAATACAGCATCAGCTCCCCGGTCTGTAATACCTTCCCGTCCGGCAGAACCCCAAGGCAGACATTGCCCTGCCTTGTTGAAACAACCACCGCCTGTGTGGTATTCGGAGGCTGATAGGCAACTCCCCAGGGCACACAGAACGGCACCCCGCGGTAATCATTTTCCCCCTGCATAACCGAGCTTCCGGTTATCTCAGCCAGCTCCGCCGCGGGCGTTTTTTCTATCGCCCCAACTTTCCTTGAAATCCACATTCTTACACACTCCTTAAAACAAATCGGGTAGTTTCCCCTTCCGAATTCAAGGCGTAGTCAACTTCCGAAACGCATAGATTTTCTGGAATTGACAGCGCCTTATCATTTATAACCGCCTTCATCCTCAATTCTCCCGGCACCTCCCCGGGGCAGGTCACAGTTACGGAAAACGCTTTTTTGCATGCGGATCGAATCAGTGCGTCGGCATCCATCCCCTTCGCAAGCAGGCGCCTGCGTGCAACCCCGAGAGCAAGAGCCGCTTTGTCCCGGGCTGCAGGGGAATATCCGTTTCCGTTCTTTGCGAAAAGCTCGGAGTATAAACTACAGTACTTATTCCTTACGGAAACAGCAGAATAAGGAATTCCACGTTCCCGGTCGAACAGGAGCATCCCCTCCGGCAAAGTATCCGAAGCGATAAACCTTCCTCCCGAAATCCTGGGATGTACTTTTAAAAACTCTGCGCAAAAGGTCTCTGCAGCCTGCCACTCGCTCATCCCCTTGGTCACCTCCAGTTTCCCGGGAAATATCCGCGTATTTCCTTCATAGCCCGTAAACCCGTATGGCTGGATATGGCGCTGAAAAACCGTTTCAAGCGACGGCATGCAGTAATTCTGCGGAATCGCCTCGTTATCCAGCAAAAGGGCGGCGCGGCTTCGTGCGGCAATCGTCAGGAACCTGCCTTCGCCGCACTGCTCCGTCCGGTCATCCACAATACCGTCAAAGCAGAGCGCCTCGTTGGCGTCGAAAATTTGGAGCTGCGTAAGGCATATGCCGCTTTGAGCCAGAGGAAACACGCCCGAAAACCCATCCGCCGGCGCGTCCTCCGAACGGTTCAGCTTCATAGAAGCCGGTTTTGGCAGAAGAACCCTCTCTCCATCCGGTGTAATTCCGACATATTTCACGGAAGCACCACCTTTTGTCCGGTCTCAAGGCAATTTGGCCACTCAATCAGGGGATTCAGCGATTTCAGCGTATCCACGGTCGTGTGATATAGATTCGCTAAGCTCCAAAGGCTCTCTCCGCCCCCGCAAAGGTAAATCCCTCCGTTTATCGCCCCGCTTTCCACCGAGCCGCTCTCCTCCAAAAATGTAAATTCATAGGATACACAGTCCGGTCTGGCTTCTCCGACCATTTTCAGCGAGACAAATATCGCCGGAAACGGCACGGTTCCCGGCAAACGGAGTGTGCCGCAGCCCTCCCCGGCAAACACGGCCGCCAACCGGTTGAATTCCGCTAAACAGGTGCTTCCGATAAACTCTCCCTTTCCCGTAATCACCCGATGTTCACAGCCCAGATCCTGTAAAACACTCCCGGAAAACGGGATGGGAATTTTCCGGATATTCCTTGCGTGTTCAATTTGAATTTTTTCCGGGTTTAATGGCCATACATAGTCCTTGTAACTCATCTGCTGCATTTTCATCGGGTTTCCTCCTCCGTGTCCAACGGGCGCGGATATCTCCGGTAATCCTGTTCGATCCCCTCCGAAAGCTCCTCCAAATAATTATCCATCCGCCTGCGCCTCCTTCTGTTTTTCGCGCCTTGCCGCAAGGAGAACCGCGCCGCTGAGCGCCCTGTTCCCCGCGCCGCCCGATTCCTGAATACTCTTCCACCGGCATCCGGAGTAAACCTCCGTTTCTCCCGGACGGACGATTTTCAGGCTGAAATCCGTGAGAGCGCAAAGGTCCGTCCCCTCCTGAGGCTGAATATTTTTGAGCGCTATCTCATAGGAGACCGCGCCGGCGGCGGTACAGGATGGCTCCTGCCCGCCCCAAACGCTGACCGTGCGGCTCTGCTGTAAAATTTGAACAGTGTAGCCGCTTACAGCCGCCGCTCTCTGCCCTTCCGCCTCCAAATACACCTCGAGGTCGGAGTCCGGCGAAAGCAGCTCCAGCACCGCCCACACATAAACGTCTTCCCCGCCGACCTGCGCAATGTCGGAACGTTTTACGACATAGCGTTTCGCGCCGGTCGCTATCGTATCGCCGGGCTGCAGCTTTTGCCCCGCGGGGCCGGTATAAAGGAAATGAATTCCATCATCGTACCCCTGAGGCAGATTTTCGGCTCCGCTCTTATACTGCATGGGGCGTATCAGCGTCCGAAGCCGTGTTCCGTTTACCTCCGCCTCTTCCCCGTACCGCTCCAGCATGATTTCGATTACCGTTCGATGCGTCATTTCTGAATCCTTTCAAACACAAAATCCCCGTCGGCAAGGTAAGGAGCCGCCGCCGCCTCGGCTTCCTCCCACACCTGCTTTGCGATTGGGACATTCAGTCCGCTTTTGTTGATTTTAACGTCTCCGGCGGCGAAGCTGCCAAGATTTGCACCTGCCAAATTCAGTGCCCAACGGTAGAGTGCCAAGGCTGCCGCCGCAGCGCAGAGTGACGGCAGCGACTCCTCATCCTCGCGGATTGCCCTGCGCCTAATCTGATTCATCGCCTCCGCGCAGAGCGGCCGATATTTTGCCGCTCCCGAAGTGCTCAAATCCGCCATCAGGGTAAACCGTTCCAATACATCCTCAATCCTCACGCAATCACCTACGCCTTGTAATCGAGCACCATTACAGCGCCGTCAAAAATTTTGGCAAACCCCGCAATGGTACTGATTGTCGCACGCTCCAGCTGGCGGTCGATCAGCTTGTCGTAGTCGGTATGCACACCGCCCGCCTGTACCATCTCGAGCGCGTAGGCTTTATCAATCCCGATGATTTTATGGTCCGCCAGCTCCGGTACATGAAGAAGGTTCGCGCCGAGCGGGGTTGCAAGCTTACCCGTGCCGTGGAAGTTCAGTCCCGCGTTCGCATCCTTAAACTCGGTGATTCCGAGAATGTCCTTCATGGTGGAGGTGGAAGCAAGCAGCGTGTTCAGCTGATACGGCGCAAACGTGCCCCAAAGGTTAACCATGTCTTCGTAGGCAGGTTTTGTTCCAGCGGTTACAATGGAACCGGCGGGAGCTTTCCCGTCGTCGCCGTTCAAAAGGACCTCCACCGCGTCGTTCAGCTGCGCCCGTGCGATATAGGCGCCAATCTGGCGCAGGGTCACCGTGAAGAGGTCAAGCTTCTGGAAGCGCAGTGCCTCATAGCTTGCCACCAGCATCCTTCCGCGCTTGCGGAGCTTCACCAGATGATCCTGTGTCTTTACGACGGTCTGGGGGATTTCCGCTCCCTCGGCGACCGGCTTCAGGGACTTTTCCTCCTTGCCGGGATTAGAGGTAATGGTGCGATAGTCCATGGAATTGATGTTGGTCGTAGTCGCGACCAGATTGGGCAGAAGGTTTGCCTGCTCCATTCCCTGGCGAACGGCGCGCGTCACATATTCCGGGAACAGCGCGGTGGAATCGGCGGTTTGAAAGAACTTTTCCATGCGGCTGGAATCCGCGCCGCCAACCTTAATGTCAAAACGTTTAAGCTGTCTCTGGTAGGCATCCAGCCCTTCGAGCGCGGTGCCCGCATAATTCTCGGAAGGGTCTAACCCTTCAAGTACCTCTGTAAAGCTTTTACCCGGAGTGCCGTACATTCCCTTTTCCAGTCTGATTGCTTCATAAAGTGCCATATGTTTTTCCTCCTGTTATTGAATAAATGTTCGTTAGGATTAGAGGATAATGCCGCAGAGCTTGGCGGCGGTGTCCACATCAGTCACCAGAAAGCTTCTGCCTGCTGGGTCTGCCTGAACTTTGCCTCCGGCCGCCGCGCTCAGTGTTTGGTAGCCTACTGCCGGTGCAGCCGTTCCGGTATAGGGAAGCTGTACATATCCGCTCAGCTGAACCGCCGCGAAGCCGCCACGCTCGGAGAGCGTCACGCCGCAGAAGGCATCCTTATCCGCGCAGACTCCGACGACGCCGTTCCCGGTCAGCTTTACGGGAATCCCCGCCACAACGCCGGATTCCGCTTCAAAGGTTGCCACCTGCTCATTGAACCCGTTCAAAGAAATTGTCATAAATATTCCTCCATGCTTTTTTATTTCCTCCGCTTTCGCGGTAGGTTCTAAAATCATTCGGCTAAATCTGGAACTCGGTATTGCCCACGGATTTCTCCTGCTTTTGTGTTCCGGCGAGCTGAGGCGCAAGCGGAAGAATTTCATCCGCCCTGCGGCGGTAAGCTTTTTCCATGCATTTTAAATCCTCAATGCCCATTCCCTCCGCAATCCGGTTCATCACCTCCGCCGGAAGCTCCGGCTGTGCAATTCCGGCAAAACGCACCAGACTTTTTTGCAGCTCAGCGCGGTAGCTTCTCCCGCATTCCGCTTCACCCTTCAGACGTTCCAGCTTGCTTAGAAGCGCTTTGCTCTGCTCGGCGCTCAACGTGATTTCACCGTCGCGCTCCGCCATCGCCTTCAGAATTTCTCCCGCGTCCGAACCGCTGACACCGCAAAAGCTTTTGATGACGCCAGCCTCTCGCTGTGCGGGAACCGCAACAAAGGACCACTCGTAGGCGTCCGTTGGCTCATCCAAAACCGTACAGCAGATTTTTCCATCGTAGGTTTTGCCTTTGCGGTGCGCACAGCCGTCCTTTTTCAAATCCGCGCCGCATACACTGCAGGTTGCCTTGGCGACCGCACAGCCGACGCTTACCTCCTTTTTGATTCCGCTCTCCAGCTCCAGAATAAAGTCGCTGTTCTTCTCACTGCGCGGCAGATACGCCTTGCCCACCAGACGGCTGTACGGCTCTCCGCATTGCGTCGTCCTGCCGGAATCCCATTCCACTTCGCAGTCATATATCCGCGCTGTCTGGTTCTGCGTCTGCATACTGTGGTCGAAAATTCCGGTCTTCCCAAGAAACAGCTCCGCCAGCTTTTCTAGTGCCGCCACGGTAAAGCGTTCGCCGTCCCGGTCAATCTCGTTGTCGCAGAGCACCACAGAAAAGGTGTAAACCTCCTCCGCCTGAAACTCACGTCTGGTGTACCGATTGATTTTCTCCAGATCAGCCTCCTGAGGTGTCTGCTTACTTTTGAGTACATATCCCTCTCTCACTGAATCCCATCCTTTCTCTGTTTTCCAAGCTCGGCTTCAATTTGCGCCGCCCTAGCGTTCAGCAGCCTTGCGTTGGCAATACTGGTTTCGTCCTGCAGTGTGATGTCATTCCACTCAACGGTAAAATACCGGCTGCACCCGTTCAGCCTGAGCCACATGGAACAGATCCGGTTGATTACCGGAGTAAGCAGGCGGCGGTAGGCCTCCAGCTCGCTGGTTAGAATATCCGCCTGCTGGCTAGACATCCGCTCGGTTGAGGACCACGAAAGCCCCAGTAAAAACGGCGGCAGCCCGAGCTTTGCCACAATCTGCTCAAGCATCTGGCGAACCGGGACCTCACTGTCGAGAATCTGGTGATCCGCCCCAATGGCCTTAATGCTCACATCGCCCACGGAGATAAAGTCGCTCACGCTGTCCTTGCGCATCGCCCGGCTCCATTCCCCCGCAATCTGCTGTGCCCGGTCCTTTGCGTAGGCACGGTCCACCGCGTCGCCCGAGGGCTTGTACGTCACGGCGAAGCGCACGTTTCCAAGCCGCTCCCAGTTGACCCCGATCGTGTTGTAAATCTGGGTCAGAATTCCACTGATAAACGGCAGACCGTGCAGGAGTGATACTCCCTGCGCGCTGCCCGGCGGCGGGTTGAGTGCCGAACAGAAAATAAGCTCCGGGTATTGCGCCTTCACGCTCCCGCCCGCCTCCCTTCGGTATACGTCGATTTGAAGCGGAGATACCGCCTTCAGCTCCACATCCTCCAGGCCGGCGTTGTAAAGCGCCGCCAGCCCGCCGTCACTCAGAACCATTTCCCCGACCGCGTTCCCGTAGGTCAAAAGCTGGGAAAGGTAGCTGTTTAGAAAGCTCTGTACACCCGTCTGCGCGGAATTAACCTTTACATTCTGTAGAAACTGATTCAATTCATACTCCGCGTTTTTATCCGGGCATTTAACCTCAAAGCAGCCGACCAGCCGGATAATCTTATCGATGGCGGCGTCGATAATCGGAACCGCCTCCCGCAGGGCGGCATAAAGCCTGTTTTCTCCAGCACGCAGCGGCACATAGCGGTTCAGCTCGGCAAACGGCGAAGTATGCTCCGCAGTCTGCACCGCCAGCGTTTGGGGCTGGGATTTCCGTTTTCCTAACATTGCGATTCTCCTTCCCCGCGCGGCGCGGCAATTGCAAAGAAGGCGTCTCCTCTTTGGAGGATCGTCGTTACAAAATACCGGATATCGTCCATCGCGTGGTCATTTTCTTTTACCGGGACGTCGCGGCTTGTGTCGTCATTCCACCGGTACAGCCTGAATTCCCGAATCGCGTCCGCGCAGTTCCGGCAGATTCTGATTTCGCCCTGCTTGAGCGCAACGCTCACGCGGCGAATTCCGTCAAGCACATCATTTTCAGCAGGCAGAACGCGGTATTTCCTGTGTCTGTTAATAACCGCGATAAAGCTTGCGGCAGAGGGATCAACCGCCACACTTTCGATTTTGCGTCCGCCGCAGAGCTGTTCCAGCCCCGCGTAATGCTCCTCGTCGGTTCGCTGGATTCCCGTACTGCGCGAATCGAAATAGTACTCATCTACGCGATACCATGACCCGTCCTTTTTCCCCCACAGACCAAAGGACGAAGGGTTCACCGTACCGTAGTCGCAGGAAACGGCGTAGCTCTCGCATTCCCGAGGCGCGGCGCACAACATCGCGTCCGTGAAGAATGGATACACCAGTCCCTGCGCCGCCACCCATTTCCCAAGAACAAACCGCTCGTAAAAGGCGCCGGTATACAACCCACGGTAGCGCGCCAGAATTTCCGGGCTAAGCGAGGGATTGTCCTCCATGGTAAAGTGAAGATACAATGCGTTCTTCTGCTCCGCGTTCTGAATCCATTCCCGGTAAAACCAGTGCCGGGGATTTTCCGGATTACAGTTAAACCAAAACTTCGAGCCGTCTACCGAGCACCGCGCGAGCGCCTGCTCCACGAACGAACGCGGCATCAGCGCCACCTCGTCTAACAACACACCCGAGAGGGTGATGCCCTGAATCAGCGCGGAGGAGCCTTCATCCCTGCCGCCGAACAGGTAAAACCGGTTGCTGCCAGAGCCAAAGGAGATATCAATCCGGTTCTCCGCCGCCGCAAACTTACATTGGAATCCGGCTTCGGTCAGCGCGGGCAGCAGGGTGGTAATCAGGTTGCGCTTTAGCGACCGGATGGTTTTGCCGCAGATGGCAAACGACCGGTCCTGAAAGCGGTAAAGCGCCCACGCGACGAACGAGATTCCGAGGCAGAGCGTTTTTCCGCTTCGAACCGCGCCGTCACAGATAATCGCGTCCCGTGTTTCATTGGGACTTCCCCCACACCACCAGCTCAGCGTTTGAAGCTGCTTTTTAGAAAACGCTTTAAACTCCATTGCCGTTTTCCCGGAATGAAAGGGCGCATTCCTGCAAGGTCCGGTAAAGTGGAAGCGGCTCTCCGCCTTCGGTATTGAGCGCTTCCAAACATTGCAGCGCCTTAATCCGGTCAAAAAACTTAATCTCCATTCCGCCGCCCTTCGGCCGTTTGATTTCCGCAATGTTAAACAAATCCATTTTCCCCAGCTCCGCCAAATCGGGTTCCTCGGTAAAAAGCAGTCTCACCGCGTCGGCTATGCCGCCGTATGCCAGCTTTTCGTAGCCCCTTTTCATTCGTTTGCGGGCCTTCTCGCCCGTTTCTGAATTTCTTTCCAAAGTCAAACCTCCTTTCAACCCTCCCCCTTTTCCTCTCAGAAATTTGCCTCCAGAAGGAAAATTTAAAAAAGATTGACAAATAAAAATAATAGTGATACTGTGTATATATAGTATATACAATATCACTATAGCACATTAACTTAAAAAAGCGGCTAAGTATTTACGAGTATGTTTTTCGTGAAGCAAGGCGGACGACGAAGCCAAGCTGGCGCCTGGCGAGGAGAATAACGCAGCAACACGGATAATAAACCACAAAGTTTGGTTGGTTTTGGAGTTAATTGACTATATACAGGAGCGGCAGGTGAAGAAGTGGATATTATCATCAGTAATTCCAGCGGAAAACCAATTTACGAGCAGATCACCGACCAGATTAAAAACAGCATTATAACCGGTTCCCTGCGCGAGGGGGATTCCCTGCCCTCCATGCGGCTTCTCGCAAAGGAGCTCCACGTCAGCGTGATTACCACTAAGCGCGCCTACGAAGATCTGGAGCGGGACGGCTTTATTGAAACCGTTCCGGGCAAGGGAAGCTTTATCGCCCGTAAAAACGTGGAATTTCTCCGTGAGGAACAGCTCCGAAAGGCGGAAGGCTTTCTGCAAAACGCGGTGGACATCGCCCGGCTCGGCGGCATTTCCCTAAACGAGCTTATTGAACTGCTTAAGCTGCTATACGAGGGCGAGTCATAGATTAAATTTTAATACGGCATTTGCCGGAAAGGGATTATTATGCAAAACATTCTCGAAGTGAAGAATCTAAGCAAAACCTATTCGTCGTTTCAGCTGAAAGATATCAGCTTTGCCGTGCCCACCGGCAGCATTGTCGGCTTTATCGGGGAAAACGGCGCTGGAAAAACCACAACCATCAAACTGATTTTAAACGAAATCCGTAGGGACTCCGGCTCGGTTACCGTATTTGGAATGGATAACATCAAAGATGAGAGGGCGGTCAAGGAACAGATGGGCGTCGTTTTTGATGAAAGCTATTTCCACGGCGAATTCAAAGCCGCCGATATCGCTAGCATTTTAAAGCGGATCTATAAAAACTGGGATGATACCCTTTATAAAAGCTATCTGGAGCAGTTTAAGCTGCCGAAGGATAAAATCATCAAGGAATATTCCAAGGGTATGAAAATGAAGCTGAGTATCGCCAGCGCGCTCGCCCACAAGCCGCGTCTGCTGATTCTCGACGAAGCCACCAGCGGACTCGACCCCATTATGCGCAGTGAAATCCTCGATATTTTCTGGGATTTTATTCAGGACGATTCCCATTCCATCCTGTTCTCCTCCCATATTACAAGCGATCTCGAGAGAATCGCCGACTATGTCACCTTTATCCACGAAGGTCAAATCGTATTTGACCGCTCCAAGGATGAGCTTGTGGAAAACATGGCAATTCTGAAATGCGGTGCTTCCGATTTTCAAAAACTCGACCGCGCCGGCTTGCTCCGTTGGCGCAGGAACGATTTGGGCTACGAAGCGCTTGTGTCCGATAAAAGGAGCGCAAAGCGAATGTATCCGAATTACGTGATTGATAACGCGAGCATCGACGATATCATGCTCTTATATGTAAAGGGGGAGAAAGCATGACCGGATTACTTCTCAAGGATTTGCTCAGCCTGAAAAAGGCGGGATCCAGAATCGCCGTCTTTATGGTAATGTATATCATTATTTTTGCTTCCTCCGGCAACCTGACGTTTTTAAGCGCGATGATTACAATCATTATGACCATGTTCGTTTTAAATACCTTCGCCTACGACGAGCTGTGCAAATGGGATTACTTTGCCCTTTCCCTGCCGGTTACGAAACGGCAGATCGTGTTAAGCAAATATATTCTGGCATTCCTGTTCGCGCTTTCCGGCGTTTTGGTATCGCTGCTGATTTATCTTGCAAAGGGCCAGGTTAACCTGGAGGTCGCGGCGACCCTCTGCATCGTTTCTTCGATTTCTCTTCTGATCTCTTCGGTCATGCTTCTCCTGATTTTCAAGCTTGGCACACAGAAGGCGCGCATCTGGATGGTTTTAATTGTTCTTCTACCGTCTGTCGGTATTACAATTTTGGGAAATTTAGGCTGGAGACCCTCCGCTAATGTGCAAATCGGTAATTCAACGGTCGAAATGTTAATCGTCCTCGCCCTTCCGGTCGCGCTGATCGTTTTTGTTCTGTCATATTATCTCTCCTGTAATATTTTCAGCAGGAAAGAAATCTGACTGCCGGTAAGCCGTGATTCGTATTTTTCAACTTTGGAGGAAGCATTCCGTTAGCAGCGCAAGGCTTTGTCCTCATAGGTAGAGCCCCCGGCTTTCCCGGGGGCTCTACTGCCAAAAGCTTTTCCGTAAAGTGACTACTCCCAATAATATAGTATTAAAAATTACATAAACTAAACTTGTAAATTGCGTTTTACTTGAAAGCGCTTCCGTACTGTGTTATATTTATATTGATAAATATGGGAATAATCATTTTATAGATATGAACAAGAAAGGGAGAGGCATATGAATGACTATGTGATTGTTACGGATTCCTGCTGCGACTTATCCCCGGCGTTGGCAGACGAGCTGGAGCTCAGGGTGCTTCCTCTCGAATTCAATCTGAACGGGAGCGAATATTATAATTACCTGGATGGCCGCGAGCTGTCCTTCGGGGAATTCTACAAGCATATTCGTAACGGCGAAAGCTGCACGACTTCCGCGGTCAACGTAGAAGCGTTCTCCTCTGAATTCGAAACCATCCTGCAATCCGGCAGGGATGTGCTCTGCATTGCGTTTTCAAGCGGCTTAAGCAACACCTGTAACGCCGCCAAGCTGGCCGCAGAGGAACTGGCACCAAAATACCCCGACCGGAGGATTTACGTTGTCGATTCCCTCTGTGCTTCACTCGGAGAAGGTCTGCTGATCTACCTTGCGGTGCAGGAAAAACGCAAGGGAAAAAGCATTGACGAGGTTCACAAATGGGCGGAGGAAAACAAGCTTCACCTCTGCCACTGGTTTACCGTGGAAGACCTCAACCACCTCAAACGCGGGGGAAGAGTATCTGCGGCAACCGCCCTTATCGGTACCATGCTTAGTATCAAGCCGGTTCTCCACGTGGATAACGAGGGTCATCTGATCAATGTGGGAAAAGCCAGAGGACGCCGCGCTTCCCTTACCGCCCTGGTTGACCATATGGTGGAAACCGCAACCAGCCCTTCTGAGCAGACGGTGTTTATCAGCCACGGTGACTCTCAGGAAGACGCTGAATTTGTCGCCGCTGAAATCAAAAAGAGGCTGGGTGTAAAAAAGGTATTTATCAACTATGTCGGCCCAGTCATCGGGGCACATTCCGGCCCCGGCACCATCGCGCTGTTTTTCCTCGGAACTCACAGATAATATGCCTCTAAACCGCAGAGCGCCGGCAATCCGATATGGATTGCCGGCGCTCTTTTTCTTATCAATTTTAAATACTATTACTTCGCCTGCGTTTCGCCCTTGTCTTCTAAAAGCTTCGTCTTCACCGTGCGTGTAGTGGAATTGGTCGCATTGGTTCCCGGCACATAGATCGTGAGTGAAAGGAGATCCCCCGCCTTGTGTTTGTTCAGCACCGCGTAGAGGTCCTCCATACTGGTGATTTTCTGTCCGTCTGCCTTGGTAATGATATTCCCCACCACTACGTTGGATTTATTCAAATCGCTGTCGGGGCTGATTTCTCTGATAATGACGCCTACCGGATAACCGGAAAGCTGTGACTGGATATCCGTGATCGGCTGGGCGGTAATTCCCAGTCGGCTTCTTCCCGAAACATACCCGCGCATAACCAAATCATCGATAATATTTTTCGCTTTACTAACCGGAATGGAGAAGCCCATTCCTTCGTACCCGGCAGCAACGATTTTATTGGAGTTGATTCCCACCACCTGGCCGTACATATTTACAAGCGGTCCTCCGGAATTGCCCGGGTTGATAGCGGCGTCGGTCTGGATATAGGTCATGCCGTTGTCACTATGGCTTTCGATGGTACGGTTGAGTGCCGAAACCAATCCTCCTGTTAAGGAGCTTGCGTAGTTCATGCCGCCCGGGTTGCCGATGGCGTATACCTGATCGCCAACCTCCAGATGTTCCACATTCCCGAATGTGGCTGGAGTGAGGTTGTTCGCATTGATTTTAAGAACTGCGATATCGGAGGTTTTGTCGTAGCCTACAACCGTCGCAATATAATCCTTGCCACCGTGAAGCATAACCGTAACCTTATTGGCTCTGGAATAAGATATCACATGCGCGTTGGTCAGAATATAACCATCGGAGGTGGCAATGATTCCGGTACCCAAATCCAGAAACTCGTCGTTCGTATCCGCTCCCGGCTGCTGGGTCTTTACACCGACGACGCTCTCCACAACGTCCTTATAAATCTGCCGGGCAGTCTTTTGACCACCGGTTGGAATCGAATTAATAACAATCCCGGAAGAATTCGGATTAATTCCGCTGCCGGGGGCCTTCCCCTCAGCCGGCGGCGTGCTGGCTGACGAGCTGCCGCTGTTTTGCCCGCCGTTATCCTGCTGCACCTGCGAAGAATCGGAAGCCCCCCCAAGCTTCTGCTGGGCAGTGGTATAAAAGCTGAAAATACCAAACGACAGAAGCGAGCCACCAATCAATATTCCTAAAATCACAAGAAAAACCGTTAATCCGATATTTCTTCTTCTGGGCGGGCGCGGCGGCTGGTTCTGCGGATACTGCCCATATTGGTTATAGGACCAGTACGGCGGCTGCCCCTGCTGATTTTGCGGATACTGCTGATGATAGGGGTTATATTGATTTTGTCCGCCATAAGAATTGTTATAACCCCCATAATTCTCGTTTGGACCGTGGTATTGACCGTAAGGGTTGTTATACTGCCCATAAGGATTCTGGTTTTGGTATTGTCCATTCGGAGGATAGGGGTTCTGTCCCTCCTGCTGATCGGGGTTGGATTGATCCGGGGGAGTCGGTTCCCCGGTCTGCTCTGCCCGGTCGGACGGTTCGGCATCGGTGCCCGCGTCATCGGAATCGGAATGAATGTCCTTCCACTGGGCCGCTTCCTGCGCCGGAACCTCCTGCGTAGAATCAGTGTCCGTCTTTACTTCCGACGACACGTTGGTTTTTTCGGAATTTTCTGTCCAGGAGTCTTTCTCATTATTCGGATTGTTGTTAATTTCATTGTCGTTCATAATAAACCTCTCTGCTCTATATATGAATTAAATATCTCCTATTTTTTGGGGCGCTCCGGCAGTTCATCCGCTGTAGCTGTTGCCAGTTCACTCAGCTTTGGAATCCAGAATTCAAACTGGCAGAATTCGTTCATGACGCTGGTCACATTGATATCGCCGCCATGAAGCTTGATAATCGTCTTAACAATAAAAAGCCCCAAACCCATACCGTTTTTATCTTGACTGCGGGATTTATCAGTTTTATAAAATCGTTCAAAAATCAAAGGCAGCTCGTCTGGCGCGATTCCCGGGCCGCTGTTGCGAATCGCGACCGTGGTCCGATCCGGCTGATTGGTAATCGTGATTTGAATGTACCCGCCCTCGTTGGTAAACTTCACCGCATTTTCAATCAGGTTATATACCACCTGATGAATCATGTCCGGGTCGCCGTCCACAAACAGGCTCTCGGCATTTTCCAAACCCCGAATCTCCATTTTTTTATCGTCTATTGCCTTTTCAAATGATAACAACGCGATGAGTATCGTATTCGTTAAATCAAACCGTGCCGGACGCAGATGGAGCTCCCCGCTGTCGATACGGGAAAGGTCGAGCATTGTGCGCACCAGACGCGAAAGTCGCTTAACCTCCTGTGACACAATATTCAGGTAATAGGGCTGCTTTTCCTGTGAAATCGTGCCGTCAAGAATTCCGTCAATAAACCCCGCAATCGTAGTCATCGGCGTTTTCAGCTCATGAGAAACGTTGGCGATAAAGTTGCGTCTTACGCTTTCGCCCGAAGCGAGAGAGCTGGCCATATTGTTGAACTCCAGGGCAAGCAGCCCGATTTCATCGTGGCTGGTAACCGGAACACGCACAGCGAAATTCCCTTCTCCAAACGAGTGCGCGGCGACAGCCATATCTCGCAAAGGGCGCACCAGCTTATAAGAAAAGAGCCAAACCCCGCAGAATGCCGCCATGAATGCCGCCAATGCAGCAAACAAAAACACCCGGATGATATTCCAACGGAATGTATTAAAGGATTCCACATTATAAGCCGCAAAAACCGCTCCGATAGTCACCTTGCTCCCGTCAAGACCGTCAACTATAACCGGAACCCCGACTGAGTAATAGACCTTGTCGTACATACCCTCCATCGTTCCCTGTCCGCTGTAACGACCGGACAGCGCCTTGTTCAGGATATCCTTGCTGACTCGTTGGGTTTCGTTCACTTTGGTATCCTTGTTATAGGCCGAAATCACAATCTGACCCCTAAGGTTGGTAACAAAGATATCCGCATCAATATTATCCGAAAAAGCTTCAATAAACATCTTCATCCGCTCGGTGTGGATGGTGTAAACATCGTTTTCCACAGAGGTTACGCTGTCCGCGGCAATATCCGCAACGCTCTGTACGTTTTTCATCAGCAGGTCTCTTTTTTCCGACTGCCAGTAGCCGGAGACAAACACCAGCATCACCACGCTGAGAATAAAAAAGCTCACAGCAATGATTAACGAGGTAATGCCTAAATATTTTTTAAACAGGGTTTTATGCATTCAAAGCGCACCTACATTCTAACGCGACGGTTATTCTTTGAGTTCAAATTTATAGCCGACACCCCAAACGGTTTTCAAGGCCCATTTCTCAGAAACGCCCTCCAGTTTTTCTCTCAGGCGCTTCACGTGAACGTCGACTGTACGGCTGTCGCCGTAATAATCAAAGCCCCAGACTTCGTCCAGCAGCTGGTCGCGCGTAAACACGCGGTTCGGGTTGCTCGCTAGATGGTAAATCAGTTCCATCTCCTTCGGCGGTGTATCCACCTGCACACCGTTCACGCGAAGCTCGTAATTGGTAAGATTAATGGATAATTTATCGTACTTGACTTCCTTTACCAGCTCGTCGCTGCTTTTGCCGAACCGGCGAAGCACCGCCTTGATTCTGGCAACCACTTCCTTGGCTTCAAACGGCTTTACCACGTAATCGTCCGCGCCCAGCTCCAAGCCGAGCACCTTATCGAAAACCTCGCCTTTTGCGGTCAGCATGATAATCGGGCACTGGGATTTCTTACGAATTTCACGGCATACCTGCCAGCCATCCAGCTCGGGGAGCATAATATCCAGCAATATCATGTCCGGGTTCTCGGCATCAAAAGCATCCAGCGCTTTTCGTCCGTCATTGGCGATTGCTACCTCAAAGCCTTCCTTTTCGATATACAGCCTTAACAATTCACAAATGTTCTGGTCATCGTCCACTACTAAAATTTTTCCAACCGCCATTTTTCTTCCTCCTTACACCAAATCAAACTATAATGATATCATCCGCAATTAAACATAAATATACCTGACTATGTATTCTACAAATGATTATAGAATAAACCTATTCAAAAGTCATGAATTTTTTATAAAAGTTTATTAATATTATATGAATAGAGGGGAGCGCTTTCGCGCTCCCCTCCCTATTCATTCTGAAACGGAAGTTACTGTTCCTTCTCTTAACATTTCGTCTCTTCCAAAGATTCTTATTTTCTTGCAATAAAGAAGAAACGCGGAAAGCGGAAAATCACTCTGCCGTTTGCCTGTGCCGGATAAGCCTCCCTGATTCCCTCCAGAATATCCTGCAGGAACAGTTCTCTCTTTTCCTCCGGCAGAGCCTCCAGGTACGGCTTCAGGCCGGTGGAACGGTACCATTCCAGAATATCCTCATGTGAGTTCATATTATGGTAGTAAACTGTCATCCATAACGAAAAATCAGGGGAAACCTCCGACAGCAGGTCAAAGTATTCCTCCGGCGTAAGGTTAAAAAACCTCTGCCGATCCGGAATATAGGTCTTCCACCTGTCGGAGCCCGTAACCTTTTCAATCAGAACTCCGTCGGAATTCATCGGCGTCTGCACGGCAAGGGCGCCGCCGCTTTTCAGCACACTCATCCAGTACGGTATAATCCGGTCATGGTTCTCAATCCACTGGATGCAGGCGTTGGAAAAAACCAGATCAAAATCATTTCCCAGCGTTTCCAGTTCGCTGGACGCGTCGCAAAGCCGGAATTCCAGCTGTGGGCAGTTTTTGCGCGCGGCCGCAATCATGTTTTCCGAGCTGTCGATGCCGATAATTTTCGCATTGGGGTACCGTTGGGCCAAAACCTGTGTGCTGTTTCCCGGTCCGCACCCGATATCTAGGATTTTAACCGGGGCTTCCAGCGGAACATGGCTTAACAAATCCGCCGCCGGCTGTGTGCGCTCCCGTTTAAACTTTAAATACTGCTCTGAATTCCAGTCTGACAAATCAATCGCCCCTTTATGTTTACTTGCTGATGCTGTTTAAAAGGCCGCCTTTTTCAATAATATTCTGAATAAACGGCGGGAACGGCTGCGCCTGATAGCTTTTGCCGGTGGTTTTATCCTGAATCAGACCGGTGTCAAAATCCACTTCCA
This sequence comes from Bacillota bacterium, assembly GCA_023418995.1. Lineage (GTDB taxonomy): Bacteria > Bacillota > Clostridia > Oscillospirales > Acutalibacteraceae > DATAML01. The sequence goes on along the minus strand of JAEZYP010000068.1, from coordinate 50,075 downwards.
CCTCATCGCCGTTCTGAATCTCGCGCGCCGCCGCTTCACATTCCAGAATGGGAAGACCAATGTTGATTGCGTTGCGGTAAAAAATACGTGCAAAGGTACTCGCGATAACGCAGGAAACGCCGCTCGTCTTAATTGCAATCGGCGCGTGCTCGCGGGAGGAGCCGCAGCCGAAATTCTTATCCGCTACAATCAGGTCTCCCTGCTTTACCTTTTTAACGAAATCCCTGTCGATATCCTCCATGCAGTGGGAAGCCAGCTCTGCGTGAGAAGCTGTATTTAGATATCTTGCCGGGATGATCACGTCGGTATCAACGTTATCTCCATACTTATGAACAAATCCATGTGCATTCATTTCTTCATCCTCCTCAATTAAACCTGTTCCGGGTCGGTGATGTAGCCGGTCACCGCGCTGGCGGCGGCTACCGCCGGGCTGGCGAGGTAAACCTCCGATTCAACATGCCCCATTCTTCCCACGAAATTGCGGTTTGTCGTGGAAATGGCGCGTTCGCCCTTTGCCAGAACGCCCATGTGTCCGCCAAGGCATGGTCCGCAGGTCGGGGTACTGAATACCGCTCCGGCCTCGACAAAGATTTCCGCCAACCCTTCGCGGAGCGCCTGCAAATAAATTGCCTGTGTTCCCGGCAGGATGATACAACGCACATGCTTTGCGACCTTTTTGCCCTTAAGAATGGAAGCGGCGGCACGAAGGTCCTCCATGCGCCCGTTGGTGCAGGAGCCGATCACGCTCTGATCGATCTTTATTTTGCCTACTTCATCAATGGTCTTGGTATTCTCCGGCAAATGCGGAAAAGAAACCGTCGGGCGGAGCTGGGAAAGGTCAATTTCATAGGTCTCGTCGTAGACCGCGTCCTCATCCGCCTCAAAAATGACCGGTTCGCGCTGAAAACGGTCTTTTTCGTAGGCAAGCGTGACCTCATCCACCGGGAAGATTCCGTTTTTTGCACCGGCTTCAATTGCCATGTTGGCAATACAGAGCCGATCGTCCATCGAAAGCTCCTTTACCCCGTCTCCGGTAAATTCCAGTGAACGGTAAAGCGCGCCGTCCACGCCAATCGTGCCGATCAAATGCAGGATTACATCCTTGCCGCTCACCCATTTGGCTGGCTTGTTTTTTAATACAATCTTAATCGCGGACGGAACCTTAAACCAGGTTTTTCCGGCAATCATGCCCGCCGCCATATCGGTGGAGCCCACCCCGGTGGAAAACGCGCCCAAAGCGCCGTAGGTGCAGGTGTGGGAATCCGCGCCGATCACGCAGTCACCCGGACCGACCAGCCCTTTTTCTGGCAGCAACGCGTGTTCAATTCCCATTTCACCCACATCAAAGAAATTTGTAATGCCGTATTTGTTCGCGAAAGTACGTACCTGAAGACATTGCTCCGCCGCCTTGATGTCCTTGTTCGGTGTAAAATGATCAAGCACCAGCGCAATTTTATCCTTATGAAAAATAGAGGTTGCCCCGCACTTTTCAAATTCATTGATCGCTACCGGGGAAGTAATATCGTTCCCGAGCACCATATCCAGCCTCGCCTCAATCAGCTGCCCGGCTTCCACCTTCGGCAACCCCGCGTGCGCCGCGAGAATCTTTTGTGTCATCGTCATACCCATAAACATATCCTCCGTTCCTGATTTGTTCCGCATTGTCAGCTAATCCCAAAGCTTGCGGTCTTTTTGCGTACCTTTATTATTACATGCTTCTTGCACAAAGAATGTAACATGTGATACAATTTAAGAAATATCCGGCATTGCTTTGCCGTATTAACGATGAAAGGAAATATTCGCCATGGAAATAAAAAATAACAAATGGGACGTGCTGGAAAAAACCCTCACGCCCCGTACTTATCCAAAAAACCAAATGATTTACTGGCAGGAATCCCCCGCCGATGAATTTTATTATTTAAAAAGCGGAAGCGTAAAGATCTTCCTCAGCTCGGAGAACGGAATGGAAAAAACCCTCACCGTCCTGGAGAGCGGGAACATCTTCGGCGAAGCCGCCTTCTTTGACGGACAGCCGCGCGTATCCTCCGCAAAAACCCTGGTTCCCTCCGAAATCATCACGGTAAACCGGAAAAGCCTGCTCGAATGCATCCGCCGGGAACCGCAGCTTGCCATGAATCTGCTCACCTATCTGTCGCAGACCATTCGAATGCTTTCCGCGCAGGTGGACGCCATGACCTTTTTGCAGGCCGACCAGAGAATCGCGCGACTGCTTTTAAATCTGGCGGTAAACGGTTCGGTTACAGCGACCCACGACGACCTTGCGGGTCTGGCGGGCGTCTCACGCGTTACCGTCAGCCGCATTCTCATCGTCTTTGCTCGAAAAGGCTGGGTCAGTACCAGCTACCGCGAAATCCGTCTTCTGGATGAACCCGGGTTAACGGAATTTATTCAGAGATAAATCCGATTATTTTTCAAAAACGGCGCCGCGGGAGCCGGAGGTCACCAAACTTGCATAACGCTTCGCGTACCCGGCCAGTTCCTGCTTGGGCGCTTTCCATTCGGCTCTGCGCTTTGCCAGTTCGTCATCGGATACCTGTAAGGTAAGCTGACGGTTGACGATATCCACATTCACCAGATCGCCGTCGTGAATCAGCGCGATCGTGCCGCCTGCCGCCGCTTCGGGGGATACATGTCCCACTGCCGCGCCGCGGGTCGCGCCGGAGAAGCGGCCGTCCGTAATCAGCGCAACGCTGGAGCCGAGACCGATGCCTTCCAGCGCCGAGGTAGGAGCAAGCATTTCGCGCATTCCGGGGCCGCCCTTCGGCCCTTCATAGCGGATTACCACCACGTCGCCCTCTTTGATCTGACCGCCGAGGATTGCGTCGCTGGCCTCCTCCTCACTGTCAAAACAGCGAGCCGGACCGGTATGCTGCATCATTTCCGGAGCAACGGCACCCTGCTTCACCACCGCGCCCTCCGGAGCAATGTTCCCCTTCAGAATTGCGATGCCGCCGTCTTTTCGCAGTGGATTTTCAACCGTATGAATGATGGTTCCGTCCGCTTCCCTCGCGTTTTGGATTCTTTCGCGAACGGTGCCCTTTACAGTCGGAATATCCAGATGAATCAGATTCTGCTTGGAAAGCTCCTTCATCACCGCCGGAATACCGCCCACCTGGTTCAAATCGGTAATAAAGATTTTACCGGCGGGATTCAGCTTGCAGATTTGCGGCGTAGCACGGCTGACCTTGTCAATGGTATCCATATCGAGCGGAACACCCATCTCATAGGCAATCGCGGTCAGATGCAGAACGGAATTTGTGGAACACCCAAGCGCCATTTCGCTGCGAAGGGCATTGGTGAATGCCTTTTCGGTCAGGATATCGCTCGGCTTCAAACCTTGCTTGTAAAGCTCCATAATCCGCTCGCCCGCCTCCTTTGCAAGGCGGATTCTCGCGGCGTAAACCGCAGGGATGGTTCCGTTGCCTGGCAGCGCCATACCGATGGCTTCGGTAAGGCAGTTCATGGAGTTCGCGGTGTACATGCCGGAGCAGGAGCCGCAGCCGGGGCACGCGGCGTCTTCCATTTCCGACAAATCCGCTTCACTCATCTTGCCTGCGGCGTAGCTTCCCACCGCCTCGGAAAGCTCGGAAAATCCGATGCGTTCCCCTCTGAATTCACCCGGCAGCATCGGGCCGCCGCTAACGAATACGCTCGGCAGGTTCATTCGGCAGGCCGCCAGCAGCATTCCGGGAACGATTTTGTCGCAGTTCGGAATAAAGACAACCGCGTCCAGCGGATGGGCGGTCAGCATCACCTCAATGGAATCCGCGATCAGCTCGCGGGAGCAGAGGGAGTACTTCATTCCCTTATGATTCATCGCAAGTCCGTCGCACACACCGATGGTATGAAACTCAAACGGAACTCCGCCCGCGCTGCGGATGCCCGCCTTTACGGCTTCCCCGATTTCGCGCAGGTGTTTATGCCCGGGTATGTAGTCGCTGGCGGAGTTGACCACCGCCACAAACGGACGTTTTATTTCCGCGTCTGTTAACCCGAGAGCCTTTAACAGCGCGCGCTTCGGCGCACACTTCGGGCCTTCTTTTAAGGAATCGCTTCTCATTTTAAATCCCCCTTATTTATTTCTTTGTAATCTCATCGAACAGCTTCTTGCTATCCGCGTAATATGCCGTTTTATCCTGCTGTTTTTCCAGCTGAGTATCCTCAATGGTACGCATCGAGATACTGAGTTTGTACAATATTTCCCGGCTGACCGACGGCGTATCATTCAATTTCAAGGTAGAAAGCCGCTTGCAGTCCGCAAGGCTAATCCGCATTTTCTCATAATCCTTCGCGTTTTCCGCCGGCTTACTCCCGTCCAGATATGTAAACATCTGAAGCTCGTCCTGCTCATTCCGAAAGGATTTATCATCGGTAATAAAGATCATGCTGGTTCCGTTGGAAAGGTCGTTGGTCACCTTCACGTAACCCGCCATCCGCACGTTAGGGTCGACCATTCCTCCCGAAGTGTCGGTCTGCATTACATAATTATTTACGCTTACGATCACTTTTCCGTCTCCGTTGCGGTCTTGGGCGTATTTCGTTATCTCAGTTTGCAGCGCGTCTATTGTCTCAGACGGATACGCCGTTTCGGTTATCATTCCGATTTCGTAATCAGGGCTGACCTTCGAGGTCATGTCATACACAAAGAACAGTACTACAAAGGTTAAAAAGACCCCGACAATCACATGCCATTTATGGTAGTACCAGAAATTTTCCCATTGGGATTTCGGTGTTTTTTTTCCGGTCTCCTTCTGGGGCTGGTGGATGGTTTCCTCGCCGCCATCTAAGAGATACCTTTCCCTTGCCACTCGTTATCACTCCCTGGGTTTCATTGTGGGGAACAGCAGAACGTCGCGGATAGATGCGCTGTCGGTCAGCAGCATAACCAGGCGGTCAACACCCATGCCCATACCGCCGGTGGGGGGCATACCGTATTCCAGCGCGGTCAAAAAGTCCTCGTCAATCATGTTGGCTTCCTCGTCGCCAGCGGCGCGCAGCTCCATCTGCCTCATGAAGCGTTCCCTCTGATCAATTGGGTCGTTCAGCTCAGAGTATGCGTTTGCCAGCTCGCGGCGTGTTACGAACAGCTCAAAGCGCTCCACCAGCGCGGGGCAGTCCGGCTTGCGCTTGGTCAGCGGTGAAACCTCGACCGGGTAGTCATAAATGAAGGTCGGCTGAACCAGATTCTCCTCCACCTTTTCCTCAAATACCAGCGACATAATATCGCCCCATTTGTAGGTCGCCTTCATCGGCAGCTTCATCTCTTTGGCGACCTCCTTCGCCTTTTCCGTGTCTCCCATAAACGAAAGGAAGTCGATGCCGGTGTATTTCTTGATTGCGTCGTTCATCGAAAGGCGCGCGAACGGAACTGCAAGGCTGATCTCCTCGCCCTGATAGGTAACCTGGTCGGTACCGCAGGCTTTGAGCGCACACGCGTTGATCATGTTTTCGGTTACTTCCATCATGCCGTTGTAGTCCGTGTAGGCTTCGTAAAGCTCGACCGTGGTGAACTCGGGGTTATGCTTTACATCCATACCTTCGTTACGGAAGATGCGCCCGATTTCATATACGCGCTCCATTCCGCCGACAATCAGTCTCTTTAAATGCAGCTCGGTCGCGATTCTGAGGTACATATCGATATCGAGCGTATTGTGATGGGTAATGAACGGTCTTGCCGTCGCGCCGCCCGGGATGGTGTTCAGAACCGGAGTTTCCACCTCAATGTAATCCCTGTTGTCCAAAAAGCTGCGCATGGTGCGGATAATCTCGCTGCGCTTGATAAAGGCGTCCTTTACCTCCGGGTTAACAATTAAGTCAACATAACGCTGGCGGTAACGCAAATCAGTATCCTTTAAGCCGTGAAATTTTTCAGGCAGAGGCAGCAGCGACTTGGAAAGCAGCTTGATTTCCTTCGCGTGAACGGAAATTTCACCCCTGCGGGTACGGAAAACATACCCCTTCACGCTGATAATATCGCCAAGATCCCAGTAGCTTTTCAGGTCGTTGTAGCTTTCTTCGCCAACCTGATCGATTTTCAGGTAAACCTGCATTCTGCCGGTGCGGTCGTAAAGGTCCATAAAGCTTGCCTTACCCATGTCGCGCCAGCTTATAACACGCCCAGCAATGCAAACATCCTTGTTTTCCAGCTCTTCGAACCGGTCGCGGATTTCCTGTGTGTAGGTGTCGCGCGGGCAGGTCGTAATTTCGAACGGGTCCTTACCAGCCTGCTGCAGGGCGCTCAGCTTGTCCCGGCGGATTTTCAGCAGCTCGCTGATATCCTGCTCCTGCTGCTGTACTTCGTTTGTTTCGTTTACCATGTCGCTCATTTTTAACTCTCCTAATACGATTTCTTATCCCATTCCGGCTGTTACCGAAAGTATTTCCAATGCCGCTAAGCAGACAAAAAGGGGCAGGGTGAACCTGTCACTCCCGCCCCAAAAATTATTTGGATATGGCAAGAACCTCATACTCCATTACTCCGGCGGGTACCTCCACTTCAACCTTATCCCCGATCCGGTGGTTGAGAAGCGCTTTGCCTACCAGAGATTCGTCAGAAATATTTCCTGTCAGCGGGTCTGCCTCATTGGAACCAACGATTTTATAGTTGACAACATTACTGCTGCCGGTTGTCGGGTTTGTAACCCGGATTTCAATTTTTGAACCGATGTGTATATTTTCATTGCTCAGCTCGTCTTCGTCGATGACCCTCACGTTTTTGAGCATAACCTCGATATCCGCAATACGGGCCTCCACAATCGCCTGTTCGTTTTTCGCTTCGTCGTACTCGCTGTTTTCAGACAAGTCGCCGAACGAAAGCGCTACCTTTATCTTTTCCGCTACATCTTTTCGCTTTACACTTTTTAAGTCTTCAAGCTCCGCCTCAAGCTTTTCAAGACCTTCCTTAGTCAAAATAACCTGTTTCGCCATATCGATACCACCTTCTCAATGCAAATATTTGCATAGTCTTTCAAAACAATAATACATACATTATAGTGAACCATGAGCATTCTGTCAATAAAATCCGATGAACACAATTTAAATTTCAATCGCACGCCGGAGCAGTCCATTTTTCCGCCAATTCTCTATATTTTTCGCCCTCTGTAACGTCTCCCAAACGAGTAAAACACACCGACAGCCTCCCCAGCGGGTAATCGCCGGAGCAATGAATATCCAGCTCGCTTTCCGCGCCGTACACGGCGGTGTAAAACCAGACGGCAGCCTCCTCAAAATCTTCCTTATTTAAATAATAGTCCCCCAGCTCACAGCAAATTTCAGCAATTGGGCTGCCCGTCACTCCTTTTAACGCGGCTTTGAAAAAGGTAAAATCATCTGCCTTGCTGCGGCTGACCCTGGCGACAACGCATTGGGACGCCCGAATTTCTATTTCGCTTCTCTTTTCGTCGTGCATTGTACGCTCAAAGTAAGGGTACGCGGTCAACAGGTCTTCGTCCGTTCCGGCGATAAAAAGCTCCCGCGCGTAAAGGCAGTGAATTTTCGGAGAAAGCGTACCTTGCTTCCCAACATTTTTCAGAAAGATGGAAAAATCCCTCGCTGCGTGCAGCCTTACCGGCATATGCTTCACCGTAATGTCACTGTTAAAAATTTCGGCGCTGAGCGCCACGCTTTCATGCACCGGGTCTCTCCAGCGGAATTCCCGAAGTCTTTTGTATAATTTTGGGCGGTACTCTACGTCAAAATTATAGGTGCAATTGAATTGCAGCTGGTTGGCATATTTCATCTGCACAATCTCGGTTTCAGGAGAAAGCGTTTCCTTTAACGCAAGAAATTTGAGCCGATTTTCTCCGTCAATTACCTCGTCCGCGTCCGCCGTATAAATATAATCTTTGGTAGCTTTGGAAAACGAAAAATTGCGCGCGGCTGAAAAATCGTCGTTCCACGGAAAATCATAAATCAGGTTGGTATAGCGCGAAGCAATTTCCCTGGTTTGGTCCGTTGAGCCCGTGTCCACAATGATCAGCTCATCCGCAATTTCCGCAACACAAGCCAGACACCGCTCCAGAACCTCCTCTTCGTTTTTCACAATCATGCAGACGCTAATGCTTATCATATGTTATCTTCCTTAATCTATCAGTATTAAAATACAAATATATGTTTTTATTATACTTCACGTCCAATGGAATCGCAATATTAAGCGTGCGTCACTTCCTTTCGAAAAGTACGTCCTATATTTTTCGCTGAAATTACAATTTTTCTTGAAAGCTGAGCCGCATAATGGTAAACTAATAGAATACTGAAAAATTGGCGGTGATTCCTTGGGCAAGCTGAAAAAGCTCTGGCGTTTTTTCGCCTCTCCGGAAGTAATCTCCTACCTGGTGTTCGGCGTTTTAACCACTGCGGTTAATATTGTCAGCTTTGGTCTGTTCCGCTCGGTGCTTCACTGGGATCTTCTTGCGGCAAACACTCTCGCCTGGGTTTTATCCGTCGCATTTGCGTTTATCACCAACAAGCTTTTCGTTTTCAAAAGCAAAAGCTTTGAACCGGGACTCTTTCTGCGGGAGCTTCTCACCTTTTTTGGGGCACGTCTGTTCTCACTCGGTGTCGATACGCTCGGTATGCTCGTGATGGTAAACGGGCTCGCGTGGAATGACTGGCTCGCAAAAATCATCATGAACGTCATTGTAATCATCATCAACTATATTCTAAGCAAGCGTATTATTTTTAAAAAGCAGGAGCCCTAATCCTGAAATTTATAATAAAAAAGCACTGCCGGAGCGGTTAGGCTTTTCGTTTTTCCGGTTCGGGTGCGAATTGAGAATATGGAGGAACAAACATGTTAGCAACAGAAAAAACAATGGACAAAATTGTCGCTCTCTGCAAAAACCGTGGTTTTGTCTATCCGGGCAGCGAAATCTACGGCGGCCTTTCCAATTCCTGGGATTACGGCCCGCTCGGCGTTGAGTTCAAAAACAATGTCAAACGCGCGTGGATGAAAAAATTTGTGCAGGAAAGCCCCTATAACGTGGGTCTTGATTCCGCCATCCTGATGAATCCGCAGGCCTGGGTGGCTTCTGGGCATGTAGGCGGCTTTTCCGACCCGCTGATGGACTGCCGCGACTGCAAGACCCGTCACCGTGCGGATAAGCTCATTGAGGACGCCGGCGGCGACGCAAACGGTATGACCTTCGACCAGATGACCCAATATATCAAGGAGCACGACATCAAGTGCCCGAGCTGCGGCTCCTCCAACTTTACCGATATCCGAAAGTTCAACCTGATGTTCAAAACCTTTCAGGGCGTCACTGAAGACTCGAAGAACGAGATTTACCTTCGCCCGGAAACGGCGCAGGGCATTTTTGTCAACTTTGCCAACATCCAGCGCACCACCCGCCGCAAGATTCCGTTCGGCGTTGCGCAGGTCGGCAAGAGCTTCCGCAACGAGATTACTCCCGGTAACTTCATCTTCCGTATCCGCGAGTTCGAGCAGATGGAGCTGGAATTCTTCTGCAAGCCCGATACCGATCTGGACTGGTTCTATTACTGGAAGGATTTCTGCGAAAAATGGCTGCTTGATTTGGGCTTAACCAAAGAAAACATCCGTCTGCGTGACCATGAGAAGGAGGAGCTTTCCTTCTACTCCAAGGCAACCACAGACATTGAATATCTCTTCCCGTTCGGCTGGGGCGAGCTTTGGGGCATTGCCGACCGCACCAACTACGACCTCACCCAGCATATCAACCATTCCGGCAAGAGCCTGGATTATTTCGACCCGGAAACGAACGAGCGTTATGTTCCCTATGTGGTCGAGCCTTCCCTCGGCGCGGATCGCGTGACGCTTGCGTTCCTCTGCGACGCCTACGACGAGGAGCAGATCGACGAGAAGGATACCCGTGTTGTCATGCGGCTGCATCCTGCCCTCGCGCCGTACAAAGCCTGCGTGCTTCCCCTCTCCAAAAAGCTGAACGACAAGGCGCAGGGAATTTATACGCGTCTTGCCAAGCACTTTATGGTGGATTATGACGATTCCGGCTCCATTGGCAAGCGCTACCGCCGTCAGGACGAAATTGGAACGCCCTTGTGCGTCACCTATGACTTCGAAAGCGAAAACGACGGCTGTGTCACCGTTCGCGACCGTGACACCATGCAGCAGGAGCGTATCGCGTTAACAGAGCTGGACAACTATATCCAAAAGAGAATTGAATTCTGATCACAACTGAACCCCCGAATAAAATCCGGGGATTCGACGAACCGCTCCCTTTTTACAGGGAGCGGTCTTCTTTTTATATTACAGCTGTTTTCCTTCACCGGCATCTTTCTCAACCGGTGGCTTCGCCTTTTTCATGCGCTTTTTTTTCGCCCGCAGCGCGAGGAATACCACAGCGAAAACAGCCACTACTAAAATCAGAATCGGCGAGCATCCGATAAGGAACACCAGAATCGCTTCGCCCATAGCGCCGAGAGCGGTCATGGAATCCTGGAACTGCCTGATTATTTTTCCACCGAGATTCACCGGCTCGCTTTTCAGCTCCGTGGTCTTTACCACCTCCACCAGTTGAATCGTAACCGTGCTGTAATCGATTAAAGAATCATATTGGCGCAGGGAGCCGGTCAGCTCTTCAATCTGATAATTCACGTCGGCAAGCGCTTTTTCCAGTTCAATTATATCCTTCAGGGCGCCGGATTTCTGCAAAAGGGCAAGCAGCCTTTCCTGCTGGGTACGAAGGCTCTTCAGCCTCGCCTCCGTGTCATAGTACTTATCACTGATATTTTCACTGTTACTGGTAAAATTCAGGATGCTTCCGATCCCGGCGGCGCTGGTTTTCAGCTGACTCAGCTTTTCCTGTGGAATTCGGAGTGTAAACAACGCCTGACGAAGATTTTCCTGATTTTCTCCTCTTCCGTCCACGCTGGAATTCTGAATATAGCCACCCAGATTGGAAGCTATGGTCTGAATCGTTTTTACGGATTCGTCAAATTTCAGTGTTTCGATTTGATACGACAGTGTTTCAATGATCTTCTGACCGGAGGCTGACGCCGCCGCGTTCGCAGCCGGATTTCCACCTGCCTTTTCCCCCGTCTGCCCCTTTTCTTCAGAGAGTCCGTTGTCACCTGGGGCAGCTGGCGCCGCCGCGTCCATCTGGGTCGATTTATTCTCTGTCGATTGAAGCCGAACCGCAGTGCTTTTGGGTGTCCCTGAAGAATCTGCACCACTGCTGCACGCAGTAAACCCGACAAGAATCATCACCATGCTTAACAGCAGCGCTAGGGATATTGCAATTTGTTTCTTCCTCATCATAAACCTCCTTGAATTTATTGGCGGAAAAGCAGCGTTCTCCTGATTATAAGCTTTCTCAAGCATGCGAACAACGAAAAGCGTTTTTGACCGGATTATTGCTGGTTGCTTATGCCGTAGCGTTTGAGCCTGCAGACTTGACTATGGTGCTGCTTGCAGAGCCGTAGTCTGAATTATTTGTGACTTGCCCGCCCGTCTGAGTAAACATTCTAAGAATATCACCATAATAAATGACAAACTCTCCGAGCGTTTCCTGGAAAAACATCAGCGGCACATAAGCTACCGAGTTGATCATAACCGGCTGCACCGCCTTGCCGTCGACCGTATATTTCCCCTCCTTATATTCCACAGTTAGATTCAGCGCGTTCGCCATGTCCTCCAGTGGCAGAAAAACGCCGGAATCGTTGGAAACCACCGGATGTGCGAAGCTCCAGCTCATTCCGTTTTTCCTTACGTCGCCTGCGGGCGTTCCAATGGTCTCAACCTTGGTTTTTAAATCCTTCAGAGGGAAAGTGAACGTCGGAATTCCGGTCACATAGGGCGCGATTTCATATAGATCAAAATAAACCACCAGATTGCTTCCGTCTATGTAATAAAGGAAATTGCCGTTTTTGTCCCTTACCGTCTTTTCTGCATCCGGGAAATAGAGGTCCGGCTTTTGCCTGATTTCCGCAATAATTCTATCGGTGATCAGTGCTTTTCCTTCCGTTTCATTCTGAAAAATGGAACCGAGTGTGTCATAAAATTCGCCGGTTTTCCGGTTGACCGTAAAGGAGCGAATCCAGCTCATACCATGGGCGCCACCGGTATAATTTGAAAAAGTATTCCACACCGAAAGGATATCGCCGTTTTCCGAATAATCGAAAAAGCTTTGAAAAAACAGCAGAACCGGAGGTCTATCCGGATTCTTTTCCATTTCTTTTCCCGCTTCCTTTATTTCATCAATCCCCTGATCTACAAGCTTATTAATCCTTGCGTTCAGAATATTGGCGGAATCAAAACCGCCGAAGACCGGCACAGCCGTTTGAACAAAGATATTGTTCTCTGTTTTGTTGGTCAGGTTGACTCCCACTGTCAGCTGAGGTGATGCCTTTCCCCCCGATAATTTGGTCAACAGTTCCGTTGAGCAGGCGCTGAACAGCAGGCACACTGTCAAGAAAAGTGCGGTAACCGCGCAAGCACTCTTTTTCATAGACAACTCTTTCCTTTCCAAGTAGTTAAATTATAAAAAACTCAGACAAGAAAGTCTATGCTTTTGACAGAACTGTAATGATTATGAATATTTTGAGATTTTTCAGATCACGATTCCGCCGTTCACGCCGATAACCTGCCCGGTGATAAAATCCGACCGGCTTCCCGCCAGAAAGCTGGCCGCGCCGGCGATATCCTCCGGCGTTCCGATTCCGCCGAGCGGCGTTTCCTCTTTTAATTCCTTTCGGGTTTCTTCGTCCAGATGCGCGTTCATTTCCGTTTGAATCACACCGGGCGCGATGCAGTTGACCTGAATGCCGGACGGTCCCAGCTCCTTGGCCAGCGCCTTGGTCAGTCCGATAACCGCCGCCTTTGCGGCGGAATAATGCACCTCGCAGGACGCACCGACCTGCCCCCATATAGAAGAAATATTGATGATTTTCCCGCGCTTCTGATGGATCATATACGGAAGCGCGCACTGGCAGCAGTGGAACACACCCTTTACGTCTACGCCGAACATTATGTCCCAGTCCTGCTCGGTAATATCGGTAAACAGCTTCTGCTGTGCAATGCCCGCGTTATTGACCAATACATCCACGCCGCCCGCCCGGGAAAACATGGCTTCCACCTGTGCCCGGTCGGCAACATCGGCCTGAACCGCCATACATTCGGTATCGGCTGCCTGGTTCAGCTCCTCCAGCAGCGTCATTGCTTCATCTTCGGATGTATTGTAATGAACGATAACCCGAAACCCGTCCTCTGCAAGCTGCCGCGCAATGGCTCTGCCAATGCCGCGCGAAGCGCCGGTAATCAAAGCGGTCTGCATTTTCTTTCTCCTGTTCTGTTATGACAGTGTAGCGGCTGTCATTCTATTTGAGGTCGAAGCCCATCAGCTTTTTGACCTGTTTTGCGAGAGCCGGCGACGTCAGTTTTTCCAAAAGCGTAAACGCAACCTCCGCGGCGGTAGAGGGGCAATAGGAGGTAATGATCTTATGGTCGATTACAATCGGTTGATTGACTACCTTCGCTCCCATTTCCCGCAGCTGCCCCTGCCGGACTCCGTTTTTCAGATGGTAAGTAGTCGCATTTTTCCCCAAAAGCACCCCGCTTTTCGCGACAGGTAGCGCCCCGACGCAGACGGAGGCAATCCATTTCTCTTTCTGGTAAAATCCCCGGATCAAATTCAATGTTTTCTCGTGGTAGGCGTCCCTGTAGAAATCGTACTCCTCAAATCCTCCGGGGATCGCCAGCGCGTCGTATTCCTCCACCTTCACGTCATCCGCCAGGACATCAACAATTACCGGCACTCCAAAGGTACTGGTCACCTGCCTGCTCAGCCCGCAGGTTATTACCTCGGAATGGATTTCGAACTCGCTGCCCGTCCAGCCGAACACATCGATAAACACGCTCGCTTCCATTGTCTCGAATCCGTTTGCCAGAAAAAGAAGTATTTTCATATGTACCCTCTCCCTATTCTTATTTTTCATTGTACAATATGCAAATTAGCTCCAACTGATTTCATGGTCAGACATATACTACATATTTCCGGTTGCGAGCATAATGGCGGCCAAAGCCGCAATCGGCGCTGTTTCGGTGCGCAGAATCCGGGCGCCGAGCGAACCGACCTTTCCTCCGCCGCGAACAGCCAGATCGACCTCGCTCTGCTCAAAGCCGCCCTCCGGGCCGATAAAAACAGCCAGCTCCTTCGTCTGTTCACTCACCAGATTCCGGATACTCTGTCCCCCGCCCTCAAAAAACAGGATGATTTCGCCGCTCCGGGAGGCTTCCTTCACCGCTTCGGAGAAGCTCATCAAGGAAGCGACCTGCGGAATCACACCCCGTCCGCTCTGCTTCGCGGCCTCTTCCGCGATTTTCTGCCATCTGGCGTTTTTTTTCGCCGCGGATTTTTCATCCGGCTTCGATACGCAGCGTGCCGTCATCACCGGCACAATACGAACCGCACCAGTTTCCACCGACTTCTGCACGATGCTGTCCATCTTATCCGCCTTGGGCAGTCCCTGATAAACAGTCACCTTCACACCCGGTTCCGCAACGCTTTTGCAAAAATTCAGGATCCGGACGGCAACGCTGTTATCCTGAACGCTGTCTATTACACAATTATAGTCTGTGCCGATGCTATCGCACAGAATCAGGCTTTCCCCCGGCTGCATCCGCAGGGAACGCGCGATATGCCTCGCGTCCTCTCCGGTAATTACCGTAAGCTCCTCCGGAACATAATTGATAAAAAATCTGGGCATATCATCCACCTCATTGATTGATATCTCCATTATAACAACAGAAATACAAAAAGGCTAGTATAAATCAAGCGCGCCGGCAAGGACGATTTTAGTGATGATCCGCGGGGATTCATCAATCCTCTTTTCTATGCAAAAATCCCCGGCGCAGCAGAGCCGCACCGGGGAAATATAATTCGGGTGCCTTAGAGGATTGCGAGGATAACAAAGTTCAGAATAAACAAGCCTGTTGCAACCCAAAGAATCGGGTGGATTTCTTTTGCTTTTCCACGAACGGACTTGATGATGCAGTAGAAAATAAAGCCAGCCGCGATACCGTAGGAGATATTGTAGCAGAACGCCATAAACACGCTGGCAAAGAACGCCGGAATCGCTTCTTCCATCTCCGTCCACTTAATCTCCTTAAAGGAGCTGAGCATCATAACGCCTACCATGATCAGAGCGGAGGCGGTTGCCTGGGCTGGTACGACTTTTATAAGCGGAGCGAAGAACGCGCTGATGATAAACAGAACCGCTACCACTACGCTGGTCAGACCGGTACGTCCGCCCGCGCCGATGCCTGCCGCACTTTCCACATAGGTTGTGGTGTTCGAAGTGCCAAAAATCGCACCGATAGAGGTTGCGGTCGCGTCGGCAAACAGGGCCTTGTCCATCTTTGACTTAAAGCCGTTGCCGGATTCTAAGGCAGCCTGATCCTCCGCGGTGAAGATGCCGGTTTTGCGTCCGGTACCGATAAAGGTGCCGATGGTGTCAAAGGTATCGGAAAGGCTGAACGCGAAAATGGTCATTAAAACAAGCGGGATTTTGGAGGGGTCCGAGAACAGGGAGCTCATACCCGGGTTGCCAAACGCGGCGCCTAAGGTTTGCGGAAGCTGGGATAAAGCTTCTCCGAAGCTCATTGTCTGAGCGCCGATGGTTGTAACGCCGAGAGGGATACCGATTATTGTTGTAGCAACAATGCTGATCAGGATCGCACCTTTCACCTTGCAGACAAGAAGAATTACCATGAGAGTAAGTCCGATCAGCGCAAGGATAACCGGCAGTGAATTCAGCTTTACAATTGCCGGAACAATCGCGCTGTTTGAGACTACTGTTTTACTCTCAAGAACAACGTTGTCTCCCGGATTCGAGGTAAACTCCAGAAGTCCGGCATTTTTAATTCCGATGTACGCGATGAAGATACCGATACCGCCGCCGATTGCGTTCTGAAGGCTTTCCGGAATAGACTTAATAATCAGCTTGCGAACCTTGGTAACGGTAATCAAAATGTTGATTATTCCGCAAATAAAAACCATTGCAAGTGCTTCCTGCCATTTAAACTGGAGTCCAAAGCATACGGTAAACACAAAGAATGCGTTCAACCCCATGCCCGGAGCCTGCGCGTAAGGTACGTTTGCAAACAGTCCCATTACCAGTGTTCCGATCACCGATGCAATGATCGTTGCAAGGAAAACCGCGCCCCACGGCATCCCTGTTTGCGAAAGCATGCCCGGGTTTACAATAATAATGTAAGCCATTGCAAAGAATGTGGTTAAGCCAGCCATAACCTCCGTGCGGACATTGGTGTTGTTCCCCTTGAGATTGAAGAAATCACCCTTTGGATGGTATGCTGTTTCTTTACTGCCTGCCATACTGTTTCCTCCTAAAAAATAAATTGCCCGACACATGCCGGGTAAAACCGAAATTATTAATTTTATTATAAAGTTTCCTCAAAAATATAACAATATCATATTTACACAAACTTTTTAGACCAGAAACAGTTTATTCATACTTTTTGGGACATTTTAATTTGTTTTATGCAAAAACAAGTGAAACACCCTTTGTTTTTTACTCAAATACATGAATTTTGAACAATGAAAGGAGCTTTCATGCAAAACACGGAAGCTCACTTCTTTAGGCTGCTATTTTAGAGGTATTAAAATGAAATCGTAAAGGTATCCATCCATATTTAATGACCAAACGGTTTTCAGCAAACCTAAAAACGGCGGCCTCCGAAGAAGCCGCCGCGCAGTTACAATTATTTATTTCAGGTTATTCTTTAAGATTTCAAGCTGATCCTTCAGTTCCTTCGGAAGCTTGTCGCCAAACTTCGTGTAGAATTCTTCAATGCCCTCAGCCTCTTTTGTCCACTGATCTTTCTTGACTTCAAGAATGCTCTTAAGCGTGTCAAGGCTGAAATCAAGACCTTCAAGGTTGATATCCTCCGCCTTCGGAACAAAGCCGATCGGAGTTTCAACCGCGTCAACCGTATCTTCGCAGCGTGCGACGATCCATTCCAGAACACGGAGGTTATCGCCGAAGCCCGGCCAAATGAAGTGGCCCTGGTCGTCGAGGCGGAACCAGTTAACATTAAAGACCTTCGGAGCGTTTGCGCCCAGCTTCTCGCCCATTTCAATCCAATGCTTGAAGTAGTCGCCCATATGGTAACCGCAGAACGGCAGCATTGCCATTGGGTCACGGCGTACTACGCCGACAGCGCCGGCAGCAGCAGCAGTGGTCTCAGAAGCCATGATGGAACCGACGAATACGCCGTTGTTCCAGTCGCGGGACTGATATACCAGCGGAGTGGTCTGCGCACGGCGGCCGCCGAAGATGATGGCGGAAATCGGAACGCCCGCGCCCTTATCAAACTCAGGGCTGATGCAGGGGCAGTTCTTCGCAGGAGCGGTAAAGCGGCTGTTCGGGTGTGCACCCTTCTGGTCGGAGGTTGTGCCGTCCCAGGGTTCGCCCTTCCAGTTAAGCGCATTTTTCGGCGGATTCTTATCGAGACCCTCCCACCAAACGGTGTTGTCGTCAAGGTTATGGGCAACGTTGGTGAAGATAGTTCCGGATTTCGTAGTATGAAGTGCATTGGGGTTGGATTTATCATTGGTACCCGGCGCTACACCGAAGAAGCCGTTTTCCGGATTAATCGCGTAGAGCTTGCCGTCTGTGCCCTGACGCATCCAGGCGATATCATCGCCGACTGTCCAGACCTTGTAGCCCTTATTGCGGTAGCCTTCCGGCGGAATAAGCATAGCCAGGTTGGTCTTGCCGCAGGCAGACGGGAACGCGGCAGCTACGTATTTGATTTCGCCCTTCGGGTTCTCAATGCCGAGGATGAGCATATGCTCGGCCATCCAGCCCTGTGTCTTGCCAAGGTAGGAAGCAATGCGCAGTGCAAAGCATTTTTTGCCCAACAGAACGTTTCCGCCGTAGCCGGAGTTTACGGAGATAATGGTGTTATCCTCCGGGAAGTGGCAGATATATCTCTTTTCGGCATCAATTTCGCACTTGCAGTGCAAGCCGCGAACCCACTCGCTGCTGTCGCCGAGGGTATCCCATACCTTCTGGCCTACACGAGCCATGATGCTCATATTCAAAACAACATAAATGGAGTCGGTCAGCTCAACGCCGATTTTGGCGAGAGGGGAACCAACCGGGCCCATGGAATAGGGAATAACATACATGGTGCGGCCCTTGTAGCTGCCCCTTGCAATATCGTAAAGCATTTTATATGCTTCCTGGGGATCCTTCCAGTGGTTGGTCGGACCTGCATCCTCTTCTTTGCGGGAGCAAATAAAGGTTCTGTCCTCCACGCGCGCAACGTCGTTTACGGCGGTGCGGTGCAGGTAGCAGCCCGGGAGCTTCTCCTGATTCAATTTGATCATTTCCCCTGATGCGCATGCCTCGGCACGAAGTGCTTCCAGCTGCTCCTCAGAGCCGTCAATCCAGACCTCTTGATCCGGGCAGACAAGCTTTTTCATTTCTTCGACCCAAGTTAGTACAGACTTATTATTGGTCATAATTTTTCTCCTTCCGGCCCAATGGCCTAAAACGAAATTAGAATCATTATAATACATTTTTTAGTTGGAATCAATTACAATTTGGCAATTTCGTTAAAAAATTGGCAAATTATTTTTTTAGAAGAATAAAATGTATAAATATAAAATTATTGTATATTAAACTACAGGTCGTCTGGCAAGCTGCATTCGCCCATGCAGGGTGCAGATCAAATATATGCATCACCAAAGGTTTTTTTGGTCATACAGACAAAATTTGCAAGTTTTAGCGTTTTTTGAAGCAAACCTATATCTTTATTTTGCGATTACAACAATTATTTTTAATCTAAAATGTATAAATATTAAACTTATGCATCCATCAAGCTTCCCCATCCACCGGCATCGCCGCGCAGGCATTAAGATCCATTCCTGCTTTTTTCCCCGACAGATACTCATAATACCCCTGCGCGCCGACCATTGCCGCATTGTCGCCGCAAAGGCAAAGCTCAGGCATAAAAAACTGCCACCCATGCGCTTCGCATTCCGTTTGCAGTCGGCTTCGCAGCAGGGAATTTGCGGAAACTCCACCCGCGATAACCAGTTTTGTACTGCCGGTATCCTTGGCGGCTTTTACAAAATTTTTAACCAGACAATCGACAACCGCTTTGCGGAAGGAAGCGGCGATGTCCTCAACCAGAAGCGCCTGCCCTTTCTGCTCCGCGTTGTGCATTAAATTGATCACCGCTGTTTTCAAACCGGAAAAGCTGAAATCATAGGGGGCGCCGTCAACAACCGGATGCGGCAGCTTAAACGCGTCCGCATTTCCGGACGCGGCGCGCCTGTCCATCTCCACGCCGCCCGGATAGGGCATTCCCATTGCGCGGGCGGCTTTGTCGAATGCCTCGCCCGCCGCGTCATCGCGGGTTCTACCCATAACGTGCAGCTCCGTATAATCCTTCACCTGAATAATATGGCTATGCCCGCCGGAAACCACCAGACACAAAAACGGTGGTTTCAGTTGGGGTGAGGTAATATAGTTCGCCGCAATATGGGAGCGCAGATGATGTACCGGAATGAGCGGCTTCCCGCTGGAAAGTGCAAGCCCTTTTGCAAAATTCACACCTACCAGCAGCGCGCCGATTAATCCCGGCGCGTAGGTCACGGCGATGGCGTCAACCTTCTCCAGCGACATCCCCGCGCCTTCCAGTGCCTCCTGCGTTACGCCCACAATCGCCTCGCAGTGCCGCCGGGAGGCAATTTCCGGCACGACTCCGCCGTACAATTTATGCTCTTCCACCTGCGACGCAATAACCGAAGACAGAACCCTGCGTCCGTCCTCCACCACCGCCGCGGCAGTCTCGTCACAGGAGCTTTCCAGTGCCAAAATACGCATTTAAATCTCTCCTTTGCCATTATCGCTAAAGCCAGAACGGGAATTTTTAAGCTTTCTTCCGCATACCGGAGGTTAGGTACAAAAAATGCCGTTCTGGCAACTCATGTGTATCCTCATCCGAATTTTAGGATGCCGTCAAAATTATAGTCATCAATAACGCGTTCTCCTTCGGGCAGGAATAAAAATTCTTTCGCGTTCCCACCGGTTCAAACCCCAGCTTTTGATAAAGCGCGATTGCGGGCGTGTTGCTCTCCCGAACCTCCAGCGTAACGAATTCGCCGCTCTGCTTAACTGCTTCATCGATCAAATACCGCACCAGCTCCCGCGCGATCCCCTGCCTGCGAAAATCCGGGTGAACGGCAACCTTATCAATATAGCACTCCCCGCAAACGCAGTGCATCCCGGCGCAGCCGACCGCGCGCCCGTCCTGCTCCGCAACGGCAAAACAGGCGGTATCGCTGATCAGCTCCGCTTCCAGTCCCTCGCGCGTCCACGGGTCAGAGAAACAAAGCTTCTCCAGCTCCGCCAGGTCATCCAGCTGCTCCACACGCATCGGCACAATTTCCCTAGTCAAGCTTTCCTCTCCTTATCGTGTTTCGATCAACCTCTTGCATAATATGCTTTGCCAGCAGGATGAGAATTCCCAGAATTACCACCGCCAGCAGCTGCACCGGAAAGAAATCTGTGTAAAATAGATTGTGGCAGACAACATAAGTTGAGCTGAGCACAACTACCGCCGGAACATAAATCTTTTCCGGGAAATAAAACGCAAAAACAACCGACAAAATATCCGCCGGATAATCATACCGCTCGTGCATGTGCGGCAGAACAAACGGAACAAACAGCGCGTAAAACAGCGCAATCGAAACCATCAGTCCGTTGGTAAACACAAATCTTTTCTTATAAAAATAAAATAACGAGATCAGCACCAGCGCGCCCGCCAGAATCACTCCGGCGGCGGCGATGTATCCCGGCGTGTCCTCCGGCAGCCATGTGTAAAGGTTGGGCAGGAACATCGCAATCATCTCATATTGCGTCGTCTGCCGGAAGTAAACGGTGAGCAGCTCCCAAAAGCCGCGTCCCATAATTACCGCCGGTATAATCGCAACAATATATAACAGAGGAATAACAAACAAGGTACGCGGGCGATACTTTCTTTTTAAAAGTAGAACCAGTAGAAACGGTGCAAGAAACACCGCCTGCAATTTAAAAAAGAAAGCAATGGCATACGCGAGCATGGCCTTGTTTTCCTGTTCCTTCAAAAAATAATACACACAGGCGACAAGTCCGGCGGTAAAAATTGCGTCGCACTGCCCCCAGACCGCGGAGTTCAAAAACACGCTCGGCAGAAACAGGAGGATGGAGTAAGCGGCAACGCCGTACCTCTTTCTCCGGTATTTCAGGTTGACGACTTTCATCACATAAACGGCCAGGACAATATCGGCGGCACAGGAAATCAGCTTGATTGCCGTCAGCCCCGAAACGGGAAAATACGTAAAAGCCGCAAGCAGATATAAATAGGTCGGCATATAATCGCCGATATTCATTCCAATTGCCGCGAACCCTCCGTTGGATTTCAGCTGCTCATACCAGTTCTGCAAAAACTGGTGGTAGTCACTGGATTCAAATGGAAAAAGCAGAATTCGCATCAGGATTGCCATTGCGGTGATCAAAAACAGAAACGCGATATTCTCCATCCGCTCGCGGCTGAGGCTACGCATATTATCCCACCTTTTGATAGATTAAAAAATCAAATTCAATCTCTGTTGACAGGGAATCTGTTTGTTTAAGCCTTTCGCATCCTTCCACCGGCGTTTTCCAGTAGTAAGGAGTCATAGCAAACAAGTCCATGATGGTTTTGTTGTTATTGATGAGGATATGCTCCCGAACCGCTTCTCTTTGCACAAATTGAAAGCCCCGGTAATCGGTCTCCCGGTATTCGTTTTCATACGGGCGGTCGTAAAGAAGTTCTTTCAAGCCGAATAAATGCCGTTCCCCCGGAACCGCGAGAATCAGGTAACCGCCGGGCTTGAGCACCCGGTTCAGCTCCTCCTCGACAATCGGTGCGAATACGTCGACCACGCAGTCGGCGGATTCCGTAGCTGCCGGAATATCAAAAATGCTTCCCACAGCAAAATTGATCTCTTTATAGCGTTTCGCCGCCGCCTTTACCGCGAATTTTGAGATATCGAAGCCGTAAGCCTGCGGAGAAAAGCCGCTTTTCTTCAAATAATCTATCAATCTGCCGGTGTAGTAGCCCTCGCCGCAGCCCGCGTCCAGGATAACCGGATTCCGTATATTCATCCATTTTTGAACCAGCGCGTTCAGCCGGTCACTGAAGCATCGGTAGAATCCAGCGTTTAAGAAGTCGCGCCGCGAGGCAACCATCTGCTTATTGTCACCCGGAATTTTGGAGTGCATCTTGTTCGGCGGCAGTAAATGAACATAGCCCTCCGCCGCAATATCGTAGCTGTGCCCACTCTCACAGACACAGGTTTTCTCCGTCTTTTTAAGCGGTTTTTTACAGATAGGGCAGGTAAAAATCATCCGCATTATCCTTTCGCGTCGTACCAGGTTCTGCCGGTATTCGCTTCGGCGGTCAGCGGAACCGCGAGGGAAACCGCATTCTGCATCTCCTCGGTGAGAATCAGCGCGGCCTGCTCCGCTTCCTCCTCCGGCGCTTCCACGATCAGTTCATCGTGTACCTGCAAAATCAGACGGGCTTTCATTTTTTCCTTTTCCAGCCGGTTTTCCACCTTGATCATCGCGATTTTAATGATATCCGCCGCGGTGCCCTGAATCGGCATATTGCGCGCGACGCGTTCCCCGAACGAGCGCATGGTGAAATTGGAGGAGGTCAGCTCCGGCAGGTAGCGGCGGCGGCCGAACATGGTCTCGGCGTATCCGTTCTCCTTTGCCTCAGCGACGACCCGCTTCATGTATTGATTTATTCCCTCATAATGGGAGAGGTAATCGTTGATATAGGTTTCGGCTTCCTTGCGGGTAACGTTGATATCCTTCGACAGCGAAAACGCGCCGATGCCGTACACAATCCCGAAATTGACCGCCTTGGCGCGGCTTCTCATAATCGGCGTTACCATCTGCTCCGGCATATGGAATACCTGTGCCGCCGTACTGCGGTGGATATCGTCGTTGTTGAGAAACGCCTGTATCATGTTTTTATCGTTTGCAACGTGTGCCAGCACTCGCAGCTCGATCTGCGAGTAATCCGCGTCGACTAGAACCCAGCCCTCGCGTGCGACAAAAAATCGCCGCAATTCACGCCCCAGCTCGGTGCGAACCGGAATATTCTGTAAATTCGGCTCGGTCGAGCTGATGCGCCCGGTTCTCGTTTCCGTCTGGTTAAAGCTCGAATGAATGCGTCCATCTCTGGCAACAACCTTCAGCAAACCGTCGCAATAGGTGGATTTCAGCTTGGTCAGGCTGCGGTAATTGAGAACCAGCTCCACCGCCGGATGCTCGTAGCGCAGTTCCTCCAGAATTTCTGCCTTTGTGGAGTAGCCGCTCTTTGTCTTTTTGCCGTGTGCCAGCCCCAGCTTCCCGAACAGCGCTTCGCCGAGCTGCTTCGGAGAATTGATATTGAACTCATAGCCGACGCTTTCATAGACCTGCCGTTGTATTTCCTCCGCCTGCTTTTGCAGAACTTCTCCGTAAGCACGAATCCCCTGCGCATCCACCGCGAAGCCGATATTCTCCATATGCGCCAGTACATCGGCAAGCGGAATTTCAATATCCCGAAGCAGGTCGGTCTGATTTTTCCGGCTGATTTCATCGGTCAGCTTATCGGTCAGGGCAGGCATCACCGCGGCATAGTAGGCGTATTTATTTTCGTTCTGCTCCGGCACCGGAATGCCGTATTCCTGCGCCAGCCGGTCGGGCTCGTAACCGGAAGCAGAGGGGTTCAGCAGATAGCCCGCCAGCATCGTATCAAATCCGGGGTTGCAAAGCTTGGCCCCATTCGCCTCAAAATAAGCGTAAAAGGGCTTGATATCGTGTGTATTCTTACGGATTGCTTCGTCGGAGCAAATCTGTTTGATCAGCCCGAAATCTTCAATCCGATGAATCTGCCCGCCGCAGTTAATATATAAGGTAAGCTTTTCTGCGTATTCCGCAATAAAATCGGCTCGTCCCGCTTTTTGCAAGGACTTGAGCAGCTCGACGCCGTCCGTCTGCTCCGCGAGGGTTACGCTTTCCGCCGCTTCTGTTGCTTCGGCGGCAGCCGGAACACGCAGCCCCATTTTGTCGATCAGCTTAAAAAATTCCAGCTTCGCCATCAGGCGGGCGGCCGCATCGTTTTCGCAGGGCAGGGGAATGTAATTCTCCAGCTCTGTATCAATCGGCGCTTCGGTGCAGATTGTTCCGAGCGTGCGGCTTAAAAACGCGTTTTCTTTACCGTCAATCAGCTTCTGGCGCAGATTTTCTTTGATATCCAGCGTATCAATATGTTCATAGATAGAATCGATATCGTGAAATTTCTGAATCAGCTCGCCCGCGCCCTTCGGTCCGATTCCCGCAATCCCGGGAATATTGTCGGAGGTGTCGCCCTGAATTGCCTTGATCTCAATCAGCTGCTTCGGCTCAACGCCGTAATCCTCCCGGATCTTTGCCTCGTCGTAAAGCGTGACCTGCGGCTGCCCGAATTTCGTCGCGGCAAGGCGGACGCTCACATTCGGCCCCACCAGCTGCAGGCTGTCGCGGTCACCGGTCGCGAGAATACAGCTTTCACCCGTCTCGGCGCATTTTCTGGCGAGCGTGCCCAGAATATCGTCCGCCTCGTAGCCCTCGCACTCCACCAGGCGGTATCCCAGCAGCCGGAGCAGTTCTTTGAGGTTTGGAAGCTGCTGTGCCAGCTCCTCCGGCATCCCCTTGCGCTGCGCCTTGTAACCGGCGTACTGCTTGTGGCGGAAGGTTGGGGCACGCATATCGAAGGCGATGGCCACCGCGTCGGGACTCGTGTCGTTCAACAGCTTTTGAAGCATCGTCAAAAAGCCGTAAATCCCATTGGTGTAAATGCCATCCTTTGTGGTCAACAGGCGGATTCCGTAAAACGCCCGGTTCAAAATACTGTTTCCGTCGAGTACCAGCAGCTTCATAGTATTCTCCTTTGTTTTCGCTTTGTTCCAGAATATAACTTTATTCATCCATGTCAATTGAACTATTATATCACTTTTCAATGGAAAAAATAAGTGTTATAATGGGGTCTGATTGAAGAATGGAAAGGATTTTCGGATGAAGATCGGAAATTTAGAAATAAAGGGATACGCGGCGCTGGCGCCGATGGCCGGTGTGGCAGACCGCGCCTTCCGCGAAATCTGCGTCGGTTTCGGCGCTTCCTACGCAGTAAGCGAGATGGTCAGCTCCAAGGGCTTGCAGTATCGCGACAAGAAAACCGCCGAGCTGATGGAGCTGAGCGACGCGGAGCGTCCGGCGGGCATCCAGCTTTTCGGGGACGACCCCGCCGTAATGGCGATGGCAGCGAAAGCGGCGATGGAATTCCGCCCGGACGTGATCGATATCAACATGGGCTGTCCCGCGCCGAAGGTGAGCTGCAACGGCTCCGGCTCCGCGCTGATGAAAACGCCGCGGCTCTGCGGAGAAATCGTCGCAGCGGTAAAAAACGCGGTGCCGGTTCCCGTCACCGCAAAAATCCGCAAGGGGTGGGACAGTGCCAGCGTCAACGCCGTGGAGGTCGCGAAAATCTGCGAGGCGGCGGGCGCCGACGCGATTACCGTGCACGGGAGGACGCGCGAGCAGATGTACGCTCCCTCCGCCGACTGGGAGATTATCCGGCAGGTCAAGCAGGCTGTGAACATTCCGGTCATCGGCAACGGCGACGTGATTTCCGCACAGACGGCGGCGCAGCTGCTCGAACAGACGGGCTGCGACCTTGTCATGGTGGGGCGCGCCGCGCTGGGCAATCCGTGGATTTTCTCCCAGATTAACGCGTACCTCTCCGATTCCTGCACAGTTCTGCCCCCACCGGGCATCCATGAGCGCATGCTGGCCATGCTCCGTCATATCCGCCTGATGTGCGATTACAAGGGCGAGCGGCGCGCCATGAACGAAGCGCGCAAGCACGTCGGCTGGTATTTGAAGGGCATGAAAAACGCCGCGGAATTCCGCCGCCGCGCCGGTACCCTCGAAACCTGGGAGCAGCTGGAGCAGCTTTCAAAAGATGTACTGGAATCAAGCTTATCGCTATAAAAGCCACCCGTGGGTGGCTCAGGTTGCAGACAAACTGGCAGACTGCGGCAAATCGTGCAAAGCAAGGCGGCAAGCGCCGCAAATGAGGGAGCATACCCGTGTATGTGACCGATACTTGCAAGCACAGCCAACGCAGGAAGCAAAATTGTATCCCGATTTTGCGGTTGCGCGACTTTGTCGTCAGTCTAAGCCACCCGTGGGTAGCTTTAGGAGGACATCATGCAAAAATTTTTTAAAGTATTTGGAATCATTTATATCCTGATCAGTCTTATCTTAATTATTTTAACATTGCAGAATATATCCCCACTGGGGCTTTTCACTGCCTGTTCCAATATCCTCTTGGGGTTGGCACTGTTTGTCGTCGGAGAATTAATGGAAAGAGTATTGATTCTGGAAGAAAAAACAGGAATACAGAAAGAAGATTCTGATCAAGCCGAAACGATACAGCAGCGCACCTGTCCGAGCTGTAACCGGAAATATGATATGGATTACCCGAAATGCCCTTACTGCGGACAGAAAAACGATTTATTCAAGTAATCTGCACCGTTGTGCGGATTACTTTTCTTTATAAAACAGCACCAGTGTGTTCGGACCGGTATGAACGGTCATTGAGCACCCGGCCCGGGAGGTCAAAACCTCCTTGAATTTTCCGCTTGCCACCACCATCTGCCGCAGGCTTTCAAAAAGCGCCGGATTCATGCCCGTGGTAGAAAGAAACGCGCGTTCCCCGTCCGCGTTCGGCTGATCCAGCACAAAGCGGATATATTCCCGGCACACCTGCTCGTAATTACCACGGAACTTTTTCGTTACGGAAAGAATGCCGTGGGTATCCAGCAGAAGGCAAGGGCGCAGCTTGAGCAAATTTGCCCCAAACATTTGCAGCATCGAGGCCCTTCCCCCACGGTAGGCGTACTCCAGCGTATCCAGCAGTACATAGGTGCGGATTTTATTCTTGTCGGTTTCCATCTGTCGGTAGATTTCCTTCGCTGGCTTCCCGGCGTCGCGCAGCTCCGCCGCGCGCAGCGCCAGCAGCCCCTGCGCAGAGCTGAGGGTAAAGGTATCCACCACATAAACGTTGGGGAATTCCCGCGCCGCGATACACGCGTTCTGATACGAGGAGGAAAACTTGGAATTCATAGCAATGTGCACCACGTCATCCCCTCGGTCAACATGCTTTTTAAACAGCGTATAGAAATCGGTGAGAGCAGGTGCCGAGGTCTTCGGAAGCCGGTTTGTTTTTTTGAAGTTATCAAATACCTCGTCCGGACCGATCTCGAAAACATCCCGGTAGGATTTCCCTTCAATTTCAATATAAAGCGGGACGATTTCGATCCGGTAACGCCGGTACAGGTCGGGGAACAGATCACAGGCGCTGTCCGCGCTGATTACGACACCCATAAGCACACTTCCAGATTCCATGTTTATTTTTCAATCCCATCCCGGATTGCGCGGCTGAACCTGCTCCCTCCCCGTTTTCGCCGGAAGGGAGTTCGGTTTGCCATTCCAAAGCGACATCATGTTATTGGAACATTATAGCATCGGTTCAGCACACTTTCAATGTGTAATTAAGGATCAGGAAAGTAATATCGTTTTTGTCGCCACCTCGTTTACAAAGGAGCGGTCGTGTTCCACAAACAGCACCGTCGCGCCGCTCTGCCGCAGGAGCTGCTCAATCTGCATTCGGGAAAAGATGTCGATAAAATTCAGTGGCTCATCCCATACATACAAATGGGCCTTTTCGCACAGACTTTTCGCGAGGAGGACTTTCTTCTTCTGCCCACCGCTGTAAGCCTCCATATCCTTTTCAAACTGCACTCTGCTGAAATCCAGCTTGCGCAGAATCGCCTTAAACAGGCTTTCCTCCAGACGGTTCTCCTCCGCAAAGCGTGTCAAATCGCCTTTGAGAAACGAGGTATCCTGCGAAACATAGGAGATCACCAGATTACTGCCCCTCTGCAACGTGCCGGTAAAGGTGATTTCCTCTCCCAGAATCAACTTTAGAAGACTGGATTTTCCGCACCCGTTTCTGCCGCAGACCGCAATCCTGTCGCCTTGCTCAATCGTAAAGGAGATATCCCCCGCCACCATTTTATTTCCATAAAAAACAGAAAGCTTATCCGCCAGTATAAGCCGGTTGGCGTGGTACTCCAGCGGTGTGATTTTCAACGCTTCGGCGGTTTCCACATTTTTCAGAAGCTTTGCCTTTTCCTCTATTGCCTCCTCCTGCCGGGACTCGATGGATTTGGAGCGCTGCATCATTTTTGCGGCCTTATGCCCCACATATCCCTTATCCGGTTTCAGGCCGGAATTTTTTGTGCCGAACTTCGTCTTTTCCACTTTCTCGGACCATTCCGACGTTCTCTTTGACGCCGCTCTCAGCCGGTTGATATCTTTTTTCAACTTTTCATTTTCGGCAAGCTCATAACGGTCCTGATCCTGCTTGTTGTTCCACCAGGAGGAAAAGTTTCCCCGCTGGATTTCAATGCTTGTTTTATTAATAGAGAGAATATGGTCAACGCAGCTGTCCAGAAAAGAGCGGTCATGCGAAACCAGAATGAACCCCTTTTTCCGGTTCAGGTAAGCGCTTACCAGCTTTCTGGCGGCCATATCCAGATGATTGGTCGGCTCGTCAATGAGCAGGAACCGGTTTTCCTTCTGAAACAGCGCGGCCAGAAGCACCTTGGTCTGCTCGCCGTAGCTCAGCGAGAAAAACGGCCGGTACAGCACGTCTTCGGATACCTCCAGAATGGAAAGCTCGCGCTGGAACTGCCAAAAGGGAGAATCCCCGATAATTTCCCCGATCACATCGACGGTATCGAGGCTTTTGTCCGCGATTTCAAATGGGAAATATTCAAACCCGACGTTGGCTGAAATCGAACCCTGATACTCGTACTTCCCCAGCAGGAGATTGAGGAAGGTTGTTTTTCCCCGCCCGTTCCTGCCGGTAAAGCCAAGCTTCCAGTCGGTATCAATCTGGAATGAAACGTTTTCAAAAATATTGTCAAAGCTGCCTTCATAGGCAAAAGTAAGATTTGAAATGTTGATTAATGACATCTATCATACCTCCGTATCCTGCCGTTCCTCTGCCGCGGGGAAGAACAAAAAGAGCCGCAAGAAAGCAAATTCCTGCGACCCGAATACGGAGAACACTCTGTGCACGCACAGAACTATCCCTGTTTCAGAGCAGAAGCTACGGCAGCTTTCTTGCGTGGGCACAGCAAAACAGGCGCGACTTCACGCCTTCTCTTTTTGTACCCTGATTCTAAAAATCAGCAAGAAATTCTGCGCATCCTTCCAACTCCAATTCTATTTTTATCTATTTTATTATAACCGCATTTTCCACGTATTGTCAACTCTATTATTGAGGCATACTATTGCCACAATGAAAGAAATACTTCAAAAATTTACTGTTGTATTTGAATCGATTTGTATGCTATTATAATATTTATCGGATTATAGAATTCATCGTTTATTTTTGAGAGGATATGTAAAATATGAATATAAAAACAAAGAAAACAACCAATCGATTTCTCGTCCTTTTGTTTACTTTGCTGTTTGCGGTATCGGCTTTTACCGTGGCTGCGTTTGCGTCGCCCACTGGCAGTTCGGATCCAGTCTCTTCTGTAACGGAACAGCCCGGCAACGATTCCAGTTCCCAGCCGACGAACGCCGGCAGCTCTTCGGAAGCGCCGAACCCACCCGTTTCTTCCAATGACGGAACAGGCGGAGTTGATGCTCCTGACTCTGGGAGCACAGTAAGCAGCAAGCCCACCCACAGCAGCTCCACCCTTCCGAACATGTCATCCAGCGAAAACAACACCAGCAAAACCACTTCGAGCCGCCGTGCTGTTTCGCAGCAGGATGTGGACACGCAAAAAATGCGGGTAGAAGCTCTCGCTTCCGCCGCGGAACAGGCGGTCAGCGACCCGGATGCCCTTTCCTCACAGGATTGGAGCGAGCTGCTTTCGAGCGGCAGTTCCGCTTCGCAGGCTTCGTCTGCTTCGAGTGAGGCTTCCGGCGTATCCTCCGTCCCTCAATCACAGGGCGGCGGGATTTCGTGGCTTTTGATTCTCGGCATTGTTCTGGTTGTACTTTCGCTGTGCGGCATCGGTTTCTTCGTGTACGCACAGTTCCTTTCCGATTCAGATGACCCTTATAAAGGACCGAAGGGACCTGCAGCTCCCAGAACCCCCGGCGCAGGCTCCACCGAAAAAATGCAGGCGGAGGATAAGAATTCGGATACGATGGAATTCACGGATATCAGCTCCAGCGGAGACGCAATTCCGGCAACCGAACCCCCCTCCGAATTTGAGGATATTATGAGCAATTCCTCCGATGCGGCTAAGCTGCCGAAATCAGGAGCAAGGGTTCCAAAGGCAACAACCAAACCCAACGCTGCCGCGCAGATTCCGCAGGAAAAGCTTCCTCCGCGTACCCAGGAAGAGCCGCTGCAGAAAACCTCACCCAAAGCGCAGGCCACTCCGGTCGAAAACGAAAAAAACTTTGACTGGGAAGAGTTCTTCAACGAAGATAAAAAATAAGCAAAAGCTTAGCGGAGCAGATTTCGGTCTGCTCCGCTTTATTTGTCAGCTGAATGATTCTGATGGAGTCTTTTGCTATACTTTGCGACTCTCGCAGGCCGTTTTTAAGCCGGCGTTTACTCGGGAAGAACGGATATCTCTCCGGTAGTGAAGCGGATTGTTTTGCCGTCGCATTCGGCGAGGATTGTCCCCTGTGTGTCGGTGCGGTAAACCGTAACGCCCGCCTTTTGCAGCCTGCTCAGAACCTCCTTGTGGGGGTGCCCGTAATCGTTACCCAACCCGCAGGATATCACCGCGGCGCTTGGACGAACAGCCTTTAAAAACACCGCACTTGTTGATGTAGAGCTTCCGTGATGCCCGCATTTCAGGACATCGCTTTTCAAATCGTATCCTTTTGCCAGCATTTCCTTTTCGCTTTCCGTCTGAGCGTCACCTGTAAACAGAAAGCGTTTTTCGCCGCTGGTCAGCTTCACCACTACGGAATAATTGTTCAGATCGTTGTATTTCGTGGAATTCGGAGCTAAAATTTCCAGTTTTTCGTCTCCGCTCTCCAGAACGGTCATGCCTCCCTTTGCCGCGGTTATTTTCATCCCCTTCGTATCGATTGCTTTTAGCAGCTTTTCATAGGTATTTGTTGTGGGGATTTGTTTTTCCTCGATTCTCGGCATATAGATTTCTCCGATATCAAAGCTCTGAACAACCTTTGCCATAGCGCCGATGTGGTCTGCGTGCGGATGGGTGGCGATAAGACCATCAATTTTCTTCACACCGAGCTGCCGCAGAACGTGCACGAGCTCCTGTGCCGTTTCCGGGTTTCCCGAATCAATGAGAATATTTCCGCCGGTTTTCAGCCGAATCAGTTCACAGTCCCCCTGCCCTACATTCAGGTAATAAACCTGCGTGTTCTGTGCGGAACCGGCGACCGGTTTTGCCGGCTCCGCTTTTCCTCCCGACCCGTGGGAAAAAGCATAGTAACCCAACAGCAGGCAGGTTAACACCGAGAAAGTGAGAAAGCCGATTTGATTTTTCAGGTTTTTGCCTCGAGCCAAAAAAGCTACCTCCTCTAATAAAAAAAACCGCCCTTCCGGGCGGCGGAAATTCTTGGAAATCAGGACTTCTCTTCGCCGAACAGGTTAAACCGGAACAGCTTGGATTCATCCTCGGCATTCTCACAGACTATAAAAGCTTCCGCGATTTTGCCGCCTTCGATTAACTGTGTCAATCCGACCAGCTGGCAGAGCTTGCTTTTCAGGTTCAGATGGTCGCCTTCACGGGAAACGAGATAAACATTGCCTTTGCACTCATCAAGCACCTTTAATAATGCGGGTACATCTACATCATGTAACTGAAGTGTATCCATAGTTGCCCTCCTTTAACGTAATCAAATCATGTAAAACTGTAACTCTTTTACTGAATTCATTATAACATTTGATTCGCGTTTGTCAATAAAACAGGGTGTGTGATAATCAACAAAGATTCTGCCAACCTTACTAATTTTTCCGTTTTTTATGGATACCAAGCGTTTATTTCTCTAACTGACAATTTTTCCGTCCTGTATCTGTATTACGCGCTTTGCGGCGGCAGCAATTTTCTCATCATGAGTAATTAAAATAACCGTTCTGCCCTCCGCGTTGAGGCAGCGCAGAATATCCATAACCGCCGCGCCGGATTTGGAATCGAGATTTCCGGTTGGTTCATCCGCAAGAATAATAGGCGGCTTTGCCGCAATCGCGCGCGCAATCGCCACCCTCTGCTGCTGACCTCCGCTCATCTGAGACGGCTTGTGGCAGATTCTTCGGGAGAGCCCCACCTCACGGAGCGCCAATTCCGCAAGCCTGCGGCGCTCCTCCTTTGAAAGACCGCGGTAAAGCAGCGGAAGCTCGACGTTTTCAATTGCGTCAAGGCTTCCGATTAAATTAAATCCTTGAAAAACGAAACCGATCTCCTGGTTGCGGATTTCCGTCAGCATCGCCTCGTTCATCCCGGATACATTTCGCCCGTCGAGATAATACTCGCCGCTGGTCGGCGTATCCAGACAGCCAAGGATATTCATCAGGGTCGACTTGCCGGAGCCGGACTGCCCCACAATGGCAAGAAACTCTCCCGGCTGAATGGAGAAAGACACGCCGTCCAGTGCGTGAACCTCATTTTCCCCTTTGTTATAAAGTTTATAAATATTACTTACCGTTATTAAATCAGCTATAGATAACACCTCGTTTACAAACCGCCGGTCAATGGTTATAATAATAGAAAGACGTATAAGAAGGGGATTCACCATGCTTACAAAATACTGGAAACAATTTAAAAGCGGAACAGATATCCGCGGAGTTGCGAGCGAAGGAGTAGAGGGTCAGGAGATTAATCTCACAGATGAAAATATAGAAAAAATGGCGGCGGGCTTCGCTCTATGGCTTTCCGCTAATACCGGGAAGGAGACCACAACGCTCTCTGTAGCGGTCGGGCACGATTCTCGCATATCGGCGCAGCGCATCAAAGCCGCCGTTCTCCGCGCGCTTGCGGGCGCCGGTGTTCAGGTGCTGGATTGCGGTCTGGCCTCAACACCTTCTATGTTTATGACTACCGTTGACCTCGGGTGTGACGGCTCTGTGCAAATTACGGCGAGCCACCATCCGTTTAACCGCAACGGTTTAAAATTCTTCACCAAAAACGGGGGTCTGGATTCCCCGGATATCGAGGCGATCCTTGAGCACGCGCAGAACGGCGACCTTCCTGCCGCGGCAGAGGGCTGTGTAAAACCGGTTAATTATATGGAAAAATACAGCGCGCAGCTGCGCGAGATGATCAAACGCGGGGTAAACGCGGCTGACTACGAGCGTCCGCTCAGCGGATTCAAAATTGTTGTGGATGCCGGCAACGGTGCGGGCGGATTCTACGCGCACGAGGTTCTTGCGCCCCTCGGCGCGAACACAAACGGCAGCCAGTTTCTGGAGCCTGACGGTTATTTTCCAAACCATATCCCGAACCCGGAAAACGAAGCGGCAATGAAATCTGTTTGCGCGGCAACCCTGGCGGCTAATGCGGACATGGGTGTTATTTTCGACACAGACGTGGACCGCGGGGGCGCCGTAGACGCGAAGGGTGAGGAAATTAACCGCAACCGTCTGGTGGCAATCGCCTCGGTAATCGCGCTCGAGGGCAACGAGGGCGGAACCATTGTCACTGACTCTATTACTTCAAGCGGATTAAAGCTTTATATTGAAAAGACTCTCGGAGGCAAGCATCACCGATTTAAGCGAGGCTATAAAAACGTGATCAACGAGGCAATCCGTCTGAACAAGGAGGGCGTCAACTGCCCGCTGGCGATTGAAACCTCCGGTCACGCGGCGCTGCGTGAAAATCATTTCCTTGATGACGGCGCTTATCTCGTAACCAAAATTATTATTAAAATGGCACAGCTGCGCGCGCAGGGCAAGCGTCTTGAAAGTCTGCTGGAACCTTTGGCGGAACCGGCAGAGGCAACGGAGCTTCGCCTGCCCATTCTGGAAGAAAACTTCAGAGGATGCGGTGAAGCCGTCATCAATGGACTGGAAGAATACGCGAAACAACAGGTCGACTGGGAAATCGCTCCGGATAACCGGGAGGGTATCCGCATTTCGTTCGGTAAACAAAACGGAGACGGCTGGCTGCTGCTGCGGCTCAGCGTTCACGACCCGATTATGCCGCTGAATATCGAAAGCGACTCCATGGGCGGCGTACGGCGTATTGCCGAACAGCTCAACGCGTATCTGCTCACCTGCAAGGGAATTGAGCTCTCACCTATCAAAGATTATCTCGGCAAATAAATTTACGCTTTCATAATTTTATTGACAACCTGACAGACTGCGACAAATCGGGCAAGACAAGGCGGCAAGCGCAGCCAACGCAGGAAGCGGCCTTGATTCCAATTTTGCGGTTGCGCGGCTTTGTCGTCAGTCTGGAGCCGGACACACTTGTGTCCGGCTTTACTTATGCCTTCAGGTACACCAGATGCGCGACGCCCGGAATCGTCTCCCCTTGCTGGGAGGAGGTCGGCGACATCAGCGCACCTGTCCCAATAAACAGTACATTGTGAAGTGCGCCCTGAGAAAGCTGCTGTAGGATTACGGAGCAAAGCACCGCAGCGGAACAGCCGCAGCCTGAGCCCCCCGCGTGAACATCCTGCCGGATCTGATCATAAATCATCAGACCGCAGTCCTTATGAACACCGCTGATTTCAATATTTTCCCTCGATAAAAGCTCCTTCATCAGATTGCTTCCGATTTCACCGAGGTCTCCGGTAAGAATCAGGTCATACTCGTTCGCAGAGGAGCCGGTATCCCGAAAATAATCGATGAGCGTCTGCGCCGCAGCCGGAGCCATCGCCGCACCCATGTTATTTGCGTCCTTAATGGCGAAATCCGTGATTCTTCCAAAGGTAATGGCTTCTATACCGATTTTCTTCTGCGAATTCGGGTCACTCGGCCCTACCACGATCGCACCAGAGCCCGTGGCGGTCCACTGGGCGGTTGGTGTGCGCTGTCCGCCGTATTCCAGAGGAAAGCGGAACTGGCGCTCTGCGGAGCAGAAATGCGAAGAGGTTACCGCAACCGCACGCCCGGCAGCGCCGCAGGCGGTGAAGATGGAGGCGATTGCCAGCGTCTGCGCCATAGTGGAGCATGCACCGTACTGTCCCAAAAACGGGATATCCAGCGCGCGCAGACCAAAGGTGGAGGAAATGCACTGGTTGAGCAAATCCCCCGCGAAGATGCAGTCAACATTTGTATTTTCCAGTCCCGCTTTCTGCAAAGCAAGGCTCACCGCCTCGTTCTGCATCCGGCTTTCCGCCTTCTCCCAGGTGGATTCCCCCAGATGGGTATCCTGATGGCACTGGTCAAACTTGTCTCCCAAAGGACCTTCCGATTCTTTCTTGCCGACTACCGAGGCGAAACCCAATATCGTTGGTACACTGTTCAATTTTATAGTATATTTTCCGATTCGTTCCAGCATTTCCGTTCCTCCAATTTCAGAAAGTATTTCAATAGAGGTGGAAGGCCCAAACAATCAGGCCGTAAACAATGGAGGCGGCAATGCCGTAAACCAACACCGGTCCGGCGATTACGAACATTTTTCCGCCGATCCCAATGATATAGCCCTCACTTTTAAACTCCATTGCAGGTGCTACAATGGAATTCGCAAAACCGGTAATCGGCACCAGTGATCCGGCTCCGGCGTGCTTGGCAATGTTATCGTAGATTTTTAACGCTGTGAGAAGCGCACTGAGAAAAATCAGGCTGATGGAAACGAACGCGCGGGCATCCTTCAGCTCCAATCCGAGTTGAAGAAACAGATTAGCTAGAAACTGCCCCAGCGTACAGATTGCGCCGCCAACCAAAAATGCCATTAGCATATTCCTGCCATACGGAGAGGAAGGCGAGGCCTTATCCGCCATCTTCTTGTATTCTTTTTTTGTAACAGTCATTCCAAATCCCCCTTTATAAAGGTATTTTGCCTAAGAGAACTGTGAATATACGGCTTTTTTCAGAAATCAGCTTATCCGCGCCGAAGCAAAATATATTTTGAAATTTGACTAAACTATTTAAATTTTTTGCCGAAATACGAGATGTAAGGTTTCATATAAATTCATCAAATGGAGATTTATTATGAACAATTCTGCGGTAAATACAAATTATAATATGCTTGCGGGAAGACTGGGGCAGGAAACTCAAAAATCCGTTTCGGGTGCTTCCTCCGGTTTCTCCGGCATCTTCCAAAAGGCGGTTGAGGCAACCGGAAACGCTTCGCCCAAAAACAGCCTGGATGAAATATTCGAGCGCGCTTCCGCCCAATACCACGTTCCGCAAAGCCTTCTAAAAGCGGTCGCCAAGGTGGAATCTGGCTTTGATGCCGACGCAGTTTCCCGCTGTGGCGCGCAGGGTATCATGCAGCTTATGCCGGGTACCGCCGCTTCTCTGGGTGTGGAGAACGCGCTCGACCCCGAACAGAACATTATGGGCGGCGCAAAGTACCTGAGCCAACTTCTGGAGCGTTACGGCGGCAATCCCACATTGGCGCTCGCAGCCTACAACGCAGGCAGCGGAAACGTAGCGAAATACGGCGGCGTTCCTCCTTTTGCGGAAACGCAGAAGTATGTTTCTCTGGTAATGAATTACGCGGGATTGAAGCCCGCTGACTCCGCCACCTCCCTGAACACCTTAATTGCCGGAAATTCCCCCGAAGCTGAGCAGCTTTCCGCTGTCAATTCGCTTTTTGGCAAAGCCTCTTTACCGGACAAACTCGCCGCGATGAGTTATTTTATGACCAATTCTTCCGACAACAGCATTTCCCAATTGGATTCTCTTTCGGGTAATCCGATATACAACCAGCTTGCAGGCTTGGGCACTCTTTTGGGCAATTCTTCAGATTCCTTCTTTGATAACCGTTTCAAAGATTCAGAAAATACCTCTCTTCTGAATTCTCTACTTGGAACTTCCTCATCGATGGATCAGCTTGCGGCGTTAGGCACGCTTCTTGGGGCTTCTTCCGCCAATGGAGATACGAGCGGTGCTCTCGGCAGTGCAGGGCTTGGGCTGTCCTCACAGCAGTATGCATCCCTTTTGCAGGTTTTAGTTGGGCAGATGCAGATGAATTCCAATCAGAAGCTCCCCTCTGACCTCAGCGACACGTTGGATGATTCCTCTTCTATTTGATCTTTACGGTCGCCGGTTGTTGAACCGGCGGCTTTTTCAAAATTACCGGCATAACCGGTGTGTTCGTATAACGACAAAATCACCGCTTCTCCTGCTACGGAAAAGCGGTGATTTTTTGAAGGGAGGGTTCAATTCTCAATAATCAGTCGCAATAAAATTAAAAGCTCTGTCTGTTCTGAATCCATAAAGGAATCCACAGAAAAAACTCATATTTCCAATATTAATATAATAAGGTTTTCTAATGAATTTGTCAATAAGAACAACCCCTGAGTTCCAATATTTTTTTGAAATGAGAGCTGTAATCATTGCAGTGCTTCAATT
The DNA here is from genome assembly GCA_023418995.1 of Bacillota bacterium. Classification (GTDB taxonomy): domain Bacteria; phylum Bacillota; class Clostridia; order Oscillospirales; family Acutalibacteraceae; genus DATAML01. The sequence goes on along the minus strand of JAEZYP010000068.1, from coordinate 12,430 downwards.
TCATCCAGCCAAAGCCTTGCCGAAGCATCGCTTGGCATCCGCCAGTCGCCGCGCGGCGAAAGCGTAACGCTGCCCACCTTGGGGCCATCCGGCAAGCAGGAGCGTTTGAACTGCTGCGCAAAAAAGCGACGGTAAAAAATTGTCAGCCACTTTTTTACTGTTTCGCCGTCATAGACACCGGCGAACGCGTTCTTCGCCATGCGGTAGATTTTTCCGGGCGTAAACCCGAATCGAAGCATATAGTAAAGGAAAAAATCATGCAGCTCGTACGGTCCGACGATATTTTCCGTTTTCTGCGAAATCACTCCGTCTACCGGCGGCAGCAGCTCCGGGCTGACCGGCGTCGCAAGAATATCCTCCAACAACGTGTACAAATCTCCGCCGCCCGATACCGCTGCGTGGTGTACCAGATGTCGTACCAGCGTTTTGGGGATGGAGCTGTTCACAGCATACATGGACATATGGTCGCCGTTATAGGTCGCCCAGCCGAGCGCAAGCTCGGAGAGGTCGCCCGTACCGATCACCAGCCCGTTGGCCTGGTTCGCTAGGTCCATCAGAACCTGCGTGCGCTCCCGCGCCTGTGCATTCTCATAGGTTACATCATGTACTTCCGGGTTATGTCCGATATCCTTAAAATGCCGGTTTACGGAGTCGTGAATCGGTATTTCCCGGTAAGTGACGCCCAAAAGCTCCCCAAGTCGCTGTGCGTTGCTTTTTGTCCGGCTTGTTGTGCCAAAACCGGGCATTGAAACCGCGTGAACACCCTCACGGGCAAGCCCGAGCATATCGAACGCGCGAACCGTTACCAGCAGGGCAAGGGTGGAATCCAGCCCGCCGGATATCCCGAGCACGGCGCTTTTCGCGCCGGTGTGCTTCAGCCGGGTTTTCAGCCCTGCCGCCTGCAGGTTCAGGATCATCTCACAGCGTTCGCTCAGGTCTTTGTCGTCCGCAGGCACAAAGGGAAGCGCCGGGAATTTTCGCTCCAACTCGAATTGCCGCTCATTCATTTCAAAGGAAACGGCATGCGCTTCTCCGGCATTGGACCACGTCGTGGTGCGCAGACGTTCCTGAACGACACGCTGTAAGTCCACATCAGCAACGGTAAGACCAGTGGTAAAATGCCCGGATTGCGCCAATACGGTCCCATTTTCGGCAATCACGTTATGCCCGGAGTAGACCAGATCCGTGGAGGATTCCCCCTCGCCCGCGTCGGCGTAAACGTAAGCCGATATCAGGCGCGCCGATTGGCTTTTCACCAATTCCCTGCGGTAGGGAGCCTTCCCAATAATTTCATCGCTTGCGGATGGATTCAGCAGAAGCGTTGCGCCGCACTGCGCCAACCGCGTCGAAGGCGGGCAGGGCACCCACAAATCCTCGCAGATATCGATTCCGATTACCAGCTCAGGGATATTTTCACATACAAAAACAAGGCTGTTCCCCAGCGGCACGGTTTGTCCGCAAAAGGAAACCTCTCTGTATTCGGGGCTCGGCGTAAAGTGCCTTGCCTCATAAAACTCGCTGTAGTTCGGAATGTTCGTTTTCGCCGCGAAGCCAAGCAGCTTTCCAGCGCAAATCACCGCAGCTGCATTGTACAAATCCGCGCCGACGGCAACCGGCAGACCCACCACTGCTACCAGCTTAAGCTCGCGGCTCTGCTCCAGCAAAAATGAAAGCGCGCTTTGAGCGCCGGTAATCAGAGTCCGGTCACGGAACAAATCGCCGCAGGTATAGCCGGTAAGGCAAAGCTCCGGAAAAACAACCGCGCCGACTCCCCGGTTGTCCGCTTCCTTCATCAGCTTTAGTATCGCGCCCGCGTTAAAGGCACAGTCGGCAACCTTGATGGGCGGCGTTGCAGCAGCCACCTTAAAAAAGCCGTCATTCATTTTTGAATTCCTCCGTTTTCCCTGCGCTATCCTCCGCAATCCAGCACCCGTTGAAGCCTGCGCGCAAACGGAACGTCAGCGGATTGAATAATCCTTTTCAAGCTTTTCGGGGGAATCCACCACATCCGGCAGCTCACTGAAACGGGTCATCGGGCTGAATTCATCCGAGGTATAGTGCTTAATGGCTTTTGAAATACGCTTCATATTGGTAACACATCCGCGAAAGCTCTTTTTTTCATTGTGCATCTTCAAAACATACATATAGCAGCAGCCACAGGTCTTTCTGGTCAGCGCCAGGTAGCTTTTTTTGTATTTCGCATATTGCCCGCTGCGCTCCAGCGAAATTCGAACCATTGCCATCGCGCGGATAAAATCGTTTATTTTGTCCGCATTCATGGTCGCAAGAGTGCTCGCCGGATGCTGGTTATAATAGTAAAGCGGGCGGTCAAGAACTACCACCTTGTTGGTGAGGCTGAATACCTTATTGGCCACCGCCATATCCTCAAAGCACATGGGGGGAAATTTAATATCGTTATCTGTAAATAGGCTGCGCTTGTACATCTTATTCCAAACAAGGCTCTGAATCTGAACATCCCGAATCAGCTTATTCATTGCCTCAGCACGGGTCAAAATCCCGTGGCAGCGGAACGGGTATTCAAACAAAAAATCATTTTCCACAAAGCGGAAATAATAATAGCAGCAGGAAATCTCCGCGCCGGTTTCCACACAGGCGCTGTATAGCTCAGAAAGATAGGTTGGCGCGACAAAATCGTCGCTGTCGATAAAGCAGATGTATTCCCCGCGCGCCCGGGCAAGCCCGGCGTTTCTTGTCTGGGAAATTCCGGAGTTTTTCTGGTCAATTACCGTAAAGAAAGGGTACCTGCTTTCAAAATGGCGCAAAATTTCAAGCGTATTGTCGCTTGAGCCGTCGTTTACTGCAATTATTTCAAAATCTGTAAATGTTTGCTCAATCAATGAGGTAACACATTTTCCGATATATCTTTCTACATTATAAGCAGGTATGACAATGCTAATCTTTGGATTTTCTCTGTTTTCGGTCATAAACTCATCCTTTCTGGATCAGAGACGGACACTATCAGTATCGCCTCTCAGAGTCTGTTCATACCCCGTTAACATCGGAGTTTTTATATTTCTAAATTTTTTTATCAACCATGTGAAGCTACGTCCATTTTTGCAGATTAAGGGCAAAAAGTCAAGTCCAATTTAAAATCAGGATGCAGCCTGTGCCACACCCTGATTTGTGCAAAGCAAACAGCTCCGCCCACAGCTTAGTCGGGATAAATTTCTCCGTTGGCAAGAACATCGTCCGCAGCCGGATCTTCCGAAGAGGAGGGATTGCCGGAAGACGGCTCTGTGGTTGATTGCGAGGAGCTTGGCGGCGCAGGCTGGTGCGAACTGGAAGACGGGGTCGACGGAGCCTGAGCGGAAGAACTGCCCGGCTGAGAGGCAGACGGCTTGGAAGAAGTTGTCTGTGAAGAAGCGGAGGATGTGGTAGGCAGCTTCGTCATGTCAACTGTGGTTTCCGGCCCCATAGAATAAAATGCCGGAAGTGGATGATAATAGGATGCAGGTAGATTTTCTGTCTTTACAATCAAACCATTTTTATAAAATACGCGCTGCGCGGTCGCTCTAGAGCCGTCGCGCGCCTTGCTGTCGAGTTTAACCACTCCCTTGGCCAGCGTTTTATCCACCGTAAATTTCGGTGTCGTCGGCGCGGGAAGGGATTCTGTTTTTACAGAGGTAATCTTGATGGTGTCGTAATCCGGCGACTGATACCCGTAAAAGGTAGCGGTAAGCGTTTTCCCGTTGCTGCCTGTGATAATATAAACCGGGTATTCGGTTGGGTTCATAAATTTAAAATCAAGCTCCGGGTAACTAACCGCGGCATCCTGCCCGATGGGGCAATACGTGGATTGGATTGTGTGGTTGGAGCGCTGAACGATTTGCATATTGGAACGCAGCGCGGCGCCGTACAGGGTTGTGGAGGCCTGGCAGATTCCGCCGCCGTAGGCCTTGATCAGCTTCCCGTTCAAAATCGCACCGGCTTCCAGATACCCGTTTGCCTGGTTTGAGTTTCCGACAACGTCGTTGAAGGAGAACGTGCCGCCCGCCGGGATGCAGGTTCCGTTCACCGAGGCAAGCGCGCGCTTCATGTTGTGGGTACCGTTTGCGTTATTGGTCGAGATCGTGCTGTAAGTGCCAAGCTTTTTCAGGTGGCTTTTAATGTCGTCAATTGATTTCTGGCAGGGCACCTGCTTGGTCGGTACCCGCACCGTCCCGGTTTTCGCGCCGTTGAGGATTTCCGTCACCCTTGTATAAAGAAGGTTTTCGTCAACGGCAATCCCGTTTTTCCCCTCTTTGAACTGGAACTCTCCGGTCCCAGCGTTAAAGGAGACCACCGTGGGCTCCACAGGGTCACAGGTAATGCCCCTGACCACATCCTTCAGCTTCGCGTCAAGACCGTCATAATTCATCGTATTGGTGATTTCAAATTTCTTCGGGTTTTGCTTCAGGTCCATAACCTTTTGATACCGCTCATTCCGGTCACCCGACCGCCCGTAATCATAAGCCTCTTTCAAAACCGAATCTGTATTAAAGGTGAAGGAGAGGTCGTTTTCCGTAATGTTCCAGCTCTTGCCATCATATTCAACCTTAACATCATACTTCCCGCGAAGAGTGGGCTCCAGCTCTTTGAGCGCCGCCTTGGCCTGCTCCATGGTCTTTCCGCCGAGGTCAATCCCGTGAACAACAATCCCGGGATAAAATCTATCCGTATCAATCGCCGCGCTGATCTGCTCCTGGCGCTGAATTTCCTGATAGATTTTCGGTCCGAAAAATCCGCCGGCAACCGTGAGCACCGCCGCCAAGGATATCAGAACCCAAATAACGGTATGCTTTCTTTTTCCTGCCGACGAATCGGAATATATATCTACGGTTTTTCCATCAGCCATACTGTGGCCTCCCAAGCAAATGAATTATTTTACTTTTTTAAGTATATAGCTCGTACAGTAAAATGTAAAGTAACAGGTTGATTACAGTTTAACAGACCCCCTGCGGGATGCTCTGGAATTTACCCCCCCCGCTATGGCAACTTTAATATTTATATGTTATAATATTAATATATTATTTATGAATTGAAATAATTAGCAAAAAATAGGAGTGTTACTGTGAAAATATTGATTCTTTCGGCAGCTACCGGCGGCGGGCATCTTCGGGCGTCCCATGCAATAGAATCATACATCAAAGATAATTCTACCGGAAACGAAGTCGCAGTCATCGACACGCTCAAAAGCATCAACTCCGTGCTGGATAAAACCGTGTGTGAGGGCTACCACTTTCTGGCGACCAAAACGCCGAAGGTATTCGGTCAGCTATACCGTAAAACGAACGAGGAGAGCCTTCTCTCCAGCCTGGTTTCCCGCTTTTCCAGTGTATTCAGCCAAAAGCTGATTCCTTTGATGGAGGAGCAGAAGCCGGATGTAATTATTTCCACCCATCCGTTCGCCACCGAGATGGTATCCCACCTGAAGGGCAAAGGAGTCGTCAAAGCGCCGCTCATCTGCCTGATGACGGATTACGGCCCGCACCGCGCGTGGATCGGCAATTATGTGGACGCGTATATTGTTTCCACCGCGGATATGATTCCGGAAATGCAGGCAATGGGCGTTAAAAAGGAAAAAATTTACCCGTTCGGCATCCCGGTTGGCGACGTGTTCTTCAACAAAGGGGATAAGCCCGCGCTGCTCAAAAAATTCGGCATGAACAGCGAGCTTCCCACGATTTTGATTATGGCGGGAAGCTTCGGCGTAACCAATATTATGAGTATTTATAAGGAAATCGTTAAACTGCCCCAGGAATTCCAGATTATCGTAATTACCGGGCGCAACCAGAAGCTATATGACGCCTTTACCCCCGTAATCGAGAACAGCCCCAAAAAGACAAAGCTTGTCCTTTTCACCAATGAAGTCGAAAATTATATGCACGCTTCCGACCTTATTATCACGAAGCCGGGCGGGCTCACCGTCTCGGAGGCGCTTGCCTGCAATATCCCGCTGGCGGTGTTCGACGCCATTCCCGGGCAGGAGGAGGATAACGCCAACTTCCTGCTGACGCACAACATGGCTGTCAAGCTGGAAAAGGACCTTGACTCCGGCAGCACCATCCAGACTCTGCTGGAGGACAGCAAGCGGCTTGAGGATATGCGAAACTCCTGCGAAAGCTTTGACACCTCGGATTCCAGTAAAAATATTTTTTCGCTCATCAACGAGCTTTGCGAGAAAAATAAAAAGGCATAAAGCAAGCCCGGTCTTTTTCAAGGCCGGGCTGTTTTTACGCCTAACGCATTTTTTGATCAAAAGCCTTTCATCCTTTGTTTATGCGTTTATTTCTTTTTGCTGCTCCGTTCTACTCGAATACATTCGGGGCATTTCCCAAAGATTGTCAGGGTATGTCCCTCTATCTTGTAACCGGTGTCCTTCGCCAGCCCTTGTTCAAGGCGGGAAAGCGGGCAGTCCGGTATTTTCACCTTGGCGCTGCACTTCGTACAGATTAAGTAGTGCCCGTGGTTTTCCCCGGCGATCGAGTACCGCACAACACCGTCGTTAAAGATTTCCTTCTCTACAATCGCGTCGGCGGCAAACCGCTCCAGATTGCGGTAGATGGTTGACAGGGCAAGATTCGGAAATTCCTCGCGCAGACCGACGAATATTTCTTCGGCGCTCACCGGTTCGGAGCCCTGATTTAAAATTCGCATAATCGCACAGCGCTGTTTTGTGTTTTTTAAAGCGGCCATTTCCTCACCTCTCTGCAAAGCCGACTGCTCATGTTAAGTGATACAGTATTAAGATTATTATAATACATAATCATAAAATTGCAATGCGGATCGTCTCCTTGTTTTTCGTTGCCCCAAACGATTATTTGATGTATAATATGGTAAATTAAGAATACCGGGTAAAACGGGAGTTCAAACCGCTGTTTTGAGCGCTGTTCCGTTCTGCCGAAGCCCGGTGATTAACAGGAGGTACTCCCTTTTGGGTGAAGTATATTTTGACAATTCCTCCACAACCGCGGTATGCCGTGAAGCGGCGGAAAAGGTTATGGAAATGATGACGGTAAATTACGGGAATCCGTCGAGCCTGCACACGATGGGCTTCCGGGCGGAGCAGGAGCTTACCGCCGCGCGGGCAAAGATTGCCTCCGTTCTCGGCGCAAAACCGGAGGAGCTTTATTTTACCTCCGGCGGAACGGAAAGCAACAACCTTGCGCTGTTCGGAGCGGCATACGCGCGCCGCAAGCGCGGGAACCGTATCGTTACCACTATGATCGAGCATCCCTCGGTGCTCAATACGGTCAAGCAACTGGAAAAGGAAGGCTTTGAAGCCGTTTACCTCAAGCCGGATTCGCAGGGAAGAATTCAGCCGGAGCAGGTATTTGAGGCGGTGAACGCCGATACGGTTTTAGTCAGCATGATGTGTGTAAACAATGAGGTCGGTACCCTGATGCCGATTGCAGCCGTACCCACAGCGATTGCCGCGGCGAACGCGCCGGCGCTTTTCCACGTTGATGCGGTGCAGGCCTTTGGCAAGCTGACGCTGAACCCCGCCCGTCTGAAAATCGACCTGATGAGCGTAAGCGCCCACAAAATACACGGACCGAAGGGCGTAGGCGCGCTTTATGTTCGCAAGGGCGTACACATCGTCCCCCGCTCCTACGGCGGCGGGCAGGAAAAGGAAATCCGACCGGGAACGGAATCTGCCCCGCTGATTGCCGGCTTCGGCGCTGCCGCCGACGCGCTGTCCGACCCGGAGACCGAGCGGAAAAAAGCCGCTCAGCTGAACGGCTATCTGCGCGAGCAGCTTGGTAAAATGGAAGGTGTGACCCTCAATTCCCCCGACGACGCACTCCCCTATATTCTGAATCTGTCCAACGGCAGCATCCGCGCGGAAACCATGCTGCACTACCTCGCAGACAAGGGCGTTTATGTTTCCTCCGGCTCCGCCTGCTCCAAGGGCAAGGCAAGCCACGTCCTTACGGCAATGGGGCTTCCCCGGGAACGCATCGCTTCCTCCCTGCGCCTCAGCTTTTCCCGCTATTCCACAAAGGACGAAGCCGACCTCTTCCTTCAGGCGTTCCAAAGCGGCTTAAAGGAGCTGACCAAACGTCCTTTATAATAAAACGGATTCTTCAAACGCCCGTCCCCTCCCTTCTGAACGCTGAGGAGGGCTTCTTTCCGTCTTAAGGGAATCTATATATCTGTATTAGGAGTAACATCATGAATGAAGTCATACTAATTAAATTAGGCGAAATGGTTCTCAAGGGTCTGAACCGCAAGGTTTTTGAGGCCGCTCTTCTGCGGAACATCCGCCGCCGACTGGGTAACCTCGGCGATTTTGAGATCAAGGTAGCGCAGTCCACGGTTTATGTGATTCCGCATGGCGGAGCCGACCTCGGTTCCGCCGTGGAGAAGGTTTCCAAAGTATTCGGCATTGCCGCCTTTTCCCGCGCCTGCGCGGTACAAAAAGAAATGCCCGCCATTCTGGAGGCGGCGGAGGATTACCTGAAATACGACCTGCTCGCCGCGAAAAGCTTTAAGGTGGAATCCAAACGCGCGGATAAGAGCTTCCCCCTGCAATCGCCCGAAATATCCGCTGAACTGGGCGAATATCTGTTAGACCGGTTCCCGAATCTGCATGTTGACGTGCACAATCCTGACATCATCGTACGCGTGGAGGTCCGCGATTTCGGCGCGTATGTTCACGGTCAGCCGCTTCGCGGCGCTGGCGGAATCCCCGTCGGCACCGGCGGAAGCGCGGCCATCCTCATTAGCGGCGGAATCGACAGCCCCGTCGCCGCGTGGATGATGGCAAAGCGCGGTCTGGAGCTGACCGCCATCCATTTTGCCAGCCCGCCCTATACCAGCGAACGCGCCGAGCAGAAGGTCGCCGATTTGCTTTCGAAGGTGAGCGAATATTCGGGACGAATGACCATGTTTACCGTGCCGTTTGCCAAGGTGCAGGAGGAAATCATGGCGAAATGCCCGGAGGATCTCTTTACAATTATCATGCGCCGTTTTATGATGCGTGTTTCCGAAAGGATTGCCGCAAAGGAGTACTGCTCCGCGCTGATTACCGGCGAAAGCCTCGGGCAGGTTGCCAGCCAGACGGTACAGGCAATTTTCTGCACCGACGAAGCGGCGCATATTCCGGTATTCCGTCCGCTCATCGGTATGGATAAGGTGGAAATCATTGATATCTCGCGAAAAATAGACACCTTCGACATCTCCATCCAGCCCTTTGAGGATTGCTGTACCGTATTCACGCCGAAGCATCCGCGCACCCGCCCCGAGCTGCGTTATGTTCTCGAAGCCGAGGAAGCACTGGACTGCGAAGCGTTAATCGAGGAATGCTTGAATCATTTGAAGCTGACAAAAATATATCCGAAATTATAACGGAGGATTATAAAAATGAACGCTGAAATCATTTCCGTGGGCACGGAGCTTCTGCTCGGGCATACGATTAACTCCGACGCCGCCTACGTGGCGCGCGAGCTTTCTGCGCTCGGCATCAGCATGATGTTTTCCTGCACGGTCGGCGATAACGTCGAGCGTCTGGAGGCGGCGCTGAAAAGCGCGCTGAGCCGCAGCGATATCGTCATCACCACCGGAGGGCTCGGACCCACGGGCGACGACCTGACGAAAGAAACCATCGCGCAGACCGCCGGCAAGGAGCTGGTTCTCGACCAGCAAAGCATGGATCATATTGTCTCTTACTTCAAGGGCAGAGAGCTTGGAGAAAGCCAAAGGAAGCAGGCCATGCTTCCCGAAGGCTGCACGGTGTTTCCGAACGACTTTGGCACCGCGCCGGGCTGCGGCTTTGAAACCTCTGAGGGTAAAATTATTATCATGCTTCCCGGTCCGCCCTCCGAATTGATTCCCATGCTCAAGAATTACGCGGTCCCCTACCTTTCAAAGGGCTCCAGCGCGGTCATTGCTTCCAGAATCATCCGTATTTTCGGCTTGGGTGAGGGCTTTGTAGCGGAGAAAATCTCCGACCTCACTGACTGTGCCAACCCGACCTCCGCCACCTACGCAAAGGATGGCGAATGCTTCATCCGCGTTACCGCCATGGCAAAGGACGAGGCGGCGGCACAGGCTATGTGTGCGCCGGTCGTGGAGGATATCCAGTCCAGATTCCGCGACTTTATCTACGGCATTGACGTAGAAAGTCTGGAGGAGGTCGTCGTAGCGGAGCTGGCGAAGCGCAGGATCCGGCTTGCCACCGCGGAATCCTGCACCGGCGGTCTGCTTGCCTCGAGAATCACCGATATCCCCGGAGCTTCCGAGGTCTTTCATATGGGCGCCGTAACCTACGCAAATGAGATTAAAACACTCCTCCTCGATGTACCGGAGGAAACCTTAAAGCAATACGGCGCGGTCAGCGAGCAAACCGCCCGCGCAATGGCCGAGGGCATCCGCATGCGCTCCGGCAGCGAGCTTGGCATCGGCATTACGGGAATTGCGGGTCCGGGCGGCGGTACCGCCGAAAAACCCGTCGGTCTGGTTTATCTGGCGCTGAGCAACGGCGAACACACCTGGGTACGCAAAATGAACCGCACCGGCTGCGACAAGGGTCGCAGCTACCTTCGTTTCCTTGCTGCTTCCAACGCGCTGGATATGGTGCGGCGCTACCTGCAAGACCTCGGCGGTCTGGAAGAAGCGGCCTACAGCTCACAAAAACAGAAGGGGTGAAACACCATGGACGCACCGAGCGGCAAAGTCCGGCAGCCCTTTTACCGTTCCCTGCTGCCCTGGAAGGGCGACAGCAAAAAGCAGATTGTCTACAAGGTGATCTCGCTGGCTGCCGCCTGTGTCTTTCTCGCCTGTGCCGCCTATCTTCTCAACGACCTTGTCATCCAGCCTGCTGCCTCTGATCAGGCGCAGGAGGCGATCAAAAGCATCTACTATGCTGCCAAGGCTCCGTCAGCTCCCGCCAAACAGACAAACGGGGCGCAAGCTTCTGCCCCTGCCCCCGAACGCGACGCGCAGGGCAGACTCCTCCGCTTTGTCAGCCTGCAAAAGCGAAACCCGGATATTGTCGGCTGGATTCGTATTCCCAATACCATTATCGATCTTCCTGTGTTGCAGGCAAATTCCGACCATCCGGAATTTTACTTAGATCATGATTATAACCGGAGCTACTCGTTTTACGGAAGCGTTTTCGCAGACTGGCACGCACCGGTAGCCGATGAAAAATCCAGAAGCATGATTTTATACGGACATTCGCTCAACTCCGGGCGCATGTTTACCCAGCTGAACCAATACAAGTCGCTGGATTTTTACAAATCGACTCCCGTATTTACCTTTGATACGGTAAACGGTCCCTCCCAGTGGAAAATTATTTCGGTATTCCTCACCAACACTCTGCCGGAGCAGGGCGAGCCGTTCAATTACATGAAAACTAGCTTTAAGAGCGACAGTGATTTTCTAAATTTCGCCTATCAGCTTCGAATCCGTTCCATTTACAACACCGGCGTAAGTCTGAACGCCGAGGATAAAATTGTGCTTCTCTCCACCTGCTCCTATGAATTCACGGACTTCCGCGAGGTCGTCGCCGCGCGCAGGGTACGCCCAGGCGAAAGCGACGCCGTCGATACCGGCAGGGCCGTCTATAACGGCAAGGTTGTTTATCCTGACTGCTGGTACCAAAAGCACGGCGGCAAAAAGCCGGAATGGCCGAAAACCTATGAGCAGGCTGTAAAAACTAAAGTTGTGCCGTGGGGTGAAAATGAATGAACGCGGGTATTCTGTTTTATCTGGCTCGAAGAACCTCCCAATGCCAAAAGCGCCTCAGCCGATACGCGGGCTATTTTGATCTTTCCGTATCCAGTGTAAAAATCTGCCCAAAGAGCGACGAGCTGCGCGCCTCCATGTCGCGGCTGATTGCCGCGCTGCCGGTGGTTTTCCTCGTGAGCGAAGCGCAGGAGCGCCGACCCTCGGCGGCTTGTGCTTTATTTGAAATTCTTCATATTCCAACGGATTCAAACGGCGAACCTAAGGGCGTTCTCCGCTTGGAAGGAACGGAGAAAACCGGATACCTGATCGAAAGCTTAAACCAAGCAATCGTCGTCCTGCCGGATCAGCCGGAGGAGCTTCTTCAAATGCTCCCCGCCGCCTGCGCCCGCCTGAACACAAAGTTCAGCCTGAACGGCGCCGTTCCTGAGGAACCGGAGCTTGACTACAGAGAAATTGTGGACAAGTCCCTCGGTCAGAACCAGCCCATTGTCGGTTGATACAAAAACAGCGCCCTTTACAGGACGCTGTTTTTTCGCGATCACCTTTATCTCTTCTTATTGCACCCCGAATAATAACGAATTAGCTTGCGCGGGCGGTCGTTGAGGGAAGGGATATGCCGTAAATTAATTCAAATTGGGATTTATGGAATTTTTTAGCCCGCGCCGCTCTATTCGGGGGCGACAATAAAAAACGCCATGTACGGAATTCTTTTTCCATACACAGCGCAGGGTTCCTT
>JAEZYP010000044.1 GCA_023418995.1 Bacillota bacterium | reverse complement strand
TGGTAATAGTTAAATTTGCTATTATTTATAAAATATTGTAGAATATACTTTGTACGATAGTTACCAAAGAGCGTTTGTTCGCTTATTTTAATTCTGGCGGTGGATACATGTTAAATAGTACAACAGAACAAATTATAGAGCATAGGAAAAAGGTCCTGGAAAAAGAATTTTCCAGGATGAACAATATGCAGCGGGAAGCTGTTTTCAGTGTTAACGGTCCCTTGCTGATTTTAGCCGGTGCGGGCAGCGGCAAGACAACCGTGCTGGTAAACCGCATAGCGAATATCATTCGCTATGGGAACGCTTATACAAGCAGGACGGTTGACCCGGATTTCAGCGAGGATGATCTGAACGCGGTGGAGCAGTATTTGCGGGATGGACAGCCTCTGCCGGAGCAGGTGCGAAGCTGTCTCGCGGTAGACCCATGCCGCCCCTGGCAGATTCTTGCCATTACCTTTACCAATAAGGCTGCCGGGGAACTGAAAAACCGGCTTGTCTCTCTGCTTGGAGCGGACGGCGAGGATATCTGGGCTTCTACGTTCCATTCCAGCTGCGCGCGTATTCTGCGGCGTGACGGAGAGAAGATTGGCTACTCCAACCATTTTACCATTTACGATACCGATGATTCGCGTCGGCTGATGAAGGAGTGCCAGAAACAGCTTGGAATTGAGGATAAGTACCTTTCCCATAAAGCGATTCTCTCGGAGATTTCCCACGCGAAAGATAATATGATACAACCGGACGAATATGCCCTGCAGGCGGGCGGAGATAACCGGATCGGTCTGATCGCCAAAGCGTATCAGCTTTATCAAAAGCGGCTCCGTGAAGCGGACGCCATGGATTTTGACGATTTAATCTGCAATTGCGTATTCCTGCTTCAAAGCAATGCGGAGGTTCTGGAATACTACCAGAACCGATTCCGTTATATTATGGTGGACGAGTATCAGGATACCAACCACGCGCAGTATCTTCTTGTAAAGCTGCTCGCGCAGAGAAGCACCAATCTCTGTGTTGTCGGCGATGATGACCAGAGCATTTACAAGTTTCGCGGCGCCACGATTGAAAATATCTTGAGCTTTGAAAAAACCTTTCCGAACGCGAAGGTTATCCGGCTGGAGCAGAATTACCGCTCCACCAAGAACATTCTGGATGCCGCAAACGCGGTTATCAGCCATAATCAGGCGCGCAAAGGTAAAACCCTTTGGACGAACAACGGCGCCGGAGAAAAGATCGGGATACATACCGCGTACAGTGAGCAGGACGAAGCCGATAATATCGCTAAAAAGATGCTGGATGAAAACGCGGCAGGTCGAAAATTTTCCGATTTTGCGGTTCTTTACCGTATGAATACACAGTCCAATATGCTTGAAAAGGTGTTTGTAAAATCCGGTATTCCATACAGGATCATCGGCGGTCTCCGCTTCTATGAGCGCAAAGAGATTAAGGATATGATCGCCTATCTGAGCGTGATCAACAATCCCTACGATGAGATACGTCTTCGCCGGATTATCAACCAGCCGAAGCGTTCCATCGGCGATAAAACCATTGCACAGGCGGCGGAGATTGCCGTGCAGGTTGGAGAAAGCGTGTTCGACGTCATCCGGCATGCGGATGAATATGAACCGCTGAGAAGAACCTCTCCTAAGCTCCTGCAGTTTGCTTCCACTATACAGGAGCTGATAGACGCTTCAAATAGCGCAGATGTCAGCCTTAACGAGCTGTACCATATGATTCTGGATAAGACGGATTATATCCGTTGCCTTCAGGCGGCAGAGGAGGACGACGCGCAGGATCGCATCGACAACATTAATGAATTAGCTTCAAACCTGATTCAGTACGAGGCGGATAACGGAGAAGCTGCCAGCCTTTCCGGCTTTCTGGAGGAAGTCTCCCTAATGACGGATATCGATAACTATGACACGCAGTCAGAAAGTGTGGTTATGATGACCATGCATTCCGCAAAGGGTTTAGAGTTCCCTGTGGTGTTTCTGCCTGGCTTTGAAGACGGTATTTTCCCGGGAATGCAGGCAATCTATAACCCGGAAGAAATAGAGGAAGAGCGCCGTCTCGCCTATGTGGCAATCACCAGGGCGAAGGAGGAGCTCTACATTCTGAATGCTGAGAGCCGTATGATATTCGGAAGCACCTCCCGCAATAAGCCGTCCCGCTTTCTTGTGGAAATTCCGGAGGAGCTGGTGGAGCGCAGCCGGACCCGCGAATGGAAAAAGCCGGCGCCGGGCATGAGCCTGCCGACCTCCGCCTTTGAAGCCAGAGCGGTCACCACGGAATCCGCCCGAAATTTCGGTCCTGCCGGAATCACGCACGGAACACCGCCGGGCGATGAATTTATGCCAGGGGACAGTGTAAACCATAAGTCCTTTGGAACCGGCATGGTGATTTCCGCTTCTCCTATGGGCAATGATACGCTGCTGGAAATTGCGTTCGAAACCGTGGGAACCAAGAAATTAATGGCAAATTTTGCAAGGCTGAAAAAAGCATAACGAAAGCCCGCCTAAATAGGAGGGCTGAGAGTGTTAAAAGACTTTACCAACAACATGAGCCCGCCTTTTTAGGCGGGCTTCTTTTTTGGAGCACAGTTGTTCCCTGTCATCTTGGCTTGTGGCAATGATCTCCGCCGCCGCTAAATTCGCCGACATTCGGCGGGAAGAATTCATCGGTTGGGAAGTCGATGCGGCGGAACATTTCACAGGGATCATCTGATGTACTTACGCATTCCTTCTCCGGGATGCAGAAATCATATGCCGGAATTAACAGTTGAACATTCCGAACGATCTGTACGATGGTAAAGATGCCGAGCGTTACATACACGGAACGAGCGGAAGCGAAATCAAGCTCACCGCCGAACCGTCTGCAGATGCAGTCCGGAATCCGGCAGCAGGCGTCGCAGCCGTGAGGCGGGCAGTCGCAGATTCTTGCGGAAAGGGCGATTGGCTCGGCTACCTGGCAGGTTGCCTTCGGGAGTACTTCGTTCGTATTTTGGTTGTCAAGATCATCCGGATCAAAATCAGAGGAGAACATTTTTACGTTTCCTTCGCTGCCGTATAAAACCACTCTCTTGTTGAACATGCATACGCCGTTCACAATCATCGGGTTTGCCGCCAGCGGGCCGAATACATCCAGATATACATTGAAGAAAAAGGTCATATCTACCGAGTAAAAACCTTTGTTGAAGGGAACCGGCTCAAGGTTCAGAAAAACGGTAATTACTTCCGCGTTTCTCAATCTGACACTGGTTGCGTGAGCAATTAATTCGCGTTTATCCGGTGGGAAGTAGACTCTTAAATCTTCAAGGCAATCTTTATCGGAACAGTGTTCCTGTTCAAAACATAGCTCAGCGTGCTTTGCTAAAGATCCTTTAAATAAAGCTCCAGCGCAAATTCCGCCGGTTTTGCTCCCTTTTGCTTACGATAAGTAATTTTATTGATTAAGCTTTTTAGAAATTGATTTTTTTCTAAAGCACTGAACGAAGCATAAGCAGAAAATATATTTATAAATGATTTACTATAATAGTTATAGTAAATATGTTTATCACTGAACGACTGCATCGCCAGATTTAGGGCGTCGAGCTTATTTTTCAGAGCAGTAAAACGGGTCTTATAGGTTTCGGTGTCATAAATGCCCTGTTCCAGCAGATCCTGAAGGCTCCCGATTTGATATGAAACTGTTTTTTTCTGTGCCTTTATAAGCTCAATCATCCTATTATCATCGTTTTTTTGCGCCGAGTCCTCCAACTGAACGACTGTCTGATCAAAGACGGGCTTTAAGCTCTTCAGAACGGCGTTTTCTACCAAAGAGAGAGATGAGGATACCATACACTCTGGTTTTTGGCAGATAAGGTAGGCACCGGAGTTACGCGTTGCCTGCCGCTGCATCAAGCCTCCGCAATTCGCGCAGTAAACCAATCCGGCGAGGGGATTTTCGACTGTACCGTTGTTAGCCGGAGGATGGTTTCGGCTGCGGAATAGCTCCTGAGCTCTCTGAAATAAATCCGAATCGATGATCGGCGGATGGATGCCGTCCACAACGATCCAGCTTTCTTTGGGGTTATGGATTGTAACATGCTTGGAATTCCCTTTGGTCCCTTTTCGGATATGAGAATATTGATTCCACACAATTTTGCCGATATAGGTGGGACTTTGAAGAATTTTTCTGACGGATGTTCTTCCAAACTGATTTGCCCGGTGGGGTTTTGCTCCCATTGTGTTTATGGTATTTGCAATCTGCTGGCAGCCCATTCCTTTATTTACATAAAGATCAAATATAATCCGCACGAACCGGGCTTCCTCTTCGTTTACCGCGAGGGTAGGGTGTTTTCCGAGCAATGCTTTGTTATATCCGTAAGGAGCGTTGGCGATGTATCCGCCTTCTTCGATTGTTTTGCGGATTCCGCGCTGCATCCTCCGCTTTATCGTTTTTAATTCCTGCCTGGCAAGGAATGTTTCAAATTCCGAGTAGGTTTCATCCATTTCGTTATTCAGGTCATAAGTTTTTCTGGGTGTGATGATTTTTGTCTCTGTTCGTTTCAGTGTTTCCAGTATAATGCCCTGATCGCTCATAGTACCGCGGCTCAAACGATCGATATCCATACAGAGCACGGCGTCATAACCCTGTTCCTCCACGTCTCCAAGCAGCTCCAGCATTTTAGGGCGCGCAAACAAAGATTCACCCGATACCACTTCTTCGTAAATCTTTGAAACGGTCAGTCTGTTTTTTTTTGCAAATTCTTCCAGCATTTCTCTGTGGCGCTTCAGAGTTTCCTCTACGGTATCCGAAAGCTCCTCCGCACGACTTTTTCTTAGATACATTGCTGCAACCACATTCAATCACCTGCCGTATAAATTGGGACTCCGCTATTAATATATTCATCAGGATGAAGCGATAAAACGCGAAGATCAGAATTTTGTCGGAAAATCATAGGACAAACCGAACGCTGCATATTTTTAATGAGGTGACACCTATGCGTGAGGTTGGCAGCCCTACTATAATTGTACATCGCTGTGCCGGTTCTCCGGAAGAGACAGCCCGAAACAGGGAAAAGGTAAGAATGACATTGGAATCCACGTTGGAAAAGCAAAGCGGCTGCCGGATAAGAATTAAAATTCTGTGGATGAAAAAATTGGCAGCAGAAGATAAAACGAGTGCGGATCAATAGCAAAAGCGGAGCATTTTCAGCTCCGCTTCTTTTAATATTCGCGCGGCGGCCTCGGCTGAATGGGTGGATGCGGCGGTCTTGGCGGCTGCGGCGGTCTCGGTGGTGGGTAAGGCGGTCTCGGTGGTGGTGGCGGATAAGGCGGTCTTGGGGGCCTGGGGGGATGCGGGTGAGGATATCTCGGTGGAAATAACCACCAGAACGGTGGGAAAAATCTTGCCATTGTTACACCTCCTTCTCCACATAATATGCAGAGCGGAGAATCCCGCATCAGGAGATATGCCTCTCTTGTAACCGGGCAGGAAAAATGCCGCGGCAGGCATCAGAAACCTGCGGCGGCATTTTTGGATAAGGGGGATTCAGCCTTCTACGATTATTACAGAAACCGGACAGCTCTCCTGAGCGGATACGGCATCGTTCTCCGATTCCTTTGGTACAGGGTCCTTTTGAACGTCGGCCAGCCCGTCGTCGGCCATAAAAAAGACTTCGGGGCATATTTCTGCGCATTGTCCACAGGCAATGCAACCGCTTCGGTCAATACGTGCGTGCATAATGAGCATCTCCTTTTTTAATTTGGAATTAGTTTGCACTTATCCCTCTGAATCATTCATAAATTCGAAATAGAATCCTTCTGCGAGAGAAAATGAAGCATTCTAAAAAAATTAGGGTTGTGAAAACCGCAAAAAGCTAGTATAATCAAAAATCGTGTTAGCAAAAAATGAAAGGAATATCAACATGGCAGAAATTAAAGAAATTTACAACAATGATGACTACTACCCATTCCTTTTATACTGTGAGAGCCGTGGTCTTATGGAAATGGCCGACTTGATCCGATGTGATTTTAACAAACTGCGCGGCGAGCTGTCGCCTGTGATGCTGAGCAAAATCAAGATGATATTTGTAATGTACTGCAAGCAGCATGCCGCTGAGTTTCGTTGCACGAAAAAGCCGAGTGTCCGTCCTTCCAAAAGCGCTGTACCAGATGAAGAGCTCGAGAATCTGCTGCGGGATTATTTTATTAATAATCGGGAAAAGCTCATTCGCGTGGCAGAAATTGCAAAGGTAATCGGAAAAAAGGGTAAGCGTACCGATATCGTGCGAATTTTAAATCAGGCCGCGTGGTGTAAAGCGGTGGATGAAACTACTTTTTTTTACGCGGAGTCCTAACGTTTATAGGCGATTGGCATAGTTCGAAAAACCTTGAACCCCCACGCCGGCGGCGTGGGGGTTTTGTAATATTAAGGCTTTTAGGGGTATACTTTTTGAGTAGGTTTCTATCCCGAACACTGTTGTTCGCTGCATGAATCATACACACGCATGGAATCGATGCATACCGCTTCTTTAAAGCATCCTGTGCTTTGCACATTTGCAGATGTTTCTGTGTTATTTCCATCCATAAATAATCCTCCTATCACGTTTACTGAAACCCTTGTTTCTCTATAACATTTTATGGCGGTGGTTTAATTGTGTTACAGTATTATCTATTCGATTAAAATAAAAATATTATATTAATTCTTTCAATACAGCTTGGTCTGGCAATTTATTTTACAAAATTCATTTAACACTATAGAAAAATTATAATATAAATATTATATATTATTATTAGTATACTAATTATATTAAATTTCGACAACCTCCGGCAAAAAGCACAAAAGTAAAATAAATCCGCTTTGGTATTTCGTCTTATTATGAACGGCGTACTATTTATCTTTCATTTCATATCTGTTATAATGAGTTACGGTTAAGTTAAGGTATGTTAAAAATTGATGTGGATTTCAAAACGAAGCCTAGTATCGAAATGAGGTTATTTAATGTCAATTGTGCTCATCGTAGCGCTTCTTCTCGTATGCGCATCCATCTTTGTCAACGGATGGACCGATGCACCGAACGCAATAGCAACCGTTGTTTCAACCAGAGTGCTCCACCCGCGCGTTGCGGTGATTATGGCTACTTTTTTTAATTTGGTCGGTATCATGTGCTTTGGTAGCGCTGTGGCAAGTACGATTGCGAATCTGGTCGATTTAGGCAATCAGGCCAACCCTCTTATCGCTGTTTGTGCCGCTCAGCTTTCCATTGTAATTTGGTCTGTCTCAGCGTGGAAATTTGGAATTCCAACCAGCGAAAGTCACGCGCTGATTGCGGGTCTAATGGGGGCTGGAATTGCTTATAACGGGATTTCAGCGTTTAAGTTTGCTGAATTTGAAAAGGTTCTTTGGGGTATTGTAATTTCAACTGTGGTTGGTTTTGCAGCTGCATACGCTGTTACAAAGCTGATTGGCTATTTGTTCCGTCACGCAAAGCGCGCCAAAGCAAACCGCTTCTTTTCATTTGGACAAGTTGCCTCCGCGGCGCTGATGGCGACCAGCCACGGCGCGCAGGACGGTCAAAAGTTCATGGGTGTTTTTGTTCTGGTCATTCTTTTGGCTCAAAAGCAGCCGGTTCCGGCAAGTGTTCACATTGACCTCTGGATTATGTTTCTCTGCTCCATCGTTATGGCGATCGGAACCTCAATCGGCGGCTACCGCATTATAAAAACAATGGGCATCGACATGGTAAAGCTGGAAAAATACCAGGGCTTTTCCGCCGAAATCGTTGCTTCGCTCTGTATGCTGATTACCACGGTAAAATCCGGTATTCCACTTTCCACAACAAATACCAAGGGTGCCGCGATGATGGGAGCCGGAGCTGCAAGGCGCTTTTCCGATGTGAATTGGGGGATTGCCAAGGAAATGGTGGTTGCTTGGATTCTGACATTCCCGGCCTGCCTCGTTCTCGGTTACGCGATGACGCGTTTGTTTATGATATTATTTTAATTTGGAATGATCAATTACTATATTATGCTGATTGAAGGGTAAGGGGAACTTTATGAGTAACTTTTTTTCTAAAGGGCCGGATTATTTTGGGTTGTTTGAAAAAGGAATCGGTATTTCCAACAAAGCCGCCAAGGCGCTTCAAACCTCTTTTGCAGATGGAACGATTGATAAAAATGAAATCAAGCGCCTAAAAGAAATCGAGCATGAGGGCGATAAGCATGTGCACGAGTGTTCCAATTTAATCGCCGACGCTTTTATTACCCCGCTGGACCGTTCCGATATGATGGCAATGGTAGCAGCAATCGAAGCAATTACAGACAGTATTGATGATATTGCGAATCAGATTTACATGATGCATATCACCAAGGCCAACGAAGTTACCGTAAAAATGGTCAACCTGATTGTCGAAAGCTGTGAAGAGCTTGAAAAACTAATGGCGGAGTTCAAACAATACAAGAAGAACTTTAAGCGCATCAAGGAGCTCACCGTTATTGTAAATAACTTTGAAGAAGAGGGCGACGCCGTATTCGGCGAGGCGATGCGCGAATTGTTTGACCCAAGCAACCAAATGGAAATGATAGATGTAATTCGCCTGCAGAATCTTTACAACACGATGGAAAATTCCCTTGATTACTGCGAAGATGTTGCTGATATTGTAGAGCAGATTATTATTTCAAACACATAATATCAATTTTAAAAGCCCGCTTGAATTTCAGGCGGGCTTTTTGTGTTGAAGAGTAGATTATAATTTGATATAATATAAAAATATACATCATGACGTTGTTTTAACAGGTAAATCTGTGAAGCGGTCGTAATATTGTTGCGGCTCGATTCGTCGGTTGTGTTTTTTTTGAACGGAATAGGGGAAAAATAATGAACGGAAAGTTGATTTGCATCGAAGGATTGGATGGCAGTGGAAAAGCAACCCAAACTCAACTGCTCTGCGGCAGTTTGGTCAGAAACGGAATTTCGCTTCGGCGAGTATCGTTTCCTGATTATAAGGAGCCATCGTCCGCGCTGGTAAAAATGTATCTCGGAGGCGAATTCGGTACGGACCCGAATCAGGTAAACGCTTACGCAGCGTCCTCGTTTTATGCGGTCGACCGCTATGCCAGCTACCAACGGCACTGGCGCGAGGACTACGAGCAGGGGAAGCTGATCGTTGCCGACCGCTATACAACCTCTAATCTGGTCTTCCAGCTTTCCAAGCTCCCAAAATCAGAATGGGACGGCTTCATTGAATGGCTGGAAGATTTTGAGTACAGAAAGCTTTCCATTCCCAAACCGGATTTAACTATTTATCTGGAAATGCCCACGGAGGTTTCACAGAAGCTTCTTGGTACCCGCTACCACGGCGATGCCAGTAAGAAAGATATTCATGAAAGCAATACTGATTACCTTTCCCAGTGCCGCGAAAGCGCGGCCTATGCCGCTCAGTGCCTGAACTGGAAGATTGTCCACTGCGCCAGGGGAGGGAATCCGAGAACTGTTGAAGAAATACAGAATGATGTTATGAAAAAAATAGCGGAGGAACTACCTATATATGTTTCAATTTGAATACCCAACCATTGAAGATCGCCATTGGATGCAGCCAATTCTCTCACAGAGCGGGGGAATGGGCAGCGAATCGGCGTTCGGAACCTTGTTCATTTGGGGCAGCGCCTATCATTCTAAATATTGTCGTTTTGATGACTTTCTGCTTCTCGGTTCTGGAGGTCAATACCATAGTTATAATCTTCCCATTGGAGGAAAGGACCCCTATAAGGCGGTGGAAGCGCTGATGCAAGATGCAAAGGAAAAGCAGATTCCCTTTAAAATGTGGGGAATTACGCAGGATGGTGTTGCGGAGCTTCAAGAATTATTTCCCGGCAAATTTGAATTTTCACTTGACCGGAATGGTTCCGATTATATCTATGCTTCCGACGATTTAATCAATTTACCCGGACGAAGATATCACGGGAAGCGCAATCACCTGGCGCAGTTCGACCGTAACTATGACTGGAGCTATGAGGATATAACCCCCGAAAACATTGGGGACTGTAAAGCGGTCGCAAAAAAATGGTGCGAGGATAACGGGGGCTGTACCGAGGCAAACGGCTCGCAGAATGAGAGCTGTGCTCTTTTAAAAGCTTTCCATTATTATAAAGAATTGGGGCTGTCTGGCGGCTTGATTCGAATCGAGGGAAAACCGGTTGCGTTTACGATTGGCGAAGAAATCAATTCTCAAACCTTTTTATTACATTTTGAAAAAGCGCTGGATGGCTATAACGGTCTGTATACGGCGATTAACCATGAATTTGCCGCCCGCCATCTAAGCGGTTATCAATATATTAACCGGGAAGAGGATTTGGGACTGGAGGGCTTGCGGAAGGCAAAGCTTTCTTATCACCCGGTCATTCTATTGCAGAAATACACGGTCACATTAAAGGAAGAATTAAAGGAAGCGGCACAATGATTGGTTTTGCGGACTGGGATATGCGCGGCGAGCTAGCACAGCTCTGGCAGTTCTGCTTTGATGAGCCGGTGCGACCTGTCAAATATTTTTTTAATAATTATTTTCGCCCGGAAAACTGCCTGATTTACAGGACGGCGGGAAAAATCGCTGCGGCTGTTTACCTGCTTCCGGCTTATGTTGCGTCAGACCAAAAACCCCAAAAAGCCCATTACATTTATGCGGCGGGGACGCTGCCGCAATACCGATCCCACGGATATATGGCAGCGCTATTGGCGTGGGCCGCGCTGACTGGCTCCAATCGCGGAGACCGGTATTCTGTTGTTCTTCCGGCAACCCGGAAGCTTTATGAGCTGTATGAAAAATCGGATTATGTTCCGTTTTTTAAAATGGAGAATGTAACTGCTTCGCTCGGTCGGATGTGTGATTTGGCGCAAGGCGGATTGGCGGGTAATTTCATTTTTACCTATCAGCAGCTTAACACTCTGCGCAATTCCCATTTGGCTCGCAAAAAGGGTTCGGTGCTCTGGCTGGACGACGGCTTTGCTTACGCGGCCGGTATGGCGAAGGTGTATGGAGACAAGCTCGTCTGCTCCCGAACCGGAGAAAAGCCATCCTATGCACTGTGCCGGAGGATAGACGAAAACACCTGCAATGTAATGGAAGTAATGGCGGATCAGGATACGGTTGCCGACCTTGCCGCAAGCCTGATTAGCCAGGTGCCCGCTCAGACCTATTCCATTCGGCAGCCTGTAGGGAACGGTTTGTTCGGTCAGGGGGAGGCTGCGGCGTTTGGAATGATTAAACCACTCGGCGGAACGCTGCTGCAGCCGATTCAGAACGATACGGATCCGCCCTATCTTGGGTTATCACTTGATTAATCGGAGGGTTTCACATGATATATTTGTTCCTTGCGGAAGGGTTTGAAGAAATTGAGGCAATTGCCACCGTAGATGTTCTGCGGCGGGCCGGATGTGATTTGAGCACAGTAGGCATCGGCGGAAAAAGAATTATCGGTGCCCACAATATTCAGGTAATTGCAGATTTGGAGGAGAATGACGTCAGCTTTTCCGCGATTGATATGGTGATTCTTCCCGGAGGAGGAGAAGGCACAAAGAGGCTGGATGAATCTTCATTTGTGCGTTCCGCCGTACAGTATTGTGCGGATCACCGCAAGCCGATTGCGGCAATCTGCGCCGCACCATCCGTTCTTGGGCATATGGGGTTACTCAGAGATTATGAAGCAACCTGCTTTCCCGGATATGAGGATGAATTGAATGCGAAAAGGGTGACCGGAGCCCCTGTGTGCGTAAGCGGTGATATTATAACCGCCAGAGGAGCCGGTGTTACGGTTGAATTTGCGCTGAAAATCGTTGAGGTGCTTTATGGTGCTGAAAAATCCAGTATGCTTAGGAAGAAAATGCAATGTATGTAAAAAACATCAAGGAAGTTAAAATCAATCTTCGTGCCCGCTACCGACGCTTCCGCGAGAATATGAACCCGGAGCAGAAGCTGGAACTGGATTCCACAATCCAGAGCCGCCTTCTCGCACTTGTAGAATATTCGAAGGCGGATACGGTTTTTACTTATGTAAGCAAATCCATAGAGGTTGACACCATATCGCTGATCAAAGCCGCGCTTGCCAACCGTAAGCTTGTCGCGGTACCGCGTTGCGTGCCCGATACCTATGATATGGAATTCTACTATATTACTTCGCTGAGTGATTTGGAAAAAGGAATGTTCGGTGTACCGGAGCCGGTTCCGGGGAAATGCCCGTTGGTGACGGATTACTCCAAAGGTCTTTGCGTAGTTCCCGGTCTCAGCTTTGATGCGCAGGGCTACCGTCTGGGCTACGGGAAGGGATACTACGACCGCTTTCTTGCCGATTTTTCCGGCAGCACCGTCGGAATCTGCTATTCCGGGTGCGTGCAATGGAATTTGCCGCACGGATACTACGATAAGCCGGTAGACCTGCTGATTACGGAAAAGTATATCCGGCGCACGTCGAATATCGCCAAATGAAATTCAGCACATAAGATGGGAGGACGCAGCTATGAGTGATGATTTGCAGAACGACTTGAACCACCGGAAAAAGGTAGAGCGCTTTCGCTTGAATATTCCTGAGGAAGAGCTGGATGATTCTATCGATCATGATCTGTATTCGGATATGCATAATCCTGAGAATGAGGCAAACGGCGATTTTGGCGATGTGATTCACAGCTACAGTGACCCGAAGGAAGCGCAGAAAGCTAGAAATTCTCAACGGGAAGCTGAAACCCGTGCAGAAAAAGCACATAGATGGAGAAATAGGGAAAAGGGCAGAAAGAACCGTTTCCTGTTTCGGGTTATGTGGATTATCATGGTTGTGTTTCTTTCCACGCTCCTGTCTCAGCTTTTTATTTCCGGCTTCGATGATATGTTGGCCCAGGGGAGAGAAAAGGTCAGCGTAACGGTGGAAATACCAAAGAATCCGACGACTGATCAGGTTGCCGGTATCCTGAAGAATGCCGGCATTATTCGGGAAGTTGATTTTTTTAAGCTTTATTCCAAGCTTACAAAGGCAGATGGAAATTACAGCAACGGCAGCTACAAGATTGATACAAATATGGACTACGAGGCAATTATCAATAGCCTGCAGTCCAGTGCCAACCGCGTCGATACCGTTAAGATTACGTTTCCAGAGGGAATCAATGTGTTAGAAATGGCAAATCTCTTTGAGAAAAACGGCGTCTGCAGTGCCAAGGATGCACTAGCGGTGATGAATTCGAACCAGCTTGACAACAGCTTTGAAATTATCAAGGCAATCCCGAATGCCGCAGACCGTTATTATAAGCTGGAAGGCTACCTGTTCCCGGATACCTATGATTTTTATAAGGATGAAGATTCCAAAAAGGCAGTGCAGAAGTTGATTAATAACTGCAATAAAAAGCTGACAGCAGATATCCGCAACAAGGCGTCAGCCCGGAAGATGACTTTGGATCAGGTTATGGTTCTAGCCTCCATGATTCAAGCGGAGGCGGCTAACAAGGATGACATGTATATCATTTCGTCTGTTTTCCATAACCGTCTGGTCAGCACCAAGGGTGACCTCAACCGTTTGCGCTCCGATCCGACTACATACTACCCGTATCGGACCAAAGCGGCGATTCCTTCCGATCTACGCGAAAGCTATAAAAGTAAGTATGATACCTACACCATCAAAGGTCTGCCTGCGGGACCGATTTGCAATCCCGGCACCGAGGCAATTGACGCCGCACTAAACCCGGCCGAAACCGGTTACTATTATTTCTGTCACGATAAGAACGGAAAGGCGTATTACGCCAAGACCAATGCGGCACACGAGGCAAACCTTGTAAAGGCCGGGTTAAAGTAAAAGAGAAGCTGAGGAAAACAGATGGTTCCGCAGGCTTTGGAGGTTATACATTGATTCAAAAAAACAAATCAGTCGAGCTGCTGTCACCGGTCGGCGATATGGAGCGTCTCGGGGCGGCGATTGATTTCGGCGCCGATGCGGTTTATCTTGCAGGGCAGGAGTTCGGGATGCGTGCCGCTCCAACAAACTTTGGCGCTCAGGAGCTTTGTACGGCGGTTCAAACAGCGCACAATAACGGGGTGAGGGTATATCTTACCTGCAATACCGTTCCCCACAACGACGAGCTTTCGCGTCTTCCGGGTTTTCTGGAAGCCGCACGGGATGCCGGTGTGGACGCGTTCATTATTTCAGATTTCGGCGTGATGGAAATGGCCAAGAAATACGCCCCGGATGTGGATATCCATATTTCCACACAGGCAGGCGTGGCAAATTACGCCTCTGCCAATGCGCTCTATCATTTGGGAGCCTCGCGCGTTGTACTGGCGCGCGAACTGAGTCTGGAGGAAATTGCGGAAATCCGCGCCAAGACGCCTCCCGAGCTGGAGATTGAGTGCTTTGTTCACGGCGCGATGTGCGTTTCCTTTTCCGGGCGCTGCCTGCTTTCCAGTTATCTGACCCGGCGGGATGCCAACCGCGGCGACTGTGCTCAGCCCTGCCGGTGGGAATATGCCTTGATGGAATCGAAGCGGCAGGGGCAGTATATGCCGGTCTTTGAGGATCAATCCGGCACTTATATCCTCAATTCCAAAGATATGTGTATGATTGGGTATGTTCCGGAGCTTGTGAAGGCTGGCATTACCAGCCTGAAAATCGAGGGCAGGGCAAAATCGGCCTATTATGTCGCGGTAACCACGAATGCCTATCGCAGCGCAATCGACGAATACCTTGACAATCCGCAAAGCAAAGTTTCACCTTGGATTGTGGAAGAAGTGAATAAGATTAGCCACAGGGAGTACAGCACCGGGTTTTATTTCGGAACCGAACCGGGCCAGGTGTATTCCAACGGCGGCTATGTCCGTGATTACGATGTGATTGCCGTGTGCGAGGGATACGAAAACGGGATAGCCACACTGACCCAGCGTAACCGGTTTTTCAGGGGAGATACCGCGGATGTGCTGGAGCCGGGGAGGCGGCCTTATCTGGTTCGGCTGGACGACATCAGTGATGCGTACGGCAATCCCATCAATGCCGCACCCCATGCTGTAATGACCGTATTCCTGAAAACAGACCGTCCCATTGCGAAAGGAGCCATCCTCCGAAAGGAACGCCATGATAACGCAATTAAGTGAAAACCAGATTGACCGCGTAATGGATATCTGGCTGGCTGCAAATAAAAACGCCCACGGTTTTATTTCAGAAGCGTATTGGAAAAGCCATTTTGACATTGTCAAGAATAACTATCTGCCGCATTCAAAAACTTATGTCTATATGGAGGATTCCAACGTTTGCGGCTTTGTGTCCGTGCTGAATTCAAATTTTATCGGTGCCCTGTTTGTGGCGCCGGAATGTCAACGCCGCGGAATCGGTGCTTTGCTCCTTTCCTGTTGCAAAGAATGGTATCCCAGCTTACGACTTTGCGTCTATGTCGAAAATGAACGTGCTGTCTCCTTTTATTTACGAGAAGGCTTTCAAATTTTATCCCGTGCAATAGCCTGCGACGGAAATCACGAAGAATATAGCATGATCTGGGAAAAAATAGATTGATGTTTAAACTCCCTCCAAATTGGTAATGATATCCAGATGGAGGGATTTTTTATGGAAAAAAGAGCAGCAGCCTTTTTTGCAATTTTCATGCTTTGCATGTTTTTGTCTATATTATGTGTTTATAATGTATCCTCCGGAACCCAGCTTGCACAGACTGCGGACAAACAGAGCAGCTATCAATTAATTGTCGCGAAAACCCGGGGAACGATTTACGACTGTAATCTGAAAGCGCTGACCGGGGCGGATGACGAATATGCCGCCGCGATTGCTCCAAGTGTAGAGGGTGCCGCCTCGCTGAGCAAAATACTTCCTGCCGATACGCTCCAGAAGGTTTACCCGTCGCTGACTTCCAACAAGCCCTTTACTATGAAGCTGCCCCAGAAGCTCGAGGCAGAGGGGATTAGTGTGTTTACGCTGAAAAAGAGGTATTCGAATTCTCAGCTCGCACCCCATATTATTGGATATCTGGACGGAACCGGAGCGGGTGCTTCCGGGGTGGAAAAAGCATTTAACAAGCAGCTTACCGAAAAGCAGGGTCAGATTTCCGTAACCTATAAGGTTGATGCACTGAACCGCGTCCTGCGCGGAGAAAATGTTAAAATCAACGATACGGCATACCTGGGTAAAAAGGGTGTTGTTCTCACTTTGGATAAGGATATTCAGGAAATCGTGGAAAAGGCTGCGGGGCAATATCTGACCAAGGGCGCCGTGGTAGTGACCGAGGTGCCAAGCTGCAAAATCCGCGCGATGGCTAGCCTGCCGGACTATTCGCCGAACGATGTGGCTTCCGCGTTGAAATCAGAGGATTCTCCGCTGATAAACCGCTGCCTTTCAGCTTATAACGTCGGATCGGCATTTAAGCTGGTTTCTGCTTCGGCGGCGTTGGAATACGGTCTTTCACCGGATACCCAGTATACCTGTACCGGCGAAATTGATGTTTCAGGAAGTCCGGTACATTGCTTCAATTCCGAAAGTCACGGAACACTGAATATGGGTCAGGCCATCGCCCATTCTTGCAACGTTTATTTTGTAAATCTGATGCAGCAGATACCACAGTCTCAGTTTCTGCTGTTATCGCAAAGCCTTGGTTTTGGCAGGGCTTTTGAAATCGCGCCCGGAATCTCTTCGGCTTCGGGAAATCTGCCCACCCTGCAAAGTCTGAAAATACCGCGTGCACTGGCTAATTTTTCCTTTGGCCAGGGGGATTTGACCGCAACTCCTCTTCAAATTACCGCAATGGTAAATGCAATTGCCAGCGGCGGTAAGTTTACGCAGCCGTATTTATATGAGGGGTTAGCGGATGAAAATCTAAAAATCACCTCGAAACCGGAGCCCCAGAAAAGCACGGCGGTGCTTTCCGACAGCACGGTGAAGCTGCTGCGGGAATTCATGAAGGAATCCATTGAGACCGGAACCAGCAAAAAAGGGAAGCCTGCCACGGGTGGTGCCGGAGCAAAAACCTCAACCGCCCAGACCGGAAAATATGTCAACGGGGAAGAGGCGGTTATTTCCTGGTTTACCGGCTTTTATCCCTACGAAAATCCGAAATATGTAATCACGGTTGTCGCCGAGGAAGGAACCGGCGGCGGGGCGACCTGCGGTCCGGTATTCAAGCAGATTGCCGATTCTCTGTGTGAGAAGGGTATGGTCAATTAACAATCAGCTCTTCAGCCGCAAGAGGATTGACAAGAAGTGCATTTGAGTTTATAATCAAGATGAAATTAAATGCATTTCTTTTGAGATGCGAAAAAGGCGATAAAGGGTACAAGTGAGTCGATTACTGCAAAAGAGAGGGAATTCAAGGCTGAAAGATTTCCGCAGCTGTCGGCGCAACAGGCCAACCCGGAGCCCTGCGGCGAGGAGCCGCGGCGTTTCCCGCGTTAAGGGTTCGAGTGGCGCATCATTGCGCAATTTGGGTGGTACCACGGATTTCTCCGTCCCAATTCCGGGAGGGAGAGGTCTATTTTTTTTGCAAAAAACCCTTTTTATAATATTATTTTGCCCATGGGCAGATTGGAGCTTTTTTAAATGGAATGGATAGGTTTAAACGAACTGCGCGAAAAATACCTTTCGTTTTTCGAGTCAAAGGGGCATTTAAGGCTGCAAAGCTTCCCTCTAATCCCGAAGGATGACAACAGTCTACTGCTGATTAATTCCGGTATGGCGCCGATGAAAAAATATTTTACCGGCGAAGTAACCCCTCCTCGCAAGAGGGTAACCACCTGCCAGAAGTGTATTCGTACCCCGGATATCGAGCGCGTCGGGATCACCGCGCGCCACGGTACTTATTTTGAAATGCTCGGCAATTTCTCGTTCGGAGATTACTTCAAGCATGAGGCCACCGCATGGGCATGGGAATTCTGCACCAAGGTGCTCGAAATGCCGGTGGACAAGCTCTGGGTCACCATTTATACCGATGATGATCAAGCGTTTGAAATCTGGACGAAGGAAGTGGGCGTTGATCCTTCCCGTATTGTCCGTTTGGGCAAGGAAGATAATTTCTGGGAGCACGGCTCCGGTCCCTGCGGTCCCTGCTCCGAAATCTACTTTGACCGCGGAGAGCAGTACGGGTGCGGTTCCCCGACCTGCGGTGTGGGCTGTGACTGCGACCGTTATGTGGAATTCTGGAACGTTGTGTTTTCCCAGTTCAACAGCGATGGAAAAGGCAATTACCCGCCGATGGACCATCCGAACATCGACACCGGTATGGGCTTGGAGCGTCTTGCATGCATCATGCAGGGCGTGGATAACCTTTTCCTTGTTGACACCGTTCAGAATATTATGAAGCACATCTGTCGGATTGCCGGCGTGAAATACGGTGATGACCCGAAAAAGGATATTTCTCTGCGCGTCATCACCGACCATATCCGCAGCACAACCGTGATGATCGGCGACGGCGTCATGCCCTCCAACGAGGGAAGGGGCTATGTCCTTCGCCGTCTGCTCCGCCGCGCGGCGCGCCACGGGCGTTTGCTCGGCATCGACCGCACCTTCCTCGCGGAGGTTGCCAATACGGTGATCGACGAGAATAAGGGCGCTTATCCGGAGCTGGACGAAAAACGCGCGATGATCACCAAGCTGATCGGCGTGGAAGAGGAAAGCTTTGCCAAGACCATCGATCAGGGCCTGCAGCTTTTGAATCATTATATTGATAATGCAAAGGATAAAGTGTTCTCCGGCGCGGACGCGTTCCGCCTGAACGATACCTACGGCTTCCCGCTTGACCTTACCAAGGAAATTGTTGCGGAGCGCGGCATGACCGTAGACGAGGAGGAATTCCGCCGTCTGATGCTGGAGCAGCGCGAGCGTGCGCGAGCGGCGAGAAAGAACGCAGGCGCAGATGCGTGGGAAGGCGAAAGCGATTTATTGGAGGGTGTTCCTGAGACAGAGTTCTTAGGGTATCACCAATACGAAACTAAGGCGAAGGTGCTTGCCATCATAAAGGACGGCGAGCGCGTGGAAGCCGCTACCGCCGGGGACGAAATCACGCTGGTTCTCGATCGCACCGCGTTTTACGCGGAAAGCGGCGGTCAGGTTGGCGATACCGGTTCCGTGGAATCGGCGGACGCGATTCTGGAGGTAAAGAACACCACCAAGAACCATGCGAAGAACTTCCTGCACCACGCGGTTGTCACCGCAGGACAGATCACCGTCGGCGAAGAAGTTAGAGCTGCCATCGATACCAAACGCCGTCTGTCTATTATGCGTAACCATACCTCCGCCCATCTGCTCCAGGCTTCTCTGCGCGAGGTTTTGGGCGACCATGTCGAGCAGGCCGGCCAGCTTGTCAACGAGCAGCATGTCCGTTTTGACTTTACCCATTTCTCCGCTCTGACAAAGGAAGAAATTCAAAAGGTGGAGTCGCTTGTCAATGATATTATTTTAAGCGGCGCGGAAGTGGAATCCCGTGAAATGCCCATTGAAGAGGCGAAAAAGCTCGGTGCTATGGCTTTATTCGGAGAAAAGTATGGAAAAATCGTCCGCGTGGTGACCGTTTCAGATTTCTCGAGGGAGTTCTGCGGCGGTACCCATATTGATAATACCGCAAAAATCGGATTGTTTAAGATTGTTTCCGAAAGCTCCGTAGCAGCCGGTGTCCGCAGAATCGAGGGCATGACCGGAGCCGGGGTGCTTTCTCTTCTCAATAAAACGGTTCAGGAAATGGAAGAAACCGCTGCCGCTCTTAAGCTGAACAGTGCTTCCGATTTGGTTCAGAAGGCCGCACAGCTTTCTGCTGAGCTGAAAGAAAAAGACAGAACCATTGAATTGCTCAACTCCAAGCTGGCCGCTTTGCAGATTGACGGTCTGTTTGCAGGTGCGAAGGAGGTCGCGGGTGTTCAGATTATTACCGGCACCTTTAACGGTACGGAACCGAACGCTCTGCGCACGATGTGTGATAAAATACGTGATCACGCCCCGAACATGGTTGCCGTTCTGGCTGGAATCAACGACGGAAAAGCGAATATTGCCGCCTGTGTGGCAAAGGACGCGCTGCAAAAGGGAGTCAACGCGGGTCAGATCGTGCGTCAGGTAGCACAGCTAGCGGGCGGTAACGGCGGCGGAAAGGCGGACAGCGCGATGGCTGGTGCGAAGGATTTGAGCAAACTTGGAGAAGCACTTGCTTCTGTGGAAAAAATTGTTGCGAACATGGTAAAATAATACTATAATAGCTATTGTGCTTCAAAGGAGGAATCAGAATGGATTGTGTCTTTTGTAAAATAGCAAACGGCGAGATTCCCAGCAAAAAAGCATATGAGGATGAAAAGGTGCTTGCCTTTTATGATTTGGAGCCGCAGGCGCCGGTGCATATACTGATTATACCCAAGCAGCATATTTCTTCCGTGGCGGAAATTACGCCGCAGAACAGCGCGGTTGTCGCTCATATCTTTGAGGTAGCCGCCAGGCTGGCGGAAGATAATAAGCTGGCGGACGGTTTTCGTATCGTTGCAAATACGGGAAAAGACGGTGGTCAAAGCGTGCCGCATCTTCATTTTCATCTTCTCGGCGGCCGTTCCATGAAGTGGCCTCCCGGTTGATTTACGGTCACTCTGCTTGTATCATTCAATTTTGAAAGGTCGATTAGGTTTATGGGAGAGTATTATAAAATGACAATCGCCGGCTGCAAACGCGAGCTGCCGATCTGTCCCATCAGCGATACGCTGGACATTGCAGGCTTTGTCATGCTGGGCGATGTAGAGATTACGGAAAAAACAGCCACGGCTCTGCTGGCAAAATGTCCGGAGCACGATGTAGTGGTTACGGCTGAAACAAAGGGGATTCCGCTTTGCTATGAAATGGCGCGCCAGGGCTGCAGAAGATATATTGTAGCCCGCAAAAGTGTTAAGGCATATATGCGCAACCCGATTCATGTGGAAGTGAAGTCCATTACAACCGACCACGTACAGAAGCTGTACCTTTCCGAAGACGATTACAAGGGTCTGAACGGCAAGCGCGTACTCATCGTTGACGATGTAATCAGTACCGGTGAGTCATTGGCCGCGATGGAGAGCCTTGTAAAGCAGTTTGGCGGCATCATTGTGGGTCGCGCCTGTGTTCTCGCGGAAGGCGATGCAAAGGACCGGGATGATATTATTTATCTGGATCCTCTACCGCTCTTCTTTAAGTAATTATTCTCGGAGGAAACGATATGAAGCGGCCGCTTGCGTTGGTGGGTTTTACGTATCTGCTGACCTTGGCGGTCGCTGTTTATTTTGGCGCGCAGGTATCTCTGATTCTGGCGTGTGTCTGCCTTGCCGGCTTTCTTGCTACGACTTTGAAGAAAAAGACGAGGGTTACCGGCGTGTTTTCCTTGGTGTTTTTGGCTGCTGCGCTGGCGTTCGGTTATTTCTCCGGCAGCAGTGCGGCGGTTACGGATATGACTGCGCGCCTGGATGGTAAGGACGCGGTGATTGACGGGGTGATCTGCGAGCTTCCGTATCGGGCGTATAGCCGTAATTATTATGAGGTGGAAATTCGAAGTGTTTCCGGGGCAAAAGAGCAGATTTCGATGAAAATTCGCCTCTCGTCGCAAAATGCCTTGCGCGCCGAGCCTTATTCCCATATTAGGGGCAAGGTGCATCTTTTTCTTCCAAGCGGCGGCGAAGGATATACCTCGCGTTCCTATTACGCTTCCAAGGGGATAACCATGTTTGGTTATCTGTATGAATATGAAGCGGTTCAGGTAACGCCGCCAACGGAGAAACCGCCGTATTACTACGCGCTGTGCCTGCGCTCGGATCTTTTAAAGTCCGTTCGTACGATGCTTCCCCGGCAGGAGGCGGATTTGGTCAACGGCGTTCTTTTCGGCGACCAGACAAGCCTTTCCGCGCAGGTTTCCTCAGACTTCAGGGCGATCGGAATTTCTCACATCCTGTCGGTATCCGGGTTGCATATGGCGACTATGGCGGAGCTTCTACTGATGCTGTTCCTTTTTTTGAAGCTCCCGAGAAAGCTCGCGGCTGCTTTTGCTTCCGGCGGTGTTGTGGTGTTTATGGCAATTACCTGCTTTGTACCCTCGGTAACGCGCAGCGGTGTTATGTGCCTGCTTTACCTTTCCGGTATGCTCTTTTCCAGAAAGCAAGACGCATTAACGTCGCTGGGGGCGGCGGTGCTGCTAATCGGGCTCTCCAATCCCTTTGCTGCGGCGGATATCGGGTTGCTGCTCTCGTTTTCGGCAACTCTCGGACTGGTTCTGTGTTCGGGTAAAATAACCTGTTTTTTGGATGAAAAATATGATAAAATAAAAGCATTACAGCCATTGGTACACGGGTTCAACGGTGTGGTCGCTACAACCGTCGGCGCGACTCTGTTCACCTTACCGATTGTTATTCTTTCCTTTCGGAGTGTGACGCTGATCTCCCTGTTTTCCAACCTTTTGGAATTGGTACCGTCAACCCTGATGATGAATTTCGCGGCGGTTGCGTCTGTTCTAAACCTGATTGCGCCGCAATCCTATTTTGCAATGCCGTTTGCCCTGATTTCCGGTCTGCTCGCAAAATATATGCAGCTGAGCTCTCATTGGCTTGCCCAGATTCCCTACGCGAGCGTGTCAGCCTCCTACGGGTTTGTGTTGATCTGGCTTTCCGGCAGCATTTTGCTGTTTGCGATAGCTTACCTAATTCGGAGATCGAATCGTCTGTTACAGGCTTCCGCCTGGCTTTCCGCCATATTGCTCCTTACCGGTATCCTGTCCTATCAGGTTTCCGTACGCGATGTGACGCGTTTGGCCATCCTTGATATCGGAAACGCACAGTCTGTTGTACTCACGCGCAACGATCATGCTGCGGTGATCGGCTGCGGCGGCTTTTCCTCCAATCCGATCGGCAGCTATCTGAGAAGTCAGGGAATTACGAAGCTGGATTATATCCAGCCGCTGACACAGGAAAAAGAGGAATCGAAGAACTGCGCCGAGCTGACACAGGCTTTCCGCCCGGAGCATTTGGTGATGCAGGAATCCGATTACTTGGATGATTTTCTGCGGAAGGAAATTTCCAAAATAAAAACGGTCAGCAGTTTTCAGGAGCAAACCGAAACAAAGCTCTGGAATCATGCGGAATTGCTAACCGTATCGTCGGGGCAGGTCAGTGCTGTGCGTATCACGGTCAACCAAATCACGGTACTGGTTTGCCCAGAGGGAGTTGACTATACCGCTTTGCCGTCGGACTGGCTAAGTTCAGACTTTTTGATTACCGGTACGGTTCCCGACCGTACCACGCCTCTGGAACCGTTCTATACCGTCCTGACCGCGGATGAGGAAGGCTTGCAAAAAAACTATATGCAGGCGCGCTCGCTACATCCGCTGGTAACCGGTGGGCAGGGAAATATTTTATTAGAACTGAAAGGTGACAGAACTTTAGAAGTAAGGCGAGAGTAGAAGTTGTTTCTATTTCTTTTATATGCATGGTATATAACAAAGGGAGGTAAAATTGGTGAAATTTACGAAGCATAAAGTAATATTATTATTGGCTGCGGTTTTATGCATTACCACTTTTATAGTTATATCTAGTCGACAACAATTACAGGGAAATATGACAAAGGCGATAAAAAATCCGACAAGCGGTACTTCGGATTTTTCTTTTAACGGTCATAAAGGGGATAGAATTAAGTTCTCGTATAGTGCGTTAGTTGAAAAAGGGACATTGGATTTCATTTTGTATAATTCTAGCGGAAAAGTAGTAAAGGAATTGGATTCAGCTAGAGAGTTGGAGACATTTACCACTCTGGATTATGATGATAATTATGTATTTACTGCTACATATACTGATTTTACTGGCGAATTCAGGGCAAAAGTTTTAAAAATAGTTTGGTAAAGATATAAAGTAGAAAACTGTTTTCTTAATATAAACAAGCTTTAAGGGAGAACGTTTCGTCAGTCTATGGCAAATACTAAGGAGGGAATGAAATGTCGGAGATTACGGAGGCGGATTTTAAGAAACAGCTTGAAAAAGCAAGCTTAACCAGCTTGTACCTTCTGTATGGCGAAGAAAAATATCTGGTCGGATATTATGCGCGGAAACTGATTGCCAAAGCAAAAGGCACCGCCTTTGAGGATTTTAATTTTCAGCGCTTTGAGAGCGGAGCCGCGATCGACGATATTTCCGCTGCGGTGGAAGCGCTCCCATTTATGGCGGAGCGGAAATGCGTCGCAGTCTCCGATTTGGATGTGGAGGGTCTTCGCGCGCAGGAATTTGACAAGCTGAACGAACTGCTGGAAAACATCCCGGAAACAACGGTGCTTATTATTTACCTTCCAACCTTGCAGCTTGATGCCAAAGCGGATAAAAAGTGGAAGAAATTTATTACTCTGGCTAACCAGAAGGGTATCAGTATTCAGCTGAAAAGACGAAACGGCGCGGAGCTGGAAAAGCTTTTGTGTTCTTCCGCCTCCAAACGGGGCTGTGCGCTTTCCCGGCAGCATGCGGGAAGAATCATTCGTTACTGCGGAAATGACCTTCAAACGCTTTTCAACGAGTTGGAGAAGCTCAGCTCGTTCGTCAAGGAAGGTGAGATTACGCCGCAGATTATCGACCAGCTGGTGGTGAAGAATCTTGAGGCAAGGGTTTACGACCTTTCCAAGGCTATTTTGGCAGGAGAATACGATAAGGCATACGGGATACTCGATCTGCTTTTCTACCAGAATGAAGAGCCGGTGACCGTTCTGGCGGTGCTTTCCTCTGCCTATCTCGATATGTACCGCGTGAGGACTTCCGTTCAGAGTGGGGGCGGCGTAATGGAGCCGGCAAAATATTTCGATTACGCGCGCAAGGAATTCCGGCTTACCAACGCGGAGCGGGATGCGAAAAAGCTTACCACTGCAATGCTCCGGGAAAGCCTTCTGACTCTTTTGCAGACCGATATCGCATTGAAAAGCGCGCGCGGCGACCGGCGGGTCACTATGGAAAAATTAATCGCGCGGTTATTATTGATTGCGGAAAAGGAGCGAATTGCTTGATAAAAATAAAAGAGGCCATTATTGTTGAGGGAAAATATGATAAAATCAAGCTTTCTTCGGTGATTGACGGCCTAATCATCGAGACGAACGGCTTTCAGATATTCAGTGATAAAAAACAGATGGACTTAATCCGCCGCCTTGCCGACACGCGCGGACTGCTGATTTTAACAGACAGCGACGGCGCGGGATTCCTGATTCGCAACTACCTCGCCGGATCCATCCCGCCGGAGAAAATCAAACATGCCTATATTCCTGATATTCTCGGCAAGGAAAGGCGTAAGGACCGGCCCTCTAAAGAGGGAAAGCTTGGTGTAGAGGGAGTTCCGGTAAAAATCATCCTCGAAGCGTTAAAACGCGCCGGAGTGGTTTGTGGAGGCGACGACTTGCCTGCCGGGCGAAAAATTACAAAAACAGATTTATATCTGGCGGGACTTTCCGGCGGTGACAACAGCGCGCAGAAGCGGCAGGTACTATTGCGG
The DNA here is from genome assembly GCA_023418995.1 of Bacillota bacterium. Classification (GTDB taxonomy): domain Bacteria; phylum Bacillota; class Clostridia; order Oscillospirales; family Acutalibacteraceae; genus DATAML01. The sequence goes on along the minus strand of JAEZYP010000044.1, from coordinate 492,797 downwards.
GAGCTTTCTCTGCCGGAGCATTTGCCTGTAAACTCGTTAGTCGGTGTTTTGAACAGTATTATGAGCTACGATGAATTACAAAAACTTCTCGACAAAATTTTTGAAAAATCTTAGAATTAGTGTTGACAAAAGACAATAGGCAATGATATAATACATCTTGCTGAGTCGCGCGAGTGCTGGAACTGGCAGACAGGCACGTTTGAGGGGCGTGTGTTGTATGACGTATGGGTTCAAGTCCCATCTCGCGCACCAACTTAAAGAACCGGAGGGCTTTCGATAGGCTTTCCGGTTCTTTTGCATAAGCGGCACTTGAAGTAGGTTTATAGATACATTATTCAGGAAAGTACTTGTATTGGGGATAGATAAACTTGTTAAACAGACAATATTTACTTAGCTATTCCATTAAAGATCACTTTGAAGATGAATATCTCTATCATATTCCTGCTGTTCAGCATTTAAAACAATTTACTTTTAAAAAGCCGGTCACCTTTTTTGTCGGAGAAAACGGCAGCGGAAAATCAACTTTGCTAGAGGCATTGGCAATTAATTGTGGTTTCAATGCTGAGGGCGGAACAAAAAATATAAGCTTTAATACTTGTGAAACACATTCAACATTGTACCAAAGCATAAAGGTTGTACGCAGCGTTCCGTTTCCCTCTGACGGCTTTTTCCTGCGCGCGGAGAGTTTTTACAATGTGGCTACTGAACTTGACCGTTTAGATAAAATCAGCCTATATGGTGAAGCACTGGATCACTACTTTTTAAAAGCGAACTATGGCGGAAAGTCGATGCATGAGCAGTCGCACGGGGAAAGCTTTTTGGCTCTCGCGATGAACCGTTTCCATAAAAAAAGCATCTTTTTTTTGGATGAACCGGAGGCGGCACTTTCTCCATCCCGACAGATGTCATTATTGGCACGCATTCACGATCTGGTAAAGGAAGACTGCCAGTTTATCATTGCAACCCACTCACCAATATTAATTTCTTATCCAAACGCGGAAGTCGTGGAGCTTTTAGAAAATGAGGCAAAGGTAACTCCCTATAAAGAGACAGAACACTATTTGCTCACGAAACAATTTTTAGAAAATACGGAGACGATGCTGCATTATTTATTGCAGGAATAAAAATAGCGGATTAAGCTGAAGTTAGAAATTCGTTTGTATCATCATCCTTCTCATAAGGCAAATGACGTTTGTATTTCAATAAATATTATAAATACCAAGACGAAGAACTCAAAAGACTGTTTTTTAACAGCCTTTCGGGTTCTTTTTTTGCTTTATAAATTTAATTAAATTAATGGAAAAATTTACTTATTTTTTCTAGCAATTGTTATATTACAATAAAAAACCAAAGGATAGAGCTATAATTGAATAATTGGCAAAGATGTACATAAATATAGGGGGTGATTTGTACATTTAGATACTTTTTATACAAAATTTAATGATTGTATGGCATCTAAGCTAATAGTAATTATAGAAAAGGATGTATATTATGTTAAAAAATATGAAAATTGGAAAAAAGCTGGCCCTTACTTTTATTTTAGTCGTCTTGATTTCCAGTGTCGGGAGTTTCTTAAGTTCCTTTGCAATCGATGATATCAATTCCAAATATAGCTCCGCACTTGAGAATTATGGTTTTTCGCAGGGAGAAATCGGCAGGTTTAACACCGAGTTTAACAACAGCCGCTCCATTATACGGGATATTATTAACGCGAACAATAATAAGTCCCTGAACGACGGCATAATGCTGCTTGAACAATCCAACAAGCAAATAAATACGTATTTTGCGGATATGAAAGACAATATAATCAGTGATAAGGAAATATCCTATTACAAAGAAATTGGTGAAAACCTTGCAAAGTTTGCTTCGGTTCGCGATCAGGTGGTCTCCTTGTCCAGTGAAAACAAGGATGATGAGGCGCAGAAGCTGGTGGCGGAGCAGCTGACCCCTTTATCTGATCAAATCCGTTCCGATACGGAGGCGCTGTACACGGAAAAAACCACAATGGGCGATGAGGTGAAGTCTGCGCTGGTAAAGGAAGCTTCTATTATCCGAATGGCACTAATTCTAATTGTTTTGATATCGGCAGCGTTGTCTTTGACAATTGCTTTCATTATTTCACGCAGTATCAGCAAGCCTCTGAAGGAAATGGAAAAGGCGGCCCTCAAAATGGCGCAGGGAGACTTGAATGTCGATGTTAGCATCACCACAAAGGATGAGATTGGGCATCTTGGAATCGCGTTTAAGCAAACGATAGACCTTTTAAAGGAGTATATTGATGATGTGAAGGAAACCCTTGCCAGATTGGCTGGTGGAGACCTGAATATCGTCTTAACCGTTGACTATAAGGGGGATTTTGAACAGCTCAAAGATTCAATGGAAGGCATTATTGCATCTATGAACGGTGCATTCGAACAGATTAATCAAGCTGCCAGCCAGGTAACCGGCGGTTCGGAGCAGGTTTCGAACGGAGCGCAGGCTTTGGCGCAGGGCACCGCGGAACAGGCCAGCTCAATTGAAGAGCTCAACTCCCAGCTTACAGAAATATCCGATAACGTCAATCAAAACGCAGAGCATGCCAGAGAAGCCAGTGTAAATGTCAATCGCGTCAAAGATGAAATTGACATCAGCAACGGGCACATGAGTGAAATGATTCAGGCCATGTCTTTGATCAGCGCATCCTCGAATGAAATCGGAAAAATTATTAAAACGATTGAAGATATCGCCTTTCAGACAAATATCCTTGCCTTAAACGCGGCCGTGGAAGCAGCAAGAGCAGGAGAAGCGGGAAAAGGCTTTGCTGTAGTTGCGGATGAAGTACGGAATCTTGCAAGCAAAAGCGCGGAAGCGGCAAAAAACACCAATGCTTTAATCGGGAATTCCATTGAACAGGTTGACAATGGGACAAAGGTGGCGCAGAAAACTGCCCAGTCGCTGAAGAAGGTCGTAGAAAACGCGTCGGTTGTTGCGGAAATGGTGGAGCAAATTACAACCGCGTCCGTCAAGCAATCGGATTCGCTTACTCAGGTTACAATAGGAATCGATCAGATTTCTAATGTGGTTCAAACCAATTCCGCCACCGCGGAAGAAAGCGCGGCGGCCAGTGAAGAGCTTTCCGGTCAGGCAAAATCATTGATTGAGCTGGTCAGAAAGTTCAAGCTAAAGGAAGAAATTCAACAGTAATCAACCAGTCGTAAAAACCCGGGAGCCATGTGTGGTTCCCGGGTTTTGTTAAGCCGATCAATCTGAAAATTACCCTCGTTTTAAAGGACTGGATGTTTTTGGATTCAACTGGTTATATGGTATAGTGCAGACAGAATCGAGAAAAATGAATAACAAAATACAAATCGAGGTGATTTGATTGAACAAGCTTTCTTCCTGCACCTACTGCGAAAATTTTGAAGGGGAAATGATTCTGGTAAACGGGAATGTGCATCACTACAATTTCTGCCCAATATGTGGAAGACCTTATACTTCGGATGGGATTGATTTGTTGGTGCGCCGCACAGCTTCCGCCCTCGGTGAGCACGAACGGGGCTAATTTACTGCGGATTGCGTTTCGACGGTTGGTTCCGGAGCACTTTTCTCCTCTACCTCTGCGGTAATGTAGTCTTTAAAGGATTTTGAAAAAAATGTTGGAACAGAAGAAGCCAGCACAAATAAAAAGGCGGCTGATATCACCATGCGAATCGGAAAAATACCTCCGAGTATTCCGCCGAACGCCATTGCAAACGGAGTGAGCCCCTGCGTTATCATGGTCATAAACGACATAACCTTGCCTCTCATCTCCGTGGGGGTAGAGGTTTGTACGGTGGACATCAGCAGTACGTTTACAAGCGAGTTTGTAAATCCCGAGACTATAATAAACAGGAGCATCAGCGGAAAAAAGGATTGATTTACGGCAATTACGGTAAATAAATCCATTAAGATATTCGCTAGGATGAATACCTTAGCTTTATGTTTGGATTTCAAAGAAATAATGGAGAACAGCAGAAACCCTGCAAAGGCACCGACCATATAGCTGCCCATTGCGACTCCGTACTTTTCAGGTCCGAGAGAAGGAGTCGATTGAAACAGGGGAAGGAAGAGTACAATTCCGATGAAGCTGAAAAAATTAATCAGCGCTGCCAATAATAGAATAATTCTTAAACCGGTCTGTTTCCACATGTAGCGAAATCCTTCCGCCATATCTTCAAAAAAGTGGAGCTTCTCATTTCTTACGTTGTTATTCGGTATTTTCACAAACGGCAGTGTCGCTCCTGAAAACAAGAACGACAATCCGTCAAAAAGGAAGAGAACCGGCGCACCGAGTGCCTGAAACAGGAAACCGCCGGCTACACTCCCAATCATGTTTGAGCCGACATTGACGATGGAAAAAGCTGAAGTAGCATTCGCGATTTTTGATTTGGGAACAAGATCCGGAATAGCGGATTGTACCCCTGGAGAAAATAAGGCGCCGCAGACGCTCAGAATGATCCCTGCTACAAAGGTCATCCAAATCTCTATTTTCCCCGAATAAGCTGCAGAGGAGAGAGCTACGATGCAAATGCCGCGTATGATATCGGTTATTATAAATAACCGTTTTTTATTGCAGCGGTCAATCAGAACTCCTGCAAACGGAGAAATCAGTACCCCCGGTAAGGTGGAGGCTGCCATCAGCGTGCCCATTAGAGCGGTGGAGCCGGTGACGGAGAGCACCCAGAAGCCCAGAGCAATACTGTATACCGCGTCTCCCAGGGTAGAAATAAGTTGTCCCTGCCATAAAATTAAAAAGCTGCGTGTCCAGAGTTTTTCCAGTTGTTTTTTCAATTCCATTCATCCATTCTTTAATAGAGTAAAAGAGTAAAGTGTTTTTTAATTTCTCTTTCTATGGTTACTATATAGAAAAATAAAACAGATGTAAAGGTGTGAAGATTATCCGGTATCATCATGCCGGTAACAGGTAAAAAAATAGAAGGTAAGCCGCTGGTTATTTGTTTGGCGGACTATTATGAATAATTATCTTATTTCTTTTCTTGACTGTGTTTTCGTGCCGTTGTATTATTTATTGAAGTAGTTTTATCTCGTGTGGGTAACCGATCAATTCACAGAAGGAGCGATAAGGATTGAGTCAGAAGATAATTCTGAGCGCAGATAGCACCTGCGATCTGGGGAATGACCTGAAAGAACGTTATCACGTTGAATACTTTCCTTACCATATTATTTTAAACGACAAGCAGTATTTAGATAATGTCGATATTACACCGCCGGACATTTTTCAAACCTGGTATCGGGAGAAGGTGCTTCCTAAGACTGCTGCAATTGGTGCGGGGGAGTATTATCGTTATTTTAAGCCATGGGTGGATCAGGGGTATCAGGTAATACACCTCAACCTAGGCTCCGCGCTTTCCTCGTCCTACCAAAACTGCCGCATTGCCGCCGAAGAGCTCGGGAATGTCTATCCGATTGATTCATGCAGTCTTTCGACCGGAACAGGGCTTCTGGTAATTGAAGCGGCAAACCGGATTGCGGCGGGAATGCCTGCCAGACAGATTCAGACGGAAATCGTTTCTCTGATTCCGAACGTCCGCGCCAGCTTTATCTTGGATACATTGGAATTTATGCATGCGGGCGGGCGCTGTTCCTCCATTGTCGCGATGGGTGCAAATCTATTGCAGCTAAAGCCGTGCATTGAGGTGGATAATCATCACGAAGGCGCGATGTATGTCGGAAAAAAATATCGAGGGAAGCTGGACGATGTGCTTCGCAAATATACCGCCGATACTGTTGCAAAATACAAGAATATGAAATTGGATCACGTTTTTATTACTCACTCGGGAATCCCCAGTGAATATTCCAGTCTTGTAAAACAGGAGCTGAAAGCTCTGACTGCTTTTCATGAGATACATATTACGACAGCAAGCTGTACGATTTCGTCCCATTGCGGTCCCAATACCCTGGGCGTACTTTTTATGGCGCAGGACTGAACTGTATAAAGGAGGGAGTGTGCTTCATTGGAATATTCGGAATTAATAAAAGAACGCGAAGAAGCAAACAATCTTCAAACCATGGCGGAAGAGGCTCTTGCGGAGGAATATGATATTACAGGCTACCACTTCCTCAACACAACTCTGGAAAACCTTTCGTTGGAAATTATCGAATTCCGTGATGATTTTTTTGACAATTGCAGGTTTCAGCAATGTGAATTTCACGGCATTTATTTTGAAAATACAATTTTTCAAAAATGTGACCTATCCAATGTCGATTTATCCGGTTGTGTGTTCCGAAGAGTCTGTTTTGAAAACTGCAAGGCGGTTGGCGCCAATTTTGCCGAAGCGGTTTTTGATCATGTTACGTTGCGTAACTGCAATTGCCGAATGGCAAACCTGTCTTCCGCCAAAATGAAAAATGTTTTGTTTGAGGACACGGATTTCAGTGGGGGCGTGCTTCAGCAGTGCGCGATGAAGCAAATTCGGTTTCAGAGCTGTAGCTTGGTGCAGGCAGAGCTTCTCCAGACTCCGTTAAAGGGAATCGACCTGACCAGCTGCGATATCGAAGGCATTCTGCTCTCTGGTCCGGAGCTTCAGGGTGCTGTTGTTACCGCGGTTCAGGCCTGCGAGCTTTCGCGTTTTCTGGGGCTGATCATTCACTAGAAGCAACAAAGCCTTCCGCCACGAAAAGGTGACGAAAGGCTTTATTACTTTAATAGCAGTGCCGCAAGGAGAACATTTTTCTTAAATATAGAACATAAATCCGGAATTCTGTTTTTGTTTCTCCGCTTCGACAACCAGATCATATAGGGAAATTTTCTTTAGCGCGTCAGCAATTGCGCCGTCGATTTCAGAAAAAACGAAAGTTTGCATTGTCTGCTCAATTTCATGAGCTTGCCTTGCTACGGACTCATCGGTTTTTTCAAAGAGAGACTGCTCCAGTGCACGCAGAATTTCATAAGCATTAATGGTTTGCGGCGGTTTGCACAATTTATATCCGCCTTGCGCTCCTTTTGCGGCAAAGACCAGATCAGCTCTCTTGAGGAGAGAAAATACCTGCTCCAAATATATTTTGGAAATGCCCAGTTTATCTGAAATACTGACAATGGTGGTGCATTCGTCACTGGAATAATTTTGCGCCATACTAATCATGGCGGCAAGTCCATATCTTCCTTTCGAAGAGATTCTCATTTTATTCTCCTTCCAAAAGCTGAATTCATATTCTGAGCATGCAAGCTTGAAAAACCGCACGAATACTTTTCCGTACTCAGAGTGATTTAACACCGAAGGGAATCTTTTCGATAGAAATAGACTGAAATTAAAGCTTGTAACACGCCCTTAAGATAATAATATATGCAAAGTCAAAATTCGTCAAGGGGAACACGGGATATTAACATAGCATACCACTATATTTAATACGTTTGTTTTCACTGTGCGGTCAGGTTGACAAAAACAGGGAATCGCCTATAATAGAAAACATAGTGTCAATATATCAATAGTGAACCTATTATTTTTGGGAGATGGTATCTTGAATACGTACAAAAGCCTGGATGAACTGATTGGAAATACGCCTTTGCTGGAGCTTGCAAAATATAGGAAGAAAAAAGATCTGGAGGCTGTCCTGTTCGGGAAGCTGGAATTCTTTAATCCGGCAGGGAGTGTTAAGGACAGAATGGCGCTTTCCCTCATTAATGATGCTGAAGAACAGGGACTGATTCAGGAGGGCTCCGTCATAATTGAGCCTACCAGCGGCAATGCCGGAATCGGTCTGGCTCTCGTTGCTTCCTCCAGAGGATATCGCGTTATTCTGACGATGCCAGAAACCATGAGCATAGAAAGAAGAAACCTGCTTAAAGCGTATGGTGCACAGGTTGTTTTGACTGATGGAGCGACAGGGATGACAGGCGCTATCGAAAAGGCCAACGAACTGTTGAAAACAACGCCAAACTCCTATATGCCGGGTCAATTCAGTAATCCGTCGAACCCGAAAGCGCACCGGGAAACTACCGGACCGGAAATCTGGCGCGACACCGACGGAAAGGTTGATTTGTTTGTTGCCGGCGTTGGAACGGGCGGAACCTTGACTGGTACGGGCGAGTATTTAAAATCTCAGAATTCGAATGTTAAAATAATTGCAGTAGAACCCTTTGATTCCCCGGTTTTATCCGAGGGCAAGGCTGGTGCTCACAGCATTCAGGGACTTGGAGCGGGGTTTGTACCGGAAACGCTGAATACCAAAATCTACGATGAAGTAATTAAGGTCAAGGGTGAAGATGCGTTCGCCACCGCACGGGAGCTTTGCCGAAGTGAAGGTCTGCTGGTTGGAATATCCTCCGGCGCGGCGGTTTGGGCGGCTGCCGAATTGGCTTCAAGACCCGAAAATAAAGGGAAGAACATTGTTGCGCTTTTGCCGGATACCGGTGAAAGATACTTGTCTACCCCGCATTTTATTGGATAAAAAGGTAAAATAATAGTAGTGCGTGTATGCGAATTTTCGATGGAAGCTCGCCTTTTCAGCGGAAAATCTGTGGTTTTTCACTTTTGCATATACGCTTCTGGATTTTATAAAGGGCGTGAGTATTTGAAGTTTATTGTTACTTCGGGCGGAACCAAAGAACGGATCGATTCCGTTCGCAGTATTACCAACGGCGCAACCGGAAGGCTGGGAAGTCTGATCGCGGATGAACTGTCCCGCAGGCTTTCCTCTGTCGAGCATACTATCTATTATCTCTGTGGTCCATTCGCGGTCGTTCCGCAATCAAGCAGCGTCAGGATTATACGGATTGAGGGTACCGACGATTTGCAGGATAAGCTTGATTACCTATTGAAAACGGAGCAAATCGACGCGGTAATCCATGCCATGGCGGTAAGTGATTATAAGGTAAACAGTGTCACCACGCCGGAGCTGGTGTCGGATTCTCTTTATGAAGCGGTTCGGCAAAGTCCGCCGTCAAAGGAGGAACTGAACCGCCTGATTCAGGAGGCATTGATAAAAGCCGCCATTCCGGCTGATAAGAAAATCAGCTCTGATCTGGAGCATCCGGTTCTGGTTCTTCAAAAAACGCCGAAAATTATCGGCCTGATTAAGGCGGCAAGCCCCAAAACGATTCTGGTCGGGTTTAAACTGCTGAGCGGCGTGGATGAAAAAGTCCTGATCGACACGGCATACCGGCTGCTGATCAAAAATAACTGTGATTATGTGCTCGCGAATGATACCGATTCTATTAAGGATGGGAACCATGAGGGCTTTTTAATTGACGCGGCAGCGAACGTTACCAAGCTGGAGGGAAAAGAAGCGATTGCGAGCGAAATTGCCGACCGTGTGCTGATAAATCTGTTGGAGGATATAAAGTGAAGAATATTATTTTAGGGGTTACCGGGAGTATCGCGGTTTATAAAGCGGCGGATATCGCGCATCAGTTATATAAAAAGGGATACAATGTAGAGGTCATCATGACCGAGGGTGCTACCGCGTTTGTAACGCCGCTGACGTTCCGCACCCTTACCAAAAACAGAGTATATACGGATGTTTTTGAGGACGATTTCCCGGTTGACGTAAAACATATTTCTCTGGCACAGAAAGTGGACCTTATGCTGATTGCACCGGCTACGGCAAATTGCATCGGCAAAATTGCCGGCGGCATCGGCGACGATATGCTTACCACCACTATTCTCGCGCTCAAAAACAAACCGGTGTTGATTGCTCCGGCAATGAACACCAACATGTGGGAAAATCCGATTGTTCAGGACAATGTAGAAAAGCTGAAAAAATACGGCTACCGGTTTATTGACCCGAAGGAAGGAATCCTCGCGGAAGGAAGCTTTGGCAGGGGTCCGCTCGCGGATGTGGACGTCATCGTTGACGAGGTATGCCGTATCTTATCCGAACAAAAATAATCTTTGATTTGTAAACAAAGCAGCCTGTTTTTATAAAGAAAGTAAAATTGGTGGCAAATATATGCTGAATGAATTTTCAAGGACTCAGCTTCTTCTGGGGGAAGAAGCGATGACTAAACTGAAAGACGCATTTGTGGCTGTTTTCGGCATCGGCGGCGTAGGCTCTTATGTGGCGGAGGCTCTGGCGCGAAGCGGCGTCGGAAAGCTGGCGCTGTTTGACGATGACAAGGTGTGCCTTACGAATATTAACCGGCAGCTTATCGCGACCCGGAAAACCATCGGACAAAAAAAGGTGGAAGTGATGCGCGACCGGGTTCTCGAAATCAACCCAAACGCGGAGGTTGAAGCAAACGAATGCTTTTATACCGAGGAGAACGCGGATGAGTTTGACCTTTCGAAATATACTTATATTGTTGACGCAATCGATACCGTTTCCTCCAAGCTGGAATTGATCGTACGTGCGGAAAAATGGAATGTTCCGATCATCAGCTGCATGGGAGCGGGGAACAAGCTTGACCCTACGCGGTTTGAGGTGGCGGATATTTACAGCACCAGCGTTTGCCCGCTCGCGCGTGTCATGAGAAAGGAATTAAAGGTTCGCGGAATTAAAAAGCTGAAGGTTATTTATTCCAAGGAACCGCCTATCACTCCTATGGAGGATATGAGCATCAGCTGCAGGGCGCACTGCGTCTGCCCTCCGGGCACAAAGAGGAAATGCACCGTCCGCCGCCAGATACCGGGCAGTATCTCGTTCGTGCCATCGGTTGCGGGTTTGATTCTTGCGGGGGAAGTCATTAAGGATATTGCGGAAGTGAATCAATAAATTAACAGCTGCCGGTTTTGCTCCGGCAGCTGTTTTGGTGTTAAGCGTTTTGCTTTTTGTTTTTCGCCTCCCGCTAGGTACGAAGGATACCATTTTTGAAACCAGGCAGTAAAAATGCCCAATAATTATGTAAATGAGATAAGCATTAGGAATTAAAACAGTAATCTTATTTTTTCATTCGCATGCTCCGGTTCTTGAATCGCTCTTTCATATGGATGATCGATATAAAAATAAGGATGAGAATGGCCAACCAGTACAGAACGTTTGATATTTCACCGAAGGGGAACAGGCGAGCCAGTAAAAATATTAGCGCTAAGTATTCCAAATTGTTTATCCTAATACTACTCATCAGGAATGCCCCTTTGCTTCAAATTTTAAGACCATGATGTTGAGTATTCACCATAGGAATTAAATTCGCATTCGTTTGTTATTGTTACGTTATACCATATTCCTCCATTCATTTGCATATGAAATACTACAGATGCTGATGCTTGATATTCAGGTGTGGTATCCCAATTTGGATCAACATATGAAAGTTTATAGAAATTTGAATCTAAATCATTTGCATGTCCACTTGCTGAATAGATTTGTGTTTTCATATGGTTGGGACTATCAATATCCACATAGTTATACTTATATACTGCAACTATTGACCCACCTCCATTTGGAATTCCAGCATAATCAAGACCATACTCATCAGTTATTGTTTTTGTACTGCTACTTGTTGTATATGTTCTGGTGTTGGTTATGCTAAGATTTTCAGTTGCTTTTATTTTTCGAACTTCGACTTTTTTAAAATCTCCATTTGGTAGTAAATTTTCTTTTGTTTCTTTTATTGGTGCTTTCGCTACTTTATCTAGTTCCTCTACCAAATTATCTCTGTTTTTTAAAATTGCCTTTTCAGCTGTTGATAAAGTATACGACTTATTAGAAGTAGTTCTATCTGTTGCAAATGCTGATAATGTAAATTTCTGATAGTATAAATTACAATATGCCAATATCTGAAAATAGTAAATAATTATGACAGAATTGTAATTATATTCAAAATATTTAATTCAGCTCCCGGCAGCAGACCAAAACCGCGTTCTCACATTCGGGCCACTGAATTTTTGAACTGGATGCCAGCGTAAGCATACCGTTTCGAACAATTTTATGTTTTACCGGATATGCGAACCGCAGGGGACAATCCTCGCATGGGGAGATTCCGTTTCCGAATACGGTGTAACAGCGGTCATCCGGTTCCGGCGCGATTGCGGAACGCAACATTTTTTGATTGGCGTAAAGAATATGGTATGTACCGGGATCAATCAGATAGCAATAACCAGGAACGGATTCCATGATCGTTTTTGCGGAATCATATGCGCACTGTAGCTGAAGCTCCGTTTCCTCCTTCTCAACAAAAGTACTGATTAACCTTGCGGCTGAAATCAGAATATCCATTTCTTCCTGTGTCCAAAAGCGTTCCTGCGTACAGTCGTCAAAGCCGATACAGCCCTTCAACGCGCTGCCTTCCCGAAAAGCCACCTGAAGGGTGGCGTGGGTTCCGAACTCTCGGTAAAAGGACCGGTATGGTTCGGAGAGATTCGCAACCTCGCTGCAGCACAAAATTTCATTTTGAAATGATTTCAGAAATAGGTCATCGCTTTTTTCAGCATATTGAAGAAGCTCCTCGCACTCCGGGCAGATTCCGCTGGCGCGCCATTCCAGAAATCCGGATGGGAGGCTGCTGACCGGACGATATAGGAACAGATAGACGCGGCTCAGGAAAAACTGTTCGCCGATATATTTTAAAATGATATACAGAACATGATTGATATCATCGGCATGAAACAAAACATCTAGAATATAAGGGAGCATTTCAGAGCAGCAGGACGCAAGGCTTGAAGCCGGGAAAAACGCGGGCACTGCTTTAATATTTGCGACCTCCAGATTTTCACTTTCTGTATCATCGTAAATAACGCAGCTGTTCCGTCCGCCGCGTTTCGCGTTGTAAAGCGCGACATCTGCCTTTTGAAACAAATCATTGTAATTATCTCCGTCCTTCGGATACACAGCGACCCCGATACTGCCTGAGATTCTGTGGTTTCCCAATGGATCGGAGAAGGTATGGTTTAGACATTGGTTCAGAGCCTCTGCCTTTTCCAGCACCAATGAAAAATCTTTTACGTCGCGCATCAGAACCATAAATTCATCGCCCCCGATGCGACCGATAATATCGGTTGAGCGAAAAAGCTTTCTCAGACAGACTCCGACCTCAGCTAAAACGGTATCACCAAACATATGGCCGAGACTGTCGTTAATATTTTTAAAATGATCGACATCAATGATATAAAGCGCGCAAACGGAATTTCCCTTCAGTGAGTTTTCGGCAAGCTGCTGGGTAGCCGCTTTGTTAAGAAGTCCTGTCAGCTCATCGTGCTGCGCTTTTTGCATCAAATCCTGTAATTCATGTTTCTGGAAGGTAATATCACAAATTTGTCCAACAGCCCGAATGGGGGTGTTTTTATCATCAAATATAGTTTTAATCCGTATGCGATACCAGGAATAATCGCCGCCTTTACCTTTGATGCGGAATTCGCATTCGCCGGCTGGCGCTCCGTGACAGATTTTCTCAAACAGGGCTTGAAAGGCCTGCGCGTCATCCGGATGCAGCGTCTGGTGCTCCAAAATGGATTGCGGCATTGTAACATGGGAAGCGTCAATGCCGAATATTTCCTCAAAGCTTGTGCAATAGCACAAGCTCCCGTCTGGTATGCTGTATTCAAAGACTTTGATGTCGGATTGTTCCAGAACGATTCGGTAGCGTTCATTGCAGATTTCGAGTTCGCTTAACCTAGAGGTTAGGGCTAATTCGTATGGTTCACGCTCCTTTTCTCGTTCCATTCCGTCACTTCTTTCACTCTCTTTGCAGGCTCTGCCACCTGAAAGAGGTATTTTTGCATTTGTAATTTTATGAAATACGCGCATGCTTTATACCGGTGTATAAGCTGAAAAAACGGAAAGAGATGAGCAATATTTAAAGAAATTGAGAGGATTCACAAAATTAGTACATAAATCAGTCCGGATATAATCTGAGTTTTGTGTTTATTTACAAAAAATTAAGAAAGTCTTTTCACCGGTTTTCTTTATGATATACTTAAGATTATCAGTAAAATCGGAGGAATAGCAATGGGGATAGAAAGAGTCAGGGAATACTTAAAAGAGTACCGTTTGGAGGATCGTTTGCAGGAGTTTTCGGTATCCAGCGCAACGGTTGAGCTTGCGGCACAGGCGTTGGATGTAGAACCGGCGCGCATCGCGAAATCCATTTCTCTGGAGGACGACGGCGGCTGTATCATTGTCGTTGCGGCGGGTGACGCGAAGATCGATAACGCGAAGTTTAAGGCGGAATTCGGATTTAAGGCAAAGATGCTCTCGCCGGAATCGGTGGAACCGCTCACCGGCTACCAAATCGGCGGAGTTTGTCCGTTTGACAATCCGCCGGTGGCAAAAGTCTACTGCGACGAGTCACTGAAACGCTTTTCAACGGTCTATCCGGCAGGAGGAAGCGCAAGCTCCTGTGTGAAGCTGTCCTGTGATGAGCTTTTTACCGTATCGCGCAGTATCGGCTGGGTAGATGTCTGTAAAAACTGGCAGGAGCAAATTTAATTGATGAGATAAGGATTGTTTACATGAGAATGCGCAATAAGCCCTGGGCAGCGCCGGAACTGAACGCATGCCAGTTTTTTGTTCGGAAGCCTGAGCAGTACCTCGAAAAATGGCACTGCTTTTTTTCCCGGCGTCAGCCGATTCATTTGGAGCTGGGCTGCGGTAAAGGACTGTTTTTAGCGGGACTTGCTCCCAGAAATCCGCAGATTAACTATATGGGGATCGACATGAAGGACGCGGTGCTTGCGCCCGCAAAACGGTATATTGAGCAGTCGTTTGAAGAACAAGGCAGAGAACCGGATAATGTGGTTCTGATGGCGTATGATATCGAGCGTCTTTTATCTATAATGGGTTCTTCGGATACGGTTGAACGGATTTATATTAATTTCTGTAATCCGTGGCCCAAGCCAAAGCACAAAAAACGCCGCCTTACCTATCCCAGACAACTTGAGGCTTATAAAAAAATTCTTGCCCTAAACGGGGAAATCTGGTTTAAGACAGACGACGACCCGCTCTTTGCCGATACGGTGGACTACTTGAAGCAGAGCGGATTTGAGATTATCAGACTTACCCATGATCTTCATTCTGAAAATTATCCGGACAACGTGATGACCGAGCATGAAAAGATGTTTTTGGAAAAAGGTGTGAAAATAAAGGCATTAATCGCTCGCCAAGTCGTATAAATCTACAATATTATTATTATTTTTGGATATGCATTGACAAATGAACGCTAAACCCATATAATTCATATAAGTTTAGTTGGGTGTCATTTTGCATAGAAGTGGAGGTGCCGGTTTGGGAAAAACGATTATCGAAATTCAATCGCTCAGCAAAACATTTCAGTCGAAGAATTCGCAGGTTGCTGCTTTGAACGATATCAATCTTTCTATTGAGGAAGGAGATATTTTTGGGATTATCGGGATGAGCGGTGCAGGTAAAAGCACGTTGGTGCGATGTATCAACATGCTTGAAAAGCCGACTCGAGGCACGGTTCTGTTTGACGGTCATGACCTGTGCAAGCTGACCGATTATGAACTGCGCCAGGCCAGACACTCTATGGGGATGATTTTTCAGCAGTTTAATCTTTTAATGCAGCGTACCGCCGAGGGCAACGTCTGCTTTCCGATGGAACTGGTCGGAATTGATAAGGCACAGGCGAAAAAACGGGCGAAGGAGTTGCTGGAGCTGGTCGGGCTTTCTGAGAGGAGGAAGTCCTATCCGTCCCAGCTGTCCGGCGGGCAAAAGCAGCGCGTAGCAATTGCCCGCGCGCTTGCTACCAACCCCAAGGTGCTGCTTTGTGATGAGGCCACCAGCGCGCTTGACCCGAATACGACCGCTTCTATCCTGTCTTTGCTGAAAGATATCAATAAGCGCCTTGGCATCACGATTGTGATTATCACCCATGAAATGAGTGTAATTGAGGAGGTTTGCAACCGGGTTGCCATTATTGACGAAAGTAAAATCGCTGAAGTGGGCTCGGTGGAAGATATTTTTTACAAGCCGCAGACCGCCATCGCACAGAAGCTCGTTTATCCGGACGGAAAGCGAACCGAAAATTTTGTCAGCAAACGATGCATGCGTATTGTTTTCGACGGAAATTCTTCCTTTGAACCGGTTATTGCCAATATGGTTCTGGAATGTAAAGCGCCAGTCAACATTATGTATGCGGATACAAAGAATATAGATGGAAAGGCATTTGGCCAAATGGTGGTACAGCTGCCTGAGGAGGAAGCCCTTGCACAGAAAATGTTTGCCTATGTGCGTGCGAGAGGCTTATCCGCTGAGGAGGTGAACGGTTATGTGGGATGAGGCAATGCGAAACATGTTGTTACAGGGTATTGGTGAATCCCTGTATATGACACTCGTGTCCACACTGTTAGCCTATATCATCGGTCTACCACTCGGTATCCTGCTTGTTACAGCCGCAAGGGACGGGATCCGCCCCTGCGAATGGCTGTTCAAAACGCTGGATATTGTTGTGAACCTTACGCGTTCCATTCCTTTTTTAATTCTGCTGGTATCTGTGCTTCCCTTTACCAGGGCGGTAGTCGGCACGACTCTGGGGTCAACTGCAACCATTGTTCCGCTTACCCTGTCCGCCGCGCCTTTTATTGCCAGAATTGTTGAATCCTCCATTAAGGAAGTCGACGTCGGGGTAATTGAAGCCGCCCAGTCTATGGGAGCTTCCTCTATGCAGATTATCTGGAAGGTGATGCTTCCAGAAGCGAAGCCGTCTCTAATTGTCGGCAGCGCAATCGCTACCACAACCATTTTGGGCTATTCCGCTATGGCAGGCTTTGTGGGCGGCGGAGGTTTGGGTACGATAGCCATCAACTATGGCTATTACCGCTATCAGAACGAAATGATATTGATCACGGTCGTGCTGCTGGTGCTAATTGTTCAGGTGCTTCAAGGCATTGGTATGAAGGCCGCGGGATTAAGCGACAAACGAAAATAATAAAAACAGTTATATTATCAATTATACGGAGGGCTTATTTATGAAAAAAGCAGTATCAATTATATTGGCGGCAGCGATATCGGCGACCTTGTTTGCCGGCTGCGCCTCCACAGGAACAGCCTCCCCGGCGTCCGGTGCGGCACAGTCCGCCGGCACCGCGTCGAAAAAACTGGTAATCGGAGCTTCCCCGACGCCTCACGCGCAAATTTTAAAGGAAGCTGCAAAGCTTCTTCAAACAAAGGGATACGAGCTTGAAATAAAAGAGTTTAACGATTATGTTCTGCCGAATACCGCGCTCGAGGGCAAGGAGATTGACGCCAACTATTTTCAGCATCAGCCGTACCTTGATCAGTTCAATAAGGAAAAGGGCACCGATATTGTCTCTGCCGGTTCTATTCACTATGAGCCATTCGGAATTTACGCGGGCAAAACAAAAGCTCTTGCCGACTTGAAGGATGGCGCAACCATTGCAGTTCCGAACGACGTATCCAACGAAGCAAGAGCTTTGCTCCTTCTTCAGGCACAGGGGATTATCAAGCTGAAGGACGGTGTCGGCGTCACGGCAACGCAAAAGGATATCGCGGAAAATAAAAAGAATCTCAAATTTATGGAGATTGAAGCTGCTCAGCTTGCACGTTCCTTGCAGGATGTTGACTTGGCGGTCATCAACGGCAACTATGCGCTACAGGGTAACCTGAAGGTAAGCGACGCGCTTGCGGTAGAAGCCGCCGATTCTCTTGCGGCTGCAACTTACGCGAATATTGTTGCTGTCCGCAAGGGCGATGAAAACCGGGAAGATATTAAGGCGTTAATTGAGGTGCTCAAGAGCGAGGAAATCAAGACCTATATCAAAAACACCTTCAGCGGCGCTGTTGTGCCGGTTAAATAAGGTAAAGATTGAAGAAAAGGGCGGGCCCGTTGCGGGTCTGTCCTTTTTTGTCGCAAGCTCCCGGCTGTGCAGGGGGTCACGATTGTCTCGCCGGATCGAAGTAAGCTGAAATTGAGTATGATTGTCAAAATATAGAATAAGATTGTTTATTTGTGCGGATATCATTGAATTTTGGAAGGTACTTTGCTACAATATATGCAATATTCCAATGTTTAGGAGCTATGAAAAAAATGAAGCGCTATCAAATTGCAGATGAAATGCTAGTAGAAAATGAAAATGAGCTTGCCGGTGATTTGGTTTTGGTCTGTACGCCGGAGGAGCTTCGAAAGCAAAGCTTGAAATTCGCCCCACACACAATAGATGAATGCAGCCGTTCCGGCCCCGCAAAGCTGGAGGCGTATGACGGCTATGATTTTATATTGCTGAATGTAATCAATGACAATGACTCGTATTCCACACACCGAATCGGTCTTTACGTTACTCCGCAGGAAATTGTGTTTGTTTGCAGCCAGCCGAGCGGAGCGGTCAACAATGTCCTTGCGATGTTTACGAGAGCAAAAACAACAAATTTGAACCTTCCGAGAATTTTATACGCCTTCTTTAACAGCCTTACAAACAACGATTCCCAGGAGCTTGCCGCGTTGGAGGAAGAAATCTCAGCGATTGAGGAACGTGTGATCAAAGGGGTCACGGAGGATTATGTCCGGGATATCGTTTCCATGCGTAAAAAATTGATGTTTTACAAAAAATATTATGAACAGCTTCTGGATGTTGCAGAGGGAATTGAGGAAAATGAAAACCGGCTCCTGTCATCCGGCGCCCTGCGCAGCTTTAAGATGTTTACCGCGCGCGTTGACCGCCTTAACCGCAATGTGTTGAATCTTCGCGATTATATCACGCAGGTTCGCGAGGCGTACCAGTCCCAGGTGGATATTAATCTGAACTCCATTATGAAGCTTTTTACCGTAGTAACAGCCATTTTCTTACCCTTGACGCTTCTGGTTGGTTGGTACGGAATGAATTTTAAGAATATGCCGGAGCTGGAGTGGCCTTACGGATATTACATTGCGATCGCGGTATCGGTGCTTTTTGTAGTTGGCAGTATATTTTATTTTAAGAAAAGAAAGATATTATAATGACATCCAAAATGAGCCGCATACGCGAAAGCGTATGCGGCTCATTTTGGATAAGGAATGGATCAGTGGATTATCTGATTTCGATTTTACGGGTTGGCGGCTGAACCTCCACCTTCTTGGGCAGATCCAGCTCCAATACGCCGTTTTCATATCTTGCGGAGATATTTCCGGACTCAATGTTGGAGATATCAAAGCTTCTGCTTAGAGAACCGTATCTTCTTTCCTTGCGGATATACTCGCTGTTGTTTTCGTTTGTTTCCTCTGTGTGCTCCGCGGTAATCGTCAGCCGTTCTCCGCTAATATCAACATGGATATCCTGCTTCTCGAAGCCCGGCATATCAGCCTTCAGTAGGAATTTATCCCCTTTGTCCAGAATATCTGTGCGGAAGGGAGTTAAGCCCTTGTCCAGCTCGCCGAATATGTCCTGGTTCATCTTGTTGAAATAATCAAAAATGCTGTTGGCCCTGTTTTCAAATGGGATTAGATCAAACATAATAAAACCTCCATTTTTTAATTATAGTATTTAGAGATGTCTTTAAGGACTTTCTCTTCACATTGTTATGATAAGATGAATTTATGAAAAATATTTGTAAGTTATAAGAATAAAATATTAATTTTTAGCACTCCAATCAGCAGAGTGCTAAAAAATAGAAAGAAATATGACTTGTACAAAATTGCTGATTGTAATATAATAGAACTCACGCCTGAACGATACTTTTCTCCTAAAATCCATTCCCGATAGTGGGTGGTGATCTGAACAGAGTTGATTTGAAAAAAGATAAGAAAGAGAATAAGACGAAGTAAGATGTAAACTTTCAAATAAATTGGTTAGATTATCTATTAAATAGGGATTGACAGATTTATTTTTAGAGAATATAATAAAAGCTGTAATTGAAACCGCTTTCAAAGATAGTTTTAATGTTCTTTTGAGCAAGAAAGTTCTGGTGATTGTTTTGGTGCATATCGGTGATGTGGCAAAGTTGGCAGGAGTTTCGTCAGCGACTGTGTCACGGGTTATCAACGGCACCGCTAAAGTCAATGAGGAAAAACGGAGGCGTGTTCTTGCAGCAATCAGTGAAACCGGTTTCAAACCCAATGAAATCGCGCGTTCTCTCTACAAGAAATCCTCCAGGGTTATCGGGTATATTGTACCCAGCATCCTGAATATCTTTCTGAACGAAATAGGTCGTGCCATTGAAGACGAAGCGTTTCGGAACGGCTTTAAAATGATTTTATGCAACTCTGATGAAAATCCCAAAAAAGAAACGGCCTACATTAATATGTTGTCCGCAATGAATGCCGATGGGATTATTATCACGGCAAACAACGAGCATCTGGAGGAAGAAATCCGGAGCTGCCATATCCCCATTGTTGTGCTGGATAAAAACGCGGGGACAAGCTATACCGCGTCTGTCCAATCAGATAATTACGAAGGTGGTCGAATTTCTGCCGAGTATCTGATTGAATGCGGATGCAGGCATATCGTAATGATGCGCGGACCGCAGCAATATGTCAGCAGTCAACAGCGCTTTTTGGGCTATGTGGATGTATGCAACGAGCATGGAATTCAGCCGTTGTTTGTAAACAGTCAATATACTTTTCAGAATGGAATTGAAAGCTCGCGAGAAATACTCCGGCGTTTCCCGGAGGTTGACGGAATCCTTGCCTCTACCGACATGGTGGCGCTGTCCCTGTATAAGGTACTGTGTGAGCAGGGAAAACGTGTTCCCGAGGAAATCATGATTGTCGGTTACGACGGACTGGAGCTCAGCGAACTGATGACTCCCGCACTGACGACAGTCGTACAGCCCACCGAGCAGATTGGAAGACTGGCGGCGAAGCTGATTATCGATCAGGTTGCGAATAAACCGATTGAAAACAGGGAAAACATATTGCCGGTCGCGTTGAAGGTTCGCGATACTACCATGAATAAATCCGCATCAGAGTAATTCATATAGATTACGAGGGAAATGCTATGAGTAAACGAGTTTTTTTAATTGTTCTTGACAGCGTCGGAATCGGCGAGGCTCCGGATGCAGCGCAGTACGGCGATGAAGGCAGTAATACGCTGGCCGCTGCCGCAACAAGCCGATATTTTGATATGCCCAATTTGCAAAAAATGGGTCTGTTTAATATTGACGGCGTAACCTGTCGACCAAAGGCGGAAAATCCCAGTGCCGTATTTGCGCGTATGCGGGAATTATCCAAAGGGAAGGATACGACCATAGGTCACTGGGAAATCGCGGGAATCAATTCCCCGAACCCGCTCCCGACCTATCCGGACGGTTTTCCTCCGGAGGTAATCCGGGAATTCGAGGAGAAAACAGGTCGAAAGGTACTTTGCAACAAGCCTTATTCCGGCACGGATGTCATTCGTGATTTTGGAAAAGAGCATGTGGAAACCGGCGCGCTGATTGTTTATACGTCGGCGGACAGTGTGTTCCAGATTGCGGCACACGAGGGAGTTGTCCCCATCGAGAAGTTGTACCGAATCTGCCAAATTGCGCGCGATATGCTGACGGGCGAGCATGGTGTCGGCAGGGTGATTGCCAGACCGTTTACCGGAAGCTACCCGGATTTTACCCGAACGACGAACCGCCATGACTTTTCGCTTTTGCCGCCAAAAACTACAATGCTTGACCAGCTCGTCGAAAAGAAATTTCAAGTTTTGGCCATTGGCAAAATTAATGATATTTTTGCGGGTAAGGGAATCAGCGAATTTGTCCGCACAAAGGGAAATCAGGAGGGAATTGAGCGAACCATTGAATATACCGGCAAGGAGTTTGAGGGTCTTTGCTTTATCAATTTAGTCGATTACGATATGCTGTACGGTCATCGCAACGATGTAGAAGGATATGCGAAGGCACTTACGTATTTTGACCGGAGGCTGCCGGAAATCGTAAAAGGCTTGCGGGAAAACGATCTGCTGATGATTACCGCCGACCACGGCTGTGACCCGTTGACCCCTTCCACCGACCATTCGCGCGAATATACACCCTGGGTTATTTACGGGCGTAACGTGCGGGGAGGGACTAATCTTGGCACACTGCCCACATTTGCCGATATCGCGGCAACGATTCTTGACTATTTTGGAATCGAGCCTGAAACGACAGGTACCTCTCAGCTAAAAAAGATAATCAAGGAGTAATGCACATGGAATTCGTACCAACTCCCCATAACGGGGCAAAACAGGGAGAAATCGCAAAAACCGTCTTGATGCCGGGTGACCCACTGCGCGCAAAGTTTATTGCGGAGAACTATCTTACCGATACGGTTTGCTTTAATACGGTTCGTAATATGCTTGGCTATACGGGGAACTATAATGGCAGGCGCGTATCCGTTATGGGCGGCGGTATGGGAATGCCCTCGGTAGGCATTTACACCTATGAGCTGTTTCATTTCTATGGAGTCGAAAACATTATCCGAATCGGTTCCGCGGGAGGCATCGCCGATCATGTTCATGTGCACGATATTATCCTCGGAATGGGAGCCTGCACAGATTCTAATTATGCGTCTCAGTACGGCTTGCCCGGTACCTTTGCGCCGATTGCAAGCTATGGCTTGCTGAAACGTGCGGTGGAAAAAGCCGAAGAAATGAAAGGAAACGTGATTGTAGGAAATGTCTTATCCTCTGATGTGTTTTACAGCGATAATGAGAACGCGCTCAAGCTATGGAGTAAAATGGGTGTTTGTGCGGTGGAAATGGAGGCGGCCGCGCTTTATATGAACGCGGCAAAGGCGGGCAAAAATGCGCTCTGTATCCTCACGGTTTCCGACTGCCCGTTTACCGGGGAATCACTTTCAGCGGAGGAACGTCAGACCGGCTTCCGAAAAATGATGGAAATTGCACTTTCTCTTGCGTGACTTGCATATTTTGATAAAATAAAGTAAATTTATGAAATAATATCACAAATGTGGTATTAGAATATTATAAAAGATTTTAGGAGGAAAAATTATGAAGAAAATTGCAGCGCTTTTACTTGCGCTTGTAATGGCAGCTTCCACTACCGCCTGTTCTTCAGGAACAGCACCAGCGTCCAGCACGGGGGCGGCTTCCAGTGCGGCAGCAGCGTCAACTGGAGCAAAAAAAGACTTTAAGGTGGCAATGGTAACCGATACGGGTGGCGTGAATGACCAGTCGTTCAACCAGTCGGCGTGGGAAGGTCTCCAGCAGTTTCGAAAGGATACCGGAGCGGCTGTAAAATACACGGAATCCAAGCAGGAATCCGATTATGCCACAAACCTTGATAAAGCTGCCGACGACGGCAACAAATTGATTTGGGGTATCGGTTTTGCTATGGCGGATGCTCTGACAAACGCTGCAAAAGGCAATCCCGACATCAGCTATGCAATTATTGATAACTCTTACGGTGATAAAACTCCCTCCAATGTAACCGGTGTTATGTTCCGTGCTCAGGAGCCTTCTTTCCTGGTAGGCTACATAGCCGGAAAGACAACAAAGACAGGCAAGGTCGGCTTTGTAGGCGGTATGACCAGTGCGATTATCGACCAGTTTGAGTACGGCTATAAGGCAGGCGTCGCTTACGCGGCAAAGGAACTTGGCAAAACCATTACGGTAGATTCCCAGTATGCGGAAAGCTTCAGCGATTCCGCAAAGGGCAAGGCAATTGCGCAGAAAATGTATTCCAACGGCTGTGACATCGTATTTCATGCGGCCGGCGGTGTTGGTGTAGGCGTTATCGAAGCGGCAAAGGAAGCCAACAAATTTGCTATCGGTGTAGACCGCGACCAATCCTCTCTTGCACCGAAGAATGTTCTTACCTCCGCTCTGAAGCTTGTAAACAAGGCAATTATGCTTGTTTCTAAAGAAGCGGCTGACGGCAAGGAAATCGGCGGCAAAACTTACACCTACGGCTTGACCGAAGACGCCGTCGGAATCCCGACCGAGCATTCTCTTATGGGCGATGACACCTATAACGCGGCAACAGCTTTAATCCAGAAGATTAAAGATAAGGCGATCACTCCTCCCGCGAATAAAGATGAATTTGCAAAATTCAAGGATACCTTGAAATAATTGTTTTGGTTTTATAGCGGTTTCATTTAAGCTTTCAGTTAATTTGAACTGTCAGTCATAAAATTTCTGAATTACAGCGGGGCGAGCAGTATTTGTATCGCCCCGTTGCTAATCAGGAAAAAAGGGCGGCAAGGGGGTTGTTGTTAATGGAAATAAGCAGGGAATACGCGGTGCAGATGCATGGTATAACAAAGTTATTTGGTAATTTCCGTGCTCTAGATCAAGTAAACCTCGATGTGAAGAAAGGCTCCATCCACGCTATTTTGGGCGAAAACGGAGCGGGAAAAAGTACATTGATGAATATCCTTTACGGCTTGTACCAGGCCGAAGAAGGAGAAATCTTTTTAAATGGGGAAAAGGTGAATATTAAAAATCCGAATGTTGCTATCGCACACGGTATCGGTATGGTTCACCAGCATTTTATGCTGGTCGACAATTTTACGGTAACTCAGAACATAATTCTCGGCAACGAGATTACGAACCAATTTGGCGTAATAAATATGAAAAAAGCACGTGAGGAGATTCTTCAAATTGTTGAAAAATATGGTCTTGAAGTTGATCCGGATGCAAAAATCGAAGATATTTCCGTCGGTATGCAGCAGCGTGTAGAAATATTAAAGGCATTGTACCGAGGTGTAGACCTTCTAATTCTGGATGAGCCGACTGCGGTGTTAACTCCGCAGGAGATTGAGGATTTAATTCAAATCATGCACAATTTGATTGCGGATGGAAAAACGATTATCATAATCACACATAAGCTGAAAGAAATTAAGGCCTCTTCCGGCGTTTGCACCATCATCCGCAGGGGTCAGTACATCGATACGGCTTCGGTTGCCGAAGTAAACGAGGAAGAGCTTGCGACCAAAATGGTCGGCCGCGCCGTCAAGCTAATCGTTGATAAAACCCCCGCCTCCCCCGGCGACGTTGTATTTGAAATTGATAACCTTACGGTGAAGGATGAGCGTAAGCTCGACGCAGTAAAAAATCTTTCCTTGAAGGTTCGCAGAGGCGAAATTGTGGGAATTGCCGGTATTGACGGCAACGGACAGAAGGAACTGGTGGAAGCGATTACCTGCCTGACAAAAGTGGAAAGCGGAACCATCAAGATTAACGGTACGGAGATTCAGAATACTTCGCCGCGCAATGTAATCGACCATAAGATCAGCACAATCCATGAGGACCGCCAAAAACGCGGGCTTGTGCTCCCGTTTACGGTGGCGGAAAATGTGGTTATTGAAAAATACCGTACCAAACCGTTTGCAAAAAACGGAATGCTGAATTTCAGCGAGATATTGTCCTATACGAAAGGCTTGATTCAGGACTATGATATCCGTCCTGATAACTGTGAAAATCAGCCGGTTCGCGGTCTTTCCGGAGGAAACCAGCAAAAGGTCATCATTGCACGAGAAATCTCCAACCAGCCCGACTTGCTTGTGGCGGTTCAGCCCACGCGCGGTCTCGACGTTGGCGCAATCGAATATGTGCATAAAATGCTGGTTCGCGAGCGCGACGCAGGTAAGGCAGTTCTTCTGATCTCGTTGGAGCTGGATGAGGTTATGAATGTGGCAGACACCATTGACGTAATTTATGCGGGTACCATTGTAGACAGCTTCAAGCAGGGCGAAGCGGACGAAAAAACAGTGGGATTATTAATGGCGGGAGGTAAAAAAGATGAAGTTGTTCGTAAAGATTCTTAAAAAACCAATTACCTCAACATTGATTGCAATCCTGTTCGGCTTTGTTGTCTCGGCGATTGTGCTGTCCATTACCGGATACAGCGCGGTTGATTCCTTTGCCGCGTTGTTTCAGGGTATCTTCGCGAAGCCAAAGTATATTTCCAATGTTATCATCAAAGCGACCCCGATTATCTTAACGGGATTAAGCGTTGCCTTTGCGTTTAAAACGGGTCTGTTCAATATCGGCGCCGAAGGGCAGTACATAGTGGGCACCGTTGCTGCTGTATGTGTTGGTGTAAAGTTGGATCTTGCCGCGCCAATCCAGATACCGCTGGTTGTTTTGGCGGGCGTTATCGCTGGTGCCGTATACGGCGGAATTGTCGGCTACTTAAAAGCGAAATTCGGGATTCATGAAGTACTTACCAGCATCATGCTGAACTGGATTGCGCTTTATCTCTCCAATTATATTGTCAATATAGAAGCTTACCATCAGCCGAATTCCACCAGCTCTTTGCCAGTAAATCCCTCGAGCTTTACGATGCTTCTGCCGGACTGGAAAATGTCCGAAGCGGGCATGGAAGCCCTGAGACCGCATAAGTGGCTGTACGAGGTCATGATGAAAACGGATGTCAACTTCGGAATTTTGATTGCGGTTCTGGCAGCGGTGGGAATCTCTGTTTTGCTGAACCGTACCACGAAGGGCTATGAGCTTCGTTCCGTAGGTTTTAATCGTGATGCGGCGGAATTTGCCGGAATTAACGTCAACAGGAATGTGACGCAGGCGATGATTATCGCTGGTGCGATGGCTGGTCTCGCGGGTGCGCTCGCAATTACAGGAACCTCGCCGCACAAGATTTCCACAATGGCGGCGTTTGAAAATAACGGGTTTAACGGACTGTCCGTGGCACTGATTGCCGGTTCCTCTCCAATCGGATGCATTTTTGCGGGTCTCTTGTTTGGTGGTCTGCTGTACGGCGGACAGAGTGTTCAGCAGGATGTCGGTGCGCCGACCGAAATCATTAATATCATGATCGGTACGATTGTGTTCTTTGTGGCGCTCACTAAAATTGTCCCTTTGATTGCGGACAGGCTGGAAAAGAGGGGTACAAGCCATGCAAAATAAATTTGATTTATTCCTATTGATCGGCATCACGCTTATGTACGCGACCCCTCTGGTTTTCGGCGCTCTCGGCGGTGTGATATCCGAACGATCCGGGGTAGTCAATATTGGAATTGAAGGAATGATGACCGTCGGCGCGTTCACCGGAGCAGCCGTCAGTTATTTTACGGGCAACCCGTGGATTGGCTTTCTCGCGGCGGGAGCAGCAGGAGGCGCAATCGCGCTTCTGCACGCAGTGGCCTCCGTTACCTTTAAGGCGGATCAGACGATATCCGGAATTGCAATCAACCTGATCGGTCCCGGCTTTGCCTTGTTTTTCTGCCGTCTTCTGTTTGATAAGGCAACCATGACATTACCGGCGAAAACGCTGCCAAAGCTGTTTGGTGCAGACGCTTTTTCCGGCAGCTCCCTAAAAAACCTCAATGTGGATATTACGGTAGTGCTGGCTCTGATTGCGGCGACAGCTTTATGGTTCTTCCTCTATAAAACCAAATGGGGTCTCCATGTCCGCGCGGTCGGCGAGCATCCCGCCGCCGCAGATACCCTTGGAATCAACGTCAGCCTGACCCGGTACCTGTGCGTCATCGTATCTGGAGTTCTGTCGGGTTTCGGCGGCGCTTCTATGACGCTGGCAATCATTTCCCAGTTCACGCCTACCGCAATCAGCGGGCAGGGCTTTATCGCGCTGGCAGCCGTCATATTCGGCAAATGGACGCCGTTCGGCGCATATGGCGCATGCATGCTGTTCGGGTTTGCCCAGGCACTCACGGTGATATTGGGTGGTGGCAGCTTTGTCGTTCCCTCCCAAATTCTTGCGATGCTGCCTTACATTCTGACTATTGTGGTGCTTATCCTGTTTGTCGGTCGTTCTGTCGCCCCGAAAGCAGACGGTATCCCGTATGAAAAAGGAAGCCGGTAATTCGTCTATGCGAATCCGCATCAGGCGACCGTGGATATGTTCTCAGAGCGGACAGCATCGAATATATGATGAATCATATCCCGGATCAGCTATAAAAACAAAAGAAAGCAAAGGTGATTGATTTTGGATAACCAGGAAATTCTGAGTAAGGTAGATCATACCCTACTGACCCAGACCGCAACCTGGGATGAAATAAAGCAGATTTGCAACGATGCCGTAACGTATCATACCGCATCGGTCTGCATTCCTGCCGCTTATGTGAAATGGGTGAAGGACTATGTGAAGGATCAGATGGCTGTCTGTACGGTAATCGGATTCCCCAACGGATACTCTACAACTGCCGCCAAAGTTTTTGAAACAAAAGATGCGATTGAAAACGGCGCGGATGAAATTGATATGGTCATCAATATCGGTTATATCAAGGACGGGCGCTATGACCTGCAGTTGGATGAAATCAGACAGATCAAAGCGGAATGCGGAAACCACATTCTAAAGGTAATTGTGGAAACGTGCCTCCTTACCGAAGAAGAAAAGATTAAAATGTGCGAGACTGTAACTCAGTCCGGTGCTGACTATATCAAAACCTCGACCGGATTCTCCACAGCAGGAGCTACCTTTGAAGACGTGGCGCTTTTTGCGAAGCATATCGGGCCGAACGTCAAAATTAAGGCGGCAGGAGGAATCCAAACGCTTGACGACGCGAAAAGGTTTATCTCTCTTGGTGCCTCCCGCTTAGGTACCAGCAGAATTATCAAGATTATAAAAAACGAACAGGCACACGGATAT
The DNA here is from genome assembly GCA_023418995.1 of Bacillota bacterium. GTDB lineage: Bacteria > Bacillota > Clostridia > Oscillospirales > Acutalibacteraceae > DATAML01. The sequence continues at coordinate 464,441 of JAEZYP010000044.1, read as the reverse complement.
TAAGCCTTAGAAATAAATATAATTTATTCGGTTGAGGAGCGGCAACAGTCGTTCCTCAATTCTGCCTTAAGAAAGAAGGAGAAGGATGATTGACTACGGTAAATTGGTGAATGCCGCGATTTCGGCGCGTGATATGGCTTACACCCCATACTCCAGATTTCATGTCGGCGCCGCCTTGCTTACGAAAGAGGGTAAAGTCTATCAAGGCTGCAATATTGAAAACGCAACCTATACACCGACAAACTGCGCGGAGCGTACGGCTTTTTTTAAGGCAGTCAGCGAGGGGGAACGGGATTTTGCCGCAATCGCGATTGTAGGAGGCAGAGAAGAGGAAGCAATCCATGAATACTGCCCGCCCTGCGGAGTCTGCCGGCAGGTCATGATGGAATTTTGCAACCCGGAGGAATTTGAAATTGTTTTAGCGGATGATCCGGAGCATTGGAAAATCTATAAGCTGTGCGAGCTGTTGCCGCTTGGGTTCAGCAGCGCAAATCTGTAAGTTGGGTGAAGTAAGATGAGGATGTACGATATTATTGCAAAAAAGCGTGACGGCGTGGAGCTAACCAAAGAGGAAATTGCCTATTTTATCAGCGGCTACGTAAAGGATGAAATCCCGGATTATCAGGTATCCTCGCTGTTGATGGCAATCTATTTCAAGGGCATGACGGAGCGCGAAACCGCGGAACTGACCTTATGCATGGCGCATTCCGGCGAAATGGTTGATCTCTCTTCCATCGACGGAATCAAGGTAGATAAACACAGCACCGGCGGAGTAGGAGATAAAACCACTCTGGTAATTTCCCCAATTGTTGCCTCCCTCGGCGTGCGCGTCGCAAAGATGAGCGGGCGCGGGCTTGGGCATACCGGAGGGACTGTGGATAAAATGGAGTCAATTCCAGGAATGCAGACCTCGATCGACCGCGAACAGTTCTTCGATATCGTCCGAAAAGTCGGGGTCAGTGTAATCGGACAATCCGGCAATTTGGTTCCCGCAGATAAAAAGCTATACGCCCTGCGCGACGTAACCGCAACGGTCGAGAGTGTTCCTCTCATTGCCTCCAGTATCATGAGTAAAAAAATCGCCGCCGGATCTGACTGCATTCTTCTGGATGTAAAAACCGGCAGCGGGGCGTTTATGAAAACGGAGGAGGATTCCATCCGTCTCGCGGAGGCGATGGTTTCAATCGGCGAACACGTAGGGCGCAAAACGATTGCCCTCATTACCGATATGGACCGTCCGCTGGGAAACGCAATCGGAAATTCACTGGAAATCATAGAGGTCTGCCGTACCCTGCAAGGGAACGGACCCGGAGATTTAACAGAAATCTGTATTGAGCTTGCCGCCAACATGCTGTATTTAGCCGATAAGGGAAGCATAAAGGATTGCAGAATCATGGCACGGAATCAAATCAAAAACGGGGAAGCGTTTGATAAATTGAAAGAAATGGTTTCTGCACAGGGCGGAGACGCTTCCGTTCTGGATGATAACGCGAAGTTTGCAAAGGCGAAGGTGGAATATCAGGTATATGCGCAGCATGACGGATATTTGCATTCCATGAATACGGAACAATGCGGGATAGCTTCCGTAGAACTGGGTGCAGGAAGAGAGAAAAAAGAAGACTCCATTGATTACAGCGCCGGAATCATCCTTCATAAAAAAATCGGTGACTTTGTAAAGACCGGCGATACCATCGCAACTTTTTATTCCGACTCGCAGATAAAGTGCAGAAGCGCCGAAACGCTATTTGAAAGCGCAGTTACCATCAGCGAAAAAGAGCCGCCGAAGATTCCGATTATTCACGCGAGAGTGACAAAAGACGGCGTAGAAAAGTATTGACACAAAAAATCACCCCTCTGCTTACGGTACGACGCGTAAACGGCGGGGTGATTTTGCGATTAATCCTGGAGTCCTTCAAACTGCATATTATAATAATTGGCGTAAACGCCGTTTTCTTTTAACAATGATTCATGGTTTCCCCGTTCCAGAATGCCTTCGTCACCGATTACGATGATCTCGTCCGCATTGCGGATGGTGCTGAGTCGGTGCGCGATGACGATGGTTGTTCTGTCTTTTGCCAGCCTTTCCAAAGAAGTCTGAATTTTTCGCTCACTTTCATTGTCCAGAGCGCTGGTCGCCTCGTCAAGAATCAGAATCCTTGGGTTTTTTAAAAACACGCGTGCGATGGCAAGCCGCTGTTTCTGACCTCCGCTCAGTCGCGCGCCGCGTTCTCCGACATAAGTATCGTACCCATTCTCCAGCCCGATGACGAAATCATGGATATTTGCGTTTTTCGCAGCCGTAACAATTTCTTCGTCCGTGGCGTTTGGCTTTCCATACGCGATGTTTTCTTTAATGCTTCCTGCAAACATATAGACGTCCTGCTGTACGATTCCTATGGAATTGCGCAGAGAATTGAGCTTGATATCTCTGACATCATGCCCGTCAATCAGTACGCGTCCTTCAGTCACATCATAAAAGCGAGGGAGAAGGGAGCAAAGCGTTGTCTTACCGCCGCCGGAGGGACCGACCAGCGCGACAGTTCTGCCTGCGTCCATTTTAATGTTGATGTGTTCCAGAACATAATTGTCTTCTTCATAGCGGAAGGATACATTCTGAAATTCAATGTTGCCGCTGACATTTTTCAATTCCACCGCACCCGGTTTGTCCACAATTTCGGGCTTCGTTTCCACTACTTCGATAAAACGGCGGAATCCCGAATATCCCTTTTGGAACTGTTCGGTAAACTGAATCAGGATATCAATCGGATTGATAATAATATTGATATACAGTGCGTAAACCGCGAGATCACTAAGCCGAAGAGTGCCCTGCGCAATAAAAAGCCCGCCGCTTACCAGAACGGCAAGGAACAGCAGTCCTTCAAAGAACGAAGTCCCGGCATGAAAAGTACCCATGATTCGGTAGCTGCTTACCTTGGAATCCAGAAATTTCAGGTTGCTTTCGCAGAATTTCTCGCGTTCCAGTTCTTCGTTCGCAAAGCTCTTGACGACGCGGATTCCTGCCAGGCTATCCTGTACCTGTGAGTTAACGCCCGCAATTTTTTTGCGGTTATCCAAAAAAACAGCACGCATTTTCTTGTTTTTATCCACACAGAAAAAAATCATGATGATAGTTACCAACATCAGGATGATCGTCATCGGCACATTAATGGTCATCATTAGGATAAAACTGCCAGCTATTTTCAAGAATGAAATAATGATATTTTCCGGTCCGTGGTGAGCAAGTTCACTGATATCGAATAAGTCTGACACCAGCTTGCTCATCATCTCTCCGGTGTTGTTCTTATCGTAATAGGAGAAAGAAAGGCGCTGCAGATGGTCAAAGAGATCCTGACGCATATTGCTTTCCATCCTTGCACCCATGATATGTCCCCAGCTGGTTATGTAGTACTGGCAGCCGAGGCGAATCAGCTCCATTATCAAAAGGCCTGCTCCAATCCAGGGAAGACTGTTCAGAATTACTTGAGCATTTTGTGCGAACAAGCCTTTTGTGAGCCAGTTCAAGATTTGCGGAAAGGCGACATCGATTGCAGATACAATTAACGCGCAGAACATGTCAAAGTAAAAAATTCCACGATATGGCTTATAGTAACGAATAAATTTACGAAACAAGTGCTTTATTGTCCCCTGTCTGTTTAATATTTTTCCGGTTCACCGTACTCTTCTCCAAAGGTGTCGAGCGTAACCTTTTCCATCACCTCGTTCTCCAGAGGTCTGTCGTTATGGTCGCGGCTTGCGGATACGATTCGGTCGACTTCCTCCATTCCTTCCGTAACCTTGCCAAAAGCGGCGTACTGCCCGTCAAGGTGAGGAGCATCCTTTACCATGATAAAGAATTGAGAACCGGCGCTGTTCGGATTCATGGAACGGGCCATAGAAATCACGCCTCTGGTATGTTCCAGATCGTTTTTGAAGCGGTTTCCGCTGAATTCACCCTTAATACTGTAGCCGGGGCCGCCCATACCGGTTCCTTCCGGGTCTCCGCCCTGAATCATAAATCCGGGAATTACACGATGGAATATTGTGCCGTCATAAAAGCCCTGCTTTACAAGCGAGAGAAAGTTTTTCACGGTGTTTGGAGCAACCTCTGGGTATAACTCGATTTTCATAGCACCTTTATTTGTTTTAATTGTTATGATTGGATTTTTCATATGATCTCCTCCGTTATTATGTTAATTAACTTATTATACCGAATAAATGCAATTCTATCAAGTAAAAGTCATACGGAGTCTATTACTATTATGAACTGATATATGGTATAATAGTAAAAAAGTGCGGGAGGTTAGTCAGTGAAACTCATATCATGGAATGTAAATGGTCTTAGAGCCTGCATGGGAAAAGGGTTTATGGAGTTTTTTGATCAGATTCAAGCGGATGCGGTATGTATACAGGAAACAAAAATGCAGCCGGAACAGGCTGATTTTATATTGCCCGGCTATAAGCAGTACTGGAATTCAGCGGTGAAAAAGGGATATTCCGGCACAGCGATTTTTACGCGCAAGGAACCAATCAGCGTAATTTATGATATCGGGGCGGAGGAGCACGTGGGAGAGGGGCGCGCGATCACGCTGGAATATGAAGACTGTTTTCTGGTAACGGTCTATACGCCGAACGCGCAGCGTGAACTGGCGCGCATCGATTACCGCATGAGCTGGGAAGATGCTTTTCGGGATTACCTGAAGCAGTTGGATGTACAAAAGCCGGTTATCGTATGCGGCGATATGAACGTGGCTCACAATGAGATCGATTTGAAAAACCCAAAGAGTAATAATGGAAATGCGGGCTTTTCCAAAGAAGAGCGCGGTAAAATGACGGAGCTTCTCTCATACGGCTTTACCGACACGTTTCGCTATCTCCACCCGGAGGAAAAGGACGCGTATACCTGGTGGTCCTATATGTTTCATGCTAGAGAAAAAAATGTCGGATGGCGGATCGATTACTTTTTGACATCGAACCGTATTCGTGACCGGATTTTAGAAAGCAAGATTTATTCAGAGGTAATGGGGAGCGATCATTGTCCGATTGAACTGATTCTGTCGGATTGCAAATAAGTTTAAGGAGGAAAAATAATGCAACTGTTTTTTTACGGTGCCGACAAAGAAGTAACCGGAAGCTGTCATTGTCTTGAAGTAAACGGCAAAAAAATTCTGATTGACTGCGGATTGCAGCAGGGCGCGGACGAAGACGACAACCACAGACTTCCATTCTACGCAACACAAATCGACTATGTTATTGTAACGCACGCGCACATTGACCACAGCGGCAGACTACCGCTGCTCGTTAAAAACGGCTTTGAGGGTAAAATGTATGCAACCCGTGCGACCTGCGACCTGCTCTCCATTATGCTGCGGGACAGCGCCCATATTCAGGAAATGGACGCAATCAATGAAAACCGGAAGGGAAAACGTGCCGGCAGGGAGCCGGAAGAACCGATTTATACTATAGAAGACGCACAGGAAACACTGAATCGTCTGGTACCATGCAGCTACGGGGAAACATTGAGGCTTAGCGAGGAAGTCAGCATTCGCTTTACCGACGCGGGGCATCTTCTTGGTTCAGCCAGTGTGGAGATGTGGATTACCGAGAACGGAATGACCCAAAAGATCGTATTCTCCGGCGATATCGGCAACTGCAATCAGCCGATTATCCGGGATCCTCAGTATATCCGTCAGGCTGATTATGTAGTGATGGAGTCCACTTACGGAGATCGCGATCATGAAAAAGTAGAGGATTACACCTCCACCTTAGCGGATATCTTTGATGAAACGCTTTCCACGGGCGGTAACGTGGTTATCCCGAGCTTTGCGGTCGGGCGCACGCAGGAGCTCCTTTATTTTATTCGGGAGATCAAGGAACGGGGTCTTGTGAAAAGCAATCCGGATTTTCCGGTTTATGTCGACAGTCCACTGGCGGCGGAAGCGACGAAAATCTACAGCGGAGACCTAACCGGGTATGCGGACGAGGAAACGGTGCGGTTGATACAGTCCGGCTTTGAGCCGATTAAATTTCCCAATTTGAATATCTGCACCAGCGTGGAGGAATCCAAAGCGCTTAATGAAGACAATAAGCCTAAGGTGATTATATCTTCCAGCGGAATGTGCGAAGCGGGCAGAATCCGCCACCATTTGAAGCACAATCTGTGGAGGGCGGAATGCGCGATTGTATTTGTCGGTTACCAGGCCAACGGTACTCTTGGACGTATTTTGGTAGATGGAATCGATAAGGTAAAGCTTTTTGGGGAAGAGATTGCGGTAAAAGCGCATATTCATAATTTAAGGGCTTTGTCCGCGCACGCGGACCGTACCGGTCTGTTAAAATGGATTACTGCTTTTGAGAAAAGACCGCGCCGTGTATTTGTTGTTCACGGGGAGCAGAGTGTCTGCGAGACTTTTACAAATCACTTGATGGGGCTGGGGTACAATGCCTATGCGCCGAATTTTCAATCCGCTTTCAACCTGGAAACCAACACGATTCTTGAAGAAGGAATTATGCCGGAAACCAGAACGGTAAAAAAGGTTGGGAATGGCAAAAAGTTCTCCGCACCCTTCGCGCGGCTGGTTGAGGCAGGGAAACGCCTTATGCAGGTTATTCAGAAGAATGAAGGCGGGGCAAATAAGGATCTTGCAAAATTTGCAGATCAAATCAATGCTTTGAGTAGTAAATGGAATCGCCAGTAATCACAATTCCCTGCCATATACGTAAAAAAATCCGGCACAGCGTGCCGGATTTTTTTATTCATTATCATTGCTTGCCTTGCGGATAATATTGATCGGCACCGGTTTGGCGGTAACCTCCATTGAGGCCTTGTCGTCATAGCGTCCATTGTAAACATTGTAGCAGTTTTTGCCACGTGACTTTGAATAATACAAGGCACGATCCGCTTTTTGGTAAAGCTCTGTATAGGTGGTGCCATCCTGTGGGTAGAGAGAAACACCGATACTACCGGAAATTTTAAAGCTTCCGTCCTCACCCAATGTAATTTCTTTAAACATGGATGAAATCATTTCCAGCTTACTGATTAATGTATTAAAAGAATTGTAGTTATTAAAGAAAATCAGGAACTCGTCTCCGCCGATACGACCAACGACATCCATATGGCGGAAGAGGCTCTGCAATTTTTCACCAACCTGAGAGAGTGCAGAATCCCCCTGAATATGCCCCAGTGTATCGTTAATCCTTTTAAAGTTATCAATATCCAACATAATAACTGCGCTTGCGTTTCGGGCCTTATCATTTTCCAGTAGTGACTCAATTAGCGTCTGAGTGGCCTTTTTGTTATAAAGCGTAGTCAAACCGTCTTTCTGAGATTGCTTTAAAATTTCAAGCTCCTGCTTTTTACGCTGATCGATATTCTTAACATATCCAATAATTTTCTGACTTTTTGTACTGTTATGGGTAAGATGTACAAGTGTTGCGGCCATCCACTGGTATTCACCGGTAGGTGATTTTTCACGGTATTCCAAGTCTACCGTGGTGGCTCCGGAATTGAACACTTCAAAAAGATGTGTGCGGCTAAGAGAATCTATGTATCTCTTTTTATCATCATCCAGTATAGCGTGCTGCGCTATGCTTTTAATTACCTCATCATAGATTTCTGTTTTCAGGAAAGGAAACGCCTTAAAATAAGTTTCCTGCCCGGAAATCATTTTATTGTGTGTCAAATCGGCTTCAAAAACACGGTCACAGGTCAATTCCAGTGCGGTTCTATAAATTTTCTCGTTTTCGTAAAGCTGATTTTGCAAAATTCTGTTTTGAGTCAATTCCTCCGTGTGAACTTCAACAATGCCCATCAACTCGTTATAGGATTGAGACAGCTTGTGAAATTCATCGTTGATATCGTCACAAGAAAATCTTGCGCGGTAATCCCCCTGAATGGCGCGATGAATCGCTGTTAGAAAGTCATCGGTCGGTTTGATGAGATACCAGTCGATAACCAACTTTTGCGTAAGAAGCAGAACGATAATCGGAATAATAATCGATTCTGTTGTGACTGCGGAGAATCCGGCCGTCATAAGACCAAATAACACGAGAGATGGAATAAAGGACAACACGACAAACAAATAACATTTTCGTTTCAAAGGTGCGCAACCCCCAATTGCATTCATGGCAGCGCCGCAAACATTCTGGCGAATGCCATAATTAGTGCAGCCGGCTGGCATACTTTACTTGGAATGAATAAAGTGAAGCCCCTTGGCTTTGCGTCCCTGTCTTTCGGCAGGTTTGCCTTTTTACTTGCTTTTGCAGGAAATAAAATTATTACCATGTATAAATAATACACCAGAATCCGTATTTGCACAAGTCAAATTTGTATAAAAAAACGGAAACATGATATTGTACAATTTTTTTAATGATTTTTAAACATTTTGATCGATGGACAATCTTTCCCTGGCTATTGCAAGCATAAGTTTTATTCTGTTTTCCTGGTTTACCCGGGTTGCGCTGGGGTCATAATCGATCGGGACAATATTGGAGCGTGCGTCCACTGCCTTAATCCTGTGAATCATACCTTTTCCGCAGATATGATTCGGAAGACACCCGAACGGCTGTGTGCAGACCACATTTTCATAGCCCTGCTCCACTAGCTCCAGCATTTCTGCCGTCAATAGCCAGCCCTCTCCCATTTTATTGCCGTAACCGATCACGTTTTTTACCAGGCTCTTTGTGTGGGAATAGGGCGCGGGAGCCAAAAATTTCTCATCGGTTTTCACAGCTTCAATTAATAAATTCTGCATTTTCAAAAGATAGTCCATCAGTGCTTTTACTACGGTGAATTTTGCGGGGTTGCCGCCGTAAAGCTTAATATCTTCCAAACGGTTATCTACTTTAAATAAAGCAAAATTCAAAATTCCGGGAACATTCACCTCGCAATCCTGTTCTCGCAGAAAATCTTCCAAATGATTATTACCGAGAGCGGAGTATTTCACATAAATCTCACCGACAATGCCTACCTTGATTTTCGGGACTTTGTGGATAGAAATTAGCCCAAAATCACGAACAATTTGATTGAGATTTTGTCTCTGTTCCTTTAAAGAAAGTCCTTTTCCGTGATTAAACTGATCGGTCAGCTCGCCAATCCACTTTTTTACCGCTTCTCTGCTTTGTCCTTTTTTTGTCTCATATGCCTCAGTTTGGTTGTATAGTAGCATCAGCGCGTCACCGTAAACAAGAGCCGCAATAAATTTACGCAGCAGCGGAATCGAAAGGTGAAATCCAGGGTTGCTTTCCAAACCGGACATATTCAGCGAAATTACCGGTATTTTTTCCAGTCCCGCCTTTTTCAGAGCCTTGCGAAGAAGGTGAATGTAATTGGAGGCACGACATCCGCCCCCTGTTTGGGTAATAATCAGCGCAGTGCGGTCAAGATCGTATTTGCCGGAGTGGAGGGCATCAATAAACTGACCAATGACTAAAAGTGCCGGGTAACAGGTATCGTTGTGAACATATTTTAGTCCTTCCTGTACCACCCCGGGACCGTCGTTCGTCAGGAGCTCGACGTTATAGCCGGAGTTTTTCAGTACGTTCACAATAAGCTCAAAATGAATCGGAGCCATCATAGGGCAGAGTATGGTATATTCCTTCTTCATTTCTTTTGTAAACAGAAGACGACCGTTGCCGCTGAATTTAAGTTCCGCCAAAGGCGCGACCTCCTTATTTTTCCAGTGCGGCAAACAGGCTGCGAAGCCGGATTTTTACCGCGCCCAAATTTGTAATTTCGTCTATTTTAATTTGTGTATAAATTTTTTCATTTGATTCCAGAATGCTTCGTACTTCGTCAGTTGTAATTGCGTCAACGCCACACCCAAAGGAGACAAGCTGCACTAAATTCATATTGGGCTTATCGCCAATATATTCTGCGGCCGCGTAAAGTCTGGCATGGTATGTCCACTGATTCAGAACGGTCGTGGGGAAGCGCTTTACTTTGCAGCTAATTACGTCCTCCGAAATGATCGCGGCGCCGAGGCTGGCAATCAGTTTGTCGATTCCGTGGCTGATTTCTGGATCAAGATGATACGGTCTGCCACTCAAAACGATAATCTGCTTCTTTTGCTTGTTTGCCTTTTCTATAATTTCGTCGCCCTTTGCGCGTATTTTATCAAAATAGCGGCTGTAAGCGGCATAGGCTGCTTTTGCGGACGATCTCACTTCCGGAAGCGTAATCCCGTCAAAGTATTTCTGTAAAATACGCAGCATTTTAATGGGGAAATCATGTTTTCGATGGATACCAACGTAATCGTGAATAAAATTGCAGTCCTTCAGGGTGTTCATATTTGCCGAAATAACTTCTGGATAATACGCGACCACAGGGCAGTTATAATGGTTGTCGCTCAAGCCTTCGTCAAAATTATAGGACATACAGGGATAGAATATGTTTTGAACGCCCTCCTCAATCAGCGCCTGCACATGTCCGTGCATCAGCTTTGCGGGGAAGCAAACCGTGTCGGAAGGAATTGTGCTTTGCCCATTGATATATAACTCTCTGCTCGATAGAGGGGAGAGAACCACCTCAAAGCCCAGCTCTGTGAAAAAAGTATGCCAGAACGGCAGCAGCTCGTAAAGGTTTAATCCCATCGGAATACCGATTTTCCCCCGGCTTCCCTTTATCGGCCCGTAAGACCGGAGCAGCTCCAGCTTGTAGGCGTATAGGTTTAGATCTCCGTCGTCGGAACGCTTTGTTACGGGCTTTTCACATCGGTTTCCGCCGATAAAGCGCCGGTTCCCGCCGAAAACATTGATGGTAAGACGGCAGTTATTGCTGCATCTTCCGCAGGAGGTTACCTTTACCTCGTGCTTAAAGTTTTCCAGCTCCTCTCGGCCGATAATCCTGCTTGTACCTATGGATTTTCCCATCGCGTAAACGGCGGCTCCGTAAGCGCCCATCAGTCCGGAGATATCTGGTCGCAGCACGTGGATACCAAGCTCGTTTTCAAAAACACGGAGGACGGCGTCGTTCAGGAAAGTGCCGCCCTGCACCACAACATTTTTGCCCAGTTCTTCGGCGGAAGCCGCCCGGATTACTTTATAAATAGCGTTTTTTACAACGCTGACTGAAAGACCGGCTGAGATATCCTCCGTTGTTGCTCCGTCCTTCTGTGCCTGCTTCACCTGTGAATTCATAAATACCGTACAGCGGGAGCCCAAATCAACCGGATGCTTCGCAAACAACCCGATTTTGGCAAAGTCGGCGATCTCGTAGCCGAGTGTGTTAGCGAAGGTTTGCAAAAATGAGCCGCAGCCGGAGGAACAGGCTTCGTTCAGAAAAATATTATCAATTGCACCGTTGCGGATTTTAAAGCACTTCATATCCTGACCGCCGATATCAATTACAAAGTCTACATCAGGCATAAAGCGTTTCGCCGCGGTAAAATGAGCAATGGTTTCCACAATTCCAAAATCAATGCTGAACGCGTTTTTCAGCAGCTCCTCGCCATAGCCGGTAACAGCGCTAGCCGAAATCTTTATTTCAGGATAGCGGTTATAAATTCCAAGCAGATAATTTTGTATAATCGGAACGGGGTTACCCGAATTATTGCAGTAAATGGAATCCAGTATCTCTCCGTCTCTTCCGATTAAAACAGCTTTTACCGTAGTGGAGCCCGCGTCAATTCCCAGAAACGCGTCGCCGGAGTAGTGCTCCGCGTCGCCCTTCGAAACCGTACAGGCAGCGTGGCGGCGGGAAAATTGCTCATAATCCTCCTCGCCTTCAAACAGGGGAGGAATGGACAAAAAGTTGGAGGTTGTGCCGTAGGACTCAATGTTTTTTAAGGCGGTATCCAAATCAATCTGGGTATCGCTGTTATACGCCGCGCCCAGCGCTACATAGTACAGAGAATTTTCGGGACAGATACCCTCCACGTTTAAAGCCTGATCAAAGCTGTATCTCAATTGAGAGAGGAACGTCAGCGGCCCTCCCAGATAAATAACCGTTCCTTCGATTCTTCTTCCCTGTGCAAGACCAGCGATCGTCTGGTTTGCAACCGCCGCAAAAATACTGGCGGAAAGGTCGCTCTTTCTTGCACCCTGGTTTAACAGTGGTTGAATATCCGATTTGGCGAATACGCCGCAGCGGGAAGCGATGGTGTAAATTTTTTCGTATTCCTCCGCAAGTGTATTCATTTCATCCAGAGAAATATTTAACAGAGTGGCCATCTGGTCGATAAACGCACCGGTACCGCCGGCGCAGGAACCGTTCATGCGTACTTCCGTACCGCCCGAGAGAAACAAAATCTTTGCATCCTCGCCGCCGAGCTCAATAATAACATCTGCGTCGGGTATCAATCTGCCGATTGCGATTCGGGTAGCGTATACTTCTTGAATAAAAGGCAGATTACAGGTTTGAGAAATGCCCATACCGGCGGAGCCGGAAACCGTGAGGCTGGCGTTTGCGCCATGGATGACCTCGTCCTTGATTTTAGTAAGAAGACCGGCCATTTTTTGTGTGATTTGAGAAAAATGCCTTTCATAAGACTTATAAATGATATGATTATCTTCGTCCAGAACAACACATTTTATTGTGGTTGAACCGACATCCAAACCCACTTTCATACAAGTAACCGCCGTTTCTAAAAGATTAGTGCCTATAAACCTAATATCATATTCTAGCCCAAATCGGTATACAATGTCAAGCCGGACACAAGGGAATCCAAAATTATAGGTTGTTATTCAGAAGGGTAAATGATAAAATAATGTTTAAAAAAAAGGGAATGTAAGAATGGGGTGTTTCGATGCAGTTAAATAGTTTAATTGATTTAGATCAGTTAGCGCTTGAGGAAATTAGCGAGCTGATAAAGCTGACGAATACAATTAGGAGCAATCCGTGGGCGTACAGTGAATCCTGCCGTGGAAAAGTGATGGCAACCCTGTTTTATGAACCCTCCACAAGAACAAAAATGTCTTTTCAAACAGCAATGTACCGTTTGGGCGGGCAGGTTATCGGGTTTGACAATCCGGAGAATTCCTCTGTATCAAAGGGGGAAAGTTTAAAGGATACCATTACCGTTGTAAGCGGATACGCGGATATCATCGTAATGCGTAATCCGATGGAGGGCGCGGCAACGGCGGCTACACTATTTTCCAAATCTCCGATCATCAATGCGGGCGACGGCGGCCATCTTCACCCCACACAGACATTAACCGATCTGGTGACCTTATATAATGAAAAAGGACGTCTCGACCACCTGTGCATCGGCTTGTGCGGTGACCTGAAATACGGGCGTACTGTTCATTCCCTGATCAAATCGATGACGCGCTATCCAGGGAATTCCTTTGTTCTTGTTTCCACACCTGAGCTTGCTCTTCCGCAGTATGTAAAGGATGTAATGGATGCTGCGGGCTGCAGCTATACGGAGCTGACAAATTTGAGCGAGGCGATGCCGAAGCTGGATGTTCTTTATATGACGCGGATTCAGAAGGAACGTTTTTCCAGTGAAAAGAAGTATGAGGAGCAAAAGGGAATCTTTGTCCTTGATTCCCCGAAGCTAAGCCTCTCTAAAAGGGATTTGAGAATACTCCATCCCTTGCCTCGTGTGGACGAAATTACTGTGGATATCGACGATGATGAGCGCGCAAAATATTTTGAACAGACGGTTTACGGCATGTATGCACGTATGGCGCTCATCCTTACCATCCTGCAAAGCGCGGCGATTCCCAAAAAGAGGAAAACACTGAAATCTACACACCCATGTAAATGCTCCAATCTCAAATGCATTACGCAAACCGAACATTATCTCCCAAATTTATTTTCAGAGGCCGGTGACATGCTTGAATGTAAATACTGTGACGGAAGAACACTTATCTGAGAGAAAACAGATTCTTGTTTTGTTTGGCTCTCCTCGGGAGAATGGATTCACCGCCCGGCTGCTGAATGAATTTCTAACGCCGCTTCGTTTCGGCGCAGACATTCAGTTCATTAATTCCTATTCCAATTCGATTGCCCCCTGCACTGCGTGTAATGCCTGCGCCAGAGCCCAGACCTGCTCGCAACGTGATTTTGATGGAATCGACTTGCTAATCCGGCGCGCGGACTATATTGTTGTCGCTACGCCGGTATATTGCCTTAGCTTCCCAGCGCCGCTAAAGGCAATTATTGACAGGATGCAGCGCTATTTTTCCGCTGAATTTTCATTGGGAATAAACCCACCGGTTCAAAAGCATAAAAAGGCGGTTCTTTTGGCTACATGCGGATCAAAGAGCGCGGAGGGTGCCGACATCATTTCACGTCAGCTCAGGCTGGTTTTCCGCACAATCAATACTTCACTTGTGGGAGATGCTGTATGGTTAGATACCGATTCGGATAACGGAAAAGATACCTATCAATCGGCGGTAGAACAGGTGAAAAAGCAAGCCCTTGCCATCAAAAGTGAATTGTGATATTATTAAGTGTAGCATTATTATTTGGGAGGACTATTATATGTCAGGCCATTCAAAATGGAATAATATTAAACGTAAAAAAGAGAAAACAGACGGAGCAAAAGCAAAAATATTTACAAAAATCGGCCGTGAGCTTGCCGTGGCAGTAAAAGAGGGCGGCGGTCCTGACCCGAATTCCAACTCAAAGCTTAAGGATTGCATCGCAAAGGCTAAGGCGGCAAATGTGCCGAATGAAAATATTGAACGAATTATTAAAAAAGCAGCCGGTGACGGAGACGATACCAAGTATGAGAACATTACATACGAAGGATACGGTCCAAACGGAGTTGCCGTTATTGTTGAGACCTTAACCGATAATCGTAACCGTACGGCTGGTGATGTACGCCATTATTTTGATAAATTCGGTGGAAATCTCGGAACCAGCGGATGCGTGTCCTTTATGTTCGCGCAAAAAGGCGTAATTATCATTGAAAAAGAAGGCTATGATGAAGACAAGGTCATGGAAGACTGCCTTGAGGCAGGCGCCTCCGATTTTCAGGCTAGCGAGGATGTATTTGAAATATATACCGAACCCGATGACTTCAGCGGTGTTCGAGAAGACCTGGAGAAGAAAGGCTATGAATTTGACTCCGCAGAAGTAGAAATGGTGCCTAACACCTACACTGCCTTAACAGATGAGGAATCCATGATCAAGATGCAGCGTCTCCTTGACGCACTGGAAGATAATGACGATGTCCAAAATGTTTGGCATAACTGGGATAATCCTGATTCTGACGGCCAAGAATAATAGCAAGATTTTTCCATTTTAATAATATGGAGGAAGCAGAATGACCGGTTTCGAAAATCATCTTTGCATGAACTGTATGAATGATACAGCAGGAAAGACCGAATGCCCGGTTTGCGGGTTCAGTTCTGCTGAGACCCAGATGAACCATGCCCTTCCATACCGGACGAAGCTTCAGGAGAGATATCTGGTCGGCCGTGCAAAGCGGGTTGACGGCGAGGGTATCACGTATATCGGTTACGATACGGTACTTGACAATCCGGTGGAATTAAGGGAGTTTTATCCTCAGACAATTAGCTCACGAGCGGACAGCGAACTGGATATCCGGGTGAATGAAGGAAATGAAGTGATTTTTGAGGAGTGTATCACCAAATTCTTAGGCTATTCAAGAAGAGTGGCCCGAATGAGGGAGCTTTCTTCGATCATCCAAATTTACGATATTTTTGAGGAGAACCATACGGCTTATACGGTTTCTGAATGGAATGAAAGCATTACTTTGCGCTATTTCGTAGACCGTAGCGGAGGAAATCTCGGCTGGAACGCGGCGCGCCAGCTTTTTATGCCGGTGTTGTCTGCCTTGAGTGCCCTTCACGCCGCCGGAATTAATCATCTGGGCATTTCACCGGATACCCTTCACATTATGAAAGACGGTAAAATGAAGCTTGGCGGATTCTGTACTGATTCGGTTCGACGGATGGATACCGATTTGCCTCCGGAACTGGCGGCGGGATTTTCTGCTGTAGAGCAATATATTATGGATTTTTCGTTAAATGAGACTACGGACGTTTACGGATTTGCCGCCTCTTTGTTTTTTGCTCTGACCGGAACGGTTCCGCTTGATGCGATAAAACGCCGTACAGATACTCGCCTAATGATTCCAACCGGTATTTTGCGGAGCATTCCGCCGCATGTTGTTACGGCGCTCGCAAACGCGTTACAGGTTTCCCCGGATAAACGGACGCCGACATTTGAACGTTTGCGCGCGGAGCTTTCCGCCGCCCCTACAGTGACGGCAACACTGGATGAGACGCTACGCCTGGACCCTTTTTTATCTCATGGCAGGAATCAGGCGGATGAGAAGAAAAAAGGACTTCCCGGGTTTGTTTGGGTTATGGTATCCTGTGTGATCGCATTAATTATATTTACGACAGTGGGAATCCTTTGGATATCCAACTCAAGTCCAACCGGAGCGGCAACGCTTGCATCGGAAGCTTCACAGACGGAATCCGGCGGGAATAGCGAGGCCAAACTTCTCATGACCACAGAAGATTCAGTGGATTCTCCGGATTCGACAGATCCGAATTTAATCAATGTTCCGTATTTAGTCGGACAAAATTATAATGAGCTGGAAAGCTCTGAGTCTTCGGAAGCTTCTGAAGACAAGGATTATAAATTGCTTCTTTCTACCAAACAGTTCAGCGATACTATTCCGGAAGGCGGCATCATCTCCCAGTCTCCCGCAGCCGGAACAAAAATGGCAAGGGGGATGGAAATCGTCGTCGTAGTCAGTGAGGGCATGGCGGTCCGAATTTTACCTTCCATTCAGGGGAAATCACTCGCGGATGCTTCTGAGGCAGTGACATCCGCCGGTTTTAATCCAACCAAAATAGAAGATTACAGCAATACGGTTCCCGCAGGGCGGACAATTGGCTATCAAAAGGAAAAAGAGGGAAGTCAGCTGGCTTATGGAACATCGGTGGTAATTGTAATCAGCAAAGGTCCGAAAGGCGGAGTTTCGTCCGCTGACGGCTCGGCTTCTTCAAAGGCAGATATTTCCAGCGCTGCATCCTCTGCCGCGCCAGGCACTTCCTCCGCACAATAAAAAGGCGCATCAAGCGCCTTTGAACTGTACCGGAGAACTGCACAAAGAATAAAGGGCTATCGCTGAATATTATAAATTTACACAAACTGGCGTCGCTTTCGAGCGGCGTCAGCTTTGTTAATATGCTTCTTTGCGGCGCATCTGCCTTAACTGGCGTCGCTTCTCGCCGGCTTCCCATTCTGCTTTTTCCTGAAAGGATTCACAAATCAATTCTGGTACCTGAACGGGCTTTTGATTTTCATCCAATGCAACCTCTACAAGGTAGGCTGTGTTAACCAATTTTCGAATGCCCGATAAATCCTCTACGAAGCTGTCAACCCGTACTTCCATTGAGGTTTTTCCGACATAAGTCATTTTTCCGCGAAAAACAATCACGCTATTCGCATAGACCGGGCTTTTAAACTGGAGACTGTCGATTTCCGCTGTAGTAACGTTGTGGTTGCTGTGTCGGCGCGCTACTATTCCGGCCACTATATCAATCCATGCCGCCAGCTGTCCGCCGAATACACGACCTTGACCGTTTAGGTGATTGTCAAAAATCATTTGGATTTGCTCGGTTTCCGATTCAGACACACGTTTTGCTGCCAGTTCACTCATATTTTATCAAATCCTTCATTTTAATATATATATAAAATATATACTTTCTTACAAATGTTTTCAACAAATATTTGAGCGTAATCTATTTAAATATTAACATTGTTTAAATTATCGGAATAAAATTTGCGTTAAGTGACTGAAAATACTATAATAAAAGACATCCGAGTTTGAAATTATGGAAGGAAAAGACATGAAAACGAAGCCAAATTGCTGCGCGATCATTGTAGCCGCGGGAAACTCCACCCGAATGGCTCTTGGCTATTCTAAACAGTTTGTACCACTTTGCGGCATTCCCGCGATTGTGCGTACGATGGCTGCGTTTGAAAACGCGGAGCTGATAAAAAGTGTTATTATAGTGTGCCGCAAGGAAGAAATAAATTATGTGGAACACTATATTAAGAAAGAAAAAATTAAAAAGGTGTGCAAAATTGTTGAGGGTGGAAGCACCCGTCAGCAGTCTGTTTTGGCCGGAATTGATTCGGCGCCCCAGGAAACGGAGTACTTTGCAATTCACGACGGAGCAAGAGCGCTGATTACGGCGGAGGAGATTAACCGCTCTGTTGAGGATGGATTTCAGTACGGCGCTTCCGCGCTTGCGGTTCCTGAAAAAAATACAGTTAAGGTGATTGACCAGAACGGGTTTGTTGCTTCTACGCCGGAACGGTCAAAAATCTGGTCTGTGCAGACTCCTCAGGTATTTAAAAAAAGTGTTTATCTCGCGGCTGTCAAAAAAGCAAAAGAAGATGGGGCAGATTATACGGATGACTGTCAGCTTGCGGAGCATATCGGGGTATCCGTACATTTGTGTGAGGGGAAATATACCAATATAAAGCTGACTACGTCAGATGATATCGCGACTGCAGAAACAATACTGAAAAATAGAGATGATAAAAAATGAGAATCGGATACGGCTATGATGTTCACAAATTGGCTCCGGGTAGAAAACTGTTACTGGGTGGAGCTGTAATTCCATATGATGTTGGCTTGCTCGGGCATTCTGACGCGGATGTTTTGCTTCACGCAATTGCTGACGCGCTTTTGGGTGCCTCTGCGCAGGGGGATATCGGCGGATTATTTCCTGATACCGACCCGGCTTATAAGGACGCTGATAGTTTGAAGCTGCTCTCAATCGTGTGTGAACAGCTGTATGAAAAGGGATATGAAATATCCAACATTGATTCAACAGTTGTCGCACAGGCACCAAAATTGAAACCATATATAAACGATATGCGCAAAAATATTGCATGTGCCTGTAATATTACGATTGATCAGGTCAATGTGAAGGCAACAACGGAAGAAAACCTCGGATTTACGGGAGAAGGCAAGGGGATTGCTGCTCACGCGGTTTGCTTAATTGAATAACGTCTGGATGCTTTGGGGGGGGGGGTGCGCTGAATTCGTTACTTTATGATGGAATTCGGCGCAGTTTTGGATAATCAAAAGGCTTGTTGACGGCATACTCTGTAGTAAAATAGAGAGGTGATGAATGTGGGCAAGCCATTGATTATGTTAAGCTCAATCACATACGCGATGAAAAGTCGTGATATTTTATTCCAAAACGGTATTAAATCGTATGTAGAAAGAACACCGCGAGGTGTTGCAAATGCTGGCTGTGGTTACAGTATATATGTTCCGTTCCGAACGGATGAAGCGGAAAGAATTCTAAGAAGTATGGGGATTAAAGTCCTTGGACGTGCGGAAAGAGATGGTTCCGCATGATTTATCTGGATAATGCCGCGACAACCTATCCCAAGCCGGTTTCAGTAATAAACGCAATAGATAACGCTTTAAAAAATTATGGAGCAAACCCCGGGCGTGCAGGCCATAATATGTCTTTGGCGGCTGCGGAGGAAATCTATCGCTGCCGCAGCGCTGTGGCTGATTTTTTTCGCGCGCCGGGTCCGGAATGCGTTGCATTTACCTTGAATTGCACACACTCCATTAATTACGTCCTAAAAGGTTTGTTAAAACCCGGAGATCACGTTGTGACCTCTTGCTTAGAGCATAATGCGGTTATGCGGCCTCTTCAAGCGTTATCCGAGCAGGGAATCACTTATACCAACGCCCTGGTTTTTCCGGGCGATAACGATGCAACAGTAAATTCGTTCCGAAAAGAATTGAGAGAGAACACGGCTTTAATTGTATGCACGCATGCCTCCAACGTTTTTGGCATTCGCCTTCCGATTGAGAGAATTGCTGCTTTAGGTCATGAATACGGAATCCCAATTCTGATTGATTGTGCGCAATCCGCAGGAATTCTTCCAATTGATATGGAAGAAAATAAATTTGATTATCTCTGCATTGCGGCGCATAAGGGCTTATATGGACCGATGGGAACGGGAATATTAATTACGCCGAACGGGTCGCTGCTTAAAACAATTGTTGAAGGCGGAACCGGCACGAGCTCTGCAATGCTGGAGCAGCCCCAGACAATGCCTGAGCGGATGGAAAGCGGAACTCAAAATATGCCAGGAATAGCAGGCATTCACGCTGGAGTTGAATTTGTAAAAGCAAAATCAATAGATTACATTTATAAGCATGAGATGGAATTGGTTCAGTATATGTATCGGAGCCTCATGAAAATGAAGAATATTAAGCTTTATACGACCGAACCGGTCGCACCTTATTTTGTTCCGGTTCTTTCGTTTAATGTCGCCGATCAGCCCAGCGAACTGATTGCTCAGAAATTGAATCAACAGGGAATTGCCGTTCGTGCAGGGCTCCATTGTGCTCCGGTTGCCCACAGGGCTATGGGAACCTTGGAGCAGGGGGCAGTTCGGGTTTGTCCATCTGCTTTCAGCAATATGAACGAAATGAGGAGCTTTGTTTTGTCTCTATCTAAGATAATCTGAAAATACCAAATAAAAGGATTGCATCTGCATTTATATATGATAAAATTACTTTGGGATGTTTTACTATTAAGGAAAGGAAGAAAACTATGGATTATATCATATCAGTTTGGAAGTCGTTTGTTGGGTTAGTAGAATTATTTCGGGTATCTGACGCATTGGACGTAATCCTGGTTTCTTTTATTATATATAATGCGATAAAATTGATTCGGGAAACAAGAGCGGAACAGCTGGTGAAGGGGATTTTTGTTTTAATTCTGGTGTGGGGCTCATCGTATCTGCTTCAGTTATATATGATGAAAACTCTGCTGAATTATTTCTTTCAGTTTGCAGTTACCGCGTTTTTAATTGTTTTTCAGCCGGAAATACGCCGCGCCTTAGAGCAAATTGGAAGAACCGAAATCGGGAACAAACGGTGGTTTTTTGGCGTACCGTCCGATGATGCTGAGATTATGATGCAGCAAATACGCCGGGGAGTCAACGCGGTTGTTGACGCCGCAGCCGTATTGCAGAAGCAAAAAACCGGTGCGCTGATTGTATTTGAACGAAAAACAAGGTTGGGGGATATCATTGATACCGGTACGGTAGTCAGTGCGGTTCCTTCTTCTCCGATTATCTGTAATATTTTCTTTAATAAAGCGCCTCTGCATGATGGCGCAATGATTATTCGCGACGGAATCCTTTATGCGGCAGGATGTATTCTGCCGCTTACCAAAAGTGATAATGTCAGCATTGAATTGGGGACCCGGCATCGGGCGGCAATTGGCATGAGTGAGAACTCAGACAGCGCTGTTGTTGTTGTTTCAGAGGAAACGGGACAAATTTCTGTTGCCGTCAATGGAGTGCTGACACGAAACTATACCAGAGAAACACTCAAGAGTGCCTTGGAAACCCTCATTCTGCCGAGTGAAGCCGAGCAGGGAGAAAAGCGTCAGAGCAAAATCCCTTCAATCTGGAGGGCGAAAAAATGATGAAGCATAAAATCAGCATTGGAAAATTATTTTATAAAGATAAGTTCGTAATGGTGTTTTCCGTGTTGGCATCCATTATTCTATGGGGCGTAATGGCATCTACAAACACAGAACAATTCCCCAGGCAAATATCCGAGGTTCCAATTGTAATCAATCTTTCGGAATCCGCACAGGCTGACGGGCTCAAAGTGTTCAGCCCCATAAACGCTACCGCCACTGTCTCCATTAAAGGAAACAGTCTAATCGTAAAACAAATTCAGTCTAACGATCTGCAGGTTGTTGCTCAGTTAGCATCAACTATCAGTACCCCGGGCAGTTATACCTTTAACCTATCCGCGCAAAAGAAAGGCGCTTTAACCGATTATGACGTTGTTTCCATTAGTCCGAATCAAGCCATAATCAGTGTTGATCGATCCAGAGAAAAAACATTTCCAATAGAAAGCAATATTACCTATAAACCAGATTATAAAGCGGATACAGCATTTTTTGTCAGTACCCCAACCCTCAGCAGCGATTCTGTAACGATTTCCGGTCCTGAGAAAGATATTCTGCAGGTTAATAAGGTTGAGGTTCAGTATGAAATCAGCGATACGTTACGTGAAACCAAAAATTTTACGGCGGATTTGGTGCTGTATGACGCAAACGGAAACCGGATTGAGAATAGCCGGCTTAAAATGAGTGAGCCTAAGGTGGACGTTACCATTCCTGTGCTGGCAAGAAAAGTGATGCCTCTAAGGGTTAGCTTTACCAATCAGCCGTCCGGGTTAGTGCTGACACCAGATCAGGTGTTAATCAATCCCGATACGATTGATGTAGCGGGTCCGAAGGAAATACTGAATAATCAGTATGAAATTATATTGCCCCCGCTAGATTTTTCTACGGTCAGTCCCGCCAAGAATATTTTCGATGTAAGTGTAAATCTGCCGAATGGCTGTAAAAATCTGAGCAGTATTCCGGTTGCGAAAGTAACATTGGATATGAGCGAATTTACAACAAGACAGATGGTAGTGAAAAACTTTGATATCAGAAATCTCTCAGCAAATAAAACGGCAAGCTTATTTACAAACAGCTTGACCGTAACTGTAGTTGGGCCGAACACTGAGCTTTCCAAATTGACAGAAAACAGCCTGGTGGCACGAATTGATATGTCAGGAAAAGAAAACTTTACAGGGCATACGGAAATGCCGGTCACTTTCAATATCAGCAATACAATCAGTTCCTGGGTTCACGGCAATTATATGGTGAATCTGAGTGTTACTGAAAAATAAATAGACGAAAAGCTTTAATAATAACGAAAGACACCCGCGAGGGCTTGCTAACTGTATTTTCAGACGGCAAGCCCTCGCTCTTTGCATTGAAACTGTTAGCTGGGGAATAAAAATGTTGAATAAACAACTCCAAAATGGTAGAATAATCAAATATGGGGTAGGTGTAGAGCTTGAGTATGAAAAAATGGAAACTTATTGAGTATGATCATCAAACGGCCTCCGACTTGGCCGAACAATTTGGAATTCCTCAATTGCTGGCGGTTCTTCTGGCAGCCCGTGGAATTACAGACCCGGATGAAATAAACGGGCTGTTCCATTCCGATTTTAATTTTGCAGATCCATTTTTAATGGCGGACATGGAGAAGGGTGCAAGCCGCATCCTGAAAGCAATTGATCACTTTGAGAAAATTGCCGTCTATGGAGATTACGACGCCGATGGAATCACTGCAACAGCTATGCTCTACTCATATTTGGAATCCTGCGGCGCAAATGTAATGTATTATATTCCGGATCGGGAAAGGGAAGGCTACGGTCTCAATTGCAGTGCGATCGACACCCTGAATGATCAGGAGGTTCGGCTAATCATTACGGTAGATAACGGCATATCCTCTGTTGAGGAAGTCAGTTACGCGAACGGCTTGGGCTTGGATGTTGTAATTACAGATCATCACCGCCCCCGTGAGGTATTGCCTCCCGCTTGCGCTGTAATCGACCCTTACCGAAGTGATTGCGGAAGTGTATATAAGGATTACTCCGGTGTAGGCGTTGCGTTTAAGCTGATCATGGCGCTTGAGGGAGAGGATTGCGATATTACATCGCTGATTGAAAATTATGCGGATTTGGTAGCAATCGGTACAATTGGCGACATCGTACCGCTTACCGGAGAAAACCGGATTTTTGTAAAAGCCGGTCTTCGGCTTATTTCGCGGACAGACCGAATTGGTCTTATCTCATTGATTGAACAGGCCGGAATGGAAGGCCGCAGCATGACCGCCGGAAATGTCGCGTTTTCACTGGTTCCCAGAATTAATGCCACCGGAAGAATCGGATCGCCGGACCGGGCGGTTCGGCTTTTAATTTCTGAATTTCCTGAGGAAGCCGGAGAATTGTCCTGCGATATCTGTGATGATAATGATTACCGCCGTCAGATCGAAAATGAGATCTGTGAAAGTGCATTGGAGCAGCTAAAAGCGCATCCGGAGCGAATGTTTGATCGGATACTGGTGATCGATGGCGAAGGCTGGCATCATGGCGTCATCGGAATCGTATCCTCCAGAATCACCGAGATGTTCGGAAAGCCAAGCATGATCGTCTCCTACGCAGGAGAGGAGGCAAAAGGCTCCGGTAGAAGCATCGAGGGCTTTTCCCTTTTTGAAGCGATTTGTTCCTGTGAAAGGCTGCTGACGAAGTTCGGCGGACACCCGATGGCCGCGGGAGTAACAATGCCGTCCAAAAATATCGAACAGTTCCGAAAGGATATCAACCGCTATGCAGCTGCCCATTTTTCCGCTATGCCGACGGCGGTTTTAAAAATTGATTGCTTGCTCAAGCCCAGCAATCTGACAACGGAAATCCCGAACAGCATTAAACTGCTTGAGCCGTTTGGAATGGGGAATCCCTCTCCACTGTTCGGCTTGTATGGTGTAACCCTTTCTGATATTACCCCAGTTGGAGGGGGAAAGCATCTTCGGATCACGGTTACCAAAGACAACTACACGATCCGATGCATGAAATTCGGAACAACTCTTGAGGAGTTCTCATATCGCAAGGGGGATATTCTTGATCTGGCGGTAACACTCGACGCGAAAGAATATAACGGGAAGAATACATTATCCGTATTTATTAAAGAGATAAAACTATCTGCCGTTGATATCGATGAAGCTTTAAACGGGATGAATATTTTTGAGAAAGCGCAGAGGGGAGAGCCGTTGACAGACCCAGAATTGCAAAGTCTTGTTCCAAACCGCGATGATTTTGCTGGTTTATACCGCTTTCTGCGGCAGAATAACGGTTATAGCGGAACGATGGAAGGGCTATATGGTTATTTTGCGGCTTCACGGATTCCAATACAAAAGCTATTGATTGCTCTGGAGGTTTTTTCAGAACACGAGCTGATTCAATACAGCCATTTTTGCAATACATATCATATTAATGTGGTTTCGACAAACCGGAAAGTCGATTTGTTTGATTCAGCCGTTTTGAGCGCGCTGACGGAACTGGTAAAGGACGGTGAATAAAATGGCATGGCCTTTAAAAACATATGACGATTTGCTGGCTTTAATTAAAAGCAGTGAACGCGATTATGATATGAGTATTATTGAGCGGGCTTACCTGCTTGCGTTAAAGTCGCACGAAGAACAAAAACGTCTATCTGGCTCGCCGTATATTTCACATCCGATAGCGGTATCTTGTATTCTGGTCGAATTAGGGATGGACACGGAATCAGTCGCAGCCGGTCTTCTGCATGATGTTGTGGAAGATACGCCGGTTAATCTGGAGCAGCTGAAAAAGGAATTCGGATCAGAGATTGCTTATTTGACCGACGGCGTTACAAAGCTTGGCCGAATCCCATATTCTTCACGTGAGGAGCAGCAGGCTGAAAACCTTCGTAAAATGTTAATCGCAATGGCGGATGACATACGGGTTATCATTATAAAGCTAGCCGACCGGCTGCACAATATGCGGACCATCGAGTTTATGCCCGCGCAAAAACAGCGTGACAAGGCCCTGGAAAATATGGAAGTTTACGCTCCGATTGCTCATCGCTTAGGTATCCGCGCCATGAAGGAAGAGCTTGAGGATTTATCACTGAAATGCCTCGATCCAGTTGCTTATCAGGAAATTGAAAGCAGTCTGGCTTTAAGAAGCGGAGAGCGCAAAGAATTTATCGAGCTGACCAAAAAGCGTATCTTTGAGCGGATTTCACCCATGATTTCGAATGTTTTTCTGGAAGGCCGCGTAAAAAGCATTAACGGTATTTACCGTAAAATGTTTATACAAAATCATTCCATGGACGAAATCTATGATATCTACGCTGTTCGTGTAATTGTTGACACGGTGAATGATTGCTATAATGTTTTAGGAGTCATTCATGATATGTTCCGACCGATTCCAAATCGGTTTAAGGATTATATTTCAACTCCGAAGCCAAATTTGTACCAGTCACTCCATACCACCGTTATCAGTAAGGAAGGAATCCCTTTTGAGGTGCAGATTAGAACCTGGGAAATGCACCATACTGCCGAATACGGTATCGCAGCGCACTGGAAGTATAAGCTTGGTTTGGGTGCCAAGGGCGCGGATTCTCTGGAACAAAGACTTGCCTGGATCCGACAGATGCTGGAAAATCAAAAGGATAACGAAGATGCTACGGATTTAGTACGTACCATAAAATCCGATTTAGCGCCGGATGAGGTGTTCGTATTTACGCCGAAGGGTGACGTAATCAGCTTGCCGTCGGGTTCTACTGTAATTGATTATGCCTACGCGATTCACAGTGCGGTGGGGAACCGTATGATCGGGGCGAAGGTAGATAAGCGGATTGTACCGTTGGACTATAAAGTAAAAACTGGAGAAATTATTGAAATATTAACCTCGAAAGAAACAAGGGGGCCAAGCAGGGACTGGCTGAAAATCGTCAAAACCAGCGAGGCTCGTAATAAAATCCGCGCATGGTTTAAAAAAGAAAAGCGGGAAGAGAATATTGTTGAGGGAAAATCGGAATTAGAACGCGAATTCAAACGAAATAATATTGAGCTTACGGATGCCGAAATGGCTGTTGTTATTGAAAAAATCGGCGCGAAACAAAATTGTGCTACCGTGGATGACGTATATTCCGCCATCGGCTACGGCGGAATACAACTCTGGAAGATCATGCCCAAAATCAAAGAAGACTATATGAAGGTGAAGCGCCCTGCTCCTCCAATTGAAACGGTTCCCCCAAAACCGATGAATCGAAAACCGAATGGCGGAGTAATTGTGGACGGCATGGATAATTGCCTAATTAAGTTTTCCCGCTGCTGCAATCCTCTTCCGGGCGATGAGATTATTGGCTTTATCACACGGGGATTTGGTGTTTCCATTCATAAAAGAGGCTGTACCAACGTGCCGAAGAATATCAGCGAGGCGACCGAACCAGAGAGGTGGATTAACGCGCATTGGACAGGGGAAGTGAAAGAGGAGTTCAAATCCACGCTCGAAATCATCGCCAGCGACCGCTCGGGATTGCTTGCGGATGTTACCCAGCAGCTGTTTAATATGCATATTTTCATCCATTCTCTGAATTCCAGAGAAACAAAAGATGCAACCGCCATTATTTACGCGACCGTCACCATTAACGGACTTGAGCATCTAAAAAGTATTATTAATAAGCTATCGAATATCGAGGGCATTATCTCTATAAGGCGCTCGTAAGTATTATGATATCAATTTATTGATAAGCCTGAGTGTCTTCTTATACAAACCGATAACCAAATTAGAGATGAAAGAAATGATATCTATATGAAAATAACAAAAATTGCCGGCGGACCGCTGCCAACAAACTGTTATCTCCTTACAGATGAAATGAGCGGCGAAACTGCTGTAATTGATCCGGGATTTGAAAGCTCTGAACTGACAAAAGCTGTATTAGCAGTGGGAAAAGAAAATGTTAAGGCGATTTTATTGACTCATGGGCATTTTGATCATATTATGGGGGTAAGCAGAATTCAGGAGCTTACCGGCGCTAAAGTATACCTCTATTCGGATGATGTTATGTTTCCCAATGATAATTCCCTCAATATGTCCACCTTGATATTCTCCAACCCGGTACCGTCGTTTACCGCCGATGTGACGCTGAACGACGGAGATGAAATTAGGCTTGGCAGCCTTACCGTCCGTGTGCTTCACACTCCAGGTCATACCATCGGCGGGTGCTGCTACATGGCTGAAAATGCGATCTTCACCGGCGATACCCTGATGAAATGCAGCTGTGGCAGGACGGATTTTCCGACCGGCAGCTACCCACAGATGATTCAATCCTTGTCTAAGCTTAAGAATCTGGAAGGGGACTATCATATCTATCCGGGTCACGAAGGTGAATCTACGCTGGAATATGAAAGAAAGAATAATCCATACATGAGTAACGCGGCTTATGACTTTAATAATTGACGGGCATTCCTTCCATTATGAAATGGAAAACCTGTGCCGGATTTTTTTACCCTATGAAAAAATCAAGGTGACCACCGAATTGTGCGAGGACGAATTTTTAGCATATACGCAGGTTAAAGAAGAATCTAATGGATGGCAGTTCACTGCCAGACTTCAATTTGCTCAGGAGAGGTATGCAGCGTCACAATGGATTCCGATTGAGAAGCAGCCGGATGAAACGGAGATTAAACGCAGTCTGGCTGTGCTGCTCTTTCAACTGCTTGTAAAGCATTGTGGGTTTACACCAAAGTGGGGTGTATTGATTGGAGTCAGACCCATCAAACTTCTCCGTGGTATAATCTCCACGATGGGAGAAGAAAAAGGACTTGATTACTTTCAAAGCAAACTTCTGGTTTCTCCAGAAAAAACTGAGCTAAGCTATTTGACAATGCGCAGGGAAGAAAAAATACTGGCGCTGTCAAAGCCTGAATCCTTCAGCCTGTATATCTCCATCCCCTTTTGTCCCACGCGCTGTGCCTATTGCTCGTTTGTTTCTTCTTCTGTAGAAAAAACGGTAAAGCTGATTCCGAATTATTTACATTTGTTATGCAGAGAAATTGAGCACACCGCCAAAGTTGCGGAAGAGCTCGGCTTAAGACTGGAATCGGTTTATGTTGGAGGAGGAACGCCGACCACCCTTACCGCAAAACAGCTGGAACTCCTGCTTGATACGGTACGCCGAAGCTTTGATCTCGCTATTTGCAGGGAATTCACTGTGGAAGCCGGTCGACCGGATACCATCCATCCTGATAAGCTTCAAGCCATGATGAGCCGGAGCGTAACACGCATCAGCATTAATCCGCAAACACTCAATGACGAGGTGTTACACAATATCGGCCGACACCATACTACGGAGCAAACGCTGTCAGCTTTTTCAATGGCACGGGACTTTGGGTTTGGCAATATCAATATGGATTTGATCGCAGGTCTTCCTGGAGACAGTGTGAAAAGCTTTCAAGATACTTTAGACCATGTAATTCGGCTTTCGCCGGAAAGTATTACTGTTCATACTTTAGCGCTCAAACGTTCCGCTCGAATATTTCAGGAAGGAAACGCGGAGCATCATGACGCAAAAGCGGCAAGCGAGATGCTGGATTATGCCGGCACTGAACTGCTGAAGAATGGCTACGCACCCTATTATCTTTACCGCCAGAGCCGAATGGTTGGTAATCTGGAGAATACCGGATGGGCAAAACCTGGCTTTGAAAGTCTTTATAACGCTTTTATTATGGATGAAACCCATAGCGTTCTTGCCTGTGGGGCTGGGGCAACCAGCATCATTCGCGACCCATATTCCGAACGTTTGGAAAGGATATTTAACTTCAAATATCCATATGAATATATCAGCAGATTTGAGGAAATGATTATTAGAAAAGATCAGGTGAAAGATATTTATGACAAATTTCGTAGAATATCCGAATGAATTAACCCGGATTAACGATGCAGCTTTAACGGCACCCGAGGCTTTTGTTACAAGAACAGAGGAGGCTTACAGCCAAAATTTACTGAATATTGCAAAAGATATCGCAAAGGGGAACAACTGCAAGCTGGTAATGCTTTTTGGACCGTCCAGCAGCGGGAAGACGACGACTTCGCATTTACTGCAATATGAATTGCAGCAAATTGGAATCGGTTCTACGATTATTTCTCTGGATGATTTCTATCGCGGAGAGCACCAGGCTCCGTTGCTCCCGAATGGGCAGCATGACTATGAGTGTGTGGATGCCCTGAATGTCCCTGAAATCAAAAGCTGTTTGTTTAACCTGATTGAAACCAATCACTGCGATATGCCCGTTTTCAATTTTGAAATTCATATGCCTTACCCGCACAGGCGCCATGTTTCTTTAAAGGAGCATGATATCGCGATTGTCGAAGGAATCCATGCGCTGAATCCCGTGGTAATCGATCCGCTTCCTCACGACAGGGTAAAGAAAATATATATTAGTGTAAAGCAGGGGATCCACCACGGCAAGAAAGAACTGTTCGGCGCGAACGACATGCGGCTTATCCGTAGAATTGTGCGGGATTTTAATTTCCGTGGAACAAAGCCGGAAAGAACCCTTTCTATGTGGCCTTCTGTAATGGATGGAGAAAGAAAATACATTAAACCGTATCGTAATGAGGTGGATTATACCGTTAATTCCCTTCACCTTTATGAATCCTGCGTGCTGAAAAATCAGGCAATTCCGCTGTTGCAGTCTGTGCCCAAAGCAAGCGAGCAATACACTCTGGCGCAGTCCCTTCTAAGCAGCCTTAAGGAGTTTGAATCGATTGATTGTGCGTTTGTTCCTAAGAAATCCATCATCCGAGAGTTTATTGGCGGAGGAATTTATTAAATTATTTTGAGTTTAAAAAAGTTTATCGCCGAGTCTGTAGCAATTATATTGCTTTTCACAAATTTTTGAATTATAATTTTATTATCATCAGGTAAAAAGGAGCGTGCTAAAATGGGACTTTTAGAAGATGTAGTTGTTAATGCGAAATCCGCGGTTAATGTAGTCGGTAAAAAAGCCGGGCAAATTGTTGATATTTCAAAGCTGAGATTAAATGCCGCAGATCTTAACAGTGAAATATCAAGACGCTATGAATCTCTTGGCAGAATGGTTTATGAATCGAAAAAGACGGATAATGATTCATCTGACTTAGCGGATGAATGCATTGTCGCAATTGATGATTTATATGAACAGCTGGATGCTGTAAACGAACAGTTGGTAGCCATGCGCGCAAAAACGGTATGCAAGAACTGCGGTCAGGAAAATCCGCAGGATTCTGT
Source organism: Bacillota bacterium (assembly GCA_023418995.1). Lineage (GTDB taxonomy): Bacteria > Bacillota > Clostridia > Oscillospirales > Acutalibacteraceae > DATAML01. The sequence goes on along the minus strand of JAEZYP010000044.1, from coordinate 433,805 downwards.
TTACTGCAGTAAATGCGGTCACAAATTAGCAGAGGAATAATCGTATTAAACTGACTCTAAAGTGGCTGTTGCAAAATGAATTTGCGATAGTAGCTGGTACAAACAAATATCATTTATCGCATGAAAATGCGCCTTGAGACGGCTTTCAGAGTCTGGTCAAGGCGCAGTTTTTATGCAGTTTTATCCAGTAAAGCTATTTTGTAACAGCCCCTTCATTGTTATGCGTGAAATCCCCCGCTGAGCGGGGGGGTGTGGAAGCGGCATAGATTTAGGATAATTGGTTTAGCATTAATCGATAAATAATTATAATTCTAAATTACTATGCAACATTAATACATAATTATAATTAATAATAATTACAGAATTTTATAAGCATAATCACATATTATGAGAGTGGACATATAATGTAATAGAAAATGAAAGGAGTGAATTATCCTTATGAGTGAAATAGATGCTAACAATGCTAAAGGTGGATTTCCTTGCCCATATCCCCCAAAAAAAATTATACAGGTCCCGGTAGTAATCGGTAAAGGTGAAAAGCAATATCTGGTTGTGAAAGAAGATTGTATTTCTCCGCCGAGCCCGCCGGTGTTCCGCATAGTGGATGTTGATAAAGAAGTTGTGGTAACGGATGCAAAATTAGTGCCTTCGGTTAAGTACGATTCTTCGGATAAAGGCGGAAAGCCGTGGTGCCTGAGTAAGGTTATTATTAATGGCTATATTGATAAAAATGTAATTTATAAGACAATCAAGGATTATACACATGAAGATGTCAATGGACCTTTATTCCAATTTACTACTCGGGTGCCTTTTTCGACATTTTTGGAAATTGAGACTCAGGAAAAGATATATGATACGGACAAAGTTGAAATTTTAAGCGCGGTTGTTGAAGGCGAAAAAGAAGAATTATTTGACCCCAATCCAGTACCGAAATGTGCCCCGGATTGGGCAGTTACCTACAATAAAATTCTTGAAAAAATATTGATCAGAATCTGCGCAAAAGTAGTCAGAATTGAAGAATTAAAAGTACAGCCGGAATGGTAATTTATTAATCAAATTTAAAACAGAGGCAGAACCGTCTTTGGCGGTTCTGCCTCTGTTTGGATAATGGTTATTTTTTCATTTTTTTAAGCGATTCCAAGTCCATATCCAGCATTTGCTCAATTGAGATATCATCGTTTTGCTCGAATTGCCAAACATGATCGGGGCTTTGAAACCCCGCATCCTTGGGAGGAGAATTTTCAGCCGGGGGATTCTCAAGATTCTTTATTTCGCTATTCGGAAAATTTATAATATGAAGCTCTCCTTGAATCGAAATCTCCCAAAACGAATTTCCGCGGTCATATTTTTCAAACTTAAAAATGCAGGCAGGTCTCATAACCAATTGAGCGTCCATCTCAATATTTTTTGTGGCTTTTAGAGAAACTAATTCACAGATGTTTTTACTTACTGTTAATGAACCATAATTATTTTCTCCATCGGCATATAGTTTTTTATATAAAACGATTACTTTATAATCTCCGTAAACCACAATTTCATTTTTCGAAACATATTTCGTAAAGACAGAGCACTCTTTTGTCGTGCATTCTATGATTGTTGAATAATAAAGATCATGTAATTGGATTATATCTGAAAACTGGAATTTTGATTCCTCCTGAGCGGGAATAACCATAATTTCTACCTCCATTATAAAACACTATCTTAAGAATAAAGATATGCTGTAATTTGATAAAATATTCCTTTTTCCGGCTAATGCAAGTGCATTGCATAAAGTCATAAAAAACCTTAAATAGACTGAAGCACCGATTGCTCAATCGATGCTTCAGTCGCCGTATTAAGAATGCATGGAGGACAAAACACGATTTTTGAATTCTTCAAACGACTTGCATCCGTTCAAAAGTTTAAGCTGTTCGTCGTCTGAGAGAGAAAAGAAGTGTTCCTTTGCAGGAATTGCGTCTCCTGTCAGGTCAGATGGAAACGGAAATTCCTTATAGCCGGAAAAATCCAATATTATCACCTCAGAATTAGTCTGATAAAAAAGGTTTGCTCCTATACAGCTATACATAATTTTTATTTAAGAATAATCATCACAATAAAACAAAGCATAAGTAATAATAAAATTGTAGAGGGTTGTTATGAGAAAAACAGTGGTGCTTTTATTAATTGTGATTATAGCCGCAGGAATCTATTTTTTCAGTCAATTTCTCTCCCTATCAACAAAAAAATCGTATGGCCAGGCACAGTTGGTGGCAAATAAAAGTATTGTAGTGCTTTCCGGTAAATACTTTCAAGTTTCAAGAAGTGTAATGCTGAAATGATCTTTCGTTCCTGGTGCTTATTTTGCTTTCTCGCTGCAAAAATCAGAAAGTGCTCCGAATTGATAGCCTGAGGCCTCTAGCTTACTCAACAATTCATCCAGTATTTCCGAGTTCGTCTTTGATGTGCTGTGAAGTAGCAGAATTGCGCCTGGATGGATACGGGGGAGGAGTTTGTCAAAAGCCTGCTGCTTGGTTGGCTGCTTATCCTGATACCAGTCGACATATGCCAGACTCCAAAATATGGTTTTGTATCCAAGCTCATTCGCTTGTTTTAAATTATTTACGCTGTATTTTCCTTGCGGAGGACGATAGTATCTCTGCATTTTTGTCCCTGTAATGTTTAAATACATATCTTCTACAGTCGAGATTTCTTTTTGAAAGGATTCAAAACTTGATATTTTAGACATATCCGGATGGCTGTAAGTATGGTTTCCAACAAGATGCCCTTCATTCACCATACGTTTTACTAAATCTGGACTCGTTTTTAAATAATTTCCTACTAGAAAAAAAGCAGCTTTAACCTTGTGCTTTTTTAAAGTATCTAAAATAGAAGCGGTGTATCCGTTTTCGAAACCCGCATCAAAAGTAATGTAAATAGTTTTTTTGTCTGTCGGTCCGATATAATAAGCGTTATATTGCTTTAAAAAATCTGCGGAAGCATTGCCGGCAGGCGGCTTTCCATTTTCCTGAAAGCTTAAACCCCAGTTTGTATTAGAAGCGGTAGCTGGTACTGCCTGCTGTGATCGGTTGGATATTAAGAACAATCCCGCAATCACGATTAGAAAGCACATCAGCAGAACCTGCAGCTGTCTTTTATTAACAATAATAAACATCGTACCGCCACCCACTTTATAGAGATACAATAAATATACGGCGGCACCGGGGATAATATATCTGATTAATAACAATTTGGCTGTTCTGCTCATATTTTCTGGGTTGATATGCCTGGAATGTAAGACAGTATTAACGAAGAACTTATATAAGAATAAAATATGGCAGTGCTTCAAAAGAAACAGATTAACTGCAAAAATCTCTTTTTATTGGATATTTTGTCTTGACACAGGCAGGGCGATATGATAATATAATACAGTCGTCGTGCGAGAGTGGCGGAATTGGCAGACGCGCATGGTTCAGGTCCATGTGAAAGCAATTTCATGGGGGTTCAAGTCCCCCCCCTCGCACCAGAAGATTAGGTCAAAATAGATACAGGGCTGAAAAAGCCAGTGCTTATGCGGCCTGACGAGGGTTTTGAATGAAAAATTCAAGACCCTCGTTTTTCATAGATGCACCCCGCTTTTTTAGGGAAAGCGGGGTGTTTCTCGTTTTAGGCCGGAATCAGTCCGGCAAACAATTTAATAAATCCAACACCCTACAGGGCAATTTTGAAGCGGATGTGTTCTTCGTAACTGAAAAACACAGCCGCTTTTTTATTGCTCTAAATCAAAATGAAAGGATGGATGCACCATGAAAAATGAGCTGCAGACACTGCGGTTATTCAGCCCCCTATTCCCCCATATCTACCGAAAAAACGAATGGGGCGATCTTGACGATTATCGGAAGGATTTAACTGCCGGTGAGGTTTTGGAATATGAGGACAAAATCCTTGCCCTCATTCAGAAAGAAAAGCTGCCCGATGAGGGTGAGCGTGGCCTCGCCGTTTACCTTGATGACGATCTCAGCCGAAAGGTGTACAGCATTAACCCGACCGTTGAAGAATGGAATGGCGAGCTTTGGGGCGTGACCGAGGTGCAAACCCACGGTATGCTTTCTGCCTCTGAGCTTGTGGAGTTGACAGAATGGCTTTCTTCACAATTTTCTGACGGCTGGGGTGAGGGGTTGGAACAAAGAGAAATCAAAGTGGAGGACGGTGAGCTGTATCTTAGCTTTTGGGATAGCAGCGACCGCTTCTTTATCAAGCCGGAGGATGAGCTGAAAGGCAGCCAGTCCTTCGGCTTCGGCATGACGATGGGAGGAATGAGGTAATGCCAAATCATGTAACCAAGGTTCACTATGCCGACCGCTTCGAGCTGGAGCAGGAAATCCTCCAGCGGGGCTGTGCCTATAATGAGGATGACTTCGCCGAATTTCCGGAGCCTCCCGGTGATGACCGGAGCGGAGGTGCGTTGCATACACCGGTACCGGAGCATGAACCGGAACCTCCTGCCATGCCTCTGCGTACCGATTAGGAGGTGTTCGTGATTGAGCTATCTTTCCTCTCTTTATGCTGCGGATGTTCCGCACCGTGCGGTTGTAGTGTACCGTTATCTGAAAGACCGGGCAAATAAGGATGGAACCTGTTATCCTTCCATAGGTACCATCGCCAATGACCTGAAACTCTCACGACGCACGGTGCAAAGAGCCATCGCTGACCTTGAAAAGACCGGCTATCTTCAAAAGGAACAGCGCTGGCGGGAGAACGGAGGCAAGAGCAGCCTGCTGTTTACGGTAAAGTAAAAAACACATACCCTGCCGCCAAGGGAGCCGTGTGCCCTCTTGGTGGCTTAAGGTATGTGTTATTGTGGCCTATGCAGTGAACCTATCACTCTAAGAATTGCTTTAAACACAGAGAAAGAAACAGTTTATTTCACCGGTATAAATATTTTAACCTCATTATTGGAGTCATCAAAAGATAATACCTCACGTTCGTAAACTTCAAAATCCTCACGGTTGTCCAGTTCTTCTTTCGTTTGGGAAAGCCATGTTCCAAAGATGTACTGATAAGTTTTTGTGAGGTTAGCAAAGGTACCACGATGTGTAAAAACTGCATACTTCCCTCCGGACAGTGTCTTTTCAACCAGTAGTGGTGACAAGTGTTTGTAGCAATTCGCTGGACTGCCTATCATCACTGAAAACGATACGTCTCCGTCTTTTGTGTATGTGGTTTGCTGTGTCTCACAAACACCATAGCCAATACATCTGCCATCAATAACTTCTTTCTGGAGTTGCTGAAATTGTTCCCATAAACCCGGCAACTGATTATCTGAAAGCATAGTGGTTCCCCGGATACCGGCCAGTTTTATTTCTTCCTGAAAAACAATCTCCGGAGAACGGGAGATGTTATTGGCGATATGCCCCACATCTTCGGGTACCAATTCTCTTTTGGCACCCATCACTAAATCAAGTCCTGCCTTTCGGTAATCCATTGGACTGCTGCCAAAGACAGCCTTAAACGCACGGCTGAATGCTTCAGGTGATTCAAAGCCTTCATCCAGCGCAATATCAATCACTCGTTGGTCGGTATAAATTAGTTTTTTGGAGGCGTTATAAAGTCTGCGCCGATTGATATAGTGGCCTACGGACTCGCCTAATACAGAAGAAAACAATCGTGTCATGTGATAGTAGGAGTAGCCAGTTTCCCTTGACACATCGCTTAATCCAATGTTCTCATCCAAATGTTCTTCGATGTATTCTATTGCCTTTTCCAATGAGGATAATCGTTGCAAATCGACACCTCCTTTCGTGGTATTCATTATACCATACCGCATTTTACATCTCCACTGTCAAAAAATCAGCAAAAAGTATCATGAACGCTATCTCAAAGTTTCTTAAAATAAACATGAGATAGATATCCGCAACGCAAATTCTTTGGAGGGAGAACATTAAAAAATGAGAGAAAGCATTTTAGAAGTGGAACTGACAAATGAGCAGTTTTTCGTACTACCCAATGAAACCAGACGGGCTATCCTCGGCGTGATATATAATGTGCCAATGTGTCCAAGACTTATTGCAGAGCAGCTTAACACCAACATCGTATCAGTTAAGCGGCATTTGCGGATTTTGTTGGAGTGCGGCTTAGTCATTCAAAGCCTTCAAGGAAATGTAAGGATGTATCAGTCAAACGATGGTGTCTTATCACTGAGGGATACCACAAAGCCGGAGGAACCTTATCATGCAATATAAAACCTGTGAGAAAAATGCAATTAGAGTGGTGGGTGTAAAAATCCCCATCGTAGAGGAACACGAGAAGAATATGATTTTGATTCCCCGCTTTTGGAAGCGGACACTTGGAACGAAGCGTTTTGCCAAGATATGTGCTTTGGCGGATCAGGAGCCTTATGGTGTTTTGGGCATCAGTGCCTATTTTGACCCACAGCATATTTTTTACTACATAGCGGCGGCTACAAACCAGCCGGTGTTCCCCGGTGTGGAGGAGTTCCTTATCCCTGCTGCAACATGGTGTGTTGTGACCGACAGACCTTGTGGTTTCAGCACTTTTGCAGATATGTTTCGAGGCTTTTTTACAGAGTTTCTTCCAACCTCCGGTCTGGAATATGCAGAGCTTCCGGATATTGAGGTATATCCTATAAATGGCGAGGGGGCAACCGTTCCAATTAAAGAAATGTGGTTTGCCGTTAAACACGCCAACTAAGATAATACTTCGCAAAAAGTATCATGAATTAATTCGCCTGTTTTGATACGCTATTCCATGAGAGATATGAAAATCAAAGGAGAAAATACAATGGAAGAAACCATCAAAATGCAGGAGAATAATCCTCTTGCAACCGCACCAATCAGTAAGCTGCTTATGCAGTTCGCAATTCCCTCCGTCCTGTCCATGCTGGTGGATGCTCTATACAACATGGTAGACCAAATATTTATTGGGCAGGGCGTGGGATACCTTGGCATTGCCGCAACAACTGTGACCTTTCCGTTTGTCACTATCATTCTATCCATCGCCACCTTGCTTGGCATCGGTGGCAGTGTCTACACCTCCATGAGCATGGGGGCGGGAAAAAACAAAGAGGCTGAAAAAACGCTTGGCACCGTATTTACTTTGGCTGCTATCATCGGAATCTTGTTCACAGTACTCTGTCTGGTATTTCTAAAGCCGATGGTATATGCCTTTGGTGCAACAGAGGCCTCGCTGACGTATGTGTTAGACTACGCCTCTATTATCTTGCTTGGCGCACCGTTCAGCATGGTGGCAATTTCTCTGTCGAGCATGGCCAGAGCAGACGGCAGCCCTATTCTCGCTATGGGGTGCTTTCTGGTAGGGGCAATTCTCAATTTAATTCTTGATCCCATCTACATCTTTGTACTTGGCTGGGGCGTCAAAGGAGCAGCTATCGCTACGGTGACCTCGCAAATTTTATCTGCGGTCATTCTTGTGATTTACTTTTTGAAGAAAGGCCGTATTCGCTTAAAATTACGGAATCTCTGCCCTACTCCCCCCATCTGTGGGCAGGTAATGATGTTTGGGCTTCCTGCCTGTATGATACAGGTAGCGGCAACCGTGTTGCAAATTGAGCTGAATAAAGCGCTTGTGCAGTATGGCACACAGAGCATCAGCAGCGAAACGGCACTGAGTGCAGTGGGCATTGTCCTGCGAATCAGCTCTGTCATTATATCGGTTTGCGTTGGAATTGCGATTGGTATGCAGCCTATCATTGGATTTAATAAGGGTGCTGGCTTAGACCACCGAGTAAAAGAAACCTTTCAAAAAGCGCTGGGTGTAGCAACCGTTATTTCCGTGATAGGTTGGCTGACCTGTGAGCTGTTCCCGGCGGGCATCTTGCAGCTCTTTGGAATGAACGAACCGGCATATCTGGAATTTGCGGTACGGTGTATGCGAATTTTCCTGTTTGGTATGTTTGCTGCCGGATTTCAAGTCGTATCCTCTCAATATTATCTGGCAACAGGACAGGCAATCAAGGCGATGCTTCTCTCCGTTCTTCGTCCGTTGCTGTTGATGATACCACTCATTCATATTTTCTCCCGCATTTGGGCATTGGATGGGATTTTATATGCCAGCCCCATCGCTGACATCCTAACCACATTGATTGTAGCGGGATTGGTATGGCTTGATCTAAGAAAAAAACAGAAAGAGGTGTAGAACGATGGCGGATATTATCATACATGGATTGACACAAAACAACCTAAAGCACGTTTCATTCAGCATCCCAAAGGAAAAAATTACTGTGTTTACCGGCGTGTCCGGCTCCGGCAAGTCCAGTATTGTATTTGACACCATCGCTGCCGAATCGCAGCGGCAGATGAACGCTACCTATCCGGCATTTGTACGGTCAAGGCTGCCGAAGTATCCAAAGCCTGCGGTGGAGCGAATCGACAATTTAACGGCTTCTGTGGTGGTAGACCAATCCCCGCTGGGTGGCAATGCCCGTTCCACGGTGGGAACCATCAGCGGCCTGTACGGGAGCCTGAGGCTTTTGTTTTCACGGATAGGAAAGCCCTATGCGGGTACAGCCTCCTACTTTTCCTTTAATGACCCTAACGGAATGTGCAAAGCCTGTTCCGGCCTTGGAAAAATCACAAAAGTAGATATAGAAGCCATGATAGACCGGAGCAAGTCTTGGAACGAGGGCTGCTTAACGGACTCACTCTATAAGCCCGGTTCTTGGTATTGGAAGCAGTATGCCGAATCGGGGCTGTTTGACCTCGACAAGCCGATTAAGGACTATTCCGCCGAGGAATATAATTTTCTTTTATACGGTTCCCGTGACGGTAAAGGAGAAGCAGAAAATCCCAAAGTGACAGGGTTATATCATAAATACACGAAAACGCTTTTGAATCGGGATATTAGCAGCAAGAGCAAGCACACACAGGAAAAGTCGCAAAATATGATTACTGAAATGGAATGTACCGAATGCCACGGGAAACGCCTGAATGAAGCGGCGCTGAGCTGTAAAATTTGGGGATATTCTATTGCGGATATGTGTGAGCTGGAGTTGACACAGCTTCGTGAGGTTCTGATTCAGCTCAAAGAGCCAACCGTAGATTTACTGGTGCGGACGCTCATAGAGGGGCTGGACAGGATGATAGAAATCGGTTTGCCCTATCTTCATCTGAACCGGGAAACTCCGTCTTTGTCCGGCGGGGAGGCACAGCGGCTCAAGCTGGTTCGGTACATGGGCAGCAGCCTAACAGGGATGACATATATTTTTGACGAACCCAGTGCCGGGATGCACCCCCGTGATGTTTACCGCATGAACAATCTGCTAAAGCAGCTTCGTGACAAGGGCAACACTGTTCTTGTGGTGGAGCATGATAAGGATGTAATCTCCATTGCGGATTATGTCATTGATGTGGGGCTACAGGCAGGGCAGCATGGCGGAGAAATTGTTTTTGCTGGCAGTTATCCGGAGCTACTCCAGTCCGATACGCTGACGGGAAAAGCCATGCTCCAGTCGCTCCCCATCAAGAAGAATCCGCGCCCGTGGACAAACAGTCTGCCGGTGCGTGGAGCCTGTCTGCATAATTTGAAGCAGGTTGATGTGGATATTCCGCTGGGCATCATGACCGTTGTGACTGGCGTGGCCGGGTCGGGAAAAAGTACCCTGATTTCTCAGGTGTTTGCCAAACAGTATGAAAACGATATTGTCATGGTGGATCAGGGGCCTATCACGGCAACGAACCGCTCAACCCCTGCCTCGTATCTCGGCTTCTTTGACGGGATACGAAAGCTGCTGGCAGTGGAAAGCGGCAAGCCGGATGGCCTGTTCAGCTTTAATTCCACGGGAGCCTGCCCGGTGTGCGGCGGCAAAGGTGTGATTGTGACAGAGCTTGCTTTTATGAACCCGATTGTCTCTGAATGCGAAGCCTGTGGTGGCGCGCGGTACAACGAGGAAGCTCTTGCCTGTACCTATAAAGGGAAAAACATTGTGGAGCTGCTGGCGCTGACTGCTTCACAAGCAATGGAAGTATTTGAAGAACCTAAAATCAGAAAGCATCTGAAAGTGATGCAGCAGGTGGGGCTATCCTATCTGACGTTAGGCCAGCCGCTCAGCACACTCTCTGGTGGTGAACGCCAGCGGATGAAGCTGGCGAAAAACCTTGGGAAAAAAGGCGGCATCATCGTTATGGATGAGCCGACCACGGGGCTACATATGTCGGATATTCAAAATCTCTTAAAGTTGTTTGAGATGATTGTATCCCGTGGAAACACCTTGGTGGTGATTGAACACAATCTTGACGTAATGAAACAGGCGGATTGGATGATTGACATCGGCCCCGATGGTGGTAAAAATGGCGGTGAGCTTGTCTTTGCGGGAACACCGGCGGACATGATACGCACAGCAAGAACGCTCACAGCAGACAGTCTGCGGGAATCGTGTGGCGAGTAGTACATTGTACCGGGAGGGCGTTTGATGATAGATGGGAAAGAAATATTGTTAGCAAATTTAGATAAAATTCACACAACCGTAATGGGTGTTGACCGAATCCGGAAAAATCTAAATTTGAGGGCAAAGAAAAATTCTGCTGGCTGTCAAATTGTAAGGAACGGAAAAAATTAGTATGCCGTGGTTGATGACTGCATCATTACGGTGAATGCTTATAGCTATACAATTATAGCCGCGCACATAGTAAAAAGGAGAAGATAAATTTTGAATGGGGGGTGTATGAACACAGAAAAATGGTTGCTTTGCCCGGTTTGTCAAAGCAAAACCCGCACAATGGTTAGAGAGGATACGGAGCTTAAAAACTTTCCTCTTTTTTGCCCCAAGTGCAAACAGCAAACCCTTATCAATGTGCAAAAACTTAATATGACTGTTATCAAAGAGCCGGACGCACAGACGCAGAGCCGATAACTTGTGAGGTAGACACTCAGGGAAGGGGAAATTGAATGAATTCTACCAAAAAGTCTTTTGGAGAATTTTTGTTGCTTTGGTCTGGAAACTTCATCTCTGCAATCGGAAGTTGGCTGACCGCTTTCGGGTTGGGTGTCTATATTTTTGAGCAAACTGGGCAGGCATTTTATATGGCTCTGGTTACTTTGCTTGGTTTCTTGCCATCACTTCTATTGAGTGTTCCCGCAGGAGTTTTGGCTGATCGGTACGACCGCAGGATTTTGATGGTGATTGGAGATAGTTTTTCCGCAATCGGTCTGGTATTTATCCTGCTGTGCCTGATTGGCGGCGAAGCGCAGATATGGCAAATTTGTGTCGGTGTGACCGTCAGCTCGGTGTTCACATCGCTTTTGGAGCCATCTTATAGAGCGACTATCTCCGACTTACTGACACCGGAACAATACAGCAGGGCTAGCGGTTTAGTTCAAGTGGCGGGCTCCGCAAAGTATTTGGTATCGCCTATACTTGCAGGCTTTCTGCTGACGATTTCCGATATCCGTCTGCTGCTCATTCTTGATTTCTGTACTTTTTTTGTTACAGTCACTACTACCTTGGTGGTTCGCAGGGGACTTCACAGTAAAATGGCAGAAAAGACTACATCTTTTTCGTTAGAGCTAAAAGAGGGGTTTCGTGCTATTACAGATAAAAGGGGTGTGATGATACTGGTGGTCGTGGGCTCGCTTATCACCTTTTGTCTCGGCATGATACAGATACTTGCGTCACCAATGATACTTAGCTTTTCAGACAGCGCTACTCTTGGAACATTGATGACTGTCAGTGCATTGGGAATGTTGGCATCGAGTCTCTTACTTGGAGGCCTTACTATCAAAAGAGGCTATGTCCGACTGCTAAGCACCTCCCTGTTTGGGGCAGGCGTATTTATGGCTGGGTTTGGAATGCGGCAAGATATCTGGCTTATTGGCGTTACCGGATTTTTATTTTTCGCCATGCTTCCCTTCACCAATGCAAGCCTTGATTTTCTGATTCGGACGAATATTGACAATGATTTACAGGGACGGGCGTGGGGACTCATCGGATTTATTTCTCAAATAGGTTATGTAGTGGCATATGCGTTTTCCGGTCTGTTGGCTGATTATCTATTTACTCCGCTACTCCTCTCCGATGAGGCACTGTCCCAAACTGTCGGAAAAGTGTTTGGTATAGGCGCAGGAAGGGGAATCGGCTTTCTCATCACATTACTCTTCAATCTTTGCCGCAAGATGAATACTCCCTCATTGATGAACTGTTTTTCAATGAGAAAAGTGAGCGTAAGCTAGCTGCGGAGCTTGGAATTGCTAACATGACACTTCATGACCGTAAGCATCGTATACTCAAAAAGTTGAAAAAGCTTCTTGAGTATTAAAAATTAATCCGTGCATCCCCTTCACTTTTTCCTTTATAGAAGTGAGGGGGATTTTTCTATCTCTCTTCTGTTCCTTGAAAAACACCGAGCCATATTCGGTCATATCCAGCAGCTTAAATACGTTAGCTGTTCAGCTCCGATGAGGGGAAAGCGGCTTCGGAGGACACGCCAAGACCATCTATGGATAGTCCAGAGCTATTCGTAAACACGATAGCATCAAAGATGCCGAGCGAAAAATGTCCGTCCATAAAGCAATCTGTGGTAGATTGCCCCGCCATGATCTGAACAGCCTACAATGATACTTCCGCATAGCCACAGACATCGCAATGGGTGCGGTCACCGGAGAACCCGGTGAGGGTGAGAGTCCCATGACAGCCACTAAGCAAGGCTGGTTTAAGCTGACTGCCCAAAGGACGAAATAGTCCTTATGCCGCAGACAATCTGCCTGTGGTGTTCTGCTTCGGGGAGTAGTGTCGAATAGAAGCAGCAGAAAACGAAGAACAAGAGTTTTGTTATATCAGAAACTATGAGGACAGCCACCCTGCCGGATACATCAGATCAAACTTGGTGGCTGTCCTTATTTTTGTGTATTGTTATGCATGCCTTTATCAACGGATTTTAGGATGTCTACAAATCAAATGATTATATACTTCCAAGCTTATCGACCCTGGTATTTTGCTTTACAATTTTTATTATAGTTGAGATTTTGATTAAAAAGACCAAGCTTTTTAGGATAAGGTCATGATGATTATCCAGACAAGCAGGACTTGAACTCTGTCTATGAACGTCAAAAAAGCAATCGCTTTTACCCCGCATCTAAATTGAGCGAATAACACAAAAAGAGAAGTAACAGACAGGGAAATCGTCTATTGCTTCTCTTTGTTATGACAAAGAAGCTGCCGGTTTTACCCGGGAGCAGATTTTTAATGGACAAGCGAGCAGGTGAGGAAGATGGTTGACATCAAAGAGGAAACAAGGGAAACGACGGTAATCTGCGTGTTGAGGGAGGGACCGGCGGTATCCTTGAACGGATCACCGACGGTATCGCCAACAACCGCCGACTTATGAGCGTCGGAACCTTTTCCGCCGTGGTTGCCGGACTCGATGAATTTCTTGGAGTTATCCCACAAGCCGCCGGCATTGCTCATGAAGAGAGCCAATAGCAGCCCGCTGATAATGTTGCCGCACAGGAACCCGCCGATTGCCTGTACGCCGCCAATAAAGCCAACGGTCAAAGTCGCAAGGATTGTCATGAGTCCGGCCGGAATGAGTTCACGCAATGCGCCAACCGTTGCGATTTCAATGCATTTACCGTATTCCGGAACAATGCCTTCCTTGCCTTCCTTTAAACCGATAATTTCACGGAACTGGCGGTGAATTTCAGCTACCATCCTCTGCGCGTTGCGATCCACGCCGAGCATAAGCATGGCTGAGAAAACAGCCGGGATGGAGGCTCCGACAAGAAGTCCGAAGAAGACCACGGGATTCATAATATCAAATCCAGTTATCGTTTGTAAATTAAGAGCCGCAGCCGCGACATTTACTTCACTGATAAAGGCACCCAAAAGTGCGATAACGGTTAAACCTGCCGCGCCGATTGCAAAGCCTTTTGTAATTGCCTTTACAGTATTTCCGGCACTGTCCAGTGAATCTGTAATTTCCAGAACGTCGTCACCCAGATTCCCCATTTCAGCAAGACCGCGGGCGTTATCCACAATCGGGCCGTAAGCATCGTTGGAGATGATCATTCCGACGATAGAGAGCATTCCGACCGCCGCCATAGCGATTCCAAACAACGCATAGCCAGGTCCGATCGGTTCGCAGAGCTTATAGGCTGCAAGCGCTGATACGGCAATACCAATCATTGCAGGAAGCGTGCTGATAAAGCCGTAGGAAACACCGGATAGAATGGTGAACGCCGCTCCCGATTCAGAAGCCTTCGCCACATGATGGACCGGACGTTTCGTATCGTCTGTAAAATAGTCGCTCGCGATGCCGATGATGACACCGACCAGCAAGCCAACCGCACTGGCCCCCCAGATACGCCAGTTGAAGTTGAATGCGTATGTAGCCGCCGCTGTCAAAATACCGAAAATTAATGTAGTTACATAGGTACTGCTGTTCAACGCTTTTGTCGGGCTTCCTTTTTTGCCCATTCTAGCGGTGGCAACACCGATAATGGACGCTAAAAGACCGGCCGCCGCATAACAGAAAACCATGCTGGAATTGATATTGTTTCCTGCCGATTGATCCAGTGTAGAAGCGATAACGAGTGCAGCTGCCATAGAAGCTACATTAGAGTCGAACAGGTCGGCACCCATACCGGCAACATCGCCGACATTATCACCAACGTTGTCGGCGATAACGGCAGGATTCCTCGGGTCATCTTCCGGAATTCCCAACTCTACCTTACCAACTAGGTCCGCGCTGATATCCGCAGTTTTTGTAAATATTCCGCCGCCTGCTTTTGCAAACAGCGCCAGGGAACTGGCGCCGAAGCTGAAACCGAGCAGGGCGGAGGTATTATTGGTGATGAGCATTACCAGAGAAACGCCAAGCAATGTTCCACCGACAACAGCCATGCCCATGACTGCACCGCCACGGAATCCGGCCATGAAGGAAGGCTTGATTCCGTGCTGGGCGGCTTCTGCCGTTTTTACATTTGCAATTGTCGCAATCCGGATGCCGATTATCCCGGCAACTGCAGAGAAGATAGTACCGAAAATATAAGTCAAAGCCATTGTCACATTGTCAAGTGGATTTCCTAGCCATATGGGTGTGGGCAAAAAAATGAGGATTAAAAGAGCAGCTACTCCTGCAAACTTTGCAAGAACAGCATATTCTTTTTTCAAAAAGGTATTTGCTCCGCCTTTAATCAATGCGCCAACCTCTGCAATTCGCTCGTTGGAGGAAGGACGTTTCTTAACCCATTGGTACAGCCATGCCGCGAATAAAAAAGAGAGAACGGAGACAGCGGATGACAGGATTAGGAAAAATAGAATACCGTAGTTCATTTAATCAGCCCCTTAATTAATAATTTATACATATTTTTATTATATCACGCCATAATTTGTAAATAAATATTAAGAAATAACATAATTATTGAAAATTATTGTTTAAAACAACTAGATTTTTTTAAAAAGTGCGCAGGTTAAAGAAGAAATATGTATCTTACCGATTTTGAATTGTATTTTCATATTTTCCATGATATTCTAAATTCAGACAGAAATTGGTTGGAGGAGATAATTATTGAAGCTGGTGATTGATCAGTCTTTGGAGAACCAGGAGGTTCAAATTACAATAAGATGTGGCTTAATTGATGCAAATTTAGAAAAATTAATTACGCAGATTCGGCTTTATTCTTTTTCTTTAACTGGCAAGAGAGATGACTCGATCTATGTAATCAAGCTGGAAGATATTTTTTATTTTGAATCAATCGATGAAAAAACCTTTATCTATTGCAGAAAAGATGTTTATGAATCCAATATGCGTCTATATGAGCTAGAACAGCAGCTGGCTGCTACCGATTTTGTAAGAATCAGCAAGTCCTGCATTTTAAATGTCGTGAAATTGGAAAGCGTAAAAGCTTTACTCAACGGTAAAATGGAAGCGAAGCTTATCAATAATGAAAAAGTAATTATTACTCGCCATTATTTGCAGTCTGTTAAAGAAAAACTTGGGTTGTAAGGAGGAAGAGTTGTGTCGAATTTTAAAGAGTATTTTACGTATGACTGTATATCCTATACCATTATTACGCTGCTCTATTGCATTTTGGCAAAAATTAATATTTTTCATTCTGTGACACCTACTGATCTATTACAGCTTTTTGTCATGACGAGCTGTGCAGTTATATTGATGTTTTTTACAAACAAACATTTTAGCAATACGATTTTTCAAATGATTATTGTTAATATTATCGATATTTTTATTTCAGTTTTTGTCCTTGGAGCGGTTTTTCGTATGATTGACCTGACGTTTACTAATATCCTTTCGGTTTCAGCAATGATCGTAATCGCTTATTTTGGAGTGTTCGGCGTGACTATAATCAGATATCAGGCAGACGCGATCTGCATCAATAATTGTATAAAAAAATCACGGAACCGAGAGAGGGAGGATACACATGAATAATTTATTGAGCGTGTCGAATTTGAAAAAGTCATACGGCAAGATTGAAGCGGTAAAAGGAATTGATTTCTATGTAGAAAAGAATTCATTCTTTGCGTTTCTCGGTCCGAACGGAGCCGGAAAATCCACGACGATTGAAATGCTATGTACTTTGCTCAGGCCGGATGCCGGCACAATTGAGTTGGATAGCCTTTTGATAGGCAGAGACGATGAAAAAATCCGTCATACCATTGGCGTTGTGTTTCAGCGGAGTTTACTTGACCCGCTTCTGACGGTCCGAGAAAACCTGATTCTGCGCGGCGGTTTTTACGGCCTATCTGTAGGAAAATTGAAATCTGCGGTCAACCATGCGGCGGAAATCACCGGAGTTGCAGAGATTCTGAACCGGCCCTACGGAAAATTATCCGGCGGGCAGCGCCGTCGGGCTGATATTGCCAGAGCACTGATTCACACACCGAAAATTCTTTTTTTGGATGAGCCGACCACTGGTCTTGACCCACAGTCCCGCAAAATGATTTGGGAGACTGTTCAGGCAATACAGAAGGAAAGCGGTATGACGGTTTTTTTGACAACACACTACATGGAAGAAGCGGAACACGCGGATTACATCACAGTAATCGACCATGGAAGGATTTCTGCGAAAGGAACGCCGCTTGAGCTCAAGAACGCTTACAGCAGTGACTGCCTAAAAATCAATACCGGCGAATTGAATAAGATAAAGGAACTTTTGAATTTGGATCACATCAAATACTCGCTGGAGCAGGATTGCGTAATAATTCCTGTTAGCCATACAACGGAGGCAATTCCGATTATAAAGAAATATGAAAGCTTAATCAAAAATTTTGAGGTGCGAAACGGTACGATGGACGATGTGTTTATTAATATTACCGGGGAGGCTGTAAGGGAATGACAACCATGTTGCGGCGTAATATAAAATGCTACTTTCGCAATAGATCATGCGTATTTTTTTCGGTTCTAACAATATTAATTGTATTTTTGCTCTACATATTATTTCTTGGAGACAATACGGCGGAAAACTTTAAAAATGCAAAGGGATTTAAGTTTTTGCTGGACAGCTGGGTAATGGCAGGAATTATTTCGATAACCGGAGTTACCGCTACGTTGGGTGCTTTGGAGATTATGGTTCAGGATGATGAAAATAGAATCTCAAATGACTTTTTGACTTCACCGCTCAAAAGGTCACGTCTGGCAAGTGGATATGTTCTTAGTACCTTTGTGATTGGAATGATTATGAGCCTTTTGGCCTTCCTGTTTGCCGAGCTGTTTATTGTGGCAAGAGGCGGTCAGCTATTATCAATACTTAATTTGATAAAGGTTTTTGGACTCGTATTTTTATCGGTTGCTTCCTCCAGCGCGGTGTGTTTCTTTCTTGTGAGCTTTATCAAAAACCGGAGTTCTTATACCGCCGTAAACATTATTGTAGGTACTGTCATCGGATTTATTGCTGGAGTTTATATTCCGATTGGCAGCATGAGCAGTTCTGTGCAGTTTATTATGAAGCTGTTTCCGGTATCATATTCTGCTTCGCTGTTCCGCGGCGTAATGATGGAACAGGCAATTTCTGACACGCTCGCGTCTGCACCTTCTCAGACGGTTGATACATTTCAATACAATATGGGAGTCCTTCACCAGATAAACGGGCAGACGATTCAAGCGTGGTCCAGCGTTCTGCTGTTGATTATTACCGCAATCGTGTTTTACGGATTGGTAGTCCTTCGATTATGGAAGAAAAAAATAAACTAATCAAATAGATTCTGACGTTTCGCAATGCGGAACGTCTTTTTTATTGCATTTCTGTTCTCATTCCAGTATTATATTTATGAATACCGGATAATATGATTGTTTTTCCCGGTATCCACAATATCGGGAAAAGGATTTGGGAGATGGGCAAGAAAAATACGCAAAGGAACGCAATTATTTTGATGTCGGCTTGCGCAAGCTTATGGAGCATAGCGGGAATTTTTATAAAATTAATTCCATGGAATCCGCTTACAATTGCAGGAATAAGAAGCTTGATCGCGGCCATTGTTGTTTTTGTATTTATGCATTTTACGAATAGAAAGATAAAGGTCAATAAGCAATCTGTTATCGGAAGTATTTTTGTTTCCGGCACCTTTCTTGCGTTTGTAAGCGCCAATAAGCTGACCACAGCGGCAAACGCCATTGTGCTGCAGTTTACTTCTCCAATTTTTATTCTCGGTATCTCTGCATATTTATTTCATCAGCATTTTCATAAGGCTGATATTATTACCGTTGCGGTCACGCTTTTTGGAATTTCCCTGTTCTTTTTTGACAAACTCGGGGCGGGCAATCTTTTGGGGAACTGCATTGGTATTCTGGCAGGAGCCTTGATGGCGGGTATGTATGTAACTACCGGCAGGGCGGACGAGGATTCCCGTATGAGCGGAATTCTGATCGGACATTTGATAACCGCTTTCATAGGGGTTCCCACAATTTTTCTGCTTCCTGCACCGTTTACGCCGCTTTCGTTAATCAGTATTCTGATGCTTGGCGTTGTGCAGCTTGGAATCCCTTATGTGTTATACGGGTTGGCTGTTAAGGATTGTCCGCCGTTGGCGTGTTCACTGATTGGCGCGATTGAGCCTCTTTTAAACCCAGTATGGGTATTTATTTTTGATGGGGAAGCTCCCGGAATTTACGCTTTGTTTGGCGGTATTATTGTTATCAGTGCAATTACCTGTTGGTGCGTGTGGCGCGATCGATTGATTGCGGTACATACCGACAACGATTCTATTGCGGAATAATTAAGGTTCTCGAGGTACGGCTGTTGCCGTACTTTTTTATTTTATGTAATGAAATCTCCGATAATTATTGAAAAGATAGATTTTTATGCCGATTGTTTTTATACTATAATAAAGAATACTATTAAAATTAAGAAAGAAAGATGAGAAAATATGGTGAAAAAGACGCGGAAATTATTTTATGAAAACAGCTATCAAAAAACTTTTGCCGCCAAGGTTTTAGATTGCAGGAAACAAGAAGACTGTTTTTCCGTAATTTTGGATAGAACCGCATTTTATCCGGAAGGCGGTGGTCAGCCAGCCGATATTGGTGTTTTAAACACGGTGAATGTTTTGGACGTTCAGGAAAAAGACGGCGTGATTATGCATATGACCGATCGGGCGCTTGAACCTGGGATGGCAGTGACCGGGGGAATAAACTGGACTAACCGTTTCTTACTGATGCAGCAGCATTCCGGAGAGCATATTGTGTCTGGAATTGTTCACAGACTGCTTGGCTTCGATAACGTAGGTTTTCACATGGGATCTAAAGCGGTTACGGTGGATTTTAACGGAGAATTGAATGAAGATCATATGGCCACTGTGGAGCTTCTTGCAAATACTGCTGTGTTTCAAAATATTCCGATTTGCACAGAGTATCCCGCACCAGAAAAATTAGCGGCGTTAAATTATAGAAGTAAAAAAGAATTAAGCGGAGACGTTCGCATCGTTACCGTAAAAGATTATGACGTCTGTGCCTGCTGCGGACTCCATGTGGAGCGGACCGGTGAAATTGGCGCAATTAAGCTCCTTTCTTCTCAACGGTATAAAGGTGGCACGCGGGTAGCCTTATTAATCGGTTCGCGCGCGCTTCGTGATTACGGAGAAAAGGCAGAAAGCGTGAGTAAAATTTCCGCGCTGTTATCCGCAAAACCAGAAGAAGTGGTAAAAGCAACAGAACGATTGCTGACGGAAAACAATCTGCTAAAGCAACAGATGATTTTAATGCGCAATCAATTATTTCAGCTCAAGGCCTCCGCAATAGAAGAGAAAACGAAGAATGTTTGCTTGTTTGAGAGTGACTTAGGACCCAACGAGCTACGGGATTTCTGCCTGTTGTTAAGCGAGCGCTGCGTAGGAATCGCCGCCGTATTTTCCGGAGACGATATAAACGGATACAAATACGCAATTGGCAGTAAGAATGTGGATGTCCGCCCCATTGCAAAGCAATTGAACCAGCTTTTCAATGGCCGCGGCGGCGGCTCCGGGGAACTGAATCAAGGAACCGTCGCCGGGAACAGGGACGAGCTGAAAAAGTATATAAAATCAATTTAGTAAGAGTGAGGGAAAATAATGTATAGCTTTAAAAATGATTACAGCGAAGGTGCTCACCCCAAAATTCTCGAAGCGCTCGCCGAAGCAAGTAAGGTGCAAAACGAGCCTTACGGAAATGACTACCACAGTTTGCGCGCTGCGGAGCTGATCCGTGAAAAAACAGCCTGCAAAGATGCTGACGTGCATTTCCTCTCAGGCGGAACACAGACCAACCTGACCGCGATCTCTTCTTTTTTAAGGCTGCATGAGGCAACGGTTTGCACGGATACCGGACATATCAATGTTCACGAAGCCGGCTCTATTGAAGCCACCGGTCACAAAGTGCTCACAGCTCCGTCTCCGGACGGAAAGCTCGCACCAGAACTGGTTGATACTGTTCTGCAAATCCATGTGGATGAACACATGGTAAAGCCGAAATTGGTTTATATCTCAAATTCGACGGAAGTTGGCACAATCTATTCCAAATCTGAACTGACAAGCCTAAGCCATTATTGCAAGGAAAAAAATCTTTATCTTTTTCTGGACGGAGCGAGATTAGGCTCCGCGCTGACTGCTGAGGGCGCTGATCTTACCTTACAGGATATCGCTGGATTAACGGATGCGTTTTATATCGGAGGCACTAAGAATGGTGCTTTGCTTGGGGAAGCGTTGGTTATTACAAACAAAGCGCTGAAAGAGGATTTTCGTTATTGCTTGAAACAGAAGGGTGCAATGCTGGCCAAAAGTATGCTGCTTGGAATTCAATTTGAAGAGCTTTTTCAAAACGATTTGTATTTTGAGCTTGCAAAGCATGCGAACATTGCGGCAAAACGCCTTCGGGACGTTATGACGGAAGCTGGGGTTAAATTTCTGTCCTTTTCTCCTACGAATCAATTGTTTCCCATCCTTTCCAATAGCACAATTAAAAGCCTGCATGAAGCGTATGATTTTGAGATATGGAGAAAAATATCCGGAGGGGAAACCGCTATCCGTTTGGTTACTTCCTGGGCAACTCCCGATCATGCAATCAATGATTTTATTCGGGATTTTAAAGATCATCTAAAAATAATTTAAAGGGAGTCAATGATATGAAAAAGCTTAATTATTCTATTCTCAGCGCGGGAAACATTGCGGAGAAAATGGCAAAAACGGTATCTCGGATGAGTGAAGTTCAACCCTATGCAATCGCTGCCAGAAGTCTTGACCGTGCACAGGCTTTGGCTGAAAAATATGGTTTTCAAAAAGCGTACGGTTCTTATGAAGAATTGGTCAATGATGAAAATGTTGATCTGATTTATGTTGCTTCTCCTCATTCTCATCATTATAAACACGCGAAGCTCTGCCTGCTGCATGATAAGAATGTTTTATGTGAGAAGGCGTTTACAGTTAACGCAAAGCAGGGAAAAGAATTAATTGAATTAGCAAAAAGCCGTAATTTGTTTATTATGGAAGCGGTTTGGACAAGGTTTCAGCCGTTCGCAAAAAAACTTCATGAATTATTGGAGAGCGACGTAATTGGCGAGCCGCTAACTCTGACGGCGTCCTTCGGCCAGAAATTAACACACATTGAGAGGCTGGTTTCTCCTGATTTAGCCGGAGGTGCGCTTCTGGATCTCGGTATTTATACAATTAATTTTGCGTCCATGTTCTTTGGAACAGATATTGAAAAGATGGTATCCGCCGCAGTAAAAACAGACAAAGGCGTCGACGCGCAGAATAGTATCACTCTGGTTTATAAAAATGGCCGGATGGCGGTGTTGAACAGTTCTTTTTACAGTGCCATGAGAAACAACGCGGTGATTTACGGAACTTCAGGGAGAATAGAAATTGATAAATTTTGGAATGCGCAGGAAATCCGCGTTTATAATGGCAATGATCCGGAGCCGAAGGTTTATTCTCTGCCATTTGATTTTACCGGGTATGAATACGAAGTACGCGCCGCGGCCAAGGCGATGGAACAGGGGAGACTCGAGTGCACCGAAATGCCGCACGAAGAAACGCTCCGGATTTTAAAAATGATGGATGATCTGCGTGAAGCGTGGGGAGTTCGCTATTCTTGTGAATGAAAACATGGAGGATCATATGAAAATTGTTTATATGAATGATATTTCAGAAAAAGATTATAATCGGTTGCGTAAGGCTGTTGCTTGGGAAGAGATTCCCTCAAGAGCAGCGCAAACTGGATTAAACAATTCAAAGCTCATTGTTGTTGCGGTAGCTGATGGTGTTCCGGTAGGAATGGCAAGAGTACTCAGTGACGGAGGTTATATCCGATATATCGCAGATGTTATTGTACACCCTGATTATCAGGGGTTAGGAATTGGAAGGTCAAAGCTCAATATGATTATGAGTTATATTCGAGAAAGCGGAGAAGAGGGTGTAAGGCTTTTAGTTTGCTTATTGGCTGCGAAGGGAAAAGAGGATTTTTATATGAAATTTGGCTTCCAGGAACGCCCGAATGATGATCTTGGGGCGGGGATGTCCCAATGGATTGAATTCAGTTGCTAAAAAATTAACAAATTCGGTTTAATGTATTGCATATTATAAGATATTGTGATATATTTAACATATGTGATTGACTGTTATTTAACTAACACAGTTGATTGTATTTTATGATGTAATTAATGCTCTTTTTGAAACCAAAAATTAAAGGAGGCAAACACAATGTCAAAGAAGATCGTATTAGCGGGAGCGGTGCGTACGGCAGTTGGGAAGATGGGCGGTACGCTGGCGGATGTGCCTGCGGCAACCCTCGGCTCCATCGTCATCAAAGAAGCGTTAAATCGCGCTAAAATCTCTCCGGATCAGGTCGACGAAGTCCTAATGGGTTGCGTCATTCAGGCGGGCCTTGGCCAGAATGTAGCGCGTCAGGCATCCGTGAAGGCGGGTGTTCCGGAATCCGTTCCGGCACTGACGCTGAATAACGTATGCGGTTCCGGTCTGAAAGCGATTAATATGGCGGCGGCACTGATTGAGGCAGGGGAGGCCGATATCATCGTAGCCGGCGGTATGGAGAATATGTCAGCTGCTCCGTATGCATTGGAAAAGGCACGTTACGGCTACCGTATGAATGATGGTAAGGTTGTTGACCTTATGGTCAAGGACGCTCTTTGGGATGCCTTTAATAATTATCATATGGGTATCACGGCTGAAAATGTAGCCGAGAAATACGGCATTACCCGCGAAATGCAGGATGAATTTGCCGCATACAGTCAGCAGAAATGCGAAAAAGCACAGGCGGAAGGCAAATTTGCGGAAGAAATTGTTCCTGTTCCGGTTAAAGTAAAAAAAGATATCGTTATGTTTGATAAGGACGAAGGTCCCCGCGCGGGCGTGACTGTTGACGGCATCGCAAAATTAAAGCCGGCGTTTAAAGCGGACGGAACCGTGACTGCTGCAAACGCATCCGGTATCAATGACGGCGCGGCTGCAATCGTTGTTATGAGTGAGGAAAAGGCAAAAGAGCTTGGTGTAGTACCGATGGCGACCTGGGTTGCCGGTCAGTCCGCAGGCCTTGACCCGGCAATTATGGGCGTAGGGCCGGCGTTCAGTACAAAGAAAATTATGGAAAAGACCGGTCTTACGGTTGACGATATGGACCTGATCGAAGCAAACGAAGCCTTTGCCGCACAGTCCCTAGCAGTTGCAAAGCTTTTGAATTTTGACATGTCTAAGGTTAACGTAAACGGCGGCGCAATTGCTATCGGTCATCCGGTCGGCGCATCCGGCTGCCGAATTCTGGTATCCCTGCTTTATGAGATGCAGCGCAGAAATTCCAAGTACGGCCTTGCAACTCTTTGCGTAGGCGGCGGCATGGGTGTTTCCTCCATTGTAAAAATGGGCGAATAATCACGATACATGAAGGATGGATGTCAGATTATGAATTACGTGAAATACGAACAGAACGGTTTTATTGGAATTATCACGATTGATCGTGAGAGGGCTCTTAACGCGCTAAACAGCGAAGTACTTACTGAGCTGGAAACTGTGGTAGATGGCGTTTCCATCGAGAATACCCGTTGCCTGATTCTCACCGGGGCGGGGCAGAAGGCGTTTGTTGCCGGTGCGGATATCGGCGAAATGAGCAAGCTGACCAAAGCGGAAGGTAAAACGTTCGGAGAAAAGGGTAACGCAGTATTCCGCAAAATTGAAAACCTTCCGATTCCGGTAATTGCGGCTGTAAACGGCTTTGCGCTTGGTGGTGGCTGTGAGCTTTCCCTGAGCTGCGATATCCGTATTGCGTCTGAAAATGCACTGTTTGCCCAGCCGGAAACAGGTCTCGGCATTACACCCGGCTTCGGCGGAACGCAGAGACTTGCCCGTACCATTGGTATCGGCAAAGCGAAGGAACTGCTTTATACCTGCGGTAAGGTAAAGGCCGACGAGGCGTTAAGGCTTGGTCTGGTAAACGCTGTTTATCCGGCAGATCAGCTCATGGACGAATGCATGAAGATGGCTGGCAGGATTGCTGCGAATGCACCAATCGCTGTCCGCGCTACAAAAAAGGCGGTCAATGACGGAATGCAGGTCGATATTGACGCAGCAATTGCAATCGAAGCAGAACAGTTCGGCGGCTGCTTTGAATCGGAAGATCAGAGAAACGCCATGGCAGCCTTCATTGAGAAACGCAAACCCGATCCGTTTGTAAATAAATAAGACAGGAATCAGGAGGATTAATCATGATAGTTGGTGTAATTGGCGCAGGCACTATGGGCTCAGGAATCGCTCAGGCATTTGCACAGACAGAAGGCTATACCGTAAAGCTCTGCGATATCAATGAAGAGTTTGCGGCAGGCGGCAAGAAGAAGATTGCCAAGGGTTTTGAAAAGCTCGTTGCGAAAGGCAAAATGGAACAGGTCAAGGCAGATGAAATTCTTTCTAAGATCACAACCGGCACAAAGGAAATTGTTTCTGATTGCGACCTGGTTGTAGAGGCTGCTCTTGAAAATATGAAGATCAAGAAGGAACTGTTTAAGGATTTGCAGAGCATCTGCAAAGCAGAAACCATCTTTGCTACAAATACTTCTTCCTTATCCATTACAGAAATTTCTCAGGGACTCGACCGCGCGGTCGTGGGCATGCACTTCTTTAACCCGGCTCCGATTATGAAGCTGGTCGAGGTAATCGCGGGCATTACTACTCCTGCTGAGACCGTTGAGAAAATCAAGGCTATCGCGGCAGAAATCGGCAAAACCCCGGTTCAGGTCAATGAAGCCGCAGGCTTTGTAGTAAACAGAATCCTCATTCCTATGATCAACGAAGCCATCGGTATTTTTGCGGAGGGCGTCGCTTCCGCGGATGACATCGACACCGCGATGAAGCTTGGAGCAAACCACCCGATGGGACCGCTCGCACTGGGCGACTTGATTGGTCTGGACGTAGTGCTTGCCATTATGGAAGTACTTCAGGCGGAGACCGGAGATAGCAAATACCGTCCTCATCCTCTGTTGAAAAAGATGGTTCGCGGCGGTCTGTTAGGCAGAAAAACCGGCAAGGGGTTCTTTGATTACACCAAATAAGGAAAACGGTGCAATACCGATTGACCTAATATTTCAGCGGGGATAATTACTCTGCTTTGCATTTGCCAGCCTTGCTGCAGCAGGGCTGGAATATGCATTTTTTGAGGTTTTATCTCTTGTTTGGAAAATAAAGTGATAATTGGTATTAAATTTAATTTGGAGGAACGAGTATGGATTTCTTACTTAGCAAAGAGCACGAAATGACTCGCACGCTCTTCAAGGAGTTTGCAGAAAACGAAGTTAAACCGCTCGCACAGGAAGTTGACGAAAGTGAGCGTTTTCCTTCTGAGACAGTAGAAAAAATGAAAAAACTTGGGTTCATGGGCATTCCGATTCCGAAGGAATATGGCGGACAGGGCTGTGATACCCTTGCTTATGTATTGTGTGTAGAAGAGCTTTCAAAGGTTTGCGCAACAACAGGCGTTATCGTTTCCGCCCATACCTCTCTTGGCTCAGACCCGATTAAGAAGTTCGGAACAGAAGAGCAGAAAGAGAAATACCTAAAGCCGCTTGCTTCCGGTAAGCTGTTGGGTGCTTTTGCGTTAACAGAACCGAACGCCGGTACGGATGCTTCCGGACAGCAAACCAAGGCTGTTTTGGACGGTGATCATTATGTGCTGAACGGCAGTAAAATTTTTATTACAAACGGCGGCAAGGCTGACATATATATTGTATTTGCTATGACCGATAAGAGCAAAGGAACAAAAGGAATTTCCGCTTTCATTGTTGAAAAGGATTTCCCGGGCTTCAGCATTGGCACAAAAGAGAAGAAGATGGGTATCCGTGGTTCTTCCACAACGGAGTTGATTTTTGAAAACTGCATCGTTCCGAAGGAAAATCTTTTAGGCGCGGAAGGCAAGGGCTTCGGTATTGCCATGACAACCCTGGATGGCGGACGTATCGGCATCGCGGCGCAGGCTCTCGGTATTGCCGAGGGTGCGTATGAAGAAACCGTAAAGTACGTAAAAGAGAGAAAGCAGTTTGGTAAACCTTTGGCAAAGTTCCAGAATACGCAGTTTCAAATTGCGGATATGGCTACAAAAATCAAAGCGGCACAATTACTGGTTTATCGCGCCGCAATTGCAAAAGATACCCAAAAACGCTTTTCTGAAGAAGCTGCTATGGCTAAGCTATATGCGGCTGAAGTGGCGATGGAAGTCACAACAAAAGCGGTACAGCTCCACGGCGGTTACGGTTATACCAGAGAATATCCGGTTGAGCGCATGATGCGTGATGCCAAGATCACTGAGATCTATGAGGGTACCAGCGAAGTACAGCGCATGGTAATATCCGCGAGTGAACTTTAATCGACCAGAAGGAGTGAAATTTGTTGAATATAGTAGTTTGCATAAAGCAAGTTCCAAATACCAACGAAGTAAAACTTGATCCGGTAACCGGAACCCTCATTCGTGAAGGCGTTCCCAGCATCATTAACCCGGATGACAAGGCAGGTCTGGAAGCGGCACTTCGTCTGAAGGACGAGCAGGGCGCGCATGTTACCGTTCTTTCTATGGGGCCGCCGCAGGCTGATACCGCGCTTCGCGAGGCATTGGCAATGGGCGCCGATGAGGCTATTTTAGTCACTGACAGAGCGTTCGGCGGTGCGGATACACTCGCTACCTCCACTACCATCGCGGCTGCTCTTAAAACTTTGGATTATGACCTAATTATTACCGGTCGTCAGGCAATCGATGGCGACACCGCACAGGTTGGTCCGCAGATTGCGGAGCATCTTGGTATCCCGAATATCAGCTATGCGGAAGAGATCAAGGTAGATGGTGATCAGGTAACTGTAAAACGTCAATATGAAGACAGATATCATGTAGTCAAGGTGAAGATGCCTTGCCTGATTACTGCGCTTAGCGAGCTGAATACGCCTCGGTACATGACTCCGGGAGGAGTATTCAATGCCTACAGAACCGCAGAAGTAAAAACCCTTACCCGCAAAGACCTTGATGTCGAAGATGCCAATATCGGCTTAAAAGGCTCACCAACCAGAGTTTGGCAAACATTTACCAAGAGCTTGAAGGCAGCAGGCCAGCTGGTTACGCTTGACCCGCAGGATTCCGCTGATTACATGCTTGAAAAACTCAAAGAAAAATTCATTATATAGTGAAAGTGGTGAGCAAAATGGATATGCAAGAATATAAAGGCGTATTTGTATATGTACAGCAGGTAGACAACAAAATCGCAAGTGTTTCCTTTGAACTTCTTGGTAAGGCCAGGGAGCTTGCAAAAGATATGGAGACGGAAGTTACGGCCGTACTGCTCGGTTATCAGGTTTCCGGTCTCTGCAAGGAGCTTTCCCGCTACGGTGCGGATAAAATCATCATGGTGGATCATAAGGCTCTTGAAACCTATACCACCGAACCGTATGCACATTCCATGTATCACGTCATTGAAAAATACAAGCCTGCCGTTGTTCTCTACGGTGCGACCGCAATCGGTCGAGATCTGGCTCCGCGTGTTTCCGCTAGAGTAAAGACTGGTTTAACCGCTGACTGCACAAAGTTGGAGATTGCGGATGACGGAACCCAAAACCTCAGAATGACTCGTCCTGCTTTTGGTGGTAACATCATGGCAACTATTCTCTGTCCTGAAAACCGTCCGCAGATGGCGACAGTTCGCCCGGGCGTAATGCAGAAAATCAAGCCGATTGATGGCGCTGAGGCTCTGGTTGATAAACTTGACCTTGAAATTGATGCGGACCGCATCAATGTGGAAATTCTGGACGTTGTCAAAAAGGTATCCAATAAAATGGATATTCAGGATGCCAAAATTCTGGTTTCCGGTGGACGCGGAATGGGCTGCCCGGAGAACTTTAAGCTCTTAAAAGATCTTGCTGCCGCACTCGGCGGAACCGTAAGTTCTTCCAGAGCGTGCGTGGATGCCGGCTGGGTTGAAAAGGATATTCAGGTTGGTCAAACCGGCAAAACGGTTCGCCCGAATCTTTATATCGCCTGCGGTATTTCCGGCGCAATTCAGCATCTTGCGGGTATGGAAGAGTCCGATGTGATTATCGCGATCAATAAGGACGAAACCGCTCCGATTTTTGAAGTGGCTGATTACGGTATTGTGGGAGATGTCACAAAGATTTTGCCGCTATTTACCGAAGAAGTAAAAAAGGCTATGGCTGCGCACAACGCGTAATTTATACCAATACAAAACAGCTCCGCATACCGGTTGCGGAGCTGTTTTTCATGTCTAGCGAAAAAAATAATTGACTATAACTGCAAAGAGGCTGTTGTAAAATAAGCTTCACCGGATTAAAATGCACAAAAAATGCGCTTTGATTGGACTTTAATAGCCATCTCAAGGCGCATTTTCATTCGATATTTCTTTGTGAACTTTGCTATCGCAAATTCATTTTGCAACAGCTCTTTTTATGTCACATGAGTTTAAAGTCCCATCTTTTCATTCTGAAAAATACGGGAATCCATCAGTTTAAGATCAGGTGCAAGGATTGGTCTCATCGGCATATGTGCCAGTATGTCCTTTTCCAGATCAATTCCTGGAGCAATTTCGCAAAGCATGACTCCATCCTTCGTCAGTTTAAAAACAGCTCGTTCCGTAATATACATGATAGGTTGATTATTCTTTACTGCCTGTTGGGCAGAAAACGTAATATGCTCCACACTTTCTATAAATTTGTTAATGGTACCCTCGTTTATGATATGGAGTTCCCCGTCGGATACTTCCGTACAAAGGCCCTTTGCAGTAAAGGTACCACAGAAGAAAACCTGTTTTGCGTTTTGAGAGATATCAATAAAGCCACCGCAGCCCGGGAGTTTAGGACCAAATTTGGATACATTGACATTACCGTCTTTATCGGATTCCGCAAATCCCAAAAATGCCTGATCAAGTCCGCCGCCCTGATAGAAATCAAACATGGAAGGCTGCGGCATAATGCACCTCGGGTTTAAGCTTACGCCGAAATCCAATCCGCTTTGTGGATTTCCACCAGTTATTCCGGACTCCACGGTGAGGGTGAACTTGTTTGTAATGCCCTCTTCCATAGCGACGGAAGAAATATACTCAGGAATACCAATTCCGAGATTCACAATGCTTTTGTCTTTTATTTCCATCGCGGCGCGTCTCGCAATGATTTTCTTGTTATCGAGCGGCTTTGGTTCAAATTCAGCCAGTCCCATGCGGTGCTCTCCGGAAAATCCAGGATTATATTGTGTACCAAAGGTCTGCATGTGATTTTTCATATCGCTGGCAACAACAACAGCATCAACAAGGATTCCGGGGATTTCGACCTTTTGCGGGTCCAAAGAACCGGCTTTTACAATTCGCTCTACCTGTACAATGACCGTTCCGCCGTGATTTTTACAGGCCTGTGCTACGGCAAGAGATTCTGCTTTTACGCCGGCGCGTTCCACAGAAATATTTCCGTCTTCATCCGCGTAGGTACCGGAAAGAATTGCAAAATCAACGGGATGAGTTTTATACATCAGGTATTCTTTTCCGTCGACCTCAGTCAGCGCAACAAGGTCTTCTGAACTTTTCGTAATTTCGTTGAGCTTTCCGCCAAGCAGTCTTGGGTCAACAAAAGTTCCCAAACCTACGTGTGTAATTGTAAACGGTTTATGTGCGGCGGAATCACGGAACATGTGGGTTGTTACACCTTGCGGGAAATCGTAGGCTAGAATTTTATTTTCCGCAGCCATTTTGCCTACTTTCGGCGCGAGTCCCCAATGCCCGCCTATGGCACGCCGAATCATGCCGGCATGACCAAAGTGGTTCAACCCTTTTTCCTTTGAGTCTCCTTGTGCGGCGCAGAAAAGTAAGGTCAGATCCTTAGGAGCTCCGGTCTCTAAAAAACGTTCTTCGGCGGCAATCGCAATTTCTTCAGGAAAAGAAGCCCCGATAAACCCTCCTGTTGCAAAATTTGCGTTATTGGGAATTAAGTCAGCAGCTTGGCGGGCGGTCAGTATTTTTACAGGCATTTTCTTCAATCCTCCGAACTAAACTTTGTTAATATTATATCATTTATTGGGATATAATTCAAGTTAATTGCACAAGGTTTTGATAAATAATGATCAAATAACTAAAAAAACTGTTGATTATTCGTGCAACTGTTACCAGTTTGAAATTGTCTAAACAATGTAAGCAAGGGAGGCAATTTCGATTGAAGTAAAAAAATTATTGGATGTAGCAAGGATTTATTTACCATAAGAGAGAAGGTTTGAATCAGAGACAGATTAGTTGAATAGCTGCTGCAATACGGAGATGGGGTTGTTGTGCAGAAGCCTACAGCATTGAGGGATAAAATGTTAAAAAACTGAGTGCAAAACTATTACGTTATGAAAAAAACACATGATCAATAAATATTTTGCAGCCAATTAAAATGAGAACAACTCCGCCGATGATTTCTGCCTTTGAAGAAAATAAGCGTCCGAATTTTTTACCGATAAAAACCCCGCTCAGGCAAATTACAAAAGTGATAAGACCAATCATACATACCGAAAATAACATCAGTGTGACGGTAGATGCGCCGACGGCAGAGGGCAGGATAATTCCGGTAATCAAAGCGTCGATGCTGGTAGCAACTGCCAGGGTCACCAGGGTTTTAAATTTCATTCGGTTCTCAGTTTTTTCTATTTTTTCATTTTCTTTGTTCTTTCGGGATTCGATCAGCATTTGTATTCCGATATAAGATAAAAGAAACAGAGCGATCCAATGGTCTACGGCGCTGATGAAGCTTTCTCCGGCTTTTCCCACAAGCCATCCGGCTATCGGCATCACTGCCTGAAAAATCCCAAAGCAAAGAGCCATCTGCAGAGCAAATTTCAGTGTTACTCTTTTGTTTGTAGCCCCATTTGTGATGCAGACGGCAAAGGCGTCCATTGCCAATCCTGCGCCGATTCCAACTAATGATACGTAGTCCATAGTACTCCTCCAAAAACATACAGTAAAAATAATATTACAGTTTATCAGTCTTATTGTCAAATTTAATCCCGCTGTACTATGAAAAAATAGTAATTAAACAGATAGTTACAGCTTGCTATGCAAAATGTTTGCCTTTAGCTTATTAACGTGGTAAAATATACTTATTTTATGGAGTAAAGGATAATTTGCTATGATTGCTGTAATCGACTATGGAGCAGGGAACCTCCAAAGCGTTGTAAAGGCTTTTAACTTTATAGGTTGCAACATAAAGATAACGTCAGATCCGGACGAACTGAAACACGCCTCCGCCGCGGTTTTGCCGGGGGTAGGCGCGTTTGGGGATTCCATGAGCTGTCTCAAAAATGCAAAAATGGTCAACCCTGTTCTGGATTATATAGAATCTGGTAAGCCGTTTTTGGGAATTTGCCTTGGGCTCCAGCTACTGTTTGAAGAAAGCGATGAGTGTCCGGGGGTGAGTGGTCTTGGTGTAATGAACGGCAAAATTTTAAGAATACCGGAAGGAACCGGGTTGAAAATTCCGCATATTGGGTGGAATTCGCTT
Source organism: Bacillota bacterium (assembly GCA_023418995.1). Classification (GTDB taxonomy): domain Bacteria; phylum Bacillota; class Clostridia; order Oscillospirales; family Acutalibacteraceae; genus DATAML01. The sequence continues at coordinate 401,362 of JAEZYP010000044.1, read as the reverse complement.
GATATAAAAAAACGGGTAGGATTATTTGAGAATCTTGACCCAAATCCTTATGTTTACTTTGTGCACTCCTATTATTTGAAAGCAGAGCAGGCGGAATACGTATCCTCCACCGCGCATTACGGTGTTTCGATCGATGCGTCGATTCAAAAAGGAAATTTATACGCAACGCAGTTCCACCCGGAAAAGAGCGGGAAAACGGGGTTGCGGATGTTACAGAATTTTATTTCATTAATTGACTGATATGCGGAGGATTTTATTATGTATGCAAAACGCATTATTCCTTGTCTGGATGTGAATAAAGGAAGGGTTGTAAAGGGGACCTCCTTTATCAATCTGCGCGATGCGGGCGATCCCGTGGAGTGCGCGATTGAATACGATAAACAGGGTGCGGACGAGCTTGTGCTTCTGGATATCACCGCGTCATCGGAAGCGCGTGGGATTATACTGGATATTGTCAGCAAGGTCGCAAATCAAATATTTATTCCATTTACAGTTGGAGGAGGTATCCGCACCGTAGAGGATTTTACCGCCCTGCTTAGAGCAGGCGCCGATAAAATATCCGTAAATTCAGCCGCATTGAAAAAACCTGCCATTATCAGCGAGGCGGCTGAAAAATTCGGCAGCCAGTGCGTGGTGTGTGCTATAGATGCAAAGCGTAGGGAGACCTCCGGGTGGACGGTGTACCTGAACGGTGGAAGGGTGGATACCGGCAAGGACGCCGTGGAATGGGCAAGGGAAGCAACCAAGCTTGGTGCAGGAGAAATCCTTCTTACCAGTATGGACTGCGATGGGGTAAAGAATGGCTATGATTTGGAACTGACGAAGGCGATTTCCGAAAGTGTTAATGTCCCGGTCATCGCGTCTGGCGGCGCGGGAAAACCGGAGCATTTTTATGACGCTTTTACACGGGGAAAAGCAGACGCGGTTCTGGCCGCCTCCCTGTTCCATTTTGGAGAAATATCCATTCCGGAGTTGAAGGATTATCTGGCAAACAGAAAAATCTCTGTCAGGCGCTAGGAAGGGCTGAATTCATCAGTCCTTCTTTTGTTTTCTTGAAGGCTCAGACAAAGATGCTTTCTATGTAAAATTTATGGATAGAACCATTTTGTCCGGCATAAGAATTAATAGGTCTTGTTTCCCTGTAACAGGACTGTTAATTAGGAGGTGCTGGATATGAAGTTAAAGAAGATATCGGCATGTTTTTTAGCGGCGGTAATGCTGTTTTCTGTTTTGCCGGTACAGGCGGGTGCGGTTGCTGAAACGGAAATAAAGGCACCAGCGGCGGTTCTGATGGAGGCTCAGACCGGTAAAGTCCTTTTTGAAAAAAATTCCCATGAAAAGCGCCCATGTGCGTCCATAACAAAGGTTATGACTTTACTGCTTGTTATGGAGGCGCTGGACGCCGGTAAAATTAAGCTTACCGATACGGTAACTGCGAGCGAGCATGCTTCTTCCATGGGCGGTTCGGATATATGGCTCAAACCAGGAGAAAGTATGAGTGTCGACGATATGCTTAAGGCAACGGTAATTGCTAGTGCAAATGACGCGGCGGTAGCGCTTGCAGAATTTGTATCCGGGAGCGAAGAAGAATTTTTGACACAGATGAATAAGCGGGCAAAAGAGCTCGGTATGAAGGATACAACGTTTAAAAACTGCAACGGGCTGGATGAGGATGGTCACGTGACTTCTGCCTTTGATGTAGCCGTTATGTCCAGAGAGCTGAGCAAACACCAAAAAATATTTGATTATACTAAAACGTGGATTGATTATGTTCGCAGCGGGAAAACACAGCTTGTAAACACGAACAAACTTATAAAATCATATAAAGGAATAACCGGATTAAAGACGGGTACAACTGGAAAAGCCGGAAGCTGCATTTCGGCCACTGCGGAACGTGATGGCGTTAAGCTGATTGCGGTTGTTTTAGGTTCATCCAACACCAAAGACCGTTTTTCCTCTGCTTCCGTCTTACTGGACAGCGGGTTTGCAAATTGGTCCGTTACGACTCCTGAAATCCCTCAGGAAGCGCTAACGCCTGTTAATGTATTGAAGGGAATGGAGAGTAACGTGGAGACCACCGCGGCCGCCGACGGCAGTATTTTAGTTCCGAAAGGGAAAGCGGGTGAAATAAAATATAAAATCACGCTCAGTGATTCGTTGACAGCCCCTGTGGCTTCCGGGCAAATTGTAGGCAAGATTACCTATACGCTTGGAGACGAGGTTGTAAAGGAGTATAATATCTGCGCAAAGAATTCAGTGCAGGAAATTACATTCTCTTCCGTGTTTCGTCTGCTCACGAAACATCTTGTAAAATGCATATAAAAGCTCGAGTAAAAAATGCAAATAATTTTTTAAAAAAAGCTAAAATCATAGAAAATAAAATCCATGAAAAAATATTTAAATATAGTACTCCTCCTTGCAAATGCTTACAATATATTGTAATATATATTTAGGTCAGAGCAATATTTAGGAGGTTACGATATGTCTATTCAATTCGATGCACAGCATTTATCTCGTTTCATTGATGAAAAAGAATTTTCTGCCATTGCTCCGCAGGTTAAGCTTGCCCATGATATGATTCATGATGGAACCGGTATGGGAAATGATTTTATCGGTTGGGTGAATCTTCCTACGGATTATGATAAAGACGAATTTTCAAGAATAAAGGCAGCTGCGAATAAGATTAAATCTGATACCGATATTTTTATTGTAATTGGAATTGGAGGCTCTTATTTAGGAGCGCGTGCGGCAATTGAATTTTTAAGGTCTCAGAATTATAATGCGCTAAAAAAGGATACGCCGGATATTTATTTTACAGGAAACAGCATCAGTTCAACCGCTTTGAGCGAGTTGCTGGAGATATGTGAAGGCAAGAATGTTTCTATCAATATGATTTCGAAATCCGGTACTACAACGGAACCGGCAATCGCTTTCCGTGTTTTCCGCGAATATCTGGAAAAGAAGTACGGAAAGGAAGAAGCTCGTAAAAGAATTTATTGTACAACTGATAAAGCGCGAGGAACATTGAAGCAGCTTGCTGTAAAGGAAGGCTATGAGTCCTTTGTTGTTCCGGACGATGTCGGCGGCAGATATTCTGTTTTGACTGCTGTAGGTCTTCTTCCGATTGCGGTCAGTGGCGCTAATATCGATGCTTTGATGGCTGGTGCGGCAAAGGCACAAAAAGAGTTGAGCAATCCGAACCTTTCTGAGAATCCTTGCTATCAATACGCTGCAGCAAGAAATATCTTATATCGCAAAGGAAAAGAAATAGAAGTTCTGGTAAGCTATGAGCCCCGTTATACCCTGATGTGTGAGTGGTGGAAACAACTCTTCGGCGAAAGCGAGGGCAAGGATTTTAAGGGACTGTTCCCGGCTTCTGTTGTTTTTTCAACCGACCTTCATTCTATGGGACAATATATTCAGGATGGCAAACGCACTCTGTTTGAAACGGTCGTTTTGATGGATAAGGCGAAGCAAGATCTTTTTATTGGCAATGACCCGGAAAATGTAGATGGTTTAAACTTTTTGGAAGGCAAAAGCATGGCATACATTAACGAAAAAGCTTTTGAAGGAACCGTTTTGGCTCATACGGATGGCGGAGTACCAAATGCTGTTCTCCATGCTCCCGATTTCTCAGAGGATACACTGGGGTACATGATTTACTTCTTTGAAAAAGCATGCGCAATCTCCGGCTATATGATGGGGGTTAATCCATTTGACCAGCCGGGTGTTGAAAGCTACAAGAAAAATATGTTTGCTTTACTTGGCAAGCCGGGTTATGAATCAGAAAGGGAAGCTCTTGAAGCAAGACTGAAAAAGTAAGCTCTGTGATTCACCCGATTTGCAGAAAATAAATAAATATAGGGGGAGTTTCTACATGATCACTCTTATCGTAGGCAAAAAAGGTTCCGGAAAGACAAAAAAACTCATTGAAAACGCAAACCAGGCAATTGAAAAATCAAACGGCAACGTAGTAGTTATCGAAAAAGGTTTGAAACTGACTTATGACATTTCCCATCAGGCAAGGCTGATCGATACCGACGCTTATGGAATTCAGGGTACGGACGCATTGTGCGGATTTATCAGCGGTATTTGCGCCGGTAACTATGATGTTACCGATATCTTTGTAGATTCTACATTGAAAATAATCGGAAAGGACACGAAAGCCTTCATATCCTTTGCAGAGAAGATGAATGCTCTTTCAACTCTTGCAGATACTAAGATTACCTTGTTGGTTTCTTTGGATACAAACGAACTTCCAGAAGAAATCAATTCCGTTGCAGTACAGATTTAACCCGTGATTCCTTAATTTTATCCGATACTGTCGGTGGCTTAAATAAGCCACCGACAGTATCTTTGTAATTCTCTCGGAATTATATGAATCTCCCCGAATTACCTATTGACAAAGTCAGGGTAAATCTGTATAATGATTTAATGTGGCACTGAGGTGTATTATGCTTCTTGATTTAAAAAAGGTCTTTTCCGGTGAGCAGTCGAATGTAACCTTTGATTATAATATGGACTTTTCCTCTACCGATATTAACGGGTATTATCCGTTTATTTCTCCTGTGTCGGTTAAGGGCATTGTTAAAGCTTGCAATGGCTTTGCTCAGTTGCATGCAGAGGTTTCGTTCCAATTTTCTATTCCGTGTGACCGATGCACAAAACAAATCGATAAGCAATATCAATTTACATTTTCTCATGTTCTTGTTTTGTCTTTGGAAAACGAAGACGACAATGATGATTACATCCAGGTTCCGGATGACAAGCTGGATTTGGACGAGCTGATTCGAGCGGATATATTGCTTGAACTCCCGACCAAGTTTTTATGCAGTGAAGATTGCAAAGGTCTTTGCTCCATTTGTGGTAAGAATTTAAATGATGGAGCATGTAATTGTGATTTGCATCAGGTTGACCCTCGCTTGGAGGTTCTTAAAAAGCTGATAGATTAGCCCGAGTTTTATAAGGAGGTGCTGACAATGGCGGTACCAAAGAGAAAAGTATCCAGCGCAAGGCAGAATAAAAGACGTTCAAATGTTTGGAAGATTAGTGCTCCGGCTCTGGTGAAATGTCCGAAATGCGGCGAGTTTAAAACTCCACACAGAGTTTGCGGTAGTTGTGGTTACTACAACGGCAGGGAAGTTATTAAGAAAGAGGCTTAAGCCTTTACTTGATTTCCGGAAATGTAGAGAAGGAGTAATCCTTCTCTTATTTTTTTACAAGACATTATTAAGGAGCGACCATGCCAGTAAAAATCATTTCAGTCGATAAAGACAGCCTCGCGGAGAAAGCAAAAATATGCCCCGGAGAGATGCTGGTTTCTGTGAATTCAAACGATATTTACGATATTTTAGATTATCGGTTTTACGAGACAAGCAGAACCCTTTCTATTGTATTATTGGATGAGAAGCAAATTGAGCGAACCGTTATTATAAAAAAGGGGGAATATGAATCCATTGGATTGGAATTTGAAACCTATTTGATGGATCAGCAGCATTCCTGCTGCAACCGATGTATTTTTTGCTTTATCGATCAATTACCAAAAGGAATGCGAAGCAGTCTGTATTTTAAGGATGACGATACCCGTCTTTCTTTTTTGTTTGGAAACTATATTACGCTCACCAATATGAAGGAACGTGATGTGGAACGCATTATTAAAATGCATATTAGCCCGATTAATATCTCGGTTCATACCATGAATCCGGAGCTTCGGGTTAAAATGATGGGAAACCGGTTTGCCGGAAAATCGCTCGAAATATTATATCGGCTTGCAGAAGCGGGGATCAAAATAAACTGCCAGCTGGTGCTGTGCAAAGGGATAAACGACGGAAAGGAACTGGAACGGAGCCTAATTGACCTCGGAAAATTGTTCCCTTCCGTGCAAAGCATTGCGCTTGTTCCTGTTGGGCTTTCGAAATATCGGGAAGGCCTTTTCCCGTTGGAATCCTATAACAAAGCTTCAGCGGATGAAGTGTTGGCTATAGCGGAAAAATACGGCGATGAATTTGAAAAGGAATACGGAGAACGAATCTGTTACGCTGCGGATGAATTTTATTTGAAGGCCGAGCGCCCGATCCCCTCTGCGGAATTCTACGGCGATTTTGACCAGCTCGAAAATGGCGTGGGGTTGATGGCGAATTTAAAACAGGAATTTGAGCAGGCGCTTGAGGATTTTGAACAGCTTCATAAAAAACGGAAAGTAACCATGATTACCGGGACGGCGGTTCATTTATTTCTGAATGACTTACTTGACGAATTAAGGGGAAAATGCAATAATTTAACCTGTAACGTCGTTCCAATCGTAAATAACTTTTTTGGTCATACTATCAACGTGTCCGGATTAATAACCGGAAAGGATATTATAGAACAGCTTAAGGACATTGACTTAGGGGATGAGCTAATTTTACCCGCCGTAATGCTCCGAAGTGAAGGAGATATTTTTCTTGACGACGTTTCGCTCAAGGATATTGAAGCGTCTTTAAAGATAAAGGCAGTTCCCATACCCAATGACGGATATGAGCTTTTGAATGCAATTTTAGGGAGTGATAACAATGTCTAAACCGGTGGTTGCAATTGTAGGCAGACCCAATGTGGGGAAATCTACTCTTTTTAACAAATTAATCGGGCAGCGACTTTCCATCGTAGATGATACGCCCGGTGTTACGCGTGACAGGATATATGGAGATTGTGAATGGTGCGGCAGAAAGTTTTCTATTGTCGATACCGGCGGTATTGAACCAAACACCAGCGACGTAATTTTATCACAAATGCGGCTTCAGGCGGAGCTGGCTATCGATGCGGCTGACGTTATCTTGTTGGTTACAGATATCAGAACCGGAGTGGTCGCTACGGATTCAGATGTTGCAGCTATGCTTTTAAAGAGCGGGAGACCGGTTATCTTGTGTGTTAACAAATGTGATACAGTTGGAAATCCGCCGGCTGAGTTCTATGAGTTTTACAATTTGGGGCTTGGGGATCCGGTACCGGTTTCTTCGGTACATGGTCATGGCACGGGCGATTTATTGGACTTGGTGATCCGGGAGCTTCCTGCACAGGAAGAAGAGGATGATGAAGGAGAGCTGATAAAAGTTGCCATTATCGGAAAGCCCAATGTCGGAAAATCGTCTCTTGTCAATAAAATTTCAGGAGAAGAGCGATGCATTGTATCCGATATTGCCGGTACCACCAGAGACGCAATTGACACAGCCATTCAAAATCAGTACGGACAGTTTATGCTGATTGACACAGCCGGCCTGCGCAGGAAGAACAAGGTGGATGACTCTATTGAAAAATATAGCGTTATACGGGCTCAGATGGCTATAGAACGCGCGGACGTATGTGTGATTATGATCGATGCCACAGTCGGTTTTACGGACCAGGATTCCAAGGTGGCAGGCTTGGCGCATGAGGCAGGAAAAGGGTGTGTCATTGTTGTCAATAAGTGGGATGCAATCGAAAAAGATGACCATACCATGATCGATTACCGGAATAGACTGGAAAAAGATTTTTCGTTTATGTCGTATGCACCGATGATTTTTATCTCAGCAAAAACAGGGCAGCGGCTTGACCGACTTTTTGAATTAATCAAGCATGTTGCTAATTCAAACGCAATTCGTATTACCACCGGAATGCTGAACGATGTTCTAGCGCAGGCAGTTGCAAGGGTGCAGCCCCCTACGGACAAGGGAAGAAGATTGAAAATATATTATATGACTCAGGCTTCCACAAAGCCGCCTACTTTTGTTTGTTTTGTGAATTCAGCGGATTTGTTCCATTTTTCTTATCAAAGATATTTGGAAAACAGGATTCGTGAAACATTTGGGTTGGAAGGAACTCCAATCCGATTTATTGTGCGAGAGCGCGGAGATAAATAAAGGGGATTTGAAGGATGGATTATTTAAAGGATTTCGCTCTGCCTTCTGTTCTGGTGGCGGTTATCTCTTATTTTCTGGGGAGTTTTAGCTTTTCCATCATTTTTACAAGGTTGTTTGAAAATGATACGGATATTCGCCAGTTGGGAAGCGGAAATGCGGGTGTGACAAATGTCCTTCGCTCGGTCGGGCCTAAGGCGGCTGCGTTCACGTTTATTTTTGACTTTGCGAAGGGGGCGCTTTCTGTCGTTATTGGCAGACTTATTTTTGCTTACTTTTGCAATTTGAGCGGCGCGCCGATGATTGCAATTCAATACGGCGCTTTTATCGCAGGTGTTTTCTGTGTTATCGGTCATATTTTTCCGATCTATTTTGCGTTTAAAGGTGGAAAGGGCGTACTGACCAGCGCGGCAATGATTGCTCTTATTGACTGGCGGGTTTTTATTGTTGTAATATCAATTTTTATTATCCTTGTTTTGATTACAAAAATTGTGTCTCTATCTTCCATATGTGCGGCCGGCGCTTTCCCAATCACAAATTTTCTATTCACCTATTTTATTGATTTTCACAGAGGGAATCCGTCAGGTTCGGTTACCATGACGTATGTTCTTGTGACGACTGCAATTGCTCTAGTGCTGGCTGTTGTTTTAATAACGAAGCACAGGACTAACATACGAAGAATTATGAATGGCACGGAAAAAAAGATTTCGGTTCACAAAAAAGCGTAAGAAAGGGCAAACTGCTTTAAACAGTTTGCCCTTTCGGCTTTATCAATTGAGATTTAAATGCGATCTTCAAGATCAACGATCTTGAATTTTCATTCTCACGGATCACGGTTCTTGCAGAACCTTTCCTTCAGACAGAAAAAAGGAGCCCTAACAGGCTCCTCTAAACTGATGTTTGAATTTCATTAGACAGCACGGGTAACCTTGCCGGAACGCAAGCAACGGGTGCAGGCGTAAATACGCTTAGGAGTACCGTTAACAACTGCTTTAACGCGTCTAATATTAGGTTTCCAGGTCCTGTTCGAACGTCTATGAGAGTGAGAAACCCTGATACCAAATACAAGTTCTTTGCCACAAACTTCACACTTTGCCATGTATCTGCACCTCCTTTATAGGGGCTACTTATATAATTACAACATTGGTATTTTATCAGATATAGCACGTAATTGCAAGCTTTTTTTCTTATTTTCTTATATATCGTCTGATATAATTCAATAATACTAGGAAATTAGCACTTTGCTTGTTTTTTCCACGGCAAAGTATTATAATAACATAATAAAAAGGAGATATAGATATGCTGATTGATATGTTACGCAATATTTTTTCAGGGCAGCCAGTTGATTTGGCTAGCGTTATTTCCCAGATATTGGCTACTTTGTTTATTATATTTTGTATTCTGCCTCTTCATGAATGCGCTCATGGCTGGATTGCCTATAAGTTGGGGGATAATACCGCGCGGTATCAGGGTCGAATTACGCTCAATCCTGTTACCAGCATTGATCCGATTGGCGCCCTGTTTCTGCTGCTGTTTGGTTTCGGCTGGGCAAAACCGGTTCCGGTGGATACCCGATATTTCAAGAATCCTAAGCGTGATATGGCAATTACCGCATTAGCGGGGCCGGTATCCAATCTTCTGGCTTCTTTGGTTGGCGCTCTGATTTATATCGGTCTCTTGATTAATTTTCGGGAAGCTCTCCCTGTTTTTGTCCATCGCTTTTTCGGCGCGTATATTTCCATCAATGTTGCGCTGGCGGTGTTTAACCTGATACCGCTACCGCCGCTTGACGGTTCAAAAATTCTGGGTGCTTTTTTGTCGAACAAGACCCTTTATAATTATTACAGATATCAGAACTATATCGTAATGGTGGCGTTTTTAATTCTGTTCAGCGGAGTTCTCAGTGGTCCGCTCAATTATCTGCAGGGCGTGTTTTTTAACGGTGTATTGTGGCTGGCGCAGCTCCCTTATCAGCTCCTTGGTTTGTTATAAAGGCGAGTGTTTATGGAAAAACTATCCTATAAATTGCCCTTGTTCGAAGGCCCGCTAGATCTGCTTCTCTATTTGATCGGAAAAAATAAGCTGAATGTCTGTGATATTCAAATTTCCGAGCTGCTTGATCAGTATATGGAACATATCAATGCAATGAAAGAACAGGATATGGATGTTGCCAGTGAATTCCTGGAAATGGCTGCTCGTCTGGTTTACATTAAAACGGTATACCTATTGCCGAAGCATGAAGAGGCGGAAGAGCTTCAGCGCGAGCTCAGCGGTCAACTGCTGGAATATCAGGAATGCAAGCGTATTTCTATGCTTTTATCAGAGAGTTTTAATTTTAACACTTTCACCCGCAAGCCCGCTGAAATAGAATTTGACCAAACCTATCAGCGGCAGCATAGACCGGATGAAATCCTATCAGCCTACTTTAATGCGGCTGGGCGGGGGAAACGATTTTTACCGCCGCCGCCAGAGGCGTTTTCAGGCATTGTATCACACAGGATTGTATCGGTAGCCTCTCGGGTTATTTATGTTCTTCGCCGCCTTTGGAGAACCAGAGAGCTAAGATACGATACATTATTTCAGGAAAAACAGGAAAAGTCAGATCTAGTTGCAACCTTTCTGGCGATTCTGGAGCTGGTAAAGGGAAAAAGGATTCGCATAGAGGGCGGAAGCCAAGGCGAGACAGTAAAACTGATGGACGGCGGTGCGAAAGATTGGAAATTAAAAAGCTACAAGGAGCCATAGAAGCGATTCTGTTTTCAAGTGGAGATCCAATTTCTATTAATCGGCTTGCGGAAGCGTTGGAGTTGGACGTGCCTACCGTATCGAAAATAGTTCAAAATTTAATTGATGATTTTAATGTAAGAAATTCCGGTATTCAAATTGTAAAACTGGATAATCATTATCAGATGTGCACAAACTCGGAATACGCAGAATCTGTTCGGGATGTTATGGATATGCGAAGAAATACCCCTCTTTCTCAGGCAGGGATGGAAGTGCTTGCAATTATAGCCTATAACCAGCCGGTAACAAAAGCGTTTATTGAACAAATACGTGGTGTTGATTGCTCCGGCGTTTTGGGAAGCTTAACGACAAAAGGCTTGATTGAGGAACGTGGCAGACTTGAATTGCCGGGCAGACCGCTCCTTTATGGCACCACTCCGAATTTTTTGCGGTGCCTTTCCATTGCATCACTCAAAGAGCTGCCTCCACTTCCCCAGAAACAGCAGGAAGAAGAGGCAACAGAAGTGGAAGATTAGTTTTTGGGTTGCTGATTGGAGGCTCTATGATTGTATTGGTTATCATTTTGGCTGTTCTTATTCTTTTACTGATATGCCCGGTTTCACTTACCGCACAGTATGACAGTGAACTGCAGGCAAAAATCAAGTATCTGTTTTTCAGCTATAAACTTGATTCCAATAATAAGGATGAAGCTGCCTCCGAAGCCGAAGAGAAAGAAAAAGAAGTAGAAAAAAAAGTAAAAACCAATGATACAATTGAGAAAATAAAGGATATAATAAAGCAAAAGGGTCTTTCTGGTTTTTTAAGCATCATAAAAGAATTTTCCTCCGTTGTCGTTGGAGCCGCAAGAAAATTGTTTTCCCATATGATTATTGACAGCCTTACAACTAATGTTGCAGTAGCTGACGGAGACGCGGCTGAAACCGCAATTCTTTATGGCAATGTATGTTCAGTTGTTTATACGTGCATGGGCATCCTGATTCATAATCTGAAATGCAAAGATTATCACATTCATATTGTTCCTGATTTTCAATCAAGTGAAAGCAGAATTCAATTCCGGTTTAAAGCACACATCAAATTATGTTTTTTAATAACTGCGGGGCTTGTCGCGTTTTACCGTTTTATAAAAGCAATGAAGTTATTAAAAACGCCAGTGAAAGCAACAAATGAAAAATAATAATAAGGCGGTGTATAAAAATGAGTGACCATCCAATTGAAGGAATGATGAATACTACATTAGAAAAAATTAAGCAAATGGTTGATATTAATTCAATCGTTGGAGATCCGATCACTTCTCCTGATGGATCCATTATTATTCCTGTTTCTAAAATAAGCTATGGATTTGCTTCCGGAGGCTCTGATTTTCCATCAAAAACGCAGACGGAAAAAGAATTTTTCGGTGGCGGTACCGGCGCGGGGGTCTCCATTAATCCAGTAGCGTTTATCACTATTTCAAACGGAAATGTCAAGCTGCTTCAGATTGATCCATATAATAGCACGGCAGACCGTATTATCGGTATGTTTCCCGAGGTAGTTGACAAAATAAGCAGTTTTGTCGGCAGTAAAAAGACCGATAGCAAAAAAGAAAAAAACGGTTCAAAAGAGAAATGCAATGATGAAGTAAAGCTGGACGATCCACAGATTTAATAGTCAATTTTAGCAACCGCCTGCATATATTTTATAGGCAGGTGGTTGATTTGTTAAAAAGAATAATATCGATCTTTCTTATTTTAATTCTGGTTTTCACGACATCTTTCTCCGCCTACGCAGATGGGCAGCCGCAAACCTCGGCAAAATCGGCAATATTGATCAATGCCGATAATCTGCAGGTGTTATATGCAAAAGATGAAAATACCAAAAGACCGATGGCAAGTACAACGAAAATCATGACAGCCCTAATCGCACTGGAAAAAGCCGCGGTAAATGATAAGGTTGTTACGATAACCAATGAGATGGTAAGAGTGGAAGGTTCTTCTATGGGTCTTTTGCCGGGAGATCAGGTTACGTTGAAGACTCTGGCAATTGGTATGCTTACTGTCTCGGGAAACGATGCCGCGAATTCCGCTGCGATTGCTATCAGTGGCTCGATAGCCGCATTTTCTGATTTGATGAATCAAAGAGCGAAGGAACTTCAACTCAACGATTCTCATTTTGTGACCCCATCTGGTCTTGATAATTCGGAGCACTATACAACAGCGCATGATCTGGCTGTTTTAGCGGCGGCGGCGATGAAGAATAATGACTTTGCGAAGATTGCAAGCCAAAAACAGGTCAACGTTCAATATGTAACTCCTGACCATACGCGGCGCCTTTCCAATCATAACAAACTGCTGAGTATGTATGATGGATGCACCGGTGTTAAAACCGGATTTACCGATAAGTCCGGGCGCTGTCTGGTTTCATCAGCCGAAAAGAACGGGATTCGTTTAATTGCCGTTACGCTGAGTGATCCAAATGATTGGGATGATCATATGAAAATGATGGATTACGGTTTTTCTCAATTGGTTAATTACCGAATTGATGACAGTGGTTTTACAGCGAAGCTACCGGTAGTTGGCGGCTTACGGGAATCAGTGGATGTGAAAGGATCAACAGGCAACAATTTAGTACTTAGCGCAGAGGACAGCATGGGTATTAACAGAGTCGTCGTGCTGCCAAAATTTGTTTACGCGCCAGTTGAAAAGGGTCAGGTTTTAGGTACGGTTCACTACGTGCTGAACGGTAAGTCCGTAGCTTCCACAGAAATTGTGGCGGACAGCGGCGTTTTAAAACCGACTGGTTCTAAAGGTATAGTAGAGTATATAATAGAAAATATAAAAAAACTATTTAAGATTTAAAATAAAGGATGAATATAGAATGGCAAAAGATGTTAGGCTGCAAAAAATGCTTGCGGACTGCGGGGTTGCCTCGAGAAGAAAAGCAGAGGAAATGATTTCTGCCGGAGATGTAAAGGTAAATGGCATTACAGCGAAAATTGGAGATAAGGTTGATCCCAAAAAAGATAAAGTTAGTGTTCGTGGGAATCTGCTTGATACCGAGGTAAAATCCATATATATTATGCTGCATAAGCCGCGCGGCTTTATCACAACAATGAGTGACGAGATGGATCGGAAATGCGTTGCGGAGTTAATAAAAGACATACCGGAGCGAATTTATCCTGTCGGGCGTTTGGACAGAGAGTCAGAGGGTCTTCTGCTGATGACCAATGATGGAGATTTTGCCAACGCAATGACGCATCCGTCTCTTCACATTCCCAAAACATATCGGGTTACCATTCGGCCTTCCATCACGGAGGAACAGCTGACGCAAATATCAGTGGGGATGATGATAGATGACAGAAAAACTGCTCCTGCCAGAGTAAAGGTGATATCTCAGGAGCCTGATCGGGTGGTTCTGGAAATTGTGCTGTACGAAGGACGAAACCGGCAAATCCGTAAAATGTGTGAGCAGCTTGGCTTGGAGGTTGCCAGATTAAAACGGATTGCGGTGGGGCAGCTTAAACTAAGCATGTTGCAGCCAGGGAAATGGCGTATGCTTACCGCAGAAGAAGTGAAGAAGCTAATGGCTGGCGCCAAAGCGGACAAGCAGTCTGAAAAGAGCGAAACTCAGATTAAAAGTGATGCTCCTTCTTTTCACAGGAGAAAAGAAGGAAAATCGAAATGTGACCATAAAGTACGGCGCGGCCGTCCATAGCGATAAGTTTTTATTATAAAGCAAACCGAATTTTGTAAAAAATAGTTGATTTAAATGGTCAAATACTTGCTAACTTTTAGTGAATATATTATAATTATAACAATATACAGAATAACATTTAATGGAGGAGTTAAAATGGGGAACGTCGGCAATGCCGAATTGCTGCAAAATGCACGTAACTTGAAAAAAGACAATACGGCCTATAAACGCATTGCCTCAATGTTTGATTTAGGCAGTTTTAACGAAATAGGCAGTCTTGCAAAGTCGGGAGAAAAGTATGCGGAAGTAATCGCGGGATATGGTACGATTGACGGTTGCCCCGTATATGTTTTTGCTCAAAACAGTGAGATTGACGGCGGTGCGATGTCAAAGGCACAGGCTGCAAAAATCAACCAGGTCTTTTCTCTGGCGGTAAAGACCGGAACTCCTGTTATTGGCATCTATGATTCTATTGGCGGTCGACTGAATGAAGGCAACGACCTGATGGCCGCATATGGCGAAATATTGTTAAACGCCAATAACGCCTCCGGTGTTATCCCACAAATTTCCGTTATTTTGGGGCCCTGCACAGGAGCCTCTGCAATGATAGCATCCGGAGCTGATATTGTAATTATGTCGGACAAGGCTGAATTGACCATTGAAACAAATGGTGAGGGCGGCTCCGCTCATGAAGCTTTACAGTCAGGCGTGTGCCATGTAAAGGCAGATAGTGAAGAAGCAGCGATTGCGTCTGCGCGCAGAATAATTTCTATTCTTCCGTCCAACAATTTATCAGGCGGTTCCATATTGAGCATTCAGAGCCTTAACCGCGCGGATGCCGCTACTGATGGGGCTGACATTGTGAATATTATTACGGCTACTTGTGATGAAAACAGTTTTATTGAACTTGGCGAAGGTTTTGGCTCCCCCACGGTGACCGGATTGTCGGAAATCGGCGGCTCTACCTCAGGGATAATAGCCTTATATGGTACGGTCGATGCAGATGCCTGTGCAAAAGCAGCGCGATTCATACGATTCTGTGACGCTTTTTCCATTCCAATCGTTACCTTTGTCAATGCGGATAAATTTGCCGGCTTGCGTGAAGCCTCCAAGCTATCCAGTTCGTATTCGGAAGCAACGACTGCTAAAATTACAGTGATTACTGGAACTGCTTACGGACCTGTTTACATTGCCGTTGCAGGCCGCGGCGCAAACGCGGACTATACTTTGGCTTGGCCGAATACCGTGATATCTCAGCTGGCGCCTGAGACAGCCGCAATTTTTCTTTGGAATGATCGCCTTTCCGGTTCTGACCATCCGGTTGATGACCGAAAAAAGCTGATAGAGGAATATAAAGAGACAAAAGCAAATCCCTTTATTGCCGCTGCGGACGGCTATATCGATGATATTATTCTGCCGGAAGAAACACGAAACCGCATTATCGCTAACCTCGAAATGCTTTCAAACAAGCGGGTATCTACGCTCCCGAAGAAACACAGCAATATACAGCTTTAATTGAATATATCTCATATTTAGGAGGTCAAACATAATGAAAAACCTTAGAATAACGGTAAACGGCATGCCGTACGATGTTCAGGTCGAAGAACTAGGCGGCCAGGCTCCCAGCGCCGCAACGCCTGTAATTTCAGCACCGGTTGCTGCTCCGCAGGCCCCGGCAGTTGTTTCCGCTCCGAGTGTCCCGGCTCCAGCTCCGGCAGAAGCCCCAGCGGCAGCTGTATCTGCGGATGTGCCGGCTGACGCTGAATTAATTTCCTCTCCGATGCCAGGTACAATCGTATCTGTAAATGTAAAGCCGGGACAGGTGATTAAAAAGAGCGATGTGCTTGTCATTCTGGAGGCTATGAAAATGGAGAATGAAATTATGGCTCCGCACGACGCGATTGTTGCGGCCGTTCATGTGAACAAAGGGGATAGCGTTGAATCCGGTACTCCTCTTGTTTCCCTTAAGTAGGGGGGCTGTATCAATGGCGAAAAAAATTGGAATTACCGAAACAGTTCTTAGAGATGCCCACCAATCTTTGATTGCTACCAGAATGCCGATTGAAGACATGCTGCCGATTCTGAACAAATTGGATCAGGTCGGATTTCAATCTTTGGAATGTTGGGGTGGCGCGACTTTTGATTCCTGCCTCCGTTTTTTAAACGAAGACCCGTGGGAAAGACTCCGAATACTCCGAGAAAAATGCCCGAATACAAAACTGCAAATGTTGTTTCGTGGACAGAATATGCTGGGCTACCGCCACTATGCGGATGATGTTTTGGAATATTTTGTACAGCGTTCTGTTGCAAATGGAATCGATATTATTCGTATTTTCGATGCGCTGAACGACATTAAAAACCTTACAGTTGCAATAAAGGCTGCTAAAAAAGAAGGGGCGCACGCACAGGTAGCAATCTCTTACACTACGGGACCGATCTTTACGCATGAATATTATATTGATTATGCCAAGAAGATAGAAGAGACGGGCGCTGATTCCATATGTCTTAAGGATATGGCTGCTTTGCTGACTCCGTATGAGACCTATGAACTGGTAAAAGCAATTAAAGGTGCGGTGAAAATTCCACTCCAGCTTCATACGCATTATACTTCCGGCTTAGCCTCCATGTGTGAATTAAAAGCGGTAGAGGCGGGCGTTGATTATCTGGATACCTCGATGTCGCCTTTGGCGCTTGGAACATCGCATACGCCGACGGAATCCATGGTTGCAGCGCTGATGGGAACCGAATACGACACCGGTCTTGATTTGGTGCTTCTTAACGAGATCAGAGAGTATTTTATGACGCTCAGAGAGAAATATATTAAAAGCGGATTACTGGACCCGAAAATGCTTGCGACAAATACCAAAGCTTTGATTTATCAGGTTCCGGGCGGTATGCTTTCCAATTTGCTTTCTCAGTTGAAGCAGGCAGGAAAGGCAGATATGCTGGAAGAAGTTTTAAAGGAAGTTCCACGTGTTCGTGAAGATTCCGGTTACCCGCCGCTCGTTACGCCAACATCACAGATTGTTGGTACGCAGGCAGTTTATAATGTGATTACCGGCGAACGCTACAAAATGTGTACGAATGAATTTAAGGATATTGTTGCCGGCAAATACGGGACTACTCCTCTGCCGATTGATGACGCCTTCGTAAAGAAGATTATCGGCGACGCTCCCAGAGTTACCTGTCGTCCGGCTGATCTTCTTAAGCCCGAACTTGAATCCTTGCGCAAAGAATGCGCACAGTGGATTGAGCAGGAAGAAGATGTGCTTTCCTACGCGCAGTTCCCAAAGGTTGCCACAGACTTCTTTAAAAAACGTGCGGAAAAGAAATACGGCATTGATGGGAAACATGCGGATGCTGAACAAATGGTACACCCGGTTTAATTTAAGAAATCATCCGTTTAGATGAAAGTTTTGCAATTCAGCCCCCTGATAAGAGGGCTGAATTGCTTTGTGTATTGTGATAAGGTTGACAATGACTATAAAAAACTGCTAAAATAGATAATAATACTTATGTTGATTTACTTGAATCTCCGGGGCGGAGCGTAAATTGTATGAATTGAGATGATATACCGTGATTAGAAGCATGACTGGTTTTGGCAGATATGAAGATACCATTGACGGGCGCGATATCATTGTTGAAATTAAATCGGTAAATCACAGATATTTTGAATTTTCTTCCCGCGTCACACGCGGTTACGGCTTTTTAGATGAAAAATTAAAATCCTATTTGCAAAGTCGGATATCCAGAGGGAAAATTGATATTTTTGTATCTATTGAAACCTTGGAGGATGCCGATGCTCGGGTTCTGATCAACCATTCTGTTGCGTCCGGGTATGTGAATGCTCTACACGAGCTTGCACAGCGATATAATTTACGGGATGATATTTCAGTTTCTACCATTTCGCGTAATACTGATATTTTTACTGTCCATAAAGCGCCCGAGGATGAAAAAATTATCTGGAGCTCTGTCAAAGAGGTTGCAGATAAAGCAATCAACACCTTGGTGTCAATGAGAGAAGCCGAGGGGATTCGACTGAAAGCCGATGTTTTGCAGCGTGCTGAAATGATATTGAATATTGTGAGCAAAATTGAGGAGCGCTCTCCAAAGACTGTTGCAGAATACCAGCAAAAATTAAAGGCGAGATTAGCGGAGCTTCTGAACGACGCAAATATAGAGGAACAGAGAATACTTACAGAAGCAGCAATTTTTGCGGATAAAATCGCGGTGGCTGAAGAAACGGTTCGTCTGCGCAGCCATTTTGACCAGTTGAAATTAATGCTGAATTCAAGTGAGGCCGTGGGTCGTAAGATAGACTTTATTGTTCAGGAAATGAACCGCGAAGCAAATACGATCGGCTCAAAATGTGTAGACTCTCAAATAGCCTACATGGTTGTGGATATTAAGGCTGAGATTGAAAAAATCCGCGAACAGATTCAGAATGTTGAGTAAGATTGCAGCTGCAATAAAAGGAGAATATTTTTTATGAAGCTTATTAACATCGGGTTTGGTAACATGGTTTCCGCCAACCGGCTGGTTGCCATAGTCAGCCCTGAATCCGCGCCCATCAAGCGAATTATACAGGACGCGAAAGAGCGGGGAACACTGATTGACGCAACCTATGGTCGTCGCACAAGGGCGGTTATTGTTACAGATAGCGACCATGTCATCCTATCCGCTGTGCAGCCTGAAACAGTTGCGAATCGATTGAACGACCATGATGATGATCTTACCGAGGAGGAGCTCGAAGAAGATGAAGAATGAGGGTCTGCTGATTGTTTTTTCTGGGCCGTCCGGAGCCGGAAAAGATACAATACTGACGCAGTTGATCGGGAAGAACCCGAATATTCGGTTGTCTGTTTCCGCCACAACGCGTATGCCTAGACTGGGTGAGGTGGATGGCGAGGATTATTTCTTTGTATCGAGAGATCGGTTTGAATCGATGCTTTCCAATAATGAAATGCTTGAAAGTGCGGAATACTGCGGGAATTATTACGGTACGCCAAGGGAGCCAATCAAAAAATGGCTTTCGGAGGGCTTGGATGTTGTCTTGGAGATAGAGGTGCAGGGAGCTGCTCAAATTAAGGGAAAATGTCCTGATTGTGTCAGCTTGTTTATACTTCCTCCATCTTTTGAAATTCTTGAAAGGCGTCTGCGAAACCGAAAGACGGAAAATGAAGACACGATTCAAAAAAGGCTGAATACCGCACGAAAAGAAATCATGGAAGCTGTACATTTTGATTACGCTGTAATCAACGATACCGTTGAAAAAGCGGTTGACGATATTAATGCAATAATTTGCGCTGAAAAACATAAACTAACTCGAGATTCCAATCTGATTGAAAGGGTGCTGAATTATGCTGAAACCATCTGCTGATATTATTTTAAATCCAAATCAAAGTCGTTACTCCCTTGTTGTTGCAATCGCAAAGCGTGCGAGAGACATCGCAAGCGATGCGGAGATGAGGGGAGAAATCCTGATCGAAAAACCGGTTGACTTGGCTGTTCAGGAATATCTGAAGCATAAATTTGTAATCATTGAGCAAGATACAGAAAATAACGGTGTGCTTGAACAATAATCTGTGTTGATGCGAGGAATATCATGCCTGAAAGAATAGCTGCAAGGGTTGCGGTTGAAAATACAATATATCATTTTGATAAAGCCTTTGACTATCTGATTCCCGAAGAATTAGCGGAATCTGCAAAGCCGGGATGTCGGGCATTGATTCCTTTTGGAGCGGCTAATGGAAAAAGGCAGGGGATGATTCTTGAGCTTTGCCCGCTGTTAGCTGATACAGATAAATTGAAGCCTATCATAGCGGTGCTCGATAAGGCGCCGCTTCTTTCGAATGAAGCCCTTTTACTGGTGCATTGGTTGAAGGATCATTATTTTTGCACATTGTATGATGCGGTTAAGCTTCTTCTTCCAATTGGAATTAATTATAAGATTCGCACGGAGTATTCCTTGAAAAATAGTTTCCCGAGCTTGCCTCTGGATGAAATACAAAAACAGGTCATACAGTACTTATCGAAAAAAAAGATTCCTGTTGAACGGAGCAAGTTGATAAATGCGCTTGCTTTGACGGATGATTGTAAGGTTTTGGAACAGCTGTGTGAATTAAACGTGCTCAAGAAGAGTACGGGGGCAGTTCGCCAGGTGAGCGATGCAACACAAAAAATGGTACGACTGACAGAATTGATAGAGTTGCCGAAGCTTACTCCAAAGCAAAAAAGCGTTCATCAGGTTTTAAATGACGTTGGAAGCGCCTCACTTAAGGAATTGTGTTATTTTGCTGGTGCCACACCGGCTGTGGTACATACGCTCGTTGCAAAAGGGATAGCGCAGTATTACGAATGCGAAATTTATCGGAATCCGTATGAGCATATCCGTGCTACCGAAGCTTTTGAAGAGATTGTGCTTTCCGATGAACAGCAGGCGGCTTATAACAATTTGTACGCGCAATATCAGTCTGGAACCGGCGGTATTTCGCTTCTGTTTGGAGTTACCGGTAGTGGGAAAACTTCTGTTTTTATGCGTTTGATTGATCGGGTGAATGCGGAGGGTCGCGGTGTTATTGTTATGGTTCCAGAAATTTCTCTTACGCCGCAGACAATTTCACTTTTTCATAAACGATATGGAAAAGGGGTTGCTGTTTTTCACAGCGGACTAACCATGGCGGAGCGTTTGGACGAATGGAAAAGAGTCAATGAAGGAGAAGCCCTGATTGCGGTCGGAACCCGCTCTGCTGTTTTTGCTCCGTTCCATGATATTGGACTCATTATTATGGATGAAGAGCAGGAATATACCTATAAATCAGAATCAGCTCCGCGTTACCATGCACGAGAAATCGCGAAGTATCGTTGTGCCTATCATAAAGGGTTGCTTGTGCTCTCTTCCGCGACGCCTTCCATCGAAAGCTATTATCTTGCTCAATATGGCCGCTACAGTTTAAATACTATAACAACAAGATACGGTTCCGCAAAACTTCCTGACGTAAAAATAGTCGACATGAATCAGGAATTGGAAAGTGGTAATAATACAATATTTAGTACGGCACTGCTCGATGCGATAAAGAACAACACAGAGAATCATAAACAGTCAATTGTATTGCTTAACCGCAGGGGTTATAATACCTTTGTTACCTGTAAATCATGCGGACAGGTGGTCACTTGTCCCAACTGCAGTATTTCGTTGACTTATCATGCGGTGAATCATCGCCTGATGTGTCACTACTGTGGTTATTCCGTCCCGTTTACAAAAGAATGCCCACAATGCCACGAAGATAAGGTGCACTACACGGGATTTGGCACACAGCGCGCTGAGGAACAGCTTCATGAGTTGTTACCGCAGGTAAGGATTCTGCGTCTGGATACCGATTCAACGCTTACCAGATTTGCATATGAGAAGAAAATGGAACAATATGCGGCAGGAGAATATGATGTTATTATTGGAACGCAAATGGTTGCTAAGGGTCTTGACTTTGAAAATGTGACACTGGTCGGTGTTTTAACTGCTGATCAGGCACTCTACGGAGAGGATTTCAGAAGCTATGAACGTGCTTTTGATTTGCTGACACAGGTAGTAGGGCGTTCCGGACGCGGAAAGTATAGCGGACTCGCAATTATTCAAACCTTTACTCCTGAAAATGAGGTAATTAGGCTTGCATCCGAACAGGATTATGTACAATTTTACGAAGGTGAAATTGCGGTAAGAAAAGCGTTGTTATATCCGCCTTTTTCCGATATTTGTGTGATCGGTTTTGTCGGAGCGTCGGAAACGAAGGTACAAAAGGCAAGCCGGTTTTTTTTCAGTTTATTGAGCCAGATTGCAAAAAATGAATATCCCGGTCAGCCGTTGCGAGTATTAAACCCATCGCCAGCATTAATAAATAAGGTAAGCAATAAATATAGATATAAATTGATCATAAAATGCCGTAATAGCCTTATTTTTCGAGAAATGATTTCAAAGCTTCTGATTCAGTTTTCGTCTGATCGAAGTTTCACTAGCGTTACGGCTTTTGTAGATGTTAATCCCGATTCAATTCTCTAAAACGGAGGAAAAATTATGGCAATCAGAAACATTATCAAAGAGGGAGATCCTTTTCTGAATAAGGTATGCCACCCCGTAGAAAAATTTGACCGTAAGCTGTCGATTCTTTTGGACGATATGGCAGAAACCATGCACCATGCGGATGGCGTGGGGCTGGCTGCTCCGCAGGTTGGAATTCTACGGAGAGTCGTGGTAATCGATATCGGCGATGGTCCTGTTGATTTAGTTAACCCAGTTTTTTTGGAGCAGAGCGGAGAACAGGAATGTGTGGAAGGCTGCTTATCCTCTCCGGGGCAATACGGGATTACCAAACGCCCGATGCATGTGAAAGTACAAGCGCAGAACCGCAAGGGCGAGTTCTTTGAGCTGGAAGGTGAAGAGCTGCTGGCAACGGTATGCTGCCATGAAATCGACCATCTTGATGGCATCTTGTTTAAATCGCATGTAACCCGTATGCTGGATAAGGAAGAGTTGGAAAATCTTAAAGAATAAAGCAGGTGAAGCAATGCGAGTGATTTTTATGGGAACGCCCGATTTCGCAGTTCCAAGCTTAAAAAGCTTAATGGATGAAGGACATGAAATCTGTGCCGTATTTACGCAGCCCGATAAGCCAAAGGGAAGGAAGCTGATTCTCACACCTTCTCCGGTTAAGGAGCTTGCGACGGCGCACGGGATAGATGTATATCAACCAAAGACATTACGTACAGAAGAAGTAGCTGGAACAATTCGGACTATAAATCCGGATGTAATAATTGTCGTAGCTTATGGCAAAATACTTTCAAAGGAAGTATTGGACATTCCCCGTTTTGGGTGCATCAATGTTCACGGTTCCCTGCTTCCGAAATATCGGGGAGCTGCTCCAATCCAATGGTCGGTTTTAAACGGAGATAAGATTACCGGCGTAACCACCATGTTTATGTTGGAAGGGCTTGATACGGGAGATATTCTTCTAAGCGAGTCGACTGAAATTGGTGAAGAAGAAACTTCCGGCGAATTATATGACAGGCTGTCGTTAATAGGCGCCCGCCTTTTGACTCGAACATTAAAGGAACTCGAAAGCGGAACCTTGAAGAGAACTCCGCAAACAGAGGAAAATTCAAGCTATGTTTCCATATTAACGAAAGAGCTTTCTCCCGTTGACTGGAATAAGCCTGCTTCCGTCATTCACAATCAGGTACGCGGACTTTCTCCGTGGCCTGTTGCCAACACGGTTTTTTCGGGGAAACGGCTGAAAGTTTTTCGATGCAAAATTGCGGAAGGATTTTATGGAAAGGTTGGGCAGGTTATTGTCGAAAATGGCCGTTTTTTTATCTGCTGTGGTGAGAATACTGCGGTAGAACTGCTTGAAATACAATATGAAGGCGGTAAAAAAATGAGCGGAAAAGACTTTCTTCGTGGGCATTCCATTGGAAACGATACAATTGTTCAATAGAGTGGAGGTTTGGATATGCGTTACGGATTTTACTATTTCGACTATACATATTTCATATATATAGTCCCGGCACTCATTGTAACCATGATAGCGCAATTCCGAGTAAAATCAGCATTTAAAAAATATTCGCAGATTATCACCGTCAGGAATATAACCGGCGCTCAGGCGGCGTCTGAGGTTGCGCGGTACGGCGGAGCCCAGGGAATACAGGTTCAGCGTATTCAGGGTAGCCTTACGGATAATTTCGATCCCAGGAATAATACCATAAGCTTATCAGACGATGTTTACGGGGCTTCCACCATAGCAGCTGTTGGAATCGCGGCGCATGAAGCAGGTCACGCGATTCAAAACGCAAAGGGCTACTTTCCGAATAAAATTCGTGCCGTTTTAGTTCCGGTCACTAATTTTGGTTCCAGACTTGCGTTTCCTTTGGTAATTGTCGGTCTTATTTTACCGGTTCAGTATAATATTGTTGTGACGATTGGAATTGTTCTCTATAGCTTGGCTGTTCTGTTTCAGCTTATCACGCTGCCGGTTGAGTTCAACGCGAGTCACCGAGCAATTCAGGTTCTTGATGAGTCAGGAATTCTGTATCCCGATGAGCTGGAAGGCGCCAAAATAGTATTGCGGGCCGCCGCGATGACCTATCTAGCCGCAAGCTTTTCCGCAATTATGACATTGATGAGACTTCTGGCAATAGCAGGCAGGAGAAGGGACTAATGAACAGAGCAAGATCGGCAGCGCTGACCGCATTATTACATGTAGATGTTAATGAAGGATATTCCAATATTGTATTAGATAAGACCCTGCTCTCCTTTTCACTGGATCAGCGAGATAAGGCTTTAGCTTCCGCGATTTTTTACGGTGTATTGGAAAGGCGTATTACACTGGATTATATGATTCAGCAGTATTCCAACGTGAATATGAAAAAAATAGATCCTGTAGTGCTTGAAATTCTTCGTATAGGAGTTTATCAGATTATATATCTGGAGAAAATACCAAAATCTGCGGCGGTGAATGAATCTGTACTCTTGGCGAAAGAAAACAAAGCTGTAAAGGCTTCCGGCTTTATTAATGCAGTTCTGCGTGCATTGATCCGGAATATGGATCGCCTAAATATGCCGAATCCAGAAAAAGAACCAGCTTTGAGTTTAAGCATTCGATATTCCTGTCCGCAGTGGTTAATCCGTCTTTGGCAAGAAGCATATG
Organism: Bacillota bacterium; assembly: GCA_023418995.1. Lineage (GTDB taxonomy): Bacteria > Bacillota > Clostridia > Oscillospirales > Acutalibacteraceae > DATAML01. The sequence goes on along the minus strand of JAEZYP010000044.1, from coordinate 376,383 downwards.
GAGAAGAGTGCACTATTAAACTGCTTGAAAGTACCTTTAACAAACCGCCTATATTTGCAAGAGTGAATAATATCCTTATTTCCGAGGAAAAATTAATAGAAAGACTTGATGCTGAAGGTGTAAAGGCTAATGCCATTACATGGATGGAAAACGCGGTCGAATTGGAGAATACCGGGGCGATAGGTCAGTCTCACTCTTATAAAGAAGGACTTTTTCATATACAAGATCTTTCTTCCCAAATTTGCTGCTCGGTTTTAAGTCCAAGTGCCGGGCAAAGAGTGATTGACGTGTGCTCAGCACCCGGTGGAAAAGCATTTACACTGGCAGAGATCATGGGCAATCAAGGAGAGCTTCTTGCCTTTGATAAATATAAAGGCAAGGTTGGTTTGATTCTGCAGGGAGCAAAACGGCTGAATTTATCCATTATCAAAGCATCTTTGCGGGATGCTGTCAGCGCTCCGCCATTGGATTTGGCGGATAGGGTACTCTGCGATGCCCCTTGCTCCGGATTGGGAATTATAAGAAGAAAACCGGAGATCCGGTATAAATTGCAGTCTGCTATTGACAGTTTGCCGGATTTGCAGTACCTTATTCTGTGTAAATCTTCGCAATTGGTAAAGAGTGGAGGAATTCTGGTTTACTCTACCTGTACTCTGAATCCAAAAGAAAATAATCAAGTAGCGACAAAGTTTCTTGAAAATAACCACGAATTTGAACCTTATGCAATTATATTGCCTGGAACACTTACTCGTGCTGTTGAAGAACCTGATTTCCAGCTTACCCTGATGCCTCACGTTCATGGTACGGATGGTTTTTTTGTCGCTGCCTTTCGCAAAAAGTAGGAGTGGATTGTTTGATCCTGAAGGATATAAAATCAATGACTCTGGAAGAACTAAAAGCTGATTTTGCCGCAGACGGTCAACCGGCTTTTCGTGCTCTGCAGGTTTATAAATGGCTGCACAGAGGTGTTGTAAATTTTGATGAAATGTCAGACCAGTCAAAGTCTTTTCGTCAGGAGCTTAGCCAAACATATTACATAGCGAATGCTGTGATTGAGAAAAAACAAGAATCCAAAATTGATGGAACGGTTAAGTATTTATTTCGCCTGAATGATGGTGAGCATGTTGAAAGTGTTTTAATGGATTATCATCACGGGCATACCATTTGTATTTCCACGCAAGTTGGATGTAAAATGAACTGTGCGTTTTGTGCAACCGGAAAAAGCGGGTTTTCCCGAAATCTGTTTCCATCCGAAATTCTGGCGCAGATTCAGGCGGCGCAACAAGATAGCGGAATACGAATATCCAATCTTGTACTGATGGGAATGGGTGAACCGCTGGATAATTATGAAAATGTTCTTCGTTTTTTGGAGTTGGTTACATCCGGTGAAGGGATGAATGTCGGAATGAGACATATTTCGCTTTCCACTTGCGGTATAGTAGATAAGATATATGATCTTGCAGAAAAAAAGCTTCAGCTTACCCTTTCGATTTCATTACACGCGCCAAATGATGAGATACGTTCAATGACCATGCCGGTTAACCTTCGATGGGGAGTGGATGAGCTTCTAAAAGCCTGCCGCTATTATTCCAGACAAACAGGGCGGCGTATTTCCTTTGAATATGCAATGATTCACGGTGTGAATGATAGTGACGAATGCGCGAGGGAGCTTGCAAACAGATTAAAGGGTACGCTCAGTCATGTGAATTTGATTCCGGTAAACAGTATAAAAGGCACGGACTTTGTCAAAAGTTCAAGCGAGCGGCAGCAAAGCTTTTGTAAGATATTATCTGGAAAAGGAATTACAGCAACCGTCCGTAGAACGCTCGGATCCGACATTGATGCTTCGTGCGGGCAGTTAAAACGAAGGTATAAAGAGGAGGTGGCCAATATTGAAAGTGTATAGTAAGAGTGATGTTGGCCTAGTTAGGAGCACCAATCAGGACTCTTGTAAAAGCGGCATGCTGTCAGACGGCGCTGCATGGGTTGTCGTATGTGATGGTATGGGCGGTGCAAACGGCGGCAATGTGGCAAGCAGTACCGCTGTTGACAAAATATCGGAGCAAATTATGAATTCGGACCGTGAGGGTATGGGGAATAATTCTATTAAAAATTTGTTGTTGTCCTCTATTTATAACGCAAATCTAACGGTTCATGATATGGCCTCCGGGGACGCAGCGCTGAACGGCATGGGTACAACGGTTGTAGCCGCTCTGGTTTCTCAGGGTGTGGCTCATATCGCGCACGCTGGAGACAGCAGGGCTTATCATATTACCGAGCGGGAAATTATACAGCTTACCACAGATCATTCTATGGTTCAGGAAATGATCAATAACGGCGATATTACGGAGCAGCAGGCAAAAATACACCCTCAGAAAAATATTATAACACGTGCGTTGGGGGTAGATGCTTCAATTCAGATCGATTATTGTGAAAAGGACTTCCATTCCGGTGATTTGTTGCTTATTTGTACTGATGGGCTTACCAATTACGTGGACGCCGAGATAATTTATCAGCTTTCGAAAGAAATGAATACGAGTGAGCTGACGGATAAATTAATAGCTTTGGCCAAAGACGGCGGTGGGGGAGATAATATCACAGTTGCCATTGTTGAAAATAACCGTTGATAGGAGTTGTTTTGCATGGATAAATATACAGGTAAAAGGCTTGACGCGCGTTATGAAATACATGAGTTAATTGGTGTTGGCGGTATGGCGTTAGTGTATCGTGCCTACGATACCATCGATGACCGTACGGTCGCGATCAAAATACTGAAGGATGAATTTTTAGGGAACATTGAGTTTATTCGCAGGTTTAAAAATGAATCAAAAGCGATTGCGGTGTTATCGCATCCCAATATCGTAAAAGTTTATGATGTCAGCTTTGGCGACAGGATTCAGTACATTGTTGAGGAATACATTGACGGCATTACACTGAAGGACTACCTTGATCAGCAGAAGGAAATTAAATGGAAGGAAGCCATCCACTTTACCGTCCAAATTCTGCGCGCTTTACAGCATGCTCACGAGAAGGGTGTCGTGCATCGCGACATTAAACCGCAGAATATTATGCTTCTTCAGGACGGGACGATTAAAGTAACAGATTTTGGCATCGCCAGGTTTTCCCGCAGTGAAACACGCACGATGACGGATAAAGCAATCGGTTCCGTTCATTATATTGCGCCGGAGCAGGCAAGGGGCGATTTAACGGATGAAAAGGCAGATATATATTCCGTTGGTGTGATGCTTTATGAAATGATTACCGGTTGCCTGCCGTTTGAAGCGGACAGTGCGGTATCGGTTGCAATTATGCAGCTTCAGGCTGACCCAAGACCGCCGAAGGAAATTAATCCCGCTATCCCTGATGGTCTTGAAGAAATAACAATGAAAGCAATGCAGAAAAATCCGGCGCAAAGATATCAATCTGCGGCCGAAATGCTGCGTGACATTGAAGCTTTTCGAAGGAATCCAAGTATCAGTTTTCAATATAAATATTTTATTGATGAGAAACCGACAAAATATATCGACGCGATTAATTCTGTAAAAAATGCAGATCAACCTTCCTATAATGATCGGTACGAATATGTGGAAGAAATCGATAAAATGCCCAGGAAAAAAAAGAAGTCAGTTGCTTCACTGGTGATAACAGGAATTGCCGCAGCGTTTTTAATTGTTGCCTCCGGCTTTGGAATTGCCGCACTGTTTCATAGCTGTAACAGCAGCCAGGTCAGCGAAGTAGAGCTTCCTGATTTTGTTGGGAAGACCCTTACAGAAGTTAAGGAAAACAAAGATTATCAACATTTTAATTTCATAACAGAAACAAAAAATGACGCGACACAGAAGGTTGGCGTGATTTTAAAGCAGACGCCAAATGCAGGAACCATGGTAAAGGCAAATGCGGATATAACGCTTGTTGTAAACAGCGGAGGAAAAACCGTAGCGGTTCCAGATGTGACAAACAAAACAGAAGAAGAAGCGGTATCAGAATTGAAGCAGGCGAATCTCACCTATGAAATTAATCCGGTAATCGACGATAAAACACCGGAGGGACATGTTAAAAATACAGATCCGCCGGCCGGCGCTCAGGTTGTCGAAGGCACGACGTTAATTAAGGTGTATGTCAGTAAGGGTTCTGGTGATGAAAAAATTGCGGTTCCTTCTGTGATTGATAAAACGCTGGATGAAGCGAAGGCTGCCATTACGCAAGCCGGGCTGACAGTCGGAGCAGTTGCTACAAAGGACGACAGCGATAAGCCCAAAAATACCGTATTGGAAACCGATCCTCTTCCCGGTGTTAAACTTGATAAGGGAACCGCGGTAAAGCTGGTCGTCAGTTCCGGAAATAAGTCAGAAAAAACAATTACGGTTTATGTCCAGTTACCCAAGGAAGTAACTCATGATATAAAATTAAAAGCTTATCTTGGGAATGAATTGCAGCCGGAAAAAACGGTAAATCCGTCTTATAACGACGTTTACCAGCTTACCTTTAAAGGCACCAGCGGACAAAAACAACTGATTATAGAGCTGGACGGAAGCAAGTATAATGTATTTGTTCTAAACTTTGACACAGGCGTACCAAGCTTAACTGAGAGTTATCCTTACGTATCGCTCAACAGCTCAGGAGGGGAAGTACCAAGCGGCGTAATAACTCCGTCGAACTGAGGATAATTATGGAAAATAAAAACGGATTAATTGTAAAAGGAATCGGCGGCTTCTATTATGTAGAAGCCGCCGGTGTGGTATACGAATGTAAAGCAAGGGGTGTTTTCCGAAAGGATAGAATTATTCCTTTTGTCGGAGACCATGTCCAGATTAGCATTTCAGAGGATGGGTCCGGTTCTATTGACAAAATAATGCCGCGTCATAATTTTTTGACCCGACCTCCGGTATCCAATATCGATCAGCTTATTATCGTTGTTTCGATATGTGACCCTGCCCCCAACACACTGATTATTGATAAAACGATTGCGGCGGCAGAAAATAAAAAAATTGAACCAATCCTTATAGTCTCAAAAACAGACCTCAAAGATTCCGACTGGCTTCAGGATATTTACAGAAAGACCGGCATTCCTGTTTATACTATTTCTTCCGCGACCGGAGAAGGAGTAAGCAAAGTGCAGAAGCTGCTTCGTCATAAAATCAGTGCCTTTACAGGAAATTCCGGTGTTGGCAAATCCTCGCTTTTAAACTGCATAGACAAGGGGTTACATCTTCAAACCGGAGGCATCAGCCGTAAGCTCGGTAGAGGCAAGCATACAACAAGACAGGTTGAGTTGATTAAGCTGGAAGAAAATACTTATGTAGCCGATACTCCCGGTTTTTCATCTATCCAAATCGAACGTTATGACATCGTTAACAAAGACAATCTCCAATACTGTTTTCGTGAATTTATCCCCTACATCAATCAATGCAAATTCACCTCATGTTCTCATACCTGTGAAAAGGGATGCGCTGTGATTCAGGCAGTAGGTGAGGGAATCATCAGTGCGTCCAGGCATGAAAACTATACGATCATGTATAATGAGATAAAAGATATAAAAGAATGGGATTTAAAATGACAAAGTGTATTCTGATCGGTTCGGCGCCATTTGACAATATCAATACTTTTAATGAATTGGACTGGGAACATTCCTATGTAATCTGTGCGGATGGCGGCGTTGATACAGCATTGAAATACAAGAAAAAACCGCATCTAATAATTGGCGATTTTGATTCTATACGCGGAGAACTTCCTAATAATATAGAGACGATAAAACTTGATGTGGAAAAAGACGATACCGATATGATGGCGGCGGTTCGCATTGCTTTGGAACGCGGCTTTGCTGACTTTACTTTAATTGGTGTGCTTGGTGGTCGGTTTGACCATTCCATTGCAAATCTCTGTGTGATGCAGTATCTTGCTTCCCGAAACTGTAAGGTTGTTATGATAGGACAAGATTGCAGGGTGTTTCTTCTAAGCGGAGGAGAGCTGGAGCTCAAGGGATTAAAAAACAATACAGTGTCTGTTTTTCCTTATGGGATGAAATCCTGTGTCGTAAGCTATTCGGGGCTTTATTATCCGCTCACGCGGGCTACGCTGACCTCGGATAATCCCTTAGGGGTGAGCAATAAGATTATTGATGATGATGCACTTATCACTTTACATAGTGGGAGCGCATTAATAATCATCATGACATAATGCACAGAATGAACCATGCCTGAATAATATGGATTAAGACAAAAGGGATGACAGTCTTAATTCAGTTTGGGTGGTGGAAAGAATGCGGTGCGGGAACGAACATAGCTGTTTTTCAGGAGCATATGCAGTCGCATTCGGTCTGGGATTGGTTATCTCTTGCTTTTGCCCGACCGGTTTAATGCTGTTTATTGTTGCTGTCATTATTGTTGCGTTGGGTATAGCACTTATGAGGTGCTGAACATAATAGGAGGTTGGTGCAATGAAGGTTGTCGTGTTTAAGAGTCCCAAAATGATAGGATTTTTACTTCGAAAGATGTTTGGTATAAAAAAAGAACAATAAACAATCAATGCCGGCTGCATTAGCAGCCGGCATTTCGTTTTTTACATGGTTGTGGCAAAATCACCTAGTTTCCCGTAAGTGTTCTCATTTCTAGCCAATCCACATTCAGCGTATGATTACTCCCAGTCGTTTTGCGCTTCCAACCCTCGATGATATATTTACTTCCGGCAGCACCGTATTCCACCGGTTCGCCAGTGTTTAGTACAATATCTCCTACGGTGTAAAAGCCGGATGTTGGTATGCTGGTAGATGCATTTATTCGTGATTGGCCAACCTTGAACCCTTTTGGAAAGATTTCATATCCGTTTTCCGTATAGCTCCAGCCACCAGGATTTCTCTGAGAAATGTCATCAAACAGATTCATAGAGCTAAAAATTGGAGGGTGGGTTCCTACGCAAGTATTTGTTTCAAATCGGCAATTCGAAAAGTGTCCGGTGTTGTTGTCAATGACAAACCCGTCTGAATTTAGGTTCGTAAACTCGCATCCGCTGATTTCAAAGCTATTATAAACACCACCAGGTGCGAAGTGAAAACCGTATTTACATGAGTTGAATCCAATAAAGGAACAGTTGCGCCATGCCAGCCCGATCCCTCCAACGCCGGAACCACCTTGAATGTCAACAAGTTGAGTATCGCCTCCGCTGGTATTTTCAAAATGGCAGGATTCATGAGAAACCGTACGCACATTATTGCCGTTGCCGATTTTTTCCGCTGCTACCTTTCCACCGAAGTAGCAGCCGCTAAAGTTAATGGAATCAATTGCGCTTCCGACACCAATCACAAGCCCGTATTGGTCAGCGGAGGTGTTACCGAAAGCCGTATTTTTAAAACTGAATACACCCGTGTTCAGGTTGTGTGCTTCAATCAAAAACGCAGTGCCGTTGTTTTTGGTCTGGAACTGACAATTGTCGCAGCTTAAAAGGCTTACGTCGTCAACATAGCAGCCGACTGCCTCGTTCTTTTGCAAGTCACGGACCTCTAAGCAGTCAAATACAATTTGGTAGGGACAGAGTTTTTTGGCGGTGGAACTTATTCGGATGCCGTAATCTAACGCTTCGCCGGGTGCACAGCCGACAATCAAAAAATTAGAGAGCTTGCTTCGGGCTTTGCTTCTGAGGTCACTTAGGTCACCGATGAATTCCAAAGCAGCGCCTTGGGTGCCCTTAGACTTTAAAACTGTTTGATATCGGTGCTCACCTTCGATATTAATCGAACCTGGAATGGTTAAATTGGAGATTAAATAGGTTCCATTTGGTAGGCAAAGACTTTTCTTCTGCTTACAGCATTCGTTGATCGCGGTTTGCAGCGCAATTGTGTCATCGGAAACGCCGTCTCCTACGGCGTCAAAATCAGTCTTTGCATTCAGATAAAACTTTCCGGAATCCTTTACGGCGGAATCCGCGGCAGTTAGCACTGCTGTGGCTGACAGCGCAATTATCGCGCAAAAACCCACAGTAATGCCAAAAATTAAATACTTTAGTTTTTCTCGATTGTTCATTAGGCTTTCTCTCTTTCTGAGAAAGGGCGTTTTCACACACATTAATGCCGATTTGTTTTTAAATGCACTTGTGGAATGATTTGCTCCTTCTATTTTCCAATATTATATTATATTTTATCATAAAAAGCAATTAAACAAGTGAAGCTGTAAAAATATGAGGTCATATTTTATTGTTACTTCAATATATAATAGTTGTATTACAAAAACGCTTTGACCAGCCTTTTATGAATTTAGTCTTTCAATATTTATTGTTTAATGAAAATTTGTACTGGTTAGCATAAAAGGTACAAGATTGGAATAAAAATAAGTAGAAACAGGAAAAGGAGAGAGCCCTTATGGATTGCATGCTTAACCGTGAGGCATTGGCCGCCAGCGAGATTATTTATGATGGCTGCCAGGAGCAGCCTGTTGACCTCGACATCAGCCTGCCCGACTATTGCCCCGATATACAGCGTATTTTGAAATGTCAGGTATATCCGCGTATATCATCAAGAGGGATTAACGGAGATCGGTTGGAACTGGAGGGGAACTATACAGTAAAAGTCTTATATTTAGACTCCGGTGGAACATGTGTCCGTTGCTATGAGTCGAATAATTCGTTTACTGCTACGATTCCGCTAAGACAAAATGTTGACAGAGCACAGATCATTGCGTTTACTCGGGTGGAATACATAAATTGCAGGGCAACCAGTCCACGCCGTCTGGATATTCACGGCGCATTTTCGGTATGCGCAAGGGTAATTGGCCAGGGAGAAACAGAAGTGATATCCAATATTGAGGGCGAAGGCGTAGAGCAAAAAATCAACACGCTGCCGATGAATAAAGTGGTCGGCTTCAGCCAGCAGCAATTCAGTATAGACGAGGTACTGGAGTTGGGACAGGGCAAACCGACAGCCGACAATATTGTTCGTACGGATGCATTTGCGGTTCTTCAGGATTTTAAAGTGTTTGCCAATAAAATCATGCTTACCGGTGAGGTATGCGTGAAACTGCTCTATGGCTCAAATGAAGACGAGACCACGCTTGAAGTAATGGAATACGCGATACCGTTCAGTCAGATGATTGACAGCGACGGCGTGGACGATGATTGTGTCTGCGATGTAAAGCTAAGCGTTTCCGGAATTGATGTGCAAATCAAAAATGATTATTCCGGAGATAAGGTTTTCTTTGATGTACAGATCAGATTATTTGCCAGTGTAGCCGCGTATAAAAAAACGGAAATTTCTATGGTAACGGACGCATATTCCAAAAAATATGAAATGGATATTGATTATAAACAAAAAGGAATTGACAATTTAGAGCAGATCGTTCAGGATGCATATGTTCTCAAGACCACACTCGCGATTGAGGATATGACCGTCTCAAAAATCATAGATATTTGGAATGAGATGAGTACGGTAGCGGCTACCTGTGAAAACGGTCAGATTGTATACAAAGGGAAAGTAAATCTTTGTGTTCTTGCTTTAAATGAGGAACAGAAACCGGTTTATTTTGAACGGATGACGGACTTTGAATATGCGCATCCTTTTACAGGATTGCCGGATAACGCAAAATGCAGTGCTTCTGTTATGGTAATCGGAATCAGTTACCGGATTACGGGAAGCGGTATTGATGTTAAAGTTGAATTAAAGCTGAGCGCAAATATATATAGTCAGGTAAACTTCAAAGTAATTACCGATGTGACCGCCGATGAAACCAAACCACGGACGCAGGATAAAACTGCTGCGCTGAGCATTTATTATGCGGATGCAGGAGAAACGCTCTGGGATATTGCCAGACAGTACTGCACCTCGGTGGATGCGATTAAGCTGGAAAACAATATTGACGGCGAATTCGTAGAGAACAGGGGGATGCTGCTGATTCCAATGTAGAAGGTTTTTCTGCAATCACAAATAAATTCTCTGCCTGAGGGGGAGGTAAAATGGAAGAACGCAATATTTACAGAGATATTTCTCAGCGAACAAACGGCGATATTTACATAGGCGTAGTTGGACCGGTTCGGACAGGAAAATCAACTTTTATTAAAAAGTTTATGGATTTGATTGTCATCCCAAACATGGATTCTAACTACCGCAGAGACCGAGCAATCGATGAAATGCCGCAGTCTGCTGCCGGCCGCACCATTATGACAACAGAACCGAAATTCGTACCGGAACAGGCAGTAACTGTGAATGTAGATAATAACGCTACTTTTTCCGTTCGAATGATCGACTGCGTCGGCTATATTGTTCCAAGCGCCATAGGCTATATTGAGAATGATATGCCGAGAATGGTAATGACGCCTTGGTATGACGAACCAATTCCATTCAATATGGCGGCGGAAATCGGTACAAAGAAAGTAATTACTGAGCATTCTACCATAGGGTTGGTTGTTACAACGGATGGAAGTATCAGTGATATTCCACGTGAGGAATATGAGGAAGCCGAAGAGCGGGTTATCAGTGAGTTAAAAGAAATCAATAAACCGTTCATAGTTTTGTTTAACTGCGTCAGTCCAAACTCGGAAATGGCGGCAGCAAAATCGATGGAACTTCAAAACAGATATGGTGTGCCGGTTGTTCCGGTTAACTGTCTTGAATTGGAAGAAGCGCAAATCAGAGACATTCTTTCGAGAATTTTATTTGAGTTTCCGGTTAAGGAAATCAAGGTAGATCTGCCTCGCTGGCTTTCCGGACTGGAAAAAAATCACTGGCTCCGTTCAGCGGTTTACGATTGTATCCAGAAATCCGCGGCAAATGTGTCGAAAATTCGTGAGGTTGGAAATATTATCAATGATATTAAAATGTGTGAATATGTAAATGATGCCCAAACAACAGGCATTGATTTAGGAAAGGGTCGCACCAGAATTTCGGTGGGCTTCGCGCAGGAGCTGTTTTATAAGGTTCTTGGCGAGAAAACAGGGATTCAGATTGAAAATGAAGGAAATCTGCTTGACTGCATTATGAGCTTGGCGGAAACGCAGAAAAAATACAATCGGCTTAAAGACGCTTTTCAGGATGTGCAGGATACCGGCTATGGAATCGTAATGCCGGATATCGAAGAATTGACTCTGGAGGAGCCGGAAATTATTAAGCAGGGCGGCAAATATGGAATTCGATTAAAAGCTGCCGCTCCTTCCATTCACATGATGAAAACACGAATTACAACAGAGCTGACTCCGATTGTCGGTTCAGAACAGGAGTCTCAAGAGCTGGTAAGCTATTTGCTCAAAGAGTTTGAGGAAGATCCCGCAAAAATCTGGGAATCCAACTATTTTGGCAAAAACCTGCATGAACTTGTTAATGAGGGACTCCATAACAAGCTTTATCGTATGCCGAATGATGCCAGAGGAAAAGTTCGTGAAACGATTGAACGGATTATTAACGACGGGTGCAACGGTTTAATTTGCATTATCCTTTGATTTTTAGTTTTGGAAACGGTTCGGTTTCAAAGTGAAATCGAACCGTTTCCTGGTATTATGCAGAGGAATGCGCAAAATAGGTATTTAAACAGTGCTTTGTGAATAAACATAATTTATATATTGATAATTATTTAATAATCAATTATAATTTAAACAACATGACTTTAGAGTGGGTATGCAACTCCAAAGCCTGGTTTATTTTTGTTGGCAAGAGTATTTTCTTTTCAGCGAAATATCCGTTATTTTTCGTTTTGCATACACGCTTTAGCGTTTAAAAAAGGAAGTGTGAATATGTTTACAATAACTGAAAAGCGCATTTTAAATGATTCTATGACTTTAATGGCTGTAGAAGCACCTTATATTGCAAAGAAAGCAAAAGCGGGCGAATTTATTATTCTGAGAGTAAACGAATATGGGGAAAGAATTCCGCTTACTATTGCTGATTACGACCGTGAAAAGGGAACCGTAACGATTATTTATCAGAAAGTCGGCAAAACGACCATGCTACTTGACCAGCTTAACGTCGGTGACGCAATTCTGGATTTTATCGGTCCGCTGGGTAAGCCGTCTGAAATAGAGGGTTATAAAAAGGTGGCTGTTATTGGCGGAGGCGCTGGCTGTGCAATTGCGTACCCGCAGGCAAAGGCTCTTTATAATATGGGTGCCGAGGTGGATGTAATCGCCGGATTCCGTAATAAGGATTTGATTATCCTGGAAGATGAAATGAAGGCGGTCAGCAACAGATTGATTGTCACCACGGACGACGGTTCCAACGGCAATAAAGGTTTTGTAACCGATATGTTGCGTCAAAACATTGAAGATGGAGCCAATTATGATTTGGTCATTGCAATTGGACCACTTGTTATGATGCGCGCTGTTTGTGATTTGACAAAAAAATATAGCATTAAGACAATTATTAGCATGAATCCGATTATGATTGATGGTACCGGGATGTGCGGTGGCTGCAGACTTACCGTAGGCGGAAAAACCAAGTTTGCTTGTGTTGACGGTCCTGACTTCGATGGTCACGAAGTTGATTTTGACGAAGCAATCAAAAGGTCAAAAACCTATTTTGACCTGGAAAGAGAGTCGGCCCGCGAATACAATTGTCATTTAATGGAGGGGACGAAAAATGCCTAATATGACACTGAAAAAAACACCGATGCCGGAGCAGAAGCCCAATATAAGAAACAAAAATTTTGAAGAGGTATCTTTAGGATATACCGATGAAATGGCTGCTGAGGAAGCACAGCGCTGTCTGCACTGCAAAAATCAGCCCTGTGTAAGCGGATGTCCGGTAGGGGTTCGTATTCCTGATTTTATTGGCTGTATTTCTCAAGGCGATATGGAAGGTGCTTACCAGACCATTAAAATGACAAATTCGCTTCCTGCGGTCTGTGGTCGTGTATGTCCACAGGAATCTCAGTGTGAGCATAACTGTGTCCGCGGTATAAAGGGCGAACCGGTTGGAATTGGACGTTTAGAGCGTTATGTAGCCGACTGGCATATGAAGAACGGCAAGCCGGAGAAATTTCATGTTGAACCAAACGGACATAGGGTTGCAATTATAGGTGCCGGTCCCGCCGGATTGACCTGTGCCGGTGATTTGGCTGCGCTGGGGTATTCCGTAACTGTGTTTGAGGCTTTGCACACCGCTGGCGGTGTCTTGATGTATGGAATTCCGCAGTTTAGGCTTCCGAAGGAAATTGTACAAAAGGAAATCTCCGCGCTGGAAGATAAGGGCGTGGAAATAAAAACCGACATGGTCATGGGTAAAGTTTTGTCCGTGGACGAGCTTTTTGAAATGGGCTATGAAGCTATTTTTGTTGGGACCGGCGCAGGTCTTCCCAATTTTATGAATATTCCGGGCGAAGGTTTGGTCGGTACTTTTTCTGCAAACGAATTCTTAACCAGAGTCAATCTTATGAAGGCATACCGCAGCGAGTACGATACACCGATTATCTATTCCAAAAATGTTGCTGTAGTCGGTGGGGGGAATGTTGCAATGGATGCAGCGAGAACAGCGAAGCGTTTGGGCGCTGAAAATGTTTACATCATTTATCGCCGTTCGGAAGAACAAATGCCCGCCCGAAATGAAGAGATCCATCACGCGAAGGAAGAAGAGATACAGTTTAAGCTCCTTTGCAACCCGGTTGCGATTTATGGTGATGAAAACGGTCGGGTTAATTCCATTGAATGTGTAGAAATGGAGCTTGGCGAGCCGGATGCCTCCGGTAGACGCAAACCGGTTATTAAAGAAAACTCTAATTTTGAAATCCCGGTGGATTGTGTCGTTATGGCAATTGGAAATTCTCCGAACCCATTAATTCGTTCTACTACGAAAGGACTTGAAGCAAATAAGTATGGCTGCATCGTGGTTGATGATGCGACAATGGCAACTACCAGAGAAGGTGTATATGCCGCTGGCGACGCGGTAAGCGGTGCCGCTACGGTTATTTTGGCAATGGGCGGCGGAAAACAGGCAGCCCGTTCCATTGATGAATACTTAAAACATAAAAACATGTAGTTACATTTCTACCCGCTTTTTGCGGGTAGTTTTTTTATATTGGTATCATCCTGTACTTGCTCTCATATTATTATTTTGACAATAAATTGCGGGAGGAAAAAGGATGAAAGATTATACCTATAACAAAGATTACTATGATAATAATGATGACCAATATGAAGAGACTGAGGAGGAGTTACAGAACCGGAATGCAAAAAAAAGCAGTATCCGGCTATTGACAATTATTCAGATTACCGTTTGCTGTATGATCGTGCTGACTGTTTTGCTGTTAAAGGTATCCGGAGGAAGGGCGTATGCGGTTATAAAGGATTGGTATCTGACGAATATCAGTCAAACAATAATACCCGATGAAAAGATTTCCGGGATAAAAAATAAAGTAGTTGAACTGTTCCCCACCTCCAGCACAATACCGGAAACTGATTCAAAAGCAGATGCAGGCTTAAAGAAAGATGCAAGCTCCAAACGGTCGGTCAGCTCGCAGTTTTCCGCAAGTTCAGCACAGACTTCCAGTTTCAATCAAGCGGCAAGCTCACAGCAAAGCTTGGATCAGAAAGACGACAAACAAGGGTTGATCAACTAATGTCCTTTACAATAAGCGGCTGCCGCATTACTGTAAGCTTTTTTTTTGCCGCCTTCGTTTCCGTCCTTTTATTAAATGACAAAAGTGGGATTGCTCTGGCAGGTATTCTGGCGGCCACGCTGCATGAGCTTGGTCATCTTGGTATGATGGCTATACTTCATGTGAAACCTCTAAAAATCAGATTTAATCCTTTTGGAATTGATATTGAAAAATCCTGCTGCGTGGGGCACAGCTACTGGCATGACACGGCAATTTCTTTTGCGGGTCCGGGGATTAATCTTTTCACAGCTCTCATTCTCGCCGGATTTTCTATTTCGGCGAACCTGTTTATTGTTGCAAATTTGGCAATGGGTATTTTTAATCTGCTTCCAATTGAATCGTTGGACGGGGGGCAGGCTTTGTACTGCCTTCTATGCGTCAGATTTGGAACCGATCACTCCTTCAGAATCGTATCGATCGTTTCATTTTGTGTGATAGTCCCACTGTCAGCAGCGGGTTTTTTGCTGCTGCTCCGTTCCCCGGGTAATTTTTCTCTGTTTTTAGTCAGCTGCTATTTAATGGCTCTGCTTGTATTGAAGAACGGAAGATACTATTGATTTGCATTCTAATCCGCCGGGCAGTATAATAGTAAAGTATTTGTGACCACGGAGGATAAGGATGATAAATAAAAAGATTGAGAAGCTGCTTGCCAACGTACAAAAGCCAGGAAGGTATGTGGGCGGAGAATTAAATAGTATTATAAAGAAGAAGGAAGAAATCGATATCCGGTTTGCATTCTGCTTTCCTGATACTTACGAGGTAGGTATGTCTCACCTCGGGATGAAAATTTTATACAGCCAATTAAATACGCTTCCCTATTGTTGGTGCGAACGCGTTTTTGCGCCGTGGATTGACATGGAAGAACAGCTGCGGAAAAATGACGTGCCGCTATATGCACTGGAAAGCGGAGACAGCGTCGCTGATTTCGATATCATAGGATTTACGCTGCAGTATGAACTCAGCTATACCAATATTCTCAACATGCTGGAGCTGTCGGGTATTCCGATTCAGTCCAATGAGCGTAAGACCCTTTCACAGCTTGTAGTGGCAGGTGGTCCTTGTGCGTGTAACCCGGAGCCTTTAGCGGATTTTATCGATCTTTTTTTCATTGGAGAAGGAGAAGAGGTCGATTGCGAAGTAGTAAACCTCTATCGGAAATATAAAAAAGAAAATAGATCAAAAGAAGAATTCCTGATTGCCGCTGCTCAAATTCAAGGGGTCTATGTTCCTTCGCTTTATGATGTCTCGTATTTAGAAGACGGTACCGTAAAGGCTATCACTCCCAAATTCGGCGCACCGGAAACCGTGAAAAAGCGTATTATGTTGGACATCGATCATTCATACTTTCCGGATAAATTTGTGGTTCCTTATATTGAAATCGTTCATGACCGGACAGTTGCAGAGGTGCTGCGCGGCTGTATTCGGGGATGCCGGTTTTGTCAGGCTGGTTTTCTATACCGGCCGTTCCGCGAAAAATCAATTGATGTGATAGACAGGCAGTGCCATGATTTGTGCAACAGCACCGGTTATGATGAGATATCTTTGTCCTCGCTCAGTACAAGTGACCATTCGGGACTCAATGAACTGTTAGACCGTCTTCAGGTTTGGACAGAGGCCGAGAATACAGGGATTTCCCTGCCGTCCCTCCGGGTAGACGGTTTTTCAACCGAACTGATGGCGAAGATAAAATCCGTGCGCAGAAGCGGACTTACCTTTGCGCCGGAGGCAGGAACGCAAAGACTTCGGGATGTCATTAATAAAAACGTTACTCAAGAAGAATTACTGAATACGGTCAATAATGCTTTCAGCGAAGGCTGGACAACTATAAAGCTTTATTTTATGATCGGTTTGCCTACAGAGACAATGGAAGACGTGGAAGGCATCGCGAATCTTGGGCAAATGGTTGTCGATGCATTTTACAATAACCCCAATAAGCCAAAGGGCAAGGCTGTAAAGGTTTCTGTTAGCGCGTCCTCCTTTGTTCCAAAGCCATTTACGCCCTTTCAGTGGGAACCGCAGGATACCATTGAAATGATACACCGTAAACAGCAGCATTTGCTCCAATCTGTAAAAACCAGAAAAATTGAACCAAGCTGGCATGATGCTGACACCACGTTTTTAGAGGCGGTGTTTGCCCGAGGTGACCGCAGACTTGGCAAGGTTTTATACGAAGCGCAGCAGAGCGGCTGTAAGATGGACGGCTGGAAGGATTTTTTTTCGCTTCCGAAATGGATGAAGCTCTTTGAAGAATGCGGGATCGATCCGGCATTTTACGCTAACCGCCGGAGAAGCTTCGACGAGGTGATGCCTTGGGATCATATTGATTACGGGATTAAAAAATCCTTTTTAGTCAGCGAATGCCAAAGGGCATATGCCGATACCACGACGCCGAACTGCCGTGAAAAGTGTTCCTCTTGCGGAGCGGCTTGCTTTAAAGGAGGTATTTGCTGTGAAAGCCGTTAGAATCTGGTTTCAAAAAATCGGGTCCGCCCGTTATATCTCTCATCTTGATTTGAACCGGTGTATGTCGCGTGCAATCCACAAGGCCAAAATCCCACTCTGGTATACTCAGGGGTTTAATCCGCACGCGTTTCTGACTTTTGCGCTCCCTTTGTCACTCGGTATCAGCGGGGAACGGGAAAGTATGGATATCAAACTGGATGACGATTTCATTACTCAAAAAGAATTGATTGACAGGCTCAACTCCGCATTGCCTGAGGATATCCCGGTGTTTGACGTTACGCAGCCGGTGATGAAGCCCGGAGAAATCGCCTACGCATCCTATACAATCTTGCTTGATGCCGATCAGTGCGAAAAGGAAGGTGCGGCGGATAAAATTTCTCGTTTGTTTCAGTCGCCTGAGATTATTGTCTCCAAGCGTACCAAAAACGGTATAATAGACCTTAATATCAGGTCATATCTGGATCAGACCGAAGTCCGTACAAATGAAACCGACATTGAGATAAAAGCACTCCTGCCTGCCGGAAGCACGATGAATATAAATCCGATCCTGCTTCTGGATGCGGTTAGAAGTTACTTGAAGCTGGATTTTTTTTCTGTAATCAAACGAACAAATCTGTATAACGCCAACTTCGAAATATTTAAATAAAAAAATGATTGCACCTTTTTACGTATTATGGTATTATATATAGGCATTTGGATACCGTCAGTTTTTCTGATGGGGTTCAATGCCCGGTTTACCGAGACATTGAAGCGGACAGTCCTCTGCTTTTAAAGCATGAATGTCTGAATTTTAGGAGGAAAATTTTCATGGACGCATTAAAGTTAATTGCTCAGGATTCAGTGAAACAAGAGTTGCCGCAGTTTGAAATTGGCGATACTATCCGGATAAGCGTTAATATCAGAGAAGGCGACAAAGAAAGAATTCAGGCTTTTGAAGGAACCGTTATTGCACGCAAGGGCAGCGGAATTTCAGAAACCTTCACCGTAAGACGTGTATCCTACGGAGTTGGTGTTGAGAGAGTGTTCCCGATTCATTCTCCGAATGTTAAGAAAGTTGAAATTGTCCGCAAAGGCCGTGTACGCAGAGCCAAGCTTTACTATTTGCGTGACAGGGTTGGTAAGGCTGCAAAGGTCAAAGAAGAAATCAGATAATTGTGATCAAAAGGGACATGTACGTGTCCCTTTTTTGCTATTTAGATTCGAAAGAGTTTGGGAGGTGCGAATTTTGGACCAAAACACAGGAATGGAAGAATCGAAAAATCAAAATAGGATAAATGGATTTACCATAGCCTGCTTTGAGTGGGTTGAAGCGCTGATTCCAGCTTTAATTATTATTATACTAATTTTTACATTTATATTCCGGGTTAACATCGTGGTAGATGGAGACTCTATGGTTCCAAATTTTTTAAATGGTTATAAGGTGTTTACTTTATGCGTAAATAAGAGCTTTTCGGGCGGTGATATTGTTGTTGTTGACAGCGAGGGAACACAGCTTAAGAAACCTATTATAAAACGAGTGATTGCCACGGAAGGGCAAATTATAGATATTGATTTTCAGACCGGTGTGGTTTCCGTGGATGGAGCAGAGCTTGACGAATCCGGCTATATTAAAAATGGTATTACAAAAGATGAGGGAGATATTACATTCCCACAGAAGGTGCCTGCCGGTCATGTATTTGTTCTTGGTGATAACCGTACTATATCGGAAGACAGCCGTTTTGAGGCGGTAGGAATGATCGACCAGCGCCATATTATTGGTAAGGTTCGTTTTATTATATTGCCACTTGAAAAATTTGGAAAGCTAAGCTAACAGTTTCCACCGCTGTTGAATAAGAAACGATTATTAGCGAAAATATAAGAAGGTTAAAACGGATAGGGATGAAAAGGGAGTAGTCTTCGTGAATCAATATTACATTGAGCGCGGCAACGATGAAGAAAATCCGCAAAAAGTAAATGAATTTGTTTCCATATGCTTCGAATGGACGGAAGCGTTGGTCACTTCTTTAATTGTTGTCGTTTTACTTTTTACTTTCCTTTTTCGGGTGGTAAATGTCAGCGGTCCTTCTATGCTTCCAACCCTGAAATCAGGGGATCGTGTCATTCTATCCAGCTGCTTTTATCAGCCGCAAAGGGGCGATGTAGTCGTTATAACTCATTCGGCTCATATGAACGAACCGATCATCAAGCGCGTAATCGCACTGGAAGACCAGATTGTCGATATCAATTATAAAACAGGGACGGTTTCTGTTGACGGAAAAGCCCTTGACGAATCCGCTTACATACAGAATGGGATTACCACACAGCAAGCGGATTATCCTTTCCCGATTACCGTTCCAAAGGGTCACGTTTTTGTGTTGGGAGATAACCGACCCGTATCTAATGACAGCAGATACAGCGATGTTGGAATGATCGATGTAAGATATATTCTTGGAAAAGCGGAGTTTGTGGTATATCCATTTAAACACACGAAAATCATTAAATAACGCTAAGGAAGATTTTTAATAATGAGTGAAGCACAATCAATTCAGTGGTTTCCGGGTCACATGACAAAAACCCGGAGGCAAATCGAAAAAAGCTTAAAACTGGTTGACGCGGTCGCGGAAATTATTGACGCGCGCATTCCGGTCAGTAGTCGGAACCCGGTTTTAAGTAACCTGATTCAAAATAAACCGCGCATAATATTGATGAACAAAAGCGACATGGCGGACCCCGTCCAGACAAGCCGCTGGATCGCGTATTATAAGTCAAAGGGAATACCCGCACTGCCAATTGACTGCAAAACCGGCAGGGGGCTGAATGGATTTACTCCGCTGATTAAAGAGGTTTTAAGTGAACGCATTGCTGCTTGGGAATCCAAAGGAATGGTTTGCAGACAAATTCGGGTGATGGTTGTCGGCATCCCCAATGTAGGGAAGTCCTCTCTTATCAACAGACTTGCAAAGAACAGTAAGGCAAACGTCGAAGACAGGCCGGGCGTGACCCGTTCAAATCAGTGGTTTACCATTGGAAAAGGTTTTGAGCTTTTGGATACTCCCGGTGTACTATGGCCGAAGTTCGAAGATAAGCTCGTGGGAGAACGGCTCGCTTTTACCGGTGCTGTAAAGGATGAGGTAGTTGACACAGAGCATCTTGCCTCTCGCCTGTTAGAGGTATTGCGCGACCAATATGGCAACGCGGTGACTCAGCGCTATAAACTTGAAAACATCGATATAACTACGCTAAAAGGCTATGAGCTTTTGGAATTAATCGGCAAAATGCGGGGGATGCTCATATCCGGAGGTGAAGTAGATACAGAAAGGGCATCTATCATGGTCTTGGATGAATTCCGTAGTGCCAAGCTAGGAAAAATTACATTGGAACAGGCTGGTAAATAACGATGGACTGGTTTGCTTACGAAAAGGCGGCAATACAAAACAAATATCGGTGTATCTGCGGTATCGATGAAGCCGGGCGCGGTCCTCTGGCCGGCCCCGTATTCGCTGCCGCAGTTGTTTTGCCACAGAATTTTTTTATTGAAGGAATCAATGATTCCAAAAAGCTGAGCGAGAAAAAGAGGGAAGCCCTATTTGATGTGATTCAAAAAGAAGCATTAAGCTATTCAATAGGATTTGCAACAGAGAAGGAAATTGACAGCATCAATATCCTGCAGGCAACATTTTTAGCCATGAAGCGGGCGTATGACGGACTGAATATTAAATCGGATTATGCGCTGGTGGATGGAAATCGAATGCCGCCGCTTGGAGTTGATACACAGCTGATCGTAAAGGGTGATTCCCTTTCAGCCAATATCGCGGCGGCTTCCATTCTTGCAAAGGTAAGCCGCGACAGATTAATGGTTGAAATTGATCAAATATATCCGGAATATCAATTTTCGAAGCATAAAGGCTATGGAACAGCTTTACATATAGAAAAGTTAAAAAAACACGGTCCGTGTCCAATTCACCGGTGCTCCTTTCTGAAAAAGATATTAGGGGATGTCAACTGTGTATAACGATTCCGGTAAAATTGGTGAAGATTATGCAGCGAATTACCTTCTTCAAAATGGATATCAGATTTTGGAACGAAATTATCATTCGCGATTCGGCGAGATTGATATCATAGTTAGGAATGATCGATATCTGGTTTTTGTGGAAGTAAAAACGCGGGACGAAAATCATATGGTTAACCCACTGGAAGCTGTCACAGCACAGAAGCAGAAGAAGCTTTACAAAACAGCTCTTGTTTATTTTCAGTCTCATCCAATGCAGCTGCAGCCTCGGTTTGATGTAATCGGAATTATTACCAATGCGAATAACGCTGTACTTTCTATGGAACATATTGAAAACGCGTTTTACGGAGGGGGATATTATTGAAATATTTTGATTTGCATTGCGACACAATATCGGATTGTTTTCAGTACAAAAAATCCTTATATGATAATGATTTGCATATTTCACTATTACGCGGTAAAAAATACGCGCCCTGGTTTCAATGCTTTGCGATATGGATTACAGACGACCGAAGAGGTCCTGCTGCTCTGGATTACTTTGAAGCAATATATCAGAATTTTCAGAAAGAAATTGCGCGGCATTCAGATTTTATCATGCAGTGTAAAAAGTCGGAAGATTTTAAGGCTGCGGAACAGCAGGGGAAAATTGGAGCGATATTGACCGTGGAAGGCGGAGCCGCTGCCGGGGGAAGTTTGGAAAGGCTGCAATACATGGCGGATTTGGGCGTTAAGATAATGACGCTCACCTGGAACTCATCCTGTGAAATCGGCGATGGAGCGGGTGTAGAGCCATCGAAAGGTCTTACCGAATTTGGTAAGAGAGCTGTAAAGGAAATGGAACGGCTACATATCATCGTGGATATTTCGCACGCCAGCGACAAACTGTTTTATGATGTCGCGGACAGTACTGAGAAACCGATTATAGCAACGCATTCCAATTCAAGGAAGATCTGTGGCGAAAATCTCTGGGCGCGCAGACGTAATCTGACAGATGAACAGTTCACCTTGATTAAGAACCGCGGCGGTCTGGTCGGCATTAATTTTGTTCCTGACTTTTTAAACAATTCCGGGGTTGCGAACAGGGAGGATATTCTTCGCCATATTGAGCATTTTCTATCTCTCGGGGGAGAAGCGTGTGTTGCGATCGGCAGTGATTTTGACGGAACAGAGCTTCCCGAAGAGATAAACGGGATTGAATCGGTCGAAGCGCTCGGGGAACTTATGCTTCGCCATAATTACAGTGAAACTTTGGTAAATTCAATTCTCTTTGATAACGCCTATCAATTTTTTCTTTCCCTTTAACGGGAATCATGTTATATTATAAGATACAGAATAAGCGAAAGGGGAATTACCTTGAACTATAAATCCACAAGAAGCAGCGATGTGAAGGTATCGTCCGCACAGGCAATCGCTCAGGGGATTTGCGGTGATGGGGGACTTTTTGTTCCTGAAATTCTGCCGCATTTTACGAATGATGATTTGACAGAAATGCAGAGCCTTACCTATACCCAGCGCGCGGAGCGGATTTTATCCGCTTTTTTGAGCGATTTCAGCGCGGAAGAAATTAAGGAGTGCGTTGCGAAAGCTTATACGGGCGGAAAATTTGATGACGATCTACCGGCTCCGCTTTCTAAATTGCAGAACGGCTCGGCAAGCATGTATTTGTTGGAGCTTTGGCATGGTCCGACCTGTGCCTTTAAAGATATGGCGCTGCAAATTTTGCCTCATTTGCTGACAAAATCCTTAAAGAAAATCAACTCCTCAAAAACGGCGGTGATTCTGGTTGCAACCTCCGGCGATACCGGCAAGGCAGCGCTGGAAGGCTTTAAAGATGTTGACGGTACCCGGATACTGGTCTTTTATCCGCAAAATGGCGTCAGCGCGATGCAGAAGCACCAGATGAATACGCAGGAGGGCGAAAATGTTTCAGTTTGCGCGATTGAGGGGAATTTTGACGATGCCCAGACCGGAGTGAAAAAGATTTTTACCGACAGCAAAATCAACGAACTCTTAACGCAGAATGGTATGCTCTTTTCCAGCGCGAACTCCATTAACTGGGGTAGACTTTTGCCTCAGATCGTCTATTATTTTTCCGCCTATTGCGATTTGCTGGCAAGTGGCGAATTAGCCGAGAAAAAAAAGGAAATTAATATAGTCGTGCCAACCGGGAATTTCGGCAACATTCTTGCTGCCTATTACGCAAAGAAAATGGGATTGCCTGTTCACAAATTCATCTGCGCCTCGAATTCCAACGATGTGCTTACTGAATTTTTGAATACCGGTATCTATAACAGAAACCGCCCGTTCTTTACTACAGTCTCTCCGTCTATGGACATTCTTGTATCAAGCAATCTTGAGCGGTTGCTTTCTGACCTAACAAACGGTAATCCAGTAAAGGTTTCGGGATGGATGGAGGAATTGGCGGCAAACGGGAAGTATCAGGTAGACGAGCCTGTTTTGAAGCAGCTCAAACAAAATTTTTATGCCGGTTGCTGTGACGATGAAGAAACAAAGAATACGATTAAACAGATTTATAAAACCGATGGTTATCTCTGCGACACCCATACTGCGGTTGCGATAAATGTGTACCAGCAGTATCTGAAGGCTACAGAAGATGATACGCCTGCCGTGATTGCTTCTACGGCCAGTCCGTACAAGTTTGCGGATAGTGTGTTGACTGCGGTGTCAGACAAAATGAACAGCGAGTGCTCTGAATTTGAAAAGGCTTTGGAGTTGTCGAAGCTAACGGGTACGCCGATTCCTACGCCCATTGCTAATTTGGAATCAAAAAAAGCGCGTTTCAGCAACGTTTGTAAAAAAGATGAAATGAGTCGGGTTGTTCTTCAGATGGCGGGAATTCAATAAATAATCAAGTGAGGGTTTCATGGCACTATTTGCTATAGCGGATTTACACCTTTCGTTTGGCTGTGACAAGCCGATGGATGTTTTTGAAGGCTGGAAGGATTATACAAAACGTCTGGAAGCGAATTGGCGGTCAATTGTTACAGAAGAGGATACGGTTGTAATTGCCGGAGATGTTTCCTGGGCAATGAAGCTGGAGGATACCATTAGGGATTTTCAGTTTATTCATTCTCTCCCCGGGAATAAGCTCATCTTAAAAGGCAATCACGATTACTGGTGGACTACGAAAAAGAAAATGGAAGTTTTTCTGGATGCTCAAGGGTTTCATACCATTCATATTATCCATAATAACGCAATTGCCGCCGACCAATTTGCCATTTGCGGCACGCGGGGATGGCTCTATAATGCCCAGACGGAAGAAGACGTAAAAATCGTAAACCGGGAAGTCGGCCGTTTAAACGCATCCATCGATGATGCAGAGCGACTGGGTTTAGAGCCCGTTGCTTTTTTGCATTATCCTCCGGTATATGACGGAGCGGAGTGTAAAGAAATCCTTCATGTGCTGACAGGCCGTGGTATTCAGAAATGCTACTATGGACATGTTCACGGAAGCCAGGCAATCAAAAAGGTTTTAGCGGGAGAATACTGCGGAATTAAAATGAATTTGATTTCCTGTGACTACCTAAAATTTATGCCATTGTTAGTCCGGTAAACAAATTATTAATATTTCAGCGAACATATAGAATAATTTTTTGGCATGTGTTATAATATTTTAGATAATTTGCTATTTTGCAGGAGGAAATAAAAAATGAGTTTAAAAGCATCTAATAAAGTTGACACAAATCGCTATCAGCTTGAGGTTGAGGTTAGCGGAGAAGTATTTGAAAAGGCCGTTGACCAGGCGTATCATAAAGAAAATAAAAAGATTATGATTCCCGGTTTTCGCAAAGGAAAGGCACCCCGCGCTTTTGTAGAAAAGTATTATGGCGACCAGGTTTTTTATGAGGATGCGATTAACGCTGTTTATCCGAACGCGCTTGATGAAGCGGTGAAAGAAGCAAATCTTGAGATGATTGAGGATAAAATCGATTTTGATATGGTTTCAGCCGGCAAAGATGGTTTAGTGTTTAAAGCGACCATCACAACAAAGCCGGAAGTTGAAATAGAAGGATATAAAGGGATTGCTGCGGTTAAAAAATCTGTGGAAGTAACCGATAATGATATTGACAGCGAAATTAAAAAAGTTCAGGAGCGCAATTCCAGAATGGTGACCGTGGAGGACAGAGCTGCGCAGAACGGTGATATTGCGGTAATTGATTTCGAGGGATCTGTGGACGGGATTCCGTTTGAAGGCGGCAAGGCTGAAAATTACAGCTTGTCTCTAGGTGCGGGTCAATTTATTCCAGGGTTTGAAGATCAAATAATTGAGCATAAAACAGGGGAAGAGTTTGATATAAATGTAAAGTTCCCGGATGATTATCAGGCTGCCGATCTTGCCGGAAAGGACTCTGTATTTAAAATTAAGCTTCATGAAATCAAAATGAAGGAGCTACCGGAGGTTGACGACGATTTTGTCAAGGATGTCAGCGATTTTGATTCCCTTGAAAAATACAAGGAAGATATTAAAGCAAAATTAACAGAAGCAAAGGAAAAAGAAGCAAACGACGATGTGGAAAATCAGCTGATCGATAAATTGATCGAGAAAATGAAGGCAGAGATTCCGCAGGCAATGTTTGATAATAAAATCAATGAGGATATTCGTGAATTCGGTTATCGCCTGCAATCTCAGGGCTTGGACTTTGATACCTATTTAAAATATACCGGAATGGACAAGGATTCTATTCGTGGTCAGTTCCAGCCGCAGGCGGAACGTCAGGTTAAGGTACGCCTTGCATTAGAGAAGATTGCAAAGCTTGAGAATATTCAGCCTACTGATGAAGAAATTGAAGAAGAGTACGCAAAGCTTGCAAAGGCATATGAAATCGATTCCGACAAGGTAAAAACCTTTATTCCAAAGGAAGAGCTTGTTAAAGATATCGTAGTTGAAAAAGCAATTAACCTTGTTCGCGACAGCGCAGTGGTTGCCTGATAAAGATTGCTGAATAAACAAAAGAAATCCTGCCAATTATCTATTTATTGTAAGCTGTTGGAGGTACGATAAAATGAGTTTAGTCCCTTACGTTATAGAGCAAACGAACCGCGGAGAGCGCTCCTATGATATTTTTTCCCGTTTGCTGAATGATCGGATCATTATGCTGACGGAGGAAGTAAATGATACAACCTCCAGCCTGGTTGTTGCTCAGTTAATTTATTTGGAGGGGCAGGATCCTTCCAAGGACATTAGTCTCTATATTAACAGCCCCGGCGGTTCGGTGACCGCCGGAATGGCTATCTTTGATACGATGCAGTATATTAAATGTGATGTTTCGACTATCTGCATGGGGATGGCAGCGAGCATGGGTGCATTTTTACTGGCTGCCGGCGCAAAAGGAAAGCGTTTTGCACTGCCGAATAGCGATATTATGATCCATCAGCCGAGCGGTGGCGCTCAGGGTCAGGCAACCGATATCATGATTCATGCAGATCATATTCTCGCAACAAAGAAAAGGCTGAATCAGATTCTTTCCGAGAGAACCGGTCAGCCGATTGAAGTCATCACAAAAGACACCGAGCGCGATAATTTTATGACAGCTGAAGAAGCTGCCAAATACGGTTTGATTGATAAGGTTCTTTATGAGCGATAATTTATTTTGTATGTAGGTTGGTGATAAAATGCCTAACAACGACGATACGAAGGAAAGAGGGATTTGCTGTTCGTTTTGCGGAAAGCCGCAGAATGAGGCACGCCGCTTGATAGCCGGACCGGGCGTTTATATCTGTGACGAGTGCATAGAGCTCTGTATGTCGATTCTCGATGATGAGAAAAATCTATCCAACCGTAAAACCAGTTATAATGAATCAACGGCGGAGCTGCCAAAGCCGCATGAGATTAAAAAAATGCTGGATGATTACGTCATTGGGCAGGAGAGCGCAAAAATAGCTCTTTCTGTCGCGGTGTATAATCATTATAAGCGAATCTACTACGGGAAAGATGACGTGGAGCTGACAAAGAGCAATGTGCTGCTGCTCGGGCCAACCGGAGTAGGAAAAACCTTGTTGGCACAGACTCTTGCGAAAATACTGGATGTTCCTTTTGCCATCGCGGATGCCACGACTCTTACGGAGGCCGGCTATGTCGGTGAAGATGTAGAGAATATTCTTTTGCGCCTGATACAGGCTGCGGACTTTGATATTGAAAGAGCCGAACGCGGTATTATTTATATTGATGAAATTGATAAAATTGCACGAAAATCTGAGAACCCTTCCATCACAAGAGATGTAAGCGGAGAAGGAGTTCAACAGGCTTTATTGAAAATATTGGAAGGAACCGTTTCCAATGTTCCACCACAGGGTGGAAGAAAGCATCCGCAGCAGGAATTTCTGCAAATCGATACCTCCAACATCCTGTTTATATGCGGCGGTGCGTTTGATGGGTTAAATAAAATTGTTGAAAAGCGCACTGCATCTTCAGCCATGGGATTCGGTGCTCAGGTTAGAAGCAGGGCAGAGCTGGACACCATTTCTTGGATGCAGGATGTCGTCCCACATGATCTAGTAAAATTCGGATTAATTCCGGAGCTTGTTGGACGTCTTCCTGTAATTGCTTCCCTAAACGGTCTTGATGAAGATTCTCTTGTGAGAATACTGACTGAGCCGAAAAATTGCCTCATTAGTCAATATAAAAAGCTTTTCCAATTAGATAAGGTGGAACTCGAGTTTAAGCCGGAAGCCTTGAAGGCAATTGCCCAAAAGACAATTGAGCGCAAAACCGGTGCACGAGGTCTTCGATCTATTATGGAAGATTTATTAACCGGGCTTATGTACAACGTGCCATCCGATTATACCGTCGAGAAGGTAACGATAACCGGGGATACAATAAGTAAAGGGGCACAGCCGGAGATTGAATACAACCCGGAACGCAAGCCGGTAAAAATTAAAATAACAACTCCGAGGAAACGCGGAAGAAAAGACACCGCGTCATAAATTCAAAACATGGCTGTTGCGGCGTGGTAGCAAATTAGTTATCACTGGCAACAGCCTTTTATGCTAAAGGAGCAAACAATGGGTACAAATCTAGAGACAGTGAAGAGTGAAGTACAAACCCTTCCGGTGCTTGCGCTGAGAGGACTGGTCATTTTTCCCGGAATGCTGCTGCAATTCGATGTGGGAAGGAAAAAATCGATTCTTGCTTTATCGCAGGCAATGGAATCCGACCAACAAATTCTTTTGGTAGCTCAGAAGGATTTGGGAGATAACGAACCAGATAGCAACCAGGTCTATAAAATGGGCGTTGTTGCGAAAATAAAACAAATTATTCGCCATACTGATGAAGGAGTTCGGCTTTTTGCAGAAGGCGTATATCGTGCTGAAATTGTCTCCGTGGAACAGGAAAACCCTTTTATTTTAGCAAATGTCAAAGAGGTTTACGCAAAGCCGTATAAGGAAACTCATAAAACGGAGGCTTTAATTCGATACACCCAAGGTGTATTTGAAGAATATATTCAGAATTACAGCCGCATTCCTCCCGATATTATAATTGGCGTTGTGCAAAAAAAGGATTGCGGGGAACTGGCCGATTATATTGCTTCCAACATTATGTTGGATTATGAAAAAAAGCAGGAAATTTTGGAAGAACTGGCCCCAGTAAAACGATTGGAAAAGCTGATTGAAAAACTGAAGGATGAAATTCAGGTATTAGCAATTGAGAGTCTGATTAGTGAAAAGGCAAAAGAACAGATTAATGAAAACCAGAGGGAATATTACCTTCGTGAGCAAATGAAAGCTATCTCCTATGAGCTTGGCGACGATGAAAATCCGCAGGAGGAAGCAGACGATCTTCGTGCTAGAATCACAAAGAAGAAGCTTCCACCTCAACAAAATGATAAACTGATGAAGGAATGCGACCGTTTATCTAAAATGCCATACGGCTCACATGAAGCCAGCGTAATTTTAAGTTATGTGGAAACCTGCCTTGATTTACCGTGGAATGCGGTAAGCAAGGAGCATATTGACTTAAAAAAGGCCCAAAAGGTATTAGACCGTGACCACTACGGTCTTTCCAAAGTCAAGGAACGTATTATAGAGGTCTTGGCGGTAAAAAAACTTGCGCCGGATATCTCAGGGCAAATTCTTTGCTTGGTTGGTCCTCCGGGCGTTGGTAAAACGTCCATCGCCAAGTCGATTGCTAATGCCATCGGAAGAAATTACGTCCGCGTATCGCTTGGTGGTGTACGGGATGAATCGGATATCATGGGACATCGGAAAACCTACATTGGCTCCATGCCCGGAAGAATTATATCGGCAATAAAGCAGGCCGGTACAAAAAATCCGTTGATTTTGTTAGATGAAATTGATAAATTGGGCAGTGATTTCCGCGGAGATCCTTCTTCAGCTTTGTTGGAGGTTTTGGATACCGAACAGAACTCTTCTTTCTTTGACCACTACATCGATATGCCCTTTGATTTAAGCAATGTTATGTTTATAACCACAGCCAATGATTATAGCGCAATTCCCGAACCTCTGCTCGACAGAATGGACGTAATCACCCTTGGAAGCTATACGCATGAAGAAAAATATCAGATTGCGGTAAAACATCTGATTCCGAAGCAGCTAAAGAAGAATGGAATTGGGACTAAAATCCTTAAAATTACGTCAGCTGCAGTTCATGGACTGATTGATGGATATACAAGGGAAGCTGGCGTTCGAAATCTGGAACGTCAAATTTCAGCAATTTGCAGGAAATGCGCAAAAAAGATTGTGGAAGACGATACAGTCAGAATTATAGTTAATCCCGAAAATCTGGAGGAGCTTTTAGGACCCAAGAAGTTCAAAACGGACGAACGAACAAAGTCGGATATGGTGGGATTGGTAAACGGTCTGGCCTGGACCAGTGTTGGCGGAGAGCTTCTGCCAATTGAGGTCGCAGTTATGGAGGGAACCGGCAAGCTGGAACTGACCGGTTCCCTTGGCGATGTCATGAAGGAATCTGCGAAAACGGCAATAAGCTGTATCCGCTCCAAAGCATCTCATTTAGGGATCAGCCATGACTTTTACAGCAAATACGATATTCATATTCATGCTCCGGAGGGCGCAATCCCTAAGGACGGCCCGTCGGCTGGTACTGCCATGGCAACTGCAATCACATCCGCGCTGACAAATATCCCGATTAAGCACGAGATCGCCATGACAGGCGAAATTACTTTACTGGGAAGAGTTCTGCCAATTGGAGGATTAAAAGAAAAAACAATGGCGGCCTTTCGATCCGGAATTAAGACGGTTATTATCCCTGCGGACAATGTACCTGATTTAGCGGAAATTGATAAGGTGGTAAAAGATTCTGTTCAGTTTCTGCCGGTAGAAAAGATTGATCAGGTTTTGGAGGTGGCGTTGACCAGAAAGCCTGAGCCAATCATATCAGACAATTCATCTGCTGAGTTGATTCCAAATTCCGGCAATAAATCAACGGCAGCAACAACTAATTTGATACAATAACGGGGTTAAGAATGAATTACGAGAAGGCTTTTTTTGAGTTTGCGGCTGGCAAACTGAATCAGCTCCCAGAATCCACGATACCGGAAATCGTATTTTCCGGTCGTTCCAATGTAGGGAAATCTTCCTTAATCAATAAGCTTCTCAATCGAAAGTCGTTGGCAAGAGTAAGTGCGACTCCAGGAAAAACGGGAACAATTAATTTTTATAATTTAACAGATTGCAGGCTGGTTGATCTTCCGGGCTATGGTTATGCGAAGGTTTCCCAGTCTGAGAAGCTGCGTTGGGCGGAACTGGTAGAGGGATACTTGAGCGCAGAGCGTAATATGAAGCTGATTGTTCAGATTGTGGATATGCGCCATATGCCTTCGGCTGATGACCGGAGTATGATTGATTATCTGGAGCATTCAGGTCGGAATTATATTGTCGCTGCGACCAAAAGCGATAAATTAAACAAAACACAGTATGCTTCACAGTTAAAAGCGTTGACAGAATTGCTCGGTAAAGTCAGGCTAATTCCCTTTTCTTCCGCAAACGGAGAAGGGGTGGAGGAAATACGTGCGCTAATTAACGAGTGCAATGGAAACGAATAAGTTTGTTTTTTAATGAGATTTGCACGCGTACATAGCTGGGTGTTTGTCTTTACTTTTACACTTTTATATGCTAAAATTTTATTTTATTAAAGGGATAAGGAGTGAAAATGTTTGAATTCAAAAATTAAAGATGACAGCGTTGATTTTCTGTTTAAAGCAATACTTTCTTTAAAAACGGTTGACGAATGCTATGATTTCTTTGAGGATTTATGTACGGTACCCGAAATAAAAGCTATGTCGCAGCGTTTGCTGGTTGCTCATATGCTGAGCACAAAGCGTGTTTATAGTGATATCGTTGCAAAAACCGGCGCGTCAACAGCAACCATCAGCCGGGTTAACCGTTCCTTGAATTACGGATGTGACGGCTACGAACTTGTTTTTAACAGGATCGATAGCGGTGATCAAGCCAAATGAGCTATGCTACCTTTGCCCGATATTATGACGCACTTACGATAAACGTTGATTACAAAGCCAGAGCGGAGTATTGCAGTTCCTTGCTTCATAGACTGAACCATGATCCGGGAATCACGCTGGATCTTGCCTGTGGGACAGGAAACTTGACCATTGAGCTTGCGAAGCGTGGGATGGATGTCTACGGAATAGATGGTTCCGCGTCAATGCTGTCGGTGGCCAATCAAAAGGCAGCGGATGCCGGCTTTAAGATTTTGTTTTTGTGCCAGCAGATGCAGTCGATTGATTTGTATGGTACGGTGGATACTGTTTTTTGCGCGTTGGACAGTATCAATCATCTGACGAGTGAAAAAGATCTTCAAAAGACTTTTGAACGTGTTTCTCTTTTTATGAATCCCGGTGGATATTTTATTTTTGATATCAATACCGTCTACAAGCATAAATGTATTTTGGCAAACAACACGTTTGTGTACGATACGGATAAGGTGTATTGCGTATGGCAGAATCGGTTTGACGAGAAAACGAATCGCGTGTCAATCAGCCTGGATTTCTTCGGGCGTGAGGGAAATACGTATTACCGAAATTCCGAGCACTTCCATGAACGTGCCTACAGCACAGACCTCATTGAGTCCATGTTGGATTGTGCAGGGCTGGAAACTGTCGGGATTTTTGACGACCTTAGCTTTGACGTACCCAAAGATACGTCGGAGAGAATCTTGGTAGCTGCTAGAAAAAAATAAAGGAATGGATTATGGATAGAATCATTCGATGCATTACGACGAACGGCGGAATCATGGCAGCCGCAATTGATTCCACTTATATGGTAGCGACTGCACAGCAAATCCATCAAACCAGCCGGGTGGCAACCGCCGCGATCGGCAGGCTTCTTACTGCGGCCTCTGTGATGGGCACCATGCTAAAAAAATCGGACGCCTCACTTACCCTTAAAATCAACGGCGGAGGCCCATTCGGCTCGATTATAGCCATTTCTGACGGTCGCGGAAATTGTCGGGGTTATATAGAACATCCAGAGGTGGAGCTTCCGATCAAAGCGAACGGTAAACTGGACGTAGGAACCGGAGTAGGGAAAACCGGGCTTTTGGGTGTTATTCGTGACTTTGGCGAAGGGACACCGTATAGTGGGCAGGTTGAAATACAAACAGGGGAAATTGCCGAGGATATCACCCATTATTACGCAACCAGCGAACAGATTCCTACGGTGTGCGCCCTTGGTGTCCTAGAAGATAAAGAAGATCTCGGTCATATTTTGGCTGGAGGAATGCTGATTCAGGTTTTGCCAGGCGCTTTTGAGTCAGATATCGCGCAGCTTGAAAAGAATGTAAATGAAATGGAACCGGTGACAACCATGCTTGCGAAAGGCTTGAGCATAGAGGATATGTGCAAAGCCGTATTGAAAGGGTTTGAAATAGAAATTCTGGATGAATATTCGGTTGGCTATGCCTGCAATTGCAGCAAGGAGCGGGTGGAAAGAGCTATCGCAACGCTCAAGCCCGACGAAATCCTATCTCTGGCGGATGATAAGGGCTATGCGGAAGCGAAGTGTCCTTACTGCAATCGAGTTTATCAATTGAGTAAAAAGGATTTAGAAGAAATCGCGGTTTTAATTAAATCATAAAAATATTAAAAAATTCCAAAATTAGTGTTGACATATGGCACAAGATATAGTATTATATAACACGTCGCTGATAACAACAGCGACACGCGGATGGGAGCATAGCTCAGCTGGTTAGAGCACCTGCCTTACAAGCAGGGGGTCATAGGTTCGAGTCCTATTGTTCCCACCATTATGCGGCTCGGTAGTTCAGCTGGTTAGAACGCTAGCCTGTCACGCTAGAGGTCGTCGGTTCGATCCCGATCCGAGTCGCCATTTGCCTCTGTAGCTCAGTCGGTAGAGCAGGGGACTGAAAATCCCCGTGTCGGTGGTTCGATTCCGCCCGGAGGCACCATTTGCGAACGTAGCTCATCTGGTAGAGCGCCACCTTGCCAAGGTGGAGGTAGCGAGTTCGAGCCTCGTCGTTCGCTCCAATTTGGCGTCATGGCCAAGCGGTAAGGCAAGGGTCTGCAAAACCCTGATTCCCCAGTTCAAATCTGGGTGACGCCTCCAAATCAATAAATTAGCTTGATTGTAACTTAAGCAGTTATAGTCAAGCTTATTTTTGTTTCTTTTCGCTGCATACATAACTAAATTCACTTCATGCATATAGATTTATGGGGTGATTTTTATGAAAGCGGCTAAAACCTATTTTGTACCCATAACCATTCTGATTTTATGCAGCCTTGCCTTTTTATTGCTTTCGTATTTGTCGTATAATAAGTTAGACAGGATGGCCTCTGCCCTTGCCGGCGAAAGAATTCAAACAATTGTAATTGATGCGGGGCATGGGGGCGAGGATGGAGGAGCAACCGGAATTTCAAAAACTACTGAAAAAGATATCAATCTGG
This sequence comes from Bacillota bacterium, assembly GCA_023418995.1. GTDB lineage: Bacteria > Bacillota > Clostridia > Oscillospirales > Acutalibacteraceae > DATAML01. Next base: position 342,454 of record JAEZYP010000044.1, on the reverse strand, counting down.
CTGTTGCCCTAAAGCTGCAAAAATTATTAGAAACTTCCGGATTTCGGGTCGTTATGACAAGAGCTACAGACATTTCAGTTTGTGATGATGGATTAGATACTGTTCGCCAGCGAAAAGTAAGTGACCTGCATAATCGATTGAAATTGATTCAAGAACAGGGCGATTGTATTTTTGTCAGCATCCATCAGAATTTTTTTACAAGCAGTCGTTACAGTGGTGCACAGATGTTTTATTCTATAAAAAACACGGATAGCAAGGAATTGGCCGAATTGATAAAAAATCGCGTGGTAAGCCTTTTACAGCCTGATAATACGCGTGAAACAAAACCTGCGACGAGTTCCATTTATCTTTTATGGCATACGGAGGTTCCGTCCGTAATGGTGGAATGCGGTTTTTTATCCAATGAATCCGAAGAAAAAAAACTGAATGATAAAATTTACCAGCAGCAAATGGCGTTTGCGATATATAACGGATTATTAGATTACTGTAGCGCTGATGAATAATCCGCATCCGCTTGTTTTCAGGATAAGCTTGGATTATAATCTAGAAAAAGAAAGAATCGGAGATGTAAAATGGCTACAAAATCGAAAAGTGTCTATGTCTGTTCCGAATGTGGCTTTGAATCTGCCAAATGGTATGGAAAATGTCCCGGCTGCGGGCAATGGAATACCATGAACGAAGAAGTTAAAGAATCGGCCGTCAAAAAATCGTCCAATTCCTACTCATCTCACATAATATCGAGGCCAGTGTCTCTTCAAGAAATAAGCACAACGGATGAAGAACGCTATTATACCGGGTTGACGGAGCTTGATCGGGTACTTGGTGGCGGAATTGTAAAAGGCTCACTCATTTTAATCAGCGGCGAGCCCGGAATTGGAAAATCAACGATCTTGCTTCAAATTTGTGAATACCTTGGAAGGCGGCTGAGAATTCTTTATGTATCCGGTGAAGAATCCAGCCGTCAGATAAAGCTTCGGGCAGCACGGTTGGGGGTTGAAAGTGATAATCTATATATTCTGACGGAAACGGATATTCAAAGTGTTATTGAACAGATCAGAGCTGACCGACCTGATTTGGTGATGATCGATTCTATTCAAACAATGAATTTTACCGATTTGAATTCATCTCCGGGTAGCGTAACACAGGTAAGGGAGTGTACAAACGCCATTATGCGCGCTTCTAAAGCTCTGGAAATTCCGACGATTGTAGTGGGTCATGTAAACAAGGATGGCGCCATAGCGGGCCCTAAGGTGCTGGAACACATCGTGGACGCCGTTTTATACTTTGAAGGCGATCGGCAGATGTCATACCGCATTCTGCGCGCGGTAAAAAACCGTTACGGCTCAACGAATGAAATCGGAGTATTTGACATGGGAGATAACGGGCTTTGTCAAGTGGACAACCCGTCTTTAGCCATGCTTTCCGGAAGACCTAAAAATGTGTCGGGAACCTGTGTTACCTGTGTAATAGAAGGCTCCCGACCGATTTTAGCGGAAATACAGGGGCTGGCCACCTCGTCGGGCTTTGGAAACCCCCGACGAATGTCAACAGGTTTTGACTATAACAGAATGTCATTGCTGTTGGCCGTTCTTGAAAAACGAGCAGGGTATTACTTTACGAATCTTGATGCATACGTAAACGTTGTGGGTGGTCTGAGGCTAGACGAGCCCGCCTCAGATTTAGCGGTTGCAATGTCTCTTGTCTCGAGTCTGAAGGATACTCCGATTAATGATAACGCCATTGTATTTGGAGAGATTGGTCTGGCGGGAGAAATAAGGTCGGTAACGCATATTGAAGCGAGAATCAGCGAGGCGGCTCGTTTGGGCTTTAAAAAATGTATTTTGCCGTTTCATAATCTTAAGCAGGTAAACGCAAAATATCAAGACATTGCATTAATTGGAGTTAAAAATGTGAGAGAGGCATTTGAGTCTTCGATTGATTAGCGTTGGGTACTCGTGGTGTAACTTTAATACAGTGAACACAGCCGTCCCCTGTATAATTGGTTATGGCTGATGGCATTTCCAGGCTGCAGTAGCCGTCATGCTGGTAAATGCAATCAACATCACATTGTATAATACTCATTGATTTCACCTCAGTTTTATTTTTGATAATCCCAAGAAAATTATTCATCATACAATTTGATTTTCACTAATATTTTCCCCCAACTTATCACAAAATAAGCAGTGATGGGGGAATGATAATGAAAAAATTCGTAATGCTTATAACCTTTACTGTAGCAGCTGTTGCAATTTTATTAACCAGTGGTTATTTAATAAGGAATTCTGCAATAGAAGTCAGTACTGTAAAGGTGAATACACTTACAGTTGAGAATTCTGTGAATTGTTCCGGTAGAGTCGAACGAGTCGCCACCAAAAAAGTTTACGGACCTTCAGCGGCTGTTGTTAGAGATGTGTATGTGAAAGTGGGCGACCACGTAACAGTTGGGCAGACTTTGATGGATGTGGAAGTACCTTTTGATAAAGATAAGATAGAAACTTCCAGTTTGCCGTCCAATATACCGCCTGAATATGAAAATTATATCAGTCAGTACAATAATCAAATTCAAAGCGCATTAAACCAGAGCTCTTCACCAGATAAAATGACTAAAGCAATTACATCGCCCATATCGGGAGAAATTACGGCTCTAACTGCTGCTAGGCTGAGTTATATCACAGATAGCACTCCGGTAGCTACTATTGCCGATGATTCTCAATTACAGGTTAGGCTTACTGTTAATGAATCTCTGATTTCCGATATTAAAATCGGGCAGAAAGCAGTGATTACCGGCGTTGGGTTTAAAAACTCAGCATACTCCGGGACGGTTAAGTTGATTTCGCCAGATGCAAAGCAGGAAATCACTGCAACAGGGCAGGAAACTGTAGTGGAAGTTGTTGTAAGCATCGATAATGCGAGCAGTGAGATCAAACCTGGTTATACTGCTAAAGCTAAAATTATGACTTCCAAAGATTTCGGTGTCCTTATTGCGCCTTACGAGGCTGTTAGAGCAGATAAAAACGGGGATGAGTATGTTTATAAAATAAACGGAAAAAGAGCTGAAAGAGCCCCGATTGTCACCAGCAAGGAATTTGACAATGGCTTCCAAGTTTTAAGCGGGTTATCCAAGGATGACGTAATTATTAAAAACCCAGATAATATAACGAATGGAGCATTCATCAAACCATCCGATAAAAAGGCGGTAAGCTTGGATGATTGATTTTTTAAAGGCTGCATTCAAAAACTTAGGAAGAAAAAGAGTCAGAACATCGCTTACAATACTAGGAATCGCAATCGGTGTTGCATCTGTGATCATAATCGGAAATATAAGCCAGTGCGGTACCGACGCTCTAAACAATGAACTGGAAAGCTTAGGCTTGAGCGGGCTTTCGATCTCCGCTTACAAAGACCAAAGTGCTTTTTTGAATCAAAGTGATTTGGTCACTATTGAAAAAAACGAACAGGTGGAGCAAGCGACTCCTGTTATTATGATGAATACCAATATTTCAGCTTGTAAATTAAATTCAAAAGCATTAATCTGGGGCGTAGATACCAAAGCAAATCAGATAATATCAATACATTTGCTTTATGGACGCATGTTTAATCCCGAAGATATCAGGAGTAATGCAAATGTATGTTTGGTTGATGAAAATTTCTCAAAGAACTCTTATAGCAGAAGCAATATTATTGGAAAGAAAATATCTATTCTGTGCGGAGGAGAAATGGAAGAATTTAAGGTTGTTGGGATTATTAAAACAGGTAGCGGTTTACTTCAAAACATCATTGGGAATTATATTCCTACTTTTGTTTATGTCCCTTATACCACTTTACAGTCGGCTATAGGAAAGGATGATTTTGACCAGATTGCGGTAAAAGTAAGAACCGGGGTAAACGTAGAGAAGATTGGAAAGACACTTGTTGATACGCTAAACCGAAGCAATGGAACTTCAAATGCTTATGTATCCAACAATCTTGCAAAACAAAGAGATAGTCTTACCAGTATGTTGGATATTGTAACTTTAATTTTATCTGCTGTCGGCGCTATTTCTCTTTTTGTGGCAAGTCTGAGTATTATGACGGTTATGCTTGTTTCTGTGAATGAACGTACAAGGGAAATAGGAATAAAAAAAGCAATTGGAGCAAAAAGAAGTTCAATTATGCTGGAGTTTCTTTTTGAGGCAGCTTTGTTATCGCTGATCGGCTGTTTTATGGGAATTGCGGTGGGCTACTTGGTATCTTACGTGGGAACAGCCTACTATGGAATCGCTCTGAGCATCCGATTTGACATAATGCTGCTTGCCATCGGATTCTCATTTTTCACCGGAATTATATTTGGCGTATATCCCGCTTATAAGGCCTCCAGGCTGAATCCTGTGGATGCGCTGAGGATGGAGTAAAGATGGAATTTTTACAAAACCCTAATTTGCCTGAATCGGACGTAGTGTGCGCCGCTATGTCCGGTACATATACCTCATTGATTCGTTGCCTGCAAACGTTAGGCATCACAATTATTACCGTAGAACCAAATGAAAATATGAATGTATCGGTGAGCGACCATGTGGATATGCAGATTCATCATTTAGGTGGAAGCGAAATCATAATAGAAAAAACACAGCAGAGAATAATGAAAGCTTTTGCGGATCAAGGCTTTCATGCCATTCAATCTTGCGGTATGGCCGGAAATCAATATCCCGGTGATGTATTATTGAACGCTGCGCGCGCAGGAAATAAACTGCTTGCAAAAGTTAGTGCGCTGGATAAAATGATAAAAGATTATAGCTTTAAAAATCATTTGCAACTCATAAACGTGAACCAAGGATATGCTAAATGTTCAACTGTAATTGTAGATGAACGTTCTATTATTACGGCGGATCAATCTATTGCGAATGCCGCTCTTAAAAATGAAATGGATGTATTAGTGATTCGACCTGGCTATGTTGAGTTAAAAGGCCATGACTATGGGTTTTTAGGCGGGGCCTGCGGAAAGATAGGAAGAGATTTGATCGCGTTTACTGGCAATATTGAGCTGCACCCTGATTTTACAAAAATCAGCACTTTTTGTAGGTTAAGAAATGTTAGTGTTTTGTCTCTGACAAATACACCTTTAAAGGATATCGGGGGTATAATGCCTTTAATCCAAAAATAAATCATACATATAATAAAGACAAGGTACAGATTATATCCGTTCCTTGTCTTTTTCGATCAAATAGATTACATAAGCATTTAAACTCATTCCAAGAATTTCTGCTTGAGCTTTATATTCATCTCTTTTTCCTTTGGCTACTCTGATTTTAATATCGTCATAAGCCTTTGTATTATATTTTGCTGTAGCTTTTTTTTGAGATTGATTATACATAATTATCACCCAATATATTATAGCATAATTAAACTACTGTATCCAGTATTATAGTACTATTTATAAAAAGCTCTGCCAATTATGGCGTTATGATATCTTAGTATACTGTATACAGTATACTAAGATATCATAGCTTTACAATAAGAATACCGAAATTAAAGAGATAAGGTTAAAAAGAAATTGAGAACCTAAGCAATCATAAAGGCCGGCGATTCCATCGGGAAGATTCAATAATCAGTCGGCTTGACAGAATCATGAAAACACTTGACGTTCCTGAAGTTCCGAAGCCTGTTTCAATTGATGATGAAGCAAAGCGGCTTGTAGATACTTACAACAAAAAAATGGGGCAGGATGAATCCGGTATACTTACCAGAGAGTAGCCCAGTGCAGATTGACAGGCAGGAGGAAAAAGGGTAGGATATTGACATCTCCTAATTTTTGGGATACAATTATACAAAATGAATATTTTGTATAATTGTAGGAGTTGAAAAGTTATATGTTAATGAACTTCCATTTATTCCTGTATGTATCTTGATTATCATTCATGATCCAATAACTGTTTCATAATTTAAAATTAGGAGTTGAATGTTGAATGAAACCAGAATTATTAGCAGAATCCCCGCCAATCATTAAAGAGTTCCTTGGATATATCGGTACTATAAAAGGAAAATCGCCAAAAACTGTTGAGGAGTATTATCTTGATCTTCGGACATTTTTTCGGTACATAAAAAAAAGCAGAGGTTTGGTTCCTACTACGACCGAATTTGAAGAAATCAGCATATCGGATGTAGACCTTAACCTAATTAAAACAATCACTTTAACAAATGTATTTGAATATATAAATTATTTAAGCTCTGATCGCAGAAATAAAGCAGCAGCCCGAGCGCGAAAAGTAGCAAGTATGCGTGCTTTTTTTAAATATCTAACTAATAAAACAGGGAAATTGGCGTTTAACCCGATTGAAGAGTTAGAAACACCGAAGTTAAAAAAATCCCTGCCGAAATATTTGACATTGGAGCAGAGCTTGGATTTGTTGTCCAAAATTGATGGTCCTACAAAAGAACGCGATTATTGCATGATGGTTCTTTTTTTGAACTGCGGAATGCGGTTATCGGAACTCGTAAGCTTAAACCTGAACGATGTCAGGCAGACAACCTCTACGGTACGGATAACCGGTAAAGGAAATAAGGAACGTATTGTGTATTTAAATGACGCTTGTATTGATGCCATCAAGAATTATATTACGGTTCGTCCGAAAAATGCCTTAGTCGATAAGGAAGCCCTCTTCATCAGTAAACAGAATAAAAGAATCAGCCCGAAAACAGTTCAGTTTATTGTAAAAAAATACTTAGCGATGATTGATATTAAAGGCCCTGGTTTTTCGGTTCATAAGCTTCGGCATACCGCAGCCACATTAATGTATCAGCATGGTCATGTTGATATCCGGGTGTTAAAGGATATATTGGGACATGAAAATTTAGGTACGACAGAAATATACACACATCTTTCAGATGAGCAGATGGCAAATGCAGCAAAATCAAACCCTTTGTCAAAGGTAACGCTAAGAAATCCCAAGACTAACAACAAAAAAGAGCCGGAATAAACCGACTCTTTTTTCAGTTATCTTATCATTTTATGTCGTCTTGAAAATCAGGATCAATATTCTGCTCTATCACCTGATAGGGTTCAATCATAGTCTTATTTACCAGCGGAAAAACAGTGAAATTAATCAAGAACATGCTGAACGCGAAGAAATTAAATAGCATAAGTGCGGAAGCAATTAAAAATGTGAATGGCATTAACTGAATCATAATATAAAAGATCAGATAGAAAATTCCTAAAATAACTGTAATCAATAAATTGCGCCATAGACCGAGAATTGAAAAAATAAATGAGTTTTTATAAATTTGAGTTAGTCTTAAATCAAATGTAATAATCATAACCGGCACATAGTATTGTGAAAACAGAAACAACCCAAAAAACACAATACTAACAAACAACGGGAAAACATATAAATTGTTGGTTCTCGCCTGATTTGAATAAAACGAAAACGCAATTGTAAAAACATTATAAATAAGATAAAAAACTATACCGTTAACCAAAAACGCCAGCCAGTTGTTTTTGATCGCACTTAAAAAGTCAGATAATATGAACGCATGGTCTTCTTTTGCATAATTTCGCGTTACATAGGTTAACCCTGCGACAAAAGGCGAAATTAAAATCATTGGCAGCGTAAGGATATAATTTATATTTGTAAAGGAATTCAAAAAACCAGTCAGAATAAAAACAATAATCACAGGAACTGAAAATAGTAAGTTTAACTTTGCAAGATCCCAAAATTTTCGAAAAAAGAGTTCAAAAAAATGAAAGAACGGCTTTTTTTTCGGCTCGTCTTTGCTGACCCCTGGACCCGGCTTACTGTAGTTCATTGAAAATAATCCCATGGTTCCACTCCTATCCTAATTTTGCTCGAGGATGACAGTTGTTATATACTTCTTTAAAATGGTCATTTAGAAGATGAACATATACCTGTGTAGATGAAATATCAGCATGACCCAGCATCAATTGGATATCCTTCAGCTCTGCCCCATTTTCTAATAAATGCAAAGCAAATGAATGACGCAAGGTGTGAGGTGTAATTTCTTTTACAATTCCAGCCTGTTCCGCATATCCCTTTACAATTTTCCAAAATCCCTGCCTGGTAAGCCTTCGTCCATTTAAATTTGTAAATAAAGCCTGTCCTCCGTCGGGGGAAATTATAATACTCCTTGACCTGAGGATATAATCCGATATGATTGAAACAGCGGAAGAATAAACCGGAATCATACGTTCGGATTTTCCGCTTTTACAGCGAAGAACTCCCGTATGTAAATTGATATCCCCAACATTCAATTCAACCAATTCTGAAACGCGAATTCCGGTTGCGTATAACAGCTCAAGCATGGCTTTGTCACGGCAGCCCTTCGGCTCTCTCATGTCCGGCTGCTCCAATAGTAACTCAATTTCTTTGCCGGTTAATATTTGAGGCAGTTTCTTTTGAGTTTTTTCCAATTTTATTGCTTTGGCCGGATTGCTTTTTGCTTTATTGTTCAGAATTAAGTATTGATAAAAACACCGAATGGAAGCTACATTTCTGGTAATGGTAGAATTTGATTTTTTTAAACTCATTAGCTCATTAATATAAATATTTAGGACATCAATATCAACCTCGGCAGGATTTTTTAAATCCTTTATATCAAGAAAGGTCAAATAACGGCTTACGTCTCTAATGTAAGAATCCAAGGTGTTGGTAGAAACCAATTTCGTATTAATTAAATAATCGCTGAAGTCTTCGCAATATTCATTCATTTTGTACTATCCCCTCTAGCTTAAAAAGAAAACATACCGGCAAAACAGGCTGATAGTATTAAGTCTGTTACAGCCGACAGAAAAGCAATTCCAAGAATGGCTCCAAATCGCAATAGGTATAGCCTTATATTAGCTCTGCTGATAATTCCGCCCTGGCATTGTCCGCCGGCAGCGATTCTGCGGGAGAAGCGGGAGCCTTCTCTAGCCGCCAACAAAATTGCCACACAGCAAATAAATGCTCCAGGCAAAATTACAATAAGATTAAAAAGAATTCCGCTTCCTCCGTAAGAGGAATAAAGATAACCGGAAGTCAGTCCTAATCCAAATCCACGAAAAACGAGCACGACAGGTATAATAAACATCCCCCAAATAGAAAGACCGCATAAAAAACAGAATAGAATAAAAAGGAAGGAAGATGCAAAGGACGCTGTAAAAACGCTGAGAAACGGTTGAACGGACCGAGTCTTAATATTGCTGTAAAATAGAAAATCCAATTTACTTAGAACTGAAAAATCTATATTTCTTGCGAATATTGATCCAAGAACCAATCCTGTTATCAAGAAAATTGAGAAAGAGATTAAGACATAATTCTCTCGTACCGCGTCAAAAAAATCTAGAAAAATTCTTTTTAACCCGTGGACAAAACTGCGCCTTACCATTACAACTCTCATACAATCCTCCAACATCCTTTGTTTGTGTTTTTAAATTTGTATGAGATGAGTATGGCTTATATGATTTATTTGCCCAATTCTTCCGCTCTTTTTGTACATGCTATCATTGCATTTGCGACCATGGCCTCAAAACCGCTTTCATAAAAAACATCGAGTGCTTTTAGCGTGGTGCCTCCTGGAGAAGAAACCATTTTAATTAAAGCATCCGGAGTCATTTCCGGTTTTCGAAGCATACCTGCGCTGCCTTCCAGAGTCTGACAAATCAGCTGAAGCGCAACATCAGCGTCTATTCCCTGCTTTACCGCGTTATCCATCATGGCCTTCGCAAACAAATAAATGTAAGCAGGGCTACTGCTGTTAACGGAAATTACGGCGTTCATTTGACTCTCATTTAAAACAGTAACCGTTCCGCAAGCAACAAACAAAGATTTTACTAAATCAAAATCTTCATCGCTGACATTTTCAGTTCTGCAAACTGCGGTAGCACCCTTTCTGATCAACAGAGGAGTATTTGGCATGGTGCGGATGACAGGGCAGTTACACCCAAGGGAAGCTATAATATACTGTGATGAAATTCCTGCCGCAATTGATACAAATAATTTATTTTCATTTACAACAGGTTTAATTTCAGATAAAACCTCCAAAAAATTCTGCGGCTTAACAGCGAGGAAAATAATATCACAATTCTCAATTAATAATGGGAGTGACTCAGCTGCATTTACGCCCGCTGTAGATTGAAGCTCCTTCTGTTTTTCACTGTTTATATCATAAACATATATTTTCTGAGGTTGAAAAGTTTTTGCGCTGATAATCCCATTCACAATCGCGCCGGCCATATTTCCGGCACCAACAAATCCCAAAATTTTTTCTTTCAAAAGCATTTCACCCACCTTGTAAGTATATACTATAATACTTTTTCAAATGCTTCGCAATACATAATCAGACACTTTTACATTTTTATACATTACGATAAAACATAGTCGCTACACATTATGTAAACTAACTAAACATTATGTTAACTTGGTTATGTTAATTAGATGTATAAAAATACACATGCATACATGACGCAGGCATGTGTATTTCATGAAGTCGTTTAATCCAAAAGAGCTGCCTTGATCATGATGGCACACTCCAAGCGCTTTTTCTCAAGTTTGCAGGAGATATGATGAGATTTATGAATATCTCCTTCATATTGCCAGTTATTTGCGTTGCAGCCACCGCTGCAGTAGAATTTTGCCCAGCATTCTTTACAGTCAGGCTTAGAATAGACATTTGAAAGTGCGAAGTCGTGCTTCATATCAATACGGTAGGTTCCGTCCAGTACATTTCCCATTTTCCACTGGTCATCTCCAACAAATTGATGGCATGGGAAAATATCTCCCTCTGGAGTAACCGCAATGTATTCGTTGCCGCACCCGCACCCGCGAAGGCGTTTAATTGCACAAGGTCCCTGGTCTAAATCAAGCATAAAGTGGAAGAAATTAAAGCTTCTCCCCACCCTTTTCCGTTTAATTATTTCATCTGCAAGGCGTTCATATTCGGCGAATACTTCTGGGAGATCCTCGTCTTTTATCGAGTAATCCAGCTTCACGTCGGAAACAACCGGCTCCACAGAGATTTGATCAAATCCTAAATCCGCCATATGGAGTACATCGTTTGTGAAATCAAGATTATGCTTGGTAAAGGTTCCTCGCGCGTAATAATCCTTATCTCCGCGCGTTGCTACAAGCTTTTGGAACTTGGAGACAACGTTGTCATAGCTTCCCGATCCATCCACTTTTACGCGCAGCAGGTCGTTTACACCCTTCCTTCCATCCAGAGAAAGAACGCAGTTAGACATCTCGCGGTTGATGAAATCTATTTTATCATCTGTGAGCAGAATCCCATTTGTCGTAATGGTAAATCGAAAATTTTTATTATGTTCTTTCTCAATACTGCGGGCGTAATTGACAACCTGCTTGACCACTTCAAAATTCATAAGCGGTTCGCCGCCAAAAAAGTCTACTTCAAGGTTATGACGACCTTCGGATTTTTCAATCAAGAAATCGATAGCTTTCTTACCTACCTCAAAAGGCATCAACATTCTTCCGCGACCAAAATCCCCCTTGGCCGCAAAGCAGTATTCACAGCGCAAATTACAATCATGGGCAATATTAAGGCACATGGATTTGACTGGCGCGTTTTGCATCATGGACGAATATTTTTGGTATTCATCCGATGAAAATAACTGTCCATTTTTATAAAGTTCTGAAATTTCTTCATAAGCTTCTTTTATGATCTGTTTGTCGTATTTGTTTTCTAAAGAAGCCGTCATCTTTTCCGGCGGCTGTTCCGGAACACAGTCCTCCAGATAATCCAAAATTTCAAAAGGAACGTCATCAAAAAGATGTACTGCCCCGCTATTAGTATCCAGGACGATATGATAGCCATTTAAAGAATACTTATGAATCATTTATCTTACTCCATATACACAAAATTTAAGGGACAGATTTCTGTCCCTTAGAGATTTCCCATTAAATTTTAAATCAATTATCGGTTATCGGTTGGCGTTTTCACACTTTTGGTTCGCAACCGTGCAGGAAGTTTTGCAGGCTGACTGGCAGGAAGCCTGGCACTCGCCGCAGCCACCTTTTACTGCACTTTCCTTCAAATTAGCCTTATTCAGCGTTTTAATCTGTTTCATTTTAAAACCTCCGTTTCAATGTCAACTTTTGTCACTTCAGTATTATATCACACAGATTAAAATAGTTAAAGTGTTATTTAATTTTTGATTTTTTATTTACAGCTAAAAATCCACCGACTCCACCGGATAAAGCCATAACCAGCATCCGAAACAGGCATGCTGCTGAGACGGTCTCCTTCGACGCGAGCATCCCAGAAAAAATGAACAGGACAAAAAGGAACAGACCAGCTAAAACTCCAAACGCGAGACCGCGTTTTTGAGATATCTTCGCGGCAACAAATCCCGATACAAACGCGCTTACCGCTGAAATTACGATTACGAGCGGAGAAATCATACTCTGTGGGATATATCCGGATGATACAAAAGCTAAAGAGAACGCACCCAACAAAGCGGCGCAAAGTGCCGCTCCGGCGACAGAGCCGATAATGATGGATCTTACCGCACCAAAGACAGGATTTTCATTTAGATGCCTTGAGCTTTTCATAAACAAGCGCCCCCTCAAATATCTAATAAATAGATATTCAGAGACGGCGCCAGATATACTAATTATTCGGCATCGTCGTGAATTGTATCGACACTGCCAACTGCCCAGCGTTTGATTCGAATCTTTGCACGGTCCGTACCGGTCTCGATTACAATAGAATCAGAATCTTCTTTAATGCCGACAACACGTCCGATAATTCCGCCGATTGTTGTAATCTCATCGCCAATCTGCACATTACCGCGCATCTTGTCCTCTTTCTTCTTTTTCTGCTGCTGGGGGCGAATTACAAATAAATATAAACCGCCGAAAATAGCTACATAAATCAGAATCATTATCCATGTTCCACTGCCGGAATTTGCAGCATTTGCGCCCGCTGTTAAAGTGTTAAAAATCATGATAAACCTGCACCTCCATTTAATACAATGATTATATCAATAAATACTATCTGTTGCAAGTGAAATTATATTCTGAGACCAATTTTTATACTGTTATTTCGGTAGAACTCACCAAACCGTCCTTCTTCAAGAGAAAGCCTTATCTGTTCCATCAATGAATTGTAGAAATAGATATTATGCATAACACATAGCCGCATCGCTAGCATCTCTCCGCTCTTAAACAAGTGATGAATGTAAGCACGGGTAAAGTTTCGGCATACCGGGCAATCACAGTTTTCATCCAGCGGAAGCTCGTCCAGCTTGTATTTTGCGTTCATCATATTTCTGCAGCCCTCCCAGGTAAAGGCATGTCCGTGCCGTGCGTTTCGGGTTGGCATAACACAGTCAAAAAAGTCCACACCCCGCTTCACAGCTTCCAGTATGTTTAAAGGGGTACCGACTCCCATGAGATATCTGGGTTTCTCCTTTGGCATTTCCGGCTCGACAGCTTCGATAACCCGGTACATGTCCCCCGCGCTTTCCCCTACCGCCAGCCCGCCGATTGCGTAACCATCCAGATCCAACTCGCGAATCTGCCGCATATTTTCAATTCGAAGGTCCTCATAGGTGCTCCCCTGGTTAATTCCCCACAGTATCTGCTGCCTGTTAATTGTGTCCGGCAGAGAATTGAGGCGATCCATTTCGGCTTTGCAGCGGTGAAGCCAGCGTACCGTACGTTCACAGGAGTCTCTTGCATATTCGTATTCTGCGGGATTTTCAACACACTCATCAAATGCCATAGCAATTGTGGAAGCGAGGTTGGATTGTATTCTCATACTTTCCTCCGGCCCCATAAATATTTTATGACCGTCGATATGCGAGGCGAAGGTTACTCCTTCTTCCTTGATATTTCTCAGCTTTGCGAGAGAAAAAACCTGAAAGCCTCCGCTGTCTGTTAATATAGGACCCTCCCATTTTGTAAACTTATGAAGTCCTCCCAGCCTTTTTACAGTTTCGTCACCGGGTCTTAAGTGCAGGTGATAAGTATTGCAAAGCTGAACCTGACATTTCAGATTTTTTAGATCCATAGCGGAAACAGCTCCCTTAATCGCGCCGCAGGTGGCTACATTCATAAATGCCGGCGTTTGAACCGCTCCGTGAGGAGTAAGATAATTCCCGCGCCTTGCGGCGCCGTCGGTTTGATTTATTTTAAACATTCTTAATTATCCTCTCAATAGATAAACATCGCGTCGCCAAAACTGAAAAAACGATATTTTTTCTGAACGGCAACCCGGTAGGCGTTCATAATATGGTCGTATCCAGCCAGTGCGGATACCAGCATAATCAGGGTGCTTTCCGGCAGGTGAAAGTTTGTGATCAAACCGTCCAGTACCTGAAATTGAAAGCCGGGATAAATAAAGATATCCGTCCATCCGTCACTTTCTTTGATACAGCCTTCTTTTTTATAAACAGACTCCAAAGTGCGGCAGCTGGTGGTTCCAACCGCGATGACCCGATTTCCGCTTTCTTTTGCCTGATTGATTGCGTCTGCCGTTTCTTTAGGCATATAATAGTGTTCCGAATGCATTTTATGCTCGGTTACATTTACCGCGCTTACCGGTCGGAAGGTTCCCAGCCCGACGTGAAGGGTTACGAACGTCAGCATGACACCTTTTGTTTTTGCCTTTTCCAGCAGTTCCGGCGTAAAGTGGAGTCCCGCCGTAGGAGCGGCTGCGGAGCCAATTTCTTTGGAATATACGGTTTGATAGCGTTCTTTGTCGTTTAAATGCTCCGTGATATAATGAGGGAGCGGCATTTCCCCGATCCTGTCCAATATTTCATAGAAGTTTCCGTCATAAATAAAACGGACCAGACGGTTCCCTTCATTGATAATCTCCAGTACCTCCGCTTTGAGTAACCCGTGGCCGAACACAAAGCGTGATCCCGGTTTTGCGCGCTTACCGGGTCCGCAGAGAACTTCCCAAATGTCTCCCTCGCGGTGTGTCAGGAGTAAAAACTCCACCTTTGCGCCCGTACCCTCCTTGATCCCATACAATCTGGCAGGCAAAACTCGGGAATCGTTTAGCACAAGACAGTCGCCGGGCTTTAAAAAATCTACGATATCATAAAAGTGTTTGTGTGATATTTCACCTGATTTTTTGCTGAGAGTTAATAGTCTTGAAGTGTCGCGCGGTTCCAGAGGAGTTTGCGCAATTAGTTCCTTTGGTAAATCATAGTAAAAATCCTTTGTCTTCATATTTTGAAGGTTTAAACTCATTTCCATATCTCCTAAATTTATTATTGCCAATTATTTATTATAAATAAATTGACAAGTAATAGCAACCATGTTATTATAATAAAAATTTATATTAATAAAAGATAGAGGCGCGGGATTTAATCAGTATCAAATTTTAGGCTGCCGAAGCCGATGAAGGTTTGAAAAAGGGAAACCCGCCGAAGGGAATACTGCGGCAGGTATTTGCCTGGTTGTATTTGTGAAGAACAGTACAACTGTCGTCATGAAATATGATGAAGCGCTATCGGCAGATACCAGCGTGGTAAAATCCGTATTTTCAGGTATTAGCCAGCATTCAAATATTTTTTTGACGACCGGTTTTAAAACCGGTTTTTTTATTACGCTGATATTTTTATTTACCACATTCATATAATATACAGGAGGAATTAATATGAAAAAGTATAATGTAGGTATCATCGGTGCAACAGGTATGGTAGGCCAGAGATTTGCTACCCTTTTGGAAAATCACCCCTGGTTTACGGTAACCGCGCTTGCTGCCAGTTCCCGTTCTGCGGGAAAAACCTATGAAGAAGCTGTCGGAGACCATTGGCTGATGACTGTACCGATGCCGAAGAGTATGGCGAATATGATAGTATACAACGCGGAAAAAGACATAAAAAAGATTGCTTCCCTCGTTGATTTCGTCTTTTGCGCGGTGAATATGAAAAAAGATGAAATCAAAGCGCTTGAAGATGCTTATGCGAAGGCGGAATGTCCTGTCATGTCCAACAACAGCGCAAACCGTATGGTTGCCGATGTTCCGATGATTATTCCGGAAATCAACGCCGAACACGCCGAGGTAATCTATTCTCAGCGAAAGCGACTCGGTACGAAACGTGGATTTATTTCCGTAAAATCAAATTGTTCCCTGCAAAGCTATGTTCCAGCGATTCATCCCCTGTTGGAGCTGAATGTCACTAAGGTTCTGGCGTGCACTTATCAGGCAATTTCGGGAGCCGGAAAGACTTTTCAAACCTGGCCGGAAAGCGTTGACAACGTAATTCCGTTTATCGGCGGCGAAGAAGGAAAATCCGAAAATGAGCCCTTGAAAATCTGGGGACATGTTGAAAACGGAGTCATTGTAAATACACAGACACCAAACATTACGTCCCAGTGCTTGCGTGTTCCGGTTTCCGACGGACACACGGCGGCAGTTTTTGTTTCCTATGAAAAGAAAGTTGAAATGGAAGAAATCGTTTCGAGATGGGAGAACTTTAAAGGAGTGCCGCAGGAGCTTCAGCTGCCCAGCGCTCCGAAGCAGTTTCTGCATTATTTCCGTGAGGAGGACCGTCCGCAATCGCGACTGGATCGCAACCTTGAAAATGGGATGGCGGTATCCATCGGTCGTCTCCGTCCCGATACGCAATATGATATTAAATTTGTTTGTCTCTCTCACAACACCCTTCGCGGAGCAGCCGGCGGCGGTGTCCTGATGGCTGAACTCCTTTGTGCGAAAGGATTTATTGATTAAAAATAACTGCTGTTTGGAGGTACTATTATGAAAAAGGTCGTTTTTACCGGTTCCGGCGTAGCACTGGTAACACCCATGAAACAAGACGGTTCCATTAATTATGAAATGCTAAACCAATTAATTGAATTTCATATTAGAAATAAAACAGATGCGATAATCGCCTGTGCGACCACCGGAGAATCTCCGGTATTGAACCACGATGAGCACTGTAAAGCGATAAAGTATATTGTTGACCATGTAAACAAGCGGATACCTGTCATCGCGAGTTCGGGAAGCAACGACACAAACTACGCAGTGGAGCTATCCCGTACCGCAAAGGATTTGGGCGCTGACGCACTTTTAATGGTAACTCCATATTATAACAAAACTTCTCAATCCGGTTTGGTAAAGCATTACCACTATGTCGCGGATCGAGTTGATCTGCCAATTATAGTGTATAATGTGCCTTCAAGAACCGGATGTAACATTAAACCGGAAACCTATCTTTCGTTGTCGGAGCACCCAAATATTGTCGCTACAAAAGAAGCAAACGGAGATATCTCCTCAGTTGCAAAAACCATTTCCTTGTGCGGAGATAACTTAACCGTATACTCCGGTAACGATGACCAAACCCTGTCCATGCTGGTTTTGGGTGGTAAGGGCATCATATCCGTTTTTGCTAACATCATGCCAAATATCATGCACAAAATCTGCGAAGACTATTTCACAGGCAATATCGCTGCAAGCCGGGAAGCATCGCTGCAATATTTTGAATTGATGGAAGCCTTGTTTATGGATGTGAACCCGATCCCCGTAAAAGCGGCAATGAAAATACTCGGTGCTGACTGCGGAGACTGCCGTTTGCCGCTTACTGTTATGACTAGCGAGGGTCTTGCAAAATTGAACGCGATCCTGAAAAAATATCAGCTAAGCGACATATCACTGTAAATTAAGCGAGATACACTGCCGTTTCTCCGGCAGTGTATCACTTCCTTAATAAAAGGGGACGTTCCAAATGACAGAAATAAAAAATCTAATTATCTGCGGCTGCAATGGCAAGATGGGCCGCGAAATAGTTTTCTGCGCTTCTGAGCGGGAAGATTGCAGAGTTGTGGGCGGAATCGATATTAATATTGAGTTGCCGAATGAATTTCCTGTGGTCTCAAAACCAATGGACATCAGTGTTGATACGGATGTAATTATCGACTTTTCAAATCCCTCTCTTCTCCCCTCTTTACTCCAATACGCTCAAATCAAGAAAACACCGTTGGTTTTATGCACCACTGGGTACAATACATCTCAGGTGGAAATGCTGACGAGAGTTTCCAAAGAACTTCCTGTTTTTTATTCGGGAAATATGTCAATTGGCATCAATCTGCTGATTGAACTAGCAAAAACAGCTGCAAAGGTTTTAGGAAGCAGCTTTGACATTGAGATAATAGAAAAGCATCATAATCAGAAAATCGACGCGCCCAGCGGAACCGCGCTTATGATTGCGGACGGTATCTCATCTGTGCTGGATAAAAATGTGAACTATATGTATGATCGCCATTCTCAGCGTAAGAAGCGGGAAACCTCTGAAATAGGAATCCATTCTATTCGCGGAGGTACTATTGTAGGGGAGCATGAAGTAATATTTGCAGGGCAGCATGAAGTGATCACGCTGTCGCATTCCGCACAGTCAAGAAGAATTCTTGCGGCCGGCGCTTTAAATGCGGCGCTCTTTTTAACGAAACAAAATCCGGGACTTTATAATATGTCCGACATGCTAAAATAAAATGGGGGGTTAATATGTTTACGAAGCCAACAATTTCAACATCAAATGATATTACCTTGGTTACCTTGCAGAAGTGTCCTTCTGATATTACTTTTATTTCGGATATTTTTCAGAAAATAGCTTCTTTTGATGTAATTGTCGATATGATTTCGCTTGCACCCACACACGGTGCCTTTACCTCCGTTTCCTTTACAATTTCAGATAACGATCTGGGTAAGATTCTTTCATTTACTTCTGATTTACATGACAATTCTAATATTAAGACAATTGTCAGCAGTGGCAACTGCAAGATTTCAGTTTATGATCAAGGTATGAAGGACTTACCAGGCGTAGCAGCTGATGTTTTTTCAGCAGCAGCGAAAGCCAATACGGATATCCGGATTATCACGACTTCTGAAGTAGATATTTCTCTGCTGGTAACAGCTGCAGATTTTAATGAAACGCTCACCGCAATTGAAAATTGCATCCAGAATTAAAATAGAACCGGATCGCAAAAAGCAGTCTGTGCTTTATTATCACAGGCTGCTTTTCGCTATCTTTTCAAGTAAATATAAACGGGAAAAATATAAACCATAAATATAGTCCCAATAAAAAGAAGTATAAACAGCAAAGCGGATAAATTTGTAATCAGATTTAGCTTTTCAAGGAACTTTTTGTTGCAAAATTTCAACGCTGCCAAGAATAAAAGAAATCCAAAAACTGATAATGCCGCTCCAGCTTTAAAACCCGGCGGGATATAACTGACGCAAATCGTATTCGTTCCTTTCTCAAGTTTTACCGCCATCATGCAATCAAACACTTTGTCAATTTGCACATTCTTAGCATTCACCGTCGCAGAATAGCCTCCGTCGTATGTCAGCGGCAAAAAAAGATACGCGTCTTGATGGTCTCCTGTATCCACATTGCCTATCAGTTTATTGTTTACCTGTTTCAGATTGGCTCCTGCCGTACCGTTTACGGCACCCTTAAGCCTGGCAACATCTAAACCCGCGACTCCGAATGATTTTGCGTAAACTTCCTTTAAAGCCTCCACCTGTACCTCGACTGTTTGATCTGTAAAGGTTCCAAGAGTTACAAGACCATTATTGGATTGATTGGGATAATCTTCCTGAATCAGCGTACCGTTTACCCTGATGTTAAAGCTGGAATTAATGTGCTCCACAAGGCTGTTAGAGATCCGGTCGAAGCAATCATAATATAATATCTGTGTTCCTTTTACAGGAATATGATATGTGAGAATTCCATTCATCGAATTATCCGAATAGGTAATAAGATATGCCCCGTCCTTTTGGTAAGAAATATTATGCAGCTCATTCGGTTCGTAAAAAGTAAAAAGCTGATTGTCTGAGTTAAATATAGACTCGTACAAATTTTCCTGAATTTCGAGCCTTGTTTTATCAGGAAGCTTTTCCAGAGATTTTATCCGGCTGCTATTCATAACAAATCCAATCGGAAGTGTGTTGTTATTCTCGAGAATCGAATAATGATTATTCTGGTAGACGATATTATCTTTTTCTAAATACGGGTCTGATTTTACAATACTGTACCGGTTACCCAGAACTGCATCGGTAAGCTCTGTGCCTCCGTTTGAGCTTACCTCCATCCAGTAGGATGAATAGCCCAGCTTTTTCATGGTGTACATAAAGCTCTCATTTGTGAGCGAAGTATAATGACTTAATGTTTGATACCCCAGGCTGCCGATAAGATTCGCGTCAAAATACTTTTCCTTCATCTTTACACGATACAAATCGGTGTCCTTGATTTTGTCACTGAGCGGAATTATGGGCTGGTATTTTTCCGCGAGGTTGGCTGGGGAAGCAATATAAACACATGAATTAAATACAGCCTCAATCAGAACAAGCAGGCAAAGAAAGATTGAAAATGCGGTTGTTTTTAATTGTCTGGATTGATAAAACACAAGAATGAGTAGATAAGAAAATGCAGACGTGATAAAGTATGCAAACAATAGTTTGAAGCTTTCGCTATCTCCCCATAAGGTTCTGGTATATACCGTTATCGCTTCATAATTTTTACGGATAAGTAAGCAGGATACAAAAAACAGCATAATAACGGCAAGAGTACAACAGAATACCGAAAACGGGCTGCTGTACAGAACTATGCGGCGACTGTTTATTTTGGATAGAATTACGGCAAGTAAAATCAATCCGATAAAAATTGTGATATAGCCGTAACGGACCGGAAACGCCTGATAGTTTCCGGTATGCCACATTTTATTGATCGGTTCAATAATTACCGGGATAAGCATTAAGAGAAAAATAAAAAAGAGAAAAAGATTCTGCTTCAGGTATTGCTTATAAAAAAGGACATAAAAAATAAGGGCAACAAATATGGCGGACGAACAAATTAAAACCGTTAGAGTCGTATCAAACCGGGTAAAAAAACCTCCGATTTTTAAGCTGGTAATCAGGTCGCCTGTTCTTGCGGAAGCGAGGTATTGCATTAAAGACGGAACCCATATTACGGCGGTAATGAATGCAACGATGATACTGGAAATTCCCAATAAAAAAATGCTGGTTTTCCATTTGTCTCGCGGCAAGTTTAAAAACAAATAAAAGCCGAAGGCTAAAACAATGAAAAGCGTGATCATATAGCTTAAATAAAAATTAACGGTAAGAAACGCGGAAAACGATATTACATAAAGCCAGATTCGTTCTTCCTTTACCAGCTTGTTTAATCCCAAAAGCAGTATCGGGAAAAGATACATAATATCAAGCCAGACCTGGTTCTGATAATAAAACATCGCATAACCGGAAAACGCATACATCACCGATATTGCCGCAGTCTGCGCGGTACTAAGCTTCTTGAACAACGTAAGAAAAAAGAGACTTGCCGTCAACGAACAAACCATCATTTTTAGTAAAACAAGGATATTAACAAAATGGTACATATCTCCTTTTTGTATGAAGGCCACCAAAAAGGTGAAAGGACTTGATATAAAAAACAAAAAAACGCCCCAAAAGCTCATACCACCAGCATTTTGCAGGTTCAGAAAAACATTTGATTTTCCCGCAAGAATGTCCTTGAAATCCATTAAGAAAGGGATAACCTGCTGCTCCATATCACACCATGCGAGTGTTTTATTTCCAAACGGAAACATTTGATAACAATAGAATACGGACATTAGTATAAAAAAAACAGCAACGGGAGCAATAAAGCAATTCCTGTATTTTTGCATGAATAATGCCTCCATAAGCGAATAGTCTTATTATAAGAAATTACACTGTAAAAATCAATATTATTCTATTAATAATATTATAAAACAGAGATTGCCTTCTTCGTACAGAGACTGGAAGAAGGCAACTTTCAACTATTCTGTTATTCTGTTGTTGCGGACAAGGCAATCTTGTGATGGATTTTCTTTCCCTTTTTAACAATCACATAACCCTTTTCAAAATCCTTCAACTCAAGCTTGGCGGCAGCCGACGTTACCTTCTGGTCGTCCACTGATATACCTCCCTGGTCAACCAGACGTCTCCCCTCACCCTTTGATGGAATTAGCTTTACGGCAAAAAGCAAATCCAACACTCCAATTTCACCGTCAGTAAATTCCCGTAACGTAATTTCACTGGTAGGCATATGATCTGTGCTGACTCCTCCGCCGAAAAGCGCTCTGGCGCCATCCTGCGCTTTTGTCGCTTCTTCCTCACCGTGGATCAGTTTTGTTACTTCATAAGCCAATATTTCTTTCGCTTTATTCAGTTCTCCGCCTTCCAGCTTAGCCAGTTCAATAATCTCAGACAGTGGCAGGAAAGTAAGAATTTTCAGGCATCTAATTACATCGGCGTCCGCGATGTTGCGCCAGTACTGATAAAACTCAAATGGTGTCGTTTTTTCGGGGTCAAGCCATACCGCGCCTTTCTCAGTTTTGCCCATTTTCTTCCCTTCACTTGTCGTCAATAATGTAAAGGTCATACCAAAGGCTTCTTTTCCCTCTTTTTTACGGATTAACTCAACGCCGCCGATAATATTGCTCCATTGGTCGTCGCCCCCAAGCTCCATCACACACTGATACCTGCGGTTTAATTCCAAGAAGTCGAAGCTCTGCATAAGCATATAATTCAACTCGAAGAAGGTAAGTCCGCGCTCCATCCTTTGTTTGTAGCATTCAAACGAAAGCATTCGATTGACGGTGAAATGCACACCAACATCGCGGATAAATTCGATGTAATTCTGATGGAGCAGCCAGTCTCCATTGTTCGCCATAATTGCCTTGCCGTCTGAAAAATCAATCAACCGTGACATTTGGTTTTTAAAACACGCAATATTATGGTTAATCCCTTCTGTTGTTAACATTTTTCTCATGTCGCTTTTTCCGGATGGATCGCCTACCATGCCGGTGCCGCCACCGAACAGAGCAATCGGAATATGACCCGCGCGCTGCATATGCGCCATCACCATAATCTGAACAAAATGGCCGACGTGTAAGCTGTCGGCGGTAGGATCAAAACCAATATAAAAAACGATTTTTTGATTTTCGAGCAGATCCTTTACCTTTTCCTCGTCTGTTACCTGTGCGATTAATCCCCTTGCTTTTAATTCCTCGTAAACTCCCATTTTTCTTCCTCCTATTCGATAACGGGGGCATAAAAAACGCCCCCTGCATATTTTGCAGAGGGCGGAATGTTACCGCGGTACCACCTCAGTTCGCCGTAACTTCACAGGTACGGCCTTACGGGTACTATAAAATACCCACGCGCTGTAACGTGCGCTCCCACGGCCGAATCTACTGATTAAACGTTCCACTCGGCGGCTCCGGGATGTATTTCAGCTTATTGCCGCCTCTGCTTTCACCAGCCGCAGATTCTCTTTGCCGGCTACATAAACATACTTTTTCCCATCTGTGCCATTATAATGCATTATATTAAAATCATTCAAAAATGTCAAGTGTTATGCGTGATCCTGTGACATGTTCAGCATTTCCGCTGCGTTTTCCAGCATCAAAGGGGTAATCTGGGAGCCGCCAATGATCCTGGCAAGCTCTTGCTTTCTGCCTTCAAAATCCAATTCCAGAACGTTGGTAAATGTTTTTTGATTCTCCACATGTTTTTCTATCAGATATTGCGTGTTCGCAAGAGCGGCGATCTGAGCCAAATGGGTGACGCAAATGACCTGACGATTTTTGGAAGCTTCACGCAGCTTTAACCCAACCTTCTGCGCTGCGCTCCCACTGATTCCGGTATCAACTTCATCAAAAATAAGGGTATCAATATCGTCTTTTCCTGCGAGAACGGTTTTAATCGCAAGCATAATTCGGGAAAGCTCGCCGCCGGAAGCAATTTTCGCAATCGGCTTCGCTGGTTCTCCTGCATTGGTAGAAATCAAAAACTGAATCTTGTCACAACCCAGCGGATTTAAAGGGCATTCTTCCTGCTGAACTTGAAAATCAAGGTTCGGCATATCTAAAAACCGGAGTTCATCTTTTACCTGCGCAGTAAACATTAATGCCGTTTTTTTACGGCTTGCCGATATTTCTTTTGCCAGTTTCTCGGCGGTTTTCTTTGATTCCTCATATTCCTTCGTCAGGATGGCTATTTTTTCATCCGACAACTGAATATTATTGAGCTCCTCTTTACACTGGTTTAAAAAATCAAGCATCATTTCAACCGATTTTCCGTATTTAAGACCAAGACGATAAATGACATCCAAACGAGCTTCCGCTTTTTCAAGCTCATCCGGGTCATACTCCAAGCGAGAGGAAAAATCCCGAATTTCAGAGCAGCAGTCCTCAAGCTCATATTCAATACTCCGAACACGCTCCGCCAAAGTGTGTATATCCGGAAAATAGCGTTCCGCATCCGCAAGGGCTTCGGACGCCTCCGATATTGCGGACAAAACACCGGCCTGCTCTTCATTTCCATCCAATACAGCATTAGCGGTATTAAGAGAAGCTGCAATCTTTTCACTGTTGCTGTAAAAGGTTTTGAGTGCGTTTAATTCTTCCTGTTCCCCAGCGCGCAAATCCGCTGCTTCCAATTCCTCAATCTGATAAGTCAACAGGTCAATCTGGCGTGCCTTTTGTGCTTCATCCATATGAAAAGATGACAGCTTGTTCTTTATGTAGCCCATTCTTTCATAGGCACTGCGGTAGCTGCTCAACAGCTCCGCAGGAACCCCCATACTGTCCACATAGCCCATATGGCTTTCTGGAGAGAGCAAACCATAGCTTTCGTGCTGACCGTGAATATTAATCAAAAAGGGTGCGATCTCCTTTAAAACAGAAACCGTCGCCGGACGCGCATTAATTCGGCAGGCAGTTTTTCCATCTGAATTGATTTCGCGCTGGATCATCACGCTGCCGTCTTCCTCCGGCGCGTAACCTAGATCTGAAAGTCTGTTGGTTGCTTTGGAACCAAGACTATGAAAAACCGCGCTGACAAACGCCGAACGCGATCCGGTACGCACCAGCTCGCGCGATGTGCGTTCTCCGAGAATCGCGTTGATTGAGTCAATCACAATCGATTTTCCCGCTCCGGTTTCTCCTGTCAGGACATTAAAACCCGGTTTAAAATCAATGGACGCTTTTTCAATTACGGCAATGTTTTCAATATAAAGCTGAGATAACATTTTTAATCACCCAACCATCTTTTTCAGTTCTGCAGTAAGCTGTTCCGCGCACCCTTCATTTTTTGTGGCGATAAAAATCGTATCATCCCCTGCCAGCGTTCCGATAACACCTTCCCAATGCATGGAATCCATAGCGGCACAGACCGCCTGTGCCATACCGGTAAGGCATTTGATCACGACCAGATTGCAGGCAAAATTAATAGAGACCGCCGTATCGGAAAGAAGAGAGTAGAATTTAGTCGAGTAGTCCTTTGCACTGTCTTTTGCGGAGGTGTATTTGTATTTTCCTTCGGCTGACAGTGTTTTTACCAGACGGAGCTCCTTGATATCACGCGATACCGTTGCCTGCGTCACATCCAGACCGTCATCCTTCAAACGGCGCAGAAGTTCTTCTTGTGTGTCGATTTCATACTTGTTGATTAGTTCCAAAATTTTGGTATGTCGTCGTGTCTTCATTCTAGTTCCTTCCCTCCGCTAATTTTTCATTTACTATCTCATAAAAATTATTGTTTTTAAGCTTTATGATTTTTACCGATTGACTCGAACGGCGGCATTCAATCTTTTGATTATCCTGAATTTTTACGATGGTTTCTCCGTCAATCGTCAAAAAAATTTCACTGTCGTAATTGGAGGAAGCTTCTACGCAAAGTCTCGCCTCAGGGCCAAAGACAACTGGTCTGGTAAATAAGGCGTGCGGGCATATCGGAGAAAGGATAATGCAGCTCATGCTCGGATCTACCACGGGTCCGCCGGCGGCCAGTGAATATGCGGTTGAGCCGGTCGGGGTTGAAAGGATTAACCCGTCCGCCCGATATTTGCAAACATTGGTGTCATTGAAACTAACGTTAAGATCCAGTATTTTTGAAAGCGAGCCTCTTGCGATTACCGCATCATTCAAAGAATAGTAGCACTTTTTTTTTCCTTCTGTTTCCAAATAAATTTCAAGCATCATACGGTTCTCAATTGTATAATCGCCGTCAACCAACAGCTTAAGCTTATCTAGCTCGTCTGTCTCCAAACCGGCGACATATCCGAGTCTTCCTGTATTAATCCCGAGAATAGGCTTGTCAGCCTGCGCCGCATGCCTAGCGGCATGGATGATTGTTCCGTCTCCGCCGACTACAGCCATAACATCACAGCCACAGATCATCGTATTAAAATCATCAAAGAAGAGCACTCGATCGTCTTTGATGATTTGTTGGAATTTTGCCTGCATCAATACGTGCGCGCCGTATTCTCTTACTCTTTCAATGACTGTTCCTGTATGCAGCAGAGCGTTCGCTTTACTTAGATTTGGTATAACCGCGATTTTCAATTTATTCACCACCATTAAGCAGGTCATGGGATTCTTGTACAAGTTCATTGATATTCAGTTCTATACTTTTCGGTTCACTGGACTTTTGCAGATAAAGCAGATATTCAATATTTCCTTCAGGCCCTTTTACCGGAGAAAAAGTCAAGCCTAAAATAGAATAACCGTTTTTCAGTACAAATTGACAAATCTTCTCTATCACCTCCATATGAATGGAGGGCTCCCGGACAACGCCTTTTTTGCCTACTTTACCTTTACCGGCTTCAAATTGAGGTTTAATCAGACAGACTGCCTGCGCGTCATCTTTCATAAATTTTCTGGCTACCGGGAGTACAAGACAAAGTGAAATAAATGAGACATCCACACTGAAAAAATCGATCAAATCTGGCACCTGCTCAGCGGTTAGGTATCTTACATTGGTTCGCTCCAAATTAATCACTCTGGAATCAGTCCTTAATTTCCATGCAAGCTGTCCATAGCCAACATCAATAGAATAAACCTTTTTCGCGCCTTTTTGGAGCATACAATCGGTAAATCCGCCGGTCGAGGCACCAATATCCATTGTAATTTTATCCTTTAAGGAGATCGGAAACACTTTCACTGCCTTTTCCAGTTTTAGTCCGCCGCGGCTGACATAGGGCATGGTTTCCCCTCTTATATCTATTTTTGTATCGGTTGGCAGCATCGTCCCAGGCTTATCTGATTTTTGATTGTCAATGTAAACATTGCCCATCATAATCATGACTTTTGCTTTTTCTCGGCTTTCGGCAAGACCACGCTCAAAAATCAGGCAATCCAGTCTCTTTTTTTCTATCACTTTCCGCACTCCGTCACAATCAGTTTTATCATACCTCTGTCATTCAATTCCAACTCGTTTAAGGATTGAAGCATTGTCGCGTGCGGAACAAAGCTCTTGATTCCCCGCAAATAATAACGACCCTGAAAGCCTTCAGAATTCATCAAGCAGCAGAAATGCTCGCCTACTCCGCCCTGCTCTACCCCTTCTTCAAAGAAGAAAACCTTCTTAGCGTTTAGCGCATAAGACACGGCATCGCGATCAACTGGTTTAATCCGGTTCAGTTTTAGAATACGAACCGGTATTCCACTGTCAATCAAGGCTGCTATCGCTTTGCACGCAAAAGAAAACAGCCTGCCGTAAGTTACAATTACAATTTCAGCGCATTCATCCCCGTAAGTGTCATAGGCTTTACAGCTGCTTTTGTAATCAAACGGCCGAAAGAGCTGTCTTCCACGCGGATAACGAATGGCGCAAACACCATTATCATCATATACGGCTTGCTTTAAACTCAAATATAGCTCATCGTAATAAGCGGGAGAATAAATTGTAACTCCGGGAATGGTATTTAAAAACGCCACATCAAAAATTCCCTGATGGGTCTCTCCGTCTTCCCCGACAATTCCGGCTCGATCAATCGCCAGAATCATTTTTACTCTTTGCAGCGCGGCGTCGTGAATAATATGATCATAACTGCGCTGTAAAAAAGAGGAATAAATTGCACAGACCGGTAGCAGACCGCCTGTGGCTAAGCCGCCCGCAAACGTGATCGCATGTTCCTCTGCAATTCCTGTGTCAAAAATTCGTTGCGGAAATTGTTTGGCAAAGGGAGTCAGCCCCGTACCAATTTCCATCGCAGCCGTAATGGCGCATATTCTTTCATCCTTGGCAGCAAGCAAACAAATGTCTTTGCCAAACATACTAGAAAAGCTTTCGCCGGAGGAAACGGTCTCTCCGGTATCAACATTAAAACTGGATATGCCATGAAACGCACCCGGGTTCTGCTCTGCAAAGGGATATCCCTTTCCTTTGCGGGTTATAACGTGTAATAGAATTGGGTGTTCAATATTTTTAATATTTTCCAAAACATGAATCAGCTTGCTTAAATTATGCCCATCAAACGGACCATAGTAGTAAAAGCCCATATCCTCAAAAATAGTACTGTTGTACAACACCTGTTTTAAGGCAACCTTGGATTTTGTGATAACCTGATGTACCGGCTTACCCAGCAGGGGAACATGGTCCAAAGCGTTCTCAACGTTTCCCTTCACCTTAAAATACCCGGGGTTTGTACGGATATGGGCAAGGTAGCGTGCCATTGAACCTACATTTCGAGAAATGGACATTTTATTATCGTTTAAAATTACAATAAAATTCTTTTTGTAGCGACCGGCATTATTCAGTCCTTCATACGCAAGCCCACCGGTCAAAGCTCCGTCTCCGATTACCGCTATCACGTGTCCCGGATCCCCTTGCAACTCTTTCGCGTTAGCGAGACCCAATGCCGACGATATGGAAGTACTGCTGTGCCCGGAAGTAAAGGGATCATATTCGCTTTCAAATCGGTTTGGATAACCAGATAAGCCTCCCTGCGTACGAATTGTGGATATGTGGTCTTTTCGACCGGTAAGAATTTTATGCGTATAGGATTGGTGACCGACGTCCCAGACAATTTTATCCTGCTCGGTTCCAAAAACACGATGAAGTGCCACCGTAAGCTCAACTACTCCCAGATTAGAGGCAAGATGCCCTCCGTTGTTTGATACGGTACTTATGATTTGATTACGAATTTCACCGCATAGAGAGTTCAGTTCTTCCATTGTGAACTTTTGTAAATCGCTTGGAAAGTTCACACTGTTTAAAAGGTTGTCCATTGATTACCTCAATCAATCACTTATTTCAGAATATCAGAATTACACTTTGATTCCATTCTGCTTCTTTGCCGCAGTAACGGTATTCTTCATAAGCATTGCTATTGTCATAGGTCCGACTCCGCCCGGCACCGGCGTAATATATGAAGCAACCGGTTCCACCTCGTCAAAATCGACATCCCCGCAAAGCTTTCCGTTTTCGTCCCGGTCCATGCCAACATCAATTACAATCGCTCCTGGCTTTACCATGTCCGCTGTAACAAACTTCGGGATTCCCACGGCGGCTACCAGAATGTCTGCGCTTTGGCAGACTTGCTTTAAATTCTTTGTTTTACTGTGGCAGATTGTTACCGTACCGTTGTTATGTAGCAAAAGCATCGCCATTGGCTTACCAACAATATTACTGCGCCCAATCACAACGCAGTTTTTTCCCGAGATATCAATGTTCTCGGAACGAAGCAGTTCAATAACTCCGGCGGGAGTACAAGGTAAAAAATCAAAATTCCCAATCATAATCCTGCCTACATTCGAAGGATGGAACGCATCCACATCTTTTTTCGGATTTATTGCCTCAACCACTGCTTCTTCGTCAAGTCCTTCCGGCAACGGGGATTGCACCAGAATGCCGTTGATTTCATTTTTTGCATTCAATACTTTTACCAGATCCATCACTTCCTGCTGCGTGGTGGCGGCAGGAAGTGCGTATTCCTCCGAATGAATTCCGACAAGCTCGCAGGCTTTCTTTTTGTTATTCACATAAGTGTGAGATGCGGGATCATCACCGACGATCACAACTGCCAGACCGGGCTTTACTCCCCTTTTTAAGAGGTCTTCCACTTCAGAAGCAACCTGTGCCTTTACTCTGGCCGCAATTTCTTTTCCATTAATTAATCTAGCCATTTCAATCCTCCTGAATATTATCTTTCTCTTGTGAAAGCTTTTCTCCCGACACAGCCTGCTCTGTTTCTGCCACGGGCTCTTCAGTTGCTTCCTCTGCCATGATTTCTTCGGTTACCGGCACCTCTGTTATATCTGAATCATAACCCGACGCATCGTCATCTTCAGTATTTGCAAAAATTGTACTGGTACCGTCGTCAATCATATCCTCCGGAACCTCATCTATAATCCCGTTTAACTCCATTACTTCCTTCGAACCACAGCCCGCCAAGACCGTTCTGTTACGGAAAACAACCAGCAAAATCACACCGGTGAAGACTGTAACAACCGCAACTAACTGGGATACACGAATCGGAAGATATGGGGTAATCAGACTGTCGGTTCTCAATCCTTCGATAAAGAATCTACCAATTCCGTACCAAATCAAATAAAGAATAAATACCTGTCCATCATATCTTCTTAATTTCCGACTGAAAATATGTAGCAGGACAAAACCTAAAATGCACCAAAGAGATTCATAAAGAAAACAGGGGTGAACCGGGCCGCTTGCTATTCTAGCGGTATTTTCACTTACCATTCCCCAGGGAAGATTGGTTTCGACACCAAACGCCTCTTGATTCACAAAATTGCCCCAGCGTCCGATGGCTTGCCCGATTAAAAAGCCGAGAGCCGCCAGGTCTAACACAGTGGCAACATTAATTTTATGGAATTTTGCGATTAACGCGCCACAGAGAACACCGCCGATGATGCCACCGTAAATGCCGAGACCACCTTCCCAGATATAAAGCGCGCTGATCGGGTTTTTGATATACTGATCACTGGTAGAAAAAAGAACATAATAAGCCCTTGCACCGATAATTCCACCAATAATTCCGATGATTACCGCGTCAAGAAGTTTATCTTCGTTAATACGAAATTTTTTACTGCTTACCATGGCATAAAAAAATGCCAGCAAAAAACCGACCGCGATAATTACTCCGTACCATTGAACGTTTAAAGTACCAATAGAAAACGCTTTTGGGTTAATCGTAATATTAATGTTTAGATTCGGAAATTGCACATGATACATATGACTTCCTCTTTTCTCGCTAATTTAATTCTAAACCGTACAAGCTGCGCGAAAACCGTTAATTGCAGTATTTTCAGTCAAGAGGTTTTACGACAGACAGTGCGGAATACTCCTGATTTAGCTGAGTGTTTAACTGATTTTGTACAGAATTGATATCTGCCTTTGCGACAGAATCAATATACTCAAACAACTCCCTGCCAGAAAAGGCATCGGCCGCCATTGCGTTTGCCAGATAATCAACGCTGTTAAACGATGAAATGATTCGACCGTAAACCGACTTCTTTGATCGTTCAAACGCTGCGGGATCAATCCCCTTTTCTCTGATTGTCGCAATTTCCTGTTTGATTTCACAGGCAACCGCGTCGGGATCCTTAGACTCACCGGAAAAAATAACGGCGGCATATCCCGAGCCTTCAAAATACTCATAGGAAAAGGAGGATTGGTTTATCAGACCGGCATCCAGCAGTCGGCGGAACAATGGGGAAGCATCCGATGCCAGAAGCTCCAGAAGAATTTCCGTATTGGCGATTTCCTGAACCGTCGAACGGTTTTTCGAAGCCGGTTCTTTAAACCCGAATTGAAACAGAGGTGAGGACACGGAAAGCTTCTGTTCTACTCTGCTTTTTACAATTTCCAGCGGTTCCTCCTTGAAAATTTTCTCCAGCTGTATCGGTTTAGAGGGCTTAAGCATTTTATCGCAAAGCTCCAGAACCTTTTCATATTCTACATTTCCAGCGACACATAGCACCATGTTGTTTAAATTATAAAACGTATGGTAACATTTATACAATAGCTCAGGCGTTATTTCAGCGATACTCTCAACAGAGCCTGCAATATCAATTTTCACAGGGTGATTATGGTACAGCGCACCCAGTAGATTGAACAGGACGCGCCAATGCGGATCGTCGTCATACATACGAATTTCCTGACCGATAATGCCCTGTTCCTTTTTTACGGTTTCTTCCGTAAAGTACGGAGACTGTACAAAGTCCAACAGTATCTCGAGAGACTCATAAAAATTTTCTGTGCATGAAAACAAATAACAGGTTGAATCAAATGAAGTATAAGCGTTTGCGGACGCTCCTGTCTTTGCATAACGGGTAAACGCGTCTCCGTCTTCACTTTCAAAAAGCTTATGTTCCAGATAGTGGGCTATGCCCGCCGGAACGCTGTTCGGTTCCGTATCATCGGAGGTTTTAAACGAATTGTCGATCGATCCGTACTTTGTACCGAAAACGGCATATGCCGAATTGTTATGCTCCTTGGGATAAATGAAAATTCTTAATCCGGTTGAATGAATTACTTCATAATATTTATCGCCGACACGTTCGCTTTTTATTTCTTTAATAATATTCATTGCGCTTCTTCCCCGTTTCCTAAAAGACGATATACCGTATCCAGAGTAACTTTATTCGCGACACCGATAATATCCTGCCGGGTGACTGACATAATGTTCGCTGCCGCTTCCTCCGGGCGCTCAATATGCCCAGTGAACGTTTGGGAAAGATACCAGGCCTCAAGCCCGCCAAGTGAATCGCTGACGGAACGGTAGCTGTTGCACATATTTAATTTTGCCGCATCGATCTCGCTTTCGTCAAAGTTTCCTTTTTTAATCTCTTCAAGCTGAACAAGAATTTCCTGCTTTGCCTTTTCCACATTTTTGGTTTCGACACCGCTTTGTACAAGCATGATGCCCTTCATCGAAATATACTGCGCGCTGCAGTAATAACAAAGACTGAGCTTTTCACGAACATTTGCAAAGAGCTTGGAACTTGGAGTACCTCCAAAAACAGCAGTCATTAGTCTTACCGCTGGCATTTCGGCATCTGGAATGGAGTAGAAGGTTCGAAATCCCAGGACCAGCTTGGATTGGGCCACATCCATTTTCTCTGTAACTTCGTTTGTCTTATCAGCCTTTTTCACATTATCATTTGGACACGGAACCGTATTGGTTTTGTTAAGCTTTTGAAACGCCTTGTAAAAATCTTCATAAACAGGTTCAGGATTACAGTCGCCTAAAACAAGGATCTCAATCTTTGCATTGTTTATCAGGTTTTTCCAAGCCTCTATTACATCCTCGCGACGAAGGTTTTTAATATCTTCCTTGCTCCCGAATCTTCCAACTCCATAAGGCTCAGTTGCACACATTATTTCCTCGCAGCGCTGCTTCGCATAATAACGTTTATCATTAAACTCCGATTCAATCAACTCAACGGTTTGGCGCTTCTCCTGTTCAAAGCCCTCCTGTGGGAAAAGACCATCTTCAAGATAAGGGTCAAATATCATACTGCAAAGCAATTTTGAAAGCTCTGTTGAAACCTTTTCCCCATCCAGCGCATAGCGGTCCGCGATACCGGTTGCGGATAGAGATAGCATTTGATTGTCTCCCAGTTTTTGCACATCGGCATTGATTTCCGCTCCGTACAATTCTTCAAGGCGTTGCCCAAGTTTCGTAAAATCAGGATATTCCCTGCTGGTACGGCTAAGTAAAAAGGGGATTAGGGCATTTTCAGCAGCAGCATCTTTTTGAATCGGAAGTAAAAAATTGACCGATATACGAATTGTTTTAAACTTAGTATCTTTTATACTTCTGAAATTGACGCCGTCGCAAACAAAGCGCTGTTCAATTCCTATCATATATTTTCATCTCCAAACTCAGCTTTAATAACTAAAAATCAAACTTTATTATATCACACTCAACGGCTTTAGAAAAGAAATATTATTCCAAAAAATTCATGAACTTGCATAAAATATGATTATTATGCATTTTTATTGCAGGATGGTTTTCTAAATGCTATAATATACCTTAATATAAATGAGGTGTATTAATTGAAAATTAACAACAAGTCTTTGATATCGGAACTTGGATTATTATTCATTACAGTTATCTGGGGCAGTGCCTTTGTAGTTGTGAAAAACACCATTGAAACTGTCCCTTCTGGGTATATGATTGCGATTCGCTTTGGAATTGCTGCAGTTTTAATGCCGGTTATATTTTATAAGCGGTTTAAAAACCTAAATATGCACACGATCAAATATGGTGCATTTCTAGGGGTAATCGTATTTGTAGCATACTATTTGCAGAATATTGGAATAAAATATACAACAGCCGGCAACAGTGCGTTTTTAACGGCTGTTTATGTAATTGTTGTTCCATTCCTATATTGGATTGTGAGAAACAGAAGACCAGATATTTTTAACATTTCATCTGCTTTCATTTGTATCATAGGAATCGGTCTATTATCATTGAACAATGGCTTCCAAATTAATATCGGTGATTTGTTATCACTCTTATGCGGTCTGGCATTTGCGTCGCAAATAACGGGCATTAGTATTTTAACCGAAAAAATTGACCCTATTCTGATTTCCTTTACGCAATTCGCCTTTACCTCTCTGATTGCTTTCGCGGTGGCGTTTTCAACAGAGAGCTTTCCGCAAAAGCTGGGAGTCGATTCTATCGAAGCCTTGCTGTATATTAGCATATTCAGCACATTTATCGCGCTTGTCCTGCAAAACGTGTGCCAAAAATACGTTCCCCCTGCAAAGGCTTCTTTGATTATGTCTTTGGAATCCCTTTTCGGTACCTTGTTTGGAATTGTATTTTTAAACGAGTCCCTCACGATTAAGACATTTTTCGGCTTTCTCTTAATCTTCATCGCGATTTTAATCTCTGAATTAAAACCCTCCTTTCTAAGCGGAAAGAAAGCTGTGGAAAAAGAAATTGAAGGTTTGTTTAATAACGATTGAAAACAGCTCCATTTGTCTGATAAAGTGCCCACCGCCCGATCGGCACCTCCACCTTTGCTAGAAATCCTTGTGATTGACAATGTCCCAAGGCAATCGGGGATTTTCTAAACTTACAACAGCGCGCCCCCCTTTGTACAGTGATGGGAACTGCGACGCCCTGTCCTTGTAGAACACGTAATTTCTTTGACTGATTTAAGCCACTATGCCCTTCTAAGGCTTTGACTACAAAATGATAAGAGGACATGGATGAGTTCCATATCCTCTTTATTTTTATGTTGCTAGATATCGCTCTGCAATCCGATGGCGTTCAGTATACCGATCGAATCACTCTTTCCAGGATTATCAAATTAAAAGGGCAATGATATTTAAGATATGGAATTAGAGACAATAATCTATTTCAACCCCACTTAACTTCATTAATTATACAATTACAGCATATATTTAATCCTTGTAGAACTATTCCGCTTAATAAAAATTATTATATAAAAATAGGCTGCATCTGCTTTCCGTCCAGAGCAAAAAGTGCCGCAGGCAAAATCATAGTAAAATCGGCGACAACAGAAGACGGTTTATTTGCTGGGTCATCCTGCTTCATTGGTACAAAAAATATATTTTTATTGTTCAACAGCTTTCCAATGTTTTGCGCGGAGGCAGCGAGAGCATCATTGGTCGAAACTGCGAGCAGTACCGGTCGGCAGGCCCTCAGGTTGGATTTCACCGCCATGGTTACGGTAGTATCCGTAATTCCGTTTGCGAGCTTTGCAAGCGTATTTCCGGTACAGGGAGCTACAATCATCAGGTCGACCATTTTTTTGGGACCGATCGGTTCCGCCTCAACGATGCTTTTTATCATCTTGTTCTGGCAGATATCCTCCACTTCCCAAATAAAGTCGTTTGCTTTGCCAAAGCGTGTATCGGTTGAATATGCATTTTGGGACATAATTGGGAGTATGGTATAACCTTCTTCCGCGATTCTCCGCATTTGCTCAATGGCTCTTGTAAAGGTGCAAAACGAACCACACATTGCAAACCCGAATGTTAAACTGCTCATTCCACTCACTCCTCCATCATATTATAGATTGTATTTTTAATAATTTCCCCGGCTGTTTTTGGAGCAACCTTACCAGGAAGAGAGAGCGCGTGAATGACTTTAATACCAAACTTTTCCGCAGCTTCAAAATCAACGCCGCCAGGCAGCGCAGAAAGATCGATGATAATTGGATTGGTACGCATTTTGGAAAGGAGCCTGCGGTTAAAAATCATGGCTGGCGCTGTATTGAAGATAATATCGTATTGCTCCTTCTCCCAAATATTCTCCGTCTTAACAGGAGTATAGCCATAGGATTGAATCCAAGCTAAATCGGACTGCTTGCGGGCACTAACGGATACTTTTGCCCCAATCCCCCGCAGCATCCAAGAGAGTGTTTTTCCAATTCTGCCAAAGCCGACTACAAGACATCTGCTTCCGTTAATCGTACCCTGAAATTCATGCATTGCGATTTCTATTGCGCCTTCCGCAGTCGGAACTGCGTTATGAATCGCAAATTCTTCCTGTGTATAATAATCATAAGTATCAATAGAATCCCAAATTTCACTTGTTTGATAAAGCTTTCCCATCATTCCGCCAAAAACCTGTTTGCTTCTCATCCCTTCGGCAAAGCTGTCGTTCAAAACTATTTTTTCATTGCTGTAAACCATGTTTAAATGAATTCCATCCGCAGTAACCGGGAGCGGCAAAATGATATTTTCACATTTTGAAAGGATATCATCCAGGTTGGATTTTTTCACATCATCTGAAAACTCAACATCATTAAACCCCAAAGCGTATACGGTATATCCATCGGCGGCAATGGATTCGGCCAATGCAATTTGACGTTTATCACCGCCCAATACGCCAAAGCTGTTTATATCAATCATAAGCTGAACCTCCATAATCTTCTATCACCATATTATGGAAATTTTTTGCCAGTGTGATAATTCAAAGGAAGTGAAAAAGTATTTTATTTTTGTATTGCATATATTTGTAAATATGTTTATTATAAATAAGTATGGCAATATACTATATTGATAAAAAGAATAAAATACAATCAACTAAGGAGCGCAGCAAACATGGAGAATGGGGATATTCTATCCAAAGTAAAAAAGATACATTTTGTGGGAATCGGCGGTTCCGGTATGTGTCCGATCGCAGAAATCCTGCATCACAAAGGATATGAACTTACGGGCTCCGATACAAATGAGTCTGACACGCTTGATCGAATCCGTTCCTACGGGATTCCGGTCACCATGGGGCAAAAAGCGGAAAATATTCAGGACGCGGAATTGGTTGTTTATACCGCGGCAGTAAAGCCGGATAATCCGGAGTTGGTCGCGGCAAGTGAAAAAGGAATTCCTGTTATTGAGCGTTCCGTAATGCTTGGGATGGTGACCAGGCGTTATCCGAATTCAATTGCGGTTTCCGGCACACATGGAAAAACAACCACGACTGCAATGATCACGCAAATTTTGATTAACGCAGGAATTGATCCGTCGGCTGTCATTGGGGGGAAGCTTCCTTTCATCGGCGGAAACGGTCGGGTTGGAAAATCAGATACTATCGTATGTGAAGCGTGTGAATATGTAGATACCTTTTTGCAGCTTAATCCGGCAATATCCGTAATTTTGAACATCGATGCCGACCATCTTGACTACTTTGGAACTTTGGAGAACATTATAAAATCATTTCGTAAGTTTGCCCAGCAAACAACCAGGCTTTTGGTGGTAAACGGCGACGACCAAAATTCCTTGAGAGCTGTAAATGGACTTACCAATGCATCTGTCATCACCTTTGGTTTAGACCCCAAAAACGATTATTACGCAGATAAAATAGCGGTAACAAAGGGTGCAAAAGAAGCTTTCTGTATTATGAAACACGGAAAAAAACTGGCAGATGTTTCTTTGAGCATTCCCGGTAAGCACAACATTTATAATGCGCTGGCTGCTTTTGCGGCAGCGGATTATTTGGGCGTCGATACGAACAGTATTGTTGAAAGTCTTCATCAGTTTACGGGAGTTCATCGGCGATTTGAGATTTTGGGAGAATTTAACGGGATTACTGTTGCAGATGATTTCGCGCACCATCCAACCGAGCTTGCGGCGACCCTGACTGCCGCTGAAAACATGGGATTCAACCGCGTTTGGGCTGTTTTCCAGCCGCACACGTATTCCAGAACATACATGCTGTTGGATGACTTTGCCAAAGCGTTATCTATATCGGAAAAAGTGGTGCTTTCTGAAATATTGGCGGTTCGTGAGCAAAACACTTACCATATCTATGCCAAGAATCTGGCCGATAAAATTCCAGGCAGCGTGTGGTTTAAAACCTTTGATGAGATTACTGATTATATGTTTGCGAACGCAAAATCAGGAGACCTGATTTTGACACTTGGCGGCGGCGATGTTTATAAATGCGCCAATCAAATTGTTAGTCGCTATAAAAACAGGTAGCTTTTCTTTCACAGAAAAAGGTTAGCCGAAGGGCTAACCTTTTTTTAGCATTCTTTTTAAATAATGTCCGGTATAGGATTCGGGAACCTTTGCAATGGCTTCAGGAGTTCCTTTTGCGATAATCAATCCGCCGCCATCCCCGCCCTCTGGACCGAGGTCTATAATATAATCCGCCGTTTTTATCAAATCAAGATTATGCTCAATGACCAAGACTGTATTTCCGGTATCCACCAGCTTTTGGAGCACTTCGATCAGCTTGTGAACATCGGCGATATGAAGTCCTGTGGTAGGCTCATCCAGAATATAAATCGTTTTTCCTGTTGGACGCTTGGAAAGCTCGGTCGCAAGCTTTACCCTCTGCGCCTCGCCGCCGGACAGGGTTGTCGCCGGCTGTCCGATTTTGATGTAACCAAGCCCGACGTCCTGCAGCGTTTGGAGCTTCCGAGCGATACGGGGGATGCTCGAAAAGAATTCTAAACCTTCCTCCACGGTCATTTCGAGGACATCATAAATGCTCTTATCCTTGTATTTAATCTCCAGAGTCTCGCGATTGTAGCGCTTTCCTTTACATACATCGCAGGGAACATAAACATCTGGAAGAAAATGCATTTCAATTTTAATGATGCCGTCTCCCTCGCAGGCTTCGCATCGACCACCCTTGATATTGAAGGAAAAGCGTCCGGAGCTAAACCCGCGCAGCTTGGCGTCCTGGGTAGAAGCGTAAAGCTCTCGAATATCGGTAAACACACCGGTATAGGTTGCCGGATTGGAACGGGGAGTTCGGCCGATTGGCGACTGGTCAATTTGTATTACCTTATCAAGCTCGGATACGCCTTTGATTTCTTTGAATGCTCCGGGGCGAGTTTTTGCTCCGTTCAATTCTGCCGCCAGGTACTTATAGAGGATTTCATTTATCAGGGACGACTTGCCGGAGCCAGAAACGCCCGTTACGCAAACAAATTCCCCTAAAGGAATCTCAACCGTCACATTTCTCAGGTTATTCTGAGTTGCGCCGATGATTTTCAGCTTCTTCCCATTTCCTTTTCTGCGTTTTTCTGGAACCTCTACTTTTTTTGCTCCGCTCAGATACTGACCGGTAACGGATTCCTTGCAGGTAACAATATCCTGCACCCTTCCGTTGAATACCACGTTTCCCCCATGGATTCCTGCGCCGGGACCGATATCCACAATGTGATCCGCGGCCCTCATGGTATCTTCATCATGCTCAACGACAATTACCGTATTGCCGATATCCCGAAGATGCTTCAAAGTGGCAAGGAGCTTATCGTTATCCCTTTGATGCAGACCGATACTGGGTTCATCCAGAATATATAAGACACCCATCAACGAAGAACCAATTTGTGTCGCAAGACGGATACGCTGGCTTTCCCCGCCGGACAGTGTGCCCGAGGCACGGGATAAGGTCAGGTATTCCAGCCCTACGCTTTTGAGGAAGCCGAGACGGCTGCGAACTTCTTTCAGAATGGATTTTGCAATAATCATTTCACGATCACTAAGTGTAAGCTGATTAACAAAATCAAGTGCTTTCGTAACGGACATTTCACAGAAATCACTGATATTGATTCCGCCCACCGTTACGGCAAGGGATACCGGAGATAAGCGTTTTCCGTGGCAGGCGTCACAGGGAATTGCGCTCATATAGGACTCGATTTCTTCTTTAATCCAGTTGCTTTGCGTTTCCCGGAACCGGCGCTCCAAATTATTGATTATACCTTCAAATTCTGTGTTGTAGACGCCGCTCCCATACTCATTTTTTCGTTCCAACCGGATTTTTTCCCCCTTGGTCCCGTAGAGAAGGATATCGATAATCTCCGGCGGCAGCTTTCCGACAGGAGTATCTAAAGAAAAACGGTAATGCTTCGCCAACGCGGTCATATACATGGAGGCAATTGTGCTACCCTCCATTGCCCATCCGCTCGCTTTTAACCCACCTTTATTAATGGAAAGTGATTTATCTGGCATAATTAAGTCCGGGTCAATTTTCATAAATATGCCGAGACCGGTACACTTTGGGCATGCCCCGAACGGATTATTAAAAGAGAACATCCGGGGAGTTAGCTCCTCCACGCTGACTCCGTGCTCCGGACAGGCATAATTCTGAGAGAAAGTCAGATCCTCCCCCTCCGGAATATTAATAACGATAATTCCATTTGCAAGGGAAGACGCCGTTTCAATGGAATCCGCAAGTCTGGAGCGGATTGTGGAATTGATAACCAAACGATCAACTACGATTTCAATGGTATGCTTATTGTTCTTTTCCAGCTTGATCGTTTCCGACAGATCATAAATAATTCCGTCCACACGCACACGAACAAAACCGCCCTTGCGAGCGGCATCCAGTTCCTTGACGTGTTCCCCTTTTCGTCCCCGGACAACCGGTGCCAGAATCTGAATCCTGGTGCCCTCCTCCAGATTCAACACACGGTCAACAATCTGATCAATTGTCTGCTGCTTGATTTCCCTGCCGCAAACCGGACAATGCGGAATCCCGATGCGGGCATATAGTAAACGAAGGTAGTCGTAAATTTCCGTTACCGTACCGACGGTTGAACGCGGGTTTTTCGACGTTGTCTTCTGGTCGATTGAGATTGCGGGAGAAAGCCCTTCGATATAGTCAAGATCGGGCTTTTCCATTTGACCAAGAAACTGCCTCGCGTAGGAAGAGAGGGATTCCACATAGCGCCTCTGCCCTTCCGCATAGATGGTATCGAATGCGAGCGAAGATTTTCCAGAACCCGAAAGTCCCGTAAAAACAATCAG
Source organism: Bacillota bacterium (assembly GCA_023418995.1). GTDB lineage: Bacteria > Bacillota > Clostridia > Oscillospirales > Acutalibacteraceae > DATAML01. Next base: position 301,477 of record JAEZYP010000044.1, on the reverse strand, counting down.
TTTGTCGCGCGGTATTTCAATATCAATATTCTTTAAATTATGTTCCCTTGCGCCTTTAACTAAGATATTCTTTGAAGTCATGAATCGTTATCCTCCATAAAAAATGCAAACTGATTATTTCTCACCGCTTAATTGCTTGATCTTATCGCGCAGATAGGCAGCATGCTCAAATTCAAGCAGCTTTGCCGCCGCCTTCATTTCTTTGGTCAACTGCTCTATCATCTGTCTGCGCTCAATTGCGGTAAGCCGTTTTTTCTTCGTCCCTTTTTCCTCACTGTGCGTTGAAATCTCCAATATTTCTGAAACTTTCTTTATAATCGTCTGCGGAACGATTCCGTGATCTTTATTATAAGCCATCTGGATATCGCGCCGGCGTTCTGTCTCCCGAATCGCACGCTCCATAGAGGGCGTCACCGAATCGGCATACATAATAACCTGTCCCTTTGCGTTGCGGGCCGCGCGACCAATTGTCTGAATAAGCGAACGCTCCGAACGCAGAAAGCCCTCTTTATCAGCGTCCAGAATCGCCACCAGTGAAACCTCGGGGATATCCAACCCTTCGCGCAGAAGGTTAATACCGACCAGAACATCAAATTCCCCCAAACGCAGGTCGCGGATAATCTCCATGCGTTCCACCGTATCGATGTCATAATGCATATACCGAACGCGGATTCCCATTCCCTCCAGGTAGGAGGTCAGGTCCTCTGCCATTTTTTTTGTAAGCGTTGTAACCAGAATTCTTTCTCTGTTCGCCGTCCTTACATTGATTTCAGAAATCAAATCGTCAATCTGTCCGTCCGTGGGTTTTACGACGATTTCCGGGTCGATCAGGCCGGTAGGCCGGATAACCTGCTCTACAATTTGCGCGGATTTCTCTTTTTCAAAATCTCCCGGAGTCGCGCTGACAAAAACCGCCTGATTGATATGAGCGTAAAATTCATCAAAATTCAATGGACGGTTATCAAGGGCAGACGGCAGCCGAAAGCCGAAGTCAATTAGGGATTGTTTCCGTGCCCGGTCGCCAGCATACATGGAGCGAACCTGCGGTAAGGAAACGTGCGATTCGTCAACAAAGAGCAGAAAATCTTCCGGGAAGTAGTCCAGCAGCGTAAACGGAGAACTGCCGGGAGCTCGCCCCGACAAAACGCGGGAATAGTTTTCAATTCCTTTGCAGAAGCCGATTTCGCCCAGCATTTCAATGTCGTACCGGGTACGCTCCTGAATGCGCTGTGCTTCTATCAGCTTTCCGTTGCTCTTAAAAAATTCCACCCGCTCTTCCATTTCTCCCTCGATGGTTCCAAGGGCGCGCATCATTTTCTCCCGGGGAACGATATAATGCGAAGCCGGGTAGATCGCAACGTGCTTTAACTGCGCCTTTAATTCCCCAGTCAGGACATTGATTTCCGAAATCCGATCAATTTCATCTCCGAAAAACTCAACTCGAATCGCGGTTTCACTTGATTGAGCAGGAAAAATTTCTACAACGTCGCCGCGTACACGAAATTTGTTCCGAATAAAATTGATATCATTGCGCTCATATTGAAGCTCTACGAGCTTGCGCAACAGATCATCCCGGCTTTTCTGCATCCCAGGGCGTAAGGAAATCACCATGGTACGGTAATCGATCGGGTCCCCAAGGGTGTAAATACAGGATACGCTGGCGACAATAATTACATCACGGCGCTCAGACAGCGCCGAGGTCGCGGAATGCCTCAGCTTTTCAATCTCTTCGTTAATTGCGGAATCTTTTTCAATATATGTGTCTGTTGTAGCGATATAAGCCTCCGGCTGATAGTAGTCGTAGTAGCTTACAAAATATTCAACCGAATTTTCAGGAAAGAACTCCCGAAATTCCGAACATAGCTGCGCTGCCAAGGTTTTATTATGCGCCAGCACCAGCGTTGGCCGGTTAAGCCGAGCAATAACATTGGCCATCGTAAATGTTTTTCCGGAACCGGTTACGCCAAGCAGCGTTTGCTCCCGGTCTCCGTTTTGGATTCCGTCGACAAGCTGCTGAATCGCTTTGGGCTGATCTCCTGTTGGTTGATATTGAGAAACTAATTTAAAATCCATTTTTTACTCCGTATCTGAATCCAAATCAAATATGTCAGACATAATTCTGCTCTTCGCAATCGATAAATAATCACTTCCGCTGACAATAATATGATCAATTAATTTGACCTCTATTGTAAGAAGTGCTTCATAAATCCACTGCGTTGAGCTAATATCCTGTTTAGACGGCATACAATTCCCGCTGGGATGATTATGGGATAAAATCGCATACACTGCGTTATACTGAACAGCCAGCTTCACAATCTTTTTAACATATATATTTGCGGTAGTGGCAGTGCCTTCGTTCACCACTCCGCAGTAAATCATACGATTCTTACTGTCCAGCAGCATCAGGATGATCACCTCGTCGGAACGTCCGATGAATTTAGTGATCAAGTATTTGCCCGCCTCGTCGTAGCTGAAAATCCAGTTTTTGTCGCGCTCCAGATTTTCCTGGTATCTTCTGCACAGCTGAGGAATCAGCTTGATAAGGGTCGCGGCAGATTTTCCGATACCCTCCACTTGGATTAATTCCTCAATCGGAGCGTCAAAAACAGCGGAAAGGGAACCGAATTTCCTAAGCAGTGCATGACCGATTGGATTGGTATCCTTTAACGGTATGGCATAATAAAGGAGAATCTCCAGTACCTCATGGGGCTCAAAACGATCCAGCCCTTCCGATAAAAATTTATTTTTCACCCGTCCCCTGTGTCCGTTGTGTAAAGAAGAAGCGGCATTTTCGCTTTCGTTTGCATTTTTGTTTTGTCCGCTCATTCACCTGTTCTCCTTTCTTTGTGGCACAACAGATAACAGTTTGCCTAAATCAAATGTTATATTTTTCTGCTTCCGGGTTTTATTGGTGCTGACGCACCAGCTTTGCAGAGGGGGCATTCCTCCGGCTCCCAGGATTCCACATCCACCGAAATAACCGCTTTGAACGGTACGCCAAAATCTATTTTCCCTCCGGTACGGTCTACAATTGAGCCTACGCCAACCACATTTCCACCGGTCGCTTTTACCAACTCAATTACCTCACGAACGGAGCCACCGGTCGTTACTACATCTTCAACAACTAAAACTTTTTCACCCGGTTTTACCTCAAAGCCACGTCTAAGAACCATCTTTCCTTCTTCATCCCGCTCGGTAAAAAAGTTTTCGCATTTTAAAGAACGACTGACCTCATATGCCATTTGAACCGCGCCCATTGCTGGTCCGATTACGACCTCAACCCCTTCGCTCTGGTACTGCTCCGCTAAGGCTGCGCAAAGCTCCTCACTATATTTGGTGTTGCGAAATATTTTTGCGCACTGCAGGTATTTATTACTGTGTCTGCCGGAAGTCAACTTAAAGTGTCCCTCCAATAAAACTCCGGCTTCTTTTAAAATTTCCATTACTCTAGCCTGTGTAATCATAAATGCTCTCCTTTGTTTTCTTTTGTTTTATTATATACTAATTTATATTTTTTGAAAAGTAAATTTCACCTTTTCGGACTGATTCAATCATGTTATAATCTTTTTATTATAACGAAGCAATAATGAATTAAGGAGCTCTATAAAATATGAAAGAAGTAGTTATCGGAAGGAATGACGCAGGTCAGCGCCTTGATAAATTCCTTACCAAATCCTACAATAATCTGCCGCAGGCCATGATGTATAAAAGCATCAGAAAAAAAGGTATTAAGCTCAACGGAAAACGCTGCGAAATCTCCACAAGGCTAGTGGAGGGCGACGTACTTACAATGTACCTGAAGGATGAGTTCTTTCAGCAGGAACCGAAGGAATATGATTTTCTAAAAGCACCCAATCAATTGAATATTATTTTTGAAGATGAGAATATTTTGATTCTCGACAAAAAGCCCGGTCTGATTGTGCACCCGGACGAAAACTATCATTTTGACTCGTTAATCGCACGAATACAGCATTATTTATTCGATAAAAAAGAGTATAACCCGGAAAATGAGTCCTCCTTTGCCCCAGCGCTGATTAATCGAATCGACCGGAATACCGGAGGCATCGTCATGGCGGCGAAAAACGCGGAAACCCTTCGCATTATGAACGATAAAGTGAAACGGCGGGAACTGAAAAAGCTCTATCTTTGTATTGTCTACGGAAAAATGGATAGTAAGGAGGCTACTCTGGAAGCTTTTCTGGCGAAGAATGAAAGTCAAAACAGAGTCTATATTTCCAGTAAAGAGACCGATGAGTCTAAATCCATTCGGACCCGTTACCGTGTTTTGGAGGAACGGGCAAAATTCAGTCTTCTGGAAGTAGAATTGCTGACAGGTCGCACTCATCAGATCAGGGCTCATCTTGCTTCAATAGGACACCCGCTTGCGGGTGACGGAAAATACGGAACCAATGAAATCAATAAACAAGCCGGTTTTAAATTTCAGGCTCTCTACTCCTATAAATTGAAATTCATCTTTTCGACCGATGCCGGAATTCTCAATTATTTAAACGACAGGGCATTCGAAGCGAAAGAAGTCTGGTTTTTAAACGATTTTCATAAGTGGAATTGACGCTGATTCAATTATCCCAATAGAATAACAATCATTAAAAAATCCTCTGAAGACCGAATATTCGGCTCCTCAGAGGATTTTTACACATGATTGTTATTTACCGATAATTTTATAACCCTTAGGGAATTCAAACAAGCTTTCGTCAAGCTTACTGGAATAGACGATAGAATGGGAAGAAACTACTTTTCCGCCTGCGACACAGTCGTATCTTTGCAGTTTATCTCCATCGTAATAATACTTGATTACCGTCCCGCTCTTATCCGTATAGCTTTCTTGAGTAAGTCGCTTCCCGTTTTCCGTTACTGTTTCGCTGCCCGTATAATTTGCAACCGGAGGCAGTATTGCGGCGTAAATATCTTTTTCATTGCCGTAAGCCCAGCTTTGCCCTGTGAGTTTTGTAACTGTTTTTTTCTTGTGGTCAATCTCGTACATATCATCACCAATCACTTCAATTGGAGCTACTGCATTTTCGTTCTCACCGCTTGCACTGTTGTACATCAGCAGATAATAGTTTTTTCCGTCTGTTTGCGTAACGGAAACATGTAGCGTAGGTTCATCTGTTTTTACAGTTTCCCTGAAATAGTATTTTCCGCTGAATAAACGATTGAGTTCATTGCTTAAATTTAGAGTCAACTCACCTTTAGTATTTTGAGTTTGTGAGCTTGCCTGCGACGAAACAGATGGGGCTAAACTGGTATTTTCTGACAAGGTCTGACTGTCAGCAGCGGAGGAAGCATTGGAAGACGGCGTGCTTGTACTGCTTAGCGATACTTGACTTGCATTTTTTGTTTCTTCGAGCGTTTGAGAATTCTCTGTGTTACACCCGATGATCATAGAAATAAAAATTAGGATGATCAATAAAATACTGATTGGTTTTTTCATAACAACCTCCTATTTTATTTATGATGCATTATATCATCAAAACGAATAAGCAAAAAGTATCAATACCATTTTACAGTAAAAAAGCCGCTGCTCTTACCTACCGCCGATTAGCTGTTTTTATTAACTTGATGAAAGCTTTTAAGGTTTCCTTTCTTCTCACTGCGTTTGTCCAATTCCGCTTTTACCGCGTCCAGTGTGATACCTTCATTAACCATCAGAACGGTAAGATGGTAAAGCAAATCAGAAATCTCAAGCACGGTTTCCGCGTTATCTCCATTTTTTGCGGCAATAATTACTTCGCTGCACTCTTCTCCGCACTTTTTTAAAATTTTATCTAAACCCTTTTCAAACAAATAGCAGGTGTAGGAACCTTCCTCTTTCGTTTCTTTTCGGCTCAGTATCGTTTGATAAAGCTCCTGCATTGTATCATCCATTCTTGTTATCCCTCCAAATCTCATTAAAAAAACAGCTGTGTGCGCCCGTGTGGCATGCTGCTCCGATTTGTTTTACAACAACCAGCAGCGTGTCGTTATCGCAATCTCCGTGAATACTTATAATTTTCTGTAAATGACCGGAAGTAGCCCCTTTGTTCCAAAGCTCTTTGCGGGAACGACTGTAAAACCAGGTATAGCCGGTTTCAAGCGTTTTTTTCATCGACTTCCGATTCATATAAGCAAGCATGAGCACCTCGTTAGTTCCGTATTCCTGCACGATTGCCGGTATCAAATCCGATTTTTGAAAAAAAGTATCTATAAAGGCATCTTGCTTTACATCTGTTTTACACATTACTGCTATTCCCCTTCTCCGCTTCTGCATAAGACTATTGCAGATTTTAAGTCAAGAGTTTCAGAGTACAAAGCCTTTCCGCAGATTGCCCCGTACACATCCAAATCCAGCAAATTCGCGATATCCTTGATGTTACTCACGCCGCCGCTTGCAATAATATCGCAGCTTACGGCACGATTGAGTTTATCTAGCATCACCAGATTTGGGCCGGACAGCGTACCATCCTTGGATATATCTGTAAAGATTATATACTTTACTCCGATCTGCTCCATTTCTTTTGCCATATCGATGTAATTTACACTGGACGTTTTTGTCCATCCATCGGCAGCTACATATCCGTTTAACGCGTCAATCCCAACTGCTATTTTATCCCCAAATTGTGTTACGGCTTCTCTCACGAACGAAGGATTGTTAATAGCAGCAGAACCCAGTATTACCCTGGAAATACCATTTTTAATATAAAATTCAATTGTATCCATATTGCGGATTCCGCCGCCAATTTCTATTTTCAAACCGCTGCTTTTCAGCACTCGGAAAATTAGATCAGCGTTGACCGGTTTTGCAGCCTTTGCCCCGTTCAGGTCCACCATATGGAGCCACTGAGCTCCTGCGTCCTTAAACCGAGCCGCAGTATCCACGGCGCTTTCCGCTACCTTATGGGCTGTGGAATAATCGCCTTTTAGCAAACGGACACATTCCCCGTCTTTAATATCAATTGCAGGCAAGATAACCATATGCCTACCCCCAGTTTTACAATTTACAAGGAACCCTTTGTAGAAAGGATGCCCGAAGATGTTTTGCCAACCGCCAAACGCAGCGCATGGGCAACCGCTTTAAACATCGCCTCTGTTTCATGGTGTGCGTTTGTACCGTACTCCACACGGGCGTGAAGGGTGATTCCCGCATTCATTGCAAAAGCACGCAAGAATTCTTCCGTCATGCAGGTATCGTAGTCCCCTAGCCGTTCCTGCTGGAAATCAGCCTGGAACACCAAAAATGGTCTTCCGCTGATATCAACAACCGCAGAAGCTAAAGCTTCGTCCATCGGAACGGTAAAGCTTCCAAAGCGTGTAATTCCGGCTTTATCCCCGGTTGCCTCCGCAAAAGCCTTTCCGAGTACTATGCCAACATCCTCTATGGTGTGATGGCAATCAACCAATAGGTCTCCGGCGGCTTCAACCTGCAGACCAAATCCCCCATGAACTGCGAAGGAATTAAGCATGTGATCAAAAAAGCCGATGCCGGTGGAAATCTCTACCTCTCCGCCATCCAAAGAAAATCGGATGGCAATGTCTGTTTCCTTGGTTTTACGCTGTTGAACAGATGTTCTCATGTTCTGCATCTCTTTTCTTTTCTGATTTACAGATGTACTTATATTTCTGCTTCAAACGCTTTGATCAACGCAGCGTTTTCTTCCTTACTTCCTGCGGATATCCGGAGATAATCTCCCATATAGCGTACGGCAATTCCTGCCTTTAAGAGTGCTTCAAACATCTTTTTCGCTTTTTCCATTTTAATAAAAAGAAAATTCGTTACGCTTGGGTAGACATACATTGTGCTGCTGTGTTGTCCTTCTATTCGCTTAAGCTCCTGGTAAAGAGCTTTTTGAGAACTGATTATTTCTTCCGCGGCACTCCGAATTAGAGCGTGCTCATTTAGAACAATGGTTCCAATTTGCTGTGTCAGCGAATTTACGTTATAAGGCGATTTTACCGCCTTTAATACATTGGTCAAAGTTGCGTTAGCAACAGCGAAGCCGAGGCGGATTCCAGCCATACCGAACGCTTTGGAGCAGGTTCTTAAAATAATGAGGTTCTGATAATTTTCAAATTCCTGCAACATAGACTCATTCCAAAAGTCCATGTAGGCTTCATCTACAATCACAAGCGCGTCTACCAAAGTAATAAGCTTTCTTACCTCTTCTCGCCTTAACCCAAGGGAAGTCGGGTTGCAGGGGTTGGAAAACAAAATCAGCTTCACCTTGTTTTCTTTTGCCAACGCAATCATTTCGTCCGCATCAATTGTTAAATCCGGTTTCTTTTGATATTCAATACAGCCCGCTTCCACGATGGAAGAATAAAACTTATACATCGAAAAATCCGGGGATACCGTCATCATGGTCTCCCCTTTCATTAAGAAGGCGTTGAGGATAATAGAAATTAACTCATCGGAACCGTTTCCGGCGGTAACTAGATCAGGATTAACCTTGTAATAGGAAGCAAAGCTCTTGCATAATTCAACAGCATAGGGATCGGGATACCGGTTATAGACCGTATCGGCGGCGGCTTCCCTTATCTTTACCTTAATAAAATCCGGTACATTTAAAAAAGATTCGTTCGCATCCAGGCGGATTGGGTAGTCGCCGGTGATGGGATCATAGGGCTTTAAATCTTTTATTTTCTCGTTTAATATAGCTTCCAATTTTTATCGCCTCACCTGAATTGAATTTGCGTGTGCGGTCAAACCCTCCGTTTCGGCGAGCTTAATAATGTCTTTCTGTGCCGTTTTCAGCGCGCCCTTTGTATAATAGATAAAACTGGATTTCTTAATAAAGCTGTCTACGGACAGCGGAGAAAAGAACCTTGCTGTACCGCTGGTCGGAAGAACATGGTTCGGACCGGCATAATAATCTCCGAGCGGCTCCGGGGAATAGTTCCCGAGAAAAACAGAGCCTGCGTTATCGATTTTACCGATAAATTCCATCGGATTCGTGGCGCAAACCTCAAGATGTTCCGGAGCTAGCTCGTTCGCGAATTCAACGGCTTCTTCCATACTCTTACATACGATAATCGCACCAAACTGATCCAGAGATTGATTGATGATCTCTTTGCGGGAGAGGTGCTCAATCTGTTTGTAAATTTCTTCTACGGTTGCTTCCGCGATTTTCTCAGAGGTAGTCAGTAAAATGGCAGAGGCTAAAACATCATGCTCCGCCTGTGACATCAAGTCTGCCGCCAAAAACTTTGGATTAGCTGTTTCATCAGCTATGACCAAAATCTCGCTCGGACCGGCGATCATATCGATATCCACTGTTCCGTAAAGATGTTTTTTTGCGGTGGCGACATAGATATTGCCGGGACCCACAATCTTATCAACCTTGGGAATCGTCTGCGTACCATAAGCGAGCGCGGCAACCGCCTGAGCGCCGCCCGCAAGGAAAACCCGGTCAACACCCGCCGCAAGAGCGGCTGCCATAATGTCCGGGTTGGGTTTTCCGCCTTTTGCGGGCGGCGTTACCATAATAATTTCCCCTACGCCCGCTATTTTTGCCGGAATCGCGTTCATGAGCACAGAAGAAGGATACGCCGCCGTTCCTCCCGGCACATAGATACCGACTTTTGAAAGTCCGCGGACACGCTGCCCCATTATGACACCGTTTTCCTGCGTATTAAGCCAGCTCTGCTGTTTTTGACACTTATGGAAATCCTTGATGTTTTCAGCCGCGCGCCATAACGCGGAAACAAATTCGGGGTCACACTGTTTCTCCAATTCCCGCATTTCCACTTTGCTGATTTCTATTTTCTCAGGAACGTTCCCATCAAATTTCAAGGTATAATCGCGTACCGCCCTATCCCCGTTTTGACGAACATTTTCAATGATTTCGGAAACAGCAGCATCTACCTGTCGATTCGAGTTCTCACTGCGCAATTTTAATTGTTTGATAAAGTCCCGGCTGAAATTTCCGCCTTCCCTTACAACCTGAATCATCAGGAATCCTCCTTCGTGTTCTTCTCCATTTGCTCTACCAGCGCTTCAATTTCCGCTTTTCTTAGCTTCAAACTTGCCAGATTCACGATTAAACGTGCGGAAATATCACAGATTGTTTCTATGACCTCAAGACCGTTTTCCCTCAGTGTGGAGCCGGTTTCCACGATATCTACAATTGCGTCGGAAAGGCCCAGAAGCGGTGCTAGCTCCACAGAGCCCTCTATTTTAATCACGCGTACGTCCATTGCTTTTTTCTCAAAGTAGTTTCTTGCAATATTCGGGTACTTTGTTGCGATTGTTTTTGCAGAATAACCGCTGAAAAAATTCTTTCCCCTTGGCCCTGCAAGCGCAAATTTGCATTTCCCGAATCCTAAATCGAGTACTTCATAAAAACTACTGCCGTTTTCCATGATCGTATCCTTGCCAACAACGCCCAAATCGCACACGCCATGCTCCACATATGTAATGACATCCGCGGCTTTTGCAAGAACAACCTCAAATTGATGATCGCCAACAGGAAGAATTAGTTTTCTTCCTTTGTTTTTGACCTCTGTGCAATCGTATCCAATCTTCTCAAAAAGCCCGATTGTATCTTTTTCTAGCCTTCCTTTGGTCAGCGCAATTCTAAGTGGTTTCATTTCCATCATCCTATACAAGAAATTTAGTCAATTTGAACTGTTTCCATGGTATCAGAGACAAAATCAATCCGCTGAATTCCGCGAATTTTTGCATACTCCTTTGCCAGTTCGCGTGTTTCAAAAACACTGCTTTCACACCGATATCCCTGCTCAACCAGCTTTGTGGTATATTCTAGGGCTTTCATTTCAAAACCGGCTTCGCCATGCACAAAAATATCCACCGGAGCAGCAGCATGTATCTTATGCTTTTCCAGCATAATATTTGCAATCGCGTCCACGTTGATCGCGAAGCCGATCGCGGGCATCGGCAAATCAAAATTGCCGAGCAGCCGGTCATAGCGACCGCCAAGCAGTACCGCGTCGCCGAATTCCTCAACATAGGCACTAAACACAATATTGGTATAGTAGTCGTTTCGCTGCACCAAGCCTAAATCCACAATGATCTGATTTCTCAGGCCGCGCTGCGTAAGGGCACGGTAAATCTCATGCAAATATGCGATTGTTTCTTTTGACTTTGTGTCATTACAAAAAGGAGCCGCTTCCGCAAATACCTCTTCGCCGCCAAACAGACGCGGTAATTTTCTCATTGCGGAAACTTGCCTGGAATCTTCCAGACCGTCCAAAATGGAGTTTAAAGCGGCGTAATCCTTGGATTCTATTGTTTTGCGGATATCCTCCCGAACATCGTCGGTAATAGGCAGCTGCTCCGCCAAAGCACGGAAAAACCCGGCATGTCCGATCTCTAATCGAAAGTTTGGAAGGCACTTGCCCAGAGCCTCCATTGCCGTAACGATAACCTCTAGGTCCGCCCGGATTCCACCTGCTCCAAGCAGTTCGATTCCGGTTTGAGCCGTCTCGTCGCTTCTGCCGGTCAAACCCGGATTATTCCGATAAATCGGTTGAGTATAAAAAAGACGGATGGGTTTCGGCAGTGCCTGAAGTCTTGTGGCAGCCAAGCGTGCAATCGGCATGGTGGAATCCGGCCGCATTACGACAAGCCGCCCCTGCTTGTCGGTCATTTTATACATGACCTCCTGCTCAATCCCGGAAAAGACATCATAGAACTCAAGCCCTGGTGTTACGACTTCATTAAACCCATGGGAAGAAAAAACCTCATTCAGCTCGTTTTCCACATAACGGCGAGCAATACACTCTTCAAAAAGCAAATCATTCGTACCTTCCGGCGTAATTTTATTCCATTTTTTCATTACTGCTACTACTCCTAACACAGGTAATCACTTTAGCGTGCTAATATAATATCACACTAAAATAATCTTGTCAATTAAAATAATGACATTTGACTGCTTTCTGGAAGTCCCGCAAGAGCACCGGCTGCAGCGAGTGTTTCAATGACTGATTTTGAAACCTTGGAACGGGTTTGTACGTCATATATGGATAAATATTGGCCTTTCTCCTTTGCCTCCGCAAGGCTGTTCGCGGCTGCCTCTCCGACTCCGGACAAGGAAGAAAATGGAAGCCTGATCTTGCCGTTCTCTACCAGATACTTTCTTGCGTCGGACTGATACAAATCAACCGGAAGCACTTCGATGCCACGTGCCAGCATTTCGTTAATAATCTGGAAAGTCGCATACGCGGCTTCCTCCTTTGCGCTTGCTTCCTTCCCCTTCATACTGATTTCGTTCATGCGGCGGCGAACCGCTTCTCTGCCCTGGATGACAGTAGCGCCGTCAAAATCCTCACCCCGAACGGTAAAGTAAGCCGCGTAATACTCAACCGGAGTGTGAACCTTATACCAACCCAAACGCAGGGTGGAAATCATGTAAGCGGCAGCGTGAGCCTTCGGGAACATATATTTAATCTTCATACAGGAGTCAATATACCACTGGGGAACCCCATGCTCCTTCATTGCGTTGATATGCTCCTCGGTCAGCAGCTTTGCGGCTTTGCCCTTTCGCGTAATTTCCATGATTTTAAATGCCATTTTGGGTTCCAGCCCTTTGTGGAGCAGATAAGTCATGATACTGTCACGCGTTCCAATCACATCTGAAATCGTGCATTTACCGTTTTTGATCAGATCCTGCGCGTTTCCAAGCCAAACATCAGTGCCGTGGGAAAGACCGGAAACCTGAAGCAAATCGGAAAAGGTCTTTGGATTGGAGTCGATCAGCATTTGGCGGACAAAGGAGGTTCCCACCTCCGGCAAAGAAAAGGTCCCGGTATTGGAATCGATATCCTCCGGTGCCACCCCAAGTGCCTGTGTGGAGGTAAATAGCGACATAACCTCCGGGTCACTCATGGAAACCTTCATGACCGGAATCCCGGTATAGTCCTCTAGGTAGCGGTAAATCGTAGGCACATCATGTCCAAGCTCGTCCAGCTTGCATATGGTATCATGAATGGAATGGAAATCGAAGTGCGTTGTAATATTATCGGAATTCTGGTCATTTGCCGGGTGCTGTACCGGACAGAAATCGTATACCTCCATCCCTCTCGGCACAACAACCATGCCACCGGGATGCTGACCGGTCGTACGCTTGATTCCGGTGCATCCAATCGCAAGTCGAAGCTCCTCCGCGCGATGCAGGATGGTATTCTTCTCTTCTGTGTATTTTTTCACAAAGCCCAGGGCGGTTTTATCCGCGATTGTCGCAATGGTTCCGGCCTTAAAGACGTTGTCTTTTCCGAACAGAGTTTCTGTGTAGCGGTGCGCGCTGGTTTGGTATTCACCGGAAAAGTTCAAGTCAATATCCGGTGTCTTGTCTCCGTCGAAACCAAGGAAGGTTTCAAACGGAATCGTATGGCCGTCGCGGTTATACTCCGTACCGCAGACAGGGCAATTTTTCGGCGGTAGATCAAATCCGCTTCCGTAGCTTCCGTCCGTAATAAACTCGCTGTTTTTGCAATTCGGGCACACATAATGGGGTTCAAGGGGATTTACTTCTGAAATACCGGACATATTGGCTACAAAGGAGGAACCAACCGACCCTCGGGAACCAACCAGATAACCGTGTGCTTCGGAATCTGCGACCAGCTTTTGCGCCGTCATATACAGGATAGAAAAGCCGTGCTTCGTAATGGAGCCAAGCTCTCGGTCAAGACGCTGCTTTACGATATCCGGCAGAGGGTCGCCGTAAAACTCCTTTGCTCTCTTCCAGGTGATACTGATAAGCTGCTCTTCTGCTCCTTCAATAAAAGGTGGAAAGGTCCCGGGCGGAATCGGTGTAATTTCCTCGATCATATCGGAAATCAGATTGGTATTTTTGACAACAACCTCATAAGCCTTTTCCCTTCCGAGATACGAGAATTCTTCCAGCATCTCCTCTGTTGTTCGCATATAAAGAGGCGCTTGCGTATCGGCGTCGGAAAAACCTTGACCTGCCATCAGGATTTTACGGAAATCCCCGTCCTTCGGATCCATAAAATGGACGTCGCAGGTTGCGACCACTGGTTTGTTCAGTTTTTCTCCCAGTTTAACTATGGTGCGGTTGAATTCGCGCAACTTCTCTTCATTTGGAACCATACCCTCTCTCACCATAAACTGGTTATTGCCAAGCGGCTGTATTTCCAGATAGTCATAGAAGCTTGCGATTTCGCACAGAGTATCCCAGGGCTGGGCGTTGAAAATCGCTCTGTAAAGCTCTCCGGCTTCACAAGCACTGCCGATAAGAAGCCCTTCCCGATACTTGTTCAATTCGCTTTTCGGGATACGCGGATGTCTGTAAAAATAATTTAAATGGGATTTCGAAATAAGCCGATAGAGATTTTTTAATCCGGCCTTATTTTTCACCAGAATAATCTGATGGTAAGATTTCATTTTCTTCGGGTCTCCGCCGGCAAGAGAGGAATTGATGTCCATTACCGTTTTTGCCTGTGTATCCTCTTGTAGCCGCATAATCAAGTTGGCAAAAATCTTTCCCAAAACGGTTGCGTCATCGCTTGCCCGGTGGTGATTAAACGGGTCAAGCTTCAAATATTTAGCAACCGTATCGAGCTTGCAGTTTTTGATATCCTTCAGCAAAGACCGGCACATTGGTACCGTGTCAATATAGGGATACGGAAATTCCATACCGTTGCGCTCCGCCGCAACCCGGATAAACGAAGTATCAAATTCGGCGTTGTGTGCAATCAGGACGGCATCTTTTCCGCAGAAGCGGTAAAACATCTCAATCGCTTCTTTTTCCAACGGCGCGTCCTTTACCATTTCATCGGTAATTCCGGTTAACTCCGTGATTTTTGCCGGAATCGGCATCAGAGGGTTGACGAATGTGTCAAAGCTTTCGACGATCTCGCCGTTTTTAAGCCTTACCGCGCCGATTTCCGTAATTCGATCCTTATTAGGACTTAGTCCGGTCGTCTCAATATCAAATGAAATAAATTCATCCTCAAGTGACTTTGTTGATTCTCCCTTAACCGCCAATACCAGATCATTGACAAAGTAGGCTTCTAAGCCGTAGATAACTTTGATTTCCTTACCCTGCTTTTTCAAATCATTGGCAGCGTTCATCGCATCCGGGAATGCCTGTGCTACACCGTGGTCTGTTACCGCGATTGCGGTCTGTCCCCAATCAGCGGCGCGCCGAATTAACTCCGAGACGGCGTTTACGCCGTCCATGCTGGACATATTTGTATGTAAATGCAATTCTACTCTTTTTGTTTCAGCCTTGTCGATAACCTTAATCTGCTCTACCGTGCAGATATTTTTAGGTCGCAAAACAATTTCATGGTCATATTTATCATATTCCACCTGCCCCTGCGCTATGAGACACATTCCCTTTTTTAGCGTATCAAACACCTTGCACTGTGACACCATTTCTATAATTTTCAGTGTAATCGAGCTGGTGTAGTCGGTAATATTAATGCTGATGATTTTTCTCTGCTGGTCTCTGGTTATTTTTTCATCGATGGAAAAGATTTCTCCCCAAATGGCGGCGCTTCCAATATCCTGCGTTACATTGCGGATTGGAATCGGTTTTGATTTTGGGATACGACCGTACAACTCGCGCATGGTTTCCGGAACAATAGACGGCAGTAACGTTTCTTCGCTGCGAACACTGATGCTCTTAGATATCCTTTTCCGGCTCATACTCGCTTCATAGGTATCAACGGCTTCCACCGTTTCCTTGCGCTTCAGCGTTTCCTGCTGCTTTTCCTTTTTTGCGATATAACCTGCGCTGTCGCTGTCGATGGTGAGCACTCCGTCAAATTCAACCGGATATTGTTCCCCGAATTCTTCGCTGATCAATCTCGACAGTGACCGGTCTACATGCCGGGATAAAAGCAGCTCACACCCGCCATGAGCCAGCGTAATGATCAGCCTTCCATTTTCAATTCGGGCCTTTGAGTCGGAAAGCGTTCCATTAATACTCATTTCACGGCGTTTTAATTCCAGTATTAAGTTTGGATAATAGTCAACCGTAAAACTGCCGGATGGATATTTCGGAAGAATGGATGCTTTGGAAAGCATCAGCGTTTTACAGTCGATAATCTTTTTTTCCACATCATAAAGCACGCGGCGCTCCACCAAAGATGGAAACGCCACTTCTGCCGTAATAATTCTGTTTTTTGTATCAATTTGCAAAGAAGAAATCGAACCGTCACGAACCGGAGACGGCAGCCGGTCAACCTCGATAAAAGAGCCGAAAAAATCGCCAAACGTTTTCACTGGGTATACATCCTTTACAGTTTATCTATCTCTTGCATTAAACACTCGATCAATTCATTTTCCGGAACCTTACGAATAATTTCTCCCTTTTTGAAGATCAGTCCCATCCCGTCGCCGCCTGCAATCCCGATATCCGCCTCCCGTGCTTCCCCTGGGCCGTTTACCGCACACCCCATTACCGCTACAGATATGTTTTTCTTACAGCCGGCAAGCCTTTTTTCTACCTCTGTCGCAATCCCGATTAAATCAATCCTGGTTCTGCCGCATGTAGGGCAGGAAATTAACTGAACTCCATTCTTACACAGGTTAAGGGCTTTTAATATATCGAAACCGGCAGTTACTTCCTTGACCGGCTCTGCCGTAAGCGATACTCTTATGGTATCGCCGATTCCCCGCTGCAACAGAGAACCGATTCCGATCGCGGACTTGATCAGCCCCATTCTTTCCGTTCCCGCCTCGGTGACGCCGAGATGGAGCGGATAATCACAGCGCTCAGCGGCAAGCTCATAAGCCTGAATCATTTTATTGACATCGGAGGATTTTATGGAAAGAACGATATCATTGAAATCAAATTTCTCAAGCAGAGAAGCGTGGTATAAGGCACTCTCCACAAGAGCCATAGGGGTCGGGCTTCCGTATTTCGCCAGGATTTCCTTTTCCAAAGATCCAGAATTAACCCCGATGCGTATCGGAATATTCTTAATTCTGCAAGCGTCGGCAACCGCCTTGACACGATCGTTTGACCCAATATTACCCGGATTTATCCGTATCTTGTCAATTCCTGCGGCAACAGCTTCCATGGCTAGCCGATAATCAAAATGGATATCGGCAACCAACGGTATTTTTACCTCGTTTTTAATTGCCGGAATCAGCTTTATTGCGTCCATGTTTGGGATTGCGGCCCGGATAACATCACATCCGGCCTTTTCCAGTTCAACCGCCTGCTTAACCGAATTCTGAACATCGGTGGAAGGTACGTTCAGCATGGACTGTACTGTGATTCTGGAGCCGCCGCCAATCGGCAGCTGTCCGGCGTAGACGGTTTTGCTCTTTCTCATTATCCGCCCAACCCTTTTCCGGTAACCAATCTGATAATATCATTAAACGTAATCAAAACCATAAATCCCATCAGCAAACAGAAACCAGCGGCGTTAACAAAGCCTTCATATTTGGGGTTAATCGGTTTTCGACGAATTCCTTCCACAATTAAGAAGAGCAGCCTGCCACCATCCAACGCAGGAAACGGCATGAGGTTTACCACACCGAGGTTTACAGTGATCATCATCATCATAATCAAAATATTATTCAGTGCGGCTAAAAAGCTTTGCTGTAAGCCGATGGAAGCAGCTTCACCAATAGCACTTGCCGCCCCAACAGGTCCTGCAACATCATTAAATCCAAACCTTCCGGTTACCAACCCCACCAGACTAAACCAAACCATTCTAACAGTGGAAACCGTATCCTGAAATGATTTTACGATTAAGGTACCAAAATTTTTCTGAATGGGCAGTACATAAAAGTCAAGAGCGAGAATATTTTTTCCGTTTACCTGCTTGGTATTGAACTTAACATTATCAAAATTCATTAATTTTCCGTTACGCCTCACCTGAATATCCACACTGGAAGGCTTTACAGTTGCCAAAGCAAAGCTAAGGTCTCGGTCACCGTTTATGACATAACCATCAATGCTGGTAAAGGTATCTCCAACTTGCAAACCGGCGGCCTGAGTAGCAGAATTCTCTGTAAATTTTGAAATCGTCGTGGAAGAGAATGCCGGTTGCTGAGCCAGTATAATCATCATGAGGATGATACCAAGCAACATATTCATCACTGCGCCGGCTACCACAACGATAATTCTTTTCCAAACCGGTTTATTGTTGAACGCATGTTCATCCGGGCTTTCGGCATCCTCGCCCTCCATTGCGCACAACCCGCCAATCGGAAACGCCCGAAGAGAATATTGGGTTTCTCCCTTTTTAAAGTGAAAAAGCAGTGGACCCATTCCAATTGCGAATTCATTGACTCGTATCCCGGACAATTTTGCAGTAAAAAAGTGACCGAATTCATGGATAAAAATAATGAACCCAAAAATGAGTACTGCTATTACGACCAAAATAACTTGAAAAATCATATGCACCTCAATTTTTGCCGACTTCGTTCCACACAAATTCTCTCGCAGCCTTGTCGGCTTGTAAAATATCATCTACCGATGAAATATGCGCTACATTCGCTTGGTTTTCCATTGCCCGCCCTACCAGATTTCCAATATCCGTAAAAGAAATCTCGTGATTTAAAAAAAGCTTTACCGCCGCCTCATTTGCGCCGTTCGCGGCAGCCGGAGCAAGCCCCCCCCGCTGAATTGCATTTTTACATACATTAAGACATTGAAAGGTCTGATAATCCGGTGGATAAAAAGACAATTTCTCATAATCTGTAAGACAAAGCTGCTTTACAGGAGAAGGATACCTCTTGGGCCAGGTTAACGCGTACTGGATCGGAATTCTCATATCCGGAACTCCTAACTGAGCGATTACAGAATAGTCGGTATATTCAATCATGGAATGTACTACACTTTCTCTGTGAACCAATACGTCAATCTGGGAGGATGGCAAATCAAAAAGCCAAGAAGCCTCTATAATCTCCAGTCCTTTGTTCATCATAGTAGACGAATCAATTGTTACCTTGGCGCCCATATTCCAGTTTGGATGCTTTAACGCCTGTTCCGGAGTAACTTCTTGTAGTTCTTCCAAAGTCTTTCCGAAAAAAGGTCCTCCTGAGGCAGTAAGAATAATGCGGTTAAGCGCCTTTTGTTCCGGGCAGCCTTGCAGGCACTGGAATATTGCAGAATGCTCGCTGTCTACCGGAAGAATTTTTACGTTACGCTCTTTTGCCGCTTTCATTACCAGCTCGCCTCCGGCAACAAGAGTTTCCTTGTTGGCCAGAGCCACGTCTTTTCCTGAATTGATTGCGTGCAGAGTAGGGATTAACCCGATCATACCTACCACGGAATTCAAGACAATATCAGCATCCTGAAACGCCGCAGCTTCACACAAGCCGTCCATACCCTGAACCACTCGAACCGAGGTATCCGCTACCGAAACCGCAAGTGATTTTGCCGCCTTTTCATCATAAACCGCGGCAAGCTTTGGCTTAAGCTCCCTGATTTGATTCTCAAGAAGAGAAATATTTGAATATGAGGCTAAAGCACAAACCGATAAATCAAGCCCGCGAACTACATCTAAAGCCTGCGTTCCGATAGATCCGGTTGAACCTAAAACAGATAGACATCTTTTCATTATTATTCACCGTAATGCTGAAATATTGCATTTTTATCCCGTTACAATTGGCATAATTTGAACAAACAAATATACGAAAGGAGCAGAGAATATCACGCTGTCAAAGCGATCCAATATACCGCCGTGCCCCGGAATAATTTCACTAAAATCCTTAATATGGCAGCTGCGTTTAATCAAGGAAAAACTAAGATCTCCCAAAATAGACATAATCGTTCCGAAGATGCCGATAAGTACCAAAGACAGGTAGGAAATTTCCACACTGTATTTATAATAGATGACATGAAAAATATAGCCGAATACAATCATAGCGGCGATATTTAGAAGAAAGCCGCCCATAACTCCTTCGACCGTTTTCTTGGGGCTGATATTCGGGCATAGCTTATGTTTCCCCCAAAAGCTTCCCGCAAAAAACGCACCGGTATCCGCAACCCACGCGGATGATATCGCAATCAACACATAAAACATGCCATGGTCCTGCCCAAAGGTACGCAGGCTAATAATCGTTTCCAAGGCTGTCGGAATTAAAAGTGCCATGCTGTAAATAACGCCAACCTCGCGAAAAGTAACAAATTTATGGTAGAAAATGAGTGAACCAAACATGGTTACGGTATAAATAAAATAGGCAGTTTGCTGCAATATATGATATTGAATTGAGGGGAAAGCCACGGAAAGCGACTGTATAAATGGAAGTATAGCGGAAAATACAATTGTAGGAATCAAAAGAATTGTATTTTTCGATAGCCCTAAGGCAGAAATAATTTCATAGACTGATAAAACAGAAATTAACGCAATTGCAATGTTCAGGGCAATTGGGAAAGTGTTATTGAATATAACGATGGCTGCTACAAAAAAAATAATAATGGCAGCTGATGATAATCTATCCTTCAATTAAACCCCTCCAAATCGCCTGTTGCGGTTTGCATACTCCTCCAAGATACGGTCCAAATCCTTTGGCTTAAAATCGGGCCACAATATATCCAACACCATGTATTCTGAATAAGCCGATTGCCATAACAGAAAATTAGAAACTCTGTTTTCTCCGCTTGGACGGATAATTAAATCCGGATCCGGCTGACCTGCGGTATAAAGCTTCTGTTCAATTGATTTTTCATCAATTTGACCAGGCATGAGCTTGCCTTCTTTAATTTCTTCTGCCAAAAGCTTTACCGCTCTGGTGATTTCGGAACGCCCTCCATAGTTCAGCGCGATATTTAAAACCATTCCGGTTCTGTTTTTTGATACCTCTGTTGTTTCCCGAATCAGCTTTTGCAGCTTTTCCGGAAACGAAGCTGTATCTCCCATAAACTTTACCTTTATGTTTTCATTTAAAAAGTCACGAAGGGCATCTTCAAGATATTGCTGAAACAAACGAAATAAAGCTCCGACCTCATCCTGCGGCCTTTTCCAGTTTTCAGTAGAAAACGCGTAAACCGTCAGATACTCAATACCGATTGAACTGCAATATCTGGTTATCGTTTTAAAGACGGCCGCACCGGCAGTGTGCCCTGCCGAACGCGGCAGACCACGCTTTTGCGCCCAACGGCCGTTCCCATCCATAATAATTCCCAGATGCCGGGGAAGATATTTTTGTTCCATTTTAACGACCTATATTTCCATTATTTCTTGATGTTTTTTCTCCGAGATAGCGTCGATTTCTTTACAGAATTTATCCGTTATATCCTGAGTTTTTTTCTCGGCAGACTTTAAATCGTCCTCCGTCAGCTCTGAATTCTTCTTCATGGCTTTTAATTTATCCATTGCCTCACGGCGGAGATTCCGGATCGCAACTTTGCATTCTTCCGCCATTTTGCTGATTTCTTTCGCTAATTCACGGCGACGCTCTTCGTTCAACGGCGGAAAGGTCAGACGAATTATTTTTCCGTCACTCTGAGGATTAATTCCAATATCCGATGTTTGAATCGCCTTCTCAATTGCATGGCATACAGAGATATCCCAAGGCTGAATTGTAAGTACTCTGGCTTCGCTTACCGCTACCGCAGCCAGCTGAGTAATAGAAGTGGGCGCGCCGTAATAATCCACCTTGATTTTATCCAAAACGGCAGGATTTGCTCTGCCAGCCCGGATTGCGGCATATTCTGTTGTCAAAGCCGCAAGGCTTTTTTTCATGCGCTCTTCTGCGCTTGCAATAATTTCTTTCATTAAAATTCCTCCTTAACAATTGTACCGATCGGTTCACCGCACATAGCCTTTTTGATATTATCAGGTTCATCAATGCTGAAAACCAGAATGGGGATATTGTTATCTTTGCATAACGAAGCAGCAGTGCTGTCCATCACCTGCAAATTTTTATTTAAAACATCCATAAAAGAGAGGGATTCAAACTTCACTGCGTTTGCGTTCTTCTTCGGGTCGCTATCATATACGCCATCCACCATAGTAGCCTTTAAAATGATATCCGCATCGATTTCCGCCGCTCGTAACGCGGCCGCCGTATCAGTTGAAAAAAACGGGTTTCCCGTACCGCAGCCAAAAACAACAACCCTGCCCTTTTCCAAATGGCGTACTGCACGGTTGCGGATATAGGGTTCCGCAATCTGCTGCATTCCGATTGCCGTTTGCACGCGTACCTGAACGCCAAGCTGTTCCAGTGCATCCGCAACGCCCAGCGCGTTAATGGTGGTAGCGAGCATTCCCATATGGTCAGCGCGGGTACGATCCATCTTGCCGCTGCTGCGACCACGCCAAAAATTACCGCCGCCGACTACTATACCAATTTCAACTCCCATATCGGAGCACTCTTTAATTGGTTGACAAATATTCAGTACCGTATCAAAATCTATGCCATGGGTATCTTTGCCCGCGAGCGATTCACCGCTCAGTTTAAGAAGTACTCTCTTATATTTCGGTTGCAATCTTAACACTCCTGTAATCAATTTATTTTATTTTACAATAAGCCTTGTATAAAGTAAAGCCTTTCATTCCTAAATATAGTTATTATTGGCAAGTTTTATAATTTAGAAACATTTGTTATTTGCTTAAGAAAAAGCATAAAAAAATAGCGCAGGATTTACCCCGCGCTATTTACATTACAGAGAATTATTTAATCATGCTTGCAATTTCATCAGCAAAATTATCCTCGCGCTTTTCAATTCCCTCGCCGCGCTCATAGCGGACAAAGCCGGTGATTTCGATTGAACCGCCAAGTGCTTTACCAGTCTCTTCAGTATACTGCTTCACTGACAGATTGCCATCCTTTACATAGGTCTGGTCAACTAGGCAAATTTCCTTAAAGAATTTTCCAAGTCTGCCGACAACAATCTTCTCGGCAATTTCAGCCGGCTTGCCATCATTAATAATCTGCTCTTTCAAAATTGTCTTCTCATGCTCGACAACATCTGCAGGTACAGATTTTTCATTCAGGTACTGCGGGTTAATCGCGGCAATCTGCATCGCAATGTTTTTCGCGTACTCTTTGAACTCATCTTTTGCGGCAACCTCAGCCGAAGTATCAAACTTTACCAAAACGCCGATTTTGCCTGCGGCATGGATATAAGCGCCAACAACACCTTCAAAGCGCTCAAAACGACGGATTTTGATATTCTCACCGATTGTTTGAATCTTCTCTTTGAGCAGGTCGTCAACCGTTTTGTCGCTGCCGCTCGCAATGCACTTAAGCAGTGCGTCAACATCTGCCGGGTTGAATTCAATTACGGTATCTGCGCAGGTCTTCACAAAATTCTGAAAATCTGCATTCTTTGCAACGAAATCGGTTTCCGCGTTTACTTCAATATCAACACCGACGGTGCAGTCATCATTTACAAATGCAAAGGCAACACCCTCTGCCGCAATGCGACCGGCTTTCTTTGTGGCGGCTGCAAGACCTTTTTCTCTCAGAAAATCAATCGCGCCTTCCATATTTCCGTCAGATGCGGCAAGTGCCTTTTTGCAATCCATCATTCCGCAGCCGGTCTTCTCGCGAAGCGCTGCAACATCTTTAGCTGTAAAAGCCATTCTTATTTCCTCCGGTTCTAATACTCGTTATATTATGATTCTGCATAATTCCAATTATTCAGCGGATTCTGTTTCGTTTTCTTTGTCAGCCTGAGCTTCAGCTGCCGCAGCGCCCATCTGGCCTTCTTTGCCTTCGATAATTGCGTTTGCAACAGTAGCGGAAATCAGTTTAACCGCACGGATTGCATCGTCATTTCCCGGAATAACATAATTAATTTCGTCCGGGTCGCAGTTTGTATCAACAATCGCAACGATCGGGATACCAAGCTTTTTAGCTTCTGCAACCGCGATTCGTTCTTTACGCGGGTCTACAATAAATAACGCGCCGGGAATTTGTTTCATATCCTTGATGCCGCCAAGGAATTTCTCGAGTTTTTCTATTTCAAGGCGAAGCTTAATAACTTCCTTCTTTGGCAGAAGATCAAAAGTACCATCTTCTTCCATTGCTTTAAGCTGCTTTAAACGGTCGATTCTGCGGCGGATTGTACGGAAGTTTGTCAACATTCCACCCAGCCAACGTGCATTCACATAATATGCGCCTGCGCGCTCTGCTTCTTCTTTAACAGAATCCTGAGCCTGCTTTTTCGTTCCGACAAACAATACAGACTTGCCGTCTACGGTGAGGTCACGCACAAAGTTGTATGCGACTTCCAGCTTTTTAACCGTCTTTTGCAGGTCGATAATGTAGATACCGTTACGCTCTGTAAAGATGTACTCTGCCATTTTCGGGTTCCATCTTCTGGTCTGATGACCAAAGTGTACACCGGCTTCCAAAAGTTGCTTCATAGATACTACTGACATTTTTTCTTCCTCCTTGGTTTATCCTCCGCCACGTTTAAACAGACGCAACACCCGTAAAGGCACCAAATCGTCATAACTATGGCGTGTGAATTTCGCTGATTATTATATCACAAGTAAAATTATAATACAAGACTTTTTTATCCGCCGCCGAAAAAGCCATTTTTATCCGCCGCCGAAAAAGCCGCCTACTCCGCGGATATGCTTTCTTGTTCTGCAAAAGTTATTATAGCATACCAGTATCGTATCGTCACCAATTACCTGAATATCCTGCCATCTGATTATCATATCATCTTCACGGCCAAATAAGCCAAAACAACGAAGACGTCCATAAACGACAATGGATATCACCTTTGCGCTTACTGTGTCAATTTCCACATCGCAGACACAACCCAGTCTTGTGCCATCCTTTACATTAATCACTTCCTTATGGCGCATATCCACAATTCTGCAATTCATATATTTCACCCCCTGTCTGAAATATATGATCGGTCGGCATGAAAATAACACTTCATAACAGAGCGGAAAAATGATAAAATATAAAGAAAGAATGTTTGGAGGTCATTTATGAATATTTGGCACGATATTTCACCCAAAAGAATTAAACGTGAAGATTTTTGCGCTGTAATCGAAATCACAAAAGGCAGTAAAGTAAAATACGAGCTGGATAAAGAGACCGGTCTGCTGCTGCTGGACCGTATTCTTTATACCTCTACCCACTATCCAGCTAATTACGGCTTTATTCCCAGAACCTACGCGAGCGACCATGACCCGCTCGACGTGCTCGTTTTGTGCTCGGAGGATATCCATCCGCTTTCGCTGGTGCGCTGTTATCCTATCGGCGTCATCGCAATGGTAGACGCCGGCATGAAGGATGAAAAGATTATCGCGATTCCTTTCAATGACCCGACCTACAACGGCTACCATAATATCAGTGAACTGCCGAAACATATTTTTGACGAGATGTCCCATTTCTTTTCTGTTTACAAAGCACTGGAGGGGAAAGTGACCGCAATCGACGAAGTTAAAGGTCCGGAGGAAGCGAAAGAAATTATTCAAAAAAGCATCGACCTTTATCTGGAGCAGTTCTGCAAATAGTATTTACTACAAAAAATGCCTCTTTCCATATTCGTTTCCGGTAAGGGGTCCTTTACTAAAAGTATATATATCAAAAGATATCTGTAAAACTGCAAGGCATTTCTATGCTGAAATTACCTTTCTACCAAACAATAGGGGGGTTCCGCACTTGTTTGGCTCAAATACGCCGATTACCTATAACACAGATAATCGGCGTAAGCAATATTTATTTCGATATCCTCTACCAAATGAATACCGCTTAGTGCGGATAGCTTTTTAATTCTGCGGGTAGCTCGTTCTAGGTTAAAACTTCTATCCTTCCGAGCGACTTTTTCTTATCAAGGGTACTTTTAATCTCCTTCGCCTGTGATAAGTGATGACAGCCAATTTCAATTGCAAACTCCTCTTTACCGAATTTAAACAAGCGATAACCCCGCACCGGACGAGTCGCCCCACCGATGCAATCAGTTTTCTCACACATTATATAATTTCAGCATAGCATTTTGAATTCTTCCAGTAGAAAGCGGAGCAGTTAAGAAGCAACGAGGGTAATTATTGAAAGAGATACAAGGAGCCATTCTGATTTTCAAAGGAATTGCCTAAATTGTATTTGCTGGAATCAATTAAAACGGCATTTTCCTTAACATAGGATAATATTTCCGAATTTCCTCCACCTATATTTTGTGAAGATACAAGGAAATACGTGATTTTACCTTCAGAAACGAGTTCTTTCAGCCGATCAAGCGTAAGGGAATTGTCGGACCCCAAAAAACCGCCATAGGCATAGCAGGGCAACCCGGTATCGATAATAAACTGCGCCACATCGTTGGCACGTTGGGACACCACCAAAAAACTACCTTCCTGATAATGATTGACAAGATATTCTTTCAAACCGGATGACGAATTGCTGCGTTTATCCTGATTACCGCCTCCCCGAATATCTCCGTTCATATCTCCCGCCAGCTCCGGTCCTGCGTACGGCATAGTCATATTAGATACATATAGTACCGGCGTCAGCGCCCAGTATAACGGCGCGGTCAGCGAAGAAATCACCAGAGCCGCTGTTGTGAGTATCAGAGCGATTGATTTCCGTCTTAGCAAATAGAGCAGAAGAAAGAGAAGCCCGATTCCTGACGTTGCCGCTATCAGTAAAAAAAGCCAGTCTTTTAAACCAGAATAGTTCCATATACACTTAATTTGCAGCGCGAGATTAGCCAAAAAGGATACAAGCAGAAAAATAGGAAGTAAATGCTGTCTCCAGTGTTCCTTACGCTTCTTAAAACCGCGGTACATTGTAATTACACCTACACCGCTGAGCACCGCGACAGCCGGAGCAATCATGCACAGATAGTAACGGTGATAGAATCCCGCAAAGCTGAATAATACTGTCATTGTAAGTAACCAAGCGGACCAGAATACCATTGCCGCCTGAGACAACTCTTTTTTGCGCAGTAATTTCCAACGGATGCATACCAGAATACTGCAAAATGCAAACAGCAGAAACCAGGAGCTTTGTCCGTATAAGTTCGTAGACCAGAGACGCACTGCGGATGCATCGCCAATTTCGGAGCCGCGACCTTGCCCTGCAAAATTGCCGCCTTGTCCGTCTTCCGTTCTTCGCTGACCGTCGCGTCCATCCGCTCCGTTAAAGCCGTCATCCCGATTATCCTGACCCTCTCTTAAGGAACGGTCGGAATCCTCTCTGTCCGGAATTTGCGGAGGAGTTCCATCCTGTTCAGGAGGCATTTGTCGCTCCTGATTAAAATTCGACTGATCCTGGTTGGAATCACCTCTTTGCATTACGCTTGCACCACCGCCACTTCTGCTCCCAAACAATCGTTCCGTTCCGTTATGCCCAATAATCAATTCCATCATAGAATTATTGCTGGTACTGTCCACATATGGTCGACTTTCAGCAGGATACAGCTCCACTGCGGTAACCCACGCAAAGGATACGGCTACCATAATAACGATACCAATCAAGCCGCTCAGGAGGCGGCGGCTAAACTTTTCCTTGGCAAAAATTAAATATGTAAGGATAACCGCAGGCAAAATCATATAAGCCTGCAGCATTTTTATGTTAAAGCCAAGTCCGACGGTTACGGCGGTCAGAAATAAATAACTTCTCTTACCGGTATCGATTGAGCGGAACAAAAGCCATGCGGCCAAAAGCAATAAAAAGACCAGCTGCATATCCATTGTATTGTTGCGCGATACAACCACAACAATCGGAGTAACAGCAAAAATTAATGACGAAATTAACCCCGCCGGCCTTCCGAAATATTTTGCTGTCAGGATATAAATTAAGACAGTGGAAGCCGTACCAGCCACGGCCTGCGGAAGCAGCATTGCCCATCCGTGGTAACCGAAAACGAGAACGGATATTGCCTGTGTCCATAATCCAAGCGGCGGCTTATCAACTGACACCATTCCCGCCGGATCAAAGGAGACAAAGAAAAAATTGTGGAAGCTTTGCGTCATGCTTTTAATACATGCCGCGTAATACTCATTGCCGGTTCCGTTATTTGATATCGCATAGAAATTAAGACCAAATGACAACACAGCAATAAAAACCAACGCAAAAATATGATAATTGCTTTTAATCTGCTTTTTTAAGCGTTGCATAAACGTACTCCTTAACCCTTTATTGGTTATTACAGCGCTTATTATAGCTTTAAATTGTGAAGAGTTTTTGACGAATGTGAAAAGGTTTTTACTGAAAAATAATAGCGGGTTTTTTCAGATATCCTTTTTTATTTTATTCAGAGCGGCTTTTTCCAGCCTGGAGACCTGCGCCTGGCTGATGCCGATTTCTGAGGCAACTTCCATTTGTGTCTTCCCCTGGAAAAACCGCATGGAAAGGATTCTCTTTTCCCGGTTGTTTAAATCTTTAATAGCCTCTTTCAGCGCGATCTCGTCCAGCCAGTTGGAATCGTCGTTATTATCCCCTACCTGATCCATTACGTAGATGGTGTCTCCGCCGTCCGAAAAAACCGGTTCATAAAGGGAAACTGGCTCTACGATAGATTCCAGAGCCAGTACGACATCCTCCCTCGGCATATCCAATTCCTTCGAGATTTCTTCGATCGTGGGTTCCCGGTTGTTTAGCGCCGTCATTCTCTCCTTTGCCTGCATCGCCTTATAGGCCGTGTCCCTTAGAGACCGACTGACCCGGATTGAGTTGTTGTCCCGCAGATAGCGGCGTATCTCCCCGATAATCATAGGGACTCCATAGGTTGAAAACCGCACTCCCTGACTGATATCAAAATGATCGATTGCTTTAATTAAACCGATACATCCAACCTGAAAGAGATCATCAAGATTTTCTCCACGATTGGTAAAACGTTGTATTACACTGAGAACAAGGCGCAAATTCCCGCTAATCAGTTCATCTCTTGCGCTTTGGTCACCGTCCTTTACACGGCGCAGCAATGCCACCTTTTCTTTTTCCGTAAGTACCTTTAATTTTGATGTGTTTACTCCGCAAATTTCAACCTT
The DNA here is from genome assembly GCA_023418995.1 of Bacillota bacterium. GTDB lineage: Bacteria > Bacillota > Clostridia > Oscillospirales > Acutalibacteraceae > DATAML01. Next base: position 272,629 of record JAEZYP010000044.1, on the reverse strand, counting down.
ATTAAATTGCACACTGCACTCCCCCTATGTCGGTAATACACCATCATTATTGCCATGAATAGGAGATATCATGCAGAGTAAAAATAAATATATTCTCCACTAAAAATTTGCATCTTTCTCTACTTTTAAGCTATAATATAGCAAATATATCCGAATTCGAAATGATATTTTAAGATACCTCTTATCCTGAATTTTTGTTGATACAAGGGGGCACTCCAATGAATATGCCGCCGCAGGTTGTCGCTATCCTGAATAAATTGAACAACCGCGGTTATGAGGCATATGTTGTAGGGGGCTGTGTCAGAGATGAGCTGCTCGGTCTGGAACCGCATGACTGGGATGTGACAACCTCTGCTTTTCCGGATGAGATTCAGCGTTGCCTGTCGGATTTTAAAATAATTGAAACGGGAATCGAGCATGGAACCGTGACCGCCTTCATAGATAAATTACCCGTTGAAATAACAACCTTTCGCGTGGACGGCACCTATTCCGATAACCGCCATCCCGACAAGGTTCAGTTTACCCGGGATATCACAGAGGATTTAGCCCGCAGGGATTTTACGATTAACGCGATTGCTTACCACCCCGAAGCAGGCATTATAGATTGCTTTCATGGAGTTTCAGACATCAATCATCGAATCATTCGCTGTGTTGGAAACCCCAGTCTGCGTTTTGAGGAGGACGGTTTGCGGATACTACGAGCCCTTCGGTTCGCTTCTGTTCTCGGGTTTACGATTGACTCGGAAACATCCCGCAGTCTGATTCAAAAGCGAGGTCTGCTGAATCAGATCGCGTTTGAACGGATTCGGGAAGAATTTATAAAGCTTATCTGCGGAAAGAATACGGAATCCATTCTGCAAAGTTACTATGAGGTAATCGAGGTGTTTATACCGGAAATCCACACGTTATATTACGATGAGCCGGGCATCTGGAAGCATACGTTAAAATGCATGACCGCAACAGAAGCAACCCCGGTTCTCAGAATGACGATGCTGCTGCATGATTTTAACGATAAAGGCGGTGAAATTGCACAGCGGATTCTGAAACGGCTCCGGTTTGATAATAAGACGGTAAATAAAATAAGCAGACTAATTCAGTATTATGACGTTCCCATTTCATCCAATGAAGTATCTATTAAGCACTTTTTAAACGAAATGGGGCTGGAAGATTTCAAGTTGCTGCTGAATATCAAGAGAGCCATTGCCTTAGCTGGAAGCAGCGACAACCGGTCAGAAATTGATAAACTGAAAAAGATTGATTCCGTTATATGTGATATCATTGAAAGTAATTCATGTTTTTCTTTGGATGGTTTAGCCATAACAGGAAACGACCTGATAGCGGCTGGAATGCCGAAAGGACCTGAAATTGGCAGCTTGCTAAAAATACTGCTGAACGACGTAATCGAGAATCAATGTGCGAACAGTTATTCTGCTTTGCTTAACCGTTTGAAAGACAGGAAAGCTGGATTAAAAAATGAAGCTTGTAGAACACACCATAAACCCGGTTTATAATGAATATTCTAGGGTTTTAATCTTAGGCACGATGCCTTCCCCAAAATCAAGAGAATTCGGCTTTTATTACTCGCATCCGCAAAACCGCTTCTGGCGTGTGCTTTCTGATCTGTTACACGAAAATCTTCCGGAAACCAATGAGGAAAAAACCGCTTTTGTACTGCGAAACCATATCGCACTGTGGGATGTTCTGCAAAGCTGCCGAATTGAAGGCGCGGATGACAGCAGCATCAAAGACCCAGTCCCGAACGATATTGCTGGATTATTGGTGAAAACAGGAATCCAGGCGGTTTTTACGACCGGTACAAAAGCCGCTTCTCTCTATAAAAGATTTTGCTTGGGCGATACTCACATTTCTGCAATTGCGCTGCCGTCGACCAGCCCGGCAAACTGCCGGCACTATGATTTTGAACGCCTAAAGCAGGATTATGCTGTTCTTTTGAAATACAGATAAGCGCAGAAAGGGCGGACATTCCGAGAATGTCCGCCCTTTCTGCCTGCTAGCTGACTCTTTCCAAATCTTTTTTCAGCCGTTCGATAATCCGTTTTTCAAGTCTGGAGATGTATGACTGCGAAATCCCCAAGGTATCCGCGACTTCTTTCTGCGTATGCTCTTTGGTATTGTTTAATCCAAATCGTAGCTGCATAATTTCTCGTTCGCGGGGCGCCAGATGAGAAACCGCGTTGAGCAGAAGATTCCGTTCCACCTCCTGTTCAATATCCCGATTAACCGTGTCCTGTTCGCTGCCCAGAATATCAGAGAGCAGTAATTCGTTACCGTCCCAGTCTACATTTAGCGGATCATCAATCGAAATCTCGTTTTTCAGTTGGGAGCTTTTTCGCAGATACATTAAAATTTCGTTTTCGATGCATCTGGAAGCATAGGTTGCCAGCTTAATATTACGTTCCGGGCAGAAAGTGTTAACGGCTTTGATTAATCCAATCGTTCCAATGGATATTAAATCTTCCACACCGGCATTATTCGATTCAAATTTTTTAGCTATGTAAACAACAAGGCGCAGGTTATGGGTGATAAGCGGTTCGCGCGCGTTCGGAACATTATTCATAATGTTCTGCATCACCCGCTCTTCCTCCGCCTTGGAAAGCGGGGGCGGGAGGGTTTCAGGCCCATTGATATAATGAACCTGACCGCTTAGCTGTAACCTCAGAAATAATAGAGACAGTTTCTTTCTGATTTCCCTTATGAAGCTATTCATTCCCATTTTCACTCTTTCCCTTTTTCCGCTGCCGCCGCGGTTTAATACACGTATGCTTACGGCCAAATTTAAGCAGACGTTTTTTGCAACAGATCCGGATTTAAAAGTGCGCTGAACTCGCCCAGCTTTGTCTTTGTGACAGCGATATAAACATTATGTATTTCTATCTGCTTTTTCCCGCAAATTACTGTCAATAAATCCGGCTTATAAGCCGGAAGAAGACCACCGCCGGAAACCGCTTCATACGGAACAAAGCGTATTTTTCCGCTGTCCTCCTGCGGCGCCATATTGGCTATGCATTTTTCAAAAACCACTACTACAGGATAATTGGAAAACGGTTCGGTCAGCATATTACCAGTATCGACCTTTGCAATGCAGATAACCGTTTTCCCTCTGTAGTCAATCTTAATTCTGCAATTCAATTCCTCCGGAGCCTGCCGGCCTGTGAGACGGTAGATAAAACGGATGATAATATAACAGATTACCGTCAGAACAATTAGCAGTAACGGTGAAATATTGAAGTAGATAACAGAGTTTTTGATAATTAACCCCTGTGGCGATATAAAATACCAAATTGCCAGCATAATACCGGCAAAAGCAAAGCTCATGATATAGAAGGAAACAATCTGGCGAAAAAACTGCATCAAATCACGCCAGGGATAAGCGACAAGCACAATGGTTGCAGCCATTGCCAGCTTTATGGCGAAAGATAAAATCAGATTCAAGTCAGGCAAAAGAATGCTTAACGAATAAAACGCTCCAAGCATAGCAGCTAAAATCAGGCGGAATCTCCCTTTGGGTATAGACAGGAATTTGGCTACCGCCAGCAATAGAAAATAGTTGATTAAAAGGTTAACACCTACTAAAACATCGATATAAACCGTTTGTTTCAAAGGCATTCCCCCCTTGTGTCTTTATAACAAATTATATCGGGAAAGAATCAAACTTTATGTCATAAATTGTATCGTAAAAAGAAAAAAGCCGGTTCAAATGAACCGGCTTGAATTGTATTTATTGCTGACTCTTCATTTGCTGCTGCTGATTCTGAAATTTTTGTTTTGCCTGCTGCACCTTTTGCAAATCCGCTTGCGGCGTTTGATACCATCCTCGTTTTTGCATTTCATCAAAAACATCGGATTGAATCTGATGTTCCTCATTTAGAATTTTCATAAACTCGTTTCTTACATTCTGATTTACACACTCATTTGTGAAGCTATTATAGGTTCCGGTAATATGCTTTTGAGAGGAAAGAACGTCATCCATTAATTCTCTTTCCTGCATTTGTTGTTGTCCGTTCATCATATTGTACTCCTTAACTTAAAAAACTTAACAGCTTATCATAATGTGTCTGATGCTTACAGGCAATGGAATCGCATTTTTGCTTTAGCTCCGGGTCGGTGCACATTTGTGAATACGTTTTAGCCTTTGTGATCAAAAGCTTCTCTCCGTTCAATTGATCCTCAATCGCAGTAAGCTCCTTTTCAGTTAAGTTCATTTTAACACTCCTTTTATTTTGATTTCATTCTATTATTTTTTATTTCTCAATGATTATACATCTTTATTATAATTGTAACAGGCAAATCTATGTAGCCTCTCGCTCTTCGTACTCCTGTCCGAGACCAAAGCTGATAGACAGTGCCTGATCAACCTGTGTCATTGATGTATTATCAAGGCGCCCCATACGCTCCTTTAATCTGTGTTTGTCTATTGTACGAACCTGTTCCAGTAATACAACGCTATCTTTCGCAAGCCCGGTCGTTTCCGCATTCAGCATAATGTGAGTTGGCAAATTTGCTTTAGCACGCTGACTGGTGATAGCAGCCGCGATTACTGTGGGACTGAACCGATTGCCAACATTATTTTGTACAATCAATACCGGCCTTACTCCGCCCTGTTCCGAACCGATTACCGGACTTAAGTCGGCATAATAAATATCGCCTCTTCTTATGTTCACCATTTTCACGCTCCGCCTAATTTCAAATGTTGGGTCTGCAAATATTCTTGGCTAACAATAGAAATTTTATTCGCCTGCAGCTACCTAACACATAATATTATTTAAAACCGGCGGTTGACATAGATTTAAATTGAAAAAAGGCTGTAACCTTTGTCACAGCCCTTGATCCGTATATTCATACAGCTCCGCGGTAATTCCGCGCTTTGGAATCGTTATTTTTTTGATTTGCCCATTACCATCCGTAGCAATCGTAAAATCGAGGTCATTATATTTCCCCGAAAATTCATTTCCGTGAGTTTTTGTAAGAGCGCCTTCTTTACAGGCACAATCCAAAATCTGTTTGAGCGTTTCCGCAAATGCTGTTTTAGGAAGGATACAGTTGTCGCTCTTTGCGGTAATCCCGCTGTATGATATAGAAAAGTTTTCTCCATCCCAGTCATAAAGCAATCCGTTTAAATCGCCGGAAACAATTTGAATGCTGATGATTTCCGGCGCGCTCCGATTCAACTGACAGGTTAGCTTCTGATTATCAATGATAACATCTGCCTTGCAGTTGAAATTAAAGCAAATCGCTTCCGGCGAGATATCCTGCTTCACACAGCCTGAAAAAGCGAAAATCAGGATTAGCATAAGAATCATCGCTGCCGTTTTTCGCATTTAAAATCCCCCGTAAAATATCAATCAGTATGCTCTGCGGTTTTTGCGACTTGATGTTTTCGGGAGTCCATTCATTTTATTGACTTTGCTTTTCAACTTCCAAAAAGAGTTCCGGCAGTATTTCAATCAGATCGGTTGGAAGCATCGCACATTGGGATAATTTTTCCGCACACCGGTCCCCCGCCTCTCCATGCAGATAAACCGCTGCAGCCACAGCCTTCGACGGATTCATTTTCTGCGCAATGAAGGAAGCAATCATGCCTGCCAACACATCTCCGCTTCCGCCTTTTGCCATTCCGGCGTTCCCGGTCAGGTTCAAATATGCTTCCCCGTTCGGCAATGCCACGATCGTTCCGGCGCCTTTTAATACCAGGATAACATGATGCTTCCCCGCGAATATTTTTGCATATTGAAAGCGGTGTGCCTGAATATCTGCTACACTGGTTTTACACAAGCGAGCCATTTCCCCGGGGTGTGGGGTGAGAACAACGGGGACTGATACATTCTGTAACACATTTATATTCTCTGAGATAATATTTATGCCATCCGCATCTATAATCAAAGGCACTTTTGAATTTGTAATTAGATGCCGTACGGCATCTGCAGTATTTTTGCCGGTACCCACTCCGCAGCCGATCAGGCAGGCGCTGGCTTTACTAAGCGCGCTATTCAAAGAAACCATCAGCTCAGGAGTAAACTCATCCTGATCATCATCCAGAAGCGTATAAACCGATTCAATCACATGCGAAGCTACAATGCTGTAAATTGACTTCGGCAAAACAGTATGAACTATTCCGGCTCCACAGCGGGCAGCCGCTCTGGCACTCATAATTGCTGCTCCGGACATCCCTTCGCTGCCGCAAAAACAAAGTAACCGACCGTAATCTCCCTTGTTACTCTCCGGATTGCGTGGTTTGAGTAAGGCTTTCACATCCTCGAATTCCGTAACGTAAAAGCTTCTTTTTTGATTTTTTATGAGAGCCAAATCAATTCCGATAGGAACAACAACAACCTGACCGCAAAAGTAACGCGCGGGTGTCAGCAAATGCCCGCTTTTAAGGGTTGAAAAGGTAATCGTATAATCAGCGTGAATGCACGCTCCCTCCACTTCTCCGGTATCGCAGTTTGCCCCGCTCGGCATATCTAGGGATATCTTCTTCGCGGATGATTGGTTTGCCATTTGGAACAGGGGCAGCAGCTCTTCCCTAATCTTACCGTGAAATCCGGTGCCGTAGACCGCGTCGATGATGTAATCCGCAGAGGCAAGCATGGAGCGCAGCATTTCCGTATTCTGATAATTGTTCATAATCTTTACGGCGGTATTCTGCAGCTTTGAGAACATAACGTTTGAAATATCCGTAGCCGGCAATCCCTGCGCCAAAGCCACCACAACAAGAGCACCAAGCTCCGACAGCCTTCTTGCCGCAACATAACCGTCGCCGCCGTTATTGCCCTTGCCGCATAGGATTACTATTTTTTTCTGCTCGAAAGTATATTTTTTTTGCAGATACCGAACCGCAGCTGTGCCCGCGTTCTCCATCAGCTGCAAATAATCCTTTCCGCCTTTCACCGCTTCCCTTTCAAGTTCTTTTGACTGCGCGGAATTCAGTACGATCATGTTTCTAACTCCTCACCGATTACAACAGCGGCGGCATAGCTCTTTGTGTGAGTCACACTTACGGAAAAACGCAATTTGCGTGAATCAGCAATTTTTAATGCCCGTCCGCTTAATTTCAATTCAGGCTTACCGCAAGCATTCCGCAAAAGCTCCACCTCATCCAGGGAAAACCCGCGGATACCCGTGCCCAGCGCCTTCGCGAAGGCCTCCTTCGCACTGAAGCTTGCGGCAATACTTTGAACAGGAAATCCGCGCATCTGCAACTGCGAGTACTCGGCGACCCCGAGTACCCTGCTGCAAAAGCGCGGATTCCGAATTGATTTTTTTATTCTGCCAATTTCAACCAGATCAATTCCTACCAAAAGCATCTATGGATACCTGCCTCTTCAAAAATGGCTTTATAGACATCCGTACTGTATCATTGGGGTCAAACACAACCAAAACATTCCCTTTTTTTGTGTGATGCCCGAAAAAGTACCAGCTGTTATCTGAAACGCCGTTTGACGAAGCCACTACGCGAAGGTCATAGCTTTTCTGGGCGTGATCCTCCGGCTTATACTTTCCCATTGCTTCTATCTCATGGGCATCCATTGTGATAAGACGTTTTCTGCTGCGCTTATTGATAATCTTATCAATTGTGATATCCCCATTTGTTACGCTGTATTCATATTCGAGATTCCGTGACGTAAGTAAATAATACTCTGCAATACAAACCGCTACAAAAACGACCGAGAAAAAAAACGGGATAAATGCCCATGATAAAAGTAAAATGATAAATCCAATTAAGATTTCTCCAATAAAGATCAAATAATCCAGATTACTGAATTTCTTTTTCACAATCTGTTCAATAAAAGTATCCATAATTTCCTCATTTCCTCCCTGTTTGCCGCCCATATAATCATAATAAAAATTATTCTAAACGATATTGTAGCACATCACTTTCCTGTTTACAACAGAATGGAACAATGAATTTTATCCTATTCCCCAAATTTCCGACGCGTATTGCCTTACCGTCCGATCACTCGAAAATTCCCCTGCGTTTGCCGTGTTCAGCAAGCATTTTTGAGTAAAATGGAACCGATCTTTGTAATCTCTAATTGCCTGAAGCTTTGTGTCGCAGTACGGAATGAAATCGTAGAACAGATAATAATGATCCGCCTTATGCCAGCTTGCCCCGATCAGCAGAGAATCATAAAGCTCCTGAAACATTCCTGTGCCTCCGTCTGAAAATGTTCCGTCAATGAGAGTATCCACAGCCTTTTTGATTCGCGGATTCTGCTCATACAGCGCTTTTGCCCGGTAATCGGCTGAGATTGCTTCAATCTCTTCGACGTGGGCACCGAAGATGTAATTGTTCACTTCTCCTGCCTGTTCCACAATCTCAATATTGGCCCCGTCATAGGTACCTAAAGTGACCGCACCGTTGAGCATAAGCTTCATATTGCCGGTACCGGAGGCCTCTGTTCCGGCGGTGGATATCTGCTCGGAAATATCTGCTGCCGGAATAATCTTTTCCGCGTAAGACACATTGTAATTGGAGACAAAGATAACTTTTAACTTATCACTAACTTCCGGATCCTGATTGATTTTGTTTGCGATTTCATTGATGTATTTAATAATGCCTTTAGCCCGGAAATAGCCTGGTGCCGCTTTCGCTCCGAAAAGAAAAGCGGTGGGGTAAAAGTCCTGAATTCTTCCGTCCTTTATTCCGTAATAAATATCCAGAATAGAGAAAGCGTTTAAAAGCTGCCGTTTATATTCATGAAGCCGCTTCACCTGCACATCAAAGATAAAATCAGGATTCAGCGAAATCCCTTCCCGTTTTTTTATGTAGTCTGCCAGCTGTTGTTTTTTGATCTGCTTAATCTTCATGAACTGCCTGATTGCATCCTGATCGTCTTTATACTTTTCCAGATTTTTCAACTTATCCAGGTCGGTAACCCATGCGTTTCCGATTTTATCCGTAATAAAACCAGAAAGCTCCATATTGGACAGCGCCAACCAGCGGCGCTGCGTAATTCCGTTCGTTTTATTATTAAAACGCTCCGGGTATATTTCATACCATTCTTTCAGAACTTTGCTTTTAATAATCTCAGTATGAATTCGGGCAACCCCATTTGTTGAGTGCGTTGCAAAAACAGCCAGATGCGCCATGTTTATTTTGCCGTCGTCGTCAATGATGCTATAATCTTTCTTTGCTTCCCCGCTGATTGCCAACGCGCTCAGCTCTTTTTGAAGCGCTTTCTGAATTAAAACCACATAACGGTAAACATTCGGTATCACGGATTTAAACAGCTTTACATCCCATTTTTCAAGCGCTTCAGCCATTATGGTATGGTTGGTATAGGCAAAGGTCTGTTTGGCTATTTTAAAAGCCTTGCTGAAAGAAACATCGCCCTCAGTAACCAAAAGCCGGATAAACTCCGGAATTGAAACAACCGGATGTGTGTCATTAAGCTGTATGGCGTATTCATTTGAGAAATAGGAATAATTGTTTCCGTGTTTCTTACGATAGGCGCGCAGAATATCCTGAAGGGAGGCACTGGTAAAAAAATACTGCTGCTTTAAGCGCAGCCTTTTACCTTTATCCGATTCATCATTTGGATAAAGAACGCTGGTAATCGCCCGTGCCTCGTCCCTTTCTTTTACCGCCTGATCAAACTTCTGATCATTGAAGAGTTTAAAATTGAACTCCTGAACCGGTTCCGCCTGCCAAAGGCGCAGGGTATTTACCGTTTGCGCACCATAACCGATAACCGGGGTATCATAAGGAACCGCGTATACCGTTTGATTCCGAAATTCTATTTTTACTTTTTCCTTCTCTTTTCGCAACGACCAGGGGTCGCCGAAACGCTGCCAGTCGTCCACAGTTTCCTTTTGAAACCCATTCTCAAAAAACTGCCTGAAAAGACCGTATTGATAGCGGATTCCGTATCCGTTCAACGAAATCCCCTCGGTTGCGGCGGAATCCAGAAAACAAGCCGCAAGCCTGCCAAGGCCGCCGTTCCCGAGCGCAGCGTCCTCAATATCCTCAAAAATACCGATATCAACGCTGTTTTCGTTAAACAACTCGGAAAGCTGATTCAGCAGCCCAAGGTTCATCAAATTGCTATAAATCAGCCTGCCCGTTAAAAATTCCAGAGAAAAATAACATCCTGTTTTTCCGGGCGAAAGGTTTCTCCATTTTATTCTGGCCTGTCTCATTGCCGCTTTGGAGACCGCATTGTATAGTTCAATGGAATCTGCTTCTTTTATACCCTTTCCATAATCAAAATCCAGAATGGACAAGATATCATTTTTAAAAGTATTCAAATTCTTCTCCTCCTTAACGGCTCCCTACCTACCGTAAATCGCAGTTATACGGTTGATTTTTTTTGCCAGTTCTTTTGTAAGCTGCCCTTTTTTCAGCCGCCATTTCCAGTTCGTTCCGATTGTAGACGGAAAATTCATTCTAGCGCTGTTGGGAAGATTCAAGAAGTCCTGGGCTTGAAATATAACCGTATTCGCAACGCTTGCGTACGCGGCGCGCAGAAGCGCGTCCGGGATATCTTTTCTTCGCTTAACGCCCAGATATTCCAGCGCATAATTTGTTTCTTTATTTCTCTTCAAAAAATGTCCGGCAAGCGTTTCATTATCGTGTGTTCCGCCGTATACCACCAAATTATTTGTATACCAGGACGGCAGATGCTCGTTCTCAAAGCCGTTGTTAAAAGCAAACTGCAGCACCTTCATTCCCGGATAACCGGTTCTTTTCAAGAGCTTCCTTACCTGCGGAACCAATACGCCCAAATCCTCCGCAATCACTTTCGTTTCTCCCAGCACAGAATCAATTGCTCCGGTCAATTTTATGCCGGGTCCTTTCCGCCATTCGCCTCTGTGAGCGTTGCAGTCACCGGCAGGAATCGCAAAATACCTGACGATGCCGATAAAATGGTCAATCCGGATCACATCGTAGATTCTGGCGGAATAAGCCATCCGCTTTTTCCACCAGTCAAAGCCATCCTGTTCCATCTTATCCCAATCATACAGAGGGTTTCCCCAAAGCTGCCCATTTTTGGAAAAGCTGTCAGGAGGCACTCCGGCCACTTCAACCGGTCTGCGGTCTCTGTCCAGCAGGAACATCGGGCTGTGCGTCCAGACATCCGCACTGTCTAACGCGGCATAAATTGGAATATCGCCGATAATCTGAATCTCATTCTGATTGGCATAGGCTTTTAATTGCTGCCATTGCCGAAAAAACTGATACTGGCAGAATCTCCAGAATCCAATTTCATTTTTTAATTCTTCCCGGTATCTTGTTACCGCCTGAGGTTCCATCAATCGAATTTTTTTCGGCCAATCCTGCCATGATTTTTGTTCAAAATAAAACTTTAAAGACATGAATAAGCAGTAATCATCCAGCCAGTAATCATTTTCGGCTTGAAACCTCAGATACTCCGGGTTTTTCTTATAATTACTTCTTGAAAAAGCGATATGTAGAATCTTATAGCGTTGCTCAAAGATCTTGGCATAATCCACAGCGTCTTCCTGCGAACCCCAATCACAATTCTCCAACTCTTTTTTACTGATTAAGCCTTCCTCAATAAGAAGATCCAAATCAATAAAATAGGGATTCCCCGCAAAAGCAGAGAAGGATTGATAAGGACTGTCGCCAAAGCTGGTTGGTCCAACCGGCAGTACCTGCCAGTACTTTTGACCTGCCTCTTTTAAAAAATCAATAAATCGATACGCTTCCTCCCCAAAGGAGCCGATACCGTAATTTGAGGGAAGACTGCTTACCGCAAGTAAGATTCCTGCTCCCCGTTCCCAAGGATTCCTTCTTTTTTTGTTCGGCATTTGCTTCACCCTGCTCAACCTTTAGGTTGCTTTATATATTTACGAAACAATTTTCGTAATGTTTCGTAATCACCCTTGAATAATACCATTTGTACCTATTGGTGTCAATACAATTTCAGATTGATTCAAATGATAGGATAAAAGCTGCTGATAAAAAACAAGCAAAAACAAACCTATTGAAATTTTCGGCATTTTATGTATATACTGAGATGGAAACGGGGGATATTATGGCTACCATAAAAGAGATTGCCAACAAGCTGGGAATTGCGGTCAGTACCGTATCAAAAGGTCTGAACGGAGCCAGCGATATCAGTGAGGAAACCCGGCAGCTGGTATTGGATACCGCTGTTGAAATGGGCTATGCCACTAAAAAAGTCCAAAAGCTCGGCGGCCGTAAGGTCTGCATTTTAATCGAAAACATGGAATATGAGAATATCGACCAGTTTGGCTATGAAATAATCGTTGGCTTTAAGCTGAGCGCTGCCAGACGACACTGTGATGTTACTGTTATTCCGACCAATCTGAATATGCAGACACAGGAAAAATTTGATTCCTACATGCTTCGTTACGGGTACAGCGGTGCTTTTCTTCTTGGTTTTGGGCTTCATGACGACTATATCAGCCAGCTTTACAAAACCACAGTGCCTACTGTTTTGCTGGACAACTACATTCCAAACAAGCATGTGGGTTACGTCGGAACAGACGGGTATCACGGAATCGATTTAGCGGTAAAGCATCTTGCTGAAAAAGGTCACAAAAGAATCGCGCTTTTAAACGGCGCAAAGAACAGGATGATAACAAACGAGCGTTATCTGGCTTTTTCACGAAGCATGGCAGAACATTCGCTTGAAATCAATCCGACACTCATTGCGAACGGATATTATGTGCCGGGGTGCGCGAAGGATTATGTTGGCTCTTTCTTGGAAAACGGCGCAACCGCAATTGTTTGCGCTAGCGATTTGATTGCATCCGGCGTTATCGCGGAGTTAAAGCGCCTTGGTAAAAAAGTGCCCGAGGAAATCAGCGTTACAGGGTTTGATGATTTACCGATCGCTCAGCATTTGGAACCCACCTTGACAACGGTGCGGCAGGACCGGGTGGCAATTGGAAAAAGTGCGTTTATGATGCTGGAAGAACTGATCGGCGGAGTCAGCATCAGCAAGCTGCTGCTGACTCCGGAGCTTATTATACGCGGTTCCACCGGTTTTTGTCCCAAACCGGAATGATTCTCTTGCATTTCAAGCATGATGGTGATATATTAATAAATGACTAACACGATGAAAAAGGAAGTAACCTTTCCACGGACACCAAGAGAGAACCTGTCACTGGCTGAAAGCAGGTTCGTGTGCGGTTAAGGCGAAGTTCCCTTTGGAGTGGCGCAGCTGAACCCTTCAGTAGGCTGCGACGGCTGGCACCGTTACAGGCCGCTAGAGTTTAATTAGGGTGGTACCACGGAGTAAAGCCTTCGTCCCTTTGCGGGAGAGGGCTTTTTTTATTTTATTCAGAAACCGGAAAGGAATGGTTTGTCTATGAAGCAGCAGCTGGAGATAATTCGCGAAAATGCAATCCGTGAGCTGAACGAAGCAAGAGGACAGCAGGTAATAGAAAACCTGCGGATAAAATATCTCGGTAAAAAAGGAGAATTGACCTCCATTTTAAAACAGATGGGAGGACTTTCGGCGGAGGAACGCCCGAAAATCGGGCAGCTGGCCAACGAAATCCGTGCTTTCATCGAAACGGATTTGGCGAAGCGCGCCGCTGAAATCAAAGAAGAAGAAACCGCAAAAAAATTGGAACAGGAAAAAATTGACGTTACTTTGCCTGGAAAACGGCATGAGCTTGGCGCAAAGCACCCCTTGAGCATTGAGATGGACGCCATCAAGGAAATCTTCATCGGCATGGGCTTCAGCATCGTGGAGGGTCCGGAGGTTGAGAGCGATTATTATAACTTTGAGGCATTGAACATGCCGAAGGACCACCCCGCCAGAGATACGCAGGATTCCTTCTATATCAACGAAAACATCGTGCTCCGTTCGCAAACCTCTCCGGTTCAGGTTCGTGTAATGGAAAAACAAAAACCGCCGATCCGTATCATTTCTCCGGGCCGGGTGTACCGTTCCGACGCTGTGGATGCCACCCACTCCCCTTTATTTCATCAGATAGAGGGTCTTGTTGTTGACAAGGGAATCACCTTTGCGGATTTAAAAGGAACGTTGGAGGTTTTTGTGAAGCGGATGTACGGAGAGGATTCCGTTGTGCGCTTCAGACCGCATCATTTTCAGTTTACGGAACCCTCCGCGGAAGTGGATGTGCAGTGCTTTAACTGCCACGGAGAAGGCTGCCGCCTCTGCAAGGGAGAAGGCTGGATTGAGATTCTCGGCTGCGGCATGGTACATCCGAAGGTTTTGTCCAACTGCGGAATTGACCCCGAGGTGTACAGCGGTTTTGCGCTCGGTATGGGCTTGGAGCGCGTCGTCATGCGCAAATATAACATCGATGACCTGCGTCTTTTCTACGAAAATGATGTCAGGTTCCTGAAACAGTTTTAAGGGGGGCGTAAAAAATGAATCTATCAATGAATTGGCTGAAAGAATTTGTAACGCTCGAAGATATGCCGATCCGTGATTTTACCGAAGCAATGACCATGAGCGGCTCAAAGGTTGAGGGCTGGGAAAAAGAAGGCAGTGAGGTTTCGAATGTCGTCGTCGGTAAAGTTCTTTCTTTGGAGAAGCACCCGGATTCCGATCATTTGTGGATTACCCAGATAGATATCGGCTCCGGTGAAAATATTCAGATTGTGACCGGCGCTCAAAATCTGAAGGACGGCGACGTCGTTCCGGTCGCGCTAAATAACTCCAGCCTTCCCGGCGGGATCAAAATTAAAAAAGGAAAGCTTCGCGGAATAGAAAGCAACGGAATGCTGTGTTCTCTTGGCGAACTCGGTCTTACCAAGCACGACTTCCCCTATGCCGCCGAAGACGGTATTTTTGTTTTACAGGAAGACTGCAAGCTCGGTGAACCCATTTGTGACGCGATCGGGCTGAACGATACCAAGGTGGAATTTGAGATTACTTCCAACCGACCGGACTGCTTCTCCGTCATCGGTTTGGCAAGGGAAGCTGCGGCGACCTTCCAAAAACCGCTCATGCTTCATACGCCGGTTGTGAAAGCCGCAAACGGTTCCTGTATGGATTTACTGGACGTGAAAGTGGAAGCGCCTGATTTATGCTCCATTTATACCGCGCGGATCGTCAAAAATGTTCGTGTGAAGCCGTCCCCGCGCTGGATGCGTGAGAGACTCCGCGCAATGGGTGTCCGCCCCATTAACAATATCGTCGACATTACAAACTATGTTATGCTGGAATACGGTCAGCCGATGCACTCCTTTGACCTTCGTTTTATTGCGGAAAGCAAAATCCGTGTGCGCCGTGCTGCGGAAGGTGAAACAATCATCACACTAGACGGAATAGAGCATAAGCTTTGTCCCAAAAACCTGATTATCGCGGATGCCCAAAAACCAATTGCAATTGCCGGCGTAATGGGCGGCGAGTACAGCGGGATTGTCGAAGACACGAACACCATCGTGTTTGAGTCGGCATGCTTCAACGGCGCTTCTGTTCGTATAACCGCAAGAGATCAGGGTATGAGAACAGACGCTTCTTCCCGTTATGAAAAGGGACTCGACCCGAACAACTGTCTGCCCGCATTGGAGCGCGCCTGCGAGCTGGTTGAGCTTCTGGACGCCGGAGACGTAATGGACGGCATTATTGTAGACGATCATTCCAGTAAGGAACGCAGAAGAATTTTCTTGGATGCGGACTGGGTTAACCGGTTTCTTGACATCCAGCTTAGTATCGAGGAAATGAAAACGATTCTGAAGAAGCTGGAATGCGAGTTTGAAGGAAACGATATCCTGGTTCCCACCTTCCGTCCCGACTTGGTACACAAAGCAGACATTGCCGAGGAAATCGCACGCTTCTACGGTTATAATAACATTCCCGTTACCCCGCTTCCCGGCGGCGCACAGGGGAAATATTCTGATCGCCAGAAGTTCGAGCGTACAATCAGCAACACCATGCTTGCTCTCGGTGCCAGCGAAATCATGACCTATTCTTTTATCAGCCCCAAATATTATGACAAAATCCTGATGCCATCCGATTCTCCGATGCGCAAGTCAATTACCATCTCCAATCCGCTTGGCGAGGATACCAGCATAATGAGAACCACTGCATTGCCCTCCATGCTCGAAATACTTGCCAAGAATTACAATAACCGAAATGATTCCGCGTGTCTGTTTGAACTGGCTACCCGGTATATCCCGACTACCGAAAACCAGTTGCCGGAAGAAAAGCAGGTATTGGTTGCCGGAATGTACGGGAATCATGCGGATTTCTTCACAGCAAAGGGTATGGCGGAGCAAATACTGGAAAAGCTGAATGTAAAACAATACGAAATCGAAGCTTCCTCCAATGAATTCAGCTACCATCCCGGTCGCTGCGCGGTACTTTCCATTGAGGGAAAGCGGCTCGGAGTCATTGGTGAAATTCATCCGAGGGCAGTAGAAAATTACGGAATTGACGAAAAGGTATATAGCTTTACACTTGATGTTGACCTCATGTTTGAGTACGCAAATCCAGATAAGAAGTATCTTCCGCTGCCGAAGTTCCCCGCCGTTACCAGAGACCTTGCGCTCCTTTGCGACGACAGCATCCCGGTGCTTACTCTGGAAAAGGCAATTGTTTGCGGAGCCGGCAATTTACTGGAAAAAATTAATCTTTTTGATGTATACAAGGGTAAGCAAATTGAAGCCGACAAAAAGAGTGTCGCTTTCAGTATCGTGCTGCGCTCCGGTGACAGCACCCTGACTGACGAGCATGCCTCTGCGGTAATGAAAAAAGTGATGAAGGAACTGGAAAAGGTCGGTGCGGCGCTGCGTTCATAAAACAGATTAACATGTAAAAGCTTGTTTTATTTTGTTTTTTTGGGACGAAGCAGGCGTGAAAAATGACATATTATTGTATTTTTTATGTCTGTACTTTTGCTCTCCGTTCATAAAATAGTTCTTGAATTTATCTTGTGTATGTTGTATGATGACAATATTGGAGGTGTTTCCATGCTTGATAAGACGATGACTTTTTCACTTGGTAATGACCGCGAAGAGGATATCCGAAATGTTTTGACGATCATTTATGATGCTTTGAAAGAAAAAGGGTATAACCCAATTAATCAGATTGTCGGCTACATTCTTTCGGAAGACCCCACGTATATTACCACGCATAACAACGCACGCAGTCTTATTCGCAGGATAGACCGTGATGAGCTCTTACAGGTGCTCTTAAAATCTTATTTAGGTGAGTAAATCACAGCATTAAAAAGATGCGGCACTGTACAATGGAATAACAGGAGGATGAATTAATGAATGATAAGAAGGAAGACGCAACACAGTTTCCCAGCTATAAAGGGAAGCCTTTAATGCGCTGTGGTGATGTGATTTATTACGGAAGCATGAAAGACAAATATGTTGTAAAGCTTGAAATAAAGAGCAAGAAAAAAGTTCAGGATATTGATGTTGCTGACCGTGTTACCGTTCAGCTGATGTATACCGACCAGAATATCCGCTCCCGTAAGCAAATTGTAAAATCGAGCGAGAAAAACAGCTTATATCTTGCAATTGACATCGCGGATGCATGGCTCACCAGAGCGTTGGCTGAATAATTAACTATTTAAAAGTTTAGGGCGATACGGAAAATCCGTATCGCCCTTTTTGCGGGTGTATTTCTCTCAACTGATCTTGCCAATATCATGACGGTAATGTGCCCCATCGAAATGAATCATATCGACCGCACAATATGCTTGCTCCAATGCTTGATTCAGACCTTTACCCAAAGCGGTTACGCCTAAAACACGCCCGCCGTTAGTGTAAAACTGATTCCCTTTACAGGTCGTGCCGGCGTGGTAAACCGTTGCACCGGAAACCTGACCGGCAGCATTCAGACCGCTGATTGCAATCCCCTTTGCGTATTTTCCGGGATAGCCGCCGGATGCCATAACCACACAGGCACAGGACTCCTGGCTCCATTCAATCGACTGTTCCTCAAGGCGCTCCTCGACAACCGCCATCAGTATATCCACAAAATCCGTTTTCAGTCTTGGCAGGACAACCTGCGTTTCCGGGTCACCAAAACGGGAATTGTATTCAATAACCTTGGGGCCTTCACTTGTTATCATCAGTCCAAAGTATAAACAGCCTTTAAATGCTCTACCCTCTTCGTTCATGGCATGTATCGTAGGCAGAAAAATAGTTTTCATACAGATTTCAGCGATTTCCTCCGTATAGTATGGATTCGGGCTGATCGTTCCCATGCCGCCGGTATTCAAGCCCTGGTCATTGTCCAGCGCCCGTTTATGGTCTTTTGAGGAAACCATCGGTTTTACACATTTTCCGTCTGTAAAGGCCAAAACCGATACTTCTGGGCCGGTAATAAATTCCTCGATTACGATCTGGTTTCCGGAGGCACCGAACACTTTATTCTCCATGATAGATTTTACCGCGTCCTGTGCTTCATCGAAATTCTTGGCAATAATAACACCCTTGCCCAGCGCAAGACCATCCGCCTTGATCACGGTTGGATATTTGTTCTGTGATTTCAAATATTCGATTGCTTTTTCGGAACGGTCAAATACTTCGTAACCCGCAGTCGGGATATTGTACCGTTTCATCAGCTCTTTGGAAAACACCTTGCTGCTTTCAATGATCGCCGCATTGGCTCTTGGCCCGAAAGCCGGAATATTTTCCGCTTCCAGAGCGTCCACCATTCCGGCCGCGAGCGGATCGTCCGGAGCGACAAAAACAAGATCAATTTGCTTTTCCTTGGAAAACTTCACAACTCCGTCAATATCTGTTACGGGGATATCCAAGCACACCGCGTCTTTGGAGATACCGCCGTTTCCGGGTGCGCAATATAACTCTGTGATGCGGGGGCTCTCCTTCAGCTTGCGAATAATTGCGTGCTCACGGCCTCCCCCGCCGATTACCAATATCTTCATGTTCGATTTCGCTCCTGTTTTCTGATTCTTTTGGATTGACATTAATGGTGGAACAGTCTCATCCCGGTGAAAGCCATTGCTATTTGATATTTGTTGCAGGTATCAATCACATGATCGTCACGGATTGAACCACCCGGCTCTGCAATATACTTTACACCGGTTTTATGAGCGCGCTCTATATTGTCGCCAAACGGGAAAAACGCGTCGGAGCCGAGAGACACATCGGTCAAGGTTTCAAGCCACGCGCACTTCTCTTCGCGGGTAAAAACTTCCGGCTTTTCCGCAAACAGATTTTGCCATGTGCCTTCCTGTAAAACGTCCATATACTCGTCCGAAATGTAGATATCAATGGTATTATCGCGGTCCGGGCGACGAATGTCTTCCTTAAATTTCAAGCCAATCACCTTCGGATGCTGGCGTAAATGCCAGATATCCGCCTTGTTTCCGGCCAAACGGGTGCAGTGGATTCTGGACTGCTGCCCCGCGCCGACACCAATCACCTGACCGCCCTTCGCGTAACAGACGGAGTTTGACTGTGTGTATTTCAAGGTGATGAGGGATATCAGTAAATCGCGTTTCGCGAAATTAGGAATTGCCTTATTTTCCGTAACAAGATTTGAAAGAAGCGCCTCGTCAATCAGGAATTCATTTCTTCCCTGCTCAAAGGTGATTCCGTAGACATCCTTACGTTCAATCGGGTTTGGTTGATAATTAATATCCATTGTTACGATATTGTAGGTACCCTTGCGCTTAGCCTTCAGGATTTCCAGGGCTTCGTCGGTGTAGCCGGGAGCAATGATGCCGTCCGACACTTCGCGGGCGATTAAGGTCGCGGTCTGCTTGTCGCAGACATCGGATAAAGCAATCCAGTCACCATAAGAGGACATTCTGTCCGCACCTCTCGCCATCGCGTAGGCGCTTGCCAACGGCGAAAGCTCCAGATCATCAACAAAATAGACTTTTTTCAAGGTGTCGGACAGCTCGGAGGCAACGGCGGCTCCAGCCGGACTGACATGCTTAAACGAAGCGGCTGCAGGAAGTCCGGTAGCTCTTTTTAATTCCTGAACCAGCTGCCAGCTGTTAAAAGCATCCAGAAAATTAATATATCCCGGCTTTCCGTTTAAAACCTGAATCGGCAATTCGCTGCCGTCCTGCATAAAAATCCGAGACGGCTTCTGATTTGGATTGCAGCCGTACTTTAATGTAAGCTCGTTTGACATTTCTGCTACCTCCTGATTATTGATTCTTATTCCTGATTCTGGTTTCCGATTTTCCGGTTTTAATGTCAATAAATCTGGTAAACAAGGAAACCTTATTTTCTGCATTCAGGCTTTTCCAAATGGTTTCCGTAAAAAAGTCGATATCTCCCTTGATGTCAACCAGTGTAGGTTCTCCTTCGTAGGACGGAAGCGGATTTCCGTCTCCTTCATATGTATGGATAAAATGTCCCTGACCGCTGACTGGAGAATCATATTCAAAGAAATAGCGGTGAGCTGAATCTGAATTCCCTTCGGCACTCTTCAAAATGGAGAGCTTATAATCGCCGTCAACATCAACCAAGCCGGAAATTCTGGGAGTAAAGTTCGGACCATCCGGCTCAAATGTACGGGTACGGAGCGCCGCTTCAAAGGTTCTCTCATTCTTCATGAATTCATAAATCGTATCGGTCTGGTCACCGTTGGTAACAATCGTCGTCTGACCAAGAACACGCACAGGAGAATAAATGATAAGAGATGGATCCTCCAATTTTTCCGGATCGAAGGCCTGTGTTTTTATTCCGTTTCCGTCTTCCACAAAAATACGATTGCGGCTGTTCTCACTGCGCCCCATAATAAAGTAGGCAATCGCCGCTTTTTCGCCGTCCTCGCTTCTGCCGAGAATAATTCCGCGACCGGGGTATGGATTTTCGCTTAATTCCTTCTGAATATCCTTAATCTCCACAATTCTTACTCCTTTATTCTTGTTTTCCCGTTCTCCACAAGTATTTTCCCTTCACAAAAGAGTGCAACCGCTTGGGGAAGCAGCTTCCACTCCGCCTGTTCCATTACCCTGCGCTGCAGCAGCTCCGGTGTGTCATCCGGTTGTACTTCAACCGCTTTTTGGAGGATGACCGGTCCGCCATCGCAGACTTCATTGACAAAATGAACCGTAGCTCCTGTCAGCTTGACGCCCCTTTGCAATACCGCCTCGTGAACCCGTAAGCCGTAAAATCCTTCTCCGCAAAAGGAAGGAATCAACGCCGGATGGACGTTGATTATTTTATTATCATAATGACGGATGACTCGATCGCTTATAATCGTCATAAAACCGGCAAGCACAATCAAATCAATTTTATAAATATCCAATAACGATAAGAGGGCTTCATCATAATCCTTCTGTTCCGTAAACTGTTTCCGCAGTAAGACCTCCGCTTTTATTCCGGCTTTTTGGGCGCGGTCGAGCGCAAACGCATCCGTTTTGCTGGAAACGACAAGCGCAAGCTGCCCACCGGGAATTTCAGCCCTCGCCTGGGCGTCAATCAGTGCCTGCAGATTGGTGCCGCCGCCTGAAACCAAAACGGCAATGTTCAGCATAGAGACACGCCTTCCCCGCCGGAAACAACATTGCCGATTACGTAAGCATGTTCACCCATTGCGTTCAGCTCTTCTACCGCCTGGTTTGCCTGTTCCTTCGCAACTGCCATGCACATTCCAATCCCCATATTAAACGTATTGTACATATCCCTCTCCGGAATATTTCCCTGACGCTGTAAAAGAGAAAACACCGGCAGCTTCGGTAAAGAAGCCAGCTCAATTTTCGCGGTCGTATTCGGTTTGAGCATACGCGGGATATTCTCAAAAAATCCGCCTCCGGTGATATGAGAAATCGCTTTTATGTTAATTTTCTCTTTCAACGCCAATACCGGTTTAACATAAATCTTTGTCGGAGTTAAAAGCTCTTCGCCAAGGGTGCAACCCAATTCGCTGATATGCATGGATATGTTTTTTTCACTCACATTGAATGCCTTGCGAACCAAAGAAAATCCGTTCGAATGGATACCGGAGGACTGTAAACCGATTAACGCGTCCCCCTCCTGAATTTGAGAGCCATCAATGATTTTCTCCCGATCAACCATACCAACGGAGAAACCGGCTAAATCATATTCATCAATGGGGTAAAATCCGGGCATTTCAGCAGTTTCCCCTCCGACAAGGGCGCAGCTTGACTGTACGCATCCGTCCGCGACACCGGAAACAATCTGCGCGATTCTCTCAGGATAATTCTTCCCCACTGCTAAATAATCCAGGAAGAACAGCGGCTTTGCGCCACAGCAGACAACATCGTTGACGCACATCGCGACACAATCAATTCCAATGGTGTCATGCTTGTCCATTAAAAAGGCAATTTTTAATTTCGTTCCAACGCCGTCGGTGCCGCTGACAAATACCGGTGTTTTCATATCGGTTAAATCCGGCTGAAAAAGACCACCGAATCCCCCGAGTCCGGAAACCACCCCTGGAATATTGGTTCGGGCAACATGGTTTTTCATAAGCTCAACCGCTTTATACCCGGCTGTAACATCGACTCCGGCCGATTTGTAACTCTCGCTGAAGCTTTTCATGTAAGATCCCCCATATATTCTTATTTGATGCTCATAACTCCTGTACTTTTGCCTGAAGCGCTTTGTCTTTTTCTTCTACTCCCTGTGCCATTTGTTTTTTCATATCCGCAAGCTGGGCCGCAAGGGAATTGTCCGACAATGCCAGTATCTGTGCCGCCAATATTGCCGCATTTTCCGCACCGTCAATCGCAACGGTTGCCACAGGAATTCCGCTTGGCATCTGAACTGTTGCCAGCAAGGCATCCAGACCATCGAGTGTCGAGGATTTAACCGGAATTCCAATAACCGGCAACGTGGTATGAGCCGCCAGAACACCTGCCAGATGCGCTGCTTTGCCTGCCGCGGCAATAACGACGCCGAATCCGTTTTCCGCAGCGGAAGCGGAAAACGCCGCGGCCGCCTCAGGGGTACGGTGAGCCGACATCACATGAACCTCAACCGGAACATGAAAAGATTTCAGCCTCTTTATTGCGGGAGCAACTACCGCGAAATCGCTGTCGCTGCCCATAATGACTGCTACTTTTTTTACTGCCATTTTGCACACTCCTAAAACTATTTTTTGGTTTACCAAAAAAAGAGGCTACGACGAATCTACATCGTAGCCTGGATTTTAATGGTAAAGATTGACGCAATAAGGCAGTTTGCAGCACAATCTCCACTGTTTTTTACAACGGAAGATACTGTCATTGCACTTACCTCCCAAAACACATTCTATATTTATTGTAGGTGATTATGGCAGTAAATTCAATAGATGAAAAGCCAAAAGTTTAATTTTGTTTAGTTAATGTGATGTAGCATCAAAGGAATCAATAAAATTGTTGATTATGTCATTATTCATTCGAGTTATTGGGAATATCCGATACCAATTCCTTAATGGAAGCCGCCAAACCTGCAAAGGATTGGATGTTGGAAGGAATAATCAGCTTTGTTGCCCTGCCATCCGCCGCTTTGCCGAAAGCCTCCAGACTCTTGATTGCGATAACCTTGTCGTTCGGATTTGCTTGATTGAGAAGCTTGATACTATCCGCAAGGGATTGCTGTACAAGCAGGATTGCTTCCGCCTCACCCTGAGCCTCGCGAATTTTTGTCTCTTTTACCGCTTCCGCGCGCAGGATAGCAGATTCCTTCTCGCCTTCTGCAATCAAAATCGCGCTGCTTTTTTCACCTTCCGCCGTTAAAATTTGAGCGCGGCGTTCCCGCTCAGCCTTCATTTGCTTTTCCATAGATTCCTGAATTTCTCTCGGCGGCACAATATTTTTCAATTCCACACGGTTTACTTTAATACCCCAGGCATCCGTCGCTTCATCAAGAGTAATGCGGATTTTTGTATTGATAACATCGCGGGATGTCAGCGTATGATCAAGCTCCAGCTCACCGATGATATTACGAAGCGTAGTTGCGGACAGATTTTCAATCGCGGAAACCGGACGCTCCACACCGTAGGCATAAAGCTTCGGGTCGGTAATCTGAAAATAAACGACCGTATCAATCTGCATGGTTACATTATCCTTGGTTATAACCGGCTGCGGTGGAAAATCAATAACCTGCTCCTTCAAGGATACCTTCCTTGAAATTTTATCAACAAAAGGAATCTTTACATGAAGGCCGGTTGACCATGTACTGCTGTAAGCGCCCAGGCGTTCCATAACATAGGCGTGAGCCTGCGGAACAACCTTGATATTTGAAATGACAATGATCAGCACGATGATAATTAAAGCAATTAAAAATATTTCAGGACCCATAGTTTTAATATCCTCCTAATATAATTTATTTTTGTACCTCTACAATGAGTTTAACACCCTCGATTGATTTTACGGTTACGCTTATGCCGGCAGGAACGACTGTGTTATCTTCGCTTCGTGCGGTCCATACGCTTCCGCGCACCTTTACCTGACCAACGCCAAGCGTATTGTTGATTTCGGCAATCACAATGCCGTCTTCTCCAATATATCGCCCCGCGTTTGTGTCTTCCTTTTTAAAGGACAAAAGCTTTCGGATGAACGGCCGGGTACAGACCAAAGACAATACCGTCAGCAGAATAAAAATCAAAACCGACACCCATAAATCAGCGCCGCACAGAGTCGCAACTAAAGCACCGATTCCGCCCACAACAAACCAGATCGAGACTAACTGCACCGTGGCAGCTTCTGCTATGATCGCTAAGATAATAACCGCAAGCCACAGATATGGTAAGAAATTCCCCACATCATATCTCCTTTCTTTAATATACAATTATATTAACATGAAGCATAAAGGAACACAAGTTCGCCAATGTCCCAAAATCGCCTGATTTTGACTTAATTCGCGCAGTTTATGATATCTACTCCATGAATTGAATCCAATCTAAGCAAGGCTTGTCGGATTGAAGGAATTCCCTAAATCTTCAACTTTTTCTTTAATTCAGGTAATTTTATGCTTTTAAAAATTTTCAAAGAGGACGGGTCTACCAAGATGATTGTCCGAAATTAGTTTGATTTTCTTCAATACGCGGACATATTATAAGTATTATATGAACAGGCACATAAAAAAAGAACGGATGCCATAAAGACATCCGCTCTAAAACATATCTGTAGAAATTAATACATACCGCCCATGCCCGGATCAACCGGCATTGCGGGAGCAGCGACAGGCTCCTTCTTATCAGTAACCAAAGATTCGGTTGTAAGAACCATTGCCGCGACGGAAGCCGCGTTCTGCAATGCGGAACGGGTAACCTTGGTCGGGTCAACAATACCAAAGCCGATCATATCGCCGTACTCTTCGGTAAGAGCATTAAAGCCGTAACCGACTTTGTTCGTCTTTTTGATATTCTCAACGATGACGGAACCTTCAAGACCAGCATTTGCAGAAATCTGGCGGATAGGCTCTTCCAGAACTCTAAGAACAATCTTGGCGCCGGTTTTTTCATCGCCTTCGCTCTGCTCAACA
Source organism: Bacillota bacterium (assembly GCA_023418995.1). Classification (GTDB taxonomy): domain Bacteria; phylum Bacillota; class Clostridia; order Oscillospirales; family Acutalibacteraceae; genus DATAML01. Next base: position 247,260 of record JAEZYP010000044.1, on the reverse strand, counting down.
ACCTTCTCTACGTCCGCAATCGCATTGATCAAAGCAACGCCGCCGCCGGCAACGATGCCCTCTTCAACAGCAGCCTTTGTTGCCGCAAGAGCATCTTCAATGCGGAGCTTCTGCTCCTTCATTTCTATTTCGGTAGCCGCGCCAACCTTGATAACCGCTACGCCGCCAGAAAGCTTTGCAAGGCGTTCCTGAAGCTTTTCACGGTCAAAATCGGAGGTTGTGGCAGCAATTTGGGAGCGAATTTGAGATACTCTGGCTTGAATCTCCTCTTTATCGCCCGCGCCGTCAACAATAATGGTGTTCTCTTTATCAACCTTAACCTGACGAGCGCGGCCAAGCTGCTCGACTGTTGTCTCTTTCAGCTCCAAGCCCAGCTCCTCAGTGATTACCTGACCGCCAGTCAAGGCCGCGATATCACGGAGCATTTCTTTTCTTCTGTCGCCGAAACCGGGAGCCTTCACACCAACACAGGTGAAGGTACCGCGCAGCTTATTCAGAATCAGCGTGGTGAGCGCTTCTCCTTCGATATCCTCAGCAATGATGACCAGCTTTTTGCCGGATTGCACGATTTTCTCTAAAAGGGGAAGAATCTCCTGAATATTAGAAATTTTCTTATCAGTAATTAATACATATGCATCGTCGATTACCGCTTCCATCTTTTCAGTATCAGTTACCATATAAGGTGAAATGTAACCGCGGTCGAACATCATGCCTTCGACAACTTCGGAATATGTTTCGGCTGTCTTGGACTCTTCCACCGTGATAACCCCGTCGGAAGTAACCTTTTCCATAGCCTCGGCAATCAGCTTGCCGATAAATTCGCTGGAAGCGGAGATTGTTGCGACTCGAGCAATATCCTCAGAACCGCTGACTTTTTTAGAATTTATCTTCAGTGAGTCAACCGCAGCATCAACAGCCTTTTCAATGCCCTTATGGATAATCATCGGATTCGCACCGGCAGTGACATTCTTCATGCCTTCACGAATCAAAGCCTGAGCAAGCAAGGTTGCTGTTGTAGTGCCATCGCCGGCAACATCATTTGTTTTTGTAGCAACCTCTTTTACAAGCTGAGCACCCATGTTTTCAAACGGATCCTCAAGCTCAACTTCTTTTGCAATGGTAACACCGTCGTTAGTAATAAGCGGGGCACCGAATTTCTTATCAAGAACCACATTGCGACCCTTGGGGCCAAGTGTAATTTTAACGGTATCCGCTAGCTGGTTAATACCGCTCATTAATGCTTTTCTGGCGTCTTCGCCGTAAATGATCTGTTTTGCCATAATCTATTTCCTCCAATTCAATTCTATTTAATAATATTATTCAACAATGGCAAGAATATCGCTCTGGCGTACAATGGTGTATTCTTCTCCGTCAACCTTGATTTCAGTCCCGGAATACTTGCTGGTTATTACCTTGTCGCCTTTTTTTACATACATGGTAACTTCCTTGCCGTCCACTGTTCCGCCGGGTCCAACCTCAACTACATTGGCTATCTGCGGTTTTTCTTTTGCAGAACCGGCCAGAAGGATTCCGCTTTTGGTTGTTTCTTCAGCTTCTTCCATCTTAATAAGCACTCTGTCTGTTAAAGGTTTAATCGTCATAATATGTCCTCCTTAAAATTAACAATTTATTTTAGCACTCATTGCCTTGGAGTGCTAAATACTATTTTATATACTTGCACGTAAAAAATCAATACATTTTTCAATAAATAATGGAATTTAATAAATTATTTACAATTTCACATTTATCTATGTAATTCAAAAACAGTACCCCGGGATAGCTGCAAGCTCTCCATATGCTGGCAATGCCTTGAACCGATTGGTTTTCAAGGTGCAATGAGTTTTCTTATAGCTGCGACGATCCCCTACGCCCCCCTCACAGGAAGTATGCAAAATACAAAGACAGCCCGTTTTCCTACGGCTATCTTATCCTGATATAAAAATTGCCGCTTTTACTCAACGCTAAAGCTTTTTCGGAACTCCCGGCATAGCCGGGAGTTTTCGGATGACAACAAGAATATCCCGGACAAAACATCCGGGATATTCTATAATTTTTGTGCTGCAAAGCGAAGAGTAAGGCAGGCTGCTGCCATACGAAAAAGACAACTAATGGATGGTGGCTTTGGAGTTAATGAGCGATATGTATTATTCGGGAATAATAAAGCGAACCGCATTGGGAACTATTTTGAAAGATACCTGCTCAATGGCCCTGCATTCCCCGTCATAATTCGCGATTACAGGTTTAAACGAGGATACACACATTTCTTTGCCGCGGCAATAGATCAAAAAGTCCTTAAACTTCGGCGAGTTAATATGCCTGCCCTCTTTATAAATTTTAACCAGCTGTGGAATTTTACGAAACGGCGGCTTTTTAATCAGGATAAAATCCAGCATGCCGTCATCGGGAACGGCCATCGGAGCTCCACAATAGCCCCCTCCGTAATATCTGCCGCTTCCAGCAAGCGCAAATAGATATTCGCCTTCAAATTCTTTTATCCCGTCGATTGTTACCTTCAATTGACTCCCGATCTTCCCCATTAAAACCTTGACCAAAGCCAGATTATAGGCCATTGGTCCATTCAAGAGCGGGACCCTTCGAAACCGAACCATTTCATAGGCGACCTTTGCATCCAATCCAATCGAGCATAAATTAATGGAAAGATTCCCTTCAGACTGAATCATATCTACTTTTTGCGATTTCGCTGCAACCTGCTTTTCCATAGACAAAAAGCTTTCTATTCTGCCGAAGGTTTTTACATAATCATTACCGGAGCCGCACGGAATAACCCCAACCTCGACATTACTCATCCCGACTACGCCAGCGGCTACCTCGCTCAGTGTACCGTCTCCGCCGACTCCATAGATGCGGACCTCGTCCCCCTTTTCTCCCTGCTTGCGGGCAAGCTCGGTGGCCTGCAAAGGACGGCTGGTGATGTGGCACACATAATCCAAGTTATTCGTACGGCAATATTCCTGAATGAGCGGAAAAACGGTATGATAGGGATTTGCTTTCCCAGCGGAAGGATTCACAATAAATACATAACGCATGTTATGCCTCCTGAATACTGTTCGTCAACCTTCTATTTATAAAACATATAAAGCTGGCATTTAATCATTCCGTTATATAGCTTTCTTCTGCGATCTGATTTTCTGCCGAAGCATTCCTCAAAGGTTTCATCCGGGCTTATGACAGAATAACTCCAACCATGTTTCTGCTCAAATACCCTCCCCATTATCCTGTAAAGTTCTTCCGCTTGACGGATATCCAAAAGGCGCTCACCATATGGCGGGTTGCAAATAACACAGCCGTATTCCCCAACCGGGTCAAAATCCGCTATATCCCGCTTTTCTGCGTGAATATTAGCAATAACCCCGGCTTTTCGCGCATTTTCCAGCGTAAGTGAAACAGCAGCGCCGTCGATATCGTAGCCGTGAGCAGTAAATGTTGCATCGCGCCGAATCAAATCCTGTGCGCGCATCTTTTCCTTCTGCCAAACACTTTTCTCTATATTCGTCCAGCGTTCCGCCGAGAAATGACGCTGCATGCCGGGCGCGATATTTAGAGCATATAATGCCGCTTCAATCAAAATCGTACCGGAGCCGCAGAACGGATCAATAAAATTCGCGTCGCGCCTAACGCGCGCAAGATACGCCATAGAAGCAGCGAGCGTCTCTTTGATGGGAGCCTCGGTTGAATTTGCGCGGTAGCCTCGCTTATGAAGCCCCGCACCCGAGGTATCTATCATGACGCTGACAGTGTCCTTCATGATCAAAAACTGGATCTGATGAAGAGGTCCGGTTTCTTCAAACCAATTCACATGGTACTTCAGCTTCAATCTTTCGACAATCGCCTTTTTAATGATTGCCTGACAGTCCGGAATACTGGTCAATTTTGAATTGAGGCTTCTTCCTTTTACCGGGAACGCGTCACTTTTCCCGATCCAGCGTTCCCAAGGAACCGCCTTCACTCCCTGAAAGAGCTCTTCAAAGCTTCGGGCCTCAAAATTGGCCGTTTGAATCAAAATCCTCTCTCCATACCGAGAGCCGATATTTGCTCTGGCAATCATTTCATCAGAGCCATCAAAAACTACTCTGCCATTTTGCGGTTCTACATTTTTTGCATCCATTTGTCTTAATTCATCGGCTACTAGGCCTTCCACTCCAAGAAGGCAGGGACAAACCAGTTTAAAATCTTCCATAAATAACTCCATCTTATATTTTCTCATAAAATGGGGCTGCGTAAAACCGCAGCCCCAGCAAAAACAGATTACAAAATAAATTGATACCCCAAAGCGGTATCTTCATTATTCCACATCAGGCTCCAATAATCCGTAGTTCCCGTCTTTACGTCTGTAAACCACATTGATTTCCCCGCTTCCACCGTTTCGGAACATAAAAAACTGATGTCCCAGCATGTTCATCTGCAGGATTGCTTCGTCAATACTCAGCGGTTTAATAAAGAAATGCTTGGTGCGGACAATATTGTATTCTCCGCTTTCCTCATCCTCCGCACTGTGAAGATACTCCTGTACATATTGATCCAGGGCGCTGGAATGAATCTGCTTATCCAGTCTGCTCTTATTTTTGCGGATCTGTCTGGCAAGCGAGCTGACCACATGGTCAAGCGCGTCGTTCATCTCAAAATCCGTGGCCTCCGCCCGATATATCATTCCGCGCGATAATACGGTGATTTCTACGGTCTGGCGATTCTTTTCAACTGTTACCACAATATTTGCATCCGCGTCTTCATCAAAAATCCGATCGAAACGTGATAGCTTTCTCTTTGCCAAGTCTTTGAAATTGTCTCTTAAATTAACTTTTCTGCCGGTAATAGTAATCCTCATACCAACATCTCCTTAATCTAAATACTTGGATGAAAAGAAGATCCATTACCTATAATATAACATAATAACCAAATAAATGGAAGCATTTAATTTTTTTTAATTTAATAATCACTAGATTATACAAAAATGGTCATTCAATGCTCTCATTACAAAATCATACCTTTATGCCTTGTAACATGACAGCCAACATTTACCGAAACAGGCAGCCCGGCGATATGAGTCGGGAAGGTCTCAATGTTGACACACAGCGCTGTCGTAATGCCCCCAAACCCCTGTGGTCCGATATTCAGCTTATTGATTCGTTCCAGCATGACTTTTTCAAGATCCTCATAATACGGGTCACTGTTCCGCTCGGAAACCGGGCGGCACAACGCCTGCTTTGCCAAAGCCGCACATTTCTCGAAATCGCCGCCGATCCCCACGCCTAATACCATCGGCGGGCACGGATTGCTGCCGGCAGTTTTCACGGTTTCCAACACAAAGCCGATAATATCCTCCACACTCGCGGAAGGGGTAAACATTTTGATTTGGCTCATATTTTCGCTTCCAAATCCTTTCGGGGCAACCTGCAAGGTAATTTTGTCGCCCGGCACAATACGGGTATGAAGAATTGCCGGCGTGTTGTCTCCGGTATTCCCCCGACGAATTGGGTCTGCTACCACAGAACAGCGCAACAACCCTTCCACATAACCCTGCCTTACACCTTCGTTAACCGCATCCTCAAATAAACCCCCGGTGATATGTACCTCCTGCCCTACCTCAGCAAAGATGACCGCCATCCCGGTATCCTGGCACACAGGAATGCTTAACTGGCGCGCTGCGTTCATGTTTTCACACAAATCACACAGGATAGATTTTCCCAAAACGGAGGTCTCTTTTTCTGCGGCGGTGGCAATACAATTCTCCAGATCGCCGGGCAGAATGCGGTTTGCTTCAATGCAGAGCTGTTTAATGGAAGAAGTAATCCGTGAAGCATCTATTTCTCTCATATTAATCCCTCGTTATATTAGATTCCCTTTTGCGATTATGAATCTTGGCTTTGAAGCCATTTCCAGCGGATCTGTATCAAACACCACCAGATCTGCATCTTTGCCAGGCTCGATAGAACCAACCCGATCCGCAATATTGCAGATTACCGCCGGATTGATGGTAATTGCCTTTAAGGCTTCCTCGCGATCCATCCCCTCCCGAACCGCCAAGCCCGCGCACATTGGAAGATATTGAAGGGGAACGACCGGATGATCCGTAATGATCGCAGTCAAAATACCTGCCTTCGCCAGCATTCCGGGATTTGAAGGCGTTAGGTTCCTCAGCTCCGGCTTGGAACGGTCACAGAAAAACGGTCCTGCCAGTACCCGGGCATGATTCTCTTTTAGTCCGTCTGTGATAAGATGCCCTTCCGTACCATGAACAATCACATAATTCAGATGAAACTCCCTGGCAATCCGAATCGCGGTGAAAATATCGTCGGAACGGTGCGCATGAAAATGAGCTTCGATTTCACCACTTAATACCGGAAGCAGCGCTTCGCACTTCATATCAAATTCCGGAGCTTCAAAATCCTCATCCTCCTGTGATCTTTTCAAATCCTCCAGGTATCGTTTCGCTTTAAAAAGCTCCTCACGGATAATAGAAGCGGTGGCCATACGGGTAGACGGAGACTGATTTTTTCCGTGATACACAGACTTGGGATTTTCTCCCAAAGCCATTTTTACAGCAATCGGAGCTTTCACAATCATATCATCAATACAGGTGCCATAGGTTTTAATCGCCGCCAGCTGCCCACCAATCGGATTCGCGCTTCCAGGACCGGTAACTACGGTTGTAATCCCTGCCGCAAGCGCCTCAGCAAAACAGCGGTCAATTGGATTGATTGCATCGATAGCCCTGAGCTGCGGTGTAGCCGGATCGGTTTCCTCATTGCCGTCATCGCCTTCAAAGGCCAGGCCATCCTCCCACATTCCCAGGTGTGTATGTGCATCGATGAATCCGGGGTATACTCCGGCACCCTTAACATCGACAATGTTATCTTCTCCTTGCGGCTCCACCGGCATAGCTCCAAGCGACAGTATCCTTCCGTCCTTTATGCGAATCCAGCCGTTTTCTATGGTCCCTCTGACCATCGTATATATTTTTGCATTGATTATCAACATTGGCTTTCCTCCAAATATCGTCGATTAGCTTTAAAACAGCTAAGGATTTGAGCGTATATTTTTGGTAGTGTAAGGCGGACGACGAAGCCAGGCTGGCGCCTGGCGAGAAGGACCGCAGAAAACAGGCCGCAGACCGGATGGCTTTAATTAATTGACTATGGCTGCATTGCCTTTTCTGATACACAAAAAAAGCGGAGTGCGTACACTCCGCTAAGATTATTTCGGTTGATTCATATTGCCGTGCTTCGAAAATCCGCCCCGCTTCGATTCCATACACTTTTTCAGATCGGAAATCTTCTCGTCACTTGCCTGTTTGAATTTGGACATCATGTCCTCAAAATTAGCAGAATCATTTTTTCTGCTGGGCTGCCACTCGTAGCTGCCCGGTCTGGAAGTGCGAGGTAATGGAGCGTTGCTTCGTGGGGCAGGATCGATTGCTTTTTTAATGGAAAGACTAACCTTTCCATCTTCACTGATGCTCATTACTTTTACTTTTACGGTTTGATTCTCCGTTACGAAATCGCGAATTTCCTTAACAAAGGTGGGCGCAACTTCAGAAATATGAACCATACCCGTCTTTCCGCCAGGTAATTCAACAAAAGCGCCAAATTTTGTAATGCCTGTAACTTTTCCTTCCAGAACTGTTCCTACCTCAAGCTGCATATGTAAGTGATTTCCTCCTTAAAAATAGAGCCTTTAGTTTCCGGCAATATTAACAAAAACACGCTCGCCCGGTTTAGCTAAGCCGAGACCCTCACGCGCTACGCGCTCAATGTAATCACGGTTTTCACTTGCACCATTTTTCAGAGCATGCTTAATGTCTTCATTTTTTATTTCCTGAATCTGGATCTGCTGCTTAACCGATTCAAGCTGCTGGCGTTTATCGCTGATCTGAACCTGCTGGTTAACAAGCGCAACAACAGTATATACCGCGAAAGCAAAAATTGCCACCCGCAGAAGAAAACTGCCTTTTTGTTTTTTTATCTTGATAACCTTCATGAGACAGATTTGCCCCCTCTGACTTTACCTTTCCGTTTCCGTTTTGTCATGAGATGATTATACACTATTTTGTGGTGGTGTTTCAAGCGTTTTTTCCGATTTATGAGCACAATTTTTACCTTTTTAACAACTATTTTCACATTGCCGAAGAACCAGTTGAACAAAATTGAAAAAAGTTTTTTAATTGGGCTGATCAAAAACTTATTTAAGAGCTTCGAAACCGCCATAAACAGTCGGATGGTTATCATGCCCACGGTTAGATAATACAGACACCAGCCTATAATTTCGCCAGCCAGAATATAGAAGCGAACGTTGCCGTAACTGACCCCTAAAGCTAGTAAAAATGTAATGAATGCCGCACACAGCATAAAAAAAAGATCCTGACAAAAAACAGCGCGCCGCTCCGAATGGAAGACGGTTCGAAAAATACGAAAAACATCATAGAACAGCGCCAAAAGCACACCGACTCCTACTGATATTAAAAAGCCCTGAAACTGCAGAACCAAAGAAGTCTTCAAACAGCCTCACTCCTCTACTTAAACAGCTTTGAAATGAAGCCTCCCGCAGGCTTATTGTCAGAATAGGATGTTGATGTGATTTCTCCGGTTAAGGTAAGCTCACCAGTTTCAATATTCAATTTATTAATTTGCAGCTTGGAGCCCCGAATGATGAGCTCCCCTAAATCCGTATAGGCTACGATCGTCTGCTCATCGAAGCTGTCTACGTTGGATACGCCGGTCGCCGTAAGATTTTTACGATTTTCCAGGATAAGGCTGTGCGGTGTTTTTACAGGCCTTTTTTCTTCAGTCATCCTTATTTCCCCCCTGCATAGTCTTTCTGATCCATTTGTATGCACAAACAGGGGGACATATACTAAAGCTTATTCGGTTCGTCAGACAGAATTTTATACATTTCGTCAGCCGTTTCTTTTTTTGCGTATTCATTCACGCTCAGAACCTGTGCTTTTACACTGCGTGATCCGAGCTGCAGATCCAGAATATCGCCGATTTTAACATCGTAGGAAGCTCGTGCAGGTTTTCCATTTACCAGAACCCTGCCGGCATCGCAGGCATCATTCGCAACAGTTCTCCTTTTTATAATACGCGACACTTTCAAGTACTTATCCAGTCTCATAAAATTCTCCTTATCTAGTTCGGACATAATTGCAAATCTATTTCAACTTCATAACAGATTAACTTTAAAAACGGATTGACCATATGATATAAAAATAAAAGAGGCTGTAACCTTACATTTTGTTACAGCCCCTTAAAAACAAACAAAGAACAAATTATTCCGCTGTGGCATCCTTAAATGCCTTGCCAGCTTTGAATGCAGGAACTTTAGAAGCAGGAATGGTGATAGGAGAGTTTGTTCTCGGGTCGCGGCCTTGTCTCTCGCTGCGGGAACGTACTTCAAAAGTGCCGAAACCGACAATTTGAACTTTTTCTTCTTTTGCAACAGCTGTAACGATTGTGTCGATTAATGCATTAACAGCATTGTCAGCATCTTTCTTAGACATACCTGCTTTTTCTGCAACAGCAGCAATTAATTCAGTCTTATTCATTCTAATTTGACCTCCGTTTTTTTATTATTCAACAGCACAAAGCTGAGAATGGTTAATTCGCCTTCGCTTCCTCCCACAGGGAATCCAACTGGACCAAGGTTGATGTTTTAAAGTCAATACCGCGCTCATTTGCCATTTGTTCCATCTTTTGAAAACGGAAAATGAACTTCTCACAGGAATGGCTCAACGCCTGCTCCGGCTCAACATCGAGGAAACGGGATACATTGACCACAGAAAACAGCAAGTCCCCCAATTCATCCATGCAGTTTTCCTTCTTACCGGATAAGATTGCCTCTTTCAGTTCAAGAGTTTCTTCCTCAACTTTATCCAACGCGCCCGAAATATCCGGCCAGTCAAATCCCACTTTAGCAGCCTTATGCTGCACCTTTGCGCTGCGCATTAGCGCAGGCAGAGCTTTGGATACGCTTTGTAGTACCTCCGCCTGTGTTTTTTGACGTTTTGTTTCCTTTTTAATCGCATCCCAATTCACCAGTACTTCATCAGAATTGCGAACTACTGTATTTCCAAAGACATGGGGATGGCGGATAATCATCTTTTTTGCAATTCCGTCTACCACATCGGAAAAGTCGAAGCACTTCTTCTCACTTTCAATCTGCGAATGAAACAATACTTGTAATAAAACATCGCCTAATTCTTCCTGAAGAAGTACGGGATCGTTATTATCAATTGCTTCTACCACTTCATAGGTTTCTTCAATAAAACAATTGCGTATGCTTTTATGATCCTGTTCCCTGTCCCATGGGCATCCATCAGGCGATCGAAGATCCCTCATAATACTTAGCAAATCATTCATATCATATTTATCTTTGGTTATAAATTCCAATATAAAATCTCCTATGGTAAAATACTAGCTAATCTTTTACCATTTTAACTTATCCAGTTTCGTTTTTCAAGTATTTTTACAATTTTTTGTCCTTTTGGAAGCATAAGTAAATCACTTTTCTTCAAAGCTCTGAACCAAAGCATGCAAATGAGATACAATGCCCCTGCCACAGCAATTGCAAGTAAGGTAGAAACCTTGCCGTTATGAATTACCAAAATACCCAGCTTGTGGGTAAAATAGGCTGCTCCGACTGAGATAACGGATGCCAGCAGCGGTTTTACAAAAATAACCATAAAATTTGGAACGATCCTGGTTTCCCGGCACAAAAAATACAAGGAAAAAACCGTTATGCACAAATAACAAACCAGCGTTCCGGTACCGGCGCCCAACACATTTATTTCAGGAATGCCAACCAGCGTATAGTTTAAAACAAGCTTTATAATCAACCCTACCACAAGAAGCTTAACCGGTAAATCCACCCTTCCCACCGCCTGCAGCATACTGTTAATTGGCGTACTCATCGCGGCAAATATCGCGCCAAGCCCCAGCAGAACCAGAATTTTACCAATGACGTCCGGCGCGTTATTGGCTCCGTAGAGCAAGCTTGCAATCGGCGTTGAGAGCACGGAAAGCCCCAGCCCGGCAGGAATTGTTATCATCGCGACAATCCTCAGTACGGATTCGATACTTTTTTTAATCTTTCTCGGGTCTCCGCAGGTCCATGCTTCAGTCACGTTTGGCAGTGCGCTTACGCCAAATGCCTGTGTGATGGCGGGAACCAACATAAACAGCGTTGACGCGTTGGAAAAACAGCCAAACAGGAATGTCGGTACATTATTCAGTTTTACAACGGATTCCGGAATCACACTGCCGTAAATATTAAGAATGACTGCCGAATGATCCACCATAATATCGTTGATTCTCTTTTGCAGGAAGGTGCTGTCTATCAGGGTGGAAAGGTTCACAGCCAACGAGCCGAGTGCAATCGGAATGGCTGTTCTGATGAGGCGAGAGGTTGTAACGCGCATGGGAAGCGGACGCGGTGAGTGTTGCAGCATATCATCGGAAATTCCATCACTGTTTCTTTTGTGATAGATAAACAGAAACAGGAACCCCAATACCGAGCCTATCGTTACTCCGAAAATCGCGCCGGCTGCCGCATATGGCAGCGTAGCAATCTTAGCATACTCTTGAGACGCCCGTTTTATGCCATATACCGTTCCATGCGCGGTATATTCGCTCATTCCGGACTGAATGACCATCGCGGCGGCAGTTAACCCAAAAACTAGCTTGGAAAGCGCCTCTACAATTTCGGATATCGCGGTCGGATACATATTGCGCAGGCCTTCATAATATCCCCGGTAAATCGCCATTAAGCTGTTGAACAAGATTGCGGGAGCCAACGCATATATCGCTGGCAAGGCATTTTCCGGATTATTGCTCGCCGCATAATGAACGTAAGGCTGCGCGCCAAAAAACATGATGGAAAACGATACGATTCCCAAAATTAAAAAAATCTTAATAGATACCGTATGTATCTGGCGAATATCACGATAACGCCCACGGGCGGAGTTTTCAGAAACAAGTCTGGAAATTGCAATTGGAAAGCCGGCGGTCGCCAGACTGAAAATAGGAAAATACAGAGCGTAAGCATTGCCAAAATAGCCGTTGCCTACCGGTGTAAGAATCCAGGCCAATGGAATTTTGAATAAGGCGCCAATTACTTTCACCAGCGCAATTGCGACCATTAATATCAAAGCGCCGTGCAAAAAACTTTGTTTGCTTACTTTTACTGCACCTTTCTCACTCATTGCGACACATCCGTTTCCGTTGATATTTGAATTCCATGTTTCCTGAATAAATAATAGCGGGAAGGAAAACGGAATAAATTAAACCCTTTTTCGTTTGCTGGTAATTCTTTTCTCGTGAAGAAGAAACCTTGGGAAGAATCTAAATAACATTCCTATTATAATACACAGTATACGATATAGTTTAATTTTTTATGAACATTTTAAATTGCCCCCCACAAAGCCGCCAGCTACATAGAGCTTACTTACGCTTATGACTGAGTAATCCCTTGGAAAAGCCGGATATGGGCAAATCCACCTTGGGGGTTACGAAAAATAATGCATGGACTAACCGTCAATGATTTGATGCTTGAGCGCCATATTAGTACCACAGATAAAAAGAATCCCGGATAACCAGCAGTGATGCGGGTCTCCGGGGTTTTGTTTATTATTCCCACTCGATAGTAGCAGGGGGCTTCGAGGTAATATCAAAAACCACGCGGTTTACATTCTTGACCTCGTTAACAATACGGTTTGAAATCTTTTCCAGAGTATCGTAGGGAATTCTGGCCCAGTCTGCCGTCATAAAGTCGGTTGTGGTAACGCCGCGCAACGCGATGGTATTGTCATAGGTACGACCATCACCCATAACGCCAACGCTTTTGATTCCGGTCAAAACAGCAAAATATTGATTGATAGATTGGTCAAGACCGGCCTGCGCGATTTCTTCGCGGAAAATCGCGTCCGCTTCCTTTAATATTTCTAGCTTTTCCTGCGTAACATCGCCCATAATTCGGATACCAAGACCCGGACCGGGGAACGGCTGGCGCCAGACTAGGGGACCCGGAATTCCGAGCTCCAACCCAACTCTGCGAACCTCATCCTTAAACAGATCACGTAACGGCTCAATAATTCCGGTGAACCCGACATCCTTTGGAAGTCCGCCGACATTATGGTGGCTTTTTATCACCGCTGCGTCTCCGCATCCGCTTTCTACGACATCCGGGTAAATGGTACCCTGACACAGATAATCAACACGGCCGATTTTATTTGCTTCTTCCTCAAATACGCGAATAAATTCTTCCCCGATGATCTTTCGTTTCTGCTCCGGCTCGGTAACTCCCGCCAGCCTATTTAGAAAGCGCTCCTGCGCGTTGACGCGGATTAGGTTCATATCGAATTGCTTGCGGAATACACGCTCCACATCGTCGCCCTCATTTTTACGGAGCATCCCGTGGTCTACAAAGATGCAGGTCAAATTTTTACCAATTGCCTTATGAACCATCAACGCTGCAACGGAAGAATCCACGCCTCCGGATAGCGCGCAGACCACTTTTTTATCGCCGACGGTTTCCTTAATCTGCTGGATTGTCGTCACCGCAAAGGAAGACATAATCCAGTCTCCACTGCATGCGCATATGCGATAGAGAAAATTCTTCAGGATTTCTTTTCCGTGCACGGTATGCTCCACCTCGGGATGGAATTGAAGCGCATACAGTTTTTCTCGCTCGTTCTCCATTACGGCAACAGGGCAGGATTCACTCGTCCCTGTAATCTGAAATCCGGTTGGCACTTCGGATATCTGGTCGGTATGACTCATCCAGCACACGGATTCGCCAGCAATTCCACTTAGCAAATCCCCGGAATCCTGAAACACAACCGGAGTCTTCCCGTATTCCTTTACCTGGCTGCTTTTTACCTTTCCGCCCAGCGAATAGGACATCAACTGCGCACCATAACAGATTCCAAGCACAGGTATCCCAAGCTTGAAGATATTTTTATCGCAGACAGGAGCTCCTTCGGCATATACGCTGTTCGGTCCGCCGGATAAGATAATTCCTTTATAATGACCCGCGCTTATTTGTTCGGCTGTGGTCTTATAGGGTTTTATTTCACAGTATACATTCAAATCCCGAACTCTGCGCGCAATAAGCTGACTGTACTGAGCGCCAAAATCGAGAATCAGTACGGCTTCGTTTTGTATCACTTTTCTCTCACCTATTCCTTTATTTTAAACTGCTTTTCTTACTCTACCGTCACCGATTTTGCGAGATTTCGCGGCTTATCAATGTCGCAGCCTTTCATGGAAGCAATGTAATAAGCAAACAGCTGCAGTGGAATTACTGCCAAAGAAGGAAGCATCAAATCGCTGATTTGCGGAACAAACAGGGCATGGTCGGTCACCTGCTCCATCGTCTTATTGTTTTTCGTCGTTAAACCAAGAACCACCGCGCCGCGTGCTTTTACTTCCTTAACGTTGCTCATCATCTTATCAAAAAGAACCTGTTGGGTGGCAAGCGCTACCACAAGCGTTCCCTCTTCAATCAGCGAAATTGTACCATGCTTTAATTCTCCGGCCGCGTATGCTTCCGAATGAATATAAGATATTTCCTTCAATTTCAGGGAGCCTTCCAGTGACATGGCGTAGTCGAGATTCCTGCCGATAAAAAATACATCCTTGGCGTTGAAATATTGGGATGCAAGATACTGGATATTTTCCTTATCCTTTAAAATCTCTGAAATTTTATCCGGAATGCTTTGAAGCTCAGATACATAGTGGGAATACTCTTCTTCGGAAAGCATGCCCAGCTTATCTGCAAAATAGATTGCGATCAGATAAATTACAGCCAGCTGAGTACTGTATGCCTTTGTGGTGGCAACCGCGATTTCCGGGCCTGCCCAAGTGTAAATTACGTCGTCTGAGTCGTTGGCAATCGAACTTCCCACAACATTAACAATAGAAAGCGCCCGTGCGCCGAGGCGCTTCGCCTCTCTCATCGCGGCAAGCGTGTCGGCTGTTTCTCCGGATTGGCTGATAACCAGTACCAGCACCTTTTCATCAATAATCGGATGGCGATACCTGAATTCCGAAGCAACATCCACTTCCACGGGAATGCGGACAAACTGTTCCAGAACATACTTCGCCACAACACCCACATGGTATGCAGAACCGCAGGCCAAAATAAAGATTTTGGAGAAGCCCTTAATCTGTTCCGCAGTCAGGGTAATATTATCCAGCACGACCTTACCGTTTTTGATTCTCGGCGAAATGGTATCCCGCACTGCCTTAGGCTGTTCCATGATTTCCTTTGCCATAAAATGCTCAAAGCCGCCCTTTTCCGCTGCGGAAATATCCCATTCTATGTGAACAGGCTCTTTGGGTACAACCTCTTTATCCATATTGTAGATGATCACACTGTCACGCTTTAGCACAACAATTTCATTGTCATTCAAGCGATAGATATCTCTTGTTTTGTTCAAAATCGCAGGAATATCCGAAGCGATGAAATTTTCACCCTTGCCTAAGCCAACAATCAGGGGGCTGTCTTTTCTAACAGCAACCACCTGGTCCGGAGCGTCCTCGCAAATGATGCCGAGAGCATAAGAACCCTCCACCTTATTAATCACTTTGACAACCGCGTCAAGAATATCCCCGTCATAATAATACTCTAAAAGCTGGGCGACTACCTCGGTATCCGTTTCCGATACGAAATTAATGCCCTTTTTCGTTAACAGTTCTTTTAATGCAAGGTAATTCTCGATGATACCGTTATGGACAACCGCGAATTTGCCGGAATTGCTTACCTGCGGATGGGAATTAATATCCGACGGTTTACCATGTGTGGCCCACCTGGTATGACCGATTCCAATCGTACCGGATACATCTTTTCCCCCGTTAATCATGTCGCTCAATACCTTTAGCCTGCCCTTTGCTTTTACAACCTGCAACGAAGTGCCGTCGTAAACAGCCACTCCGGCAGAGTCATAACCGCGGTATTCCAGCTTTTCAAGACCGGTCAGCAGAATGGGAGCTGCCTGATCATTTCCAATATAACCAACAATTCCACACATAATTGTACACCTTCTCCGGTGGATTATAAAATAAGTACAAGCGCCAACATAGCCACCGGAATGTCAGCGCTCGATTCGTTTGTTTATCTGTAAATGATATCGTCTCTAGACGGGCCGTTTGAAATCATATGAATCGGCACACCAATTGCTTTTTCTACATACTCAATATAATTCCTGGCATTCGCAGGCAAATCCTCATACTTTTTTATACCCTTGATATTGCACTTCCAACCCGGCAATTTTTCCAGTATCGGCTTGCAGCTCTTTAACTGTACGGTCGGCGGAAAATGATTAATCCGCTTGCCGTTCAGCTCGTAGGCAACGCAAACGGGAATTTCATCCAGATATTCAAGAACATCCAGAACCGTAAGCGCAACGCAAGTCGCTCCCTGAACCTGACATCCGTAACGGCTGGCGACCAAATCAAGCCAGCCCATTCTTCTCGGGCGCCCGGTTGTTGCGCCGTATTCGCCTCCGTCTCCGCCTCTGCGGCGAAGCTCATCCGCCTCCTCACCGAAGATTTCGCTTACAAACTCTCCTGCTCCAACCGAGCTTGAGTACGCTTTAACAACCGTAATGATTTCTTTGATTTCATAAGGAGGAAGACCCGCGCCGATTGTGCCGTACCCGGCCAGCGTTGAGGAAGAGGTAACCATCGGATAAATTCCGAAATCCGGATCCTTCAATGCGCCGAGCTGGCCCTCCAGCAGAATGTTTTTTCCATCTTTAACTGCTTGATGCAAATAACTGAAGGTATCTGTTACATAGGGCTCCAACAGTTTTTTGTACTCGATCAGTTTTTCGTAAACGTCCTCAACGGAAAGTTTAGGCTGATGATAAAGATTTTCATAATACACATTTTTCAGACCAATAACATGCTCTATTTTTTCTTTTAGGCTTGCTTCATCGTCATACAGCTCACTGATTTGAAAACCGATTTTGGCAAACTTATCGGAATAGAACGGAGCAATACCAGACTTTGTAGACCCAAAGGATTTCGAGGACAAACGCGCTTCTTCAAAGGTATCCAGCTGGATGTGATAAGGCATAACCAGCTGAGTGCGGTCAGAAATCATGATATTGGGTTTCGGAACGCCGCGCTCCTCAAGTGATTTCATTTCCTTAATAAAGTTTTCTACGCTGAGCGCCACACCGTTTCCAATAATGTTTGTAATGTGCTTGTAGAAAACACCGGACGGTAATTGGTGTAGCGCAAACTTGCCGTAATTATTGATTATGGTATGCCCCGCATTGCTGCCGCCCTGAAAACGGATTACAATATCGGAACGGGCTGCTTCCACGTCCGTAATTTTACCCTTACCTTCATCGCCCCAGTTTGCACCAACAATAGCTTTAATCATAACATTCACTCCGCCGTGCCGCAACGGAAATTGTGCCCTCACTGCCCTGCGGCCTGATTTAGGCAGTATTTGTCTATATATTAGGTTATCCTGAAATCAATAATTCACAGATTATCAATCATAAAAATCTGTCGGAGATCGAGAAATTCAAGCTGCACGGCTCTTCAGAGCCTCCGATACAGCGACCCAGATAATAATATCACAAACGCGGATAAAAACAAAGAAATTTTTATAAATTGATTTCCGCTTTTTCTTCCGGTATGAAATTATATTCTTTTAATGCCGGATTCACAACCTCTTCGATATATTCCTGCGTTTGCTGCGGAGCCCTGCCCACATATTTTTCCGGACGGACGATCGCGTTCAGTTCGTCCAGCGAAACACCAAAAACCGGGTCTGCGGCAATACGGCTCAAAAGGTCGTTTTCTCCGCCTTCTTCTTTAATAACCTTGGAGGCCGCCATGGAATGAACCCGGATACGTTCATGCAGCTGCTGGCGGTCTGCGCCGCGCTTGACCGCGTCCATCATCACATTTTCCGTCGCCATAAACGGCAGCTCACGGCGAAGGTGCTGCTCGATTACCTTTGGATATACCACCAGACCATCAGCCACATTCATGTAAAGATTCAAAATTCCGTCGATCGCTAAAAACGCCTCCGGAACACTGATACGCTTATTTGCCGAATCATCCAGAGTGCGCTCGAACCACTGCGTCGCCTCCGTAATGGCAGGATTCAGGCTGTCTACGATGACATATCTGGCTAGAGACGCAATACGCTCACTGCGCATTGGGTTCCGCTTGTACGCCATCGCAGAGGACCCAATCTGGTTTTTCTCAAACGGCTCTTCTATTTCTTTTAAATGCTGCAATAGACGGATATCGTTAGAAAATTTCGTCGCGCTTTGGGCGATTCCGCTCAGAATTGAGAGCATTTGTGAATCAAGCTTTCTGGAATAGGTTTGCCCGGATACCGCAAAGCAGGAAGAATACCCCATTTTATCCGCGATGACATTATCAAGCTTTTTCACCTTCGCATGATCTCCGTCAAAAAGCTCTAAAAAGCTTGCCTGTGTTCCTGTTGTGCCCTTGGAACCAAGAAGCTTCGCTTTGGAAAGTTGGTATTCCACATCCTCCAAGTCCAGCATCAGGTCCTGTATCCAAAGAGCGGCGCGCTTTCCTACCGTAGTCGGCTGAGCGGGCTGAAAATGGGTAAAGGCAAGGGTAGGCATGTCTTTGTATTGCAATGCAAATTTTGAAAGAACCCGGATAACACCTACCAGCTTTTTCCTGACCAGCTCCAGCGCTTCCGTCATGATAATGACATCCGTATTGTCGCCGACATAGCAAGAGGTGGCACCTAAGTGAATAATCGGCATTGCCTTGGGGCATTGCTCCCCAAAAGCATATACATGTGACATTACATCATGGCGAACTACTTTTTCGCGGGCTTCCGCAACATCATAGTTAATATCATCCACAAATAGAATCATTTCGTCAATTTGTTCCTGCGTGATGTTCAAACCAAGCTCTTTTTCCGCCTGTGCCAGCGCAATCCAAAGCCTGCGCCAGGTTCTGAATTTTTTATCCGGCGAAAACAGGTATTTCATTTCATCATCAGCATAGCGGGATGAGAGTGGCGATTCATAAGTATTTTTCAATTGATGCTCTCCTCCAAACAGAGAATATTATAAAATCATTAAAACCGTTTAATCGGCATACTGTAGTTATAATCCTTGTTTGCAATATTATAATCAGGAATATGTGCCGGATATTTCCCTGAGAAGCAGGCGTCGCAATATCCGCTGCAGCTCCCTTGAAGCATTTTCGGCAGATTCTCAAGATTTAAGAAATCAATGGAATCGGCAAAGCACATTTTTCCGATTTCCTCAACACTGTGCTGGCAGGCAACCAGGTCCTTCTTGGAAGGAATATCCGTTCCGTAATAACAGGGCCATAAAAACGGCGGCGAGCTGATCCGCAAATGAACCTCTTTCGCGCCGGAATCCTTGAGCATCGTAACAATACGCGCACAGGTTGTCCCGCGAACAATGGAGTCATCCAGCATAACGACCCGTTTCCCCTTTACCGAGGTACCCAGTGAATTGAGCTTGATGCGAACGCTACGCTCGCGTTCCGACTGGTTTGGCTTAATGAAGGTACGGCCAATATAGGTATTTTTTACAATTCCCTTTTGGAACGGAATACCGGACTCTTCACTGTAACCGATTGCCGCATCGATACCGGACTCCGGAACACCGATGACCATGTCGGCTTCCACCGGATTCTGCCGCGCGAGAAGGCGACCGGCTTCTTTTCTGGCCTCGTAAACGCTGATACCGTCCACGACACTGTCCGTTCTCGCAAAATAAATATATTCAAACACACAAAGCGATTTTTTCACTGCGACGGGGTCTTTTATAGAGCGCATTCCTTTGCTGTCAACCACAATGATTTCGCCCGGCTCCACGTCGCGGATAAATTCAGCGCCGCAAGCGTCGAGTGCGCAGGTTTCGGAAGCAAAAACATACGAATTTTCAATTTTACCGATGCAAAGCGGACGGAAACCATGCGGATCCCTTGCAGCAATCAGCTTTTGAGGGCTCATAACTACCAGCGAGTAGGAGCCTTGAATCTTAGGCAGGGCCCGACGAACTGCCTCTTCGATGGAAGGGGAGTCTACTCGTTCACGGGCGATGATATAAGCTATTACTTCCGTATCAATGGTCGTTTGAAAAATGCAGCCGCGATGCTCCAGCTCATGGCGAAGCTCGTAAGCATTGGTGAGATTACCGTTATGGGCGATTGCAAGGGTGCCCTTGATATACCGCATAACGAGCGGCTGTGCGTTTTCACGCACACTGCCGCCTGCCGTGGAATAACGGACATGTCCCACAGCCATCTGCCCTGTGAGCTGGTTCAAAATTTTATCGTTAAAAGCTTCGGTGACCAGTCCCATGTCCTTTGAATAGGAGATTACGCCCCGGTCGTTTACCGCGATGCCGCAGCTTTCCTGCCCTCTGTGCTGCAAAGCCAAGAGACCGTTATAGGTCATATAGGCAGGGTTTACCTCATCACTGTTGGAATAAATGCCGAATACTCCGCATTCCTCATGCGGTTTGGAATTATCATAATCCAAAACAGAACAGTTCAATTGTTCACCATCCTATCTAAACTTATAAACCAATTCTCTTCATTACCTCTGCGTAGGCTTCCTCAACTCCGCCGAGATCTCTGCGGAAACGATCCTTATCAAGCTTTTCGTGAGTATTAACATCCCAGAAGCGGCAGGTATCCGGAGAAATCTCATCTGCAAGGATAACACCCTCGGCGCAGCGACCAAATTCCAGCTTAAAATCAATTAATTCGATATTTACCGAAAGAAAAAATTCTTTCAAAATTTCGTTAATTTTTAAAGACATGCTGCTGATCTGGTCAATTTCTTCCTTGGTGGCGAAATCCGCGGCAAGGATATGATACTCGTTTACCATCGGGTCGCCCAGATCGTCATTCTTATAGCAGAATTCCAGCACCGGGGTTTTCATCGGGACGCCTTCCTCCATGCCGAGTCTTTTTGCAAGACTGCCGGCAGCTTTATTTCGAACAATCACCTCAAGCGGAACAATGCTTACCTTTTTGACCAGAGTTTCGCGGTCGCTGAGTTCCTCAACAAAATGTGTCTTAACGCCTTTTTCTTCAAGCATTTTGAACATGTAGTTTGACATTTTGTTATTTACAACACCCTTGCCAACAATCGTACCTTTCTTTTGACCGTTGAAGGCGGTGGCATCGTCTTTATAATCCACAATGCAATAATCCTTATCGTCCGTAGCATAAACCTTTTTTGCTTTGCCCTCGTAAAGAAGTTCACATTTTTTCATTTTGTTTTCCTCCATATTAATTAATTCAGTTCTGTTTGAACCATATGATACGATATAGCACAGAAACTATTAAAAGTTTTTATAAAGCTCAGATGAAGTTTAAGAAGGTAGCAACCTTTGTGATATCAATAACCGACAGCTGGGTCGTTTCGACATGCTTCGCGCAGGTTAGGAACGCATTTGCTGTATCAAGCGAGGTCAGACAGGGAATACCGGCTTCTACGGCATTCCTGCGGATTTTATACCCATCGCGGTTATGGGCGACACCTCTGGAAGGCGTATTGATAACCAGATTTATCTTGCCGGATGTAATATGGTCAAGAATATCCGGGTTTCCAGCTCCGATCTTATTGGTACGGATGGTTGGTATCTCATTATCGTTGAAGAAATCGGAGGTTCCCGCGGTCGCGTAGATGGTCCAGCCTAACTCATAAAGACCGCGCGCAATTGGAAGTGCCTCATCCTTATCGCTGTTCTTCACGGTAAAAATGACCTTGCCGTTCTTGATCATATGAACACCGGCTCCGTAAAACGCTTTAATCAAAGCTTCATCAAAGGTTTTCGCAATACCAAGAACCTCACCGGTTGACTTCATTTCAGGTCCAAGGTTTACGTCCGCACCGTACAGCTTTTCAAAAGAGAATACCGGCATCTTAATGGCGATTAAATCTCTTTCCTTCTGTAGGCCATAATGATAGCCCATATCCGGCAGGGTCTTGCCAAAGAAGGTTCCGACAGCCAACGGAACAATCGGAATTCCGGTTACCTTGCTGATATACGGTACTGTTCTGGAAGAACGCGGGTTCGCTTCAATGACATAAACTTCATTGTCTTTCACAATAAACTGAATGTTCAGCAGCCCTTTTACCTTAAGCGCCTTGGCAAGGCGGCGAGTATATTCCACAATAATATCCTGCATATCCTTGGCGACGTCGATTGCCGGGTAGACCGAAATACTATCTCCGGAATGAATACCGGCACGCTCAATATGCTGCATAATTCCGGGAATGACGGAGTCAATGCCGTCACAGACCGCGTCAACCTCGACTTCGGTGCCCATAATGTATTTATCAACGAGAATCGGATGATCCTGCTGTATACGGTTTATGATTCCGATTTGTTCCGTGATATCCTGATCAGAGTACGCGATGTGCATTCCCTGACCGCCGAGAACATAGGAAGGGCGAACCAGAACCGGATAGCCAAGCTCATTGGCGGCCCTGATTGCTTCGTCACAGGTAAACACCATAAGTCCTGCCGCACGCGGAATTTCACATTCGGAAAGAATTTGATCAAACCGTTCCCTGTCCTCCGCGCCGTCAATGCTGTCAAATGAAGTCCCAAGAATCGGAATTCCCATTTTTTCAATCGCTCCGGCCAGCTTAATCGCTGTTTGACCGCCAAACTGAACCACGGCTCCGTCCGGCTTTTCAAGCTGAACAATATGCAGGACATCCTCTTCGGTCAAGGGCTCAAAGTAAAGCTTATCGGCAATATCAAAATCCGTACTTACGGTTTCCGGATTGTTGTTTACAATAATGGTTTCGTAGCCAAGATCTCTTAGTGCCCAAACACTGTGC
Organism: Bacillota bacterium; assembly: GCA_023418995.1. Lineage (GTDB taxonomy): Bacteria > Bacillota > Clostridia > Oscillospirales > Acutalibacteraceae > DATAML01. The sequence goes on along the minus strand of JAEZYP010000044.1, from coordinate 224,397 downwards.
ACCGAACAGAAGTCAAATTCGATTCCCTGACCGATTCGAATCGGCCCGGATCCAATAACCAGCACCTTTTTTCTTTCAGACTGCGGAACAGACTCATTCTGCATCCCATAGCTGGAATAGTAATATGGCGTTGCCGCGTCAAACTCAGCCGCACAGGTATCAACCATTTTATAGATCGGTTTTACATCCCAGTCTTCCTCAAGCTTGCGAATATCCTCGATGCCCATTCCATTCAGTTCGGAGATTGTCTTGTCAATAAAGCCCAAATCCTTTGCTTTAAACAGCAGACCTTTATCCAGCGGATGAGAAGAAAGCTCTTTTTCTACATTGATAATAGAAAGTAGCTTTTCAAGGAACCAGAGGTCAATTTTTGTAATACCATGGATTTCTTCTAAAGCGGTCCCGCGCCTGATTGCTTCGGATACCACCCACAGCCTGCGGTCATCCACATCATGAAGACGGGTGCTTATCTCGCTGTCGGAAACATCCTTCAGATTTTTATCAATCAAGCTGAACATATTCTGTTCCAGCGAGCGTATGGATTTCATTAAAGCTGCTTCAAAGGTCGGTGCAATTCCCATAACCTCGCCGGTTGCCTTCATTTGCGTACCAAGGCTGCGCCGCGCATATACAAATTTATCGAAGGGCCATTTGGGAATTTTTACGACGCAGTAATCCAGCGTCGGCTCGAAGCAGGCGTATGTTTTCTTGGTAATGGCGTTCTGAATTTCATCCAGCGTGTAACCGAGCGCAATTTTGGAAGCAACCTTCGCAATCGGATAGCCGGTTGCCTTGGAAGCTAGCGCTGAAGAACGGCTGACACGCGGATTCACCTCAATAACGCAGTATTCAAAGCTCTTCGGGTTCAGAGCAAACTGTACGTTGCAGCCACCTTCCACCTTTAATTCCCTGATAATGGACAGCGCGGCGCTTCTGAGCATTTGGGTTTCCTTATCGGCAAGCGTCTGGCACGGGGCCACAACAATGGAATCTCCGGTATGAACCCCGACCGGGTCAAAGTTCTCCATGTTACATACCGTGATACAGTTGCCATTACGGTCGCGCATTACTTCATATTCGATTTCTTTCCAGCCCGAAATGCAGCGTTCAATCAGCACCTGATTGACGCGGCTGCGGTGAAGTCCAAGCGTGGCAATAGTAACCAGTTCTTCTTCATTGGCCGCAATACCGCCGCCGCTTCCGCCTAAGGTATAAGCCGGACGCACAACAACCGGATAGCCGATTTTACCGGCAGCCTTTACGCAATCCTCAACGGTTTCAGCAATCGCGCTTTCTGCGCAGGGTTGATCAATGCGTTCCATGGCCTCCTTGAAAAGCTCCCGGTCTTCCGCCATGCGGATGGTGTCGGCGTTGGTCCCGATCATTTCAACATGGTTTTCCTTTAAGAAGCCGGATTCCTCCAGCTCCACGGCAAGGTTCAGCGCATTCTGACCACCAAGGGTCGGAAGAATGCTGTCCGGATTCTCTTTTAGGATGACTTTCTTAATCGTTTCAACCGTTAACGGCTCAATATAGACTTTATCGGCAATCTGCTTATCCGTCATAATCGTCGCAGGATTGGAGTTGATGAGAATAACTTCAACGCCTTCTTCCCGAAGCGCACGGCAGGCCTGCGTACCCGCATAGTCAAATTCAGCCGCCTGTCCGATGATGATCGGGCCAGAGCCTATGATAATAACTTTCTTGATTTCCGGTCTCTTCATATCTTGGCTCCTCCTATCAATTGAATAAATTTGTCGAACAGGTAGCCCGTATCAAGAGGTCCCGGGGAGGCCTCCGGGTGAAACTGGACGGAAAACGCTTTTCCGCTCTTATAGTTTAATCCCTCAATACTGCCGTCATTCATGCTGATAAAGCTGATGTCGGCTACTGAAGGATTAACCGTATCGCCATTTACTACAAAACCGTGATTTTGTGAAGTAATATAAACCCGATTGGAAGCCAGATCCTTTACCGGGTGATTGATTCCTCTATGGCCATATTTTAATTTATAGGTATCAAAGCCCTGAGAAAGAGCCATCAACTGATGACCAAGGCAAATCGCAAAGGTTGGGATACCGTTATCATATACTTTTTTTAATTCAGAAATGGCCTTTTTACATTCCTTCGGGTCACCGGGTCCGTTGGATAACATGATCCCGTCCGGTTGAAAAGCCATCATATCCTCAAAAGAAGCGTCATACGGGAAGCATTTAACGGTACATCCGCGCTTTACCAGCGAACGGATAATATTACTCTTTACTCCGTAATCCGCAAGTGCAATTTTAATAGCGCCGTCGCCATACACTTTTGAGTCCCGGTTGCTAACCAGTGGAACACAGGATTCCATGACGAATTCTTCAATATTAGCTTTCATCTCGGCGGTATCAATATTGTCGCCATAAGCAATCATACCGCGCATGGTGCCGCTTTCGCGCAATACCTTTGTAAGAGTCCGGGTATCCAGTCCAGACATTCCCGGTATATGATTGTTCTTTAAATATGTATCCAAATCAATATCGCAGCGGAAATTGCTTGCCATTCCGGATACGGAACGGACAATAAAGGCTTTCAGCCACGGTTTAACTGATTCTGCGTCATCGTAGCTGATTCCATAGTTTCCAATCAGCGGAAACGTCATGACGACACCCTGCCCGGCATAGGATGGGTCCGTCAGTAATTCGGGATACCCGCACATGGCGCTGTTGAAAACAACCTCGCAAAGAACATCGTGTTCATCACCGAACCCCACGCCTTCAAAAGTCATTCCATTTTCAAGCATTAACAATGCTTTCATTTTATCACCAACCATTCTTTTAATAAACAGCTTCTATTTCTTTTACTTAAAAGATTTCACGATTCTTTCGACTGCTCTTTGCGTATTCTCTTTTGTATTAAAGGAAGTCAGGCGAAAATAGCCTTCTCCGTTTTCCCCGAAGCCGGAGCCCGGTGTTCCAACGACGCCTGTTTTTTCCAGTAACAGATCAAAGAAGTCCCACGATGTATAATTATCCGGTGTTTTCAACCAGACATAGGGAGAATTGACTCCGCCGTAAACCTCAAATCCCGCATTTTCCAAACCGTTTTTAATGATTCGGGCATTATTTAAGTAATACTCGATATTCTCTCTGACTTCACGCATACCTTCTTCTGAATAAACCGCCTCGGCGCCGCGCTGAACGACATAGGACACCCCGTTCATTTTGGTGGACTGACGCCTGTCCCAAAGCTTATTCAACGAAACTCCTCCATAGGTCAGTTCTTTGGGAATTACGGTAAAGGCGCAACGCGTCCCGGTAAAGCCCGCAGTTTTTGAAAAGCTCCGGAATTCGATTGCACACTTTTTGGCTCCGTCGATCTCAAAGATGCTGTGCGGCATGTCCTCTTCTGTTATAAACGCTTCATACGCTGCGTCATAAAGGATCAGCGACTGATTGGTCAGCGCATAATCCACCCACTTTTTTAATTCGCTTCGGCTGATTCCAGTGCCGGAAGGATTGTTTGGAAAGCAAAGATAAATAATATCCGCATGTTCCTTTGGAATTTCGGGAAGAAAGTTGTTTTCCTTGCGGCACGGCATATAGACAATCTTGTTCCAGCCCTTGCCTTCTGTGTATTCTCCGGCTCTTCCCGCCATCACGTTGGTATCCACATAAACCGGGTATACCGGGTCACAAACCGCAACAGTGTTATCGACGCTAAAAATATCGCCGATGCTCCCCGTGTCGCTTTTTGCACCATCGCTGACAAAAATCTCATCCAAATCTATCGAAACGCCGCGCTTTTGATAATCATTTTCCGCGATCGCTCTGCGCAGAAAGGAATAGCCGGCTTCCGGTCCATAACCGTGAAAGCCGCTCGCCTCCCCCATTTCATCCGCCGCTTTTTTCATCGCAGTAACAACAGCCTTAGGAAGCGGGCGTGTTACATCACCAATTCCCAACCGGATAATTTCAGTTTCCGGATGCAGTTTAGAAAATTCATTCACCCTTGCCGCAATATCTACAAACAGATAGCTTGCAGGTAATTTGACAAAATTCTCATTCACCTTTAGCATATTCGCAACAACCTTTCATTCATTTTTCTGTATATAAATACATTATATCAGATTTCTACAGTTCCGTCAAAGACAAACGCGGCCGGCCCCTTCATAAATACACTGTCTGTTTTCTCGTCCCAGTCAATTTCCAAATCACCGCCTGGTAAATGAACGGTTACCCGCCGGCTGGTTAATTTGTTGACGGCGGCCGCAACCGCGGAAGCACACGCGCCGGTACCGCAAGCCCAGGTTTCACCCGAACCTCGTTCCCATACACGCATATTAATCTCATTTTTATTCAATATTTGAACAAATTCTATATTCGCGCGGCGTGGAAAGATATCCAGGCTTTCAAATTTGGGTCCAAGATCATTTAGGTAAATTTTCTCCGTATCATCGACAAACATCACACAATGCGGATTCCCCATGGAAACGCAGGTCACTCGATAATCTCTGGAATCAACCTTTATCGCCTCGTTGATTACTTCATCTCTGGGAAAAAGAACCGGTATTTCAGCAGCCCGAAAAATCGGCGAACCCATGTCTACAGTTACGGAAGCTACTACGTCGTTTTTCACATCCAGACGCAGCGTTTTAACCCCGCTCATGGTATCTACCTTCAGGACTTCCTTTTTCACTATCCCGCGCTCATAGACATATTTCCCCACACATCGAATTCCGTTGCCGCACATCATTGCCTGTGAACCGTCTGCGTTGTAAATATCCATGCGGCAGTCCGCTTTATCGGATGGTTCAATCAGAATAATTCCGTCAGAACCAATACCGAAATGCCGGTCACTCAGTCTGACGGAAAGTTTAGAAGGCTCTTCTACCTTTTCTTCAAAACAGTTGAAATAGATATAATCGTTTCCAATACCCTGCATTTTCGTAAAAACCATGAACTAACCTCCCTTATTCATACAGAATAATCATCGCAGTTTCGATTATCTTTTTCCCGGTATCCATACTCTTTTTCTGAATAAAGCGGTGTGCCTGAGCTTCCGAAAAATTATTTCGCTCTATCAAAATATTTTTCGCCTTTTCAAGAATCTGTTTTTCTTCGTAATTTCCTGCGGCAATCCTCTTTTTTATATTCAGGCTGCTGTAATCAGATAGATTCAGCAGCATATTTACCGTAGAAAGCAGAGCCATCCGGTTAATCGGAATCATCAGGCTGACGCAGGATGGATAGTTTACAATGGCGGGCAGCGGCGATTTGGCAAGAAACAGAAAATCATAGCCAGATCCGGCAAGCCTGACGAGATTAATCGCCGGCATATCCAACAGCTTTTCACTGCAGACAACCACTCCGCCCTGATAGTGCCGATTGGTAAAATCAATTGCCTGCGCTCCTGTGGAGCATACGGAACTGACATTCAACCCTCCCGAGCGCAGCACCGCCGCAATCTTTTTTGCATTGTCCAGGCTTGAATTTGCAACAAGAATACTGCTCATATTTTAACAACTCCGTGGTTAGAAATGAGTAGTCCATCATTAATCAAATCAAAATTTATTAAGGTATTGGCCCAATTCCCATTCCGTAACCGTAGTCGAGAAATCATACCATTCTTTTTCTTTTGCTTCCGTGTATTTGCTGAATACATGGTCTCCCAGCACCTCTTTTATAAATGGATCCGATTTCATTTCTTCTATTGCGTTATTCAGATCAAACGGAAGACTGTCTATTCCCGAAGCGATTCTCTCTTCTTTTTCAATATCGTAAATATTGGCGGAAACAGCCTCGGGCGGCATCAGATCATTCTTTATACCGTCAAGCCCCGCCGCAAGCAGAACCGCAAGAGACAGATAGGGGTTGCATGCCGAATCCGGATTGCGCAGCTCCACACGAGTTCCTAGACCGCGGGAAGCAGGTACACGGATTAGTGCGCTCCGATTGCTTAACGTCCAAGCAATATAACACGGAGCTTCGTAGCCGGGTACCAGACGCTTGTAGGAATTGACAAGCGGATTCGTAATGGCACAGATTCCCTTAATGTGCTTCATAATACCGGCTATAAAATTATAGGCAACATGGCTCAGCCCGGTTTCGCTTTGGGGATTATAGAAAGCGTTTTCTCCATCCTTGAACAAAGACATATTGGTGTGCATCCCGGAGCCAGCACGACCAAAAACAGGCTTTGGCATAAAGGTTGCACAAAGTCCATGCGTATCGGCACACCATTTTACAATCATTTTAAACGTAAGGATATTGTCTGCGGCAGACAGTGCCTCGCTGTATTTAAAGTCGATTTCATGCTGCGCGATCGCCACCTCATGGTGGGAAGCCTCAATTTCAAATCCCATATCCTCAAGATTCAGGCAGATATCGCGCCGAGCCGCCTCTCCCATGTCGGAAGGACCCAAATCGAAATAGCCTGCCGTATCGTGCGTAACAGTAGTCGGATGACCAAATTCATCCGTATTAAATAAAAAGAATTCCGCCTCCGGCCCCACATTAAAGGAGTAGCCAAGATTTGCAGCTTCTTCGATTGTCTTACGCAGAATATAACGCGGGTCCCCTTCAAACGGCTGCCCGTCCGGTGTATAAACATCGCAGATAAACCGGGCAACTCTTCCGTTCTGTGTGTGCCAGGGCAAAATAACAAAGGTATCCAAATCCGGTCTCAGACACATATCGGATTCTTCAATTCGTACAAACCCCTCAATGGAGGATCCATCGAACATTACCTTATTATCCAGAGCTTTTTCAATCTGACTTGCCGTAATCGCCACATTCTTCATGGTTCCAAGTATATCGGTAAACTGCATTCTAATAAACCGTACGTCATTCTCCTCAATCATTTGGATAATTTCGTCCTTCGTATACTTGCTCAAGTGAATACCTCCCTAAAAATAAAATAACAAGGCTGCTCTTATTCAGAACCTCCTTGTCTACGTAATTTTTTAATTTACTTTTTGTATTATCTATATTTTATATGATTTGATTTACAGTGTCAATATCTTTTAATTTGAAAGACACATTTCATTTTTATGCACAAATTTTTATCCCGCAGTCCCTATTTTCCGTCTTTTTGCAGAATTGATACTTCAATCCTGCAAAAGTCCCCCTTTCCTTTTCCCTAGAATATGCTCCCGATAAATCTTATTTGTGATATTTTCCGTGATTATTAATCTGGAAAGCCCGATATATTTGTTCACAGAGCATCACTCTAGCCAACTGGTGCGGAAAAGTCATCGGAGACATGGAAAGCTTAAAAACAGCAGATTGCTTTACTTCATCGCTCAGCCCAAATGAACTGCCAATCATAAAGCTTATCGCGCTGACACCGCTAATACAGGCTGTACTGATCTTCTCTGCAAGCTGTTCAGAGGAAAGCTGCCTGCCTTCAATACACATCGCAAAGAGCAAAGAATTCCCTGCCGCGGCAAGAAGTCTCTTGCCTTCATCCTTCAGCGCGGCCGCTATCTGCGTTTCAGAAGCTTGATCCGGCAATTTAGTTTCTGCAAGCTCCACAATGTTAAACTTGCAGAACAACTGAAGCCGCTTACCATACTCCGCGCAGGCTTCCCGCCAGAACGTTTCCTTTAACCTGCCGACACATATAATTTGAACCGTTACCATTAAAATCTCCTAAAATATCATAACTTTTCCATTCGTATTCTCTCTTGGCGCGACAGAAAGCTCATAATCAACCCCCTGCCTCATCCCTGACATAGACAACGAACACAGCGCAGTTTGATACGCCAACTCCGGTGTATTGTTCTCTGAGCTTAGATGCGCCAAGACAAAACGCGTAGTCCCCTTTTGTGCCAGACCGCAAAGCTCATCCGCACAGGCAGCATTGGAAAGGTGCCCGGTGTCAGACAGAATTCGCCTTTTCAGCGGGTAAGGATAAGGCCCGTTTTTCAACATACCAACATCATGGTTTGACTCTAAAACAACCAAATCTGCTCCAAACAGCGCATTCCGAACCTCCTCGGACATATACCCCAAGTCGGTTGAAATACTGATATTTCTGCCGTCAGATGTTTGAATCCGGTATCCGATGCTTTCCGCGCTGTCGTGAGAGGTTCGAAAGGGCTTTACAAGCATATCGGCCAACTCCGCGCCTCCCGACCCTATTTCAAGACTCTCAAAATTCCCGTTCAAGCATCCCATATCCTGCAAAGCGCTCAAAGTGCCTGCGGAGGAAAACACCTTAATATGGTATCTAGACGCAAGAACACGCAGACCGCTGATGTGGTCGGAATGTTCATGTGTTATAAAAATCGCCTGTATTGCGCTCATTTCAATTCCGCATAAAGTCAGCATGTTCGTCAGCTGTTTTGCGGACCTGCCCGCGTCAATAAGAATTCCGGTCGTTGCCGACCCTATGTAATAACTGTTCCCGCTGCTTCCGCTGAAAAGCGGACAAAACCGTGTCATGAATACCTCCGTAAAAGAGAAAAGGGAAAGACCGACGTCTATCCCCATCCTATTCCTGTCTTATTTTTATACAACCTGTGCGATGGATGTTTCCGGAACATGAACCCGCTTGATATCGGCACCTAATTGGGCAAGCTTCTCTTCTACATCTTCATATCCGCGTTCAATATGATTAATATCTTCCACCTGCGAGGTACCTTTTGCCGCCAGCGCCGCAATCAGCATCGCTGCTCCCGCGCGTAAATCAGTCGCTTTGACCGGCGCTGCGTTCAGGTGGTCAATCCCCTCAAAAACCGCAAGCTTTCCGTCCACAGAAATCTGGGCGCCCATCCTCTTCAACTCTTCCACATACCGAAAACGGTTATCCCATACACTTTCATTAATAATACTTGTTCCGTTTGCGATAGACAGCAAAACCGCGATCTGCGGCTGCATGTCAGTGGGAAAACCCGGATGCGGCATTGTCTTAATATTGCATTTATTCAGTTTACCCTTACGGATTACCCGTACAGCATCATCGTATTCTTCAACCGTTACGCCCATTTCCTCCAGCTTGGCAGAAATGGATTCCAAATGCTTCGGGATAACATTTTTAACCAACACATCACCGCCGGTCGCTGCAGCGGCAACCATGTATGTGCCAGCCTCAATTTGATCAGGAATAATAGAATAGGTAGTGCCGTTGAGGTGCTCGACCCCATAAATTTTAATTACGTCGGTACCGGCGCCCCGAATGTCGGCGCCCATAGAGTTTAAAAAATTGGCAAGATCAACAATATGCGGTTCCTTTGCAGCATTTTCAATGACCGTCATACCCTTGGCCTTTACGGCTGCAAGAATAATATTTACAGTGGCGCCCACGGAAACAACATCAAGATAAATATTGGCCCCGTTTAAATTTTTTGCGTTTACATCCACCATGCCGCCTTCCACTTTATAGGTTGCCCCCAAAGCTGCAAACCCCTTTAAATGCTGGTCAATCGGGCGAACACCGAAATCACAGCCTCCCGGCATTGTCACCACCGCATGCTTGCAACGACCCAGCAGGGCACCCAGCAGATAGTAGGAACCGCGAATATGACGCGCCAGCTCATAGGAAGCCACATGGGTATGAATCGATCTCGGGTCAATTTCTATCGTACATTTATTAATGTTCCGTATTTTTGCGCCCATATCAAAAAGGATTCTGGTAATCGATACAACATCTGTAATATTCGGAATATTTTCAATGCGGCACATGCCGTCTGAAAGAATTACAGCGGGAATAATTGCGATAGCAGCATTTTTGGCGCCACTGATGGTAACTTCACCGGTTAGCCGATTGCCACCATTAATTACAAATTTATCCAATGCGGCACTCTCCAATCTAAAATTAAAACAATTATATTATTGCATTTTTTCAGTGATTATAAATCAATTTTCATGATTAAATCGTTGTAAATTTTTTCATTTGTAAATCATGAATATAATTCCAAAATAAATTCAATATTCATCACATACTTATTGATAATAATACACATATCACGAAAAGTCAATAAGCACTGCAATCATTATTCGTTTGATAAATAAAAAACAAAGAAGCGGTCTGCTATTGATACAGAAACGCTTCCTTGTATTATTCATCTGCCTACGTAACCAAGCGGATTCACTTGCGTTCCATTTTTAATTACCTCAAAATGCAAGTGGGGACCCGTTGAATTGCCGGTACTGCCAACACGAGCGATTGCCTGACCTTTTGAGACCTTTTGCCCGGATGTTACCAAAATTTTGCTGGCGTGTCCATACAGGGTCTGAACTCCACTGGAATGACGAATTTGTACACAGTTGCCATACCCGTTTCTCCAGCCAGCAGAAACAACCACGCCGCCGTCTGCCGCAATGATGGTTTTTCCGTATGCGCCCCCACCCGAGATATCGATACCCGTATGAAAGCTGCCCCATCGCCACGTAAAATATGTGGTAATCGTATGCAAAGAAGGCACCGGCCATATCATCTTGCCTGTGCTTTCACCCAGATCACTGATCTTCGGCCTTTTCTTGGTTCCTGTAATTACTACCTTATCAACCGATGGAATAACAACCGTCCGCTTTACAATTTCTCTTTTTGATTCCAAGCCGTTAAGATAATAAATTTTATCCGTGCATTCCTGAACTCCGCTAACTCCCTCATTTTTCACCTTGGAATAATCTGTATACTGGGAATCATCCGGAACGGTTACTGTTTTGTAGGAAAGAGGAACACGATAAACCATACTCTTCATTTTTTGCACACTGAGCAGTGAAGTAGGAACCTGTATTGTAATAAGATCCCCTGGATGCAAGTTGTCACCAAGCTTGTTGTTGTTAATCTTGTTCAATTCCGCTATCGTTGTATTATTCGCTTTCGCAATCGATGTTACCGTATCTCCCTCTTTAACCGTATAGGTCACCGCTGATTTTGTTGTACCCGAAACCATTTTATTCATAGCGTCTGTAGTCATGATCGTAGTAGTCGGGAAAAGGCCGGTAATTGTCTCAACATCCTGAGAGAAAGTAGTTGTCGCGTCCGTATCGCTGCCGCGAGCCTTATTTAAAATATTTTGAAGAATAAAACGCAGGTCTGCACTGCTTTTTACGGCACCCATCAGCTGCCCGTCAACATAAAGTCCGCTTGCTTCTTCAATAATACCGTTTGACTGCTGGATAATCTTATCGCAAACAAAGCTGACCGGTGAGTATTTACTCGGTTCAACAACGGACAGTTGAAAGGACGGCGTATATTTTACACCGATATCACTTGCAACCGTATCATGAATCATGCGCTGACTCACCATTTCGGTTGCCTGCTCATAAATCTTTTCGTTCTGGATGGTCGCAACCTGCTGCCCATCATAAGACAATACCAACCCATAGTTTAAGCCAGTCCAATATTTCACCGTCAAAAGAAGCAGTACAATTGCACCCACCGGAGCAAGCACGTTAAAAATAGAACATAGAAACTCTTTGTGACGGGTAAAGCTTTTCCCTGCAACCCAAAGATATGTGATAAGAGTACGCCCAAAACCGATTTTTCTGGCTTCCCTGATCCGACTTCCGGCAATATCAATCCCTTCATGAATCAACTGTATCTCTTTTTTCAGATTTCGTATCTGTCTGCCAACAGTAGTCGCATAGAAATGACCCAATAAATCCGTTACCGGTTTTAAAAAACGCGACAACCTGCGATGAACACGTTTAAGAATTCTGACACTCTGAATGCCTACAATATATAAAAATCGATTGGTATCGGTTAAATATCTTTTTAACAGCTTTTTCAGCTTTGAAAACTGCATAAAGCCAATCCTTTCGCATCTAATTGTTACAAATTTGTAATATCCTTATTTATGATATAACAAATCTAACAATAATGCAACCAATTTACATAAAATTTACAAAATTACAATAATTGGATTAATATTGTATAACCCAGCTTAAGTTAGTAGCTTAACTTTTCTTCGCTCCAATCACGGATTAGCGGTAAAAATGCTTTTGCCTGCGATTTTGCGTCTTCCAAATCATGCTCCAGATAATTGCCGCATTCTTCTGCTTTGGAGCCCGGGATTACCCCGCTGAATTCTGAAATAAATGCAAATGCCTCTATAATCAGATTAATCGCATCCGGTTTTTTCATATTTCTCACTAGGAAGTAAAATCCGGTGCGGCAACCCATTGGTCCAAAATATATTATCCTGTCTTTCCACGCGGAGTTGCGGGCATAGGTGGCAAAAAGATGCTCAACCGTATGCATCGCTGGGTTTGCAAGAAAAGGCGCAACATTTGGACGCTTCATTCGAATATCATAGGTCGTTATATCATCATCAATACGAGATACATAAATCCCCGGCATTAATTTATTATGATCCACGCAAAAACTAGCGATTCTCTCCATAACAATTCTCCTTATACAAATGGCATTTCAATATATAGTTTATAAAGTTCTTTTTTTAAAAAGCTTTCAATCAACGCTATCATACCGATCCCTGCGCCGACGGGTCTGATGTATCGCACTTTTTATAATTTTTATGCATTTGAAAACTATGTTTGCTTCATATTATGACCTAAGCTTTTATTCAGCCAAACAAGAATATATCGCGGCCGGTTTACCATCACACCAAAAAATAAAGTATACAACAGACTGTTATATACTTTATTTTAACATATTAATTGGTATTAAAAAACGGAAGAATTACAAAAGGTTTTTACTTGCCTGCAACCGCGCAAGAATCAGCAATTTTAACTCAAAGAACTTTTGATAAGAAGTCCTGCAATCTTGGGTTTTTAGGATTTGTAAAAAATTCATCCGGTTTGGCTTCTTCCAGAACCTGCCCGTCGTCCATAAACAGAACACGGGTTGCAACCTCACGCGCAAAACCCATCTCGTGTGTAACAACAGCCATCGTCATCCCGTCTGCAGCAAGCTCCTTCATAACCTGGAGAACCTCGCCAACCATTTCAGGGTCAAGCGCACTGGTAGGCTCATCAAACAGCATAACATCAGGATTCATCGCGAGTGCTCTTACGATTGCAATGCGCTGCTTTTGCCCGCCTGAAAGCTGTACCGGATACGCTTCTGCCTTATCGGCAAGCCCAATTCGCTCTAAAAGCTGCATTGCCTGTTTGTTTGCTTCCTCGGGTGTTTTCAGCTTTAATGAAACCGGGGCAAGCGTTATGTTCTTTATTACCGTTAAATGAGGAAACAAATTAAAATGCTGAAACACCATCCCCATTTTCTGACGAAGCTGATTAATATTGCAGTCCGGTTTGTTAATTTGAACGCCTTCGAACCAAATCTCTCCGCTGGTTGGCTGTTCCAGAAGATTCAGGCAACGAAGGAACGTACTTTTTCCGGAACCGGACGGACCCACGATAACAACCTTTTCTCCCTTTTCAATTTCCTGACTGATTCCCTTTAATACCGGCAAATCGCCGTTGAGGGTATGAAACGTTTTATGGAGATCTTTAACGGTTATCACTCTTATGCAGCCTCCTTTCAAACTTTGACAAAGCGGTAGTCAAACCAATTACAATCAGAAGGTAAGCACCCGCAGTGGTAAGCAGAGGCGTAAAGGCGTCGTAAGTGATGCTTCTGATAATATCGCCGCCCTTGGTCAAATCCTGCACACCGATATATCCGGCAACGGAGGTTTCTTTCAGCAACGCAATAAACTCATTGCCAATCGCAGGGAGAACGTTTTTCAAAGCCTGGGGAAAAACAATTTTCACCATGGTATCCCGCTCGTTCAAGCCAAGGGAACGTCCGGCCTCAATCTGCCCTTTATCCACTGACTGAATACCGCTTCGGATAACTTCGGCCACATATGCGCCTGAGTTGATTCCGAATGCGAGAATAGACGCTGTTATTTTATCAACGCTCGTAGAGCTCAAAATGATATAATACATAATCAACAGCTGAACAATGACCGGAGTTCCGCGAATAATTGTCAGATACAGATTTGCAAGCGTGTTTAGTACTCTAAATTTTTTGTTGTCATTTCCATGTGCCACCTTCACAAGAGCGACCAGTGTCCCCAAAAGAATACCAATGAATACAGCAAATATCGTAATCAACAGAGTATTGCCCAAACCGGTAACAATATATTTATATCTACTTTTAACAATAAACGCGTCGGTTAATTTATCCGATAACACAGAAAAAAAAGACAGGGGAATTGCAGCAAGCAGTGAATTCATAATTACCTCCTGTTAGAAATGAATAAAAGCAGGGCAGCAGAATTACTGCTGACCCTGCATTGAATTTTCAGACAAACATTAAGCGCCGAGCTGTGCTTTATACTTATCAACAATCTTATCGAGTTCTCCGCTGGATTTCATTTCACCAAGAACATCATTCACAACTTTGAGCATATCTGCATCGCCTTTTTTCACGGCAATTGCATATTTCTCCACCGTTAAGGCCTCGCCAAGCTTAACAAGCTTGCTAGTGTTTTTTTCAATAAACTTGGTCGCCGGGAAATCATCGATAACAACCGCGTCAATCTTACCGTTGAGTAGATCCGTTACAGCATCGACCGCTTTTGTATAACGCTCTACGGAACCAACCTTAACATCGCTCTTGCCGTCTTCGTTTGTGCAGAAGGAATCTCCTGTAGTACCCTGCTGAACACCGACTTTTTTGCCGTTCAGATCCGCGCGGGATTTAACAGCGCTGTCCTTTGCCACAATGATTGCCTGTGAAGCATCAAAATATGTATCGGAGAAATCCACGTTCTTTTTTCTGTCTTCATTTACAGTCATACCGGCCGCCACAAAATTGGTTTTGCCAGTGCTCAGTTCTGTAACCAGGGTATCAAATGAAATATCGTTGATTTTAAGCTTTACACCAAGCTTGTCGGCAATCTTCTGAGAAATTTCCGCGTCAATGCCAACTACGTTATCGCCGTCCTTGTACTCAAACGGCTCAAATTCCGCATTGGTAGACCATGTAACAAAGCCGTCAGCCTTTATTTTGTCTACTGAAGAGGATCCGGCGGTGGAAGCCGCAGAAGAAGCCGTCTCACCGGCTGTACTCGCCGCAGCGGAAGTAGCTGTGCCGTTGCCCGCGCATGCGGTCATAGATATGCCCATTACTACCGCTAAAAGAAATGCGGAAATCTTTGTAACTTTTTTCATATTGTTTACCCTCCGTTTAATAAAAAACATTTGATATATTATATCAAATCACGTTGCTGATTGAGCTGTGCAACAATTATTTGATATACTAATTTCTTTGCCATGATTGTATTATAGCGCATATTTATACATAATTCAAGCGTTAAATTAATAAAAATTCATTCTTATTAATTTTATAATACACTTGGCACATTTAGTCTATATGAATTTGTTCATTTTCTATATTACACGTTTGAAGCATATCGAGCATATCGGATGGAAACTTGCAGATAATCTGAATATCCTTCTTTGTAACGGGATGACAAAAACAAGCTTTTCCGCAATGTAACGCCTGTCTGGCAATTTGTCCTGTTCCCCCGCCGTACATATCGTCTCCGGCCAAAGGATGCCCAAGATGGGACAAATGCACCCGAATTTGATGCGTACGCCCGGTTTCCAGCTTCAAAGCAAGCAGGCTATGACCTTTTGAGCTGCCTATAGTTCTCCAATTGGTCACGGCACTTTCTCCCTGTTGGGATACCGCGCGTTGAATTCTACTGTCTTCTTTTATGCCAATAGGCTGATTAACCATACCGCTGCCACTGAGCTCCCCTTCACAAATTGCATAATACACCTTTTTGACCGATCCTGCAAGAGATGCGGCGGCAAAAGAATTCTTTGCCAATACCACAAGACCGGTCGTATCCTTATCCAAGCGGTAAACCGGTCGAAACCCGATTTTTTGCCCGGTTTTGAAATAATAAGCAGAAACCGCATTGGCCAGGCTGTCGTGGTCATGACCCGGAGAAGGATACATTGGCATATCAGCCGGTTTATTTAGCACCAGCAAATCGTCGTCCTCATACAAGACTGAAAGCGGATGGGGAATTGGCTCTATTTGTTTTTTATCATCAGGCATGCAGATTTTGACAATATCCCCGGTCTTTATAATATCGGTAACAATTGCATGTAGCCCGTTATTGGTTATTCCGAGCGGCTGTCGCTTCAGCCTCGCCATAAGGCGAGCCGATACTCCGCAATAGCCTCGCAGATAATTTTTCAGCCGAATCCCTTCATATTCTGCGGGTACAGGAAAAACAAGTTCGCGCATAACCTCTCCAAATACAAAAGCGACGACAGAATGCCGCCGCCTTTGACGTTTACAGTTATTTTACTTCTACAGTCCACCCGAAGGTATCCTTAATCTTTCCCCATTGAATACCGGTCAAGGTATCGTAAAGGCGTTGCGAAATGGAACCAATTTCACCATTGTTGATATTCATGATCTCATCGCCCCATTTCAGATGCCCGATTGGGGAAATAACGGCGGCTGTTCCGGTTCCGAACGCTTCCTTAAGCTTACCGCTTTGCGCGGCCTGAGAAAGCTCTTCTATCGAAATTTTACGCTCTACGACCTTCATACCCCAGGATTTCAGCATTTCAATTGAAGACATCCTTGTAATTCCCGGAAGAATTGACCCCTGAAGCTCCGGTGTAACAACTTCGTCTCCAATTACAAAAAAGACATTCATGGTTCCGACTTCTTCAATGTATTTGCGTTCCACACCGTCAAGCCAAAGCACCTGCGTATAATTTTGCCTCTCAGCCTCATCCTGTGCCTTTAACGATGCCGCATAGTTTCCGGCTGTCTTTGTATATCCCATGCCGCCTTTCACCGCGCGAACATAATTCTTTTCCACATAAATCTTAACCGGATTCAGCCCTTCCGGATAATATGCGCCGACCGGGCAGCAGAGAACAATGAAAATTAAATGCTGCGCGGGATGTACGCCAATATGTGGATCGACGCCGATAATAAACGGACGTATGTAAAGGGAGGTTCCTTCGGCGGAGGGAATCCAGTCCTGTTCGACTGAAACCAGCTTTTCAATGGCGCTCTTGGCAAATTCCTCATCAATAAGCGGGATACAAAGACGGTCATTTGAGGAGTTGAGCCGAGCCATGTTTTTATCCGGTCTGAAGAGTAAAATTCTGCCGTCTACTGCACGATAGGCCTTCATTCCCTCAAAAACAGACTGGCCGTAATGCAGGCACATTGCCGCCGGTGAAAGCTCGATTGATCCAAACGGGACAATTCTGGGGTCATGCCAGCCCTCTCCCTCATCATAGTTCATTAAAAACATATGATCCGTAAATATCGTACCAAAGCCAAGCTTGCTCGAATCGGTCGGCTTTTGAGCCGGATGATCTGTCAGTTCCACTCTGATTTCCTGCATCTTAAATGCCCTCTTTCAAATTAATTACCGATAATTATAACATTATTTATTGTTGATTTCAAGTTTTAACACGCTAAAGTGACAAATTATAAATCGTTTGCAACATCAATTATTCCGCAATCCCTTCGGATAATGATTTTTCAGTCTGCCGTTGGAAGCCTTGCCGAAGCCGGTAACCACACCGTCTACCGCAACCCCCGTAAAACCCTTAAAAGAGCAATCCACATCAATTTCCTCTCCTTTTAAGAAAGCTGAAATCAGATTGGATTCCCGCGGCAAATTGATTACCTGATTCAAGTCTTCCGGCCTTGCCGCCATAAACGCTGCGTGGGCAGGCTCAACCCGGTTGGTTTTTCCTTCCCCAAGCAGAATGCCGGCACGAATCACTCCAAGCCCCTTCAACTCCGGCAAATGCTCCGGCAGCAGGATAAAGCTGTTTCCGATTTGCTCAATTTGCCTGTCCAATTTAGCCTGATAGATTTCGTGGTAAAGATCAGTCGCCATGCTTTGCATCGCGGACTTCTTTATCGGATAAGATTTTCTGTAGCCGCAATGGTAAGAAAGGCGCTTTAACCGCGCTACAAAATGGCCTTCGCCGCCGTCCATCGGGAAAATTCGCCGCGCCATTTTGAGAGCGGCGGGACGACCAAAGCTTTGACCGCATTCGACCAGCTCAAAATCCTTGTGTAAAGACAAAAATTGATTGATTACTCCTTCATTTTCTTCAACGGAAAAGGTACAGGTTGAATAGACCATAATTCCGTTCTCTTTCAGCGCTTTTGCAGCGCTTTCTAAAATAGCCAGCTGACGAACCGCACAAGCCTGCACATGCTCCTCGCTCCAATCGAGAATTGCCTGATCATCGCGGCGGAACATTCCCTCTCCCGAGCAGGGAGCGTCCACAAGAATCTTGTCAAAAAACCCTTCCAGCTCTGAACAAAGGGTGTCCGGATGGCAGGAGGAAACCACCGCGTTCGCAACGCCGCACCGTTCAATGTTCGATAACAATATATTTGCCCGGCTCTTTATGATTTCATTGGACCACAGAAGACCCTCTCCCCGTAAGAGCGAGGCAATCTGCGTCGATTTTCCGCCGGGAGCGGCACACAGGTCCAATACCATATCGCCCGGAACCGGATTCAAAACGGTGACCGCAGAGGACGCGGAGGGTTCCTGCGAATAAAACGCGCCGGCATGGTGCATTGGAAGGGCACCCACCCTTTCCGTATCATTCGGAATATAGTAGGACAACGGCGAAAATGGAGACGCAAGGAGGGAAAAGGGCAGATTCCTTTTCAATACCTCTTCCCTGCATTTCAACGGATTTATACGGATTCCACGGTAATGCGGCTTATTGCAGCACTCCAAAAAATCTTCGAAATCACTGCCCAAAATATTCTTCATTCTGTAAAGGTATTTCTTAGGCAGCCGTTCCGCTTCACAGCTCAAATCAATCAACTCCGTACTCTTTTCTCGGGTTCTCAAAGGTGCCAACTATATCAAATTATTCTGGTATATTTTCCTTCTACATTCAAATAATAGCAGTAAAAGGGGGTGAATTCATGGATAAAGATTCAGCAAGACCAAGCAAGCAGTCTAATTACAATTCCAACGACAATATGAAAGCGGGAACAACCAGCGCTAACAATAAGTCCGGTACAAAAACCAGTAAAGTTAGCGACAGTACAAACAAGCAGACTTATGGAACAAGCGACTGCTCAAATTGCAAATAACACCGGAACAAAAGAAAAACAGGCGGCTTTCATTTTACAGGACCGCCTGTTTATTTTTTTTTGACATGAGCTATCAGCTCTTTTAAGGTTTTGTCCTCCGTTTTTACCTCCCGAAACCCTTCGCCGGATATTTCACCGGCATCCCCGACGATAACAAACGCATCCTTATCATGGTAACGAACAATATCCTTTACTTTTATCACTTCGTAACGACGCACCGCGCAAAGCAAAACTTCACCATCCCGGCCGCTGTATGCCCCCCGGGACTTTAGTACGGTCACTCCGCGTTCCATATTGGTTAAAATATCGCGGGCAATCACGTCGTTTTTGGCGGACATAATAAACATCAATTTTCCGGTTCCGATATCAGTTCCGTAAAGAATCGCGTCAATCAGTTTTGAAGTCACATATATGGTAATTGTCGCATAAAGGGCGCTTTCCATGCTCTGAAAAACAAACGCCGAAACAATAACAATGACCAGATCGATTCCGAGCATGAGCTTCCCCATGGAAAGATGGCGAATTCGTCTGCCAAGCAGTCTCGCCACCAGATCGGAGCCGCCGGTCGTGCCGCCCCGCATAAACACGAGCGCAAGACCGATTCCTCCAAGAATTCCGCCAAAAACGGAGGCAAGCATGGGATCGCCCCTGTAGGATGGCAAAATGCCGCTGGTTGAATCGATTACCACAGAAACAATAACCGTGGCAAACATGGTTTTTGCCACGAGCTTATAACCGATTTCAAGAACAGCCCAGATAAAAAT
Organism: Bacillota bacterium; assembly: GCA_023418995.1. Lineage (GTDB taxonomy): Bacteria > Bacillota > Clostridia > Oscillospirales > Acutalibacteraceae > DATAML01. The sequence goes on along the minus strand of JAEZYP010000044.1, from coordinate 204,610 downwards.
AGGAATATTGAGCAATAGCCCCAACAAACCAATGGGCCATCCAACCAGGTAATTAATCATCGTACTGATACCAGTGACGCCGCCGGGCGCAATATTATTCGGTGCCGTGAATACATTCACGGATATCGCGTAAATAATGCTCCCCGCAGCAAAGTATGCAACATCTTTCAGAGCTTCCAGCCCTTTGCTTTTTTGGGGTTCCGGAAACATAATCACACCTCACGATATCGAAACAGATTCTTCCTGTTCACACGTCAAATGAAACAGTTCACGCAGCCGGTCGATTCTGCCGCATAAATAAACATACCCGAATAAAGCTTCAAAAGCGGTTGCCGCGTGATAATCCGCAGGGTTCGCGTTTTTCGGCACATGATTAGTGTGCGCATTCCTCCCGCGCATATATATCTCCTTTTCTTCTTCCGATAAAAGCGGAAGAAGCTTTTGCGACGCCTTCGCCTGTGCGGAACAGCAAACCTGGGCTACCGATTTCTTATGAAGCGAATTTACCGGACAATTTGCCTGACATACCAAGCGTTCCCTTACAAACAGTTCATATACGCCGTCACCCACAAAAGCAAGGGTTAAAGGGCTTAACCGCTTCGGATCACATTCCGCAACATAAAAACGTTCCAAACAAACACATCCATTCTCATTTATAAAAGCAAAGGAATATTATTCCATAAAATCAAACTCAATATCGTAGATGCTGACAGTGTCGCCCTCCTGAATTCCCGCTTCTCTCAAAGCGTCGATTACCCCGGAGTTAATGAGCACACGCTGGAAATACTGCAGCGATTCATAATCATCAAAATTCACAGAGTTTATCACCTGCAGCAGCCACTCACCCTCAACTGCAAATACACCGTCGTTGTTTGTAACCGTAACCTTATTCTGCCCGATTTCCTCCGCAGGAGTAAGCCTTTGCGGCTCAGGCTCGAATTGCTTTACCGGCGGCAGCTTGCTCAGCATTTCCGTAATCCGGTTTAGCAGGGGATCCACCTGATAACGGATCGCCGCCATAATCGGGAAAAATTCATAACCCTGCTGCTCCGTAAAGCTTTGAAAATCTGTGATTTGCTCCTCGGTCGCCAAATCACATTTGTTTCCCGCAACCAGCATCGGTCTTTTCGCAAGCTCCGGATTGAACTTTTCCAGCTCCTGATTGATGATCTTAAAGTCCTCTTTCGGGTCACGGCCTTCACTGCCGGATATATCAACAATATGAACCAGCATTCTGCACCGCTCTACATGGCGCAGAAACTGGTGACCAAGCCCAACGCCTTCTCCGGCACCCTCGATCAAACCGGGAATGTCAGCAATTACAAAAGACTGTCCCTCTCCCATTCGGACAACACCCAAGACAGGAGTAATTGTTGTAAAATGGTAATTTGCTATGGTAGGCTTTGCTTCGCTGACAACAGAAACAAGCGTCGACTTTCCGACATTCGGATATCCAACCAGACCGACATCTGCCAACAGCTTTAATTCTAACTGCAAGTCCATAGATTCCCCGGGAATTCCAGGCTTGGCAAAGCGCGGTGTCTGACGGGTCGGCGTGGCGAAATGAGCGTTTCCCCATCCTCCCCGACCGCCTTTTGCAATTACCTGAGGTTCGTCAGCAGAAAGATCCGCAACCAATCTACCCGTCTCTGCGTCCTTGAGCAAAGTTCCCCTCGGAACTTTGATAATCAGGTCGTCCGCTTTTTTTCCGTAACAGCGCTTGCCCATTCCGTCGCCGCCGTTTTGCGCGATATATTTTCTTTTGTACCGAAAATCTGCCAAAGTGGAAAGGTTGTCGTCAACCTGGAACACGATATTCCCGCCGCGCCCTCCGTCTCCGCCATCCGGACCGCCGGAAGCGATAAACTTTTCACGATGAAAAGAAACCTTTCCCGCGCCTCCGTCGCCCGCTTTTATTTTAATTTTTGCGCTATCGATAAACATCTGAGTTACCGCCATTCCTTTTTACTACATTTCCTAATTATAGTTATCATATGTTAGTATACCATATTATCTTAAAAAAGCCAAAAAATCCCGGGCAATTTTTGCCCGGGATTTTAATAAGCATGTTATAAATTACTGCTCAGAAGCGTATACACTGACCTTCTTGCGATCACGGCCATAACGCTCAAACTTCACATTGCCACTGACGAGTGCAAAAAGAGTGTCATCGGAACCGATGCCCACGTTCTCGCCCGGATGGATATGTGTGCCGCGCTGTTTTACCAGGATATTACCGGCCAGAACAAACTGCCCGTCTGCGCGCTTTACACCAAGACGCTTAGATTCTGAATCACGTCCGTTCTTGGTGGAACCCATTCCCTTTTTATGAGCAAATAACTGAATATTTATTTTTAGCATAACTTACACCTCCATATAGCATACATGAATATTCTTTGGATATTGTTCTTCAAGCCCCAAAAGATGAAGCTTTAGTCCCGCAAAAATGATGCGGCAGGCTTTCGCCTTTTCCGAGGATACGGTTATAAGCATATAACCGTCTTCTACGGTAACCTGAGCGTCTGCTTGAATAATGTCGGTAATTGTATTCACAGCCATATATGCCGCGGAAGACACCGCTGCGCAGATAATATCGCTGCCAGCCTTCCCGTTGTGACCGCTGATCTTAAAACCGACAATCTCGCCCTTCGGCTCGGTATAAAACTCAGCACAAATCATTTCAATTATGCGTTAATTGCGGTGATCTGTACCTTTGTGTACGGCTGTCTGTGACCCATTTTGCGCTTCTCGCACTTTTTGGATTTGTAAGTTAAAACTGTAATTTTCTTTGCCTTGCCGTTCTTAAGAACTTTACCTGTTACGGTAGCTCCGTTTACATATGGGCTGCCGATTTTAAGACCGTCGTCGCTACCAAGTGCTATCACTTTAAAGTCGACTGAGGAATCTGCTTCTACCGCAAGCTTTTCTACAAAGATGACATCGTCATTCTGTACCTTGTACTGCTTGCCGCCTGTTTCAATCACTGCAAACATGGTTAAAGGTCCTGCCTTTTCTATAATCTCGCTATTATCGGGCGGGTTTCCCTCTTAAGAGCCCGTAATATGCGGCTTAACAATATTATCATATCGCGTCAACTTTGTCAAGAAACATGGAGATATTCTTTATGTAGGACTACAATACATATTGGACAAATTAAGAAAAAAAGAGACAGGAATGAGACACATCGGTTAGAATTGAGTTACCACACCTAATTCGGCCGAAAGGAAGTGTTCATTCCTGCATGAACAGTGTAACACAGGAAATGAAGTACAGGCAATCACTAATTCGCTACGCGGAGAAATTCGGGGTAAGCCGGGCCAGCCGGAAATATAATAGAGCTCGTTCCTACATTTACTTTTGGAAAGCCCGATACGATGGTACGCTGGCATCTCTTTCCTGCCAGTCGCGTAGGCCTCACAGCAATCCAAACCAGCATACAGAGGAAGAATTGAAACTGATTCGAGACATGCGCCGCAGGAACCCCGAACTGGGTATGATTGAGTTGTGGCACCGCCTGCGGCAGCGTGGCTACCGGCGATGCCCGGAAAGCCTGTTCCGCGTCATGCGCCGTCTTGGCATGTTTCCAGAAACGAAGCCAAAGAAAAAGTATCAGCCAAAGCCTTACGAACAGATGACTCATCCCGGCGAACGAGTCCAGATTGACGTCAAAGTTGTTCCCCGGCGCTGTATCGCTGATTCAGAGCTTCGTTTGTTTCAATATACAGCCATCGACGAATATTCCCGCTTGCGTTTCTTAGGGGCTTACACAGAGCAAAGTACCTACTCTTCCGCTGATTTCCTGAAAAATGCTGTCCAATGGTTTGCACGCCGCGGCGTGCGTGTGGAATGCATTCAGACCGACAATGGCTTTGAATTTACCAACCGATTTTCTCCGTCAAAGAAAAACCTGCAGACGTTGTTCGAGGCCACTGCCGCCAAATTACAGATTCGTCACAAGCTCATCCGTCCCTACACTCCAAGGCATAACGGTAAAGTGGAACGCAGCCACCGTGAAGACCAGAAACGTTTCTATGACAAGCACAGCTTTTATTCTCGCGCCGATTTTGGTGGGCAGCTAGCTGCCCACCAAAATCGCTCCAACAGTCTACCGATGCGCCCGCTTCGTTGGCTTTCTCCTGTTGAATTTCTTCATTCCTTTACCGTCCAAAATGTTTGACAAACCTACAGTCAAGAAACATGGAGATATTCTTTAATTCTTACGCATCGTCAATTCTTTTGCCAACTCAACCAGATGCTCCGAACCGTTACCGAAACAAATAAGGGATTCTATGGCGGTTTCCGTCAAATCATCTACCATTCTTTTCGCATTTTTCAGCCCAAGGCAGGTAACATATGTGCATTTATCATTCTCCTGATCACTGCCTACCGGCTTGCCGAGGGTTTGGGTATCTCCGGTGACGTCAAGAATATCGTCAACAATTTGAAATGCAAGACCGATTGAACGGGCGTAAATCTCCGCCGCTGTAAGCCGTTCCTCGTTCGCTCCGCCAAGAACACAGCCCATTTTTGCTGCCGCTATAATCAGCGCCCCCGTTTTGCATTCGTCCATCCTTTTAAGCGTATCGAGGGAAACAGCTTTTCCCTCGCTCATCAAGTCAATTACCTGACCTCCGATCATCCCGTGACCACCGGCCGCCTGTGCAAGAATTCCCGCGGCCTGCGCGGCATGCTGCGCCCCGGCAAGCCTTACAGCCTCAGGTGACAGCATAACTTCGAAAGCCTTCGTCAGCAGAGCGTCCCCGGCAAGCAGCGCCGTACTTTCTCCGAACGCCTTATGGTTGGAAGGTTTTCCGCGCCGCATATCATCATTATCCATACAGGGAAGGTCGTCATGAATCAGGGAGTAGGTATGAATCATTTCCACCGCGCAGGCAAACGGCAAAGCCGCTTTAATATCCCCGCCCAGAACATGACAAAACTCCAAAACAAGAATGGGGCGGATTCTTTTTCCGCCCGCCAGCAGACTGTAGCGCATGGCATGAAATAAATCAGCCTGCATCAGCTCCTGCTCCGGAACATACTCGCTTAATCTCTGTTCAATCATGGTAATGTAGTCTTTTTTGCGGAGGCTATGCATTCTGATCACCGTCTGTTTCTTCAAATTCCGTTATTTGCTTTATTTTCTGCTCCGCTTTGTGGAGCCTTCCGTAACACAGAGAAGCTAGCGCGGAGCCTTCCTCAAACAGCTTCAGAGAAGCCTCGAGTGATTCGTTTCCGCTTTCCAATTTGCTTACGATTTCTTCCAGCCTCTCCATTGCGGACTCAAATGACATATCCTTTTTCATACGCTATCCTCCCTGCCCTGCGCCAGACATACTACAATTCCATCCTGAAAACGCACGGAAATCCTTTCCTGATCCTGTACTTGCGCTGCCTTTATCACCGATTTTCCATTTTCGTCATAGACAATACAGAATCCTCTTGAGAGTGTTGCCAGCGGACTGAGTGCGTTCAGCCTCCCGCTGACTGCGGAAAAGCACGTCCGCGACATCTCCATTTTCTGCCGGATACCAACCGAAAGCCTGGCGGCAGTGTGATCAACCCGAATGCGGCGAAAATCAATCAGCTCCCGGGGCTTTTGGAATGAATAACTGCTAATCGATGTATCCAGCCTTCGCTTTAGCGTATCCAGCTTAGCTTGCATGTTCTGATATAAAGCTTGTGCCCCTTGGCGTACGTTCTGCATCAATTCGTTGCAATCAGGTACTGCAAGCTCTGCCGCGGCAGACGGCGTCGGCGCGCGCAAATCAGCCACAAAATCACAAATTGTAAAATCTGTTTCGTGACCTACAGCGGAAATAATGGGAATTTGAGACTCCGCTACCGCACGCGCAACCGCTTCCTCATTAAACGGCCATAAATCCTCCAGCGAACCGCCGCCTCTTCCCAGAATAATAACATCCGCACATTGAAGCCTGTTAAACCTGTTTAATGCCTCGACAAGCTGGGGCGCCGCACCTGAGCCCTGCACCAACACGGGGCAGAACACAACCTCAGCCAAAGGATAGCGGCGTGCTAAAATGGTAGTGATATCATGAACCGCCGCTCCGGTCGGAGATGTAATCACGCCGATACGTTCCGGATATTTCGGGATCGGCATCTTTCTTTCCTGAGAAAAGAGACCTTCCGCCTCCAGCCTGCGCTTTAACTGTTCAAACGCTAAATTCAGCGCGCCAAGTCCATCTGGCTGCATATCCTCAATATAGAGCTGATACTGACCGGTCGCTTCATATACGCTGACCCTTCCCCGAACAATAACCTTCATCCCATCCTGCGGCAAAAAGCGGAGCTTGCGGGCATTCAGTGCGAACATCACCGCGCGGATTACACTTTTTTCGTCTTTCAAGGAAAGATAAAGGTGGCCTGATTTATAGTGGTTGGTGAAATTGGATATCTCTCCGCACAAAAAAACATGCCCCAAATTTTCGTCACCTTCAAATTGAGCACGGATGTACATGTTTAATTGCGACACGCTTAAAACAATCGGCGTATAGGACATGCTACTCCGCCTCCTTAATCGAGGTTAAAACCGCAATTCCTGCCGCATTGTCACAGGAAAAAGCGGGCGACGCAAAATAGGCGCCATATTTTTCGGTGAGCGCATTGCGAATGATACTGTTCGACATTACTCCGCCGGCGAATACCAGCGGCAATTTCCCATACAGCTTAATCAGCTCTAAGGTCATTGCGTCAAGCGCCGCTAAAATAAACCGCAGGCAATACGCCGCAATATCTTCTCTTGGAGCACCGGATTCCAGCATTTTCCTGCATTGGTTTTCGACCCCGGAAAGCGAGCAGTCCGCTCCTTTCATAGACGCTTTTATTTTATACCTAAAATTGGAATTTAATGCAAGCTCCTCCAGCTCTCTCCCGGAGGGAAACGTTAAACCGAGCATGGACCCAACCCGATCAACCGCCTGCCCTCCCTTTAGGTCGAGTGATTTTGCTATGATTGTAGCATCGAAGATCTGATTCTTATCCGGAACAACCAACACCGCCTCTGTTGTACCCCCGGAAACGTGAAAGGCGATAAAGGGGTGAGAAACCAAATCCAAACGCTTCACAGAAAAAAGAGCGGCGGCAATATGCCCCGCCTGATGGGAAAAAGAATGGAAAGGAACTCCCAGTGAAAGAGAAATTGCTTTTGCTGTTCCTAAGCCTACAGAAAAACACGGCATATAGGAACCGTCTATTGAACGCGGACGGTCGGAAGCGCCAACCGCATGAATAGAATCCGAATTGTCTTGAAGCAGCTGTTCCAGCACCAATGGCAGCTGACGAACATGGTGAAACACCGCGTCGCTTTGCCTGAGCCCCAATTCTCCCTGCTTCACCGGGAGAAGCATCTTTTGCTGGGTGACTGAGTGGACCTCGGAGTGAAAAAGTGCCGCTGAAGTGGTATAATTGCTGGTATCAATTCCAAGCGTACTGCCTATCTTAATCATTGGAATCGGTCTGCTCCTTCGCCACGGACCCAAGCACTCCGTTTACAAAGGGGGCGTCTTCTGCACCGCCATATTTTTTGGCGAGATCAATTGCTTCATTAATGGAAACGCTTACCGGAATATCCTTCTCAAATATAATTTCATAGATTGCAAGTTTCAGCAGGGACAGGGCTACTTTAGAAAGGCGGTTCATCTTCCAGCCACGGATATGTTTCTCAATCCTCGCGTCCAGAGTCTCTTCGTTTTCCTCTACACCCATGGCTAGTTTTTCGGCAAAATCATCGATGATAATATCATCTGAAAGTCCGGCCGCATCAATAATCTGCTGCGTGGGATCATGGTTGATGCTTCTTTCAAAAATTAGGATAAAAGCCTGTTCCCTTGCTTCTCGTCTTTTCATACTACCTCCGTTTTAACGTGAAATGCAATTCTGATTTACACTAAGTTACCCCACACAAAACCGGGGTATTTCGCAGGACAAGCACGATGATAAATAATAAAAACCCTCCACAGGTTGTGGAGGGTTTTAAATCATCATTATATTGTCAAACATCCACAGATATATTATACCACAATCTTTTTGATAATGAAATATATATCTCGTTCAGCTTAAAAATATGTATGAACCAGCAGCACTCTATTTATTCTCAATAATTTTGATTTTATCATAGGCAATTCCTGCCTGACCGGCCACGATGTCTTTAATCATTATCGCGTTATTCTGAGAAGAATCTTTGGTTTTTACCACAACGCTGCACTCGGAGTTTTGCAGATAGGCGACACAGTCCGAAAAACCTTTTGCTTTGATCAAACTTTCAATATTGTTTTCTTTCAGAGTGTTCTGAGCAACTACAGCAGCCTGTGTAACCGCTTCCTTTTTTGCCGCGTCGCTGGTCTTCGTGTCTGTAAGCGTTTTTTCCAAAAGCTCGACTGCCTGATCTCTTGCCTTTTGGCGCGAGAGGCGAGCCTCACTAAAATATGTATCCGCAGTTGCATTGGCCTGTACCGCAGAAGAGGCTGCTTTCTTTTGCACGCCCGATTCAACCGCACCACCCACAAGCTGTGCTTCTCCCAGCTCGCGGCCGGATGTTGATGTTAAGGCGTTGGTGGCCATCAATTGATTGTCACCGGAAAACTGCCAGTTCAGATATACCGCCGCACCGAGCGCGACAACCAAAGCCGCAAGAACAAGCTGACGCTTTCCCATAGTCATAGAACAAATTCCTCCTGTTTTAATTATTTCGCTTTTATTACGCACACACGCACGGAAGTAATATCAAGCGCTGTTGTAACAGCGGTGATGATATTCTGCTGTACGGCCGGATTATCGCCGCCGTCACATACAACAACCACACCCTTTATCACCGGCTGAACCTCAGTTACCGGTACTACTTTCTGGGCGCCGTCGGCATCCTTTACAAGGGTATACTTGGTCTCGGTGTCGTCGTTCGCCTCGTTTTTAGTGGCTGCACCCCCGGATTTGTCCTCTGTAGTCTGATTGCTTCGTTTTTGCTCAGTCGCATAAACATACTCCTTACTTCGTTCCAGAGTTATAAGCACCTTTGCCGCACCCGCGCCCTGGATCCCGGTAACGATATCCGTCAGGCTCTTCTCCAGATTTTCAGCGTACTGCTCGGACGTAATGACATTTTGCGTCGGTATTGTTTTTGTTGCAGCGGCATTATCGCTTTTAAAGAAGCCGGAGAGGAAAATGAGGGCGATTGCTATAAAAACCGCAATAATAATAATTTTTCGGTACGTTTCATTATTAATCAGCTTCTCAATAATTGATTCTTTCCCCTTTATTCCGGGTTCATCCGTTTCCATCATCTACAGTAACCTCCGTTTTAAGCCCCAGTGTTTTTTCTAGATGTTCCAATGCTTTCTGGCGTTCTGAGCCATATCCTTTTGCGAGTATTACAACCACTTTGTTAATTGATATGCTGTTGTCTTCGTTTGTATCCATGATTGTGTCAACATTTTTGCATTTAATATCAATTTTATTCAACTCCGCCGTCACCAAGTTTTTTACACTTAGCCGTGCCGCGCTGGAAATCTGGTTATCTACAGCGTTTTTCAAGCGGGTATCGTAAACCGCTTTAGAATTATCGCGGATGCCGGTATTGATTTCAGGCACAATTCTGGAGAGCGGCTGTATAATAGCACAGATTACGAAGGCTCCGATAATAAATTTCACCATACGCTCCATAGAGCCGCTTGGAACCAGGCTTTGAAGCAGAGTGGCAGCCAGCGCCGCCATACAGATTGCGACAGACCATTCTTTTACCGGACTCATGAAACACCTCCGATAATCAACAGGATAACCGTAGAAACCGTTATTACCGTCATACAGCTGAGTATGATTGCCAGCGTTGTGCCAAGAACACCGGAGCAGGACCGCAGAAGGGAGGAAATTTCCTTCTGGTCGAAGATGTCACTGATACCGGCGCAGACATTTGTTGTAACCATCCACATAAGACATTGAATAATAACTGGAAGAAAAATAAAAAAACCTGCCAGTAATCCGAACGCACTAACCCCGGATTTTAAAAGCTTAACACAGCCGCTGATTGTTCCGACCGCTTCTCCAAGCGCATTCCCTACAACCGGTACAAAACTGCTCAGCACAAATTTTGCAGTCTTTGAGCCGGCACCATCCAAAGCTGCGGACACAATCCCCTGCACGGTAAGCAAGCCTGTAAAAACCGTCATACAGAACGTAAGCGTCCATTTAACAAGCTTACTGACCACACCGCACAACCCGCTCAGGTTAATATTCGGTGATACCGCCGAAACAATAGAAAGCGCTAAAAAGATGTTGAGCATCGGTACGAATATATTTGCAGCCAACAGTGAAATGGTATTCCCCGCGGCAATCATCAGAATGTTATAGGAACCAGCGGACACCGGTTGACCGGCGGCAATCATAATTCCGGCCATAATCGGGACGCAGGCAAGCAGAAAGCCTGCCGCAGCTTTGATAATCTCTGCGGAATTGGCGATGCAGGCTACAATTGGCTGAACAATCACCGAACAGATGCAGAGAGCGCCGACCATACCGACTACGCCGCCCATCGGCCTTTCACCAAAGGAAAGCTTCATTCCGTTTAACAGGGCACAAAGGAGCATAACAGCGATTGCCGAAACTGCCGCTTTAAACGGATCGGTAAAATTACTGCTCAGCATGGAAACAATCTGTTGAAAGATATTCTCCGGGGTTATGGACGCTATGCCTCCCCAATCGGCTCCGTCTATTCCCAGGTTGTCCATTGCTTTACGGGTATCGTTCGGTAGATAATCGGGGAGCTCTTCCGCACCGCTCTGCTTAAACTGTTCACTGTAATAATCATTTTTGTTTGCGGCATTTGCATGCAGCGGGAAGGATAAAATCAAAAGAACAAACAGCAAAAAGCATAATGTCTTTTTCATCTTTAACCACCTATCAGGCCAACCGCTGTGTTCGCGATCTTTTCAAAGAGAGGCAGCGACAGGATAACAACTGCGATTCTTCCGGCCAGCTCAACCTTTGAGGCGAGCGCACCCTCGCCTGCATCCCTGCAGGAATCCGCGGCAAATTGAGCCAAAAAGCAGATTCCAAGCGTTTTAAACAAGATGGAGGTATATTCGGAGGAAAGTCCTGCGGCTGACAAAAGAGTATCAATCTGCTTTACCGCCGGAGAGATATTGGCAAAAACCTCAAATAAAATGATAATACCGGCAGCAATACTGAGCACAACCGCGTATTCCTGATGATAGCGCTTCAGCATCACGGCAAAAACTGCCGCAAGTATGGCAAATCCAGCTACAGCAATGATATTCATACGGCTATAACCCAAATACGGATTTTACAGTTTTAAACAACGCGTCAATCTGCTGAATGATCATCATTAATACAACAATCAACCCCGCAAGCGTTGTCATCATTGCCTGTTCCTCCCGTCCTGAACGGATTAAAAGCTGATTCAAAACCGAAACCAGAATTCCGATTGCCGCTATTTTGAAAATTAAATCCACGTCCATTTTGTTTCCTCCGTTTTATACTATCAGCACATTAAAAGTGCGGCTGCCATTCCTGAAAAGATGCCTAATATCTGATAAAGCCTTGCCTTCCGGTTTTTATCTTCTCTGGCGCTTTTCAGGTTATCTTGAATCAGCTCTGTGTAAAGGGCGCAGTGGCTAATCTGACCGTCGGTATCGCTGATGCCGAAGCTTTTTCCAAAGCCGTAAAACAAATCGATGTCCTGTGGCTTGAACCCTTGTCCCTTTGTGCCGTTTTTTACTCCCGATTCCCACGCACAGGAGAAACTGTCTCCTCCCCTGCATTTTTCACCGCAGATTTTTAAAAACTCCAATTCCTTGCCGTGCCGCTGTACAATTTGCTCCACCGGAAGGGCGGCAAAGCGAATTTCCGTCTGTGCGGCAGATAGGAATCGCAAAAAAGATTCCAGTCCCTCCACGCGAAACGTAAGTCTACGCGACTCCATATATCCCGCAAGAGTCCCCGACACTACCAGCAGGATTAGTCCCATTAATTTTAGCAAGCAAATCACCCGCCCTGTAAATTCCTTTTATTTTACCGGGCTTGTCGTGCCCGCTCAACATCACAATGCTGCCGAACGCTCCGGTTTCCAGCAGTGCGACTGCCTGTTTTCTTTTTAAAAATTCTTCAATACTTCCCGCGTGAATACTGGATATTATACTAACGCCTGCGTTTAAACCCTGCTCCACGGCTTTCACTTCCTCGCTTCCGCCAAGCTCGTCGCAAACAATAAACTCAGGAGAAAGAGAGCGGATTGCCTGCATAATTCCGACTGATTTGGGGTATCCGTTGAGCACATCACTGCAGAAGCCCAAATCATTTTGAGGAATGCCCAGATATGTACCGGACAATTCGCCGCGTTCGTCAACAACCGTCACTTTTTTAATATTTCCACAGACGCCGCTGGAAAGCTGTCTGGCAATATCGCGCAGAATTGTAGTTTTTCCGCTTGCTGGAGCGCCCGCAAGCAGCAGCCCTGCTGTAATACTTCCGTTAAGAGTTCGGAACAGCTCATTTGCGGAGCCGGTAATCTCACGGGCAATCCGGATATTGATTGAAGACACATCCCGCATTCCGGTCACGTCACCGTCATGGTATACCGCTGTTCCACTGATACCGACACGGTGACCGCCGCAAAGGGTGATATATCCGTTCTTAATTTCATTCTGATGACTGTAAATCGAATAGCTGCAAATATTTCGAAAGCTTTCGTCTATATCGAGCTTATCCGCAATGATCATATCGCTGCCTGGATAGCAAACCACTCTTCCATACTGACTTAAAAAATAAACGCCGTTCGTACAGCAGACAGAAACTGGTTTGTTAACACGCAGCCTGAGCTCCTGCGTTTGATTTTTTATATCATACGGTAAGAGCTTTAAGTATTTAGCAATCCGGTCGCAAAGCGATTTTGCGGCTGAATCAAATCTTGCGTCACTGAAATTCTCCATTTGCCTGTCCTTCCTTTCATAACATAGATATGGACAACTTAGCGGCGTTAGAACAAAAATAATTTTGTAAAAGATTTCAAATCCAATAAATCATTTTCGGCAAAGGTGGCTGTGGTTATCTCTCTCATGCATTGGGCTTCCCTCTCCCCACCCTCTCCAATGGTTCAAACACCACGGACTCCCGAAAAGTGACCTGCACCGGTGAAAACGGACATTGAAAAAAAAAGCCTCCAGTCGTAGAATGAAACTACGATTGGAGGTTTTTAAAACAATGAAATACCGGCTGACTCCTTTTGAAAAACGGCGTCAGCCGGCGTAAACCCAAGCTATTCTGCGATTGGCTTTTCTTTTCCCTGTCTATTCCTTCTGGGCACTGCAAGCGGCTTTTTCATAGTATTTTCATTTATAGCGTGTTGTAAAATTCTTCTTCCGATATAACCGTTACACCGAGCTGCTGCGCCTTGACAAGCTTGCTGCCCGCGTCTTCTCCAGCGAGGACATAATCAGTCTTTTTCGATACACTGCCGGAAACCTTGCCGCCGTTCTTTTCAATGATTGCCGTAGCCTCCGAGCGGGTCAAAGTCGGCAGTGTTCCGGTCAGTACGAAAGTTTTGCCGAGAAAACGGTTATCGCTAACTTCCGTTTTGGAATACATATTCACGCCGCTGTCACGAAGCCTTCCAATCAAATGGGCAGTATGAAACAGGCGGAAAAAATGATAGGTACTCTCCGCCATGATGTTTCCGAATCCTTCAATAGAGGAAACCTCCTCGGCAGAAGCCTGAATAACAGCGTCCATGCTTTGGAAACGGGCGGAAAGAAGCTTTGCAGCCTTCAATCCGATATTTGGTATCCCAAGCGCGTAAATCAAGCGGAACAAATCATTTTTTTTAGACTTTTCAATCGCATCTATCAGGTTTTGTGACGATTTTTTCCCCATCCGCTCTAAAGATAGCAGCTGTTCCAGCTTAAGCTCGTATAAATCTGCCGGAGAGGAAAGCAGCTTTTGCTCCGCCAGCTGTTTGATTACAGCCGGCCCAAGCCCGTCGATATCCATCGCGTCGCGGCTGACAAAATGAATCAGGTGGCGCAAAAGCTGCGCGGGACATTCCGGGTTGGTGCATCGGGTAGCCGCCTCGCCTTCCTCGCGCGTAACCTCCGCGCCGCAGGATGGGCATACCGATGGGAGTACATATTTTTGTGCCTCCGCCGGATGACATACCACAGATACTACCTCCGGTATGATTTCACCTGCCTTCCGGAGAATAACGGTATCGCCGATTCGGATATCCTTTTCCGATATAAAATCCTGGTTATGGAGCGTAGCGCGGCTGACAGTGGTTCCCGCGAGACTAATTGGCTCAAAAACACCGGTGGGTGTTAAAACTCCGGTTCTGCCTACATTGATCTCAATATCCAGAAGCTTTGTCTCTTTTTCTTCGGGCGGATATTTATAAGCTTCCGCCCATTTGGGAAATTTCGAGGTGCTGCCCAGCTGTTCGCGCTGGGTAAAAGAGTTCACTTTTACCACCGCTCCGTCAATCGAATAGTCGAGCGCACCCCGCAGATCGCCAATTCTGCGGACTTCCGCGATTACTTCATCAACCGTTCGGCACGATTTAAAAAACGGAGGAACCGCAAAGCCAAGCTCTTTTAAAAAGAGAAGGGAATCATCATGGTTCTGCAGCTCGGCACCGATGACCTGTTGAATATTAAAGACAAAGACATCCAGCGTACGCTCGGCAGTAATCTTGGAATTTTTCTGCCGCAGTGAACCGGCAGCCGCGTTTCTCGGATTTTTAAAAGGCTTCTCATCATTCAGTTCCTGCCGTTCACAGAGCTGCTCGAAGCTCTTGTGGGACATATAGACCTCACCGCGCACCTCAAGGTACGGTAAGGATCGGGTCAGCTTTTTAGGAACCGTACGAATCGTACGGATATTCTCGGTAACGTCTTCTCCGACAAGACCGTTGCCACGGGTTGAACCACGAAAAAACACGCCGTCCCGGTACTCGATTGAAACGGAAAGTCCGTCAAATTTCGGTTCCACAATATAAACCGGATCCTCTGTCACCGCTCTTACCCGGCGATCAAAATCTATTAATTCCTGCTCAGAAAATGAATCGTGCAGGCTTTCCATAGATACCGGATGAACGACCGGCTCAAAATGATTCAGAGCCGCCCCGCCTACCTTTTGGGTCGGCGAATCCGGCGTTACCAGTTGTGGAAACTCCGCTTCTAAATTCTGAAGCCGCCGATACAGCATATCGTACTCGTAATCGTCAATTTCAGGGGAATCCTCTACATAGTATTTCCTGTTATGATACTCAATCTGTTTCCGCAGGTGATTTATGTTTTCCTTTGCTTCCTGCACATCCATGGTTATCAACCCTCTCGTCTATTATTGTAATAATAGCAGATTATTTAAAGTTTGCAAGCATCTGCGGTACCTCGCCGACAATAATCGTTTCTGCCACAGGAATATTGGTTTCAACTTCCGTAGTTGTGTTAAAACCCGGTATAAAGGAGTATACGCTGGTATGTATATCAAGATAAATCTGATGTTTTGTCTGGTTGATTCCCGCAGACTCAAAGGAACTTTTAAAATCAGCGGTTACGTTGCCGGAAAGCGTCAATTTTAGCGGAACATTCGGTCCTCTACCATGCAGCAGGTCATTACCGAGCAAAGTGCCCAGCGGAACCCCAACCTCCGAATGGCTATCGTCGCCAAGCCGGTTCTGAACATCCATAATTACCGCCGCTTTTAACTCATTCATCTTAATCATATTTGTTGTGATTGCAAGCACTTTTCCGGAATCATTTCTTTCAACTGAAACTAAATTGTCATAAGAAACACCGTTCGCGCTTAATTCTTCCGCCACAGCTTTATTAATCGTATTAATCGATTTGATACGTGCCTCATTCGTCGTAATCGATTCAATAATCGGACGCAGCTGGTGGTTCAGCAATACCATAAATCCTAAACACATGGCAATGAGAACAAGGGCCTTGATTTGAACATGACGCCCCGTGCCGTATCTTCTCCATCTTCTCATAGCCTTACCTCCAAATGTTAATTCCATACCGCCGGGCGGTATCAATCACGAAATTATTTTCGCTAAGCAGCATTTAAATTCTACTGCCATAATACTCATTTGGAATAAAAGTGTGAAAATCAATTTATAGTCGAATTGATTATACTTTCGTAGGCTCGTAAGACAAAAAAGCAAGCGCAAAGAGTGAACCTCTCTGCGCCTGCAAACTGTTAATCAAAATAAATTATTCAGCGGTTTCTTCCTGAGGAGCAGCCTCAGCGGAAGCTTCCTCTTCCGGCTCCAGCAGAGCGCGGATAGAAAGGCTGACGCGCTTTTTGTCAAAATCAATCTCGGTAATCTTGGCTTTTACGACGTCGTTTACCTTAAGGACATCCTGCGGTTTTTCAATTCTGTGATCGGCAATTTGAGAGATATGTATCAAACCGTCGATACCGGGAATGATTCTGGCAAACGCACCGAAAGCCGTCATTCCGGCAATGGTAACATCCACGACTGTGCCCACCGGATAATCACGCTTTAAGATTTCCCACGGATTATCTTCCGCGCGCTTATAGCCGAGAGAAATTTTTCCCTTCTCCTGATCCAAGCCCTTAATATAAACAGTAACAGTGTCTCCTACGCTGAGTACCTCGGCAGGATTTTTAATTCTGCCCCAGGAAAGCTCGGAAATATGAATCATCCCGTCGATGCCGCCCAAATCGACAAATGCGCCGTATGTGGTAAGCGATTTCACCACGCCGGTATACTCCTTGCCTTCTTCGGCGGTCTCCCAGAACTTTTCAGCCTGTACTTTTCTTTCGTCCTTCAATACGGAACGAATGGAACCGACAGCACGTCTGCGACCGCGGTTCACCTCAATAATACGGAACTTAACTTCCTTCTTCAGCAGATCCTCTAAAGAATCACTGCGGGAAGCCGTTGCCTGAGACGCAGGAATAAATACGCGTACGCCGTTTGTAACCGCGATAACGCCGCCCTTGATCACTTCGGTGACAACACCGGTAAGAATTTCCTCATTCTCTTCCGCAGCTGCCACGGTTTCCCATCCCTTTGCAGCATCCAAACGCTTTTTGGAAAGCATGATCGTGCCTTCCTGATCGTTGGTGCGCATGATGAGAAGCTCAAGCTCATCGCCGATTTTTACGATATCCTCCGGCTTGACGTTCGGGTCAGCAGAAAGCTCTGAAACGGATATAAAACCGGCCTGCTTTCTTCCGACATCGACATAAACCTCGCTGGGAGTAATGCCGACAACTACACCGCGTACCTTTTCATCTGTATTTAAGCTCTTTAAGGATTCTTCGAGCATTTCCTCAAAGTTTCCCTCGGCATTATTCTCCGTTAAATTTTGATCCGCGCCTTCAATGATTTCTGACATGGTATCAAGTACCTCCTTTATAATGCTTGCCGGTGTTGAAGCACCCGCAGTAATGCCTATGCACTCGGCCTGTCGCAAAGCCGAAAGCGGAAGCTCGTCCGCCGATTCTATAAAATAAGCGGTACAATTTTTCGCGCACACATCACGCAGCTTCGCAGTATTGGAGCTTTGTCTGCCCCCAATGACAATCATGGCGTCACATTGCTGCGACAGACATTCCGACTCTGATTGACGTTTTGCAGTAGCATTACATATTGTATCAAAAATAGTCGCGTTTGTATATACCCTTTTTATTATTTTCAAACAATTTTCCCATTCTGCTACGCTAAAAGTAGTTTGTGCGACTACACAAATCGGCTTATTTCCCTTGAGTAAAATATTTTTTAACTCATCCGAATTTTTAAATACATAACAGGAACCTGCACAATGCCCCTGGATTCCTTTAACTTCCGGATGATTTGCATCCCCCGCGATTAAAACGGTGTCACCGTGTTCAGAGGCACCGGACACAATTTTATGAATTTTCTGCACAAACGGACAGGTTGCATCCGCGCAATCCAGTTTTAGCTCCCCAATGCGGTTCTGAACCGCACGGGATACCCCGTGGGACCGAATGACAAGGGTTCCGCCCGGCGGTACCTCGTCCGGCGAGGAAACCACCTTAACACCTTTCAATTCCAGCTCCGCCAACGTTTGCGGATTGTGTATGATCGGACCTAAAGTATATACATTTTTACCGTTTTTGAGAAGTTCATACACCATATTTACCGCACGGTTTACCCCAAAACAAAAACCGGCGGATTCCGCGACAACAACCTTCAATCCTTTTCCTCCAACATTTGATTAATCTGCCCGGCCAATATTTCAGCCGAGGAACGCAAATCCTTCAGTGAAAATTCACTGGCCGGAATAACCTGCCCAAACCGTATTGTAACGCGGGAAAACAGGCGGATCACTCCATCACAGTAGATGGACGCAGGCAAAATCGGAGCGTTCGTTTTTGCCGCAAGCATTACAGCACCCGCCTTGGGGCGAAACGGCGTTTGATCGAAAACGCATTTCCCCTGCGGAAAGATACCGACAACCTCTTGCCGGTTCAAGATATCCACCGCCGTTCGGATTGACCTAGCGTCTCCCTTGTCTCTTTTCACGGGGAAAGCGCCAAGCCAGACCAACAGCTTTGAAACGAGCCAGCCGTGATCCTCAAACAGCTCAGATTTTGCCATATACCGTATCTGACGTTTAAAGGGAACCGCGAGAAAAAGCGGATCGATGATCGATTTATGGTTGCTGCACACGATCAGCTTTCCTTCGGCAGGAATATGTTCCAGCCCGACATATTTGATTCGATAGAATAGCTTAGCAAAAAAAGACAAGATATGAATACTTGTAAAATAAAACATATTATCCGGCCTTTATTTATGTTCCCATAATTTGATGTCCCGGTCGCGCAGCTCCGCAATTTTACTCATCACCAAACGGCTCGCGTTCCGGAGCTCCGCTCCGGTTCCCTCCACAATTCCAAGCTCCTCCGGCTGAATCAGCTCGCCGTAGGATACGGTGCATTTATGAAACGGCTTCGGTACTTTCCCGCCCTCCGCCGTAATACAGCAGGGCAAAATGGGAGCGTTGTATTTTTGCGCCAGCATGACGGCGCCGGATTTCGGCTGAAGCAGCTCGCCTGTCTTGGAACGGGTTCCTTCAATAAAAATCCCAAGCACCTGCTCCTTTTCCAGCAAGTCGCCCGCCTTGTTAATAGCGCCCTTATCGCCTTTTCCGCGCTGTACAGGATAAGCGCCCAAAGAGCGGAAGAGCAGTGCCAACGCTCTATTATGAAACAATTCTGCCTTAGCCATAAAGAAAATCTGGCGGTGCTGTGTGAATGCAAGCCGAATTGGGTCCGAGTTGCTAACATGGTTGCAGCAGACAATTGCCCTTCCGCTTTTTGGCAGGTTATTTTGATCTCTAGCCGAGTACCGAAAAAAGCACTTAATAAACCACTGAATGAATATTTTACAAAAAGCGTAAAGCGGTGTCCGCTTCATAATATCACCTTTTCCCGTTAATTTATACAATGGAAGCGCAGCCTGAAACAACGCAAAGCGCCGTCAGATCTCGCGCAGTCTGCTTTCAATAATTGATAGCAGCTGTGCAACAGATTCTTCAAGCGTGTTTCCCGTAGTGTCCACTACAATCGCATTACTTGCCGGAACAAGAGGCGCAACCGCGCGGTGAGAATCATTGTAATCCCGTATTTTCAAGTCACTCAAAACATCGGCGTATTCTACCTTGTGACCCTTTGCAGTCATCTCGTCATAACGCCGCGCCGCACGTTCTTCCGGAGAAGCGGTAAGAAAAAGCTTCACCTGTGCCTCCGGCAATACCACCGTTCCGATATCCCGACCATCCATTACCACATTATTGCTTCGGGCGATATCCTTCTGCAACGCAAAAAGAAACTCGCGCACCTTCGGAATTGCGGATACATTGGAAGCGGCCATTGACACCTCTGCGGTTCGGATTTCATCGGAAACATCTTTGCCGCACAGAATCACGCGCTGTTCGCCGTTTTGAAAAGCTAGGGAAATATCAACCTTGCAAAGCTGCGCGCTTACGGATTCGCTATCCGTGGTTTCAACATGCTGGTTCAACATATACAGCCCGATTGCGCGATACAGCGCGCCTGTGTCGACATAAATAAACCCGATTTGCCGCGCCGCGCGGCGGGCAATGGTGCTTTTTCCCGCGCCTGCCGGACCGTCAATTGCAATAGCGATCATGAATGCTACCCCTCATTTAAAAGTTAAGTATAGAATTCGCCGCAAGGCGAGCCGTGCAGAACGCAATCTGCAGGTTGAATCCGCCGGTATAAGCGTCAACATCGATCACCTCTCCGGCAAAGTACAGTCCGTTTACCAGCTTTGATTCCATTGTTTTGGGATTTATCTCGCCTACCTTAACACCCCCTGAAGTAACAATCGCTTCGCTGATTGGGCGGAAGCCGGAAACAGAAAGTTCAAAATTCTTCAGCAGATCAGCAAAGGATCGGCGCATTTCTTTCGTAATCTGGTTGCATTTCATTTCGGGTGAAATTCCGGAGCGCGCCACCATTACCGGAATCATCCTGCGGGGCAGCAGCGCGTTGAGGGAATTGCAAAAATCCCGGTTAAGGCTGGATTCAAAATCCCGCTGTAACCGAGCGTCGAGCTGTTCTAGGCTAAGTGCGGGCTTCAAATCAACAAGAATATGATACCGTTCCTTCTTCATCTCCCGCATATGGGCGCTGGCGCTGAGAATAACCGGACCGGAAAGACCAAAATGCGTAAAAAGCATTTCACCAAAATCATGATAGATAACCTTGTTTTTTTCGGTATCCAACACTTTAATCGCGATATTTTTTAGCGAAAGCCCCATCATTTCCGCGCATTCATCCCCGAAAACCACAAGCGGTACCAGAGAAGGACGCAGCTCGGTTACCATATGACCCGCCTGACGGGCAAGCCTGTATCCGTCGCCGGTAGACCCGGTCGCGGGATAGGAAGCGCCGCCGCAGCAAACAATAACCGCGTCCGCAAGAAGCTGGCTGCCACCCTGGAGCTCAACCCCGGATACAGTATGCTCCTTGATTAAAAGACGTCTTACTTCTGCGGTAACAATGTCAACCTTTCCGTTTTTCATATAACGGACAAGGCTATCTACCACATCCGCAGCTTTATCGGATTCCGGAAAAACACGGTTGCCTCGCTCGACCTTGGTTTTTAACCCCATGCTCTCAAAAAATCCGACGGTATCCTGCGGCGTAAACTGCGTTGCCGCACTGTACAAAAATCTGCCGTTGGTCGGCACGGAAGCAATAAACGTTTGTATATCACAGGCGTTTGTAATGTTGCACCTGCCCTTCCCCGTAATCATAAGCTTTCGCCCGGGCTTGGCATTTTTCTCGACCAGACAGACCCTGCGACCATTTTGCGCGGCGGTTCCGGCTGCCATCATTCCTGCGGCGCCTCCGCCGATTACCAGAACATCATAAGGGCGGTTCAACGGTTTGATCATCTACCTTTTCATAAACTCCATACTCATCCCAAATATCTTCCAAGCGCTTAAACACCTGCGTCACCTCTCCCGATTTTTTCAAAGCGGTGGTAACGATGAGCGCATTAATCAGGCTTAACGGTGCAACCAGAGAATCAACAATGGAAGCAATATCGCTGCGCGCCAGAAGCAAATAGTCGGCCGGCTTCGCCAGCGGAGAAACGGAGCTGTCTGTAATCGCGATAACAGTCGCTCCCTGCTTGTGTGCAAAATCCATTGCCTTTACTGCTTTTCTCGAGTAACGCGGAAAGCTGATTCCTATGACGACGTCTCTTTTATCGACGCGGATCATCTGTTCAAAGATTTCGCCTTCACTGGTAGACTGTACCAGAAGGACATTATCAAAAATAAGATTAAAGTAATAGGACAAAAAGGTTGCCAAAGCAGAGGAGCTTCTCGTCCCGATAATATAGATTTTACGTGCCGTGATAATCGCGTCCACAGTCTTATAGAAATTATCATGAGAAGTTTCTTCCATAGTTCTGCGAATGATATCGATGTCCTGATTAAACACGGTATCCAGTATATCCGACTTGCCGATTCTATCGGCGGTAACCTGCATACGCTGAACGGATGTAAGCTTACTGCGGATCATTTCCTGCATTGCCTGCTGGAGCTGAGGATAGCCCGCATAACCGATTTCCGTTGCGAAACGCACCACGGTGGACTCACTCACTCCTACGGTAGCGCCCAGCCTTGAAGCTGTCATGAACGCAACCTTGTCGTAATGCTCTTCTATATATTTTGCAATCAGCCTTTGCCCTTTGGAAAAGCCGGCCATTTTATTTTGTATCCGAATGGCTAATAAATTATTCATTTTACCAACTCCTGTTATCCATAATAATTCCAAGCGGCATAAAAATCAAGTATATTACAAGCAATTATGCAAGAGAATTCATTTTTTTATTCAAAATTCATCCTCTATGAATAAAAGAAAAAGCCCCAAACGGGGCTGAAAAAATTTTTACTTTTTCCTGAATTGCATACTGTTCAGCAGGCCACTTACCAATTTGTGAAACCTCTGATAGTAGGTCAAAACCAAAGATGAAATTGCATAATCATAAATGATAAATGTGATATTGCCAACCACTAAAAACAGCCAGGGTAGATACCAGCCGTTTATAGTAAAGCTTTCTTCCGGTACGCCAAGTAACATAATGCTGATAAAAAAACAAGCTACCATGGAAATATTAAAAACAAGAAGCTTTAATACCCATGCGCTATATTTCTTGCCGGTTTTTTCAATATTGGCTTTTAATACCGGATAATACCCAAAGAAAAGAACATACAGCACGGCCGCCTCCTTATCCGCAGCCAGAAGAACGGATAAGACGGATACCGCGATATAAACCGGCCAAGCCCACGCGGAGCCCATTTCAATTACGATCACAATAAGCAGCAGACCGGCAATTGCCGGCAGTGCGTAAGTACCGACCGTCACCAGCCCGGTCAGCAACATCAGCACGGTACACAATGCCGTTAATATGCCGCAAAAAGCAACGCCAACACTTTTATTCAACCGAATAACCTCCCCGTTCAGTTTAACAGCAGGGGATTAAATCGCCGCCCATGCATTCACAGCAACAATCGGCACACAAAAGAGAGGAACAAACATCGCAGGAGCTGCAGCTGTTCATACGTGTCGGATTATACCCACCAAAACCGCCGTTCCGCTGATTCATGACCTGATTCATTGCCGCGCGGTATTCAGCGTTGCCCGGTTCCATCTGGCAGGCTCGTGAATAGCTGTTAAATGCTTCTTCCAGCCAGCCTCTTTTATATAGTACTGTGCCTTTAAGAAAATACCATTCGGCGTTTCTGCCCTCAAGAGGAACTCCATTTAAAATCTGTTCGGCATCGGCAATGCGACCTGACATAATCAGATTACGAACGTCACTGAAGCTGGAGTTCACATTCTGGTAACCAAATGGAGATCCGTAACCCGGATTTCCATTATAGCCGGAATATCCAGAGTATGTCGAACCGCCTTCATTTTTCTGTTTCTTTCGTTGGGATACAATTACATCATAAGCCTCGTTAATTTCTTTCATCTTTTCGCTTGCCAAGTCGGCAATCGGGCTTCCGGAATAATTATCGGGGTGATATTTTTTGGCAAGCTCGCGGTAAGCAATTTTTATCTCTTCATCTGTAGCGCTCGGAGAAACTCCTAACACTCTATAAGGATCTGACATTCCCTTTCTCCTTTTTAAACAATATTTCTTTTTGCATTTCAGGGAGACCTTCGCAAATAATATTATTAAGTATTGAGCCAAAGTGCTCAATATCCATTAAGCGAAATGCGGCTATCAACTGGGAAAGAGTCAGGTTCAGCACCTGGTTCGCGGTTTCTTTGGCGCTTCTGATCTCTTCTGTGGAAGTGTTTTTTGTTAATTTATATTGCAGAATAAATGGATTAAAGGAAGCGGTTCTAATGTCTTTTTCAAGGTCATCTGCCGCATCAATCAGATAAACCCACCGGCCAAGATAATACCCAACCTGCTCTAAAATACGCGTTTCGGCGTTGTTGTTTTCTGTCGTATCCCCATCTGAAAAAATCTGTTTGAGCATATTTGCGGTCGGTTCCGCGCAGGAATCAATTCCCGGATTTTCCGCCCGTTCCATCTGCCCCTGCTGAACAATCGCTTCGGATACGATAGAATCCATTTTGGGAAAATCGCGAGCCGCCTTTTTCCTTGCATACGCGGCAAACGGCAAAAGCAAATACCCGGTAAGCTTCCCGGCAAATTTCGAATCGCTAATATTATCCCGAATTTTATAATAAGTCATAATAACGGTAAGCGCAGCCGCAGATGTCAGCTCCTTTTCACCTGCATTACAGTATGTGCATTTTTTCACTGGATTAACAACACATCGACCGACCCGAAATCCGGTACAGTCTTTATTTCTCGAAAGAAGAAGCATCGCATAAAAGGTACAGTCATAGTTTAAGGCAAGCCTTGATGCAATTCCGTAGCGTTTTCCGAGCGCACGGCAAAGAGAACAGTAAACTCCTTTGTATTGTTCAAACTCTCGCACAAGCAGTTCGGATTTTTGCGGTCTAACATAACCAAACAAAAAAATCATCCTTAGCAAATATAGGGCTAAATTTAATAGACTCATTGTACTATAACCGGAGCTATCATTTATTTAACAATGTGTAAATTTTCAATCACATTTCAGGAAACAAAATATGGATTCCATTCTTTTTGCTTCGCAATACCAAAAACTGTCGGAAATGGATTCTGACATGAAAGGGAAAGCTAAAACAAAAATCGGATATTTGACAAAGGAGTTTTCGCTATGGCTTATATTTATCAAAAGACGGAGCCGGGAACGTGGGCAGTCGGGTATTATTCCGTTTCCGGAAAATGGATACAGGAAAGCAGCTGTAATTCGGCTGCTGAAGCAGCGCAGCGCGCCCATTGGCTCAACGGCGGCAAAGATACCAATAACACAGAAAGCGGATAATGCGTATGATAGACTACTCAAAAGTTAATGCGTTTGAAATCGCATGAAAACAATAGAACCGGGAATACTCAAAATGATTAAGCAGCAGTTTATTCGATTATTTTATTGGAGAGAAGGGAAAATATGGATTCAGATACTTCGAGAAAATTGCATTTAGAGGATAAAGACTCTTTTTTCAATGCGGAATCCGTGGTATCCGCTACGGAATGTACCGGACTTATGTATGCGCCCCCGGCATCAGTTGATGAGGCGGAATCCTATAACGATATTTACGACGTGCCATATTCCAAAGATAAAATCAACAACGATCTTCAGCACGAATAAACAATAAGAATGAGCCGCACTGAATAAGTGCGCTTTTTCTTTTTATCTTCCAGTTTTATCCAGTAATGTTAGATAGTTTATGCCTAAATTCAGTTCGACATTCTATATAATACACAATGATATTTCGTTGATTTTGTGCACTTTAAATGATATCATATAGATGTAAACGAAAGGAGGTATCCCATGAAATTAAGTAACATCAGCGCGGGCGAGTTCATCGCGCTTCTCGAAAAAGCAAAAGGCAATGTTTATTTGGATACCGGCGATGGAGTTTACTTTAATCTGAGCAGCAAACTTTCGCAACTTTATTGCATTAAGATGCTTCTTAACGACTCAGGAAGAAACGAAATGTCGCCGGAAATTAAAATCGAGGATGAGCGCGACAGAAAAATGTTCCAAGAATTTTTCGTCAAACGTCACATAAAATCCGAGAATTACAAACAATAATTGTTGTATTTATTTACCATTCATGCTATAATTTAGGCGAGATGAACTTGAATGAACTGGAGGTTTTAAACAATGAAATTGTATGACATCGATGTCGTGAAACTGATTGACCTGTTGGACAAAGCAAAAGGAAATGTTTACCTAATAACGGATGACGGGAATACTTTAAACCTGAAAAGTAAGCTCTGCCAGCTGTACGGTGTAAAAGCACTCTTGGAAAAAGCCAAAAACTCTACCGTATCCGCTGAATTAAACGTTGAAAATCCGGAAGATGAATTAATGTTTATCAATTACATGATGAGCAAATAACCTAAAAAACCGGGCGCCGCTGAAATCAGCGGCGCCTTTTCTTTGTCATCCGAAAACTCGCGGCTATGCCGGGAGTTTTCGGAAAGAAACCCACTTCTCATTTTCATCTTTTATTTCAAATAGAATTCTAGTAAGCTGCGCTTAACGGATTCATGACGCCGTAGCCCTTATTCTCCATATCATCAATAAAGCGGATCGCTTTCCCCGCGCCGAGCGCAACGCAAATTTGACTGTCCTGAGCAATTTTTACGGGCATTTTTACTTTTTTGGAGATCAGCTGATCGAATCCATAAAGTCCGGCTGATCCTCCCGTCAGGATGAGACCATCGGAATATACGTCACCTATCAGCTCGGGAGGTGTTTTTTCCAACATTTCCTGAACCGTGCGAACAATTTGCATGGCAGGCTCAATCATAGCCTCGAGCAATTCATCGCAGGTTACATCTGCCCATTGCGGCAAGCCGGTCATCGCATTCCTGCCCTTTACCCGGTGCTTGATGATATCCTTTCGAGGATAAACACAGCCAATCGCGATTTTAGCCTCTTCCGCCATACGCTGACCAATAATTAAATTGTACTTTCGCCGGATATATTTAATAATCGCTTCATCCAGCGCATTGCCGGCAACCTTAACGGAACGGGAAATTGCGATACCGCTCAGAGAAAGAACCGCCATGTCGGTCGTACCGCCGCCAATATCTACCACAAGGGTGCCGTGCGGCGTTGAAATCTCCATACCCGCGCCCAAAGCAGCCGCTACCGGCTCTTCAATTAAACAAATTTTGCGAACGCCGGCCGCACTGATCGCGTCTACCACCGCGCGTTTTTCTACCTCTGTTATTTTGCACGGAACACTCACGACAACACGCGGCATAAACACCTTGCTGCCGTTAATTTTCTTTAAATATGCGCTAATCAGATACTGCGCCATATCAAAATTTGAAATTACACCGTTGCAAAGCGGACGGCATACGTTAATCTTATCGGAAGTACGCCCCACCATTGCGTAAGCCTCTTTTCCGATTGCCACAACCTCATCGCTTTCCACGTTAACTGCTAAAATGGCCGGTTCATTAAGTATAATGCCCTTACCGTCAAGATATATCTTAACTGCTGATGTACCGAGGTCCAAAGCGATATCCGTACCAAGCACACAATCACATCCAATCCTATTATGACTATTATTATATTACATAATATATTATATTTCAACCGATTCATTCAATCGGAACCTCCGCAATCGCTGCGCAGGACACGTCCTCCGCCCCGTTTCGGAGTAATGTTTTTGCACATTCACAAAGTGTGGCACCGGTTGTAACGATATCGTCGACCAAAAGAATCTTTTTCCCGGCAAGCATTTCCGCGTGAAGCGGTCGGTATACCCCAAGGACGTTTTTTTTGCGCTCCTTTTCACTGAGCTTATGCTGTTCTCTGTTATCCGTGATTTTTTCGAGCAGCTCGTAATAGGGCAATCCGCTTTTTGCGGCTATCTCCCTTGACAAAAGCTCAGACTGGTTATATCCTCTTGTCTGGTATCTTTCCGCGGAAACAGGCACAGAGGTAATCAGGTCAAATTCTGCGAGACAATAATTCTTCTTTATTCCCGCCAACATTTCGACCGCGAAAAACAAGGCAATATGTTTTTGATTTTGAAACTTAAAACGGATGATCGCGTCGCGGACTGCACCGCTGTAAAAATATGGGACTGTACAGCGAATAGTCTTGCCCGTTTCCGGTACATTCATGTACTTAACAGAACCAGACCTCCGGATATTCTCTTCACAATGACCGCAGCTTCGATCTCCGGAGGGGATTACCGTGTCACAGAAAATACAGCGCGGCGGAAAAATCAGATCGATCAGAGCGGAACACAGAGCCTTAATTTCCATTCTGCTCTCCTCCGGTCAGAAAATATCGCAGCCCGGAATAGCGATTGGTCTTTTTCTCATTTTCTACCATTTTCTGAACTGTCTTTTTCGTTCCAACCAGAATTAAAAGGGACTTAGCCCGTGTGATTGCCGTGTACAACAGATTGCGGTAATAAAGCTGCGGAGCGCCCGGATACATGGGTATTATTACAGCCGGAAACTCGTTACCCTGGCTTTTGTGTACCGTCATGGCATATGCCGGTTCCAGTTCCGCCGCTGTTTCCAGTTCATACAGAACAACGCGGTCGTCCATTTGGACCGTCATAATGGAAGCACGTCGGTCGATTGCACAGAGAATTCCCATGTCTCCGTTAAACACACCCTCCCCGCTTGTACCGTCCGGTTTCGTCCAGGGGATATTATAGTCATTTTTAATCTGCATGACTTTATCTCCCTCGCGAAAAAGCACACCGTTTATGGTGATTTCTTTCTTTTCCTTTTCGGGCGGATTGATTGCAGCCTGCAGCCTTCGGTTCAACTCACCCGTACCCAATTCTCCCTTCCTGCCGGGAGTCAGCACCTGAATATCGGTCAGGGGGGAATAGCCGTAGCTGGCGGGTAAACGGTTACAGCAAAGATCTACAATCATTTCAGAAATCTCAGTTGGATGGTAACAGGGAAGGAAAAAGAAATCGCTTGTCCGAATTCCGAGCTCCGGCATGGAACCGTTCACTATTTTGTGAGCGTTGGTAACGATTAAGCTCTGCATCGACTGGCGAAAAATCTGATCGAGCTGCACAACCGGCAGAAGCCCTGCCGCAATCAATTCGAATAGCACGTTCCCAGGTCCAACGGAAGGAAGCTGGTTGCAGTCTCCCACCATAACGAAACGGCAGCCAAGCGGGATTGCGCGCAATACGGCTTCAAAAATAGAGGCATCCACCATCGATAGCTCGTCTATCACCAATGCGTCACACTCCAAGAGGTTTTTCTCATTTTTAGCAAATGCAGGATGATTGGATTCATCCCACTCTACCTGAAGCAACCGATGAATGGTTTTTGCTTCGCGCCCGGTCAGCTCAGACATGCGTTTGGCAGCCCTCCCTGTCGGCGCTGCAAGCAGCACCTTTTCCCCCTTCAGCTCCAATATTTTGATAATCGCGTTTAAGGTTGTCGTCTTTCCCGTGCCGGGTCCCCCGGTCAGGATCAATAGACCCTTTGAAAGCGCTTCCCGTATCGCCTGCTTTTGTCGCTGTGCATATTGGATTTGAAAAGTCTCTTCTATATTTTCAATATAATTTTCTATTCCAATAATCGATTGAGCAGGATACCGAAGCATCATTTGGATTCTTCCCGCCGAGTAAACCTCGGAACGGTACATCTGGGGAGTAAATAGAAACTCCTTTTCCGCAAACACTACAGAGATCACCGAGCCTTCCGATTTCAGCTCTTCCAGAATCTCCTCTGTAAGTTCCCGTTCCACACTAAGCAGTCTTACGGACGTTTCCATCAGCTTTTTGACCGGGAGACAGGTATGCCCGTTGCTAAGATTATGCTTTAGCACATGCACGATACCCGCCCTCACCCTGCATCTGTCATCCTGAGGCCGTTCCAGGGAAGCGGCTATCCCATCCGCGCGATCAAAGCCGATTTCCAGGCTTTCTTCGCAAAGGCAATAGGGATCCTCCTGAATGCGCTCGGCTGATTGCGACCCGAAAAGCTTCCAGATTCGAACGGCTTCTTCCGGCTGAATCCCAAAACTGCTGAGATACAGCATAATTTCCTTAATTCCATGCATTGCCTTCATTTCATCGCTCATTTTCTGTGCACGCGATTTTGTAATTCCCCGAATCAGGCAGAGCCGTTCCGGTTCGTTTTCAATTACCTGCAGCGTGTTCTCTCCAAATGAATCAACGATCTTGGCAGCCATAGACGGGCCAATTCCCTTAACTGCTCCGGACGACAAATATTTCAGCATTGCGGCCACTGTGGCAGGCTGAGAGCGCTCATACGCCTCCACTTTAAACTGGGTGCCGTAGTTGGGATTGTTTACCCAATTCCCCATTACGTGAAGCTCTTCACCAACGCTGGCCCATGGCATGGCTCCGACCGCCGTAACCAGCTCTTCCCCACTGTTCATTTCTAAAATAGTATATCCATTCTTTTCATTCCGAAAAATGACCTGCTCTACAGAGCCGGTCATTTCAAGAAGCTTATCTTCCTGCATTTTTTATCCTCGTCCGTTACAAATCATTTTAACCTCTGTATTGATTATAGTCGATTTTTTTCAAAGCAACCAGTCTTTGCGGTCTGTTTTCTGCGCTGCTGCGTTGTTTTCCCTGCCAGGCGCCAGCCTGACTTCGTCCTACACATTACATCTTAAAATAATACCCGAAAATACGCAGCAACTGGCAGAGCTATTCGATTATAATTTTTAATTTCAGTATAATACATTGGCTATGTAATGTAAACCGTCAATCCAATAATTGCCCCAGCTCCTTCGGGGTGCAAATTTCTATGCCCGGATTTTGCGCGCTGATAATCCCGCATACCTTTCGTGTTTCTTCGTCCATTCCGTCGTCAATGCAAATCAGCTTCTTTTCCTCTCCGGAAATCCATTTCAACCTTTCAATTGCACTGGTGAGCATTACCTCTGCGCCTTCTTCGTGGCCGCTGATGGTGATAATCAAATAAAGCTTTCCCGGGTTTTTAGACCTGAGCGTGTGGTAGATCAAAAAACGAACCAGATCGGCCGCTCCGACAACCGCAAGCAATACAAATGATATCGTTGATATTGTTTCTAGCATTAAAATCACCTCATCACAGTTTATGTGACGAGGTGAAAAAGTGCTAAGCTTATTTCTTTATAGCGGCTTTCAGTGCATCGACTTTATCGAGCCTTTCCCAGGTAACATTCAGGTCTTCCCTGCCCATATGACCATAGTTGGATACCGCGCGGTAGATCGGTTTACGCAAATCCAGATCTTTGATGATCGCGGTCGGACGAAGGTCAAATACTCTTGACACCGCGTCAGCCAGCGCTTCATTGGGGTAGGATGACGTTCCAAACGTCTCCACCATAATGGAAACCGGTCTGGCAACGCCGATCGCATAGGCAAGCTGCACCTCACACTTTTTAGCAAGTCCTGCCGCAACCACGTTTTTCGCCACATGGCGTGCCGCATAAGCCGCGGAACGATCCACCTTTGTCGGGTCCTTGCCGGAAAAAGCGCCACCACCGTGTCTGCCGTATCCTCCGTAGGTATCGACGATGATCTTCCTACCAGTCAAGCCACTGTCACCCACAGGACCGCCGATAACAAACCGCCCGGTAGGGTTCACATAATATTTTGTTTTCTCATCGAGCCATTTGGACGGAATGACTTTATCGATTACTTGATCAAGGATATCTTTGCGAATCTGCTCCAAGGTGACATCAGGATCATGCTGTGTGGATACAACGACAGTGTCTACGCGCAAGGGGACGTCACCGTCATACTCGACGGTCACCTGTGTCTTGCCGTCCGGTCTCAGGTAGGATAACGTGCCGTCCTTGCGTACTGAGCTTAAACGCTTAGAAAGCCCATGGGCAAGTGAAATGGCAAGCGGCATCAACTCCGGCGTTTCATCGCAGGCAAAACCGAACATCATACCCTGGTCGCCCGCGCCGATTGCGTCATTTTCATCCGTCGCACCGTGCTTGGCCTCAAAAGACTCGTTTACCCCCATCGCGATATCGGGAGACTGCATATCGATTGATATTATCACGCCGCAGGTATTGCCGTCAAAGCCGCAGGCTGGATCATTGTAGCCGATATCCTTTACCACCTCTCGCGCGGTAGAAGCAATATCAACGTAGCAATCTGTGGAGATTTCGCCCATCACATGGATTACACCGGTTGTCGCGGTCACCTCGCAGGCAACATGCGCCTGTGGATCCTGTTTTATTATTTCATCAAGTACAGCGTCCGCAATTTGATCGCAAAGCTTATCCGGATGCCCTTCTGTCACGGATTCAGAAGTAAAAAAGTGAGTCGCCATAGTAAATCCCTCCATAAGTAAAAAATAAAACAAAAACGCCATCCGGAAAGCCCGAATGACGTTATGATTACCTCATCTATCGGCTTTACCGCAGGATTTGGCACCTTACACGAAGTAGGTTGTCGGACATCATCGGGCCTGTTCCCTCCGTCACTCTTGATAAGGACATATTTAATTTTACGAGCTTATTATAGCATGCTTTTCCACTTACGTAAATATACAATATCAGCAAATTGCGGTTTTTTTCTTCAAGAAATACTGTATTATCTCATAATTATCAGTTTTTTGCCAAGCTCGTTCGTTTCGGCTAAATTCCGTCAATTTTTTTCAAACAGGATTTATCTGTGTAAAATCGGGCTTACCTTTTTATAGAGCAGCAGTGTTATTCCAGAAGCCATAACGCCTTTTAGTATATTGAACGGCGCTACCGCAAGAAAAATGAAGGTTGGCAAATCTTTTATAGAAGGGTTTATTTTTGTTCCGATTGCTACCAATGCTTCAAGCGGCAAATGAAATGCATTCGCGTATACCGGCAGCATCACAAAAGCATTGAGAAGGCAGGCCATTACCGTGATGCCCACCGTGCCGGTCGCCAACCCAATGACCGCGTGTTTCTTCGTCTTGCCACAATGGTAAATTAGCGAACTCGGAAGCACCAGGGAGCAGCCGATTAAAAAATTCGAAAATTCGCCGATTCCGCCCGTTGTTGTTCCGTTCAGTAATAAATTAAGCAAAATTTTAATCAGTTCCATCATGACTCCGGCAAGCGGTCCAACCGCGAAGCTGCCAATCAGAATCGGAATGTCGCTTAAATCAATTTTATAAAAGCTGGGAGCGAACCAAAGCGGTATATCAAACAGCATCAATACCGTTGCGATAGCGGAAATAATACCAATCTGCGCGATGCCTCTGGCATTAAAAATGGAAGAACGGGACTTTGTTCCTGTTAATGTATTCATAGTTTTCTCTTTCTTTCATCCGGACTGTGACCGTCGGCTTTGGAATCTCACCAAATCAGCGATTGACTGTCGCGCGCGGGCTCCCGGCTTTTGCCGGATCACCGCCGGTGGGGATTTGCGCCCCGCCCTGAAAAATATTATTATTTTTAATTATGCCGTTTTTACGATATGATTGTGTTTGCTTACATACGGAAGCAGCGCCTTGAATACCACCCCTGTAATCAGGCTATTTAATCCAGCCTTGATCAGATTAAACGGAATGATTCCAGGAAGCATCATCGCATCCACAACCGCTTTGGGTGTTCCGAAAAAATTCACGGTAAAAATGTAGTTCATCGGAATCATGATGACCGTCATCGCAATCGTCCCCAATACCATTCCGATTATAGCTTCAGATAGTTTATGCTTACGGTGATAAAACTGCCCCACCAATATGACCAGTGCCCCGGATGCAACAAAGTGCATCACAAGACCAACCCAGCCGTTTCCACCGAACAAAAACGCCTGAATGACTGAAACAGCAAATAGAATCAACAAAGAAGGAATCGTGCCAAAAAGCATTGCGGCAATTAGTATGGGCGCGTCCGCCATGTCATACTCCAGAAAAGGAACTGCCGGAATCAGCGGGATCCTTACGAAAGCCACCAATACGATGGAAATGGCAGCCAGCATTCCCATTTGAGCCAAATGTAGAACGCTGTTGTTTGTGCTCTTTGATTTCATAAAAACTCTCCTTTTTTTGGCTGTCTACGAAAAAAAGCCCCACAGTAAAAACTGTGAGGCGAAAAATACGCAATTGCGCGTGTTTCTTCTTCCATCCGGACTATACCGTCGGCTTTGGAATCTCACCAAAATCAGCTTTCGCTCGCGGGCTCACAGCTAAACTGTATTACCGCCGGTGGGGAATCTCACCCCGCCCCGAAGACAGCTATTTATTTGTTAATATAATATCATTTAAATTTCTTTTTGTCAATTGCTTTGATATTCTTTTGGAATACTCTGATCCACTATTTTATGGATATAGCTTAAACTAAAACTCGGGACAAACTTTCGAATTCCGTGTGCCGCCGCCAACGCATCTGTGTATTTGGAAAGGGGGTATATTGTTATATTGGCACATCTTTTCCCATACTGTGTTACAGTTGGCTTAAACTTCATGTCCGTAAATACCGTTTGATTTGTGTCAAAATCCTTTGTCATAGTAACCTTCAGGATTCCGCTAATCATATTCGGACCATCCTGCTGCGCGGAAACAAAATTGCCCAGAGAAAAAATAACAGGGCATTTTGTACCGTCTTTCCTGGTTAACACGGTCAATTTTTGCAAAACATGGGGATGGCTGCCGAAAATAATGTCTGCTCCCCAGTCTACCAAATTCTGTGCCAATGTCGTTTGCTTATCCGTAAGCGTCGTTGTATTCTCGTTCCCCCAGTGCACAGAAACCACTACGACATCAGCAATTGACTTGGCTTTCTTAATCTGCTGCTCAATAAGCTGCGTGTTACTCGCATAAATCAGGCGGTACTTTGATCCTTTCGGCAGAGACAGGCCGTTGGTCATTTCCGTGATACCGATATAGGCAGTTTTAATTCCTTTTGTCTCGATTACCCGTATATTCTGCAAATCCTCATCATTGCGATAGGCGCCGATTACCTTAACATTCGGCTTTGTCTCCCAATAATCGAGGGTAGCGGCCAGACCCTTTTCATTCATATCCAACACATGGTTGTTGGCGTGATTAATCACGTCAAAGCCCAAATTGACAAGCTCATCCCCCAATTGGGTAGGCGAATTAAAACGCGGGTATCCGGCGGGGGGCGCAATTTTCCCGGCAATCGGCGTTTCCTGATTGATTATGGAGATATCCGCCTCCTTGACGTCTTTTTCTATTTGTTCGTATACCGGATGAAAATTATAACCTTTGCCGCCCGCACGACTGCTTGCCTGCAAATAAATTACATCATGAATCAAATCGTCACCAACACCCAGAATAGTAATTGATGCCGTTTTTGGCTCTGACTTAGACACCACTGATCTAGAAGATTCCGGAGTGGAACTGGAATCGACTGCTTCACTGCTCGGAGTACTGGCGGCCTGAATGGCATTATTACTATTGTACTGGAGAAAAAGCGTAAATCCGAAAATACAACTGCCGGCAAGAAGAACGGCTAACATCACACGAAGCGCTACTGAATGCTTTTGAACTGTTTTCATAAAAACTCCTAATCATTTCATACTAAAGGTTCACTAAAATATTTCATCCAATCAGAACATAAAAGAAAGCGGACTGTTACCGCTCAAAAAAAACAGACGACTACCAATCGTCGGTAAAATGTCCTATTCTCTTGTGGGACAACTGTATAACCACTCATCACTCTTAATAATATAGCATATTGCCGATGATTTATGTAGTATTTTGTAGATTAAAAAAGCCCCATCCCGCAAAAGGATGAGGCTAATATTATAAAATACTTATTAAAATTATGAGTTAATCTTAATAACAGCGCCGGAACCAACGGTATGACCGCCTTCACGGATAGCAAAACGAAGACCTTCTTCAATAGCGATAGGAGTGATAAGCTCAACATCCATTTCAACGTTATCACCAGGTACGCACATCTCAGTTCCTTCCGGAAGAGTGATAACGCCGGTAACGTCAGTTGTTCTGAAATAGAACTGGGGACGATAGTTGTTGAAGAAAGGAGTATGACGTCCACCTTCATCCTTGGTCAGAACGTAAACCTGGCCACGGAATTTGGTATGAGGATGAATGGAACCCGGCTTTGCAAGAACCTGGCCGCGCTCAATTTCAGTTCTCTGAATACCACGGAGAAGAACACCAACGTTATCGCCAGCCTCTGCAAAATCAAGAGTTTTCTTGAACATTTCAAGACCTGTAATAACAGCCTTCTTACGCTCATCAGTCAGACCAATGATTTCGATTTCTTCGCCAACCTTAGCTGTACCACGCTCAACTCTACCGGTAGCAACAGTACCACGACCAGTAATGGTGAAAACGTCTTCAACAGGCATAAGGAACGGAAGATCTGCCATACGGGCAGGAGTCGGAATAAAGCTGTCAACAGCATCCATCAATTCATTAATGCATTTGTACTCAGCTGCATTTGCATCAGTAGAAGTAGACTCAAGAGCTACGAGAGCGGAGCCGCGAACTATCGGGGTATCATCGCCCGGGAACTCATATTCATTCAAAAGGTCACGAATTTCCATCTCAACAAGATCCAGCAGTTCCGGATCGTCAACCTGGTCAACCTTGTTCATGAAAACAACGATGTGCGGCACGCCAACCTGACGGGCAAGCAGAATGTGCTCTCTGGTCTGAGGCATCGGGCCGTCAGCAGCAGAAACAACAAGGATAGCACCGTCCATCTGAGCAGCGCCGGTGATCATGTTTTTAACATAGTCGGCATGGCCTGGGCAGTCAACGTGAGCATAGTGACGGGCTTCGGTCTGATACTCAACGTGTGCGGTGTTGATTGTAATACCACGTGCTCTCTCTTCAGGAGCCTTATCAATATTAGCGTAATCAACGAATTCAGCCTCACCACTAAAGTTAAGAACCTTTGTGATGGCTGCTGTAAGGGTGGTTTTGCCATGGTCAACGTGACCGATTGTACCAATGTTTACGTGCGGTTTGGATCTGTCGAACTTTGCTTTTGCCATTGGAATTCCTCCTTTTTTATTATACAATAATTAATTATTACAGTTAAACTATGCCTATCATTTTATCAATTTATATAATAAAAATCAAGCACATTTTTTAAGTTAATCCGTCTTTTTTCCGCGTGTGGAAATAATTTTTTCAGAAACGGATTTCGGAACTTCCTGAGAAGTAGCCGGTTCCATAACATACTGACCTCTGCCCTGTGTTTTGGAACGCATATCGGTTGCGTAACCAAACATTTCAGAAAGCGGAACTTGCGCTCTGATCTGCTGAGCACCGGAAACTGCATCCATGCCCTCGATCATGCCACGGCGTGAGTTCAGGTCACCGATGACATCGCCCATGTACTCTTCCGGAACAGTTACAGTAACCTTCATAATCGGCTCGAGAATGACCGGATCAGCTTTCTTCATCGCCTCTTTGAAGGCCATGGAGCCAGCGATCTTAAACGCCATTTCTGAGGAGTCAACTTCATGATAGGATCCGTCATAAATAGTTACCTTTGTGTCAACAACCGGATAACCGGCAAGTACACCGGACTGCATTGCGCCCTGAATACCCTGGTTGACAGGTTCGATATATTCCTTCGGAATCGCGCCGCCGACAACCGCATTAACAAACTCGTAACCATTGCCCGGGTTAGGCTCAATTCTGATCTTAACGTGACCGTACTGGCCGCGACCGCCGGACTGACGCGCATACTTGGAGTCGACATCAGCCTTTCCGCGAATGGTCTCTTTATAGGAAACCTGCGGTGCGCCTACATTTGCTTCAACGTGGAACTCACGCAGAAGACGGTCAACGATAATTTCAAGGTGAAGCTCACCCATACCGGCAATAATGGTTTGACCTGTTTCTTCGTTCGTATAGGCCTTGAAGGTCGGGTCTTCTTCCGCGAGCTTTGCAAGCGCAATGCCCATTTTTTCCTGACCAGCCTTCGTCTTCGGCTCAATCGCTACTTCGATAACCGGATCGGGGAACTCCATGGACTCAAGAATAATCGGGTGATTCGGATCGCAAAGAGTGTCGCCGGTAGTTGTATTTTTAAGACCGACGGCTGCTGCGATATCGCCCGCATAAACGGTATCAATATCCTGACGGTGGTTTGCGTGCATTTGCAGGATACGACCGATACGCTCGTTGTTGTCTTTTGTGGAGTTGTAAACACCGGAACCAGCTTGGAGCATGCCGGAGTATACGCGGAAGAAGCACAGCTTTCCTACAAACGGGTCTGTAGCAATCTTAAACGCAAGAGCGGCAAACGGCTCATTGTCGGAAGAATGGCATTCCATATCTTCGCCTGTTTCCGGGTCGACGCCCTTTATATCGGCAACATCGGTCGGAGCAGGCATATAGGCTATGATAGCGTCCAAAAGCTTCTGAACGCCCTTGTTTCTGTAAGAAGTACCGCAGGCTACAGGAACCATGTGATTGGCAATCGTAGATTTACGAATTGTCTTCATGATTTCTTCCTTGGTAAGGGCTTCACCGTTCAGGTATTTCTCCATAAGGGCGTCATCCTGCTCGGCAACATGCTCGATGAGTTCTGTATGATACTGATTGGCAAGCTCAAGCATGTCTTCCGGAATATCCTCAACACGCATCTCCTTGCCCATTTCATCATAATAAATGTCGGCCTTCATCTCTACCAGATCGATAATTCCCTTAAAGGAATCCTCGGAACCAATCGGCAGCTGAATCGGCACAGCATTGCACTTAAGGCGGTCCTTCATCATCTGAACAACACGGAAAAAATCAGCGCCCATGATGTCCATCTTGTTGACGTAAGCCATGCGGGGAACATGATATTCCTCTGCCTGACGCCAAACAGTTTCAGACTGCGGCTCAACGCCGCCCTTTGCGCAGAATACCGTTACGGAGCCGTCGAGAACGCGCAGTGAGCGCTCAACCTCTACCGTAAAGTCAACGTGACCCGGAGTATCGATGATGTTGATTCTATGACCCTTCCAAAAGCAGGTAGTCGCAGCGGAGGTAATTGTAATACCTCTTTCCTGCTCCTGCACCATCCAGTCCATAGTTGCGGCACCGTCATGTACTTCGCCAATCTTATGGTTAATACCTGTATAATACAGGATACGTTCTGTGGTTGTTGTTTTACCGGCATCAATATGAGCCATGATACCGATATTGCGGGTTAAATCGAGTGATACCTGCCTTGGCATAGTTTCCTCCTTAAAATTTGAAAATGTTGGAATTTGGACACTGCTTCAGGTAATCTGGCAACAAGGCCGGATTACCATCTGTAATGAGCAAATGCCTTGTTGGCTTCTGCCATCTTATGCGTATCGTCACGCTTCTTGGCAGCACCGCCAGCACCATTTATCGCATCAAGAATTTCACCGGCAAGTCTCTCTCTCATTGTCTTTTCAGATCTTAGTCTTGAATAGTTGGTCATCCAACGTAAGCCTAAAGTCTGTCTTCTTTCAGGGCGGACTTCCATCGGGACCTGATATGTGGCACCACCTACACGGCGGGCCTTAACTTCGAGAGCAGGCATGACATTTTCCAGTGCAGTCTCGAATGCCTCCAACGGGTCTTTTCCTGTTTTCTCGCTGATAATATCGAATGCACCATAAACGATCTTCTGAGCAACGCCCTTCTTACCGTCTATCATGATATTATTGACAAGACGTGTCACAAGCTTTGAATTATACAGTGGGTCCGGCAAAACATCACGTTTTGCAATATTTCCTCTTCTTGGCACTTTACTTCCCTCCTTCACATGAATGATATCATAGGTACTCGAAAGCGACAAACTCCCGTGGCCAATACAGAGGCGTTTCATCTATATAAACGCCGCCGCATTATGTTTAAAACATGCAGCCGTAAGGTTTCTGTCAAATTTAAACTACCTTATTTTTTTGCAGCCTTTGCCGCACCAGCCTTCGGACGCTTTGCGCCGTACTTGGAACGGGCCTGCATACGATTTGCAACTCCCTGCGCATCAAGGGTACCACGGATAATATGGTAACGCACGCCAGGCAAATCCTTAACACGTCCGCCGCGAATCATAACAACGCTGTGTTCCTGAAGATTATGGCCGACACCCGGAATGTACGCACTGACCTCAATTCCGTTGGAAAGCCGTACTCTGGCGATTTTTCTCAACGCGGAGTTCGGTTTTTTCGGGGTTGCGGTCTTAACTGTAGTACAAACACCACGCTTCTGCGGGGAATCCTGGTCAATCGCAACACGCTTCTTGGAATTCCATCCCTTTAAAAGCGCAGGAGCTTTCGCCTTTGTTACAGCAACTTCTCTGCCCGTATGGACTAACTGGTTAAATGTTGGCATAAGACACCTCCTCACTCAAATTTTTATATGTCAAGCGAATATATTATATCCGCATTAACAACAAATAGTCTTTTCTTCTGAACATAGCATATTCCTATCCCACGGGTTTGCCGCAGAATAGGAATACTATTTAGTTAAAAAACCATCACAATTGGTAATTATAACTCTAAACTGCATCACTTGTCAAGGATTCATTTGTTTTCTGAACCTCAACATCGGTATAGCACTTCATTCCAGTACCGGCAGGAATCAGTTTTCCGATAATAACGTTTTCCTTCAGACCGAGCAGCGGATCGATCTTGCCTTTAATTGCGGCATCGGTAAGAACCCGGGTCGTCTCTTGGAAGGAAGCCGCCGACAGGAAGGAATCCGTAGCGAGAGAAGCCTTGGTGATACCGAGAAGAATCGGGGTGCAGGTTGCTTCCTTGAGATCGGCTTCCCCTTGTGCAATGCGCTCGCGGATTGCCCTGTTCTCCGCCTCCAGCTCACTCTTTTCTACAAGAGAACTGGATAACAGAGTGGTATCGCCCGCGTCGTCAACTTTTACCTTCTTCATCATCTGGCGAACGATAACCTCGATATGCTTATCGTTAATATCAACGCCCTGCATCCGGTAAACGCGCTGAACTTCTTCAATGAGGTAATCCTGAACCGCCTGAGTGCCACTGATGGCCAGAACATCATGCGGATTGACTGAGCCTTCCGTAACTCTCGTACCTGCTTTGATCTCCTGGCCTTCGTTTACGATAATACGCGAGCCAAAGGGAATGAGGTACGACTTGGAATCGCCTGATTCGGAATTCGTGACAACAACATGGCGGTTTTTCTTGACCTCCTCAAAGGTAACCGTACCGGAAATCTCACTGATAATCGCAAGATGCTTCGGTTTGCGTCCTTCAAAAAGCTCTTCAACACGCGGCAGACCCTGCGTAATATCCTCCGCACTGGCGACGCCGCCGGTGTGGAAGGTTCTCATGGTAAGCTGTGTGCCCGGTTCGCCGATGGACTGGGCGGCAATAATACCGACCGCTTCACCAACTGTAACCGGCTGGCCGTTCGCAA
Organism: Bacillota bacterium; assembly: GCA_023418995.1. Classification (GTDB taxonomy): domain Bacteria; phylum Bacillota; class Clostridia; order Oscillospirales; family Acutalibacteraceae; genus DATAML01. The sequence continues at coordinate 163,653 of JAEZYP010000044.1, read as the reverse complement.
GGTTAGCGCCATAGCATTTTTTGCAGACGCCGTGCTTCGCGTGGCAGTTCAAAATAGAGCGGATGATAATGCGCTGCGTACCGCGACCCACGATAATGTCCGCGTCATGGTCATTCATGAGCTTATCTTTCGACACCAAAACCTCTCCGGTCTGGTCGTCAACAAAATCCTCTACCAGATATCTGCCGATCAGACGCTCATGCATGGGTTCGATAGATTCTTTGCCCTCGCGGATATCATAAACCTCAATTCCCTCGGTAGAGCCGCAGTCATCCTCGCGGATAATAACTTCCTGCGAAACATCAACCAGACGGCGGGTCAGGTAACCGGAGTCAGCCGTTCTAAGCGCGGTATCGGCAAGTCCCTTTCTGGCGCCACGGGAGGAAATAAAGTATTCTAGAATATTCAAGCCTTCACGGTAGTTGGCACGAATCGGAATTTCAATTGTTTTACCGGACGTATTCGCAATCAGACCGCGCATACCGGCCAACTGGCGAATCTGGCTCATGGAACCACGGGCGCCGGAATCCGCCATCATAAAGATCGGGTTGTAGCGGTTCAAATTTTTCTGAAGGGCAACGGAAACGTCTTCGGTCGCCTTTGCCCAGATTTTGAGTACCGCATTGTAACGCTCACCGTCGGATAGCAAACCGTTCTTAAACTGGTCAAATACAGTATCGATCTGCTTTTCCGCAGTATCGATAATATTCTTCTTCTCTGGCGGAATGGTGGCATCACTGACGGCGACGGTAATCGCGCTCAGTGTGGAGTATTTATATCCCTGAGCTTTTACGCTGTCCAGAACATCGGCGGTCATTGGCGTACCGTGTGTTTTAATGCACTTGTCAATAATCTTTTCCAGCTGTTTCTTTCCAACCAGGAAGTCGATTTCAAAACGGAACAGGTTATCCGGATTGGTACGATCTACAAACCCAAGATCCTGCGGAATCGGGCGGTTGAAAATCATGCGCCCAACCGTCGTATCAACCAGCCTGGAAATCTTTTCACCGTTAATTTCAAGTGTTCTGCGAACTTTGATCTTCGCGTGCAGACCAACACTTTTTGCGTTATAAGCTAATATTGCTTCATCAAAATCACGGAAGACTTTGCCTTCGCCCAGTTCCCCGTCTTTTTCCAGTGTCAGGTAGTAGGAACCCAGGACCATGTCCTGTGTAGGAACGGTAACAGGGCGCCCGTCAGACGGCTTCAGCAGGTTGCCGGCAGCCAGCATCAGGAAGCGGGCCTCCGCCTGCGCTTCTGCGGAAAGCGGAACGTGAACCGCCATCTGGTCACCGTCGAAATCCGCGTTATAAGCAGTACAAGCCAACGGATGCAGCTTTAAGGCACGACCTTCCACCAACACAGGCTCAAACGCCTGAATACCAAGTCTATGAAGCGTAGGAGCACGGTTCAGTAGAACCGGATGATTCTTAATCACAATTTCCAGAGCATCCCAAACTTCCGGTTTTGCGCGTTCCACCGCTTTTCTGGCAGCCTTGATGTTGCCGGCAACACCGGTTTCCACCAGACGCTTCATGACAAAGGGCTTAAACAGCTCCAGCGCCATTTCCTTCGGAAGACCGCACTGGTACATCTTCAATTCAGGACCTACAACGATAACCGAACGACCGGAGTAGTCGACACGCTTACCCAAAAGGTTCTGGCGGAAGCGACCTTGCTTACCTTTCAACATATCGGAAAGGGATTTCAGCGGACGGTTGTTCGGGCCGGTAACCGGTCTGCCGCGGCGGCCATTATCAATTAACGCATCAACGGCTTCCTGAAGCATACGCTTTTCGTTGCGGACAATGATATCCGGAGCACCAAGCTCCAAAAGCCGTTTCAAACGGTTGTTTCTGTTAATTACACGGCGATAAAGGTCGTTCAGGTCGGAGGTCGCAAAGCGTCCGCCATCCAGCTGAACCATCGGGCGGATATCCGGCGGAATAACTGGAACAACATCAAGAATCATCCATTCCGGACGGTTGCCGGAAAGGCGGAACGCCTCCATCACTTCCAAGCGCTTTAAAATACGGACGCGCTTTTGACCGGAAGCGGTCGAAAGCTCTTCCTTTAATTCTTCGGAGCCTTGGTCGAGATCAATCTCGGATAAAAGCTTCTTAATTGCCTCGGCGCCCATACTGGCTTCAAAATCGTCCTCATATTTTTCGCGCATATCGCGGTATTCTTTTTCATTCAAGAGCTGTTTTTTAGAAAGCTCACGCACACTGCCCGGGTCGGTTACGATATATAGTGCAAAGTAAAGCACCTTTTCCAGCATACGGGGAGAAATATCCAGAATCAAACCCATTCTGGAAGGAATACCCTTAAAATACCAGATATGAGAAACCGGGGCGGCAAGCTCAATATGACCCATGCGCTCGCGGCGAACCTTGGCGCGGGTAACCTCAACGCCGCAGCGTTCACAGATTTTGCCCTTGTAACGGATTCTCTTGTACTTTCCGCAATGGCATTCCCAGTCCTTCTGGGGCCCAAAAATTCGTTCACAGAACAATCCGTCGCGTTCCGGTTTTAAGGTGCGGTAATTTATCGTTTCAGGCTTTTTGACTTCGCCGTGTGACCACTCTCTGATTTTTTCCGGTGAAGCAAGTCCAATCTTGATTGACTCAAAAGTATTAAATTCCATATTGTAACCCCTTTCTATTCTAGTTCGTCTACTGCTTCTGCAATGTCAAAGGGTTCATCCTTATCAAAATCATCATCACCGTCTTCATCATTCACGTATCCATCAGAGTCATCAAACAGACCTTCGTCATCGTCCGTATCATCGATGGAGTAACCTTCCAGATCGTCAGCAACCGTTGATTCATCAAAATTACTATCCGTGGGGTTAAATCCGATATCGTCGTCGTCGTCAAAGTTCTGCCGCAAATCGATTTCATCGTCGTTTTTGTCAAGCACCTTAACGTCGAGACCGAGGGACTGAAGCTCCTTGATAAGAACCTTAAAGGATTCCGGAATGCCCGGCTTCGGTATATTCTGACCCTTCACGATCGACTCGTAGGTCTTAACACGACCCACGACATCATCAGACTTAACCGTAAGAATTTCCTGAAGGGTATAGGCGGCGCCGTAAGCTTCCAGCGCCCAAACTTCCATCTCACCGAAACGCTGACCGCCGAACTGCGCCTTACCGCCCAGCGGCTGCTGGGTAACAAGGGAGTACGGACCAGTGGAACGGGCATGGATTTTATCGTCAACCAGATGGTGCAGCTTCAGGTAATACATGATACCGACAGTAACCGGATTGTCGAAGAATTCGCCGGTACGGCCATCCTTCAGAATCGTCTTTCCGTCTTCGCTGAGTCCTGCCTTCTTAAAGCATTCCACGATATCCTGTTCATGTGCGCCGTCAAAAACCGGGGTCATGATTTTCCAGCCGAGCGCTTTTGCTGCATAGCCCAAATGAACCTCAAGCACCTGACCGATGTTCATACGGGAAGGAACGCCCAGCGGATTCAAAACGATATCCAGCGGAGTACCGTCCGGCAGGAATGGCATATCCTCCACAGGAAGAATACGCGAAACAACGCCCTTGTTACCGTGGCGGCCCGCCATCTTATCGCCCACAGAAATCTTGCGCTTCTGGGCAATATAGCAGCGAACGACCTTATTGACGCCGGGGCTTAGCTCGTCATGGCTGTTTTCACGGTTAAAGACCTTTACATCCACCACGATGCCGTATTCGCCGTGGGGCACTCGGAGAGAGGTATCTCTTACCTCACGGGCTTTTTCGCCGAAAATGGCACGCAGCAGGCGTTCCTCTGCGGTAAGCTCCGTTTCTCCCTTCGGGGTTACCTTGCCGACAAGAATATCTCCGGCGCGAACCTCCGCACCGATACGAATAATTCCGCTTTCGTCCAAATCACGGAGTAAATCCTCATTTACATTGGGAATGTCTCTGGTGATTTCCTCCGGCCCCAGCTTGGTGTCTCTGGACTCCACCTCATACTCTTCGATATGAATGGAAGTATAAACGTCATCGCGGACAATTTTTTCACTGATCAGAACAGCATCCTCGTAGTTGTAGCCTTCCCAGGTCATGAACCCGATCAGGGCATTCTTGCCAAGGCTGATTTCGCCGTCTTTGGTTGCAGGACCGTCGGCAATCACCGTGCCGGCCTCAATTCTCTGGTTTACTTCAACAACCGGAACCTGATTAATACATGTTCCCTGGTTGGAGCGCATAAATTTAATAACATGGTAGACATCAATCTCACCGTTGTCACAGGTCACCCGAACTTCGTTCGCGCTTACGCTGCGTACCACACCGCCGCGCCTTGCAACCACGCAGACGCCGGAGTCAACGCCCGCCTTGTATTCCATTCCGGTACCAACAATCGGGGATTCCGTCTTAAGAAGCGGAACAGCCTGGCGCTGCATGTTTGAGCCCATCAGCGCACGGTTCGCGTCATCGTTTTCGAGGAACGGAATCATCGCGGTAGCGACAGACACAACCATTCTTGGAGAAACATCCATATAGTCGGCCTTCTCGCGTTCAACCTCAAGGAATTCGTCACGGTAACGGGCATTTACCTTTGTATGCTGGAAACAGCCGTTTTCATCCAGCGGTTCATTCGCCTGCGCTACGATGTATTCATCTTCCACGTCGGCGGTCATATAAATTACGTCTTTGGTTACCTGATGCGTAACTCCATCTACCCGGCGGAAAGGTGCCTCGATAAATCCATACTCATTAATTCTTGCGAACGTGGCTAGGTAAGAGATCAAACCGATGTTAGGACCTTCCGGCGTCTCAATCGGGCACATACGACCGTAGTGGCTGTAGTGAACGTCACGAACCTCGAAGCCCGCGCGGTCTCGGGAAAGACCGCCGGGGCCCAAAGCGGAGAGGCGGCGCTTATGCGTCAGCTCCGCAAGCGGGTTGGTCTGGTCCATGAACTGGGACAGCGGGGAGGAACCAAAGAACTCCTTGATTGCCGCCACAACCGGACGGATATTAATCAGCGAGTGCGGAGTCAGCACTTCAAGATCCTGCGCCTGCAGCGTCATTCTTTCACGAATTACGCGCTCGAGGCGGGAAAAGCCGATGCGGAACTGGTTCTGCAGAAGCTCGCCGACAGAACGGATACGACGATTGCCGAGATGGTCGATATCATCAATATTTCCAAGACCCATCGCAAGGCAGTTCAGATAATTGATAGAAGAGAAAATATCATCAATGATGATATGCTTCGGTATCAATTCGTCAATTCTGGTTTTAATTGTTTCCTTAATTTCATCGTCACCGGAGCAAGAATCCAGTATTTCGGCAAGCACACTGAAACGGACTCTTTCATTGACACCGCATTCGGCTTTTGCGTCAAAACTTACAAACTTATTGATATCTACCATACCGTTAGAAATCACTTTTACTTCACGCTCGTTTACGGAAACAAAAGCAACGGTTACACCGGCATCATCGATTTCTCTTGCCTTGTCGTGGGAAACGATTTCTCCGGCCTCGGCCATCAGCTCACCGGTAAGCGGATTTACAATCGGCTGGGAAAGCTGCTGACCCGTAATACGGCCGGCAAGGCTCAGTTTTTTGTTGTATTTATAGCGTCCGACTCTGGAAAGGTCATAGCGCCGGGCATCAAAAAACAAGCCGTTGATGTGTGACTGGGCACTTTCAATCGTCGGCGGCTCGCTCGGTCTCAATTTTCTGTATACCTCAAAAAGAGCTTCCTCGGTATTTTTGCAGGGATCCTTTTCGATGGTGGCGTTCATACGATCATCGTCACCAAAGTATTCGCGAATTTCGTCATCGGTACCAAGACCGAGGGCACGTACAAAAACAGTAATCGGAATTTTACGGTTTTTATCAATACGGACATAGAAAATATCATTCGCGTCATTTTCATATTCCAACCACGCGCCGCGGTTTGGAATAACGGTGGAGCTGAACAACTCCTTACCGGTCTTGTCGTATTCCATTTTATAGTAAACGCCGGGTGAACGAACCAACTGGGAAACGATAACTCGCTCTGCACCGTTAATTACAAAGGTGCCGCTGTCGGTCATGAGCGGAAAATCGCCCATAAACACTTCCGATTCTTTTATTTCGCCGCTTTCCTTATTAAGCAAACGTGCTGTGACTCTCAAAGCGGCTGCGTAAGTTGCGTCACGCTCTTTGCACTCTTCCACGCTGTAATTCGGCTTATCGTCGTCGAGTTTGTAATTTACAAAATCCAACACTAAGTTGCCGGTATAGTCTGTGATGCCGGAAACGTCCTTAAAAACCTCTTTGAGGCCCTCGTCAAGAAACCATCTGTAGGAATTCTTCTGCACCTCAATCAGATTCGGCATATCCAGAACTTCATCAATACGCGCAAAGCTCATACGGACATTTTTGCCAACTTGCACCGGTTTGACATTCACCATTGGCTCAATCACTCCATTCATATATTTACCATCGGCGGCATAAATTAAGCACAAAAATAAACTGCATCCATCACTGAAATTTTAACCTTTTATGATATTCTCTTGCCTTTTGCGAATCGTTGTGATATTATAGTTGAGGATAAAGAGAGTATATGTTTCCATGATGATGCAGTATATTATTTTATTACAATATATTGTGTTTGTCAAGGTGTTTTTTCACATTTCAAGAATTTTATTTAAACTCCGTTCCATACTGGAGCTTTTTTATGCCTGGAAATAATTTCCACTTGCTGGTATCTAAACAAATAGGAGCCTACCTGCAAAAATTATAGAACAAATAAGAAAAGGTGCTTTGCGTTTTCGCGCTTGGCACCTTTTTCTGTTTATGTAGATTTTGTATTGGTATGATAGAGCATTTCAACATGGGCGATACCGTCTTCTTCATAGATCTCGGAAACCGTTCGAAAGCCGACGCCTTCGTAAAATTTCGTTAACTTTGCCTGCGCGCCGATTCGAATTGCATGCCCTTGCAACCCGTTCTCAACAAAATCGATTGCCTTGAGCATCATTTCCCTTGCAATACCGGTTCCTCGCTGATCAGCTCGGACAATGACCCTGCCAATGGATGCTTCATCATAACATTTACCCTTTTCAATTATCCGAAGGTACGCGTTGATCTTCCCCTCTTCATTGCTTGAAAACATATGATAGCTGCAAAAATCCAGACCATCAATATCCTGAAACGGGCACTTCTGCTCTACAATAAACACCCTATTGCGCAGGCTTAATATTTCATAAAGCTCGCGGACCGTTAATTCATCAAACCGCTTCAGAATCCAATGTGATTTTTTAATTCGTTCCATCTTCTTCCGTGTTCTTTTTCTGCTCGCCGGAGAGACCGCCAAACGTATATGAATCGAGTTTTTCGCGTACAACCGACGATATTTCATCATAAATCTGATGAAAACGGCAGCAGGTATGGGAACAGCTGTACTCATCCTGCTGGCAGCGGCTGATCATGTAGGGTCCCTCAACAGATTCAATCACCTGCCGGAGCGTTATTTTATCCGGTTCCCGTGCGAGCATATAGCCTCCGCGAGCTCCCTTATAGGAAACAATCAGTCCGCCGGCAACCAGCTTGCGGAGAATTTTCAATGCAAATCGCAATGGAACCTGTGTTTCTGCCGAGATGGTTCGTGCATCGACCTTCCGATTGGAAATGGCCAGCATCTCTACAATCCTGACCGCATAATCGGCTTCGAGTGTCATGACCATATTCGTCAACCTCTCAATCCAAGAAATCTTTCAGTTTTTTGCTGCGGCTGGGATGACGGAGCTTGCGCAGCGCTTTCGCTTCGATTTGACGGATACGCTCTCTGGTAACATTAAACTCCTTGCCCACCTCTTCCAGTGTTCGGGAGCGCCCATCCTCCAGACCGAAACGCAGGCGTAAAACCTTTTCCTCTCGGGGAGTAAGCGTATCGAGCACATCGGCGAGCTGTTCCTTTAACAGCGTGTGGGAAGCGGCATCCTGCGGAGCGGGAGCGTCGTCATCCGGAATAAAATCTCCGAGATGGCTGTCTTCCTCTTCGCCGATCGGAGTTTCCAGCGAAACTGGCTCCTGTGCCACGCGCATGATTTCGCGGACCTTATCGACCGGCATATCCAGTTCGGCAGAAATCTCGTCCGCTGTCGGCTCGTGTCCGTTCGTATGCAACAGCTGGCTGGACACCTTTTTTACTTTATTGATTGTTTCAACCATATGAACCGGAATACGGATCGTTCTGGCCTGATCGGCAATCGCACGGGTTATCGCCTGACGGATCCACCATGTGGCATAGGTCGAAAACTTGAAGCCCTTGGTGTAATCAAATTTCTCCACGGCCTTAATCAAACCCAGATTGCCCTCTTGAATCAAGTCAAGGAACTGCATTCCACGACCGAGGTAACGCTTCGCAATACTGACCACCAAACGCAGGTTCGCTTCCGAAAGGCGTTTTTTCGCGGCTTCATCTCCCGTATTGATACGAATTGCCAAATCAATTTCCTCTTCGGGCGAAAGGAGCGGTACGCGACCGATTTCCTTTAAATACACCTTAACCGGGTCGTCAATGGCGATACCTTCCGTGCTAAGAGCAATTTCAATATCCTCATCTTCGTCGATTTCCTCAGTTAAGTCTATATCGTCAAGCGGAACATCGGCAAAATCCTCAATGATTTCAACACCCTGCGCTTCCAGTGTATCGTAAAATTTTTCTATCTGCTCCGGGTCAAACTCCAGCTCGCCAAGCGCGTCCAGTATTTCTTTTGTAGAGAGCTGCCCCTTGCTTTTCCCTTGCTCAATTAATTCCCTAATTACCGTCTTCTTATCCGGTGATCCCATTCATTAGTCCCCCTATTTTTTTTGCGTCTTAAGTTCTTTGAGATATTCCTGTATGTCCTGCGTTGCCGCCGACGCCGCATTCTCAACGCTTCTTTTTGCCGATTCCTGCATGATAACCTGTATATATTCATCCGCGTCCTGTTTTGTAACAGAAACGGAATCAAAGCGCGCTAATATTTTCGCAATTGACGCGATTTCCTCAATCGTAAAGCCTTCTGAGATGTCTGTAAGGCTAATCGCCTTGCCGTCTATAATTCTGCCCACAATTATTTGATATACACGGCGGTTAAAGGATGTAATCAATTTTTCAGGCGGCAAAGCCTGATATATCAGTATAGCGTTCTCCGGGTATTTCACAATATACGCAATCAGCGCTTCCTCCGCGCTCGCGGCCCTTAAAAACTGTGATTTTTCAGGATTTATACTGTCCCGGATACCTGCAGACTGCTGCTGAAAGGCTTTGAACTCTTTTTGCTGCCGACTTTTTTTAAATTTGACAGTATTTTTCTCCACCAAAAGCATAATCGCCGCACGTTCCACTCTGGTTTCCTCCGCGAGCTTACCGGCATAAACCTCCTGCTCTATTCTGTTTTCCAGCGTAGCCAGTACAGAGGCCGCATCCGAAAGGTACGCAACCCGACCGTCCGGGGTTTGAAGATTGCGGCTCTGCTTTATTTTTTGGAGCCTGTATTCCACGTCGTTTCCGCAAGTCTCCAGCATCTGTTTAAACTTTGCCCGACCGTTCTGGCCATTGGAGCGTATGTATTCATCCGGGTCTTTCCCGCCGGATATAGCAAGCACCTTAACCAGTATTCCGGTATCCCGCAGAATCGGAATTGCCCGCGCTGCAGCCTTTTGCCCGGCTTCGTCGGAGTCATAGGAGATAATAACCTCTTTTGTGTATCGTGCCATCAAATGAGCCTGTCCCGGTGTCAAAGCGGTTCCAAGTGTGGCAATTGCATTGGTAAACCCAGACTGATGCAGAGAAATTACATCCATATAGCCTTCACACAGAATCAGCTGATCCTCTCCGCTGTTCTTGGCAAAATTCAATGCAAAAAGATAGCTTCCCTTGTTAAACACCGGCGTTTCCGAGGTATTCAGGTATTTTGGTTTTTCATCAGTCAGAATTCTTCCCCCGAAAGCGATAACGTTGCCCCGGAGGTCTATGATCGGATACATGACTCTGGACGCAAAGCGATCAACTGAGCCGCCGTTTCTTCCTTTAAAGGCAACGTTGGCTAAAAAAAGCTCTTCCTGCGAAAACCCTTTTTTTTGAAGAAAATCTGACAGAGCAAAACGGGAAGCAGGCGCAAACCCAAGCCCGAAATGCCGTATTGTGTTTTGGGAAAGTCCCCTGCGGGTCAGGTAGTCCATTCCCTCCCTTCCCTGCTCGGAATTCAAAACGGTATGATAAAAACGGGCTGTTTCGCGGTTGATTTCAAGAATTCTGGATTTCAACCGGCTCATGCCGTCATCAATATTCCCTTCGGGTACCTGAAGTCCGGCGCGCTGCGCCAGGAAGCGAACCGCCTCCATATAATCCAGATTTTCAATCCGACGGATAAAGGTAATGACGTCGCCACCGGCACCGCAGCCGAAGCAATAGAACGAACCGTTTTCAGTGTAAATATTAAAAGAGGGTGATTTCTCATTATGGAACGGGCAAAGCCCAACGAGATTTCTGCCGCTGTGCCGAAGATTCACGTAGGAAGCGGCAACCTCAGAAAGCTCACTTCGCGCTTTCAATTCCTGCAAAAAGGCTTCCGGCAATGGCATATCGTCACCTCCATTTACCAGCCTGTTCTTTTCCCTTGTTTTTTAGATGTTCCAGGATTTTGGAACATAAATTTCCTGGAACAGCTTTATCGCGTAATGGTCTGTCATTCCGGCGATATAATCGCAGGCGGCTCTTTCGATTCCATCCTCTGCGGCAATATTTTGCAAATCCTCCGGCAGATGCTCCGGCTCCTTTAAATAATCAAAGAGGGACCCGATTAGATGAGGAACCTTTTTTTCTTCTGATTTGGCGTAGGGATTCAAATAAACATACGCAAACATAAACCTGTATAACTGGTCAAAGGCGTTTTGCACTTCCGAATCCATTTGAATCACACCATTCTGGCTGTTCTCAATCACAGAACGAACCAGAGTATCAATCCGCTCTGTTCGGCGGTTGCCCAGCACAGAGGTAATTTCCTTGGGAATATCGTCAGCTTTGAGCACCTCGGCACGCTGCGCGTCGTCAATATCGTGATTGATATAAGCGATACGGTCCGCCAAACGGACAATCCTGCCCTCCAGCGTGATTGCCTCAGTTCCTTTTGTATGGCAAAGAATCCCGTCACGAACCTCTTTGGTTAGGTTGAGACCCTTTCCGTTTTTTTCGAGCTTTTCAACAATCCGCACGCTCTGCTCGTAATGGCGGAAGCCCCCCGGGTACAAATCATTGAGCGCGCGTTCTCCGGCGTGGCCAAACGGAGTATGGCCCAAATCGTGACCCAGCGAAATTGCCTCGGTCAAATCTTCATTTAAAAGCAACGCCCTTGCAATTGTTCGTGCAATTTGAGAAACCTCCAGCGTGTGCGTCAGTCTGGTTCGGTAATGGTCTCCCTCCGGTGACAAAAACACCTGCGTTTTATGCTTCAGCCTGCGAAAGGATTTGCAGTGGATAATGCGATCCCTGTCCCGTTGGTAAGGGGTCCGCATTTCACATTCCTCTTCCGGATAATCCCGGCCCCGTGTATTTTTTGAAAGCGCCGCGAAGGGCGATAGTATTTGTTCTTCAATCGATTGCGTTCGTTCCCTGACCGTCATATCCTATCTCACCGCCTATCTCTATATCCGATAACTGTTTATACGTAATATCTCGCTGATTTCCTGCAAATATTTATATAAATTTAAAATATTTTTCACCAGTAACTGATATATTGCTTCTTCCGCAGGTCGCATCCGACAATTTTTTGCTCAAATCCGGAATTTTGTCATCTCCAATATGAAACAGAATTGTAACCCGGTCGGTAAAATCCGTACCATCGATCACTCCGTCGTTTTCCGGAATCAGCGCGGACAAGCGACCGTACTGGCTGTAGTCACAGCTAACCTGCGCCATCACACACGTTCTCATCGCAATGATTCCAGCCTGTTCAACAGCAATCGAGCAGGAACGGGAATACGCCCGTACCAAACCACCCGCACCGAGTAGCACACCGCCGAAATAGCGGGTAACAACAACTGCCAAATCTGTAAGGTTAGATTTTAAAAGCACATCCAGCGTGGGAATCCCTGCCGTTCCCTGCGGCTCTCCGTCATCCGAATACCGCTTGATCTGCCCTTCCCGAATGCAATATGCATATACGTTGTGCGACGCGTTCCAATGCCTGGCTTTTATTTCATTGATAAAAGAGACCGCCTCGTTTTCTGAACTGACCGGTTTGGCATAACCGATAAAGCGGGAGCGGCGTTCTACAAATTCTGCCGCCGCTTCTTTTTCTATGGTTCGGTATTCTGTCATAATGGTTCTCCATTCCGCCTGCGAGAAATGATCATTATTAACCGGCACGGCCGGGAAGCCTTCGTATGGCTGTAACATAAATAGGCGGCGCAGGTACTGCGCCGCCTAGCTATTCTAAGAGATTGAAAAAGCAAATTACCGCTCGATTCCGTAACGCTTTTTGAACATATCAACACGCCCGCTTGTATCTACAAGCTTTTGCTTACCAGTAAAGAACGGGTGGCATTTGGAGCATATTTCAACGCGGATATTCTCTTTTGTGGACTTCGTGTTAATGACATTTCCGCATGCACATGTGATCGTTGTCTCTTTATACTGTGGATGGATAGCTTCCTTCATTCTTGTCACCTCTTTCAGCCGAACTACAACTTAACATATGAATTTTACCACAGCGCAGATTAAAATGCAAGCAAAATTTTATTCCTTTATGAACCAGCCTTCTGCTTGCGGATATAAGCGGCATATTCTTCAAGACACATCGAATATTCTCTCATTTTCACCGCGTTTTCTTTCCCAACATACCGGAAATGATCCGGTCGAAAACCAATTCCTGTCACACTGGATTTGTTTTCAGGATAGCGAAGGATAAACCCGTAATTAATACCGTTTTTAATCAGCCAATTATACTGCGGGGTAGACTCAAAGGCTGTATTCTCCGCAAGTCCCGTAACGGTAAACTCCACGGCCATTCCGGTCTGTTTTTCGTTAAACCCGCCGCGCCCGACCGTATTCTGCGCCTGATTTTCGGCCCGTACCTGCGAATAATTCTGCTCCTTCATCAATTTCTGCACCATGGACTGAAACAGACCGTCCTGCGTTTTGGCGTCCACATAACCGCCTTTCAGGTTCAGCTCGCACCCGGCTGATTTAGCGTCTTGCATCATTTTTTTTAAAGCGGGAAGAATTCTTTCATCAACGGTTATCCCTTCATATTGTTGCAGCAAAGGGGTAAAATCCGACTTGAGCGGTCTTTCGCTATCCACGACTACCAGATTGTAGCTGTCATCGTACTCCGGCAGATCATTGCTTTTAGAGGAGGCGGGCGCCACTGAACTGACAGGGGCGTTGGTCTGAACAGCAGTATCAAACGGGTGCTTCACCTGTATCCAAAGCATGACGGAGCCCGCTGCAACCGAAACGCACAAGGCAACCGCGACAAACGTCATAACAATCTTTAATTTTTTAACCTGGTCGGCTTTTCTCCAGCCTTGCCTGCTCTTAACTATTTTTTCCGAATGCCTTCTCAAAACAAGCAATCCTTTACTAAATTATTTCTTAAATTAATTGTATAACGAATCCGACATTATTTCAACAAGCAGATTTTGCATGATAAAACCTTAACTAAAGTTGATTAATTGAGGAAGGTATTGTAATATATAATCTGGTTGAATATTAAAATTATACTATATATTTGAAGTGGAGTTTTTAAAATGAGGAAAACAAAAATCATTTGTACGCTTGGACCCGCAACCGACGGTGAAGATGTACTGCGACAGCTGATGCTGTCTGGGATGAATGTAGCAAGGCTCAATTTTTCACACGGAACCGCGGCTGACCAGAAGGCTCGGGCTGATACGGTGAAGAAGCTCCGGAAGGAGCTGAAGCTGCCGGTTGCGCTCCTGTTGGATACCAAGGGGCCTGAAATCCGGATTAAAAGCTTTAAAACACCGAAAGTTACACTGAAATCGGGAGACAAATTTGCGCTGACCAACCGGGATATTATCGGCGACGAAACGATTGTTTCCATCACCTTTGACCGTCTTCCTGGCGAGGTGCACCCCGGCGCAAAAATTCTGATAGACGACGGTCTGATCGAATTGAAGGTGGATTCCTGCACAAAAACCGATATTCAGTGCACCATCGTGAACGGGGGCACCTTATCCGCGCAAAAGGGGGTGAATGTTCCCGGAATCAAGCTTTCTCTGCCCTTTATCAGTGAAAAAGACAAAGCGGATATTGCTTTTGCCGTAAAAGAGGATTTTGATTTTATCGCAGCTTCGTTCACCCGTTCTCCAGAGGACATCATTGATTTGAGAACCGAGCTGGAAAAGCACAACTGCCATAAAATCCGAATTATCGCCAAAATTGAAAATTCGGACGGTGTAGAAAACATTGACGATATCATCCGGCTCTCCGACGGAATTATGGTGGCAAGAGGCGATCTGGGTGTGGAAATTGCGTTGGAAGAAATTCCGGTCATTCAGAAAAAGCTGATCAAAAAGGCCTATAACGCGGGCAAGCAGGTAATCACCGCAACCCAGATGCTCGATTCCATGATTAAAAACCCCCGCCCAACCAGAGCAGAAGCAACGGACGTTGCGAATGCCATTTACGACGGCACCAGCGCCATTATGCTTTCCGGCGAAACCGCCGCGGGCGATTACCCCATTCAGGCGCTGAAAACAATGGCAATCATCGCCGAGCGCGCAGAGCGCGACATCAATTACCGTGCAATTTTTTCCAAACGCGATTACAACGAGGAGCCTTACGTTACCTCCGCCATTTCCCACGCAACCTGCACCACCGCGCAGGATTTGGGCGCGGTGGCAATCATAACCGTTTCAAAATCCGGCAGAACCGCCAGGATGATTTCCAAGTATCGCCCCGAATGCCCCATTATCAGCGGCACGACCGACCCAACCGTTCAGCGGCAGATGAATCTTTCGTGGGGCGTCGTTCCCATCATGGTAGATGAAAAGGACAATACAGACGAATTGTTTGACCACGTGGTTGATGTTGCGCGCAAGGAGAACCTTGTGAAGAACGGGGACCTGGTCGTTATTACCGCCGGAGTTCCTCTTGGGATTTCAGGCACTACCAATCTGTTAAAGGTTCAGCTCGTCGGCGACGTTCTGGTATCCGGCATGGGCGCAACCAAGGGCTCCATCTGCGGAAATCTTTGCGTCTGCGCGAATGAGGAAGAAGCGGAAAAAAGCTTTAAAAACGGTGATATCCTTGTGATTCCGCAGACCTCGAACACACTCCTGCATATTTTAAAATCGGCATCGGGAGTTATTACAGAGGAACCCGGAATGAACTCGCACGCGGCAATTGTCGGTCTTGCGTTGGATAAACCCGTAATTGTCGGCGCGGAACACGCCACCCAAATCTTGAAGAGCGGCACCGCGGTAACCATCGACGCGACCCGCGGCATCGTTTACAGCGGAATTCAAAAGCACGAGAGCTAAGATTACCAAAGAAATGCGCCTTGAAACGGTTTTGAATAAACCGCATCAAGGCGCATTAAATATTATAGCTGAAGCAAAATTAATTTGCCTCGTAAAATGCCTTAATCCCCTTGTAGGTCATGTAGACATCCAGCTTTGAGACAATTTCAAACGGGGAATGCATGGAAATGACGGGAACACCGACGTCCAGCACATCGATATTCATATTCGCGATATACATTGCGACCGTACCGCCGCCGCCCGCGTCAACCTTTCCGAGCTCGCCGATCTGCCAGAGCACGTCGTTCTTTTCGAAAATGCCGCGGATTTCAGCTACAAACTCCGCGGTCGCCTCGCTGGTTCCGCTCTTCCCTCTTGCCCCCGTGTATTTTGACATACCAATCCCGTTGTTAATATAGCAGGAATTGGTTGCTTCATAGGCACTGGCATAGGTCGGGTCAAAGGCAGCAGTTACGTCGGCGGAAAGGCATTTTGACCTGCTAAGCACGTGATGCGGCTCCAGTCCCTCGCTTCTGGCCAAATCCGAGATAAAGAAGCGCATGAATTGAGAGTTCATGCCGGTATTTCCATCGCTGCCCACCTCTTCCTTATCCGCCAGAACGGTCATAACCGTATTTTCCGGCTCCTTTGCGCTAATCAGCGCCATAAGGGAGGGATACGCACAAACCCTGTCGTCATGACCGTAAGCGCCGATCATACTGCGGTCAAAGCCGATATCAGAAGCCTTAAACGCTGGAACAAATTCAATATCGGCGGAAACGAAATCCTCCTCCGTCATTCCATATTTATCATGAATCAACTTCATGATGTTCAGCTTAAACAGATTTTCTCCCTCATCTGAACGGAACGGACGGCTGCCAACGACGATATTCATGTTTTCGCCCTCGATCGCTTCCATCAGCGTCTTTTTCATCTGCTCTGCGCTCAGGTGCGGGAGTAAATCGGTAATAGTGAACTGGGGCTCCCCTTCCTCCTCGCCAAGGCGGATATCGACCGGCGAACCGTCTTTGCGGATAACGCGCCCGTGCATAGACAGGGGAATAGCTGTCCACTGATATTTCTTAATGCCGCCGTAATAATGTGATTTAAAGAACGTAATTTCATTTTTTTCATAGAGAGGGTGGGGCTTTAAATCGATGCGCGGAGAATCGATGTGCGCCGCCGAAATTCTCACTCCATTTTTACAGCCGTTTTTGCCGATCACAGCAAGGATAATGGCCTTGCCGCGGTTATTGTAATAGATTTTATCGCCTGGCTTGTATTTTTTTGAGGAATCAAAAGGCTCAAATCCGGCCTTTTCCGCTGTTTTAATGCTGTACTGAACCACTTCGCGCTCTGTTTTTGCCTGATTCAAAAATGCTTTATAATCCTCGCAGAAACGGTCTGCCTTTTTCACCTTGTCGTCCGAAACCTGCAAATATCCGTTTTTCCGGTTCACCAAAAGCTCTTCTGTAAGTTTTGTTACTTCGCTTGACTCACTTTTTTTTGCCATCGATTTCTTCCCCTTTGCTGTTAAATTGATATAATTTACTGTAATTCTGATAATTATTTAAAACCGATTCCACGTAGCTGCGGGTCTCCTGATATGGGATATGCCCAATTGTTTCGCCATCAGTAGAAATGTTTGTATCCTTAAGCCAGGAATTCACCGTACCCATTCCGGCGTTATAGGCGCAAAGCGCCGTTTCCCGCTTATCATATTTTTCGAGAAGCAGCGATAGAAATTTGCAGCCGTAACGAATATTGATTTCGGGCATAAAAAGATCCTCGGACGTATAAACGGTATCGCTCTTCAGCTTAGTCTGAAGCCACTCGAAGGTATCCGGCGTGATTTGCATCAGCCCGACGGCTCCGGCGCGAGAAAGAGCATCTGGTTTAAAATTGCTTTCTGTTTTTATCACGGAATAAACAAAGGCGGGGTCAAGATGGTTCTTCGTCGCTTCCTTGGCTACGATATCTGTGTAATTGAGCGGATACGCTCGCTTCATAAAATACTCGTTCCCGTTGCGTATCAGGAAACATCCTATTACAATTAAACCCGCGAGAATAACACAGGTCACTGCCGTCTTATTTAATCTTTTCATGAAAATCACCTAAAATACATTCAAAAAGCTTTTGTGCCTCTTTGGCAAAATTTTCCAAATCAACAGAACCGTCAAACACATAATTTGCCCGTTCCCTGTAGTAGTTTTCCTCGTGCTGTGCTCCGATTCTCGCTTTTGCCGCTTTTATTGAGATAGAATCCCGCGCCATAATGCGGCCGAGCCGGATTTCCACAGGTGCAGTCACCGCTATTGTTACATCACAAAGCTCCTGCGCGCCGCTTTCAAACAAAAGGGGAGCGTCTAAAAGAATTGCCCGCGCGCCGCTGTTCTTAAATTCGGAAATCTGGTGCTTTACCTCATCCATAATTTTTGGATGCGTAATCGCGTTTAGTTTTTGTGTTTTTTCTTCGCTGGAAAATGCACGCTCCGCCAAAAGCCTGCGATCCAGGCTTCTGTCCGGATAAAGAATGTCGCCGCCGAATTCTGCCTGAAGCTCGGCGAGGCAGGCGGGCATTGCCACCGCCTCCCGGGCAATTCGGTCTGCGTCTATAATTTCGCAACCGACTTTTTTCAAAGCGGAAGCAAAGGTGGATTTTCCCGCGCCGGTGGGTCCGGTAAGCCCAATCACAATTTTACTCAAGCTGCAGTACCTCGAATCCGGCCGCACGTATGAGGCGGTTATAGACCGCCAGCCCAACGCCGCGCGGTTCCGGGCAGCGGGCATACACCGTCTTTGCCTTTCTATCGTCCAGCTTTCGCAGTGCGTCAAAAAGTTCACGCGCCTGTTCGAAATAGTCGTCCTCTTTCCCGTAGCATACCGCCGGCACCGAAAGCTGGTCATTTTCGCCGTCGTAGCACAACGCGGCCGTACCTTCCATATTATGACTGTTTACGTAGCTTTTATAAGCTTCAAAGCTTCCTTTGAGAATAATTACGTTCGCCTTCGGAGAATAATGCTTATATTTCATTCCGGGAGAAGCGGCACGCACTCCCTGAGCCAGCGGATTAAGTACAGCGTTATCCAGCTCAACGGTGCCGAGAACGCTTTGAAGCTGCTCCGGCGTGATACCGCCCGGTCTGAGGAGACAGGGCGGGTCGGTGGCAAGGGTAATCACAGTGGATTCCAAGCCGACTCCACAGGGACCGCCGTCCAGAACCGCATCAATTTTTCCGTTTAGGTCGTTCATCACATGCATTGCCGTGGTTGGGCTGGGCTGACCGGAAAGATTAGCGGACGGCGCCGCAAGCGGCAGGCCCGCCGCGTCAATCAGCGCCCGGGCAACCGGATGGGACGGAAAGCGGACCGCAACCGTATCCAGGCCGGCGCTCACCTCCTCCGGAATCAGCTCGGATTTCGGCAGGATCATGGTCAGCGGTCCGGGCCAGAATTGCTCCGCCAGTTTTTTCGCGCTCTGCGGAACCAGCTTTACCAACCGGTCGAGCTGACTAATATCGGATATATGTACAATCAGCGGATTATCCATCGGTCTGCCCTTTGCGGCAAATATCTGTGCAACCGCTTTGCCGTTTAAGGCATTGGCGGCTAAGCCGTATACCGTCTCGGTCGGCATACCTACTAAGCCGCCGTTCTTTAAAATCTGAGCGGCGGTTTGAATAGATTTCGGATAATCCGCATTTAACAATTGGGTCTGCATGTATTAATCTCTCTCTTCTGACTGATTCTCTATGGTGTTTTGCAGCTTAGCGGCTCGGTCGGCCTGAATCAGGGCGTCGATAACTTCCTCAATATTGCCGTTCAGTAAATCTTCCAGACGGTAGATGGTAAGACCGATCCGGTGATCGGTCATGCGCCCCTGCGGATAATTGTAGGTTCGAATCCGCTCGGAGCGGTCGCCCGTACCGACCTGTGATTTACGATCGGACGCAATTTTTGCGTCGTGCTCCTCCTGCTTTGCTTCCAAAAGTCTCGAACGAAGCACACGCATCGCCTTATCCTTATTCTTGTACTGGCTGCGCTCATCCTGGCATTCCACGACCGTACCGGTCGGCATGTGGGTAATTCGGATAGCGGAGGAGGTTTTGTTGATGTGCTGCCCACCGGCGCCGCTGGATCGGAATGTGTCAATCTGCAAATCCTTCGGGTTAATTTCAATATCTACTTCGTCGGCCTCCGGCAGAACCGCCACGGTCGCCGTGGAGGTATGAACCCTACCCTGCGTTTCGGTTTCCGGCACGCGCTGAACGCGGTGAACGCCGCTTTCGTATTTCAAACGGGAATACGCGCCGTCTCCGGCTATCATAAAGCAAATTTCCTTGTAACCGCCAAGTTCAGTCTCATTCACATTGATAATCTCAGTTTTCCACCCTTTTGACTCCGCATACATACTGTACATGCGATACAGCACAGCCGAAAACAGCGCGGCCTCTTCTCCGCCCGCGCCGCCGCGAATCTCGACAAACACGTTTCGGTCGTCGTTCGGGTCTCGCGGAAGAAGCAGGATTTTCAGCTCGTCGGTTATCCGCTCCAAGTCGGTCTTGGCCGTTTGCAGTTCGTCACTCGCCAGCTCCCTCATTTCAGGCTCCAGACCGCCTTCTTCCAAAAGCTCTCTGGCCTCCTGCATGGCGCGGCTCGTATTTCCAAATTCGCGGTACTTTTCCACGATTGGGGTGATGCTTTTGTGCTCCTTCATCAGCTCGGTATAAAGCGTCTGATTGGAAAGAACGGAAGGGTCGTAGAGCTTTTGATTCAGCTCCTCGTAGCGTTTTTCAAAGACATCCAAATTTTCAAACATGTTTTACTCCTTAAATTATGATAAGTTTCATAAATAAAAGAAGCTATAATTCATCCAGTGTATTTTCCCGAATTATTTTTTTTATATTTTTTTCACACTTCAGCCTGGGCACCATAATTTCATGGCCACAGCCGGTACAGCGAATTTTAAAATCCATGCCGGCGCGAAGCACCAGGAAAGTTTTATTCCCGCATGGATGCGGTTTTTTCATTTGAAGGAGATCTCCCTGTCTGACATCCATGTAAGTTCCTCCCTGCCTGTTTGTTGTATTTTATTCGATATTCCGTAACCGATATATGTAATAGTATATCACCAAATCGCCGCGCGGGACAATATATTTTTCAATTTACTTGCCGAAACAATCCTTTGCGCGCTATAATCAAAAGAAATAACACAAAGGCTGTGAATCAAGTGGCACTGAAAGAGGAAATTCTGCTGCGCCTGCGGAAGAAAAGCGGTTATCTTTCCGGCGAAGAGTTGAGCGGAGCACTGAAAGTTTCCCGAACCGCAATCTGGAAGGCTGTAAAATCGCTTCGGGACAGTGGTTACGAAATAGAGTCCGCAACCAATCGTGGTTATCGGCTAACCGCCAGCCCGGACATTCTCATTCCGGAGGAAATCAAGTCTGGGCTCAAGACCGGAAAGCTAGGAAAAAGCATTTTCTGCTATAATACCGTCGATTCCACAAACGAGGAAGCAAAACGGCAGGCACTGGCAGGAGCACCAGGCGGCAGCCTGTTTATCGCCGAGCAGCAGTCTAAGGGGAAAGGACGGTTGGGGCGCAGTTGGGCTTCGCCGATAGGAAGCGGTCTTTGGTTCAGCCTGCTTTTACGCTCAAGCCTGATTCCCGCCCGGATAACAGATGTCACACTGCTGGCCGGTCTGGCAGTGTGCAGAGCAATTCGGAAATCCACCGGTTGCGCCGCGATGATAAAATGGCCGAATGACATTGTCATCGAAAGGAAAAAGGTCTGCGGAATTTTAACCGAAATGGCGGCGGAAATGGACCGGGTCGACTACGTGGTTGTCGGAATCGGCATCAATGTAAATACCGAGGCGTTTTCAAAAGAGCTAAAAATAAAAGCGACCTCACTCCGGATAGAAACCGGAATAATCATTTCCCGTGTCAATTTACTGCAAGATATCCTGCGGGAATTCGACGCTCTGTTGTGTAATCAGCTGCATCAAGAAGATCAATTTTTGAAGGAATACAGGGATTTGTGCGTATCACTGAACCGTAGGGTTGGGTTCATGCGGGATAACCGCTTATTTTCTGGAACCGCAGTGGATATTTCTCCCGCAGGAGAGCTGGTCGTACAATGCGATGACGGTACCAGCTTCCCTGTTTCATCCGGCGAAGTAACCGTTCAGGGAGTTTACGGGCAATAATAAAGAACAAGCTCACTGCAATTCAGCACAGTGAGCTTTCGTATTTCATCTATTTTTTCTTAAAGCTGTCTTTTAAGGATACCGAACGATTGAACACCGGGTGCTCCGGGGTACTTTCACGGTTATCCATGCAGAAATAGCCCTGCCGCATAAACTGGAAGGATTGATTGGGACTTGCCTTTCTCAATGAGGGCTCCACCTTGCAGCCGTTCAGAGCAACGAGAGAATTGGGATTCAGCTCCTCCAGATAATCTCCCGCCTCCGGGTCTGGAACGGTGAACAGGCTGTCATAAAGTCGAACCTCCGCGTCCACGGCGGTTGTTGCGTCCACCCAGTGAATGGTCCCTTTAATTTTTCTTCCGTCCGGCGCGTTGCCGCCGCGGGTAGCCGGGTCATATTCGGCGTAAACCTCAACGACTTCTCCGTTATCGCCCTTTTTACAACCGGTACAGCGGATAATATACGTAGTTTTCAGGCGAACCTCATTGCCCGGGAAAAGGCGGAAATAGCCCTTTACAGGCTCCTCCATAAAGTCTTCCTGCTCAATCCAGAGCTCGCGCGAAAAAGATACCGTTCTGGTTCCATCCTCGGGACGCTCCGGGTTGTTCTCCACTTCGAATTCTTCCGTCTGATCCTCCGGATAGTTTGTTAAAATCAGCTTTACCGGCTTTAGGACAGCCATAGTGCGTTCCGCATTCGCGTTTAAATCCTCGCGAAGGCAATGCTCTAAAAAGCTATACTCAACCGTACTGTTTACTTTGGCTACGCCGATTCGCTCACAAAAATTACGAATAGATGCCGGAGTATAGCCTCTGCGGCGCAGGCCGCACAGGGTGGGCATCCGGGGATCATCCCAGCCGCTGACATAATTGTTTTCCACAAGCGTTCTAAGCTTGCGCTTGCTCATAACAGTGTTGTTGATGCCAAGGCGCGCAAACTCAATCTGCCTCGGTTTATCCGGCAGGTCAATATGATTGATTACCCAGTCGTAGAGCGGTCTGTGGTCTTCAAATTCCAGCGAACACAGTGAATGGGTAATTCCTTCGAGAGCGTCTTCAATGGGGTGGGCATAATCATACATCGGATAAATACACCACTGGTCGCCGGTGCGGTGATGTGCCATATGGTTAATCCGGTAGATAACCGGGTCGCGCATATTAAAATTACCGGAAGCCAAATCAATTTTTGCGCGAAGCGTCATTTTCCCGTCCTCAAACTCCCCGTTCCTCATGCGGTGGAACAGGTCGAGGCTTTCTTCCGCCGGACGGTCGCGGTAGGGGCTGACTGCAGGTTTTGTCAAATCACCGCGGTTTTCACGCATCTGGTCTGGGTCAAGCTCACAAACATAGGCAAGTCCTTTTTGGATGAGACCCTCAGCGAATTCGTACATCTTCGGAAAGTAGTCTGAAGCGTAATAAAAACGGTCCTCCCAGGTAAAACCAAGCCATTTGATATCTTCCTGAATTGCGTCTACGTATTCGGTATCCTCTTTGGTCGGGTTGGTGTCGTCCATACGAAGATTACAGATACCATTAAATTTTTCTGCGGTGCCGAAATCAATGCAAATCGCCTTAGCGTGACCGATATGCAGATAGCCGTTCGGCTCCGGTGGAAACCGAGTATGCACCTTTTTGCCTTCAAAACGCCCGCCCGGCGCGAGATCCTCTTCAATAAAGCTGTGGATGAAGTTGCCGGAGCCTTCCGCCCCCTCAACCTCTTTAATTTCTTCGCTCATTCCTAACGCCCCTTACGCCTTTAATTTATCCAACCCGATATGAAGCCTGCGAATGGATTCCTGCTTGCCCAGTATGGCAAGAATCTCAATTGCGCCGCCAGGAGTCACCAGCATGCCGGCTGCCGCAATACGAACCGGCCATAGCAGAGTACCGTTTTTCACTTCCAGCTTTTCCGCAAGCCCGATTAATTCATCGTGGAGGGCATCAACCGACCAGTTCTGCATTTTTTCGAGCATCTCAATTGCTTGTTGCAGCAATTCCTGGGAATTTTCCAGGTTCGTCTTACTCTTCTTATTCACAAAATACTCCGTTGAATAATCCGGCAGTTCCTGAAGAAAAGCAATCATTTCCGGAATTTGTGTAAACCTTGTTACACGCGGTTGAAGGATGGATGCAAGCATCTGCCAGTCCAGCTCCTGCTCCGAAAAAATCTCACGGAAATACGGCATGGCGTATTGAATAAACATCTCCTGCGGGAGGGCACGGATGTATTCTCCGTTAAACCAGGTCAGCTTATCATAATCGAAAACGGCCGGTGATTTGCTGATTCCGTCAATGGAAAAGCTCTGCGCTAGCTCGGAAAGCGTGAAAAGCTCGCGGTTCTCTTTCGGGCACCAGCCCAGAAGCGCTATGTAATTCACAATCGTCTCCGGCAGGTAACCTTCTTTAATCAAATCAGCGAATCCTGTGGAACCGTGGCGTTTGGAAAGCTTGGACACACTGCCGTCCTCGTTCTTCCCCATAATCAGCGGCAGATGGACGTAAGTTGGGATTTCCCAGCCAAAAGCCTGATATAAAAGATTATATTTCGGTGTGGAGGTGAGATACTCGCAGCCTCTTACCACATGGGTAATCTGCATTAGGTGGTCGTCAATTACGTTCGCAAAGTTGTACGTCGGATAACCGTCTGATTTAATTAATATCTGGTCTTCCAGTTCCTTGTTCTCAATGGTAATGGAGCCGTATACGACGTCGTCAAAGGTGGTGGAACCCTCGACCGGCATACGCTGCCGGATAACATACGGGGTATTTTCCGCCAGCAGCCGTTCTATTTCATCACGCGGCAAATCCCTGCAATGGCGGTCATAGCCGCCGGAAAATTCACCGTCATCCTTCGAAGCATGCAAAGCATCCAACCGCTCTTTCGTACAGAAGCAATAATACGCTTTGCCTTCCCTTACCAGTTGCTCCGCATAAGGCTTGTAAATACTTTTCCGTTCGCTCTGCACATAGGGACCGAAGCTTCCTCCGATATCCGGTCCCTCATCATGCTTTAAGCCTACCTGCTTTAAGGTATTATAAATAATATCAACCGCACCAGGAACCAGCCTTTCCTGGTCGGTATCCTCAATGCGAAGCACAAAGCTGCCGCCCAGCGACTTCGCAATTAAATATTCATATAAGGCCGTACGCAAATTCCCCACATGCATAAAGCCTGTCGGGCTCGGTGCAAACCTGGTTCTGACTGTTTTCTCCGACATTAAGAAGCCCCTCTCATATTATGGATCATCCGTTAATTTTTTCATTATATCAAATCAGCGAACAATATTCAATTGTTCGCTGATTGTTTTTCTTTTTTATAGTCAACATATTCCTCAAGGCACATTCCGAGCTTTTTCATTTCCTGCGCGTTTTCAACCCCCACGTAGCGATAATGCCACGGCTCGAATTTAATTTCTGTAATTTCCTGCTTGTCCTTTGGATAGCGAAGGATAAAGCCGTAATCCTGGGCGTGCTGCTGTAACCATTGAAATTCAGGGTCGGTATCAAAATCTTCTTTTACGCCGTTTAAATCGATGGCCAGACCTGTAATATGCTCGCTGCACCCCGCCCTTGCCACCGACCGTTCCGCCAGATTCACCGCCTGAATAGAATCATAGCCCTTCTTTTTATAATTCTCTATTTCCTGTTTAAAAAGAGTCTCCTGCTTTTCCTGTGAGCGATAGCCGGAGGATATAACAATTTTAATGTTGTCCTTGAGAGCCGCCTCCTGCATCTTCTGATACGGCACCACAATACGGGAATCGAGATCCACATTAAACTGGTGAACGATGGTATTCACATAATTCCCGGGCAACTGGTGCTTATAATTGACCAAAACGAGCTGCCAGTCTTTATTATTCAAAACAGACTGTGTCTGCGCGTCAGCGTCAGCGGCTTGAGGCGACTTCTGCACAGCGGAGGAGGATGGCGTGCTCTGCACAGAATCCATTTCCATGCGTTTTGCGTCAACATAATTAAATGCGGCGACAAACGCCGCCGTAGCCGCAACCATAAGTGCCAATTCTAATATAACAACGGCAAAGCCGGAAAATAGTTCTTTTACTTTCTTTTTTCGCTGATCCACATCTTCACCACCTGAAAACTGCTGTTTAATAATATTATCGATCAAAAAGAGAAAAACATTCGCTGTATCTTGTTTGGCAAAAACAGTTAAAACTGCGTATGATAGGAAAGCGATATTCTTTGACTGACAAATCCACAATTCTTCGTTTGGCAATAAATTTTCGCCTTGCAAGGAGCACCGTCATGAATAAATGTTATGGAGAAAAGCTGGTTGCTCTTGGAACAGCCATCGCAATACAATTGGCCAACGGCCTAACCGCAGATGAAATCAACGTGCTGTCTGCTTTGCTGGTTGTAATCGGAGATCAGCTAGCGCTTGTTGCCGCCGCAGAAGTCAGCGGCAGCTCCACCAACGGCAAATAAAAGTGTTTCGTATCTACGAAATAACCAAAAGAAAAGCTGCATCAGAAAAACACTGACGCAGCTGCAATTTTTTAAGGACGGCGAATAAGCACACTCTTTATTTTATATTACATAATAAAATTACTTCTGCGCTGTTAATTGTAGCATTTATAGCATAACAGCGCAAGCGATGAATCATCCAAATAATCCTGCTATTTTCTTACTTCAACATATTTTGCGGCAGCATAGCCTACATTACCTTTATAATCCATAATATACCAGTCGTTCCACACACCAAGCACAAAAATCTTTGCACGGTTCGGTACCTGCATAATAATATCGGCATTTGCGTCCGGCTTGCGGTGCATGCTCAGCCTGCCCTTCTCAATGTTCACCAATCCGTCTGTTACGGGCTGTGCTTTGTCCAAAAAAGGAATCTCAAAATAACGGGTGATGCCTTCGACCAAATTCAACGCTATGGTGTTGATGTTTGACTGAAGCCATTTCACATCCTGTTCGCTATCATGATACGCGCATTGAATCAGCAGCGCCGGGGCACTTGTTTTGGTGATTTCAGGGATCTGCGTTGTCGGAACCGCCTTAACCAGATCGGGGTACGGATAAATTTTTTTGTAGTTATCCGCAATAACCTCCGCGGCTTTTTTTGCCCGGTTGCCGTATGTAAAATAAAAAATATCACTTCCCATTCGCTTTCCGGACATATTTTCCGGAGACGCGTTAGAATACAGAGCCAGATGAAGATCATAGAATTCGGAATTTGATTCGCGTATCACCTGAGCACTCGAACTGTTGGACTTGCTCCTGACGCATTTGATTCCATTCGCACGCAGAGCCGGCAACATTGCATCCGCAATCTGATTCATAACGGTACGTTCGTCGCCGCCTCCCAAATACGCGTTCGACTTCTGCGACGGGCTGAGATAAATAATCGACAAAATGATCACTCCTCTTTTGATATAAAAATCCGGACAGCAGCTTAATCTGGATTCACCAGTAAATTAAGCCGCCTCCTATTTCAAGCCGCATTACAGTGTAAAAGCCTGTTCAGGCACCAATATTCTTAAAATAATACTCGCTCGAGGTACCGGCAGGGCGCAGATACCTCCCCATGCAGTATAAGCATTCCGGATCCTTCGTGATATAGTTCATTTTATACTGGCAGGTTAGGCTCGCTTTAAACCCCAGATCTTTTATAATCGGTTTAGATTCGTCGCATACCTCCCCATAAGGATAGGTAAAGGCCGTGGGGGTTACATCGGAGTATTCTTTCAGCTCCTGCTGCATTTTCATAAGGTCGGCTGAAAGCACCGCCGCATAGCTTTCTAAGCTCTCCCTGCTTTTTTTACAGGTTCCAACCCTGCCGTTTTTTCTTGAGTGAAGGTCATAGGTGTGGTTTTGAATTTCAACCAGACCGGATTTCGCCATTTCCCCGATTTGATCCCATGTACAATGGGAATAATTCGGATGGCTGTCATCCTCCTTTGAGAATATATCCGTATAGTAACCAATCGGAGACATAACGATTTTGCAGTCGTACTTTTTTAGAATCGGAAGTGCGTAGTAGTAATTATTATAATAACCGTCATCGAACGTAATCATAACGGGTTTTTCAGGCAGGGGAATGTCCTGATAGACATAATTAATTAAATCCTGTACCACAATCGTTGTGAATCCATGGTCCTTCAAATAAGCCAAGTCATTTTCAAAGGTTTTGGAGGAAACCACATACTTTCCCTGGCGCGACCATTCGTTCAAAATACTGTGGTACATGATGATTGGAACTTTTACGCCCTTTGGTGGGTTTACAGCGGAAGCATTTACAGGATTAAAAATAATGCTTAAGCTTACTGTAACCAAGGCAGTTAAAAAAACAGTAACTGTAGTAATAATTTTATGCAGACGAAATGAAAAATACATACGGCGACATCTCCCTAATATAGCCTCAAAGCATCGCTTTGGCCATTTAAGCGAAGGCTTTGAACCCGTACGATTAAAATATATGGGTAAAGAAACGGATATATAACAAAAAAGAGCAGCGGTTTTCACTAACCCGCTGCTCCCTGCAAAGAAATATTTATCTGGTAATAACGCGCAGAACCACGAAATAATGAAAAATTGTGCCGCCCAAAACGAACAAATGCCACAGACTGTGCATATACCTTACTCTTTTTCCAACCCCGTAAATAATCGCTCCGACGGTATAGATAATCCCCCCGACAATCAGGCAGATAATTGAGGTACGGTCAATGCGTTCGGTAAGCGGTTGAAAGAAAAAGATAACAAACCAGCCCAAACCAAGATAACAAATCATGGAAAAAACACGAAACCGATGTAAATCCACAGCCGTGAGCGCGATTCCAAGCACCGCGACACCCCAAACAATCCCGAACATAAGCCACCCGGTGGAACCGCCGAAGCATAAAAGGGAAATCGGCGTATAGGTTCCGGCAATGAGAAGAAAAATGGTACAGTGATCAAACACCTGAAATATTTTTTTTGCTTTATTTACGCCCAACGCATGGTATAGGGTCGAAACCACATAGAGCATAATCATGGTAGCACCAAAGATAGATACCGTTACAATTGTAAGCGGATCATGGCGGCCAAACACCAGAAGGATCACCAGCCCCGCAATCGCCAGCCCTGCTCCAATTCCGTGAGTAATGGCATTCATAATTTCCTCGGACAGAGAATACGACGGCAAAAAAAGCTGCCTGCGCCGCTCCGCTCTCCATTCTACTTTATTCATACTTTTCTCCATACAATCACCGCTCTTCAAAATTATGTAATATAGTTTTTAATACTAGATAATAGTTTATACCTGTTCCTTTGTTTTGTCAAGAGGTTCTTCCACACCTTCCAGATTAAATGGCGGAATATAATTTTGACTTGCGGACTCTCTTTCCTGAACAAAACCTTCCAGATTTAGCTGAAACAAATGATCCTGAACCTTTCGGTATTCGCGATTGGTAATTCTGCGGTTGATTTCCGGAAAATCCGACGCCCTGCCGCAGGGAACATACTGTGCCATCAGGCTGACCAATACCCCTTCAGACAGGTTTTCAGAAAGCCAGTCCAACACCTCCAAAGAATTTTTTGTGTTCCCCGGCAAAATCAAATGACGAACAATCGTGCCGCGTATCATCATCCCATTGGCGTCGAACTGCGCTTTTCCGGTCTGGCGAACCATTTCCTGAATCGCAGCCTTGGCGATTTCAACATAATCCGAGGCACTCGAATATTTTTTAGCGAGCGCGTTATCCGCATATTTCAAATCAGGAAGATAGATATCAACAAGCCCCTCCAGCATCTTTAATGTTTCTACATTTTCGTAGCCTCCGGAATTATAAACGACCGGAACCGGTAATCTGCGAAGCCGGAGCGCCTGTGCTATCAGTGAGGCAAAGTGAGTCGGATTCACCAAATTGATATTATGCGCTCCCTGGGCAACCAGACGCTCAAAAATTTGTGCAAGCTCCGTAACGCTGACTGGTTTTCCAGCCCCGTTCTGTGTGCTGATGGAATAATTCTGGCAGAATACGCACTTCAAGGAACAGCCGGTAAAAAAGACCGTTCCGGAGCCGCGCGTTCCGCTGATGCAGGGCTCCTCCCAAAAATGAAGCGCGGCGCGGGCAACAACAGGAGCCGCCCCCATTCCACAAAATCCGAAACCGCTGCTTTCTTCCCTTACCGCACCACAGCGGCGCGGACACAGCGTGCAGCCTTCGATTCTCATTCTTTCCCCTCCGTAATACACATCATAGCGGCGAGACCGCCCCGCTTGCCGCCACTGGCACGGTGGGAGTACAGCCAATCAGAATTACACCGCGTACAGAGCTTAGCCACCGTAATTTGCGATTCCAGAATTCCCGCACTAATCAGGCTTCTCCTGTTTGCCTCCCATAAATCAATGTTATATTTTCCGCCACTCTTTTCCGCAATGATCTCCCGCGGACGTAAATCTTCCAGCTTGAGAAATTCTTCATATACCGGCGCGTCCACCTCAAAGCAACAGGGGCCGATGGATGGACCGACCGCCGCAACGATATCCTGAGGGCGGCTGCCGAATTCTCTAGTCATCGCCTCCACCGTAATTTTTCCGATCTGCGCCACGGTACCGCGCCACCCCGCGTGGGATAGTCCGATCGCCCGTTTCTCCGGGTCCAGAAAAAAAAGCGGCACACAGTCGGCATAATATGTCACCAGCGTTACATTTGGAGCGTTCGTTATCAAGCCATCAACGCTGGTTAAATCTTTTGGCCTCCATATCCCCGTTCCGAGATTGGAGGAATCCACCCTTCGGACAAAGGTATGATGATCCTGAGATGATGCAACCAGCGTATCAAAATTAAAGCCGGCGGCGTCACAAAAAATCCGGTAGTTTTGAATGACATTCTCCACCGGATCGCCCCGACCAAAATTCAGGTTCATCGAAGCATACTCGTTTTGGCTGACACCGCCGCACCGTGTGGAAAAAGCATGATTTACAAAGGTATATTTTTCAAAGGACGGGAAGGTTAGGTAAACAGCTTCCCTATTGTTATGGGCTATCATATTGCAGGCAGATTTGTTCATATTCATCACCGTCATTCTAATCGTTATATCTGTATTCTACCACTTTTCCACCGCACAGGGAACCTTGCTTTTATCATTCTCCGGTATCATTGATTTTTATCTTACTTCATGTTGTTTTGACTGCTGCATTATGATATAATTTAGTGTAATAGGAGGGATGTCTGTGGCTGTTATTGATCGTATAAAATTTGACGGACTAAAGAGCAGAGATTGGATTATTTACAAACATCCAAGCGAAAGTCTTGTTGTTGGTTCCCAGCTGATTGTGGGAGAAGGTCAGGTTGCAATTTTCGTCCGGAGCGGACGTGTCTGCGATATTTTTACCGCCGGTACATATACATTGAACACGAATAATCTTCCTGTTCTGCAATCGGTCTTAAATCTGCCCTTCGGAGGGAAAACCCCGTTTACCGCTGAAATATACTATGTGAATATCGCTACAAAGCTTGATATTTTATGGGGAACAGTTGACCCGATTCAAATCATCGACCCAAAATATTATACCAAGCTCAGGGTTCGCGCATTCGGTCAGTTCGGTTTGAAAATTGTTGATTATTCGCTCTTTTTCACAGAGCTGATCGGTTCTATGAATCTTTATGATATTATAAAATATGATAAAGTACTGGATTTTTATAAAGGGTTGTTGATTACGAAGGTCAAAACCGTAATCGCCGACATCATCGTAAACCAAAAAATTTCCGCACTGGAGATTACCGCGAAGCTGGATGAAATTTCAAAGACTGCCTTTGAGAATATCCGTACCGATTTTGAACGTTATGGATTCAATATGATTAATTTCTATATTCAGTCCATCAATTTCCCCGATGAAGACTTTCAGCAGATCAACAAATTACTGGAGGATCGCGCCGCGTTTGAAATTATGGGTGACAACCGTTATGTGGCAAAACGTTCCTTTGATGTATATGAAACGGCGGCGGGCAACGAGAACGGAGTCGCCGGGGCGTTTGCCGCGGGCGGAATCGGTCTGGGTGCGGGCGCGGCACTCGCATCCAACCTAAAGCCGACGCTCAACGCGAATGCAAACCTGAACGAAATAGAATGCCCGAAATGCGGCATGCAAAATTCCTCCACCGCGAAATTTTGCAGCTCCTGCGGCGGTTCCTTGGAAAAGAGAACCGTCACCTGCCCAAACTGTAATTCCGTTCAGCCCTATGGAGCTAAATTTTGCAGCGAATGCGGAACTCCTTTAGCAGCAAGGAAATGTGAATGCGGCGCGGAGCTGAAGACTTCCGATAAATTCTGCCCGGAATGTGGCAAAAAGGTGGGTGAACCGTCATGAACCGTTCTAACTCGACTCTGACAAGCGCATTATCCGGGTTCCTCGCTCTTTTATTCAGCGGCATTGCGTTGTTTGCTTTGTTTGCCGTTGCACAGGTACAGAGCTTCAAAGCGTTCGCCGCGGTGATTACATTTGCGGTAATTAACCTATTAATCATAATTCTGCTCTGCTTCTTCGGTCAGCGTTTGTCCAAGGCAATATCCGTGCCGTCGTTTATTTCGATTTGTTCTATATCGGTGATTTATACCTTCCTTCAGTTTATTCATTTGGGATTCAGCTATCGGACGGAAATCAGTAATTATATTCTGTACCATCTGATTCTATTGTTTATATATTTTCTATTCGTAATTCCTGCGTTTCTGATTGGATTACGAAAAAATAATTAAGCGGGGGTATGCTATATGTCAGAAAATTTATGTCCTCAGTGCGGTGCACCGCTTCCTGCCGGTTCCACCCAATGTAAATACTGCGGTGAGAAAATTGCGGCGCCGCAGCCACAGCCGGTTCAGCCTCCTGTGCAGCCTGCCTACCAGCAGCCTGTTTATCAGCAGCCAACCTACCAGCAGCCTGTGTACCAGCAGCCGGATCTACAGAGTCAGGGAATCAACCCGGCATGGCCGCTGAAAAGTAAAATAGCGGCAGGTTTGCTCGCGATTTTACTTGGCGGACTGGGAATCCATAAGTTTTATCTCGGTAAAGTAGGTCTGGGCATTGTTTATCTTCTTTTCTGTTGGACCTGGATTCCGGGAATCATAGGTCTGATCGAGGGCATCGTTTATTTGTGTACCGACGACTATAAATTCCAAATCAATCATCAGGTTCGCCTGCAATAAATGATATGGAATCGAACTGGAGCCGCAGATTTTCTGCGGCTTTTTTGCGCGCCAAGGCAATAAAAAAGAGGAAAGCTATCTGCTCTCCTCTTGAGGATTTTTCCCCTCATCTTTATCCTTCTCCGCATTAAACGGAAGGATTACTTTTTTCACGACCAGCCCTTCATATTTCAGTTTAAACTGAACACGACCGTAAAATTTATGATGGCATTCGTGACAAAAGAACGCCGCCCGATAACTTTTGTTTTTTAACTGCCACTCACTGGTGCGGTGTGCTTTCCTTCCGCAAAGATCACAGGTAAAGCTCATGTCGCTACGCTGAATCAGCGGATGGTTTAAATCGCAGATAATTACCGTTTTAAACTGAATTTTGTTGTAAAACTCTTCGGTATTCGCATCCTGTAAAAACGGATTCAGGCTCTGCGGTTTGTATAATTTTTGCAAACAGCGCAAAGATAAAAGGCTGTCTCCCAAAGCCCGGTGATGATCAAAATCTTCTTGATCAATTCCGAGCAGCTGAGCCGAGGTGCTCAAGCCCATCTGCTTCGTCGCGTCATAATCAAGCATTTTTTCGCAGTAGGCTTGCAGGTTCACGTAACGGTTCAGAAACGGAACGCGCCCGTTTCCACAGAAATACCGGCAGTTTTCAATTAGGGTAAGAATATCGGACGTTCCCCAGGTCATGAGTACTGCGTCTCCTGCCCATTTTCGAAACCTGCTCGTTACCTGCATGAATTGCAGGCCTCCCGCCAATTCCTCGTTCGTAATACTGGTCAGCGTCTTAATCTTCCCACTGATCTTCTTGCCTACCTGAGGCCGAACCAGCGCCTCAAAGGTATCCAGAATATTTAAATCCTCGTCAACCTTAACGGCACCGAATTCGATAATCTCATTGATAAAGCCCTTGATGCGGCGGCTGTAGGTGCCGTTCCATTCCAAATCAAGTATTACAAATTTCATCTTATTATTTTTTACTGGCCTGCTTCATACGGAGTTCCTTGCTTAAAACTCTCTTTCTCATACGAATATTCTTCGGCGTAACCTCTACCAGCTCATCTTCCTTGATAAACTCAAGGCATTGCTCCAGACTGAGTACGGTATGAGGCGTAAGCTTCAGCGCATCGTCGGAGCCGGAAGCACGGGTATTTGTTACATGCTTCTTCTTGCAGATATTTACGGTGATATCTTCAGATTTCGGACTGGCGCCAACAACCATGCCCTCGTAAACTTCCACGCCCGGCCCGATAAACATACGACCGCGATCCTGCGCGTAGAATAAACCATAACCGGTGGAATCACCCGTTTCATGGGCAACCAGAGACCCCTGAGGACGCATATTGATTTCACCCTTGAAGGGCTCATAGGAATCGAACACATTGTTCATAATTCCATTGCCGTTGGTATCCGTTAGGAATTCCTGACGGTACCCCATCAGGCATCGCGCCGGAATCTTAAACTCAAGGTGGGTCATCCCCGTATCACGGGTCCCCATATTCAGAATCTCCGCTTTTCGGGAGCCGAGCTTCTCCATGACAGCACCGACATAATTATCCGGCACCTCAATCATAAGCAGCTCAATCGGCTCACAATTCTTGCCGTCAATCGTTTTATAAATTACATGCGGCGCGGAAACCTGAAATTCATAGTCCTGACGGCGCATTTGTTCAATCAGAATAGACAAGTGCAGCTCCCCGCGACCGGAAACCTTAAAGGTATCGGCGGAATCGGTTTCCTCTACGCGCATAGCAACATTGGTCTCCACCTCTTTAAACAGGCGGTCACGCAGATTGCGCGATGTGACATATTTGCCTTCCTTGCCCGCAAAGGGGCTATTGTTGACCATAAACATCATGGATACGGTCGGTTCATCGATTTTGACAAACGGAAGAGGCTCGACGCAGTCTGGTGAACAGGCGGTTTCCCCTATATTAAGACCCGCAATACCGGAAACAGCAACAATATCGCCCAGTTTGGCTTCCTCAACCTCAACCCTCTTCAAACCCTCAAACTGATATAGCTTGGCAACCTTGACATTCCTTGTGGAGCCGTCACGGCAGCAAAGCACCACATTTTGACCGTCATGAATTTCTCCGCGCTCCACCCTGCCAATACCGATTCTTCCGACATAATCATCATAATCGATGTTGGAAAACAGTACCTGAGTGGGACCATTTAATTCGCCCTTCGGCGCTGGGATATTCTTCATAATCGCGTCAAACAGCGGCTTCATATCTGTTCCGGGCTCGTTCGCGTCGTTTGTAGCGTAGCCGTCTCGACCAGAAGCGTAAACCACCGGAAATTCCAGCTGATCCTCATTTGCGCCAAGCTCAATAAACAGGTCGAGAACCTCGTCTACGACTTCTTCCGGCCTTGCACCCGGACGGTCAATTTTATTTACAACAACAATCGGTTTTTTCCCTAGACCCAAAGCCTTTTTCAGCACAAAGCGTGTCTGCGGCATACAGCCTTCAAACGCGTCCACCAGCAGTAGAACGCCGTCGACCATCATCAGGATACGCTCTACCTCGCCGCCGAAGTCAGCATGACCCGGAGTGTCGACAATATTAATTTTTACGTCGTTATACATAACGGCAGTATTTTTTGATAATATGGTTATGCCGCGCTCACGCTCAAGGTCGTTGGAATCCATAACACGCTCCGCAACCGCTTCGTTAGCCCTAAAAACACCGCTCTGCTTTAACAGCTGATCAACAAGAGTGGTCTTACCATGGTCAACATGAGCAATGATCGCAACGTTTCTGACTTCATTTCTTGTATCCATCAAATTACCTCTTTTTTTAAATTCACAAAACTTTAACATTATAGCATACTCCAATTATTTTGTGAATCTTATTTTTTATAAAAAAAACAAAATCATGCAAAAAGCGCCGGCATTAGCCGACGCTTTCAAAAAAATAATTGGAGCGAACGCCGAGGCTCGAACTCGCTACCTCCCCCTTGGCAAGGTGGCGCTCTACCAGATGAGCTACGTTCGCGGATTTGCAACGTTGATTATTATACGATACGTTTTTAGAAATGTCAACCGTTATTTCGATAAATTTTTCAGTGATTTTATATTTCCCTATTTTATTGCCGTATGCTATAATAACTAAAATAAGATCAATCCTAACGGAAAAATCTCCAGAAAGGTAACCGGAATGAATTATACCATAAATTTAGGAGCCTGGAACTCTGTTTTTGCCGTTCCCTGCTCCGTTGTTGATAAGCACATAAAGCTTGCAGGTTCCATGCCGTTGAAAGTATTATTATGGACTTTACGCCACGCAGGGGAGGCGTTTGAAGCGAAGGATACCGCCACGGCGCTTGGTATTAGCGAATCCGACGTAGCCGACGCGATGCTCTACTGGCAGCAGGCCGGGCTGGTTGCGGCAAACGGTAATGAATTGGTTCCTGACAGCAGCGTGCAGCCGATGCCGCAAGCCGTTGTAGTTTTACCGGAGGCCGCGACAGAAAAAGCCCCAGTGGAAAAGTCACGAAAAATTCTTTCCCGCCCGCTAAAGGCGGATAACGCTTTCGTCGCGAAACGAATGAAGGAATCCACCGAGGTCGCCTGCCTGATGCAGGAGGCACAGCAGATTCTCGGGCGATTGATTTCAAACGGCGACTCCGCTACGCTTCTAATGATACACGACGACTTTGGGCTGCCCGCAGACGTTATTATTATGCTGCTGCAATATGTCGTCAGCATCGGAAAGGCAAATACCCGTTACATAGAAAAGGTTGCCATGAACTGGGCGGATGAAGAAATCTTTACGCACGAAAAAGCGGAAGAAAAGCTCCGCAGGCTAGCGGAAAACAAAAAAGCGTGGCATATCGTGGAGCAGGCCGTCGGGATACCGCACCGCTCTCCCTCCGCCAAGGAAGAGACCGCCGCTTCCGTTTGGGTAAACGAATGGAATTTCAGCGTTGCGATGATTCACGAAGCCTACGACCGCGGTGTTGACGCGACCGGAAAATTCAGCCCCGCCTATATGGGTCGGATTATGGAGCGCTGGTACAAGGACGGCGTCTCGACTTTGCAGCAGGCAAAAAAAGAAAAGGAAGAACGTGCCAATGCCCGTAAAAATGAGGAAAAAAGCAATAAGAGCAAAAACGTTACGTTCGACATTGACGAATACGAGCGCACCAGTATTTATGACACTTTGGACAAGGGGTAATGATCATGGGATACAGCAAAGAAATCTATGACGCGGCTGGTCTTCTGTTGTCTGACCGGCGAAAAAAAGCGGAAAATGAAGCGGCAGAACGGAAAACGGCTTTTTACAGGATTTATCCGAAAGCGGCTGAAATTGAGTCAATCTTGTCTACTACGGCCATCTCCGCGGCGAAAGCAATTTTCAGCGGAGGAAACGCAAAAGAGCGGCTGGAGCAGCTCCGCCGAAATAACCTTGCCCTTCAGAAAGAATTAAGCGACTTGCTGAAAGCCGCCGGATACAGTGAGGATTATCTGGACCCGCATTATACCTGCAGCCAGTGCAAGGATACCGGCTACATCGACGGAAAAATGTGCACTTGTATGAAGAAGCTGCTACAGGCGGAGGCCTACCGCAGGCTGAACACGCTAACTCCCCTTTCCCTTTCCACCTTTGACAGCTTTTCTCTGGATTATTATCCGGATACACACGAAAACAACGATTATAAATCACCAAAGCAAATTATGAGTGATACGATGCAATTTTGCGTCCGATATGCGGAAAATTTTTCGATAAATTCCCCCAACCTGATTCTGACAGGCGGAACCGGATTGGGAAAAACCCACATGTCGCTCGCGATCGCAAATCTTGCGATTCAAAAAGGATACGGGGTTGTTTACTGCTCGGTCAACAACATTATCACCAAGCTGGAACGGGAGCATTTTGGGCGCGATGAGGGCAACACCGGACTGCTGCTTACCGAATGTGACCTGCTGATTCTCGATGACTTGGGAACTGAGTTTAAGAACGCGTTTTCCTGCGCGGAAATTTACAATATTGTGAACACTCGTCTGATGGCACAAAAGCCGACGATTATCAGCACCAATCTATCTACAAGTGAATTATTAGATTATTATACGGAACGGTTTGCATCCCGAATTATCGGGAGCTACCGGCGCATCCCGTTTGTGGGAAAAGATATCCGCCAGCAGAAACGGATGAACAAAAAGAATTGAGTCAATCAAATTTCCGCAGACCAGGCAGAAAGCGATTGACTGAGTCCTCAATTTGAAATCACAAAGAAAAAATGCGTCTTGATCGACTTTTTAAAAGCCGTTTCAAGGCGCATTTCCTAATTATGCTTATCGCTTTATTCTCAATGCCATTTTTAATTATGAACAATTCCTGCAGGAAACGGTACAGGCATTGGCAGCGTAACCTTTGTCACAAACCACTTCAATCGAGGAATAATCAGGGAGACAAACAGCTGAAATTGATCGTCTTTCACAAAAAGAGTACTTCTGTAAAAGGAAACATCATTCCATAGCGATTGATCCTTGGTAGGAACCACTTGTTGAACCTGTGTAAAGTGGATTCCGTCCGATGATTGCAAAAGATATAGCTGAAACGTGTAATTGGAGACCTTTTCTGCGGTTTGGAGCAGGTAATATTTCGATTTGTAACGAATGATATCTTGATGATAGCATTCCATCCCCTTCGGAAGAGGAACCGTACAGAGAACCGGGTCAGTCCAGTGGAGTGCGTCCTTGCTTTCAGAAGCAAAAAGATCTCCTCCATATGTCGCATACCATATTTTATATTTGCTGTCTTCGTAGTTTACACACATACTCAGGTAGCCGTTTTTGCCTTGCATAAGCTTTTGCGCATCTGTCCAGTGTACTCCATCTGTTGAAGTGCGGCGGTAATAGATGTTAACCGAATTGTTTGCGCGGCGCCATATCTTTTTCTGCGTTTGTTGGCTGTTTGCGCTATTACTGGAATGCTGCTGGAAAGCTGATTTTTCTTTTTTGGTTTTTTCAGTTAATGCGGGATTATATCGGTACCAAAGCTCCATGGTATTGCCGCGCATTACGATCTGAGAATCGGAATAATGCCCACCGAGCGCTACATCCGAAGGAACTCCGGAAACAGGATTCTTCAGACCTTCAGGAGGCGCCCACGTTTTTCCGTCATTTGAAACCACAATGGAGGGATTTTCGTAAATATCATGTCCAAAGGGGTACGGCGTCATAGACATCCAGTATTTATAACCGTTCCAGCCGTTTTCAAAATAAAGAACTTTAGGATGTGTCAGCTGATAAGAGCCGTCATAGGTTGGAATTTTCACAAGATTGTATTTCGTTCGAAGCTTCGTAAAGATGTTCGGAATTTTATCCGCGGGCGAAACTACAGTCTTTTCAGGGACTGTGGGGCTGCCGGATGACACCGGCTTAATAACATTGCTAGGTGCGGGTTCCGGTGCTTTGGGGATATGATTTGACCCTGATGGAATAAAAAAAACAAACAATGAAAAAAGTACAAATCCCATCAATGATAAAGCAGCCAGGACTCTTTTGTAAATAGGTATCCTCATGGAAGCGCATCCTTTCCGAATGAAGCGATTAACGCATTCCTATTTTAGTACGACAGAGTCCCAAAAGTAAAGTTCCAAATTATTTACAAAATATTAAATTTTAGTATCAATTTAAACCTAACCGCACAAATTCCAGAATAATCGAACCTTTGGGATTGCCCGAACAGTTGTAATCCCACAACATACCAAATGTAAGCTTCAGAATACAACCCATTAAGGCTATTATAAGATTTTACAAAACTATTATTCAGTCTTCCTTGTTTAAAGCACCAAGGCTTTGGTTTTTTAGATACGCATTAATAAAGCCGTCAATGTCGCCATCCATCACCGCGTCGATATTGCCCATTTCAAAACTGGTTCGGTGGTCCTTCACCAGAGTATACGGCATAAATACGTAGGAGCGGATTTGGGAACCCCAGGCGATTTCCTTCTGTTCGCCCTTAATGTCCTCAATACGTTCCAAATTTTCGCGCTCCTTGATTTCCACCAGCTTGGAGATCAGCATTTTCATTGCCACATCACGGTTCTGGTACTGACTGCGCTCCACCTGGCAGGATACAACGATTCCGGTTGGAATATGAGTTAGGCGAACCGCAGAGGAGGTTTTATTAACCTTCTGCCCGCCCGCGCCGCTCGCGCGATATACATCCATTTTAATATCATCCGGGCTGATCTGCACGTCAACGTCGTCGTCGATTTCCGGCATAACCTCAAGGGAGGCAAAGGAAGTGTGCCGCCTTCCCGAAGCGTCGAACGGAGAAACACGCACAAGGCGGTGTACGCCTGTTTCGCTCTTTAAGAAGCCATACGCATTAATTCCTTCAATTAGTATGCTGGCGCTTTTCAGCCCCGCTTCTTCCCCATCCAGATAGTCCAGAGTTTTCACCTGGAAGCCGTGGCGCTCCCCCCACCGGCAATACATGCGATACAGCATTTCCGCCCAATCCTGTGCCTCTGTGCCGCCCGCTCCCGCATGGAAGGTTAAAATTGCGTTTTTAGAATCGTAATCCCCGGTAAGCAGAGTAGAAAGCCGCTGCGCTTCCAGTTCAGCCTGAAATTTTTCAAATTCCTCCTGTGCTTCGGGCAGCAGAGAGAGGTCGTTTTCTTCGTTCGCAAGCTCAAGCAGAGCAAGCGTATCGCCATACGCGCTTTTGAGGCGCTCATATGCCGCAATCTTATTTTTCAGCATACTGGAACGCTGTAGTACCTTCTGAGATACGCTCATATCATCCCAAAAACCGGGCTGCGACGCTTTCTCATCCAATTTCGCGATCTCCTCGCGCATACTTTCCAATCCAAGCGCTTCGGCTAAATCATTGAGGCTCGGTTCCAGTTCTTCAAGCGAAAGCCTTAACTCATCAAATTGCAGCATAGTATCATCCTTTAAATTCATCATATAATTAATCTTAACCAATTGATTATAATTTATTTTATGTAAGTTGTAAAGGAAAAATAGCGCTTGCTTCCTTGCGAATAAAAATATAATGTTCGTCCGAATTTATGAATTAGCTGAAAACTTATTTAATTAAACGTTGAAGTTTTATCAAAAATTAGATACAATAGGTTAATCTACTATGTTTATAATTTTTGTAGGAGGATAAGCTATGACTGACTATACCGGTATAAACTGTCCGGTTTGCGGAAAGGCTTTTACCACTGATGACGATATTGTGGTCTGTCCGAAATGCGGCGCTCCATATCATCGCGAATGCTATGCAAAAGTAGGAAAATGCGTATTTGAAGAAAAGCATGGCACTCCCGAAGCCTGGTCTCCGCCGGAGCCGAAGTCGGCACAGGGAAAGGCCGCGGTTTCTTTTAAGCACTGCCCAAGCTGCGGAACCGAAAATTCAGAAAACGCAATTTTTTGTGAGCATTGCGGTCAGCTACTCACTCCCAGCCATCAAGACTCTCAGGGCTACCCGCCGAACGGCACATTCCCTCCATTTGGTGGGTACTATTCAAATGGAACACCCGCTAACCCAAACCAACCGGAACAACCCAACGTTCCTACGAACGGATACCCAAATCAGGTACCCTATATTTTCGACCCAATGGGCGGCGTTAACCCAAACGAGCAGATTGACAATGTACCGGCCGGTGATGTGGCAAAGCTTGTTCAAAGTAATACACAGTATTATCTTCCGGTATTTATGGATTTTCAACGCTTTCAGAGAAACCGGTTCAATTTCAGCGGATTCCTTTTTTCCGGAGGCTGGATGCTCTACCGAAAGCAGTATAAACTCGGCTCAATTATTACTTCTATTATGGGACTGCTGATCCTGATTTCAACTTACGTCAGCGTTACCTATACCCTTCCTATGGAACAGGCCTTGTTCAGCCAGGTTGGTGCAACCGCTGATTCAGCCTCCATTACCTATGACCAAATCTGGCAGGCCTCTGCGCTGCTTGCCCAGAAGCCGCCGGAGCAGATACTGCTGTTCTTTATTCCTCCGATTATTACGATTATTCAGTTCGCCATCATGATAATCGTCGGCATTTATGGAAACAGGTGGTATTTACAGCACTGCATTGATACAATTCATCAAATTCAAGGGGAGACAAAAAATCCGACTGAAGTGAGCATACTACTTCAGGAAAAGGGCGGAATCAATACTCCGCTTGCGTTTTGCCTATTGATTTGCTACATGATACTAATGTACATACCTACTATATATTAACT
Organism: Bacillota bacterium; assembly: GCA_023418995.1. Classification (GTDB taxonomy): domain Bacteria; phylum Bacillota; class Clostridia; order Oscillospirales; family Acutalibacteraceae; genus DATAML01. The sequence goes on along the minus strand of JAEZYP010000044.1, from coordinate 121,615 downwards.
AACTGGAGTTGTAAAAATGAAGAGAGTTACAAAAGCTGTGATTCCTGCCGCGGGTTTAGGCACAAGAGTACTGCCCGCCACAAAATCGATGCCGAAGGAAATGCTGCCAATCGTGGATAAACCGGCAATTCAATATATTGTCGAAGAGGCGGTTCATTCCGGCATCACAGATATTTTGATTATCACCAATCGCGGAAAGGGCCTGATTGAAGATCATTTTGACCGCGTCCCTGAGCTGGAAGCCAAGCTGACCAGCGGCGGGTCGGACAAAGAAGGTATCCTGAGCGAAATTGTAGATATCTCACACCTCGCAAATATTTATTTTGTTCGTCAGAAAGAAACACGCGGTCTTGGGCACGCGGTTAATTGCGCGCGTTCCTTTGTGGGCAACGAGCCGTTTGCGGTTTTATACGGCGATGACGTAATCATCGGTGAGGACCCGGCCTGCGGGCAATTGATCAAAGCCTATGAAGAATTCGGGCGTGGGGTGTTGGGCGTCAAAAAAGTCTCCCCCGAGGCAATTACAAAATACAGTTCGCTGAAAGTGGAAAATATCCACGACAATTACTTTAATTGTACCGATATGATTGAGAAACCTTCTCCGGATAAGATTCTGTCGCTCTATTCGATACTGGGGCGCTGCATCCTTACGCCGGACATCTTCGATATTCTGGATAAAACAGACCCCGGAGCGGGCGGAGAAATCCAATTAACCGACGCGATGCGGACTCTGGCGCGCAGCGCCGGCATGATCGCGGTTGAGTATACGGGCAAACGCTACGACATGGGCAACAAGCTCGGCATTTTACAGGCTCAGGTAGAAGTGGCGTTGAACCACCCGGAGCTTGGCGCAGACTTCCTTGCTTACCTGAAAGAGCTTGGCAAAACCTTGTAATTTGGTGCTTGACTTCACACCGTCTTGCTGATATAATTATTCTGTTAAGCTGAAATTTCGGCTTTATATCCTTGCTCCGAATCTATTTCGGGGCCTAAAGTCCAAAAGGAGGTGCAAATAATGTCAGATGTAAAGAATTCCTATGAGACCGTTTTTATCCTCTCTTCTACACTGGGTGACGACGGAATCACAGCAATGGTTCAGAAGTTTAAGAATTTGATTGAAGCCAACGGTACTATCGACAGTGTTGATGATTGGGGTAAGCGCAGACTTGCCTATCCGATCAAAAAGCAGGAAGATGGCTATTATACTTTAATCAATTTCACCAGCTCCCCTGAGTTTACAGCAGAACTCGACCGAATTTACAAGATTACTGATGGTGTCCTTCGTTCTCTCATCATTAAGAAAGAAATTAAGAAGGAAGCGTGATTTGAATGCTCAATGTCGCAGTTTTAATGGGTAGGCTTGTGGCCGACCCTGAATTAAGACACACAACAAACGACATTTCCGTAACGAGTTTTACCATTGCCGTTGACCGTTCTTATGTAAAATCCGGAGCAGACCGTCAGGCGGACTTTATTGATATCGTCGCATGGCGCAATACCGCTGATTTTGTATGCAAATACTTCCGTAAAGGCCAACTGGTTGCGGTTCAGGGTTCCATCCAGACACGCAATTACACGGACAAAGACGGAAACAAGCGCAAGGCATTTGAAATTGTTGCGGACAATGTACATTTTGCTGAGTCAAAACGCGACAGCGTTGCGGCACCGGGCAGTTTTCATGCTAGAACAGAAAACGCAGCCGAGCAGCCTGCTCCCGCTTATTCCAGCGGCGATACAGGTGATTTTGAAGAAATTCCTTCGGACGACGATTTGCCGTTCTAATATTCCAAATTTTGAATTTGATGAGAAAAGGAGGCTTTACTGCCATGGCCGATAGAAATGACAGAAACGATAGACAAGACCGTGACCGCCGTCCAGGCGGACGCAAGTCCCGTAAAAAGGTTTGCAGCTTTTGCGTTGATAAGGTCGTCACAATTGATTATAAGGATGTTGCCAAGCTTCGCCGGTTTATCTCTGAAAGAGCAAAGATTCTGCCCCGCAGAGTTACCGGTACCTGTGCACATCATCAGCGTGAGCTGACAATCGCCATTAAGCGCGCACGTCATCTTGCACTGCTTCCGTTCAGCAGCGATTAATTAATTTTTCCCGTTTTGCAACTTAACAACAACAAGGCGAGCGCTGTGCGCTCGCTTTTTTGTATCTTAATTATCCTGGAGGCCCTCATATGCTGATTGATATGCATGTTCATATGTTTTCAGATAGAATCGCTGAAAGAGCGTTGAATAATTTGGCGCGCGTTTGCAAAACCCAATATTATACCGACGGAACAGTAGACGGAACCAGCAAAAAGCTTCATGAATGGGGTGTTGACATATGCGCCGCACTGAACATAGCTACAAAGCCAAAGCAGCAAGCCACCATTAACAACTGGGCCGCTTCAATTCAAAGCCCGAGTATTCTTAGTTTCGGCTCCGTGCACCCTGATGCGCCGGACGCTATTGCGGAGCTGGAAAGAATTAAATCTCTTGGATTGTATGGCGTCAAGCTTCACCCTGATTATCAGGATTTTTTGGTGGACGATAAGAAAATGTACCCGATTTACGACGTAATTTCGGAGCTTGGCCTTCCGGTTACCTTTCATACCGGTCGAGACCCGGTTTCTCCGAATTTGGTTCACGCTTCTCCCCGCGCAATCGCAACAATTGCCGATCAATTTCCACACATGAAAATTATAGCCGCTCATTTAGGCGGCATGATGATGTTCTCGGAAGCCGAGGAAATTCTGGCGGGAAAAAACATTTATTTCGATACCGCCATGTGTTCCATGCTCTGCCCGATTGAACAGTTTGAGCGCATTGTAAACAAGCACGGAGCGGAACGGATTTTATTTGCAAGCGACTGCCCGTGGAGCCGTTCCTGCGACGGAACGGAATACATTGAGCGAACCCGGGTCAGCAGCCAGAACAAGGATCTCATCTATTATAAGAATGCGGTAAATCTCTTAAGGCTCGAGCTGTAGCTCAGAGGAGCCTTCTCAAGGGCTGGAGCTGTCTTACGCCTCCAAAGCTTTTTTCGAACTCCCGGCATAGCCGGGAGTTTTCGGATGACAACAATACAGCCTGCATCAAAAATGATGCAGGCTGTATTTATGATAAATTGTAACTATGATGAATGAAACTGTGTTAAGGATGCAAACTATAGTCGATTAACTTTAAAAACGTCTAAGTATTTGTGCGTATATTTTTCGTGATGTAAGTCGGACGACGATGTCAGGCTGGCGCCTGACGAGGAGGACAACGCGGTAACACGGAAAATAGACTGCAAAGACTGGTTGGTTTTGGAGTTAATTGACTATATTCGTAACAAGATATAGGAGTGAAGAATATGCTTGATCAAGCCCCGAACATGGAAGAAGAAAACGGTAAGATGATATCGCAAACCGGCAAGACCCTGGAAGAAATACTGCCGTATTTAATTTCCGGAGAGCCTGATGATTAATCAGGCTCTTTTAACTTGCTGTTTTCATTCTCAATCTAAGCCTGTCGCTGATCATAGCAATAAACTCACTGTTGGTAGGCTTGCCGCGGGTATTATGAATGGTATACCCAAAATAGGAGTTTAGAATATCGACATCTCCTCGATCCCACGCAACTTCAATCGCGTGACGAATTGCCCGCTCAACTCTTGAAGCGGTAGTTTCATACCTTTTCGCGACACTGGGATAAAGCCGTTTTGTTACCGCATTGATGATATCGGGAGTTTCTATGGCCATAATTATGGAATCGCGCAAATAATGGTAACCTTTGATATGAGCCGGTACGCCAATTTGATGGAGAATCTCCGTAACCTGTATTTCAAGCGACGGTTCCGTGGCACTCGTATTTTGAGACTTTGCCGGGCTCTTAGAGGTAATACCGGACATAGAGCAAAGCTGCATAATTCGATCACACAGATCCGCCGCATTAAAAGGACTGATTGCAAAGTAGGACGCGCCGGAAATCATGACTTCTCTTTCTAAGGTTGGACTGGTAAAGTTTGAAATAATGACAAACAACGGTTTTGTTCCAGACATTTTTGTCTGCGTCGCCTTCATAACCCCTATTCCATCCAATCTTGGCATAAATAAATCTGCTATAACAACGTCGGGATGGACCATTTCAATTTTTTCAAGCAATTTCATGCCGTCTTTTTGCGTGTAGATCGTTTCCATACCGGATTCTTCGAAGAATCGACCATAATCATGATTGAATTCGACACTATCGTTTGCAATCATTAATTTTATACGCTTTTCCATATTTAGTCCCCCTATTTGAATTAATTTAACGTTATATTACCATATATTGGAAAAAATGGCAATAGTATATTAAGATATTTTTTTGCAATTTGGGGGAAATATAAATTCTGAAAAGTTTTCTAAGATACTTTAAGATGCCTTGGACTGATCGGGTGGTAAAGCATTACGACTGGCATCGAGCATATTTTCCGCAAAAATACCATAACCTCTGGTCGGATCATTGACAAAAACATGGGTCACAGCACCAATTATTTTTCCGTTTTGGATAACCGGACTGCCGCTCATACCCTGTATAATGCCGCCGGTTTCGTCAAGTAGTTTTGCATCCGTAATATGGATGATCAAATTCTTGCTATCCATATTTTCACGGTAGTCTATTTTCTCAATTTGAACATCAAAATACTGTGGTCCCTTTTCATCGATGGTTGTAATTATCTTAGCGGCGCCAGGTTTAACTTCCTGCTTCATGGCTACCTCCATCGCTTTTCCTTTGGGAACGCTTTTCATAGTACCATATACACCCTCCGATACATTTTTGTTTAAGGTACCCATTGCTGTATCGGTTGAGAAATACCCTCTCAGCTCACCTGGGTATCCCTTTTCACCTTTCATAATTCCGTTTATGGTAACCGGTACAATTTCACCATTTAACATTGGCATAAGCTCATTGGTATCTGTATCGCATACACCATGCCCCAATCCCCCGAAGCAGCTTGTACTCGGATCATAAAAGGTGAGGGTTCCGATTCCCGCGGTACTGTCTCTTACCCAAAGACCAGCTTTATAGGTAAGATCCGTTTCAGATTTAACCGGCTGCAAATCGGCCGTAAAAAACTCTTTATCTCTTTTTACGGTAAGCTTTAGAATATGACCGCTACTTTTTTCAATAATATCGCCAATTTCTGCATTTGTATTGATTTTTTTTCCATCAATCGCTGTAATAACATCCCCTGTTTTCAACCCTGAAACAGATGCCGGATTTACCATTCCTGATTTTGTCTGAATATCCGCGACACCTACAATTACAACACCATTGGTAAACATTTTAATTCCAAAGGGTGTTCCACAAGGAATCAGCATGGTTTCATTAATAACATCTACATTTACCGTTTTGATTGGTAATACGTTGTATAACATCAGCTTTGCCGTGTAACTTTTATTTGAATTCGTCTGTTTAGCCGATCTATTATATTCATCGGTAACAGCCGATATGGCGCTCATGTTCCATACAAGTTTTTCCCCGGCAGCCACCTGAAAAGAATCCGGGGTAAAATAGTTTGCAACTCCAACGCTGGCAATTAGAAAAAGAAAGAAAGCAAATGACATAGCAGAAACAAATTTAATTGCCTTTTTCAAATTTTCACCTCCTTGCATTGCTCTATTAATCTGCCACCAGATGGTGAAAATATTATGTCAATTATGCTTTATACAGGAATTAAATTACAATTTTGTTCCCTCTTCCGCATTCTTAGGCGAGAATTTGAGATAATTACAATCAGAGGAAAAAGGATGAAAATAAAAATAGCAGGCAATACATAAAGTATTTCCTGCTATTTGCTTTTTCATGATTGATAAACGATATTCTATTGCAATTCTCGCTTTGTTTTCAATTTTTTATAAACAACAATTACAATATAAACGAAAAGAAACCCAACTAAAATAGCGACAAGGGTATAGGTCTGACCCGGACCGCCCATTTTCACTTCGGCCCAGAGCGTATCAAGCAGCATATTCGTATCATCCGGCAAATTGATAAACGTCTCAGATTGATCCATAATACTCTGGTCTGGATAAAAAATCGGATTATTTACCGTTTCCTCCGGCAAAAGCTTCTTCGCCTCGGTTTCAGGCGTGGAATATCCGATATAATCCATATTTGCCGCCGCTATTTCAGGAATACACAAAAAATTGATATAAGCTTCGGCTTCCTTTTTATGCTGTGCGCTTGTAGGAATACACATTGCATCCACAAAGAAATTTGTTCCTTCCTTCGTTGGAATAGCAAAACCGATATTCGGGTTATCTTCAACCAATGTTGCTGCGTCACCTGCATAATAGGGAGCCAGCCATGCTTCACCGCTGGACATTTTATCAAAAATCTGGTCCATAACATAAGCCTGCACCAGCGGCTTCTGTTTTTTTAGCAGCTTTGCGGCTTCCTCCCATTCGTTAGCTTTTGTGCTGTTGAAGGAATAGCCCAGTAGCTTCTGAGCAATGCCAAACGAATCACGGGGATTATCAAACATTAGAATTTTACCTGAATATTTTTTATCCCATAGAATTTTATAGCTGTCGACGGGCTCCTTTACATACTCCTTATTATAAAAGATTCCCACTACGCCCCATGTGTAAGGGATTGAGAACTCATTCGTCTTGTCATATTCCGGGTTTCGGAACTGCTTGTCAATATATTTAAAATTCGGAACATTCGAAAAATCAATCTTTTGAATTAACCCTTCATCCTTAAGCTTGGATACCATGTAATCGGATGGGATAATGATATCATAACTAGCTCCGCCGCTTGCCAGCTTAGAGTACAGCGATTCGTTGCTGTCAAAGGTGGTATAGTTGACCGCGATTCCGGTTTTTTCCGTAAATTCCTTATTAACATTAATTGTGTCATCCACTCCGTTGGAAATATACTCGCCCCAGTTATATACATTGATTGTCACACCGGTTTTCGCTGCCGGGGGAGCGTCTTCCTCCGTCTTTGCGGAAGCAGCTGCCGGGTAAGTACCAAAACACAGAATTGCTGCGGCCAGAATAGCCGCGATTCTTTTTTTCAACGAACTAAACCTCCTCCTGTAATAATTTTTCTTCCGCAGCCTTGTCCTTCGACTGACGGACATTGACAAAGAGGAGCAGCACGATAATGATTGCAAACAAAAGCGTGGACAACGCGTTGATTTCCGGGCTGATTCTTTTTCTGGTCATGGAATAAATATAGATTGGCAGGGTCTGTGTTGTTCCGCTGGTAAAGTAGCTGATTACAAAATCATCGATAGAAAGCGTAAACGCCATAACCATCCCGGTAACAATTCCGGGCATAATTTCGGGCAAAACAACCTTAAAAAAGGAACTAACCGGGTTACAGCCAAGGTCCTGCGCGGCCTCATATAAATGTGAATCCATCTGGCGCAGCTTCGGGAGTACCGAAAGAATCACATAGGGCAGGCAGAACGTGATATGCGCAAGAATCAGCGAAACCATCCCGAGAGACTGATTACCAAGACCTCTTGCCGCAAAAACAAACAACAGCATTAAAGACACACCGGTAACAATTTCAGGGTTTACCATCGGAAGATTTGTTACGTTCATTACCACATGCTTCATCCATTTATTCATACCGTTAATCCCGATGGCTGCCGCGGTTCCCAGAACGGTAGAGACAATGGCTGCTACCAGAGCGATAACGAGGGTGTTGCGGAGCGCGTCTAAAATCATTCCGTCCTGAAACAGTCTGATATACCATTTCATGGAGAAACCAGACCAAACCGAACGACTCATAGTTGTGGAATCATTAAAAGAAAAAATAATTAATACGACAATTGGAGCGTACAGAAAAATAAAGATAAAAGCAGTATAAAGCTTTGATATTGCTTTCATATCATAATTCCTCCCCCATTGCTTTCGCCGTCATCAAACTGATTCATAATTCCCATGCAGATGAGAATCAGGACCATTAGAACCAGCGAGATAGCAGAACCCAGGTTCGGGTTATACGCGCTGCCCAGGAACTGCATGTCGATCAGATCGCCGATCAGCAGATTTGCCCCGCCGCCCAGCATTTTTGAAATTATAAAAGTACTGACCGCCGGAACAAATACCATAGTTACGCCAGATATCATACCCGGCATACTCATGGGGAAAATCACCTTGGCAAATACCCCAACGCGGTTTGCGCCCAAATCCTGTGCGGCTTCTATAACGCTCTGGTCGATTTTCGTCAGGATGGAGTACAGAGGCAGAATCATATAGGGAATGTAGTTATACACCATTCCCAGCACAACCGCGCCCTGTGTATTGATCAATTGGAGTTTGGGTATCCCTACCGAAGCAAAAAAGCTGTTAATGATTCCGTTATCCTCCAGCAAAGTCATCCACGCGTAGGTTCTTAGCAAAAAATTCATCCACATGGGGAGCATCACAAGCATAACCATGATGCTCTGTCTGCGGGCGTTGATATGGGAGATAATATAAGCCAGCGGATAACCCAGTACCAAGGAAATTAATGTGGCCAAAGCGCCGAGCCAGATGGAGCGGAGAAAAACATTGGAATACTGACCAACTTCCGCGATATTTTTGAATGTAAAGACTCCACTCTTGTCAGTAAAAGCGAAAATTACAATCAGAATCATTGGAACAATGATAAAAATAGACATCCAGAAGGCATAGGGCGCTGCTGCGGTTTTCGCTTTCATCCTTAACCCTCATCCTCCTCACCGCCATCCTTTGGTTGGCTTTCGTCCATCTCGTCACTGAAGCTGCTGTAATCTCCGAACATACCCGAATATTCCGATTTATGCATAATATGAATATCATCCGGCTGAAGGACAAGCCCAATGCTTTTACCAACCTCCTGATAATCGGTAGACTGTATCATCCATTTAAAGCCGCGAACGTCAACAATTATTTCATAATGCACCCCTTTAAAGGTGACGCTAGTTACTGTGCCGGAAATATGGCTTGCATCCGGCTCGACAACATCGATATCCTCCGGGCGAATAACAACGTCGACCGGCTCATCCGGTTGGAATCCATGGTCAACACACTGGAACCTGTGACCGGCAAATTCAACCCTGTAATCCTCATGCATTATACCGTCAAGGATATTGCTTTCGCCGATAAAGTCAGCAACAAACGCATTCTGCGGTTCATTGTAAATATCCTGGGGGGAGCCGATTTGCTGAATCTGCCCCTTATCCATTACAACAACCGTATCCGACATAGAAAGAGCTTCCTCCTGATCGTGAGTTACAAACACAAAGGTTATCCCTGTCTGTTGCTGAATTTTTTTCAATTCAACCTGCATGTCTTTGCGAAGCTTTAAATCTAGCGCACCGAGCGGCTCGTCCAATAGCAGCACCTTCGGCTCATTCGCCAGCGCCCGCGCAATCGCAACGCGCTGTTGCTGCCCGCCGGAAAGAAGATTAACATTCCGGTGGGCGAACCCGTTGAGATTGACCATATTGAGCATTTCTTTCACGGTCTTTTTGACTTCGCTTTCACTCTTGCCGTGAACCCTCATGCCAAACGCTACATTATCGTAAACATTCAAGTGAGGGAACAAAGCGTATTTTTGAAAAATGGTATTGACCTCCCTTTTGTGCGGCGGGAGATCATTGATTTTTACATCATTAAAAAAGACATCGCCCCTGTCCGGTTTTACGAAGCCGCCAATAATCCTTAGTGTTGTGGTTTTTCCACAGCCGGAAGGACCAAGCAGGGTGACAAACTCACCGTCTCTGATGCTGAGGTTGAAATTTTTCAGCACTTCTTCTCCGTCAAACGAAACTGCGATGTCTTTCAATGAAATTATGGATCTGTCAATCATAACAGTGCATCCCCTTTGCGGTAAATTTAGTTACGTTAAGCCTAATCGGTTAAACGCAATCCCAGCCGCGCCTTAATCATTGCCCTCCGCAAAGGATTTTTCGCAACCAAATATGATTGCGGCAATGAGCGCTGCCAAATGTATAGTTAGATGCAAACGCAACATATCAAATATAGAGGTAATTTGACTATTTGTCAATATTTTTTTCTGTTTTTTTACAAATTTCTTTGTTTATTGCGGTTTATTGTTATACTATGCTTGTTTTACTCTCTTTTTCTTAATAATGCTCCGTATTTCAAGATTTATCCGTTAAAAATGAGGATAAAAAAATCCTTCGCCGCCGTTTGACAGCAAAGGACTTTTGTTGTTATGAAAGCTTAAGAAACCATTTTCCCATCCGGGCCGAATGTATATGTAGTTCCATCAATTTCTCTCGAAGTATCGATGACATATTGTCCGTCTTCATAATAATACTGATCGCCGTTAAATGTGACAAGACCTGTGGTTGGGTATTTTATCTGCGGGAGCTTAAACCATTTTGTCCATTTTGGGGAGCTGCGACCAAATACTTTTTCATATTTGATATTGACTCCGGTGGTACGGTTATCTACCGCCATATTATTTCCAACATATACCCCCACGTGACCGGGCTGGTATAATATTAACCCATGAATTCTCGGCAAAGAGGAGGAATCCGAATAATTAATTGTTCCGCTGACTTTTGCAGAACCCAGCATAGAACCGGAACTCCCTGCAACCGCAACAGCACCTGGTTTTGGATTGGAATTTTCATCGGTCCACCAAAGGTAAGATTTAATTAGACCCGAACAGTCTGTTGAACGGTTTCCGTTCACAAACTGACCGTAACAGCCGGATCTGTACTTCCAGCCTTCATTATGTGCATTTAAAACATGTTCCGCAAGACCGGCGCCGGTTTTGGCGTCGGCAGCTTTGACCGCGGGCGCATTGACTATAAAAATTCCGCTCAATATTAAAACTGCTGCTGCCAGTGTAGAAATCATTCTTTTTTTCATCCTGTGCACTCCCGCTTTCTTGAACATAATCAAATCGTATTCATTACATAATATTAACAATCGTTACAAATTGGTTACATTTTATCATAACTTTTGGAATAACACAAGCCCTAAAGAGTAGATTTATTGAAAAAATTAATAATTCTGTTAATTATTTTGTTTATATTTTGTTAAATATATGACAAGTAAAGAAAACAGATCAATAAAATGCTAGAATTATAATAAAAAATTATGAAACAACAAAAAAGCGGACGAAATCGCCCGCCTTTTCTTGAATTATAATATTATTTATAGTAATTTCTTTACAATTTCATCCGTATGCATGCCGCGTGAGCCTTTCACCAACACAACGTCGCCGTTTTCCAGAATTGATTTCAGCTTAAGCTCCGCTTCCTCATTCGTTTCACAGACGCAGCACCAGATATCTTCTTTAACTGACCTTGCACCCTGAGCGATATCCTTAGCCCTGCTGCCTACCGTGATTAAAAGATCGACTCCGGATTGCGCGGCATTCACACCTACGCCGTAGTGAGCGGATTGTGAAAGCTCCCCAAGCTCCAGCATATCCGCAAGCACGGCAACCCGTTTCCCGGTATGAAAGCTGCAAAGAACCTCAATACTGCTTTTCATCGCGTCCGGGCTTGCGTTGTAGGAGTCATCAATAACGGTAATTCCCTTTACACGGTGGATCTGCTGCCGCATTGCGGGAGATTTATATTTGGAAAGCTTTTTAACCGCTTGTTCCAACGAAACCCCAAGTGTTTGCGCTACCGCCAAACCAGCCAGCGCATTTAACACATTATGCATGCCCAGCACCGGCAGCTTTACTTTATGAACCGAATCCCGCGCTGTTAACGTAAAGATGGTACAACCGTCTTCATATAGCACATCGGAGGCACGGAAATCGCACTCCGGTTTTGTGCCGAAATAAACTGTCTGTGCGTTCAGCTTACCTCTCAGCTTCGATAAAAGCACATCGTCACCATTTAAAAACAAAACTGAGCCTTCATGGAACCGGTCTGTGATATGCAGTTTTTCCTGCCTAATATTCTCCTGTGTCTTCAACTGCTCAATATGGGATATTCCGATATTGGTAACCACCGCATAGTCAGGCGCCGCGATTTTCGCCAGTCGTTCCATTTCACCGAAGTTGCTCATTCCCATCTCGATTACAGCCGCCTGATGTGTGCCGGACAGCCGGAACATCGTAAGCGGAAGCCCAACCTGACTGTTGAAATTCCCTTCCGTTTTCATGACGTTGAGACCTGCTGAAAGGGCAAGCGCAACCATTTCCTTGGTCGATGTTTTCCCCACGCTTCCGGTCACGCCAACAAAGGGAATCGAAAACCTCTTGCGGTAGGCAGAGGCAATCTGCTGAAGCGCCAGCTCCGTACTCCGCACAGAGATCCACACATTGGAGTCGTTCATTTGGCTATGCTCCTGTGTAAGGGTTGCAACCGCACCTGCAATGAAGGTAGCCCTGATATAATCGTGGGCATCCGTCCTTTCCCCTTTGATGGGGACGAAAAGTGAACCAGGATCTATCTTTCTGCTATCCGTACTAACGGAGGTAACAACCGTATCGGGATTACCGCATAGTAGCGTTCCTTCACAGGCCCGGGCTATCTCGGCAGCTGTCATTTTCATTATTAAGTCACCCTAACTTATTGTTTGATAATATCCGCAATTACCTCGCGTTCATCCAGATGGTATTTTACACCTTTAATTTCTTGATAATCCTCATGACCCTTCCCCGCCAGAACAATAATATCCCCGTCTTCCGCATTTTCGATGCAGTAACGTATTGCCTCCTTTCGGTCAGGTATTACAACGTACTTTCCGTTCGTTTTATGAATCCCTGTTTTAATATCCTCAATAATATCCATTACATTTTCAAATCGGGAATTATCCGCCGTAATTACGGAAAGATCGGCCAGCTTGCCGCTTACCTCCCCCATTTCATAGCGGCGGGAACGCGCCCGGTTGCCGCCCGCACCGAACAAACAGACAATGCGGTGGGGCTGATATTCCCGCAGCGTAACCAGAATGTTTTCCATGCTTAACGCATTGTGTGCATAATCAATTAGCAGAGTATAATTTCCGGGTACCGATACGGGTTCCACTCGTCCTTTGACTTTAACGATATTCAGCCCGCGGATATAGTCCTGCTCATGAATTGAGAAATGCCGGCACACCGCAATCGCTCCCAAAGCGTTATAGACACTGAACTTTCCCGGAATATCAACATCAACGCTTAATGCCAGCCGGCCTTCCACATCGAAATGTACACCAAGATAGCCCGGGCGGGAAATCAGACATTCATTTTTAGCCCGAAGCTCGGCCTGAGGATGAAATCCATAGGTTTCAACAGCGCAGGTATGACCGGCAATAATTTCTTCCCAGCTTGCATCGTCTGTATTCACAACACCTGTCTTGCACTGCTTAAATAACAGATTTTTACACTGTAAATATTCCTCAAGGGTTTTATGCTCGCTTCCCCCGATGTGATCTGGAGAAAAATTGGTGAATAACCCGATATCAAAGGTAAAGCCGGATACGCGGTGATCCTTCAGACCAATGGAGGACGCCTCGATGACAGCTGCCTTACAGCCTGCCTCCACCATCCTGCGCAGATATTTCTGCACATCATAAGATTCCGGGGTTGTATTGTTTGTTTGAATAATGTCTTCGCCGATTACCGCACCGATTGTACCGATTAATCCGGTTTTAATACCAGCAGATTCCAGTATCGACCGAATCATATAGGAACTTGTGGTTTTGCCTTTTGTTCCGGTAATTCCCACTACCTTCAGCTCCTGAGCCGGATGCCCAAAATACGCCGCGGATAAAACAGCAAGCGCATAGCGGGTATTCTCTACCAGAACAACCGGAATGTCCGGTGCCTCCACTTCATGCTCCGCAATAATCGCGGCCGCACCGGACTGTGCCGCCTGCCGGGCAAAGTCATGGCTGTCTACCGATGAACCGCACAGGCAGACAAACGCACAATTCGGCACAATTTTTCTGGTATCATAGATGATATCACTTATTTCAATTTCCGTACTGCCGGATGCAGTATATTTTAAGCCCTGAAGTAATTCAGAAAGAAGCATAATCCGACCTCCCGTTTTCTTCTATTTTTTGATGATACATCAAAGACAAATTAATGTCAAATTGACATATTCCGTAAAAAATCCCTTTGCATTATATGATTGAGCCACAAACAAAATAAGTATCAGCCATAATCTCATTTTTCATTCCGAGCAAAAGGCTCTTCCTGTGGACTCAAGCCAAGGTAAGAGCCTTTTAATATATTAACGGTTAATTAATGCATACAGCTTATCAATTTCATTTTCGTTGGTATAGTCGCATTTTTCCAATGCTGCCGTAAAGTCCGCACGGCGGTCCGAACTTAACAATAATTCTTTTAACCCGTCTGCAATGCCTTCGCTTGTCATCGGAACAATCAATCCGTTTTCTCCGGAATTAATCTGGTCTTTTGCAGTGGAAAAATCCGTCAACAAAATCGGGCGGCACATAACCATCGCCTCATCAACCGCTATGGATTTCCCTTCAAACCGGGACGGCTGAAGATAGATATCACAGGCTTTCAGAAACGGATAAGGGTTGGAACGTTCGCCCAGGAAGCCAACATAGTCGGCAATACCCAACTCCTGAATCATCGCTTTCAGATTTGCTTCCTCCGGACCGATGCCGATGATATACCACTTGAATTTCAGCCCTTCTTTTTTTAGCGACGCAATTGCAGGAATGGCAAGATCGAGCCCCTTCTGGTGCGACAGACGCGCAATTGATAAAATCCGCGTTCCAATAAAGTCATCCTCAAAATTGACCGGCTCCTGCGCCATGCTTCGCATGAACGTGGAAGAAATAATATTATAAACCACATGAAATTTATTTGTGTTTTTGGGAAAGGTTTTTTCAAGGGCAGTTTTACACGATTCCGAGACCGTACAAAGCGCATTCAGCTCTTCGATAAACGCAATATCAAATTGCTGATTCAATCCCATCGCGATATAATCGCCGTGAATGAAACCAATTTTGTTTCTGCTTTTCACCTTCGTTACCGCATAATAAATCGGCTGACCCTCCATAAAAGCTACCACCGCGTCGTATTCTTTTTTGGCAGTTCGGATAAATCTCTTTTCCACGTTCCACATCCGTACCAACCGGTCTCCCATTGATCCTCTTAGCCCCGCAATGGTTACGAGGAGTCGGCAGAGAGCAATAAGCGGATGCCCTTTCATGAGCAAAGCAAAAAACGCTTTGCGAATATTCCATTTATATTCGGCCGGAAAAAGTGGAGGCAAAAGATTTACTTTTGGGGATACCCGGCTGAGAAACATTCCGTCATTTGCAAAAAGCTGTAAATCCACATCGTATTTCTCATAATCAAATAAGGACAAAACCGTTACCAGGCTTTTTTCAATTCCGCCGCTGTGAAGGCTGTAATTGATAAAAAGCACCTTTTTCTTTTCTGCCATTACTTCTTCCTCGTATTTTTCATCAGGATATGAGAATAAAAACGGTAAAACAGATAAACGACCGGTGTTGAACGCGTGCGAATCACCCAAAGAATCAAACGGTCCGCTCTGGTTCCGTTTTCCAAATAATCCGACTTTGCGGCCTGCTTAAGCAAAGGATTGTAAAGGATACCCCGTACTTCCCGGTAGCGTTCTGAAAAACGCACTTTATTGGAAGGGCTGAAACAATTCACAAAGGAGGAATGCGCCGCATTTCGCAGAAACCACGCTAAATGACGTTCCCTGTAAGGCTCGTACATTTTCCTGCTCTGTAAAAAATCCCGCACGATCTGAAAGCATCCGGTTAGCATCTCCATTTTTTTAGGGCGATACCGGGTACTGAGCGATAGGGGATTATAACGGTAATGGTAAAACGCACCACCAACCACTAAAACGCGCTCAGCAAGACAGTGAGCCATAATTGTCGCCGGAAGATCCTCCAACATAATTTCCTGTTCGTTAAAAAAGGTTAAGTGATTCGCAATAAACCAGCTTCTGCGATACATTCTGCGCCACGCACAGCCAAGCATTTCTACCGAGCGCCACACAGAATCGCCCGCATCCGGACCAATTAACTGTGATATCAGGGTATCCTGTATATCCTTATCAAACTCCGGAAAATTCACAGGCAGTTTACAGACTCTATGTTCATCATCCATCAGATTCTCCCGGACAAAGTTAAAGACAATCATATCGGATGCATACTGCTCTGCGGCAGCGTGAAGATTTTGCAGCATTTCCGGATCAATCCAGTCATCAGAATCAATAAACACCAAGTATTTTCCGGTCGCGTGCGCCACCCCGTAGTTTCGGGTATCCCCCAGCCCTCCATGGGGCTTGTCCAATACCGTTATACGCGAATCCTTCTCAAAAGATCTCGCCAGCTCAAGGGAATGATCTGTAGACGCGTCATTTACCAAGAGTATTTCTATATCCTGAAAGGTTTGCGCCAGAATGCTCTCAACACATTGCTTTAAATAATTTTCAACGTTATATACCGGAACGATAACACTGATCTTAGGCAAAACCAGCCCTCCCTGCTCTATCCTATCTGTTCAATACAAATTGTCATTTTGAATAACAAAAATAAAATATATTCTAAAATCATACATAGATATTATAACAGCATATGTGAATTATTACAAGAATTTTATCGATTAGCTCATATTTCTATCAAATGATATAGAAAAAGAACAAAGGCAGAAAGCTTTCACTCCCTGCCCTTCGGTTCGTTTATACTATGCTTGTTGAGGTGTCTCCGAATACCCCCGCGCCTTTTGATCGATGAAATCAGCGCGGTACTGATCCGCATTTTGTAAGAATTTTGCGTAATCGCGTTTGTACAAATTATCAAGGTCGTTGCTATAACCGCTAATGACCGGTAAATTTGCAGAAATCGCTTCAACCAACGCGATTGCCTCGTTTTCCTTTCGGAAATTAATTTCGACCGGCTTCTTTGCGCCTCTGAAATACAACTTCACTCGGTAGCTCTTGGAAACCGGAACGAAGTTAACCCTATGAGTGGTAACATGCATGTGCGCCCATATCAGATCATCTGTAAGAAAGATTTTTAAATTTTGTGCGATTTTTGCGATTGTATAATTCGGCATAATCAGTCCAAAGTAACGAATAGATTTGTAGCTGCTTTTATATAAATAATTTCCTGTTTCGAGATTTCGGTTAATGGTGTACTCAACATCTTCGGCATTTCCAAATCGATACAGCTGACGGTAAAGCTTTGATTTTTTGTAATCTGCCATTACAATAGCTTCAATAATGAAAAGGACTAAGAAAACCAAAATACAGAAAACATTCAACGCAAATAATAACTGATCTTCCACCCTGCCATTCTCTTTTACTTCGAGACAAAGCTTAGGAACGAACTTTTCGATTTCTTCCGGCTCAAAATCATTCGCTTCCGCTACTTCGCTGATCAATTCTTCGTAAGCCTTTTGATAAAATTCGCCGTCGTCCAACGTTCTTACCTTACAGGTCGCCGTAACCGCATTGAGTTCATTTTCATTCCTATTCGCAAAGCTAGCAGGAAGACTCAACAGAACGTACCCGTCATCAAAATTGGCCAAACCATATACTTCTGAAAGCTTTTCATCAGAAGTTTTCACTCCATTACGGGTTTTATAAGTATATACGCCATAATCTAACAGGTAGACGTCGGAATTTTCCAACTGTGCATAAACCTTATTATCATCAAGGAACAAACTCGCATCTTCCACTGTTTTTATTGTTGATAGCGGTGAATACAACGTGCTAATTACTTTCATGTTCGCAACGAAAAGAATTACGGACACAATTAGGAAGAAGCCAAATGAAAAAAGAATAAATTTTGCATTCTTTCTGATAATGCTTTTTAGACTGTTCATACTTTTACCCCTCAATATTTCTTAATACTAAAATATTAATAAAAATTTAACAATTTGTCAACTAAAGTTGAATTATACAATTCATTATGGTATTCTTTATGAAATTACACTGTTTAGGAGAACCATTATGAGCGATTGTCTTGTTATGCTGACAAAGCTTTTCCCTTTCGAAAAAGGGGAAGAGTTTATAGAGAATGAAGTGCATATGTTAGCTAAAGCCTACGATAAAATTATCATAATTGCCACAAGCACACCGGATTCTCCCGCTCGAACAAGAATAGTTCCGAAAAACGCAGAAGTTTTTTCAATTCACGCGTCCGCTATAAAAAGAAAATTGCCGTTCTCCGCTTTAAAATTGTTCCCGTTTACAGGATTTAAGGATTATTGTGACAAGGACGAAAAACTGACAATCAAGCATTCTCTGAAAAGAAAAGCATTCTTAACTTATTTTATAACAAAGTCGCAGCTGGTGTATCAGGAAGCTTTAAAGATTCTTGCAAGGCTTGAAATAGATAAATATGAACGTGTCAGCCTTTACAGCTACTGGTTCTACGATACCGCACTCGCTGTGGCTAAGCTCAAAGGCTCGCTGAAAGCTCCTGCGGTAAAAGCCGTCAGCCGCGCGCACGGCTATGACCTATATCCCTACCGCAACACCATGAATTATCTTCCCCTTAGAAGCTATATTTTAAAGCAGATCGACGCGGTATATCCCTGCTCGGAAAACGGAAAGAATTATTTGAAGGAGCATTACTCTCTTTACAGCGATAAAATTCAAACAGCTTACCTCGGAACAATGGATTACGGGCTTGCTCCGCAAAGCGGCGGAGAACCGTTCCATATCGTCAGCTGCTGCCATATCTCACCGGTTAAGCGGGTGGAGCTGCTGGCTCAGGCTCTGAATGTGCTAAAAGGTTCCGGGCTGCCGTTAAAATGGACGCATTTTGGCGGCGGCGAGGGACTCGAGGAATTACAAAAATTCGCACGGGATTCATTAAGCTTTATGGAATGTCATTTTGCCGGCGAAATACAAAACATAGAATTAATGGAGTATTATCAAAAGAATCCAGTTGATTTATTTATTAATACCAGCAGTTCAGAGGGCCTTCCCGTCAGCATTATGGAAGCCTGCTCCTTTGGAATTCCCACAATCGCAACCAATGTGGGAGGAACTGGAGAAATTGTGCTCAATGGGCAAACGGGAATCCTGCTGAACGCAGACTTTAATCCTGAAGAGCTTGCTGAAAAAATCAAGTCGTATCTTCAGTTGCCGGAGAGCCTTAAGAACAAATTTCGGCAAAACTGCCGCACAAAATGGTCAAATGATTTTAATGCCATTAAAAACTTCACCGATTTTGCGGAAAAAATCAAACCGAACAAAGAGGCCGGTAACTGACTTGGTTACCAACCCCTCTTTGTTTGCCGTTGTTATTTCAGATACATAAATTTTTGATACACAGCTCATACTATTTGCGGTGATGCAGATGACAATTTCTTTTATCAGAACCTTACTTCTCTACATAGTAATTATTGTAGCGGTAAGGTTAATGGGAAAACGGCAGATTAGCGAACTGCAAACAAGCGAATTAGTGGTAACGCTGTTAATATCCGATATCGCTTCCATCCCAATGCAGGATACCGGTCAGCCTCTTGCGAGTGGTCTGATTCCAATAGCTGTCCTTGTAATGTGTGAAATTTTCTTTTCATGCATTATGTTGAAAAGCGCTAAATTTCGAAAAATCGTCTGTGGCAGACCGCTGATTGTGATCAACGACGGGAAAATCAATCAAAAAGAAATGCGGCGTCTCCGGATGAGCACCGAGGATTTGACGGAACAGCTCCGTCAAAAAGACGTATTCAGTATTCAGGATGTTGCATATGCGATCGTGGAAACCAACGGAAAAATGAGCGTTATTAAAAAGCCGGATAAAGAACAGCCCACTGCCGGCATGCTTGGAGTTGCCCTTCCGGACAATGGAATTGAAACAGTAGTAATCAGCGACGGGGTTATTTCAGATGCTTCGCTGAGCCTCTGCAATAAAAGCAGAGATTGGCTTGACGGCGTGCTGCGTGGAAAAAACATTAACGCCGACAGTATTTTTTTAATGACAGCAAACAGAAAAGGAGATTATTATATTATTAAAAAGGATGATGCGAACTGAAACGCATTTGGATATCTGTTGTAATTCTTGTGATTCTCTTAACGGTTTGCACTCTGGGAACCTTAACCACGAAACAAATCAGTACTGAGTTAACCCAAACAATCACCAATGCAAAAAAGGCCGCTGAAAACGGCGACAACAGCAAAGCAATGCAATTAAGTCAAAAAGCAGTCGCCGACTGGCGAAAATCGCATGAAATTCTCTGCACCTATATGCCGCATTCTAGGCTGGAATCCATTGACCAAACTCTTGCCGCAATGCCCATGTTAAGCCGCTATGGAGCAACAGACCAATTTACCGTGGAATGTGATCGCGGAATTACACAGATTCAATTCTTAAACGAATCGGAGACTCCGATTCTACAAAATATATTTTAAAAGACCGGGGCTGTTGCAAAATAGCTTCACCGAATAGGGATGCAGAAAAAATGCGCTTTGAATGGACTTTAAAAGCCGTATCAAGGCGCATTTTTATGCGATAAATGCTATTTCTTTGTGCACGTTGCTATCGCAAATTCATTTTGCAACAGTCCCGTCCTATTTCAGGATTTACTTTTAATCATTCGATTTAATTCTTCCATAAAGGTATTGATATCTTTAAACTGTCGATATACAGAGGCGAAGCGCACATAGGCTACCTCATCGATATCTTTAAGCTTTTCCATCGCGTATTTTCCAATTAAGCTCGAAGGAACCTCACGGTCAAGTGAATTTTGGAGCATATTCTCAATTTCATCAACAATGTGCTCTAATGTATCAAGTGAAACCGGGCGTTTTTCACAGGCGCGGAGTAAACCGTTCAGCAGTTTGTTTCGATCAAAAGTCTCTCTTGACTTATCCTTTTTCACGACCACAACCGGCACGGTTTCAATTACCTCATAGGTAGTAAACCGCTTTGAGCATTTCAGGCATTCCCTGCGCCTTCTGATTCTTATCCCCTCATCGGTCGGACGTGAATCAATTACTTTTGACTCTTCATAGCTGCAGTACGGGCACCTCATCATTTTCACCTCTTTTTGTACTTTATGTAATTATACCAATTATTGTTTTGTTTATCAAGCATTTATGCGTTAAATTATCGATTCCACCACACGCTTTGCAATTTTAAGCTCGTTCAGCTCATTAAAGCTCCTGCGGTAAACCTCTATAATTAAATCGCCTGAGAATCCGTACCTCAATAATCGATCTCTGAGTAATTTATAATTCATTGTGCCATATCCCGGCAGAAGGCAGTCGCAGCGCGGATTATTGTCATTAATATGGACATGAATAATTCTGTCCCCCATCGCGTCACAGATTGCAAAGGGATCCTCACCCGCGCGAACAGCCTGTTTAATATCAAAAACAAAGGCGCACTCCCCGTGTAAGTATTTCTTCATCTTTGATAAGAACAACGGATTGTCACTTCTGAAGGAATTTACATTTTCCTGAGCTACGGTAACGCCAAAAGTCCTTCCTAAATTATAAAGGCGTGCATAATGCTCAAAATAGGTTTCTTCCGAGATTCGGCTGTGCTTATCCGCGTGCTGCCCATGCAGTACCAAAATGTGTGCTCCCAAGAGGTTTGCGGCCTGAAAATACTGCTTATAAAACTCAAGACCGTCTGAAAACCGTCTTTCATAATCTGAAAAAAGAAGAAAACTCTCAAAACCTGAGGTAAACGGATGAATTGATTTAACCTTACTGCCGCTGTCATCCACCATTTTCTTCAATTCTTTCAAATATTCCTTTTTCAACTCGCAGAATGTATTGATAAAAATCTCAAAAAGATGAAAATTCATTGATATTAATGTTGGCAATGCCCGTTCAAGTTCCAACGGATATAGGCAGGCTGTCGATATACCGGAGCGCATTAAAATCACCTCTGAAATGCATTATAGACTGTTGATGTAAAATTGTCCAGTTTAAACAATATGGAAATGGGTATCCTACTATCACGGTTTTTATAAATAAAATTAATAATTTCTCAAAATATATTCAAGGAGGAAGATTTTAAATGGCAAAAGAAAACAAGGATCTTCTTGATAGAATTTATAAAGCGTCCAATATGGGGATGGAGGCGGCAAAGGCATTAATTCCGAAAGTTCACAATGAGCCTTTGCGGGAGCAGATTGAATTTCAGGAAGATAATTACAAGGAAATGGCATCGATGGCAAAAACAATGATGCGTCAGGACGGGCGCCTTCCAAACGACCGCTCTTCCTACCAGAAGGCTATGCTCCGCGGTGCGATTAAAATGCACACCCTAATGGATTCAACTCCAGGGCATATTGCGGAAATGATGATTAACGGAACAACGATGGGAATTATCGAGATGACAAAACGGCTTAACGAGCAGGATGAAGCCGATAACGGCGCGAGAGATTTGGCCGAAAAGTATCTGCAAAATGAACAAAGCAATATCGAAGAGCTGAAGACCTATTTATGATAGCTTGATTTTAATCTGATATTTCATTATAATATGTGAGCGGGGCCGCTGCGCTCCGCACTCTACATACAAGGAGAAACGCCCATGGGGTTGCTAAATGTAAGCAATTTAACTAAATCCTTCGGCACCGATTTGATTTTTAGCGGGGCTTCATTTGAAATACAGGAAAACGATCATGTTGGTCTTGTGGGAATCAACGGTTCCGGCAAGACCACCTTGTTTAAGTTAATAACCGGAGAAATGCAGCCGGATATTGGTCAGCTTTACCCTGCAAATTCCACAATTCTGGGATATATGGAACAGCACGTCTGCAAAGATCTCGAACGAAGCGCCTACCGTGAGGTACTGACCGTTTTTAACGAGCTTTTGGAGCTGGAAACGCAGCTGGAAGAAATTAATCATCACTTGCAGACCAAGCCGAAAAACATGGATGAGCTGATCGTAGCGCAAACCTCGAAAAACGACTACTTCGTCACGCACGGAGGGCTGACCTTCCGCAGCAGGGCGCGTTCCGCCCTTTTGGGGCTGGGGTTTGACGACACGCAAATGGGGATGCCGATCGGCGTGTTAAGCGGCGGGCAAAAGGCAAAGCTGCAGCTTGCTAAAATGCTGCTCTGCGGGGCGAATCTGCTTCTGCTGGACGAGCCCACCAACCATCTCGATATTTCCTCGGTGGAATGGCTCGAAGACTTTCTGCGCTCCTACAGCGGTTCGTATATCGTAATTTCTCACGACCGCTATTTTTTAGACCGTATTACAAACCGAACCTTTGAATTGGAAAATAACCGACTGACCTTATATAAAGGGAATTACTCTTCTTATCTGAAGCAAAAAGAAGAAAACAATCTTGCTGCACAGAGAAAATATGACGTTACCAAAAAAGAAATCAAGAGAATTGAAGGCATTGTAGCCCAACAGCGCCAATGGAACCGTGAGAAAAATATTAAGACTGCCGAAAGCAAGTTAAAGGTAATTGAACGGCTGGAAGGCACACTGGAAAAACCGGACTCAAAACCTGACAGCATCCACTTTGATTTCGGAATCAGTCAGCGAGGCGGAAATGATGTGCTCACCGCGGAAAAACTCGCCCTTGCGTTTGATAATAAAAAGCTGTTTGAGAACGTAAATATGGAAATCCGCCGTGGAGAGCGAATTTTTCTGATAGGTCCAAACGGCTGCGGCAAAACATCCCTGCTGAAAACTTTATTGAATACCTATACCCCTTCCTGCGGAGAATTTCATTACGGCGCCGGTATTGACGTAGGGTATTACGACCAGATTCAGGCGGGGCTTCATACGGAAAAAGCCGTGATTGATGAAATATGGGATTCTTACCCAAGAATGTCGCAAACAGAAATCCGAAACGCGCTGGCTGTTTTCCTTTTTCGGGGTGATGATGTCTTTAAACCGGTCGGCGCGCTGAGCGGCGGAGAACGTGCGCGCATTCTATTGCTCCGGCTGATGCTCTCGCGGAACAATTTTCTTCTGTTGGATGAACCGACTAACCATCTGGATATCAGTTCCTGTGAGGCGCTGGAAAACGCATTACAAAATTATGAGGGGACTCTTCTGGTTGTTTCTCATGATCGTTACTTAATCAATAAGTTGGCCGATCGCATCTATTATCTTGACCAATCCGGGGTAACCCAATACCAAGGCAACTATGATGATTACATAGCCATTAGCCGGAACGTAACGGTCGAAACGACAGAAAAGGAGCCTGTAAAAAACGAATACAAACTGCAAAAGGAAGCACAAGCCGCAATTCGAAAGGAAAAATCACAGTTAAACCGGGTGGAACAACAAATTGAAGAAACCGATATGGAAATCGGTCGTTTGGAAAATGAACTCGCTAGCCCGGAAACGGCAAGTAATTATGAAGCCGCCATTGAAATTTCTACAAAATTGGCTGACTTAAAGAAAAAAAGCAACGAGCTCTTTGAGCAGTGGAGCGTGCTCGCTCAAAAATACCAATAAAAATAGCCCGGTTAAAACCGGGCTTTCAAAATTCGTTTTTAGTTTGCTGCCTTAAACTGCTCTAGCTGCGCGATTAATTCCTCCGCGTGGTCACTCTCCACAACAATAACGACCGGCTTGGATAAGTCTAAACTAAAGACCCCCATAATGGACTTTGCGTCAATTTTATATTTATCTGTAGTGAGGTTAATCGGAAAGTCATAGCCATTTGTTAATGTAACAAATTTTTTGACTGCCTCAATGCTGGACAACTGGATCGATGTTGAATACATTTCATTACCTCCTAATTCGATGTATTGTTTTATGATATAACAGGTTGGTATTTTGGTCAATATTCATATTCAACATACATTTTGTCAGAATGCAAATTAAAATATCTATTATTTTAACAGAAGAAACTTTTGCTTTTTATCTCAATAATTGGATTTTTGTCAAAGGAGAATATATGAAAGTATCGGTTATTACACTCGGCTGCAAAGTGAATCAATATGAATCTCAAGCCATGCTGAATCAGCTTGTCACTGCGGGCTTTAGCACTTGCGAGCCCAACGAGGAGAGCGACGTCGTATTAATCAATTCCTGCACCGTAACCTCAGTCAGCGACCACAAGGTCAGACAAATGCTCCACCGCGCACGAAATAATAATCCTACCGCGGTTATCGTTCTGACGGGTTGTATGCCGCAGGCCTTTCCGGATGAAGCGGCAGAGCTGCACGACGCGGACATTATACTCGGAAATTCCAACCGGGCTTCGCTCCTCCCCCACATCATGCAATACCTCTCCTCCCGCCAGCGAATTATTGATATCGTTCCTCACAACGGAAGTTTTGAGAGTATGACCGTCAATCAATTCTATGAACGGACCCGCGCATTTATTAAAATAGAAGACGGGTGCAACCGCTTCTGCTCCTACTGCATTATTCCCTACGCGCGCGGCAGAGTGCGTTCCAAACCGCTGGAGCAAGTGAAGCAGGAAGTTGAGGCGCTTTCAAAGAACGGCTATAAAGAAGTTGTACTTACTGGAATCAACCTTCCGGCCTACGGACAGGACATTGGTCTTCACCTTTGCGATGCCGTGGAGGCCGCCTGTGCGCCGGAGGGGATTGAACGGGTACGGCTGGGGTCGCTGGAGCCGGAGCAGCTGAACGAGTCTGTAATCGCGCGCTTACGCAGGCAGCGCAAGCTATGCCCTCAATTTCATCTGTCTCTGCAAAGCGGGTGTGATGAAACGCTAGAGCGAATGAACCGTCATTATGACACGAATGAATACCGCACAATTGTTAGAAATTTAAGAGCTGCTTTTGATAACGCCGCGATTACTACGGATATTATGGTGGGCTTCCCCGGTGAGACCGAGGAAGAGTTCCAAAAATCGCTCACTTTTGCCAAAGAGATCGGTTTTGCGAAGGTTCATGTGTTCGCCTATTCCCGCCGACCTGGAACCAGGGCAAACGACGCACCTAACCAGATCCCCCAATCCGTAAAAGAAAAGCGCAGCCGCCTCATGATAGAGGCCACACAGAAAACTAGGGAAGAATTTTACCGGCAGCAAATAGGACTGACCATTCCGGTGCTGTTTGAGCGTGAATGTGCAAAAGGCGTGTATGAGGGTTACACGGAAAATTATACACCGGTGAAGGCACATTGCGGCAAAAACTTCTGCGGTCAGATTATATTCTGCCGAGTTACGGAAGCGCTGCGTGATTACTGCATTGGGGAAATAGAGAATGATTAATACCTTTTTAAGCTTGTGAATCAGAAAACCCGCGCGTATTCCTTAAACAATTGAACAGACTGGCTATCATCTGCTTTCCAAATATATTTCTAATCCAATTAAACTGACAATCCAGATCAATATTATATAATTTCACTAATTTAATGTCTTCATTACATTTTGAACTTCGTCTTTTGTCTGACTGCTGTCTAAATACTCACAGGAGTAAAACATAAATCCGTCACAGGAGGTCTTTCGACCTGCATTTACCTGCTGCGCGAGGATGTTGTTTGATTTTTTCCATGTACCTTTATCCGCGTCCGATCCCGCTTTATATACCGCCAAACCATAATAAAGCTTTATGTTTTGATTTGTCACCAGCTTTCTCCAGTTTTGAACCGCGGTATCATAGGGTAAAACCGGATTTTCAAAATTTACATATAACTGCGGGCAGATATAATCCACGTATCCCTGTGCGGTACACCAGGACACCACATCCGCGCCCATATTCATATCATTCTGCACATTCCCCTGTGGCGCTATTCCGAACACCACAGAAGGTTTTACCGATTTAATCTCGCTGTATACCAGCGAGACCATGGCATTTACATTGGCGCGCCGCCAATCTGCCAAAGCTAAAGGCATTCCCGTTTTTTTTGCGGAGGCGCAATAGCTGTCATAGGCGGCCTGATCGAAGGCGGCATCCTGTGTCGGATAAAAATAATCGTCAAACTGGATGCCATCCACCGGATAGTTCTGGGCGATTTCCTTCGCGCCGTCCGCGACCAGCTTACGCACCTGCGGATATGCGGGGTTATAATACTTTCCGCTTCCGCTTTCCACCACCCAGCCTGCTTTCGAGGTATCATTTTTCCATTTGTTATAATAATTGTCCTGAGCAAGAATAGATGGACTGGTTGATATCTGAATTCTCAGAGGATTGATCCACGCGTGAATTTTGAGACCGGCCTTGTGGGAGGCAGAGACCATATAGGATAGCGGATCGTAGCCCGGGTTTACCCCCTGCGTTCCGCCCACCACATGGCTCCACGGGAAATAGGCGGATTTATAAAGGGAATCCCCAAACGGACGAACATGTACAATGAGCGTATTCATATTGTATTTTTTTGCATTTGCAACAATTGCGTCAAATTTTTTTTGAAAGGCCTTCTCACTTTTATCCGTTTCACGGCTCATATCAAGGCTCATAAAGGGCACCCAGACAGCCCGCATTTCTCCGGACGCTGCCGGTACGTTTCCTGTCTGCACGGCAGTGATTGCTGAGGAAACGGATTTTGGGACTGCCGCACCGGAAGAATTTGGTAACGGTGAGGTTTTTGTCTCAGCTGTGGCTTGAGAAAAGGGCAAAGCTGCCTGTTCAGAAGTTTCCTGCCGGGAAGCCCCCTCTGTTTCTACGTCATCTTTTCTTGCGAGTAGATTAAAAACCATTGTAACGGCGATAGCGGCAGTCAAAATACAAACGCACATGAAAATGCTGTGCCGGTTAAAAAGCCTGATTACCATTTAAATCATTCCTTTTTATAAATTCTTGTATCCCACAGATTTGACAGATAGAACTCAATCGTGTACGATACTGATAAAAATATCAACGGAGGTTGCATTATGTTTTTAATATTTGGACTGGCAAGCGGATCACGCCACATCGGAACCAGGAAATGCCGGTTCTTTTCCTGCTGCGGCTGCTATGATGCCTCGGGCGCGGTAATCTGCACTTACGAGCAGTTTACTTTCTTCTTCCTTCCGATTTTTCGATTTGGCAAGCGGTATTATGTTACCTGCCCGAGCTGCGGTTCTGTGTACGAAATGTCGCGGGAAGAAGGAAAACGGCTTGAAAAGGACGCTAACGCGGAGATTAATCCGGAGAAAATTTATGTAGTAAAGCGGACAAACAATAAGGTATGTCCGAATTGCAGGCGTGTGGTGGACGCCTCAAGTCGCTACTGCCCGAACTGCGGTACCAACCTGGTTTAAGAAACGGTGAAAGACATGCCTTATTATATATATTGCTTTTATTACTTGATTATTATCAATTTTATCGCTGTTTTGGTGACCGCATATGATAAGCGCAAAGCGATCAAACATCAATGGCGCATCCCGGAAAGCAAGCTGCTTCTGCTTGCGGCACTGGGAGGCTCCCCCGCCATGCTAATCACAATGGTATTGATTCATCACAAAACAAAGCACAAGAAATTTATGGTTGGTATCCCGATTATCATTCTTTTACAGCTGATTGCCTGTTATTTTCTGCTGTCCAACCTGCTTCTGAAATAATTGAGCCCGCACCTTATTTTGTAAAGTGCGGGCCGTTTTCTGCCTATTTCATATATTTTTTAATTACCTGCTCATAGAGCGCCTTGTACTCTGAGGAATCGTCTTGCCCCAGATTTAATTCCTCGTTGCTCATGGAGTCTACAGATTTTTCTTTCATAACTCCAAAGGTCTGTTCCGGAACCGGGTAACGTCCTCTTTCCCATGATACCGGAGAATAGATACCTGACCACCAGTCTCCGCTTTTTGATTCGTCAACCAAAAAAAACAATTATTCTTTTCCAACTTCCGACGGCATATAATTTCCGAAATGGCATATTGTCTTTTTGTTGTTATAATCATAAGTGAAATATTTTTCCCCTAGTTTTATGATAGCTCCTTCTTTTAGGTCTCCCTTATATACTTTGTCAATTTTAAATGAGGAGACGGTAATTCCGAAATAAGGTTTGGCCTCGTTCTTATATGCTTTTGTTTTTTGTTCTGCATCGTTCAGAAGAGTTCCCTGTACAATATATTGACCCGCTTCTTCTAATTCTTCAACCGTATTTGGAACATATAAAACATCGGGATCTATTCTTGCAGTCTGAATATTCAAGTAAGGGTCTGTAATAATTTTGACATCAGAATAAGACGGCAGAATGATAGCCAATACAAGAATTATAAAAATAAATTTTTTCATTGTAATCACCAATCTCATTATATTTCTAAAATAAAATAAAGTCAACTAAAAACGGCACCGGATTTTTCACCGATGCCGCTTACATTATTGCTTTTTTTAGGTTATTTCGCTACGATATTTACGAGCTTGCCCGGAACATATAGCTCCTTGACAATATTCTTTCCGCTGATCTCCGCCGCGATTTTTTCGTCGGCCTTAGCCGCCGCAATCGCCGCGTCACCGGAAATATCAGCGGACACAAGGATACGGGCGCGAACCTTGCCGTTTACCTGTACCGCAATTTCCACGCTGTCTTCTTTGCATTTCGCTTCGTCATACGCGGGCCATTCCTGCTGGCAGACCATTCCGTCAAGCTTCATAGATGCCCACATTTCTTCCGTTACATGGGGCGCAAAAGGACCGAGCAAAATCGTATAGATTTTCAGCTCCTCCGCCGTAACGGAGCCGACGCCGGCAATGTCATTCATCAGTGCCATCAGGGTAGCAATCGCCGTGTTGAACTTGAGGTTTTCAATATCTTCGCCGACTTTTTTAATCGCCTTGTTAAATGATATTTCAAGACTCTTCCTGATACCCTTTTCTTCGCAAAGCATATTCTGAAGATTCCAGTAACGCTCGATGAAGCGGCGGCAGCCCTTAATGCCCGTAGCGCTCCACGGCGCCGCTTTCTCGAAGTCTCCGATAAACATTTCATACAGGCGCATGGTATCCGCACCGTAATCGCTCACAATCTCATCCGGATTGACAACGTTGCCGCGGGATTTGCTCATTTTCTCGCCGTTTTCACCGAGAATCATCCCATGGCTTGTTCTCTTTGCGTACGGCTCCGGAGTGGGCACTACGCCGATATCATAAAGAAATTTATGCCAGAAACGGCTGTATAGCAAATGAAGGGTCGTATGCTCCATGCCGCCGTTGTACCAGTCAACAGGTGTCCAATACTGCAAGGCTTCCTTGCTTGCAAGCGCCTCATGGTTATGAGGGTCCATGTAGCGCAGGAAATACCAGGAGGAACCGGCCCACTGAGGCATGGTATCCGTCTCACGCTTCGCCTTGCCACCGCAATGCGGGCAGGTGGTCTCCACCCAATCGTTCATATGGGCAAGCGGCGATTCTCCAGTATCGGTCGGTTCGTAGGATTTTACTTCCGGCAGCTGAAGCGGAAGCTCACTCTCCGGAATCGGCACATAGCCGCATTTTTCGCAGAATACAATTGGGATGGGTTCGCCCCAATAGCGCTGGCGCGAAAATACCCAGTCGCGCAGCTTAAAGTTCACTTTGGATTGACCGATTCCCTTTTCGATAATATATTCTATGATCTTCTTTTTTGCTTCTTCAACGGTCAAACCGTCGAGAATCCCGGAATTTATCAAAATCCCGGTTTCGCAGTCGGTAAAGGGCTCGTTTTGAACGTCACCGCCTTTGACGACCTCGATAATTGGAAGATGAAACTTTTTCGCAAATTCCCAGTCACGGGTATCATGTCCCGGAACCGCCATGATTGCGCCTGTTCCATAGGAAACCAATACGTAATCAGATATAAAGATCGGGATTTCTTTTCCAGTTACCGGATTAATTGCGGAAACGCCATCCAGGCAGACACCTGTCTTATCCTTGGCGACCTCCGTGCGTTCAAAATCAGACTTCTTTGCGGCTTCGCTCTGATAAGTACGGACTTCCTCCAGATTCTTCAGTTTATCCGCCCATTTTTCCAGCACCGGATGCTCCGGTGAAACAACCATATAAGTAACGCCGTAGAGCGTATCCGGTCTTGTGGTGTAAACGGTAAGCTTGTCCCCGATGGTTGTGCCAAAATCCACCTCGGCGCCGGTCGAACGTCCAATCCAGTTTGTTTGCTGCGTTTTTACGCGGTCGGGATAATCCACAAGGCTGAGATCATCAATCAGGCGCTGTGCGTATTCTGTAATTTTGAGCATCCACTGCGATTTTACCTTATGAACAACCTCACTGCCGCAACGTTCACAAACTCCGTTTACCACTTCCTCGTTTGCAAGTACGCATTTGCAGGAAGTACACCAGTTAACCGCCATTTCCTTTTTATAGGCAAGTCCGTGCTGAAACAGCTGGAGAAAAATCCACTGCGTCCATTTATAATAATCCGGGTCTGTCGTATTAATCTCACGCGACCAGTCAAAGGAAATTCCGAGGGATTGAAGCTGCTGCTTAAAACGAGCAATATTCTTCTTGGTTACTTCCGCCGGGTGTACATGGTTCTTAATCGCGAAGTTTTCCGTGGGAAGACCGAACGCGTCCCAACCGATTGGGTAGAGGACATTATATCCCTCCATCCGGCGCTTTCTTGCAATAATGTCGATTGCCGTATAGGAGCGCGGATGACCGACGTGAAGACCTTGCCCGGATGGGTAAGGGAATTCGATCAGCGCGTAATACTTGGGCTTTGAAGAACTGTTCGAAGCGTGAAAAACGCCTTCCTGCTCCCATTTATCCTGCCATTTTTTTTCAACTGGTTTATGATCGTATTTCATTCTTTTTCTTCGCTCCCATATTTGATGATTTCACTTACCCCACGGAAAAGTGTTACTCTATTGTAGATATGTCAACAGCCTCGCCATCCTGCCACAGGCGGTCAAGGTCATAGAACTGACGGGATTCCGCGGTAAAAACATGAATGATTACGGAGCCGTAATCCAAAAGCACCCATGAATTTGATCGAAATCCCTCGGTATGAAGCGGAGCCGTCCCGAGCTCCTTGAGTTTGAATTCCACTTCATCGGCAAGAGATTTAACATGTGTGCTGCTCGTACCGGTTGCAAATACAAAATAGTCTGCAAGAATGGAAATATCCTTTATTCCAATCACCTTTAAGTCCAGTGCCTTTTTACTGTTTAATATCTTTACTGCCTGAGTCGCAAGCTCCAATGACGTCATACTTTTCAACCTTTCATTTACTGAAATTAAGATTTATAAACCAGCACCACCTGATTATAGGCAGCAATCGTATCGGGGTGAATCGTTTTATAACGCTTTGCCAAATCAATGATACTAAACGTCATCCCCTCTACCATAGCCTGCTCCAAGCTGATTTCCGCCGCCTTACGCATGCTATGTACCCCTTCATAATTACGGTCGGCAGAAATAAAGTCCGCAATAAACAAGACTTTATCAAGCAAGGTCATATTTGCCCGACCGGTGGTATGGTAACGAACGGCATCCAGAATTTCACGGTCTGTAATGCCAAGCTTATTTTCAAGGTATGCAGCACCGAGCATCGCGTGCCAGAGCTTTTGCGAACTGCGCTCCACCTCGTTTAAAACAATGTCGTAGCGGGTCATCATTTTCATCTGCTCGTCGGGAGGAACATCCTTCATAATATCGTGTAGAATACCGGCTAATTTCGCCTTTTCTGGATTAGCGCCATATTTCTTGGCCAATGTTTCAGCTGATCGGCTGACACATATGGAGTGAGCAAAGCGCTTTTCCGTCAACAGCGGCCGAATAATTTCTTCATAATCCACACTCATTGTACACTCTCCAAATATAAGTTATTCTCCTTAATATAATCCGCAACCGCCGCAGGAACAAGCTCCGCGACGCTTTTTCCCTGTTTTACCGCATCACGTACCATGGTAGAGGATATCGGCAGATAATCGATATTTTCAATTACTGTTCTTGCCCCGTACCGCTCTAAAACGGCTGCATGCCGCTTCAAATTTTCCAGCCCGTCGCTGCTGCGCGGAGCGGCGCATAGGGTTGCGAGTGAATAGATTACTTTCGGTTCATACCAATTCTGAATGGTAAGAAACATATCCTCTCCGGTTATAAAATATAACTCGGAATCCGGATAGATTAATTTTAACTGCTTTAACGTGTCGGCGGTATAGCTGGGACCGTCACGTTTTACCTCAATATCGCTGACCTCAAAAATGCTGTTTTCTGAAACCAGCCGGCACATTGCAAGCCTGTCCTTCGAAGAAACAAGGTCAGCCGGAGTTTTATGAGGCGGCGTTTTGGTTGGAATCAGGAGGATTTTCTCCACGTTCAGAAGGCTAGCAAAGCGCATTGCCAAATGAATGTGCCCCTTATGAATCGGATTAAAGGTTCCGCCAAAAATTGCAATTTTGCGCTTCATTCTTTTTATACTCCGTGGTTCCATGTAAATCTGATCGCGGCCTGTATTCAACAAAAAAAGGGAATGCTTTCTTCTATCATATTACTTTTTCGCCGCTTTGGGAAGAGTAATTTTAGGTTCTTTCATATTTCTGCGGTACAACACAAATTTTGACCCGATAACCTGAACAACCTCAGATTGAGTCTCCCGCGCAATCTGATCGGCCGCTTCCTTGGAAGACACAGGAGCTGTTTCCAGCACCTTCGCTTTGATTATTTCTCGAGCCGTAAGAGCGTCGTCTGCCTGCTTGATAATGTCGGCACCTATTCCTGATTTTCCCACCATCAGAATCGTATCCAAATCGTTTGCAAGAGAACGAAGGAACGCGCGCTGTTTGCTGGTTAACATACTTAATTCTCCTTTAATTGCTTTGATTCGCAGGATTGAATTTCTCGCGCAAACCTTTCGCCAGCTCACGCAAAGCCCTGCCACGGTGGCTGATGGCATCCTTTTCGGATGCGCTTAGCTCGGCAAAGGATTTTCCGCCTTCCACCAAAAAAATCGGGTCATAGCCGAAGCCTCCGGTTCCGTTGGGCTGATACGCGATTGTGCCGGGGCATTCTCCCCGTACGTCGATTCGGTCTCCATTCGGAAAAACGCAGCACACGGCGCTGACGAATTTAGCAGTCCTTTTCTCTTTGGGAACCTCTTTTAAATTTGCGAGAAGCTTATTGTTTCGGTCGCGGTCAGTAGCGCCTTCTCCGGCATAACGGGCCGAATAAACTCCCGGTTCACCGTTCAGGGCGTCCACCATCAATCCCGAATCGTCTGCAACAGCGGGCATTCCGGTCTGGCGGCAGGCTGCATCCGCCTTTAAAAACGCATTCTGCTCAAATGTTGTACCGGTTTCCTCCACCTCATCAAGCTCCGCGGTGGTAACCGCAATATTAAGAGGCTCCAGAATCCGTTCCAGTTCTGCTTTCTTTTTTAAATTATGGGTCGCGATTACAAAAGTAGTCATACATTTCCTCTATATTCTTTCCGTTATCTGGTAAACAATGCTTCAGCGAAATCTCCGGCATCAAACGGCTGAAGATCGTCAATTTGCTCCCCTACGCCGATAAATTTCACCGGAAGGTCCAAATCCTCCCGAACGGCCAGAATGACACCGCCGCGCGCAGTTCCATCCAGCTTTGTGAGAACGATTCCAGTGATACCTGCGGCATTTTTAAACTCACGCGCCTGGTTTACCGCATTTTGTCCTGTCGTTGCATCCAATACCAGAAGAACTTCTTTATCCGCGCCGGGCAGCTCACGGTCAATAATCCGGTTGATTTTCGCAAGCTCGTCCATCAGGTTCTTTTTATTGTGAAGCCTGCCGGCGGTATCACAGATAACAACATCCGCGTTCCTTGCCTTCGCCGCGGCAATGGAGTCAAATACAACAGAGGCAGGGTCACTGCCCTCCGCCTGTTTGATCAAGTCTACTCCGGCGCGCTGCGCCCATACCTCCAGCTGTTCAATCGCCGCCGCACGAAAGGTATCCGCTGCGCCCAGAATTACCTTTTTTCCGTCTTTTTTCAGCATCGAGGCAATTTTACCGATCGTTGTGGTTTTGCCCACGCCGTTTACGCCAATTACGAGAATAACGGAAGGTCTGGTTGAAATCTTCAGCTCTTCTCCGCCCCGAAGCATATCGGCGACGGTATTACGCAGCATATCGTAAATTGTATTTGGGTCAGTTACACCATTAGTCTTAACCTGTTTGCGCAGGGAATCACAAATGCTTTCCGCTGTGTGGACGCCTACGTCCCCCATCACCAGCAGCTCCTCAAGCTGCTCAAAAAGGGATTCGTCAATTACGGTAAACGAATTGAGCATAGACTCCACGGACTTGCTCAAGTTATCCCGCGTTTTCTTTAATCCCTCTTTAATTTTTGAGAAAAACCCCATGTTACGTTACTCCTTTGTTACGCGGAATGATCATCCGCTTGCCTGTTTGATCCCCAGTCTGGTTTCGATTTCA
Source organism: Bacillota bacterium (assembly GCA_023418995.1). GTDB lineage: Bacteria > Bacillota > Clostridia > Oscillospirales > Acutalibacteraceae > DATAML01. Next base: position 86,483 of record JAEZYP010000044.1, on the reverse strand, counting down.
GATACGCGAAGCTCCAGAAGCTTTGAAACGCCTTCGTCCTGCATGGTAACGCCGTACAGAACGTCTGCTTCTTCCATACTGCCGCGCCGGTGCGTTATCACAATAAACTGCGTGTTTTTATTCATCCGGCGAAGGTAAGAGGCAAACCGGACGACGTTAACGTCGTCCAGCGCCGCTTCAATTTCGTCAAGAACGCAGAAGGGCGGCGGATTCACCTTCATAATGGCAAAGTAAAGCGCGATTGCAACCAGCGCTTTTTCTCCACCGGAGAGCGACTCCAGATGAGAAACAATTTTACCGGGCGGCTGCACGGAAATTTCAATGCCGGAATTTAATACATCATCCGGAACGCTTAACGTCAGCTCGGAGGTTCCCCCGCCGAATAGCTCACGGAAGGTCTGGCTGAAATTCTGGTTAATCAGCTGAAATCTGGTGATAAAAAGCTCACGCATCTGGCGGGTAAGGTCACCAATCAGTCTGCCGAGCTCTTCGCGGCTTTTCTCCACATCGTTTACCTGGGCGGTTATGAATTCATATCGCGCAGAGACCTCTTTATATTCCTCAACTGCCGCGACATTGACCGTGCCAAGCGATTTAATTTTATTTTTCAGCTCGTTCAGCCGTCTCTGTGCTTTCGTGAGGTCTTCGATTTTATCCCCGATTTCCTCCGCTTCCCTCCGGGTCAATTCATATTCTTCCCATAAGCGGCTGATAATTTCATCATATTCTTTTTGCAGACCGGCCTTGCGTTCCTCGAGACGGGCGAGATCATGTCCGATTTTCTCTTTTTCGGAGGACTTCTCCCTCTCCTTTGCGCGCAATTCCGTGGTGACACGCTCATAATCCATTCGCTTTGCGTTCAGCTCGTCAATTTGAAGCTTGGAACGGTTCGCGGAATCCCGCAGGCTCTGTGCCTGCCCGCGAAGCTGTTCAATCTGACCGGACAACGCGCTGCTTGTCTGCTGCAGCAACTGAGTTTCTTCCAGCAACATTTCCGTTTTTCCGGCATGATCCGCTTTACGACGCTCGATATCTTCAATACTTGCCTGCAAGGATTCCATATCCTTTTGCGCGGACAAGCCGGCAATGCGAATTTCCTGCATAGCAGTATTCAATTCGTCAATTTTTTGGTTCAGCCCGCCGCGGCTGCTGCTGATTTGATCTAAATCCGCCTGAAGCGTTCGAATACTCTCTGATACACCAAGTGATTTTTCCTGTGCGCTTTGCCGCATCTTCTTCTGCTCGTTTAAACGCGCTTCGGCGGTCTGTTTTTCGTATGCCAAAGCTTCCATATCCTTTTGAACTGCCGCAAATTCTGCCGCCGCCCTTTTCTGCTCGGTCTCAATTTTATAGCGTTCTTCCTGCACAGAAGCAAGCTCGCCTTTCGACGCGGTAAGTGCGGCTTCCGCCGCTGCAACCTCCTGTGTCACTGTTTTCAGCGCGACAAAGGTCTGTTCTGCCTTGGTCTTTAACTCCTGCGCTTCCGCCTTCAGACGTTCAATTTCCGAGGCACGGCTGAGCAAGCCGGAGTTTTTTGCCAGAGAACCGCCTGTCAGGGAGCCGCCGGCATTGACAACCTGTCCGTCGAGCGTGACAATACGGAACCGGTAACCGTAGCGCTTTGCAATTGCCACCGCGCTGTCCAAATCCTCCGCGACAGCGATACGGCCCAAAAGGGAGTTTAATATCCCATTGTATTTTTCCTCACAGCTGCAAAGACGACCCGCGATGCCAACAAAGCCCGGGCATTCCTCCAGCCCTTTTTCCTGCAATACATTGCCGTTGATTGTAGTAAGCGGCAGGAAGGTGGCGCGTCCGGAGTCTCTCTGCTTTAACAACTGGATCGCGCGCTTCGCGTCCTGCTCATTTCCGACGATGATATTCTGCATCGACGCACCCAAGGCGATTTCTATTGCAACAGCGTACTGCGCGGGAACATGAATTAAGCGGGAAACAGGTCCGTGAATTCCGCCGATGGTTCCGCGCCCGGCTTCCTTCATAACGGCCTTTACACTTTGCGAAAAGCCCTCCAGATTACGTTCCAGCTCTTCCAGCAAATGAGCGCGGCGCGCGCGGTCCTGTGCGTCCAGATTCAGACTGTCGCACTGCGCTTTTACCGCTTCCAGCTTCTGGCGCCGAGTATTGAGGCGCAGCTCGTAGCCTTTAATGGTATTAGTTAAGGACTGAATCCGGTCGTCGGTATCGGCAAGCATCCCGGCATAGTCGTTCGCGGCATTTTTCAATTCATCCGCCTGCGCCTGCTTTTCCCTGACCGTACCGTCCACAGAAGAAAGGCGAAGCTCAATTTCGGAAATGGATGAAGCCGCGGTCATTTCAGCCACTTTCATTTCGGTTGCTTCAGCGGTCAGCTCGGTAATCCGGCGCATATAGCCGTCGATTTTACCGTCTGTTTCGTTCATCCCCTGCCGGATTTGTTCGATATTCCGACCACAGGCTTGTAACTCCCTATTTTTTTCTTCTATGTATCGCTTTTTTTCCTCAATCAGCTTTTTCTTTTCTTCAATTTCTTTGTCCATATCCTGCGCGGATTGGGCGCTCAGTGCGATTTCACGCCGGATACGTTCAATATTCTCATGATTATGCTGAATATCGTTCTGCAAAACCAGAGCCTCACCGTCTTTTTGGGCGGCACTCTCTTCCAGCTTAGAGGATTCCTGGCGAATCTCATCGATTTTTACCGAGCAGGTGTTGGAATTGCTGAAATTATCGTTGATGTCTGCATCTATCTTATTCAGTTCGAAGTCAACGGCGTCGTGCTGATTCTGCGCGATGATAATTTTATCCTCGTGCTCCCGTAATACTCTGCCGGATTGTTCCAGCGTATTGAGCCAGATGCCGATTTCCAGCGTACGTTTTTCTCCAGCGTATTCAAGGTATTGCTGCGCTTTTTCCGCTTGCTCCTTTAGCGGACCGACGCGGGTCTCCAATTCGGAAACAATATCCTGCAAACGAAGCAAATTTTCATCCGCCTGTTTCAGCTTGCGCTCCGACTCCTCCTTGCGGTAGCGAAAGCGTGAAATTCCGGACGCTTCCTCAAATATTTCCCTTCTGTCTTCGGAACGGGCCGCGACGATGCTGTCAATTTTGCCCTGCCCGATAATGGAGTAGCCGTCCCTGCCCAAACCGGTATCCATGAATAGCTCATTGATATCCTTGAGCCTGACGGAAACCCTGTTGAGTAAATATTCGCTGTCTCCGGAGCGGTAATAACGGCGCGTTACCGCGACACTGTCGTTGTCAAACGGGAGCTGGCGGGAGGCGTTGTCGATGTTGAGCGTGACCTCCGCGAAGCCTTGCGCCTTTCGGGTCGGCGTTCCGTTGAAGATGACGTCCTCCATTTTTGTACAGCGCAGCGTCCGGATGGACTGTTCCCCCAAAACCCAGCGCACGGCGTCGCTGATATTACTTTTTCCGCTTCCGTTCGGACCAACTACAGCGGTTATTCCGTCATTAAAGCTAAGGGTTGTTTTATCCGGGAATGTTTTAAACCCCTGGATTTCCAGTGATTTCAGCAGCACATTCTCACCCCCATCATGGTTCTATAATAAAGCCTTTTTCTTTAATAGTATCGTCGGGTTTCAAAATTACGTGATATCCAAAATTTTTTAAATCGCTAATATTTTCTTTTTTTTGCCCGACTGCAATGGAAACCGTTTTCGGATTAACACGGATAACCACACCACCCGCGGGCACTGCCTGCTCCAGCAATTGCTTTCTAACCTTCCACAGGAAGCGGCGGCTTTCGCAAAGCTCCCGAAAAGCCGGATGCCAAGGACCGGACAGCATATCCCTTTCCAGTTCCGGACTGCTGTGAAGTCCCAGACGGATTACTGGTATCCCCTTTTCTTCAAAAAAGTCCAACAGTTCCGCACAGAGCACAATGGAATCCTCCAGACCGAGAGTTCGAAACTCGCCGGAAAGGAATTTTTCACCCAGCTGAGTACCGCGCATAATAATGGTCGGATAAATCCGCATGCTGTCCGGATGAAGCGACGCCAGCCTTTCGGCAGTTTGATAACTGCCTTCCACGGTATCACCGTAAAGCCCGGTCATCATCTGCAAGCCGAGTGAAAAACCGGAATCCTGAACCATCGCGGCAGCGGCTTCCACCTGCTCCGCCGTATGACCTCTTCCGTTTATCGTAAGAACACGGTTATTCATGCTCTGAGCACCCAGCTCAATTACAGTTACATGATACCGCTTCAACAGACCTAATATTTCTTTGTCAATACAATCCGGCCTTGTTGAAATACGGATGCCGCAAAAGGTTCCGTCCTCCACAAAAGGAGCCGCTGCGCTAAGCAAAGACTCCATATAGCAGCGCTCAACTGCAGTAAAGCTGCCGCCGAAAAACGCAATCTCCGCGTTCTTTGTTTCAGCGCCTAAACCAGATTTCGCCGTGCTTACGGCGTTAAGAACATCCTGAGGCGAAGGCTGAAACAATTTTCCGGTAATGCTTCGCTGATTGCAAAAGCTGCATTGGTGCGGGCAGCCGTTGTGCGGCACAAAAAGAGCAACATTCGCGTGCCTCAATAGCCCATCAGCTCCAATGCTTCCCGCGCAGCCTGTTGTTCGGCTTCTTTTTTACTGCGTCCGCCGCCTTTGCCGATCACATTATTATTCAGATGGACTTCCACCGAAAAATGCTTGTCATGGTCGGGACCGCTTTCACCGGTCAGCACATACTCCAAACGCTCCTCCGGGTTTTGCTGAATGATTTCCTGAAGGGCGGTTTTATAATCCTTGAAGGTCTTCGGCTTGGCGGTCTGTAACAAGGGCAGCACAAAACGCAGAATGAACTTCCGCGCTTCCTCCATACCGCCGTCCATATAAATCGCCGCGATAATCGACTCAAACGCATCCGCAAGGATGGAGGAGCGGGTGCGCCCTCCTGAATTCTGCTCCCCATGGCTTAACAACAGGTATTTGCCGACATCAAGCTGCTTGGAAAAACCGCAGCAGGCCTTCTCGCAAACCAAAGCGGCACGCTTTTTGGTCAAATCACCTTCCGGTAATTCGGGAAAATTTTTAAACAGATAGTCCGCTACTACCACGCCCAGAACAGAATCTCCTAAAAATTCCAACCGTTCATTACTCCCTGCTGCACACCTTGTTTCGTTTGCATAGGAGGAATGGGTTAAGGCATTTTTCAGGTAATTAGGATTTTTAAAATGGTAACCCAGCTTATCTTCCAACTCTTTCATAGATACACGCTCCATAAAGCGAATTTATTATTCCGCCTCGCCGGCATTGACTTTTTCCTTGTACTCCTGAACCGACGCCGCGATTTCATCAACAACACCGCCATCCACATAAGCCTTTGTCAGGCGCAGTGCATTATAAAACGTTTTTGCCGTCGCACTGCCGTGCGACTTGAATACCGGTTTCGCGCAGCCCATTAGCGGAGCGCCTCCGTATTCGTTATAATCCATTGTTTTTTTCATTATCTTAAAATCTTTCAGCAGAAGCGCAGCGGCAAGCTTATTGGGCAGATTCTTGGTAAGAATGTCTTTAATCTTACCCATCATCATCATGGCGGTGCCTTCAAACATTTTTAAGATCACATTACCGGTAAAGCCGTCCGATACGATAACATCTCCCGCGTCATACGGAATATCACGGGCCTCTATGTTACCAACAAAATTAATATTCGAGTTTTTTAGCATTGCGAACGCTTCGTGCTGAAGCTCGCCGCCCTTATGTTCTTCCGTCCCAATATTCGCCAGCGCAACACGCGGCTGTTTAATGTTCATTACCTTTTCCATGTATACGGAACCCATAATCCCGAATTGCCGCAGCATATCCGGCTTACAATCAACATTCGCGCCGCAGTCGATCAGCATAAAGCATCCTTGGTTTTTCGGCAGGACAGGCGCAAACGCGACCCGTTTGATACCAGAAATCCGCTTGACAATTAAGGTTGCTCCAACAACCAGAGCCCCGCTGTTGCCCGCGGATAGAAAGGCATCGCCCTCCCCGTTCGCAAGCCTGCGCAGACCCTCGGCCATAGAAGAATTGCTCTTTGATTTCATGACTTCTCCGGCATGGTCTTCCATTGTGATCACGTCGGGTGCATCGATAATTTCCATGCGGGTAAGCGATATTTCATTTTCCTTTGCAACACGGCGGATTTCGTCCTCGCGCCCGGTTAGCATAATGTCAATATCAAGACCCTCCACCGCCTGAGCACAGCCCTTTAATATCTCCAGCGGCGCATTGTCTCCTCCAAAAGCATCTACTATAATTTTCATGTGACACACCCCAATTCGTTTCATTTATTATTGTACCATTCTTTCCTCATTTTCTTCGGAAAAAATTAAATATTATGCTGACGTAGACAAAGCTCCAAATCCTTCAACGCACGCTCGGATATTGCCGCGTACCGCGCCCTTTTATCCCGTATCGGCGGTTCAACAGGCGGCATCATGCCAAAATTCGCCCCCATTGGTTGAAAATCCGCTTGACTGCCTGCTTCTACATAACGGCTTAACGCGCCAATTATAGTCGTATTCGGCAGGGTTAGTGTCTCTCTGCCTTTGAAGCGGCAAACGGCGTTAATTCCAGCCATGAGCCCGGAAGAGGCGGATTCCATATAGCCCTCTACCCCGGTGATCTGACCCGCGAAAAACAGCTGCGGGTTAACGCGCGTACTGTAATCTGACCGCAGGACTTTCGGTGAATTTAAAAATGTGTTACGGTGCATAACCCCATAGCGGGTGTACTCCGCGTTTTCCAGACCCGGAATCAGGCCGAACACGCGCTTTTGTTCCCCGAATTTCAGGTTGGTCTGAAAACCGACCAGGTTGTAGAGGGTGCCCTGCTTGTCCTCCCTGCGCAGCTGGACGACCGCCCACGGACGGTGGCCGGTGGCCGGATCGCGCAAGCCAACCGGCTTGAGCGGACCGAACCGAATGGTATCCGCCCCGCGCTGCGCCATGACCTCGATTGGCATACACCCCTCATACACCTTCGGGTCAGCCGCGTCAAAAGCGTGGATTGGGGCGCGTTCGGCAGAAACCAGCTCAGAATGGAACCGTTCATATTCTTCCCTGTTCATCGGGCAGTTAAGATAAGCCTCGTCGCCGCCCTTATCATAACGAGAAGCGGCAAAAACACGCGCCCTGTTCAGGCTTTCGGCTGTAACAATCGGCGCGGCCGCATCAAAAAAGCTAAGGCTCCCGCCGCACAGCGCAAAAATGCGTTCTGCCAGCGCATCGGAGGTTAACGGACCGGTAGCAATTACTGTAATATTATCACAGGAAATTTCCGTGATTTCTTGCGTAAAAACCTGTATGTTTGGGTGATTTCTGATTTTTTGCGTCACCATTTCAGAAAACTGATCGCGGTCCACCGCGAGAGCACCTCCGGCCGGCACACGGTTGGCGTCTGCGCACTGCATTAAAAGCGAATCAAGCCGACGCATTTCCTCCTTGAGAAGCCCGGCAGCGCTTTCCACCCTGTCAGCCTTTAAAGAATTGGAGCAGATCAGCTCGGCAAAATTTTTGCTGTGATGAGCAGGAGAAAATTGAACCGGTTTCATCTCATACAGGGAGACCTCAATTCCGGCCTGAGCAATCTGCCAGGCAGCTTCGCATCCTGCAAGACCCGCGCCAATGACTGTGATACTCATTCTTCCTCCGTTTTTTCATATCCGCAATCCGGAGTAATGCAATAATATTTCGGATGCTTGCCCTTTTTCTTCATGAGTGTTTTACCGCAGCGTGGGCACTTCTCCGTGGTTGGTTCATCCCAGGAAACAAAGTCGCATTTCGGATATTCGGAGCAGCCATAAAAAACTCTTCCTTTTTTCGATTTCTTCACAATCACTTTTCCGCCGCATTTGGGGCATTCCGCGCCGTTTTCCTGAACCAGCTTTTTAATATTTTTGCACTCCGGGTAACCAGGGCACGCGATAAATTTCCCGTAACGTCCTGTTTTGATAACCATCCTGCGACCGCATTTTTCACAAATGATATCAGTCTCGTCTTCTTTGAGCTGGATTTTTACGCCCTGCATTTCCTCTTTGGCCTTTTTCAGCGTTTCATCAAAATCCCCGTAAAAATCGCGAAGTGTCTGAACCCAGTCTGTTTTGCCGCTCTGCACGCTGTCTAGATCGTCTTCCACCTGAGCCGTAAATTTAACATTCACAATTTTCGGGAACCGTTCCTTCATCAGCTTGGTTGCAACCTCGCCGAGCTCCGTCGGTTTTAATGCCTTACCGTCACGAACCACGTATTCCCTTCCGGTTATGGTTGAAATGGTGGCTGCGTACGTGGAAGGACGGCCGATGCCGTTTTCCTCCAAGGCTTTGATCAGGGAAGCTTCGGTGAACCTTGCTGGGGGCTGGGTAAAATGCTGATTGCCCGCGATTTCCTTTAGCTTTAGAAGCATATCGTTTTCAAGCGGTGGAAGCGAGCCCTCGCTCTCCCCTGCCTCGTCTTTTCCCTCTTCATAAAGCGCGGTGAAGCCATCAAAGGTAACGGTATAGCCCGATGCCTTAAAGAGATAGTCCTTTGCCTGTATATCCACCTGAACGGTGCTTTGGAGACAAGTTGCCATCTGGCAGGCGATAAAACGCTCCCAGATCAGTTTGTACAGCTTATACTGGTCGGCGGACAGGCTGTCCTTGACCTTATCCGGAGACAGGCTTGGCATGGAGGGGCGGATCGCCTCATGACCGTCCTGTGCACTGGCTTTTGTCTTAAAATGGCGGGGAGTATCCGGAAGATACTTTTTCCCCCAGCGCTCTAAAATATATTCACCCGCATCCTTAATCGCGTCCTCGGAAATACGCAGGGAATCCGTTCTCATGTACGTAATCAGACCAACGGCTCCCATATTCTCGACTTCAACGCCCTCATAAAGCTCCTGCGCCGCTTTCATGGTACGGCGTGCCTGAAACCCAAGCTTGCGCGAGGCCTCCTGCTGGAGTGTGGACGTGATAAACGGCGGCGCGGGAGACTTTTTGCGCGTGCCCTTTTTCAGCTTTACAATCTTGTATTCCGCGTCATCCAGTTCAGCCAGAATATTATCCGACTGCTCCTTGCTGGTAACTTTTATCTTTCCGTTTGTATCGCCATAGAAGGTGGCGCCGAATACCTTACGGGAGCCCTTGGGGTTAAACTTTGCGTCAATTGTCCAATACTCCTCCGGCACAAAAGCGCGGATTTCTTCTTCACGATCCACAATAAGGCGGACCGCTACGGACTGTACGCGCCCCGCGGAAAGACCGCGACGGATTTTCTGCGAAATAAACGGACTGAGCTTATAGCCGACAAGCCGATCCAAAATACGGCGCGCCTGCTGAGCATTGACCAAGTCGATGTCGATGCTTCTGGGGTGCTCCATGCCGGAGGACACGCCGGTTTTTGTAATTTCATTAAATGTAACGCGGTTTACCGCATCCGTATCCAGACCCAGGATATAGGCCAGGTGCCAAGAGATTGCCTCCCCTTCCCGGTCAGGGTCGGTTGCTAACAGTACAGAATCACTTTTTTCCGCTTTATCCTTTAATTCCTGTACCAGTTTTTCCTTTCCCTTAATAATTTCATACTTTGGCTTAAATCCATTTTTTATATCAACGCTTAAGCGGCTCTCAGGTAAATCGCGAATATGCCCCATAGAAGCAATGACATCAAAGCCGCTGCCAAGATATTTTTTGATTGTTTTCGCTTTTGCCGGTGACTCAACGATCACTAGCTTTGACATAGTACCACCTCATTTTTATTTCGTGAGCTACGAGTTATGCAATAAATTATGTGACGAAGCGGAAACGAAAATCCTTGTATATAAATTTTGTTTTCTGTTTCTCCCATCAGGATACTGAAACATTTTTAAAACTTGCCGACAGTACCGGCAATTTTTAACAATATTCAGCGCGGCAAACTATAGCGGCGCCCTGAATGGGAGGTTATTTTACCGGCCAGCTCCAATTCCGTAACGGCGGTTAAAAGCGAAGGCAGCGGGAGTTCGGTCTGCCGGGCAAGTTCAGAAATATGAGACAGAGAATTTGTTAGTTTGGAATAAAGAAGCACGGCATTGCGGGAAAATTCATCCAAACGCAACGGCTGCTGAGCGGAATCCGTTTCTCCCTGTTCCAAATAAGCCGGACGAACAATTACGTTGGTGGAATTATCCTCAAGACTAATTTTATCGGGGAAGAGACCGAAATATTCTTCCAGAATCTCACCGGCATTAGATACCGGCTTCGCCCCGCTTTTAATCAGGTTATTGACGCCCTGCGAAACCGGGCTGTAGATTCCTGCGGGTACGGCAAACACATCCCTACCCTGATCCAGAGCAAAATCAGCGGTAATCAGCGACCCGCTTTTCCCGGCGGCCTCCACGACAAGCGTTCCCAAGGAAAGACCTGAAATGATACGGTTGCGGATCGGAAAATTTGAGCTTGAGGGCTGGGTGTGAGGCGGATATTCTGACACCACCGCTCCGGATGCCGCAATTGCTGCGCGGAGCGAAGCATTCCCCATTAAATAATTGTAATCAATTCCGCACCCAAGGATGCAAATTGTTTTTCCGCCGGCCTGCAAGGCGCCGGAATGAGCCGCGGTGTCAATTCCAAGCGCACCTCCGCTTACAACGACTGCTCCCTGCTTTGCCAATTCAAACGCGAAGCTTCGTGCCGTTCGGATTCCGGTAGCGGTTGCCTTACGTGTTCCGACAATAGAAATGCTCGGAACAGTTGTGAAATCCGGCAACTCCCCCTTTATATAAAGCGCACAAGGCGGGTTATGAATCTGGCGCAGCAGCTCCGGATATTCTTCACTGTCCGGAGTCAGCACGCTCTGCTCAATTCGCTCGCTGTATTCAACGAGCGCAGCGGCGTCCTGCAAGGAAAAGGATTCCAGCTTTTCAAGCTCGGCTCTGGTAAAATAGCCGTCCAAAAGCCAGCTTTCCATACCTGCCGAATAAAAATCAGCCAGTGTGCGGTAGCCGGAAAGAATGCGGTTCTGCTTTGAGCTTCCCGCGCCCAAAGCGTGCTGTAGCCATACCCAGTAGGCTCTCGGATCAAGTTCCATTTGTCCTTTCACCAGATTTCAATCCAGATTTTGTTCGCATCATTTCCCACATCAGGATAGCGGCGGATGCCGAAGCATTCAGAGACTCCGCTCTGCCAAGCATTGGAATGGTCACACGGTAAGTGCAGGCTTCCATTGCCTCCTGCGTTAAACCATTCCCTTCGTTGCCGACTACAATTACGGTCGAATGGTCAAAACCGAGCTCGGTTATTTTTGTCGCCCGGTCATCCGGAACGGCAGCAAGGGTTACAAAGCCCTTCGCGTTTAAAAGCTCCGCCGCCCGTCCCATGCTTTCGATCAGATAAAATGGAATGCGGTACACCGCTCCCATACTGGCACGAAGAACCTTCGGCGAATAGACGTCGCAGCAGCTTCCGGCAAGAATGACCCCGCCGATTCCCAAAGCCTCTGCGGTACGGAGAACCGCACCAAGATTGGCGGGATCCTGAATATTTTCCAGCGCCAGATAGTGGCAGCCGGAATCCAGTTTTTCAATATTCTGCCCGTCTTTACGCATTTCGCAAATACAGAATATTCCCTGGGGCGTTTTTGTTTCGGAAAGAAGCTCAGCCACATGCGGCTCAACTTGATAGCTTCGCTCCGCTTTTTTCTTAATAAAGCTCAAATAATTTGCGTATTTTTTCTCCGCCTGCTCAGTAAAAAACAAACACTTCACAGTAACGCCGCTTTGAACCGCGTCTCCGCAGAGGCGCGCACCCTCCGCCACAAAAAGCCCCTGCTCTCTGCGGTATTCCGCGGCGGAACAAAGGTGTGCGGCGTGCTTTATTATTTCATTTTTACGGCTGGTTATGAGTTCCGGCATAAATTGAAATCTCCATATAAAATTTGCGCCCGGTTTTGTTCCGGGCGCAATTACAGCTTTTTATAGGGCTGCCTTAGCTTTTTCGATCAGGCTCTTAAAAGCGGCCTCATCTGCAACAGCGATCTCTGCAAGCATTTTGCGGTTCAGAACGATACCGGCCTTCTTCATACCGTTCATAAACACGGAATAGCTGACATTGTTTGCGCGGCATGCAGCTGAAATACGGGTAATCCACAGGCGGCGGAAATCTCTCTTTCTTGCCTTGCGGCCAATGTATGCATAATTTCCAGACTTCATAACAGCCTGTTTGGCCATTTTAAAATGTCTGCTCTTGGAACCCCAATAGCCTTTCGCAAGCTTTAACGTCTTTTTTCTTCTTTTGCGCGTCATCAACGCACCTTTTACACGTGCCATATATGTTACCTCCAAAAAATGGTTATTTTATTTTTAACAGGAATCTCGGAATGATTCCCTATTCTTATTTGTAAGGAATCAGTCTCTTTACCTGCGCCACATTGGTCTGGTCGGCAATTGCGTTCTTTCTGAGACCTCTCTTGCGCTTGGTGGTCTTTTTATTTAAAATGTGCCTCTTATTTGCGTGGCTGCGGATAACCTTTCCGTTCTTGGTAAGCTTGAAGCGCTTTTTTGCACCTGAATGAGTCTTAATTTTAGGCATGGTAATATCCTCCTTATTAATGGTTACTTTGCGGGTTTGGATGCAAGGAACATCAACATATTCCGTCCCTCTAACTTTGCCGGCTTTTCAACATTGGCAATCTCACTGAGCGCCTGGGCAAAACTCCTCATAATGACGTATCCCTGCTCGGGATGCCCCATTTCACGTCCGCGAAAACGAATAGAAGCCTTTACCTTGTCCCCATCCTTTAAGAAGCGGGTTGCGTGGCCGACTTTTGTGTTAAAGTCGTGAGTATCAATGTTTAGAGACAAACGAATCTCCTTGATGTCGACAATGCGCTGATTCTTCTTGGCTTCCTTATCCCGCTTTGCCTGTTCAAACCGGTATTTGCCGTAATCAATGATCTTACACACCGGGGGTACGGCCTGCGGCGCGATTTTTACAAGATCAAGATTTTGCTCAAACGCCTTTTCCAACGCCTGCGCTGACGTCATCAAGCCGAGCTGGGAACCGTCCGAACCAATTACGCGCACTTCTCTGTCACGAATTTCTTCGTTGATCTGAAGTTCCTTGTTGCTAATAGTTAAGCACCTCCAAAACACGTTATCTGTTAATAATTAAAGCGCGGGCAGAATTTCCGCCCGCGCACAATACGACCAAACCACTCTCACCGAGTAATTCCAAGTATTGACCTATGACGGACGAAACCTCACAGGTGTGAGCATAACAATGCTCCGCTTTGTTTTACTAAGCTAGTTTACCAGCATTTACAGCATTTGTCAAGAATTAATTTGATACAACAGCATTTAATCCGAATGAATACAGCAGACAGGAGGAAACCTTCTTGCCGGTACACTGCTCCAGCGCCAGTTTATACAATTCCAGCTGGGCGCAGTACCGTTCCCAAAGCTCCGCTGCGTCGGCGGTTTTATCGGTTTTATAATCAACAATGACGATGGATCCGTTCTCCTCAAACGCGCAATCAACGGCGCCCTGAAGAAGCACCGGCTCGTCCTTCAGCTCTCCGGTCAGTTCGGGTTTTACGACTCCGGCGGTGATTTCTACTGTAAATCGGTACTCCCGAAGCACGCTGCCGGAGGTAAGAATCCTTTTTGCCAGATCGCTGTGAAAAAAGACGCGAACGCGTTCCAAGTCCACCGCACCCGCCTGTTCCTCCGTGAGATACCCTTCGTTTCGCAGGCGATTAAGCTCCTCTTCCGGATTTGCGGAGGCTTTTTCATAATCCGCGAACTGCATGTATGCATGCAGGGCAGTCCCCCGCTCCGCCGGGGTCAAGCCTGTTTGATGGAGGAAGGCCGGACGGGAAGCCACGGCAAATTCCGCGGAAAACGCACGCGATGCCAGATCGGAGGCGGCGACCTTTGCCTCAATTCCCCGTAAAGCGGCACACGGATAGGTATAATCGATGTTCTCCAGAATTTCAGCCTTTAACAGCTCGCTTACCTCAGGGGATGCTGTCTCCGTCAGTTCTGATTGCGCTTGTGTATCTTGCGGCGGATAAATGAGATTCACACTCCAAGGCTCTTTCGCGTTTACGGTAATTCCGGGCAGAGCTCCGGCAAGGTCGCGCAGCTTTGCCCCGCTGGGGTGACGCAGGGCGCAAAGCAGCAGCCAATCTGAAATACTGGAAGCGCTGCGAACCACATAGGGCTGTATCCGACTCTCCTGTGTGAGGCTGGTCACCAGCTTCCCGAGTGTTTTTGCTGCATCCTTAACCGTAGCTACTAAAATCAGCTTTTCCTTTGCCCGCGTCATCGCGACATACAGCACGCGAAGCTCCTCGCTCATTTCGCCGCGGTCCAGCTCCAGCGCAACAGCCTCTCGCGGCATCGTTGAGTAACGGAAAAAGGTCTCCGCATTCCGTAGCTTAACACCCAGACCCAGACTCGGATGCAGGAGAACATCTGAATTTTCTTTATTGAAGCGCCTGGAGCATCCCGCAAGGATGCATACGGGAAATTCCAGGCCCTTCGAGCGATGGATGCTCATGATTTTCACAACATTCGCGGCTTCGCTGATAGTAGAGGCCGGAGCGAGATCGGAATTGTTCCTTTGCAGACGGTCGATAAACCGGATAAAACCCGATAATCCGTTATAACCGGAGGCCTCGTATTTTTTGGCGTATTCCAGCAGCAGCCGGAGGTTTGCCAGCCGAAGTTCACCGTTGGGCATCGACTGTGCCAGATTCAGATAGCCCGTCTTTTCATACACCAAATTAATCAGTCGGTCGGAAGGCATGGTAGCCGCCAGCAAGCGGAACTCCTCCATTTCACGCAGGAAACCGGCAGCGCGGGAATTTCCCTCCTGCGCGGCTGATACCAGTGCAAGATACAGAGAGCTGTTTCTGGAATGCATGCGGATATCCGTCGTATCGTCGACCGTAAAGCCGTAAATCGGGCTCATCAGTACGGCAAGAAGAGGAATATCCTGAACCGGGTTGTCAATCACGCGAAGCAGGGATAAAACCACACTAACCTCAGCAGCGGCAAAAAAACCGCCAGCAGTTTCCGCCCAGGCCGGAATCCCGAGCAGAGTCAGCTCCCGGGCATATTCATGCGCGTATTTGTTTGCACTGCGGAGTAAGATGCAAATATCGTGATAGACAATCGGGCGCTGTTTCCCATTCTGGGTAACGGTTTCTCTTCCGCTTGTCATTTCATAAATCAGTTCGGCAATATGGCGGCTCTCCGCCGCAATCATTTCGTTTTCATCCTCCGATGCGGATAAGTCGATAATATCCAGCCTTGTAGACGGCTCTTCCACAGGAGGATAATCCGCGCCGGGAACCAGCTCCTCCGCCTTCGTATAATCCAACTCGCCCGTCTGCCGACTCATCAGCTGGCGGAAGGTAAAATTTACCGCGTCGGTAACGCCGGAACGGCTGCGAAAATTCCGGTCAAGCACCACGCACGCCGGATACGCGTTTTTAGTCCGGTCATACTCCGGATAGCATTCACGGCGACGCAGAAAAATCTGCGGCATGGCCTGGCGGAACCGGTAGATGCTCTGCTTTACGTCGCCGACCATAAACAGGTTCTGTTCTTCCCGGGAAATCGCTCGGAAAATCATATCCTGCGCTTCGTTGGTATCCTGATACTCGTCCACCATCACTTCATCAAAGCGGGCAGATAGCTCCGCCGCTTCCGGAGTTCGATCCAAGCCGGCATCCGTGTCCCGAACCAGAAGCTTCAGCGCCCAATGCTCCAGGTCGCCGAAATCTGCGGCGCGGCGTTCCGTTTTTAGCCGGTCCAATTCTTCCCCAAATTTGACGGTAACCTCAAAAAGCTTCTCCACAATCGGTGCAAGACAGGCAATATCAACCAGACACTGCTCGGCGGTGTCGCTGAACAGCGCCCCAAGCTTCTTCACGGTAGCCTGCATCTCCTTGCGGGAAGCCGTTAATTTATTTTTCAGCAAGTCTCCGTCGTATCCCCTAAGAGGCTTTAACCGGAGAAAATCAAAGCTGCTGGCTTCTAGGGAGATCCGATTCCAATCCCCTGCTTCCACTGCCGCTTTCAAGCTCTTCAACCCGGCCAAATCTGAGGAAAACCCGTCTGCATAGGCTTTTGCAATTGCGGTGTCTTCCTCCATCAGTCTGATGGAATTCTCCGCTAACGAAATACAATATTCCACCGCGTCACCGGCAAAACTCAGAATCGTTTTCCCCCACACGGTATCGGAAGCGGAACCGGAGGGGTGGTACATCTCCGCTTTTTGGGCAAGCCAGCGTTTCGGGAACGGATGGGAGCGAACAAAATCGTATAGGTTGTTAATGGTGCGGATAATCCTGTCGTCGTCGCGCCCGGACGCGAACGCTTCGATAAGACTGAAAAATACCGGGTCGTCCTGCGTATAGTAATCTTCCAGAATCGTATTGACCGCGTCGGCACGAAGAAGATTCATTTCATTCTCATCCAGAATACGGAAATCCGGAGAAATGCCCAGCTTGAAAAAATTCTCCTTAATGATCTCGCTGCAAAAGCTATGTATTGTACTGATATGCGCCCGCGTGAGCAGAATCTGCTGCCGCTGGAGCCTTACGTTGAACGGGTCTGCTTCCAGCAGCCTGGAGATTTCGGAGGCAATTCGGCTGCTCATCTCCGCAGCCGCCGCCTTGGTAAAGGTCACGATAAGCAGACGGTCGGCATCCGCCGGTTTTTTTTCGTCGGTAATACGCTCGATAACACGCTGAACAAGGACTGCCGTTTTCCCCGAGCCAGCGGCGGCGGAAACCAATAGGGTTCCATCGCGCGCACGGATGGCGTCCTGCTGGCTGTCGGTCCATTTTCGTCCGCTCACGGTTGCTCCCCTCCCTTGCCGGTTAACTCTCGAATAACATCTTCTCTATCCCATTTTTGCATTTCTCTTGTCGGGTCGTCCCTTTCATGACCGCAGACAGGAAAATACGGGCACCATTGGCAGGCGTTGTAGCCGCCCGCAAGCGGCAGTGCGGAAACGTCTCCATTGTGAAGCTCCTTTGCCATTGCGCCCGCCAGACTTTTGATATGGCGCAGAATACCAGCCAGTTCGTCCGGTGATACAACATGATCCGGCTTTGACGGAACACCATCCTTTAACGCCACCGGTATATATTTCCCCTGCCCGCTGTGCTCCATTGCTGCAATAATCTCAGGGTCGGCAAGAACAAGTCCGTCCATTCTGAGCTTTTTATCCGCTTCCGCCTTGAGCTTATCCGGCTCCGTACCCCTTACCGCAGAAATCACCGGACGGTTCGCAGGCATATACAGAACAGCAGCGGGGCTTACTTCTCCGTAACGGTCCCCTCCGTTTTCCAGCAGGGCAGCAAGATAAATCAACATCTGCATATTGACGCCATAGATCACGTCTGAGAGCTTGAATTCCTTGTGTCCCGTTTTATAATCGATCACACGAAGATAATTGACGTGATCCCTTGTAAGTAAATCGACGCGGTCAATTTTACCGTCAATTTCCACTGTGCCGCCATCCGGCAGAGTGATTTTCAGCGGTTCAATCCCGCCATAGCCAACAGCCAGTTCAAAATCCACCGGCTGGAACTCACTTTGCGCCAGCTCCTCCGCGATGTGGTACGCAATCACACGAGCGGAATCGGCGATGCGGGAAAACAGATAAGCAAAGCGCGGTGTTTTATTTTCGACGCCGCTCATCCTTAATTCCACATACCGATATAAAAGGGATAAGATGATTTTTCGAAACTCCTCCGGAGCCATCTTCAGAATTTTCTGGCTCCCAACATCGCGGAACAGGTGTTCCAGTAAATAGTGCATAAGACTGCCGTATTCCAACGCGTCGATTTCCGCTGTTCTGCGCTCCTTCGCATTTAGGCCGTATCGGCAGAAATACTGAAAGCGGCAGAGATAGAATTTTTCGATCTGCGTGGCGGATACATGCATATCCGGTCCGAACAGCGCCCGTGCTTTCGCATGCTGCTCAAACACTGCCGGACGCTTGCTCGCCGCGCGGTCGATTGCCTTCAGGCGGTAATCCTCGCCGCGTTCCTGAAACAGGCGCTTCAACGTCGCGGAGAGAACGGTATTATGCGCCCACTGCTGCGCCATCAGTTCAAAGGCGGGCTCCTGCGCGTTTGCAAAATAAGTCTGCGGCAGCAGCAGCTCATTGAGTACCCGGACATTTTGTAAAACGGCGCAGGCTTCCCCGGGGATAGAAGAGGGAGTGTTCGGTTTTCCCTCCTCGTTGGAAACCGGATAAGAGATGAAAAGCTTTTGGGAAGCGGCGCTCATTGCGGAGTAGGCCAAAAAGCGTTCCTGCACCGCCGTGCCCTCTAAGGTATCATTTAACGGAAGACCGAGCTGAATCAATTCTCTGCGTTCCCCGTCGCTGAACACGCAGTTGTTGCCGGGGGCAAGAGGAAATTGTCCCTGCGCCGTTCCGATCAGGAAAACCACCTTCGGCGCCGCGGGGCGCGTACGGTCTGCCGCTCCAACAGTTACCTCATCCAAACCCTGCGGGATGCTTGCCATATTATTGGAAAGGATAACCAGCTGCAGCAGCTCGGCATAACGGGTATGCGCTACCGCGCTGTCGCGCAGTACCAGCGCCGTCTGGTCAAGAATTTCCATTAGCAGATCCCACAGACGGAGCTGACGGTCGGCCAGCTCCGGTTCGCCGCATTCCGAAAGGCGGGACGCCAGCGCCTTCAGGTGCTCCGGTACTTTGCATTCCATTAGAAGCCGGTACACGGCGGCCGCCATGCCCTCGCCGTCCGCGTTTTGAATATCGGCGGCAAAACGGAGCAGCGGCCCAACCGCCGCCGCGCGGCTTGCATTGATATCGCGCAGCAGCTGCTTGTCTTTCTCCGCCATTTCCTGTGAAAAGCCTTGGGGATGCTCCGTCCATTCTTCCTTCCACTTCTTCCCCGAAATATTCCAGACAAACACATAATTTTCCAGCTGGGAAACCGCATTGGTATCCAGACCAGCCAGCCCGGTTTTCAGGTAAGAAAACAGATCATCGGAGGAGAAGCCGGATTTTACAATGCGAAACGCCGACAGCACGAGACGCATCAGTGGCTCCGCTTCGATGGCCTGCGGCTTGTCCATAAAGTATGGGATTTGTCTGCGCTCTAGAGCGGTATCGAGAATTCCCCGGTAGCTTTCAGTGGAACGGGCGATAACGGCAAAATCACGGTAGCGGTAATGTTCGTGAATTACCAGATTGCGAATGGTTGAAGCGACAAAAGCGGCTTCATCGTAAGCATTTTTCGCCTCATATATCGTGACGTCGCCGCTCCCGCAATCTGAGCCCGTGCGATCGAAGCGATACGCTCCTTCTTCCAATCGTGCAAGGGCTTCGCTTTCAAAGCGTCTTCCGCTTTCCAGCAGAACCGGAGCCGCAATTTTTATGTTGTTTTCCTGCGCCATACGCACTAGAATTCTTCCGGTGCGGCGGATGAGCGAGAAAAGTCCCATCCCGCACTCGGGATCGTCGAGCCGGTCGGTGCAGAGGGTTACGATTACATCCTGCGCCTGTTCAAGAATTCGATCAATGATCTGATATTCCTGGACGGTAAAGCTCTGAAACGAATCCACGGCTACCGTATATCCTTCAAAGAAGCGATACCTCTCAAGAATTTTCTGTACTCTTGTGAGATCATCGAGGGGATCGACATAGCTTTGAGCGACCAGCGCATCGTAAGCGGAGAGAATCAGGGAGATTTCAGCCGTTTTTCGGCGGAGCGTATTCTGCGGCAGCGTTCGCGCCACCTGTTCCAAATCGACCGGCGTTACACCGCACATTTTCAGTTCGGTTGAGACAGAAAGCATCAGGCTGATCAGTTCGGTGCTTTCCGCACTTTTTTGAAAAAATTCAAGCTGCTCCTTCACCTGTTCTAACGCAAGGCTCATGAAGATGCTGCGTCCGCCGTCATCCAGCCTTCTGCCTGCCGTGCCGCCGTATTCGCGAAACACCGCGTCAGCCAGACGGGTAAAGCTGGTGACAGAAACCCGCTGGGCTTCCTTGGCACCCAGCAGCCGAAGCATAGCGCGTTCATTTTCAAAAGAGGACTGCTCCGGAACAATCAGCATCAGCTTCTTTTGCGTATTCTCTGCCAGATTTTTCAGTTCAGAACGTAAGGATTCCGTTTTGCCGCTGCCCGCGCGACCCAAAAGAAAACGCAGCATCTATGCTCCTCCATTTCAGTTCCATTATGGTACTGATTATAGCATAGATGCCGCGTGGAAAAAAGCACCGATTAATTTCGTGACTCCGGTTTGGCGGCAATTGCTTTACCGTTATCCTTCCCGCCATTCTGCAATCCCTGAAAGTAGCTCTTTAATTCTTCATAAATCTCCACGGATTTAAACTTGATTTCAAATTCACCCTTGCCCTGCACGATCTGTAACTGGTTCTGGTTGAGAACATCGCTAAGCTCCTTTGGTTCCTCCGCCGCAGGCAGGCACATCGCCGGGTAAATCACACACCACCAGTTATGCCCCTCCGCCTTACCGATCGTTACCCTGAGCGCATTGTAATTTCCTGCGGGCATTGTAACGGTATTGTACTCACGCGTATTAAAATACATATTCGTCAATTCAACATTAACCGGATATTCGTAGCCCTGTTTCTTTATTTCATCCGCGGCAACCGTCTTGATATGCTCCAGATTTTCCGCTACCATCGTTTCCGCCTGCTCCCTGTTGGTTGCGGAATCCAGCATCCCGGAGCACTCGGCTAAAATCCGATCGCGTACTTTCAGCTTTAAAGCCTGATCCTGCGCCGAATCTGAATTTGCCAGTATATGCAGACGGAGCACCCGGTTTGATATATCCTCACAACCAGCGGTCAATCCGGTAAAAGAAAAGAGAACGGTTAAAATAAATGCCAGCAAAACTGCCTTCTCAATAAGTTTCATATGTAATCCCCTTCGTGTTATTTGCAAGGGGATTATTACCGCAAAAACTAATTATTATTCACACCATACTAACTTTTATGTTATAATAATTCAAATTCATAGAAAAAAGAGGGACTGAAATGCAGCAGATGTTAAAATCGGGTTCTTTTTCTGTTCTTATACACAATAAAATTGGTTTCGCATTGGTCGTTGGATTGGTTCTTTACCTAGTCAGCCTGTTTTTGTTTTTTCGCCATAAAAGGCCGTTGCAAAAGTTTTATCTGGCAATCCTGTTTCTTTATCTGACGGTAATCGCTTTTCTTGCCATTACGATTACACCGCCAAATACCTGGCATCCCAGTGCCAAAGCGACTGCCCAGATCATTGATAAAATCGAGTGGATTCCGTTTGTTTCATCCGCAAGCATGCTGAAAAATTCCATCCGCACGGGAAACTACGGTGCGTTTGTCAGGATTATCGGCGGTAACTTTGTTGTACTGATGCCGCTCGGTGTTTTTCTCCCGCTGATTAATCCCAAATTACGGTTGGGACGGATGACGCTGGTTGCAATCCTCGTGCCGGTGGGAATTGAAAGCACACAGCTGATTTGCAATATCCTGATGGGCTCGGCCGTCCGATACGTGCAGGTAGAGGACGTAATTCTGAACGGAGTGGGATGCCTGCTGGCTTATGCGATTTTCGCCGGACTGCGAAAACGTTTCAAACCAAAAGCGAAAAGAAGTTCCCGGAGAACTTAATAACCAGGGCAGTCACAGTTCAATTTACTGCGGCTGCCCTGGTTATTTCATCAATTATTTACCGGCTCGCAAAGGTAAACATCCGGATAAAGACCTGCGAACGCTTCCTTGCAGGCAAACGCTCTTTGTTCATCTTCAAAAATACCAAAAACAGCGGAACCGCTGCCCGACATACAGGAGCCCAGCGCACCCATAGTGTTCATTGCTTCTTTGATTTGAGCCACTTCGTCTAATTTCATCACCTGCTCAAACCCGTTGCCAAGCCCGGAAGCAACCGCGCGCAAATCGGAGTGTCGGACTGCACCAAGCATCGGGTCGGTATATGAGGTGAAAAAAGCTCTCGATGCATCCGCCAGCGCAAAGGCCTGCTTGGTATCCACCCCGACCGGCGGTTTGCAGATCACGATATGGCAGTCCTTGAGAGCCGGCAGCGGAGTGAGGATTTCTCCAATTCCTTCGGCGAGAGCTGTTCCTCCCAAAATGCAAAACGGGACGTCCGCGCCCACCTTTACACCGATTTCGCAAAGGATTTCTTTGCTGTATTCAGTTTGGTAGATCCGATTCAGCGCGAGCAGAACCGCCGCGGCATCCGAGCTGCCGCCGCCAAGTCCAGCCTGAGAAGGGATTTTCTTATCAATCTGAATTGTAATATCCGGCACCAACCCTGCGTGTTCAAAAAACAATTCCGCCGCTTGATAGGCGGTGTTCTCCCTGCCACAGGGAACATCATTCCTTGCACAGAAAACCTCAATTCCAGGCTTGCCCTTTTTAAGCAGGACTCTGTCGCACAAGGACACCGATTGCATTACCATGCGCAGCAAATGATATCCGTCCGCCCGTTTCCCTGCGATATCCAGAGTCAGGTTGATTTTTGCATACGCATTAATCGAAAAAGGCATGTGATCCTCCCTTTGCAATTCATAAATTAACTCCCGGCTGTGCCGGGAGTTAATTTATGATAATTATAGTGATTTTATAAAATGCTCAATACGGGAAAGCGCCTCCGTAATATGTTTAATGGAATAGGAATAGGATACACGCACATAGCCTTCGCCGCATTCCCCGAACGCAGGACCCGGAACAACAGCGACGTGCTCGGAATAAATCAGCCGTTTGCAGAATTCTTCGGAAGAGAGCCCGGTACTCTTAATACAGGGGAACACATAAAACGCACCCTCGGGTTCAAAACAGGTTAGCCCGAGAGAATTGAAGCCGTCTACAATCAGGCGGCGGCGCATATCGTACTGTTCGCGCATATAATCAATATCGCTGTCTCCGTTCTTTAACGCTTCCGTCGCTGCGTACTGTGCCATCGTCGGGGCGCTCATGATGCCGAACTGATGCAGCTTCGTCATTTGACTGATAATTTCCTTTGGTCCAACCGCGTAGCCGAGACGCCAGCCAGTCATGGCGAACGCCTTGGAGAAGCCGTTGACAACCACCGTGCGCTCCTTCATCCCTTCAATCGCAGCAAAAGAAACGTGCCGGGTATCGCCGTAGGTGAGCTCACTGTAAATTTCATCGGACAACACCATAAGATTGTGTTCACGGACGACCTCCGCAATTTCATTCAGATGCTCACGGCGCATCACGGCACCAGTTGGGTTATTGGGGAACGGAAGAACCAAAAGCTTTGTTTTCGGCGTGATCTTTTCGCGCAGCTCCTGTGCCGTCACACGGAACTTATCTTCTTCTTTTGTTTCAATAATAACCGGCTTCCCCCCCGCCATTTCAGTCAGGGGAACATAGCATACGAAGCTTGGCTCCGGAATCAGAACCTCGTCTCCCGGGTTAACCAGACAGCGAAAGCACAAGTCGATTGCCTCGCTGCCACCCACGGTTACAAGCACATCGGTATCCGGCTCGTATTCCGTATGATAGCGGCGTTTCAGCCAGCGGCAGATTTCTTCTCTGAGCTCTAAAAATCCACGGTTCGGGGAATACCAGGTCTTCCCGTCTTCGAGTGTTTTGATGCCTTCCTGCCTTACATGCCAGGGAGTTGAAAAATCCGGTTCGCCGATCGAAAGGGAAATCACGTGATCCATCTCGTTGGCGATATCAAAGAAGCGACGGATTCCGGAGGGCTTCATCCGTTTTACCTCTTCGTTGAGCACACTTTGGTAATCAATCACAGAGAACACTCCTTCTCTCGTCCTTATCCTCATCCGGATTCAGGATTACTCCGCCGTCCTTGTAACGGGTTAAAATAAAATGAGTGGCCGTGGAAAGCACGGAATCCAGCGTGGAAAGGCGGCGCATAACAAACATGGCAATTTCCTGCATACTGCGGCCGTGTACCTTGACCGCCAGATCGTAGCCTCCCGACATTAAATAAACGCTCTCCACTTCCTCAAACTGCATAATCCGGTTCGCTATCTCATCAAAGCCGCGGTCACGCTTCGGGGAAACACGAAGCTCAATAAGCGCGCTGGCCTTGTTTTCATCTACCTTTTCCCAATTGATCAACGCCTTGTATCCGCGGATGATTCCTTCTTTTTCGTACGCGGCAATCGCTTCGGCAACCTCACTCTCCGTCTTGTTCAGCATCACCGCAAGCTGTGCCGCGGAAAGGCGCGCGTTCTCATCCAATAAAGTTAATAAACGATCCATAATACAAGTCCTCCAATCAATTTCTTTTTTAAAAATTAAGCTCTTACAGCCGTTTCAGGCAAAAGAGCTTTTACTCAATTGGTAAAAATTTCGGCTCGCGCCGTATGTATACCGCAAAATGATGAAAGCCTGCCTGCTGTAAAAGCCTTAGCCCCTGTTCAATTCCACCGCCGACATCCGCCCAGCGGTGGGCGTCGGAGCCTATTGTAACCAATTTTCCTCCAAGCTCGCGGTAGCGGCGAAGAACCGGAAGGTCCGGCATGGTCTTTTCGAGCCGCTGGCGCAATCCCGAGGTGTTCACTTCCAGTGCCTTACGCTTTTCAATCAATAATTTTAGTACCTGATCGATTCTGTCGCTGAAAATGTTGTCGTCAATGGTCAGATTTCGCTCCCCTACGATATAACGCCACGGATAAGTCAGATGGGCAAGTGAATCAAAATTCCCCCACTCGATTGTCTCCATCATCTCGTCAAAATAACGGTTCAGCGCATCGTTTACCTCAATGTGGGAATAATCAAGCTCAAAAAAGTCCGCCATATTCCTTACATTATGAACGGAAGCAAGAACAAAGTCAAATTCACACGATTCAACCGCGTCCTGCGCCGCCGTTAAATTCTGCATAGGCTGTCCAATTTCCACACCCGCGAACACTTGCAGGCGGCTATGAAATACAGCCGCCGCCTTACGCGCTTCAAAATAAGACTGGCGGATGCTCCTGTCGTACCCTTCTGAAACATAGGCATTGCATTCACAGTGATCCGTCAGTGTTAAAGCATACAAACCAAGCCTTGCGGCGCTTTCACACATCATCATCGTCGGGTCGTCTCCATCCCGTGAGCAGTCCGAATGCGTATGGCTGTCGGATATATATCGGTATTTCATATTCCCCTCCTATATGTATTCAACGTCAAAACCATTCTTTTACGATAAATTATTAATAAATATATAGTAACATAAATTGGTATATAATTATACGTTACTAATAAATATTTCGAAGAAAAAATCGAGTAATATTTTAAACAGTTTGACCATTGGAAATCTAAGGCTCCCTTTTCAGCGCTATTGACAAGATTTCATTTCTCGTCCATAATTACAAAGAGATTTTTTTGAAAATTTGGAGGTATTTATTCATGCGTGCTGTAATTACTGTTATCGGCAAAGATATGGTTGGAATTCTTGCCCGGGTATCCACAATTTGTGCGGAAAACGGAGTAAATGTCATAGAAGTAACGCAATCGGTTCTTCAGGATTTATTCGCGATGATTATGATCGTTGATATTTCAAAATCCACTGTTCCGTTCAGTGAGCTTTCAGACAAGCTGACGGTAATCGGAAACGAAATGAATCTTACCGTTCATACCATGCATGAGGATATTTTTAATTCCATGCACCGAATTTAAACACGAATAACCGATCCATCAATTCTGCTGCTTTAAACAGGAGCGGATATTTTTGTATAATGTATAGGAAGGGTCTGAAACTAAATATGGTAAATTCACACGACATATTGGAAACCATAAATATGATTGATAACGAAAATCTGGATATACGAACCATTACAATGGGGATTTCCCTGCTGGACTGCATCGATTCCGATATCAATAAGGCTTGCGACAAGATTTACGACAAGATTTGCCGTTACGCCGGCAACCTGGTGAAAACCGGTGAGGATATCAGCAAGGATTACGGGATTCCGATTATCAACAAACGTATCTCCGTTACGCCGATTGCCATGGTTGCGGCTGCCTGCCCGGACAAAAGCCCGGTTCATTTTGCTAAAGCACTGGACCGTGCCGCGAAGTCCACAGGCGTCAACCTGATCGGCGGCTATTCCGCGCTCGTCCACAAGGGCTTCGGACCCGGCGATTATTCGTTGATTACAAGTATTCCGGAGGCACTGAGCGAAACCAATTACGTCTGCTCTTCTGTTAACATCGGCACAACAAAAGCCGGAATCAACATGGACGCCGTAGCAAAAATGGGCACCATCGTGCACGAGCTCGCCGAAATCACCGTTGACAACAACTGCTTCGGCGCGGCAAAGCTTGTTGTTTTTTGCAATGCGCCTGAGGATAACCCGTTTATGGCGGGCGCGTTCCACGGAACCGGAGAACCGGACTGCGTAATTAACGTCGGCGTATCCGGTCCGGGCGTTGTGCGCGCAGCTCTCGCAAAAGCAGGCGACTGCGATATTACCGGTGTTGCGGATATTATAAAAAAGACAGCTTTTAAAATTACCCGTATGGGGCAGCTCGTTGCACAGGAAGCTTCCCGCAGGCTGTATGTTCCATTCGGAATCGTAGACCTCTCCCTCGCCCCAACTCCGGCAATCGGCGACTCAGTGGCACACATACTGGAGGAAATGGGACTCGAAAGCTGCGGCGCACACGGCACAACGGCCGCGCTTGCACTGCTGAATGACGCGGTGAAAAAGGGCGGTATCATGGCCTCCTCCCATATCGGCGGGCTTTCCGGCGCATTCATCCCGGTTACAGAGGATGCGGGTATGATCGACGCGGCAAGATGCGGTGCCCTGAGCATCACCAAGCTGGAAGCGATGACAGCCGTTTGTTCCGTTGGTCTTGATATGATTGTTATTCCGGGCGATACTCCGGCAGAAATTATTTCTGCGATTATCGCGGATGAAGCGGCGATCGGTATGGTAAATTCCAAAACCACCGCTGTTCGCGTAATCCCCGCAATTGGCAAAAAGGTCGGCGAAGAGCTTGATTTCGGCGGTCTTTTCGGTTGCGGCCCGGTAATGGAAATAAACCGTTATTCCCCGATGAAATTCATTCAGCGCGGCGGTCGTATTCCAGCGCCAATGCAAAGTCTTAAAAACTAAATTTATTGAAAATAGTTAGATTTTTTTATAAAATGTGCCTAACTTCTGTTGTAAAAAGGATTTTTTTCGATATAATTAAAATGATGTGTATATTTTTGTCTAAAACCAATTACAAGGAGGAGGTGCGGTCAGAATGCAGGATTTGGTAAAGCAGATCGTTGATATGGACCGTAAAGCCAGGCAGATTACAGAAGCGGCACAAATGGAAAAAATCAGCTCGGAAAAAGAGATCGCGGAACGCCGCGAACAGATACGCGATGATTACATTGCAAGAGCAAGAACACGTATCAGCATAAACGAGCCAAGCGAACGTGCTTCCGCGGAAGCAGAGTGGGAAGAAAAGAAAAAAAGATACGCCGATCTCTCGCAAAAGCTGGATGAGCTATACCGCAAAAAAGGCGACGAATGGGTTAGCGCAATCGTTGCGAGAGTTACAGGGGAGTGATGCAGATGCTTTCCACTCAATCGTCCAATGTTATTATTGCCAAAGCGCGCGCCATGTATGGCAGACGCCTTACCAACGAGAACTACCGTGAATTACTCGAGTGTCAAACCGTTGGTGAGGTAGCCGGATACCTGAAGAGGCGTACCGTTTACAGCAAAATCCTTGCGGGTCTGAATGAGAATTCCGTGCACCGCGGTCAGTTAGAGGCAAAGCTGAAACAGAAGCTCTTTGAGGATTATGCACTGTTGTGCCGCTACGAAATCGTAATAGGCGATTATTTTGCCCGGTATTTTATTATGCACAGTGAAATAGAGCAAATCCTGCACAGTCTGATGTATCTTGACGCGGGCAAGCCGGAAGAATACCTCTTTGTGATGCCGGAATATCTAAATCAGCATACGCATATCAACTTAACCGCTCTGAGCAGAATAAAGGACTTCGACGCCTTGCTGGAAGCTCTGAACGGTACCCATTACCGCAAGCTTTTGGAACCGTTCAACCCGGAAAACGGGGAACCGTTTGATTACGCCGGTATTGAAAACGCTCTGTACACGTATCTGTTTTCCACAATTTTTGAAGTAATCGCCAAAAAGACAAGCGGCGATACCACAAAACAGCTTCGGGAGATTTTTAATTCCTATGTTGATTTGCTAAATTACGCGCGTATTATTCGATTGAAAATGACGTATGACGTCAACCCTGATTTCATCCACCGCTCTATTCTTCCCTTTGGAAAAATAAGCCCGCGTCTGATTGAGGAAATGATCGAGGCGGAGACCGAGGAGCAGGTCACTTTCGCAATGCGGCAGAGCTCTGCCGGAAAACGTTTTTTACACCTCCCCCACATCTATGTGGATGAAATACCAAACCGGGCACGCTATAAAATTTGTAGCCACGACATACATTTCTCAACCCATTCATCTGTTGTGTTAATGTCCTACGCGTATCTTACGCAGGCTGAAATAACAGATATCGTAACGATTATTGAAGGAATCCGCTACAAGCTGCCGCCTCAGGAAATTGCAAAATTATTAACCATTTACAATTTAACAGAAAGGAGCAACTAAGTATTGGCAGTTTTAAAAGTTGAAGTAGTCAGCATTATAGGAAGAATGGCCGATCTAGACAAGGTCACAGCGTTATGCGGAAAATCCTGCGTTTTTCACCCTGACAATGCTTTGTCATTTTATTCCGATACTTCTGACTTTACACCGCTGAACGAGGAAAATCCGTATCTGGAGCCACTTCAGCAATTATCAGGGGCTTTGGGCGGAGTAAGAAAAAAACTGGAGCTGCTCAGTTCCGATGAAATTGCTGAATTGAAATTGACTGCGGATAACTCAAAATCTTATGTTGAAAGCATCACCGCCTCCTTCAATGAGCTGCAAAACCAAAGAACCGACGCGCAAGAGAAAATACAGTATTATACACAGCAAATTGATGATTTCAGCCATTTTGTCGGTTTAAACCTTAACATTGACGAAATCCGCGCATGCGAATATATAAAAGTTCGATTTGGCTCTATTCCCAAAGAAAGCTTACAAAAGCTAAATGCCTACCAAGAAAATCCCTATATCATCTTTTTCCCTTGCACCGGTGATGAGACCCATCACTGGGGTGTGTATTTTGCTCCGATTGACATGTTGAGTGAGGTTGACCGTATTTTCTCCAGTCTGTTTTTTGAAAAAATAGAATTAACTGATATTACCGGCAGTCCGGAAGATGCCGTGAATTCATTGCGAGAAAAACGCGACACGGAAATAGAACGTATTCAGCATGTGGATGAAAGAATTGAGGAGCTTTGGAAGAACAGCAAAGCCGTCTGCCAAAACGTTTACTCGTGGCTGACAGAGCAGTCTGTTTATTTTGGCATTCGCCACTACGCGGCTCGCTACAACGACAATTTCATCCTCACCGGATGGATTCCAGCGGAAAAGCAAGCGTATTTTAGAAGCGAGCTGGATCAGATTGAATCCATTGAGTACACCTTTGAAGGCGCAAACGAGGAGAAAACCCATTCTCCTCCGGTCAAACTCGAAAACATCAAACCGTTCAGACCGTTTGAGTATTTTGTAGATATGTACGGTCTTCCCGCTTATGATGAAGTTGACCCCACCCCGCTTGTCGCGATTACATATATCGTTTTGTTTGGTATTATGTTCGGCGACCTTGGTCAGGGGCTGGTGGTTTCCCTTGTTGGCTGGTATATGTGGAACAAACGAAAAATGAAACTGGGAAGGATTCTGGTTCCGTGCGGGATTTCCTCCGCGGTATTTGGAACCGCATTTGGTTCGGTTTTTGGATTTGAGCATGCTTTGGATCCACTCTTTAAGCTTCTCTTCGGTTTGGATGAAAAACCGATTGAAGTAATGAAACCGGCTACGACAAATATGATCATCTATTCCGCTGTGGGCATCGGAATTGCTCTGGTTATCGTAGCAATGCTCATTAACATTTACTCATCCTTAAAGAGAAAACACTATGAAAACGCGTATTTCGGACCCAACGGCCTTGCCGGGCTGATCTTCTATTCTTCTCTAATTCTGGGATTCGGCGGACAGATCGCATTCGGGTGGCAGATTGTTAATCCTTTGTTTATTATCTGCTTCATCGTAGCGCCCCTTCTCTCAATGATGTTCCGGGAAGTTTTAGGAAGGCTTGTCGAGCATCGCCCCGACTGGAAGCCTGAAAAATGGGGCGATTATATCACCCAGAATTTCTTTGAAGTGTTTGAATTCCTGCTCAGCTTTGCAACAAATACCATGAGCTTTCTGCGTGTTGGCGCATTCGTGCTTGTTCACGCCGGTATGATGATGGTGGTGTTTACTCTGGCCGAAATGGGCAGCGGAATCAGCTATATACTTGCTATAGTTGTAGGAAACATCTTTGTATTGGCTTTCGAAGGTCTTTTGGTTGGTATTCAGGTGCTTAGATTGGAATTCTATGAATTGTTCAGCCGGTTCTTTGCCGGAGACGGGCGCCCCTTTACCCCGGTCATTGTTCAGGCGAAACAATAAAATAATTTAGCTTATTTAAAATTATTGGAGGCAAAATTATGAGTTCTTTATTATTTTTGTTACCCGCTGCTGTCCTTGTCGTTTCCGTTATTCTCGCGATTAAAGCCGTAAAAAACGGCAAAAAGCCCCGTCAGGCATTTATTACGCAGCTGCTTGCTTTTGCGGTTGTCTGCGTCGTAACCTTTGCGGTTCCGGTAATCGTTTCCGCGACTTCAACCGACCAAAGCGCTTCTAAGCCTTCCACCAGTGAATCCGCTGTCGCATCGGACTCCGCAAAGGGCCTTGGTCTTATTGCTGCCGCGCTGGCTACGGGTCTTTCCGGCATCGGCGGCGGGATCGCGGTCGGCAGTGCGGCACCCGCAGCAATCGGCGCAACCAGCGAAGACCCCAAGAACTTTGGTAAGGCTTTGATTTTCGTTGCGTTGGGCGAAGGTGTCGCCCTTTACGGTCTTCTGATTTCTATTCTGGTATTGGGCAAAATTTAAACAGAAAGCCGAGATAAAAAGATGCGCTTTTATCTGATCAGCGATAATGTGGATACTCAGGTGGGCATGCGGCTGGCGGGCATAGAAGGAATCGTTGTACATGAGGTTGCCGAGGTTCAAAAGGCGTTAAAGGAAGCAATGGCAATGGAAGATGTCGCCGTTATATTGATTACGGAAACTCTGCTTACACTTTGCTCCGATACGGTCTATGATTTAAAGCTAAACCAGAAGCGCCCGCTAATTGTTGAAATTCCGGACAGGCACGGTAACGGCCGCACCAAAGATTCTATTACCCGTTATGTCCGTGAGGCGATCGGGGTCAAAATATAGGCCGCTTGTTACGGCGATCGGGGGTTAAACGATGGTTAACAATGAAGAAAAAATAAATAAATTTTATCTTGCCATCAATCATTATGCCGAAGAACAACGCAAAAAAATTGAGCAGGAAGTTCTGGAGTTCAAACGCAGGGAGCTGGATGAAGCCGAAGTGGAGGCATTAACCGAAGCCTACCAGTTAATCCAGAAGGAAATGACGGAAATGCGAAACCGCATTTTTCACGAAATGGCACAGCGTGAAATGGACTGTCGCAGAGAGCTTCTTGCAAAAAGGCAAAAAATATCGGATGAAGTATTTGACCATACCAAAAAAGAGCTCTGTGAGTTTACGCAAAGCGGAGAATATTCCACCCTTCTGCAAAAATCCGCCACAAAGCTAAAGAATACTTTTGATAAGCCGGGTACTGTGATCTGCGTAAAAAACAGCGACCAAAAGTATGAAGATCAAATTAAAGCCGCTTTTGGCGGAGACTGCACCATAAAGCTAGACTCCACTATTCAAATCGGAGGGGTACGAGCCTACAATTCCGAAATGGGTATCATGGCAGACGAAACCCTGGACTCTCTGTTGGAAGACCAGCGCGAATGGTTTGAAGAAAATTCAGGAATGGCTGTGGTCTAATCTATTCCTGTTGGAGATGATAATTTAGATGGAAAATCAGAATGTGATATATGGCATAAACGGCCCGGTTGTGACCGTAAAAGACACACGCAGTTTTTCTATGATGGAAATGGTGTTCGTAGGTAACGAACGCCTCGTCGGCGAAATTATTGGCATCAGCGATAAGTTCACCACCATTCAGGTTTACGAGGAAACGACCGGGCTAAGACCGGGGGAACCAATATTTGGTACGGGCAGCCCGATGAACGTTACGCTCGGCCCCGGAATCATTGACAACATCTTTGACGGAATCGAGCGCCCGTTAAAGATTATTGCGGAGCAAACCGGTTCTTTTATCTCACGCGGAAGCAACGTTTCATCCCTTAACCAGGATAAACTGTGGGATGTGACCGTTACTGTAACAGCTGGCGATCGGTTAAAGGGCGGCGATATTTACGCGGAGTGCCCGGAATCTACCATTATCCGCCATAAATGCATGGTGCCTCCAAGGCTTTCCGGAATAGTAACCAGCGTTGAAGCGAGCGGTTCTTACCGAATTAACGATACCATTCTGGAATTAACGGACGATTTCGGAGAAGTACATAAGCTCACCCTTTGCCAGAGATGGCCGATTCGTACCCCGCGCCCTGTTACCAGACGCATGCCGGCCAGCATCCCGTTGGTAACTGGTCAACGAATCATCGATACCCTCTTCCCTATTTCCAAGGGGGGAACGGCGGCGATTCCGGGCGGTTTTGGAACCGGTAAAACAATGACACAGCACCAGCTTGCAAAGTGGTGTGACGCGGATATTATCATCTACGTCGGATGTGGTGAACGCGGCAACGAAATGAGCCAGGTGCTTACCGAATTCACTGAGCTGGTTGACCCGAAATCCGGCAGACCGATGACGGACCGTACCGTTTTAATTGCGAACACGAGCAACATGCCGGTTGCCGCGCGTGAGGCATCCATTTATACTGGGATTACGCTCGGCGAATATTACCGCGACATGGGATACCACGTAGCAATTATGGCGGACTCCACCTCCCGTTGGGCCGAAGCACTCCGTGAAATATCCGGACGTCTCGAAGAAATGCCTGCGGAAGAAGGCTTCCCCGCCTATTTGCCAAGCCGCCTCTCCGAATTCTACGAACGCGCAGGCATGGTAAATAATCTGAACGGCACCGACGGCTCCATTACAATTATCGGCGCCGTATCACCGCAGGGCTCAGACTTTTCAGAGCCGGTTACGCAGAATACAAAGCGTTTTACCCGCTGCTTCTGGGCACTGGATAAGGCTCTGGCATATGCAAGGCATTATCCGGCAATTAACTGGACCCAAAGCTACAGCGAATACTTTGGAGACCTGGACCCGTGGTTTGAGGAAAATGTCGGCGAAGAATTCATTCAGTACCGCAAACAAATGAACCGCCTGCTCCAGGAAGAAAACAAGCTGATGGAAATTGTTAAACTGATTGGTTCGGACGTTCTGCCCGACGACCAAAAGCTGATCATTGAAATCGCGCGCGTAATTCGCGTCGGTTTCCTCCAGCAGAACGCGTTCCACCCGGACGACACCTTTGTCCCGTTGGAAAAGCAGATGCTTATGATGAAAGTAATCCTTTACCTTTATAAAGAGGCAAAGCAATTGATTTCGGCCAGCGTTCCCATTTCCGGTATTATAAATTCCGGCATGTTCGACAAGCTGGCAAAAATGAAATATGACATTCCCAACAACAAACCGGAGATGTTCGACGACTATATTACGGAAATTGATCAGGCGCTCACAAATGTCATGTCTGCCTGATGCCGGAATTGACTGATACAATAAATTTACCTAAGAAGGTGGTTACGCCATGATTCTTGATTATATCGGCGTTAAAGAAATCAACGGTTCACTGATTGTGCTGGATGATGTAAAAAATGCTTCTTTTGAAGAGGTCGTTAGTATTCGTATGGATGACGGTACGATGCGCCAGGGAAGAATTGTACAAATGGAAGGAAACCGTGTCGTTATACAGGTTTTTGAAGGAACGCGCGGAATTTCTCTTGAGAACACACGCACAAGGCTGATGGGACACCCCATGGAAATGCCCCTTTCGCCTGAAATTCTGGGCCGTGTATTTGACGGTGCGGGACGCCCGATTGACGGTCTGGGCGATATTTTCCCTATGAAAAGAGCCAATATTAACGGCACGCCGATTAACCCGGTTTCGCGGGTTTACCCAAAAAACTATATCAATACCGGAATTTCAACCATTGATTCTTTGATCACGCTGATCCGCGGGCAGAAGCTTCCGATTTTTTCCGGCTCCGGTATGAAGCATAATGAGCTTGCCGTCCAAATTGCGCGGCAGGCAAAAATTAGCGATGAAAGCGGAGAAAACTTCGCAATTGTATTTGCCGCGATGGGCGTTAAAAACGATGTTGCGGAATACTTCCGACGGTCTTTTGATGAATCTGGCGTTCTGCAAAAGGTTGTCATGTTTCTCAATCTTTCCAACGATCCGATTATCGAGCGTATTTTAACGCCCCGCTGTGCACTTACGGTTGCGGAATACCTCGCGTTTGAATTGAACATGCACATCCTTGTCATTATGACAGATATGACCTCTTACGCGGAAGCGCTGCGCGAATTCAGCTCCTCAAAGGGAGAAATCCCTGGAAGAAAAGGCTTCCCGGGCTACCTGTATTCCGACCTTGCTTCAATTTATGAGCGCGCCGGAATGGTAAACGGTAAAAAAGGCTCCGTTACGCAGATTCCGATTTTAACGATGCCGAACGACGATGTAACGCACCCGGTTCCAGACCTGACCGGTTACATTACCGAAGGTCAGATTGTTCTGGATCGTTCCCTCGACAGTGCCGGAACCTACCCGCCCGTTTCCGTTCTTCCTTCTCTTTCCCGTTTGATGAAGGACGGTATCGGCAAGGGGTATACCCGTGAGGACCACTCCGCACTCTCTAATCAGTTGTTTGCATCCTACGCGAAAGTAATGGATGCGCGCGCGCTGGCTTCCGTTATCGGTGAAGAGGAGCTTTCTCCCGCCGATAAAAAGTACATTGAGTTCGGTCGCCACTTTGAAACGCAGTTTGTCAATCAGGGCTTTAATGAAAACCGTACGATTGAGCAAAGCCTTGACTTGGGCTGGCAGCTTCTCTCCACACTTCCCCGCGAAGAGCTGGACCGTGTGGATGACGCTACCCTGAACACGTATTATGAAAGAGCGAAGGAGCAGATGCGTACGCTCGCTGAAAACAAGGCGGAAAATGAATAAAAAACACAAATCCGGAGGAGGTGAGCCATAATGAGTGATCAGATCGTCCCTACCAAAGGAAATCTGCTCGCAATCAAAAAAACGTTGGAGCTTTCGCGGTCGGGGTTTGAGTTGCTGGATCGGAAGCGTAATATATTAATCCGTGAAATGATGACTTTGATCGGCAGGGCTGCCAAAATTCAGGATAAAATTGATCAAACCTACGAGGAAGCGTACGCCGCGCTTCAAAGAGCGAACATCACACTTGGTATCTGCGATGAACTTTCGCGTACGGTACCGGTCGACCACGGACTCAACGTTGCCTATCGCAGTGTAATGGGAGTGGAAATTCCGATGGTTTCGCTTGACTCCGAAAATATTCCGGTGCCGTTCGGTCTGGATTCCACCAACATTATTCTGGACAATGCTTATTTGAAATTTACGGAAGTAAAGCGGCTTACCGCGGAGCTTGCCGAAGTGGAAAACAGCGTTTACCGGCTCGCCGACGCGATTAAAAAGACCCAAAAAAGAGCGAACGCCTTGAAGAACATTATGATTCCTCGTTTTGAAGCCACGGTAAAGTTTATTACAGATGCGCTGGAAGAAAAAGACAGAGAAGAATTTTCTCGCCTGAAGGTCATCAAGCGTCAAAAAATCAATAAACAGTAAGGGATGCGCCTACGGCGCATCCCTTTTGTCGCACAAAAAAGCCATATGAAAGTAACTACTTTCATATGGCTAATATCATGTTCGTCCAAACGGATAATTTCAAATATCTTCGAGGTCAACGACGGTCTTGTCCTCTGTTGAGGCGTAATTCAGCTTCTCCACAATCTCTTTGGTGTCGCGGGCAATTACAAGCTCTTCATTGGTAGGAACAACATAAACGGCAACCTGAGAATCGAAGGTGGAGATTTTGCCCTCCGCGCCGGACACCATCTTGTCGTTCTGCTCCGCGTCTATTTTCAGGCCGAGATATTTGAGACCACGGCAGATCCCGTAGCGCAGATGAGCCTGATTTTCACCCAAACCGGCAGTAAATACAATTGCGTTTACGCCGTTCATCGCGGCGGCATAAGCGCCGATATACTTAACAATTTGATAAATGAGCATTTCATGGGCAAGAATCGCTTTCGGGTCGCCTTTGATTTCCGCCTTTGTTACATCACGGTCATCGCTGAAACCGGAAATACCAATAAGACCGGATTTCTTATTCAGAATATCATCCATCTGCGCCGGAGTCAGTTTTTCCTTTTCCATAATGAAAGTGACAACGGAGGGATCCAGAGAACCGGAACGGGTTCCCATCATGAACCCGTCAAGCGGAGTCAGACCCATGCTGGTATCGATAACCTGTCCGCCCTTTATGGCTGCGATAGAAGAACCGTTACCAAGATGGCAGGTAATCATATTGATATCTTCCAGCGGCTGATGCATCAAATGTGCGCAATGGTTGCTGACATAACGGTGAGATGTACCGTGGAAGCCGTAGCGGCGGATTTTATATTTCTCATAATATTCATATGGAATCGAAAACATATATGCCTTTGGCGGCATTGTGGAATGGAAGGACGTATCGAATACAACGCACTCTGGAACATCCGTGCCAAAAACATCGCGGCACGCAAGAATCCCCTGCAGCTCCGGACCGTTATGAAGAGGAGCCAGTGGGATGAGGCTTTTAATGCCTTCAATTACATCTTCGTTGATGTAAAGGGATTTATGGAATATGGCTCCGCCCTGCGCCACACGGTGACCAATTGCGGTAACTTCAGAAAGGTCGGAAATAACACCGACCTCTTTATCTATCAAAGCGGCGGTTACCAGTTTAAAGGCATCCGTATGGTTCGCCATCATTACTTTTTTGTCTTTGTGGCGACCATCCGCAGTTTTGTGGCTGAATGTTCCGCCTTCAATTCCTATTCTTTCACAGTTTCCTTTTGCGATCATCGCTTCCGTGTCCATATCGATCAGCTGATATTTCAGCGAAGAGCTGCCCGCATTAATGACCAAAATCTTCAATGCTGTTTTCCTCCTAATCAGTTTGCATTTATACTATTTCCAAATAAAAATGACCTCATTCATCATAGCACCTGCGCCAAGGAAAAATATTGGAATAAAGTATTTTAGTATCAAAAAAATATACCTAAGCTGCCATTGAAACAGCTTTAGGATTCCTGTATATTATAATAGTACATAAACAAACTAAATTCAAGGAGTTTATTGTGAAAATGCTGATAGCTGGAATCGTTTCAGAATATAATCCATTTCATCTTGGACATGCCGCGCTGATTAAACAGATTCGTCTAGCGGGGGCAACCCATGTCGTGGCGGCTATGAGCGGTAATTTCGTACAGCGCGGTGAACCTGCCATTCTTTCAAAATGGGCCAGAACCAGACAGGCGCTTCTTTGCGGGGTCGACCTGGTCATTGAGCTTCCACTTCCCTGGGCGCTGGCCGGTGCGGAAAAATTTGCGTACGGCTCTGTTTCGCTTCTGGATGCGCTCGGAGTCGACTTGCTTGGCTTCGGGAGCGAATGCGGAAATATCAAAGAGCTGCAGGAGGTTGCCCAGGCACTGCTTTCCCATGATTTTCGCGGGGAACTGCACCGCGAACTGAAACGGGGCGTAACCTTTGCGCGGGCTAGGCAAGCCGCAATTGCAAGTCATTTTGGAGAAACGAAGGCCTTGCTTTTAGCGGAGCCCAATAACATTCTAGGAATTGAATACCTAAAGGCTTTACATCGATTAGATTCAAAAATAAGTCCGTTTACTGTAAATCGGGTTGGAGCCGGACACAATGGATTAACGCCTCAGAGCGGGATTGCTTCTGCCTCCTATATCCGAAAATTGATTCAAACAAACTGCGAATGCTCTGAATTTATGCCGAAACCCGCCGCTGACGTTCTAACGCAGGAATTGCAATCCGGCAGAGCGCCCGCGTCGATTCTGCGGATTGAACGTGCTGTTCTCGCAGGTCTCAGGCGTCTGGAGCCAAACCAACTTCTGTCTTTTCCCGATGTGGGAGAAGGTCTCGAAAACCGCATTTATTCCGCTGTCCGTAGTGCGACTTCGCTGGGGGAGCTATACGATCTTGTAAAATCCAAGCGCTATACCCACGCGCGGATCAGGAGAATCATCCTGTCTGCATTCTTAAACCTCAGCGCCGCGGCAGGAGAAGGGCTTCCACCCTATCTTCGGGTTATTGGCTTCAACTCCAGAGGTAAAGAAATCCTCCATACGGCAAAATCGACTACAAAACTGCCTATAATTACCAATTCATCGGATATTTTATCTCTTGACAGAAAATCAAAAAATATGGTTGAATTAGAGGGAAAATCAACCGACCTTTTTGCCCTGTGTATGCCGGTTCCCTCCCCCTGCGGCCTTGATCTGACAACGGGTATTATATCTATTTAGCCCTTCGGCTGAAAGGATGGGTTCAATTTGTCTATTGAAATAAAAGAGATAGAATATGAAAACTACGGCAAATGTCTGCAAATGAGCAACCGTGTGATCGATATTGTTGTTACAATAGATTGCGGACCAAGAATTATTCGACTTGGGTATATGAACGAAGAGAATGTCTTTTACAATGATCTGGAAAGAAAGTATGTAAGTCAGGATTCAAAAATTATAGAAAGGTACGGCAAAGACACCGCCTTTTACTGCTACGGCGGACACCGCGTGTGGCTGTACCCTGAGCGTATGCCGGAGACCTATTACCCGGACAATGATCCGGTAGTCTACGGGATCATTCCGG
Organism: Bacillota bacterium; assembly: GCA_023418995.1. GTDB lineage: Bacteria > Bacillota > Clostridia > Oscillospirales > Acutalibacteraceae > DATAML01. The sequence goes on along the minus strand of JAEZYP010000044.1, from coordinate 47,475 downwards.
GAGGAGTCACATTTACACCCGCAAAGCAGAAGCACAATGAGATGCAGATTAGTATGGAAATACTCATGAGCGATGGCACCACGGACATTATGGTCGTTCACAGCGCAAAGAACTGCTCGAAGGACAGGCAAGTCTGCGCTTTGTCGGCAATTACCATGATGAAGGGCGGCGGAATGGAGATTGTTCCGCAAAATCGGGATAACAACAATATGCTTGTTCCAAACCGTATTCTGACGGTTTGGCCTTACACCGATATTCAGGATGACCGCATTTCCATCACAAATAAATACGTAAAGGTGCGGCATGACTCCAGCCAGGAAGCTCCTTTAAAGCTAGGCTTAAATAATATTCTGGGCTGCGCTTCCTACTATAACGGCGACTACACCGTGGTAAAACGCTATGTCCATAATTCCTTTGCGCAATACCCCGACTGCGGATGCTCCTATGAGACTTACGTATGCAAGGACTATGTGGAAATGCAGACGTTAAGTCCGCTCTATACATTAGAGCAGGGTGAAGGAATCCGCCATGTGGAGAATTTAAGCCTGTTTAAGACAGGCAGTCAACCGCTTCCAGAGGAGGACGGCGCAATTGATAAATATATCAGCTGTCTAAAATAAAACTGTTCATCTTTACACTAAGAACAGAAAGAGCTTGAAACAATTCCAAGCTCTTTCTGTTTTTTAAACCGCTGTTCATTGGTTAGAACTATATTCGGGCACTACTAACTATCCACCGAGCAACATTTCTTTCCGCTTTGCACGGCGGATAATTTCAAGATTGTTTATCCGGCGTCCCATATGGTCTATGTCTCCGTCCTGTTTATGACAAAGATAGATCAGCTTTCATTGCTGGACGGCAAAGATTGCATGAGAGCAAAGAAATGTTGAGCCTCGCCAGTACTGAAATATTCATACCAGACTTTCAGTGTGTTTGGCTCAAAAACACCTAAATGCTCAATAATTTGTTTCGCCCACAGCAAAGCTCCGGTGGAACTTGCCGTAATTAGGTTGTTATCTGTTACAGATGGCTTGTCGATATAAAAATTTTGCCCTTTATAATCAGGAGAAGCAAATTCAAGAAATCCCGGTCCATTACTGGTATGCGGACGGTTATTGAGCAACCCAGCGTTGGCAAGAGCAGCGGTAGCCCCGCAGATTGCACACACCGTAGCGCCTAAAGAGAGAAATTCGCTTGCTTTTTCGATAATAGCGCGATGCTTCGGGTCGTTCCATGTAGTTGCACCCGGTAATATCAGCACGCTTGTTTCACTCACAACCATATCATCAATTAAGCAATCGGGCGCGATTGTCAGCCCACCCATTGTATGAATTGGATCTTTAGAACGACTAACCGTTTTGAGCGATACACTTGGCGCACCTTTTTTGAAAAATCGACCGGAATTTAGCTCCGAGGTGACATATCCCAACTCCCAGTCAGCTAACGTATCAAGAACGTAAACATAGATTGTAAACATAATTTTCCTCCATTTTCATGTTTTATTGTTTTTTTACATTTTTTATTATACTATGTAATTGTTGACAACTGTATGGCAACAATCTATAATGATAATAAGAAATTTTGGAAGGCGGCTATCAGATGAAAGTTGACAGGCTTGTCAGCATAATTATGATACTCCTTGATAAAGAGCGGATAGGCGCACAGGAGTTAGCAGATTTATTTGAAGTTTCACCCCGCACAATTTACCGCGACATAGACACGATTAATATGGCGGGTATCCCTGTGCTCTCAACTTCGGGTGTGGGCGGCGGCTTTGAAATCATGCAGAAATACAAGATTGATCGAAAGGTTTTTTCGACTGCCGACCTTTCCGCAATCCTGATGGGACTTTCCAATCTTTCCAACATGATACGGGGTGATGAACTGGTAAACGCCCTTGCGAAAGTCAAAAGTTTTATTCCCGCCGACAGAGCAAAAGACATTGAATTAAAAGCAAATCAAATTGTTATTGATTTAAGTCCGTGGATGGGTAACAGGAACATACAACCATATTTAGAAATGATCAAAACAGCTTTACAGCAAAGCCGTCTGCTTTCGTTTGAATATGTAGCCCACCACGGAAATAAGACCATACGAACCGTCGAGCCGTATCAGCTTGTATTGAAAAGTAGTCATTGGTATTTGCAAGGGTATTGTCATGAAAGAAATGATTTTCGCTTATTCAGACTATCCCGCATATCTGACCTGCAAATGCAAGAGGAAACTTTTACTCCACGAGAATATAAAAAACCAATTTTAGACTTTGCGGACATTTGGGAAACGATGCAAACAAAAATCACAATTCGTATTCATAAATCTGTCGTGGACAGGATACTTGATTATTGTACTTATGAAGACATTTCACCAGCCGGTGATGAGCATTACATTGTTCATTTTCCTTTTATAGAGAACGAATACTACTACGATATTCTTTTCAGTTTTGGGGATAAATGCGAGTGTTTAGAACCGTACCATATCCGCGCAGAAATGAAGCGCAGAATACATATTATAGAGACCTTATACGAAAACTAGAGCATATAGTCTATTCTCGTATTCATAAAACTAATGGTAGCAGTATTGTGCTATTTTGTTGTTCCCGCTAATCGGCAGCAGCGCAAGTTTATTGACACCTGCACCAGACCATTGATAAAAGGGCTTGGAACGATTCCAAGCCCTTTTTTAGATAAGAAAAGGGGCTGTTTTGCAACAGCCCCTAATGACATTTAATGATTATAAAGTACCAAAAATACGGTCGCCCGCATCGCCGAGACCCGGAACAATATAGCCGATCTCATTGAGATGGTCATCCACCGCGGCACAATACAGCTGCACATCCGGATGTGCTTCCGTAAGAGTCTTAATGCCTTCCGGCGCAGCGATAATGCACATGAACTTAATGCTTTTCGGGTGACTGCGCTTGATAATCGTAATCGCGTCAACAGAAGAACCGCCGGTCGCAAGCATCGGGTCGAGTACGATTACATCGCGCTCGTTAATATCGAGCGGAAGCTTGCTGTAGTATTCGACCGGCTGAAGTGTTTCATGGTCGCGGTATAAGCCGATGTGACCCACCTTCGCCGCGGGTACCATTTCCAGAACACCGTCCACCATGCCGAGTCCTGCCCTTAAAATCGGAACAAACGCAAGCTTTCTGCCGGAAATGACCTTTGTTTTTGCCTCTCCCATCGGAGTTTCAATGGTTGCTTCCTCCAACGGCAGGTCGCGGGTTGCTTCGTAGCACATCAGCATCGCAATTTCACTGACAAGCTCACGAAACTCTTTCGAGCCTGTATTAATGTCGCGCAAAAAAGTGAGCTTGTGCTGAATGAGCGGGTGATCCATAACAAATACTTGATGATCCATTTGACATCCTCCATTTATTTTATTTAATTACATCCATGATTTTGAGGAGTCGGTTATCAGAGCTCACCGCGTTCAATTGCAGCAATCTCATCCAGTCGGTTTTGATGGCGTCCGCCCTCATAGGGGGTCTCCAGATATAACTTAGCCAGCGCAACCGCCTTTTCTTCATTAATGACCCTACCGCCCAGACACAGAATATTGGAATTGTTGTGGCGCCGCGTCATTTCGGTACAGAATTCATTGTCACATACAGAAGCACGAATTCCCTGTACTTTATTTGCAGCAATACTCATCCCAATTCCGGTACCGCAGCACAGGATTCCCTTTTCAGCTTCGCCGTTCATCACACTGTGAGCAACCTTTGCGGCAATCGGTGCGTAATCAATCGATTTCTCATCAAAGGATCCGAAATCCTTGTATTCAATCTTCCCGGCTTCCAAATATTTCTTGATTGCCTCTTTCAATAAAAATCCGCCGTGGTCGCATCCTAACGCAATCATTCTTTATTCTCCTTTTAAACGATTTTTCAACTCCCGTTCCGCTTGGGGCAGGCGCAGATAAACCGGCATTAAAGCGGCAGGGGTAACAATATCCCCACAATCATATGCTTTCTGCGCCGATTTGGCTACTCCGCACGCACGCTGATAAATCAGCGGTTCGGGTGGTAAAATAGCATCATGATCTTTAAACCATTGACTATTATAACACAATTTTGCCCCGTCTCCAACAAAATACAATGGATTTTTATATTTTTTGCACTCCTCTGCCAGAGAATCTATCGATAGGGCACGATCCGGAGTCAACCGTTCCAATTTAAAATTTTCCACCTGAAATATCGCGTTATAAACCTGCTGACAACGTGCATCCATCACCGCGCAAACCGTGCCTTGTGTGATTTCAAGGTTATAGGACATTGCCTCAAGCGTGGATACTCCGACGCATGGTTTGTTTTCCGCCATGGCAAGCCCCTTGACGCTCGCAACGCCGATGCGGATTCCCGTAAAGGAGCCTGGGCCGGCGGATACCGCGAACAAATCCACATCGTTTAAGCTGGTTTGCGTGCAGCGTAAAACATTCTCGATCATAGGCATCAGCGTTTGGCTGTGTGTCAGCCGGGTATTGATATAGAACTCGCCAAGCACCTTTCCGTCTTCCACCAGTGCAGCGGAGGCGGCGGTTGCCGACGAATCAATTGCCAGTATTCTCATTGATTCATCATGCCTTTCAGGCTCATGCCGTAAGCACAAGCCCACTTTTTATAGCGTTTTAATTTTGAGTATTTCTATAGGTTGATTCCGCTGACGGAGAAAATGCGTTCATTTTCGTGCACGCCCTGCCGGATTTTAATACGAATGGAAGCTTCCGGCAAAGCCGCCTCAATATTCTCACTCCATTCAATCACCAAAACTCCTCCGCTTTCCAGATAATCGAAAAATCCGGTCGAATACAAGTCCTCCCATCCGTTTACACGGAACATATCAAAATGATACACCGGAAGCCTCCCGTGATATTCATGCACAAGCGCGAAGGTCGGGCTGGAAACACCGTTCAGAATGCCCAGCCCGCGGGAAAGCCCGCGGGTGAAGGCGGTCTTTCCCATACCCATACCGCCGAAAAGGGCGATTAGCTCGCCCCCATTCAGTTTTTCCGCAATCTGCTCCCCGAGCTTTTCGGTCTCCGCCGGTGAGGCTGTGGTTATCTGTTGCATAAAGTCACCTGACAATTCCATTAAAATAATCCGGTTATTTTCCCGTCCGCATCCACGTCGATTCTTTCCGCGCTCGGCACTTTGGGCAGACCGGGCATGGTCATGATATCCCCGGCGTAAGCAACAACAAAACCGGCGCCGTTAGAAAGGCGAAGGTCGCGTATCGTAATTTTGAAGCCGCTCGGTCTGCCCAGAAACTCCGCGTTATCGGAAAGCGAATACTGCGTTTTCGCAATGCAGACAGGAAGTCTGTCGCCGCCGAGCTGCTCGATCTCGCGGATCGATTTTTCCGCCTGTCCTGAATAGGATACCCCGTCCGCGCCATAGATTTCCATCGCGATGCGCTCAATTTTATGTTTAATGGAACATTCTGTGTCGTAAATCGGATAAAACGCAGAAGGCTTCTCCGCCGCTTCACAAACCTTTTTCGCTAAATCGACGCCGCCCTCGCCGCCCTTTGCAAACACCTCGGACAATGCAAAATCAGCGCCGTTTTCACGGCAGTAATTCTCAATAAAGCCCAATTCAGCCTGTGTATCGCTGCCGAAGCGGTTAATGGCAACCACTACCGGCACGCCGTATTTCTTCATATTGGAGATATGCGCCCCCAGATTTACAATTCCCTTTTTCAGCGCGTCAAGATTCTCCGCGGCAGTCTGATCCTTGGGAATTCCACCGTTATATTTGAGCGCGCGGGCGGTGGCGACAAGAACAATCGCGCTTGGCTTTAATTCTGCCAGACGGCATTTGATATCCATAAATTTTTCCGCACCCAGGTCGGAACCAAAGCCCGCCTCCGTAATGCAGTAATCCGCGAGCTTGAGCGCCAGTCTGGTTGCCCGCACGGAATTGCAGCCATGCGCGATATTGGCAAACGGCCCGCCATGCATGATAACCGGCGTACCCTCAAGCGTTTGTACCAGATTCGGATTGATCGCGTCCCTGAGCAAAGCGGTCATAGCTCCCTGCACCTTTAGGTCTTTGGCGTAGATCGGCTCGCCAGTAAGCGTGTAGGCGATTAAAACTCTGCCGAGCCTTTCCTTCAGGTCTTCCAAATCGGAGGCAAGGCAGAAAATCGCCATAATCTCCGTGGCAACGGTAATACAGAAGCTGTCTTCACGCGGAATTCCGTTTATCCTTCCGCCCAAACCGACCACAATATCGCGCAGCACTCGGTCGTTCATATCCAGACAGCGTTTCACTAAAATTCTGCGCTGGTCAATTCGCAGCGCGTTTCCCTGCTGGATGTGGTTATCCAGCATTGCGCATAGCAGGTTATTCGCGGAGGTTATCGCGTGAAAATCTCCGGTAAAGTGCAGATTGATATCCTCCATCGGGACCACCTGCGCGTATCCGCCGCCCGCAGCGCCGCCCTTGATTCCAAATACGGGACCTAAGCTGGGCTCCCGCAGGGCAATAACAGCGTTTTTCCCGATTTTCTTCATCGCTTCCCCAAGACCCGCGGTTGTTGTTGTTTTGCCTTCGCCCGCCGGAGTCGGGTTAATCGCGGTGACCAGTATCAGTTTTCCGTCCTTTTTTGATGCCAGTCTTTTATAAAGAGAGTCGTTCAGTTTTGCTTTGTAGCGGCCATATGGCTCAAGCTCTTCCTCTTTGATACCGAGCCCGGAAGCGATTTGAGCGATTGGCACAAGTGTGGCTTGCTGCGCTATTTCAATATCCGTCAGCATTCATGTATTCTCCTTACACAAAAATATGCTAAAATTATATCATATTCGCGCACAAAAATGAATGTCTGGGCATAAAGTATTTCTTATTTCTGGTTTTAATCCGAAATTGATCGAAATAAAGCGGGAATAATATGATACAATAGAATTAATATACAGGCGACCGATTCTTAAGGAATTTGTAAGAATCGAATCCCCTTTTTTGTAAGAATTATTCATTATTCTATATACAGGACCTTTGGGAGGACAAGAAAATGGAGCAGAATACGGTATTAGTCGTGGATGATGACCATGAAATTGTACGGGCCATCGCACTTATTTTGGAAAAAGAAGGCTACAAAGTGCTTTGCGCCTATGACGGAATGCAAGCGCTTGAAATGACAATGGCTTATTCCGTACAGCTGATTATTATCGATGTGATGATGCCGAAGCTGGACGGTCTTTCCGCCGTGATGAAAATTCGGGAGAAACGGAATATTCCAATTATCGTACTTTCAGCTAAAAGTGAAAATTCCGATAAAATCATCGGGCTTTCCATGGGTGCGGACGATTATGTAACAAAGCCGTTCAACTCAATGGAGTTGGCGGCGCGCGTGCGCTCTCATCTGCGACGGTACACAAGCCTTGGAGACATCAATTTTCATCCGGGTAAAAATACCATTGTGAACGGACGTCTTTCTTACAACCCTGACGAGCTGGTTTTAAAAGCCGACGGGGAACCGGTTAAGCTTACCCCTACAGAAACCAAAATCATCGATTTACTCATGCGAAACCTCGGCAGGATCTTCCCAGCGGAGGAAATCTACCGGAGGGTTTGGAACGAACCGGCCTATTCCGCCGAAAACACCGTGATGGTACATATTCGCCGAATAAGGGAAAAAATTGAGCTTAACCCGAAGGATCCCGAATACTTAAAGGTGGTGTGGGGCATTGGCTACAAAATGGAAAAATACTAAAGCAATCATCGGTTTTTTAAGCTTTTTACTTAGTCTTACCGCAATGTGCAGTCTCGCCGTTCCCGGGATATTCATCGCGTTTAATCCCGTTAAGGCCGGGCAATACCTAAACGACGCATTTTCATCAAATTATCAGGACACTTACCGGTTTAAGATAGTTATGAGTGCCCAGCTAGAAGAGCTATTAAACAATTTTGACCGAAAAGATGAGGACTATCACATAAGCAACGATGACCCGGGCAAAAATATGCTGATCCAGGTATTTCACGCACATGAACTGGCATACTCCGATTACGGAGACTCCGATTTAAGCAATAGCCCATTCCCTCCCAATGGATATAATTTTCTGCTTAGCTTTGACGGAAAAAACGTATCCATTATCAAGGACAATACAAAAATTGACGTGTATGGAAAAAACAGAATATATGACCCCAATCAGGGGATGTGGTATTTACCCGGCTATACCAATGTGGAATTTACCGGCCGGGACACGAGTGATTATAAAATTAATATACTGGCAAAAACTCAGCCTACAAAGGCATATGGCGGAAACGAAGACTCCGGAAGTCTTTACGGTGTTATCGAGTACCAAGGTGAATTAAGAAAGGCGCTATACGAATTCTGTTTTATTGCCGTAGCAGGAATTCTGTTTTTTGTGCTATATTTTTTCCTTAGAAAAAACAAGAAACAGACAGATTTGGCCCTGGCCCGTTTTAGCCACTATTTCTGGTTTGAGTTCAAAGGTTTTTGCCTGTTATGCATTGCAGCTATTAATTTCCAGTCTCTTAACAGACAAATTTCAAGCCTTTCCAGAAACAGCTTTCAACTCGATAATTTGATTCCGTTTGGATTCCTCATTATTGTTTCCATTTTCTGCTATTATATTGTTATTAACGATTTGAGGTACAATCCAAAATTTTATAAAAATAACAGTATTCAGTTCTTTCTCTCTAATTATAGAAAACTTGAAAATGGAAATTCGGTTCAGAAACAGCTGATTTTACGATTTTGGATGTTTCTTGGCTCCGAAATTGGAATCCTGTTGTTATTCATTCTAATACTCCCAAGCAACAGGCTTGACCGGTTCCCTGGTTTTTTCCTGACGATTTCTTTCCTTATCCTCATGTTTTATCTATTGCACCGATACTCAAAGAAATTTGGAAATACCGTAAATGAAATTGGATTACTGATTGATCAAATATCGTTTGTGAAAGCCGGGAACACCTCAGCTGCCCTCTTGCTTCCGAACGATTCGGATTTAAACTGTGCCGCCAGCGAGCTTAATGAGATTCAATCCGGCATCGATACGGCAATTGAGGAACGCTTGAAAAGCGAGCGTATGAAAATTGATTTGATTACGAATGTTTCTCATGATATTAAGACCCCGCTTACCTCGATCATCGGTTATATTGACCTGCTAAAGCAGGAAGACGATCTGCCCGATCATATCAGGGATTATGTTCAGGTACTCGCGGAAAAATCTGACCGATTGAAAAATATGGTGCAGGATATTTTTGAGGTGAGCAAAGCAACCAGCGGCAATATCGAACTGAAAATGGAATCGCTTGACCTGGCAAAGCTCCTTCGTCAGACTCTTGCGGATATGGAAGAACGGATTGAAGCCTCCGGTCTGACCTTTAAGGCAGATATCCCGGAGTTTGCCGTCATGATTTACGCTGACGGGCAGCGGCTTTACCGCGTATTTCAGAATTTGATTGAGAACGCACTGCAATACTCGCTTGACGGCTCCCGTATCTATGTTTCCCTTGATCTTAGCGATAATAAAGCCCGTGCGGCCATCAAAAACATATCCCGATTTGAATTGAATCCCCATCTGGATATGACGGAGCGTTTTGTTCGAGGGGATAATTCACGGACTGACACTGGAAGCGGCTTAGGGCTATCGATTGCAAAAAGCTTTACAGAAGCATGCGGCGGAAGTTTTCGTATTCAAACCGACGCGGATTTGTTTACCGCCGAGGTGGAATTCAACCAAACCTTGATTGATTTATAGTCGATCAACTCCAAAACCGCCCAGTCATTACAGTCTACACCTTGTGTTGTGAATTGCCCCGGTAGGCTATAGACTCCGGTTGCCATCCATAACTCTCGCAAATACAAGTATGCTTTTTTAATTAGTCGACTAAATATTTCTTTTATGCCGATGCGCTTTCGGGTGCGTCGGTTTTTTATTTAACAGAATATTCTTTCTTTCATCTTGCATGTTGCGGATATCCATCATATAATAAACGAGAGGTGAAACCATGCAAGCATTAAAATCATTCCTGAATTATTTAAAAAAGACGGACAAGCTTTATTGGCTGATTATGCTCTCGATATCCGCTTATAGCCTTTTGCTGCTGAAAACCGTTCCCACTCCGGCAGATAAATCCAAAAGTTATTTTATTATTCAGCTGGTTGCCGTTCTCTTGGGCTATGCAGGAGCCATTCTTTTAACACTGATTGATTATCGGGAAATGGCCAGTTATTGGTATCTGGTGGCTGGCTTTTGCCTGTTTTTAATTGTATATACACAGCTGTTCGGCATTGCGGTTGTCAGCAGCGGCGGTATCAACGCAAAGGCTTGGATTCAGCTGCCCGGAACCACCTTCCAGCCAAGTGAGCTTGTGAAAATCGGATTCATCATTACTTTTTCCAAGCATCTGTCCGTCCTTGTGGAGAGGGACTTACTGAAAAAACCGCTCCATATTATCCTTTTGGCCTGCCACGCGGCAATCCCGGTAATTCTGGTGCACTTTCAGGGAGACGACGGAGCTGCGATCATCTTCTTTTGCATGTTCCTTGCCATGTCATTCGGGGCAGGCGTGCAGCTTCGGTATTTTACAGCAGTAATCACAGCTCTTGCTGTGGCCTTCCCAATTGCGTGGAAATATGTGTTGAAGGATTACCAAAAAGACCGCCTGACCATTTTTCGCCACCCGGAAATCGATCCCCTGGACAAGGGGCTGCAACAGGTACAGGGGCGCACCTCTATCGGCAGTGGGCAGCTTTGGGGCAGAGGCTTATTTAAAAGTCCCAGAGTGAATAAGGGACTTGTTCCTGTTCAGCAAAGCGACTTTATTTTTTCAGTTGCGGGCGAGCAGCTTGGTTTTTTCGGCTGTATCCTGCTGATGCTGCTGCTTTTGCTGCTTCTGCTTAAAACGCTTCGAATTGCACGGAAGTCAAACGATATTCTGGGAAGTTCGATTTGCTTCGGTTTTTTCGGCATGATTGCCGCTCAGACTTTGTTTAACCTGGGAATGTGCCTCAATCTTCTTCCCGTTATGGGCGTTACGCTACCGTTTTTCAGCGCGGGCGGTTCATCCTCGGCCTGTTTATACCTGGGATTCGGACTGGCGCTGAACGTTCACATGCATAAGGTAAACCCGGAAAGGGTCTCGCTTCGAAGATGATATATAAAAAACGCTGCCGCGGTTAATTACTTGCGGCAGCGTTTTTTCCTTGTAGTGCGAAAATTCCCGACTGCGCCGGGGTAGCTATTTACTTTCTAAAAAGCTTATCCTGCATATTCTTCATTTTCGTACGTTTCTGCGCGGTGGCTTCTTCGTTGATACTCAGCGTGCCTTCTGCGTCATCCACATTGAGAATATCTCCTGCCTTTGCCCCTTTCGGCAACTCAGAAACATCGATTGCAAAGAATTTTTCGTCTTTTCCCTCGCAGATGGCGTAGGTACCCTCAAAACGGTCTATGGTAAGCGTTTTCATACTTTTCCCCTCCTGATATGATTTGAAATATATTTAGGATTTTTCAGTAGAGACTGTAATATTTTTGCCGTCGCTTAGAAAAATAAGCGTTCCGTTGACATCCGTCCGGTATGTTTTCACACCGGCATCTCTCAGCCTTTTCAGCACCTTCTTCTTGGGAAGACCGTTTCTATCGTCTGCAACGGATATCGCGGCATACCGTGGGTTAACCGCTTTTAAAAACGTCTCTGTGGTTGAGGTGTCGCTTCCGTGGTGACCTGCTTTCAGAACCTGTGCGGAAAGCTCCGTGCCGCTTTGAAGCAGGTCGTTTTCCTCTTCCTTCTCCGCGTCCCCCATTAACAAAAAATGGGTACCGCCATAAGTGACTCGAAGCACAATTGAATTATTATTTGTACTGGTTCCGGTGTGAATCGGGGCAAGTATTTCAACGTTAACCGCTCCCAGAAAAAAAGAATCCCCCTGTTTCGGAACGGTCACGTGCAGTTGCTTCTGCTCTAACACCTTTTGAACCTCATGATAAGAATCGCTGCCCGGAATCAGCTCCTTCGGAATGGACGGAGCCAGATAATGACCGACCGGAAACCGGCGTAAAACCTCGCCCAGCCCGCCAATATGGTCGTCATCCGGATGCGTGTTCACCACATATTCCAACTTTTTTACTCCACGGCGGTTCAGATATTCGGAAACAGGCTCGCCGCGGTCCATGGTTCCGCCATCTACCAGCATAAATTTACCGCCGCACTCGATCAGAATGCTGTCCGCCTTGCCGACATCAAGCACATGAACCGACATCAGGCTGGAGTCAGCAGCGGAAGAATAATCGGTCAGCCCGAAAAAAGTGAAAACCTTTCGCCAGGAAGCCTGTGCGCCGTAAGGGAGAAATGAAACGACCAACCCGGCCGCTACAAGCAAAACCAGTACAATTTTCAGCGCCTTTTTGCTGTTTTTCCGCTGTTCCATTTTTCCGGCTTCTTCCTTTTTGTATCCTGCGGGCGTTGGGCTCCGGCAATCGGACGAACCAGACATTTCTCTCCCAGTCCGATTAAGTCGCTGCGCCCCGCCGCTTTCAGAGCTTCTATAACCAATTCCTTGTTTTTGGGATTGAAGTATTGCAGCAAAGCGCGCTGCATGGCCTTTTCCTTATCAGTTCTCGGAATATAGACTTCCTTCAACGAATATGGGTTTAATCCCGTATAGAACATGCAGGTCGAGATTGTTCCCGGCGTTGGGTAAAAATCCTGAACCTGCTCCGGTCGCAGGTGTTCCCTCTTTAAAAATAGCGCAAGCTCTACGGCATCCTTCAATGTGCTGCCCGGATGGGACGACATCAGATACGGAACCAAATACTGTTCCTTGCCTGCCTTTTTGCTCAACTGAAAGAACTTTTTCTGAAATTTCAGATAGGACTCGATGTGGGGTTTCCCCATACAATCCAGGACCTCCGGCGTGCAATGCTCCGGAGCGACTTTCAACTGACCGCTGACATGATATTTAACCAGCTCCTGAAAAAAGGAATCGTCTTTTTCCTCAATCAAATAGTCAAACCGGATACCGGAGCGGATGAAAACCTTCTTTACCTTCGGCAGCGCACGAAGCTTCCGCAGGATATCCAAATATTCGCTGTGGTCTACCTTCAAAGCCGGACAAGGCTTTGGGGCTAGGCATTTTTTCCCTCCGGCGCAAAGACCATGCTCTTTCTGCTGTTCACAGGAAGGGTTACGAAAATTGGCGGTCGGACCGCCGACATCGTGGATGTAGCCCTTGAAATGCGGGCTTTCCGTCAGCTTCTTTGCTTCGCGCAGAATGGATTCCTCGCTGCGCGTAGTGATTGCCCTTCCCTGGTGGAATGCGATGGAGCAGAAATTGCAGGCTCCGAAACAGCCACGGTTATGCGTAATAGAGAATTCGACTTCCTCAATTGCTGGTACCCCGCCCATTTTTTCATAGGACGGATGATACGTTCGTTCGTAGGGAAGCGCATAGACTTCGTCAAGCTCCTCCTGCGTCAACGGGAGCATCGGCGGATTCTGGACCAGAATCATGCTTGCGTGCCGCTGGATTACCCTGCGTCCACGCACAGCGTCCTGTTCATCCTGCTGCTTCCGGCAGGAAACCGCGTATTCCTTCTTACTTTGGCAAACCTGTTCAAAGCTTGGGCAGTCTACAGCGGGAGCGGGATGATAATCCTTTGTGGGAACCGCGTAGCACGTTCCGCGGATATCCGTAATCATTTCAATCGGTTCTCCGGAATTTAAGCGGCGGGCAATCTCAACAGTTTGGCTCTCCCCCATCCCGTAGGTAAGCAAATCCGCGCCAGAATCCAGCAGAACGGATGGTCTGATTGTATTATCCCAGTAATCATAATGGGCAAAGCGACGCAGGGAAGCTTCCAATCCACCGATAATTACAGGAGAATCAGGATAAAGCTTTTTAAGCATTTTTGTATAAACAATGACAGCCCTGTCCGGTCTTAATCCGGCTTTTTTCCCCGGAGAGTAAGCGTCGTCGCGGCGGCGGCGGCGTGCCACGGTATAATGAGCCACCATGGAATCAATATTACCGGAATTAACAAAGAAACCAAGCCTTGGTCGCCCGAAGCGTATAAAATCGCTTTCGTTGTGCCAATCCGGCTGTGATAAAATCGCAACACGGTATCCATATTTTTCAAGCACTCTCGAAATAATCGCGGTGCCGAAGGTCGGATGATCAACATAGGCATCTCCGGTAACCATGATAAAGTCCGGCTCATTCCAGCCAAGAGCCTCGATTTCTTCTTTTGTTATGGGTAAAAAAGGCATTCTGATAAACCCTATTCTTTCCTGTCGTTTTCATCATTCTGTCGCATGCTCATTTCCAGCCACTGCTGGTAGGTGATGAGCACCTGGCGCGGCTTGGAGCCTTCATGCGGTCCGACGATTCCCATCTGCTCCATTTCGTCGACCAGCCTGCCAGCGCGCGCATAGCCAAGGCGCAGGCGGCGCTGAAGCAGTGAGGTGGAGGCTTGCCCCGCCTCTACAACGCATTTTACGGCCTCCTGCATCATCGGGTCGGTATCGTCGTTCAATCCGCCGTCACTTTTCGTGTCTTTTTCAGCGACCGCGTTTTTCTCAATCTCCTCCGCGATATTCTTATCGTAGCCAGTTTCCTGCGCCTTCTTCACATAGCTGACAATAGACTCTATTTCGCTGTCGCTAACAAAGCAGCCCTGAATACGGATCGGCTTTTGAGAGCCGACCGGCGAGAAAAGCATGTCTCCCCGACCGAGGAGTTTTTCCGCGCCGCCCATATCCAAAATGGTTCTGGAATCCACCTGAGAGGAAACCGCAAAGGCAATGCGGCTCGGAATATTGGCCTTGATTATACCGGTAATCACATCGACAGACGGGCGCTGGGTCGCAATCAGCAAATGCATTCCGGCGGCACGCGCCATTTGCGCCAGACGGCAGATGGAATCCTCCACCTCGTTTGGAGCGGCCATCATCAAATCGGCAAGCTCGTCAATGATCATTACGATCTGCGGCATGCGCTGCATCGGCTGCCCCTGGGAATCCACATAACCGCACGAAGCGGCAAGCATATTGTACGCGCTTAAATCTCGCACGTTGTTCTCCGCGAAAATCTTGTAACGCTTTAGCATCTCGGTAACCGCCCAGCCCAGCGCGCCCGCAGCCTTGCGCGGGTCGGTGACGACCGGCACCAAAAGATGCGGGATTCCGTTGTAAATCCCCAGCTCCACAACCTTTGGGTCGATCATCAGAAACCGTACCTCATCCGGGGTAGATTTATAAAGCAGGCTGACAATAAAGGAATTGATGCAGACGGATTTTCCGGAGCCGGTGGAGCCGGCAATCAGCAAATGCGGCATCTTCGCCAGATCCGCCGTAGCAGCGTCTCCCGCGATATCTCTGCCAAGCACTACGGTAAGGCGGCTCTTCGCCGTGCTAAAGCTGTTTGACTCGATCAGCTCGCGCATTCGCACAATGCTGACCTTTTTATTCGGTACCTCGATACCCACGGCAGCCTTGCCGGGAATCGGGGCCTCGATGCGAACTCCGGCGGCCGCAAGGTTCATTGCAATATCGTCGGATAGGTTCGTAATTTTGCTGATTTTCACACCGGCCGCGGGCTGAAGCTCATACCGCGTGACGGCGGGACCGCGGCTGATATCCACGATTTTGGTCTGCACCCCAAAGCTCTTGAGCGTTTGAACCAGCATCTGCCCGTTCGTTTTCAGTTCCTCGGTTACATCCTGTTCACTCAGCTCTTTTGTTGTTTCCAACATTGTGATAGGCGGAAAATGATAATTTCCGTCCTGCGGCGGTTCGTCGGTAAACATGGTCAGCTGTACCGGCGTTCCGGCAACGGGCTTTTCTTCCCGCTTCACCGCTTCCGGCTTGCGGGCAGTAAACGGAACGGCTATATCGGCAGGCTTCTCGTCAGCCGGCAGCTCCGAATTGGATTCGACCTTTTCGACAACCGGCTCCTTCATACCGAATACTTTTTCTAGCTGCTCCAGCTTTTTGCTTTTTTCATTCTTTACAGGCGCCTTGGAGGGCGACTGAACCGGATGCTGAGGAAGCTCATCCTCCTTATCGAGCGCGATATCAATATTCTTCTGCCTCTCCAGTACCCGCTGCTCGCGTGCGTTGTTGATGTTGGCAACCACCATATCCGCCGGTTTAGTAACCGCGCGGAAAAGCTGAATCAGCGTAGTTCCGGTCAAAATCATAAATGCTACAAACAGCGCCAAAATAATCACGATTTTTGCTCCGACGGAGCCCAGCCCCGCTACGATCGGAATTCCGATTAAGCCGCTGAACAGACCTGCGCCAGACCGTTGAATTCCAAGGTCGTACAAACTGACCAATCGATCCCAAAACGGCTTGGATACAGTATGATCCGTGTCGGAGAAAATATAAACCGCAGCGCAGAATAAAGCGATAATCAAAACAATAAGCAGTACTTTCCCCGCAAGACGGTTATTTTGCCGCTCCAAAGCGGTAATAATTGATATGTAAAAGAGAAGCACAGGCCAGATAATCGCGCAGACGCCGAACAGCCCAAGAAGCACGTTATGGCACCAAAGCCAGATATGGTCACCCTGAATCAGCACAAGAAAAACCATTAAAATAGATGTTGCGAACATGATGATTGCGTTAATCTGGCTGCGCTGCTTTACAGTTTCGGCATCACGAATCGGTTTGCTCCTTGTGCCGGAGGCAGGAGCCCGATGCTTCGGTGCACCTCGCGTTTTGGTTTGAGCCTGTTTTTGCGGATTCGTTTTACGTCTCGCCACTTTTCGATCACCTTAAACTTTATTTTATAATAATGAATCGCATTCATAATTGATTCGTTTCAAAAACGGCTAAGTATTTGGAGTTAATGGACTATACTATTTGATTACAAGCGCCCAGCCGGTTAAATGCTCAAAAATCCCAAGAACTACTACAATGATTCCTAAAACCAAGGTATAAACAGCAAAGACTCCGAGTTTATCGGAGGTAACCATCCAGCGCAAAAGCTTAATTGCAAAGAATCCGACAATCGCGGCGGTAATTACGCCTGCAAGCAGGGGAATAATCGCAATAGAAACTGAAGTGCCCACGGCATCCTTTGATTCCAGAACAACAGCCGCAAGAATGGAAGGGATCCCAATGACAAAGGAATAATCCAAAGCGGTCTGGCGGTTGATTCCGCGCAAAAGACCGACCGAAAGGGTGGAGCCGGAACGGGAAAGGCCCGGAAAAACAGCGGCTATGCACTGGGTAGCGCCGACCACAATCGCGTCTGCCGCATTGAATTGTTTTTTTCCGCTCGCAGGGCGGGCAACTTTGCGGGCATAGGACACCTGCTGCGCTTTATCCTGATGAGTCTTAATGACTCCCAGGGTCAGCAGAATTCCCGTCACAATCAAGGAACAGCCTTCTACAATGATATCGTTGTCAGTTGCCCATAGGTCAGCGAAGTCCTTAATTTTCATATCGGTGCCGGGGACCGGCAGAAACAGCAGGAACAGCGGGAGCAACCCGATAATCAACATCACCATCAGCCGACGGTCAGAGTTCATTTTCTTCCAGCCAAACTTGCCGGTAAAGAGATCCTTAATAGTAAAAACAAACTCGCACAGCAAGCGCCAAACCAGTTTATAGTAGAAAATAAGCACCGCCACCAAAGTGCCAAGATGAAGCATGACGTCAAAAAGCAGGCTGGGCGCCTGAACTCCCATAAAATGCTGTGCCAAGGAAAGATGTCCGCTGCTGGAAACGGGAAGAAATTCCGTTGCCCCCTGAATAATTCCTTGAATAATCGCCTGAATTACTGTCATATTGACCTCCAACGTATGTATTTGGCGGCATTCGCCGCCGGATAAAGAACCCGGCTCGGGTTCTAAGCCTTTTTTACAGTTCGAACGGTTTTTCTTGCCGCTTTAGGCTCTGATTTTTGTTCTGATTTCAATTTTTGCCTTGGCTGCCGTTTGGGTTCCTTTGGCTCCGTCTTTTCCGCCTGCGCTTTGTTATCATCAATCATTTTATAGAGGTAGTCAATCGCGTCGGAAAGACTACCCAATGAGTCTATCAGACCCTCCTTGACTGCGTCGGTACCATCCAGAATGGTACCGACATCCATAACCAGCTCCTGCGTATTCATAGAAAGCTCATAAAACCGTTCCGCCGAGATATGGGAATTCTGCGTAACGAACCTCGTGATACGCTCCTGCATCCGCTGAAAATACTCCAGCGTCTGCGGTACGCCAAGCAGCATCCCGTTCATGCGGACGGGATGAATTGTCATGGTGGCACTGGGAACAATAAACGAGTGCTTCGCGGCAACCGCAAGCGGAACGCCGATGGAATGTCCCCCGCCCAAAACCATGGATACCGTCGGTTTTTTCATGCCGGAAACAAGCTCGGCAATCGCGAGCCCGGCTTCCACATCCCCACCGACCGTGTTAAGAATTATCAACAGTCCGTCAATTTTCGGCTCTTCCTCAATTGCTACCAGCTGAGGAATTACGTGCTCGTATTTTGTTGTTTTATTGGTAGAGGGCAAAATATAATGCCCTTCAATCTGACCGATGATCGTAAGGCAATGAATAATGTGTTCGCCGTTTCCCGCAATAATGGAGCCAGTATCAAAAACCTGTTCCATTTGCTTTTCGTTTTGTTCTGCGCTTTCTTCTTTTTTTACATCTGTATGATTCATAGTACCGGTACCTCCTACCGCATTAGTTTGCCGTAGGAATCCGATTCTCATACGCATAATTCTCATTTTACTATTGAATAAATGTATTATATCATTTGTTGCGGTATTCATCAAGAAAATATAATACTTAATGCACAAACGGCATTATGTCGCAAAGTTAGATTGACAATTTTGGGTTTTTATATCATAATGGTTATATATTTAACTATGTTAAACAGCGAATTTCAAACAGGAGGATTCTATAAAAATGGGTGATACATTAGCACAGAAAATTATAAAAAGCCACCTTCGAAGCGGCGAAATGACGGTCGGCAGCGAAATCGGCTTAAAAATCGATCAGACTCTGACTCAGGACGCAACTGGAACCATGGCTTATCTTGAATTTGAAGCAATGGGTGTTCCACGTGTAAAGACAGAGCGTTCTGTTGCATATATTGACCATAATACCCTGCAAACCGGCTTTGAGAACGCCGACGACCACCGGTTTATTCAGTCGGTAGCCAAGAAGCACGGAATCTATTTTTCGCGCCCCGGCAACGGAATCTGCCACCAGGTGCATCTTGAGCGATTCGGTATCCCCGGCAAAACCCTGATCGGTTCGGACAGCCACACCCCGACAGGCGGCGGAATCGGCATGCTCGCTATGGGCGCGGGAGGACTTGACGTTGCGGTTGCAATGGGCGGCGGTACATACTACATTACCATGCCGAAAATGCTCCGCGTAAATCTGACCGGTGAGCTTTCTCCATGGGTCAGCGCAAAGGATGTCATTCTTGAAGTTTTACGCATTTTATCCGTAAAAGGCGGCGTAGGTAAAATTGTGGAATACAGCGGTCCGGGTGTTGCTTCTCTCAGTGTACCGGAACGCGCAACCATTACTAATATGGGCGCAGAACTCGGCGCGACCACTTCCATTTTCCCCTCTGATGATGTGACCCGTTCCTTCCTGAAAGCTCAGGACCGCGAAAACGACTGGGTAGAACTAAAACCGGACGAAGACGCAAAATATGATGAAGAAATCTATATCGACCTGTCGAAGCTTACACCGATGGCGGCCTGCCCGCACAGCCCCGACGCGGTAAAAACCGTGGACGAAATCGGAACAATAAAGGTGGACCAGGTTTGCATTGGCTCCTGCACCAACTCCTCCTATCTGGACTTGATGCGCGTTGCCGCCATTTTAAAGGGCAAAACCGTTCATCCGGACGTCAGCCTCTCGATTGCTCCCGGCTCCAAGCAGGTTTACAATATGCTTGCACAGAACGGTGCGCTGGCAGACCTGATTTCTGCCGGAGCGCGTATTCTGGAATGTGCCTGCGGCCCCTGCATCGGCATGGGACAATCCCCGAATTCGGCGGGTATCTCCCTTCGCACCTTCAACCGCAACTTTGAGGGACGCTCCGGCACGGCGGACGGACAAATTTATCTGGTTAGCCCGGAAACAGCTGCGGCCTCCGCACTTACCGGCGTTTTTACGAACCCGAAAACACTAGGCAAGGAAGCGCCGATTCAGCTGCCTGAAAAATTCCTGATCAACGATAATTTGATTCTCGCCCCCGCGAAGGAAGAGGACGCAAAGGATGTGGAAATTCTGCGCGGACCGAATATCAAGGAATTCCCGACCACCGAAACGCTGCCGCAGAGCATCACTGCAAAGGCACTGCTGAAGGTTGGCGACAATATTACTACCGACCACATTATGCCGGCCGGTTCCAAAATCCTGCCGTACCGATCCAATATCCCCTACCTCTCCAACTTCTGCTTCGGCGTCTGCGATAAGGATTTCCCGGAGCGATGCAGGCAGAACGGGAGCGGCATCGTAATCGGCGGAACAAACTACGGGCAGGGTTCCTCTCGAGAGCACGCCGCGCTGGTTCCGCTTTACCTTGGCATCAAGGCGGTAATCGTTAAGAGCTTCGCCAGAATCCACTGTGCAAATCTGGCAAACGCCGGAATCCTTCCACTTGTGTTCCGCAACGAGAAGGATTATGATTCGATTGACCAGATGGATGAGTTGGAGCTGCCGGACATCCGCTCCGCAATCGAGAACAATACAGAGATTCTCGTAAATAATAAAACAAAGGGCACTGCCTTTGCGGTGGAGGCGGTATTAACCGGTCGTCAGCGTAAAATGGTGCTGGCCGGCGGTTTGTTAAACTACACCAGAGAGCAGAATTAACGGTCACTCTCGACTGCTTTTGAATATTGATCGGAGGAAACAACTTTGAATAAAATTGAAATGAAAACACCCTTAGTCGAGATGGACGGCGACGAGATGACAAGAATCATCTGGAAGATGATAAAAGATATTCTGCTAACCCCCTACATTGATTTGAAAACGGAATACTACGATCTGGGTCTGGAAAACCGTGAAGCAACCAATGATCAGGTCACATTCGACTCCGCTTACGCAACAAAAAAATACGGCGTGGCGGTAAAATGTGCTACGATTACTCCGAATGCCGAACGGGTTAAGGAGTATAATTTAAAGGAGATGTGGAAATCTCCAAATGGAACCATCCGCGCGATTTTGGATGGCACCGTATTCCGTACCCCCTTGCTGGTCAAAGGAATCACGCCCTATATTTCTAATTGGAAGAAACCGATTACCATTGCCCGTCACGCGTACGGCGATGTTTACCGGAATGTAGAAATGGCGGCTCCGGCAGGCTCAAAAACGGAGCTTGTGGTAACGAAGGCGGATGGTTCCGAAGAACGCGCGCTGATCCACGACTTTAAGACAGACGGTATTATTCAGGGGATGCACAACATCGACGAAAGCATTTCCAGCTTTGCGAAGGCGTGCTTTAACTTTGCGCTGGATACCAAACAGGATTTGTGGTTCGCCACCAAGGACACCATCTCCAAAAAATATGATCACCGCTTTAAGGATATCTTTAACGAAATCTACGATACCCAATATAAGAAAGCTTTTGAAAATGCGGGAATCACCTATTTTTACACGCTGATTGATGACGCTGTCGCCCGTGTTATCCGTTCAGAAGGCGGCTATATCTGGGCATGCAAGAATTACGACGGTGATGTTATGAGTGATATGGTCGCAACCGCGTTCGGCAGCCTTGCCATGATGACCAGCGTTTTGGTCTCCCCTGACGGCGTCTACGAATACGAGGCCGCTCACGGAACCGTACAGCGCCACTATTACAAGCACCTCAAAGGCGAAAAAACCTCTACCAATTCCATGGCAACCCTGTTTGCCTGGACGGGCGCGCTGAAAAAGCGAGGCGAGCTTGACGGCACACCGGATTTGGTAAGCTTTGCGGAGAAGCTCGAAAAGGCGTCCCTACAGACGATTGAAGACGGCATCATGACCGGCGACCTGGAAAGTCTTTCTAGCCTTGAACACAAAAAAGCGGTTGATACAGAAACCTTTTTAAGAGAAATCAATAAAAAACTTACTTTGCTGCTCTAAAAGGAACAGAGTTTACGGAGGTTAAACAAATGCCAAAGCGTGAAAACATATCAATGTCCGTTATTCGGCGGCTTCCTCGGTATTATCGTTTTTTGAAGCATCTTAAAGGGAAAGGCGTTACAAGAATTTCATCTACCGAGCTTTCTATAAAGCTGGGGCTCACGGCATCTCAAATCCGTCAGGATTTGAACTGTTTCGGTGGCTTCGGTCAGCAGGGCTACGGCTATATTGTGGATCAGCTCTGTGAGGAAATCGCCAATATCCTTGGTCTATCCCACGGCTACAAGTCGATTTTGATCGGTGCGGGTAACCTTGGGCAGGCGATTGCCTCCCACATTTCTTTTGAGACGCAGGGTTTTGATCTGATTGGAGTTTTTGACAATTCACCGCAGAAGATCGGAACGGTTATTAATGGCAATGTAGTGCGTGCTATCACAGAGATGGACGATTTCTGCAAAACCGAAAAACCTGTCATGGCTATTTTTTGTATCCCGCGGGAAGCGGTAAGCTCTCTTTCAGAGCATCTGTATGAATTGGGAATCCGAAATTTCTGGAATTTCAGTCACTACGATATTTCAATGGAGTACCCGGACACCATCGTAGAAAATGTTCATTTAAACGACAGTTTGATGACGCTCTGCTACCGGATTTCCAATCCGGCAGAAAAATAAAATAAAACGGGTAAAACAGAGAGGCTTGCTGTCTTCTCTGTTTTTTCAAAATTTTATTGTTTATAAGCTGGTTTTCCCTTTCTTTTTTGTAAAAGTATGATATGATTTGATAAAATAAAAGAGTATAGGAGGTCATTTTTATGCCTTGGTTACCATGGGCAATTGTCGGCGCGATTATTATAATTCTGATTTTTTGGGTTTCAGGCAGCTATAACCGCCTCGTTTCCTTCTCTGTGCGGGTTGATAACGGCTGGGCACAGGTGGACGTACAATTAAAAAAGCGTTTTGACCTTATCCCTAATTTGGTTGAAACCGTAAAAGGCTATGCGACGCATGAAAAAAACACTTTAGAAGAAGTAACAAAGTGGCGCAGTGCCGCAATGAGCGCGAAAACGCCCGAAGAAGCAATGGAAAGCAACGCGAAGCTTTCCCGCGCAATTGTAAATCTATTTGCCACTGCGGAACAGTATCCGGATTTGAAGGCCAACCAAAATTTTCTGGAGCTGCAGGCTCAATTGCAGGATATTGAAAGCAAAATTGCTTTTTCAAGACAATTCTACAATGATACCG
This sequence comes from Bacillota bacterium, assembly GCA_023418995.1. Lineage (GTDB taxonomy): Bacteria > Bacillota > Clostridia > Oscillospirales > Acutalibacteraceae > DATAML01. Next base: position 24,160 of record JAEZYP010000044.1, on the reverse strand, counting down.
CGATGAAATACAACGAGTATGTCATGCGCTTCCCTTCCAACATCATCGCTTCTCTGTTTAAATTCAGCCAAAAGAAGTATTTTGAGGTTGAAGAGGCAGATCGCGCGGTTCCTCAGGTAAAGTTCTGATAAAACCGCTTTTGGAGGAAATTATGCCTAAAAAAAATAGAAACCGAATTGTTTCGATTCTTCTGGCTGCGGTAATCGCCTTGCTTACCCTTATGCCGCTAAGCGGCTGCTCCGATTATAAAGACGATTCCAAGCAGATCATGGAGAAGCTGGATATCGCGGCACAGCTAACAGACAGCGGCGATATGACGGTTCAGGAAACCTGGAGAGTAAACCTGCAGAACCGCAACAAGAATTACCGAAACCTGTATCGGACCTTTCCAATTAATAAAGACAAGGTTGACGACATTACGGACCTGAAAGTATACGACGAAGACAATAAAGTCAATTACAATTTTGTCGGAGATATTGATCCTGAATTTTCTGACGCCGCCGGAGATAACACCTGCTATATCCATAAAACATACGACGAATTGGAGCTTGGCTGGTTTATGCCGGCAATTGAGGAAGGTATCCGCACCTTTACCTTTTCTTACACAGTAAAAAATATTGTGGCGGTTCACAACGATCGGGCAGAGCTATATAACTTCTTTATCCCAACTAAATTCAGCCTGCCGATTACGGATATGTCCTGTACCATCCAGTTCCCTTCCGGCGGCGATCAAAAGGATATCCGTACATGGCTTCACTCAACGGCAAATGGTAATATCAAAATTGATTCCGCGAATCAGGTTTCCTTTACCGTAAAGGAAATACCGGTGCAAACTTCGGTTGAAGTTCGTCTTTTGATGTCGCCGCAGCTATTCTCCGCTTCAGAAAAGCGGGATAGCAAGGATGTGCTGAACGATATTGTCGCTCAGGAAAACAAGTGGGCGGAGGATTACCGGGCGGAACAGCTTCGCAGATATCTTATTGGTATAGCGGATGCCGTTTTTGCTGGAATCTTCCTGATAGCCGCACTTTTGCTGTTTATCCTCGCAAAAAAGAAAAACAAGAGATATTCGGTGGAAGCTCCGGAATATACGCGTGAAATACCGCCGGGAAATTCGCCGGGCGGCATCGCGAATCTGTTCTATTTCTATCACGGCGGAGTCACTAAAAGCGTGGAGGGAAAAGTCTTCAGCGCCACTTTGCTGAGCCTTGCACGCAAGGGGTATATCCGTTTTGACGGAACCGGAAACGAGGAATTAGCAATCTCCGTTTTGGGGAATACGAAAAACATCCCGCTCGAGGAAAGTGAACAGCATTTTTTCAATCTGGTCTCGACTGTAGCAGATCACTTCGGCGGTTCGTTCACCATGAAGCAATTCAAACGTTACGCGGAAACAGGTTACAAATATATTGACAACAATATCAATAGCTTTTTATCAAGTGCAAAACGTGAAATTGCAAACCGCGGGTATTATCAGAACAAGTCGGGATTCTTATCCGCTTTATCGGGGATTGGTATTCTAGCAATCGTTCTTGCTGTGGGAGCTTTTTTTCTCAGCTCCAATTTAAAAACTCTGCTGGTTTATACTCCCATGTCCCTTATCCTCAGCGGAGTGGTTCTTCTCATTGCAGGAAACGCGAAGCCAAGGTTAAGTAAAGCCGGAGAATACGATTACCTGGTATGGCACGGTTTGAGTAAATACATGTCGGAGTTTTCCAGATTGAATGAATACGGTGTTCCGCAGCTGGAGCTTTGGGAAGAGTACCTGGTATATGCCACAATGATGGGTATTTCCAAAAAAGTATGTGATCAGCTCAAGGTCGCTTACCCCGAGTTAAATGATGAAGGCTACGTCGATACTTATTTGGGAAACAGCTATATGTATTACATGTTTGGGCATCGCATGGGATTCGGAGGCTTTCACAGCATGGGCTCCGACTTCGGCACTACCCTTGCTTCCACAGTCAGCGACATCAGCGCGGCTGCGACCCGGCTGGCCCATCCGCCTGCCGATAACAACGGCGGTTTCGGAGGCGGTGGCTTTGGCGGAGGAAGCTTTGGAGGAGGTGGAGGAGGCTTCGGCGGAGGCGGCGGAGGCGGGGTTCGCTAGAGTCGGTTCCTCACCCAGTGAATAGAATCGCCTATAAAAAAGAGAACCGCAAAAAACGGTTCTCTTTTTGTTATAAATTAATAAACCTGTTTTGACTTATATACTTTTGCAGCGCCCACAAGACCCTGGAACAAGGGATGCGGACGGTTCGGACGGGATTTGAACTCCGGATGGAACTGCGCGCCTACAAACCACGGATGATCCGGAAGCTCCATCATTTCAACAATATGGTTGTCCGGAGATTTGCCGCAGAAAATAACTCCCGCCTGCTCCAACCGGTCACGATAATCATTGTTTACCTCAAAGCGGTGACGGTGGCGTTCTGAAATCAACGGCGCCTCTGCGTAAAGCTCATATGCCCTTGTTCCAGGCGTAAGCTTGCAGGGATACTGACCGAGGCGCATTGTGCCACCGCGTTGTGTCACATCCTTCTGCTCGGGCATAAGGTCAATTACATGATTCTGGCTCTGCGGATCAAATTCCGCGGAGTTTGCGTCGGTAAGCCCAAGGACATTTCTGGAATATTCGACGATCGCAAGCTGCATTCCCAGACAGATTCCCAGGAAAGGAATCCCGTTGGTGCGCGCATGATAAATCGCGTTGATTTTGCCCTCGATTCCTCGCTGACCGAAGCCGCCGGGTACCAGAAGCCCGTCCGCCTGAGAGAGAACCTCCGCCGCATTTTCCTTCGTAATTGTCTCGGAATCAATCCACTGAATATTCACTTTTACTTTATTTCCGATACCTCCGTGCGTAAGCGCTTCGGCAACGCTCAGATAGGCATCATGAAGCTCCACGTATTTACCGACCAACGCAATATTAACGCTTTCTGACAAGGACATAGCGGTGTTGACCATGGTAATCCAGTCGCTTAAATCCGCACCGGGCGTATCCAGCCCAAAGCGTTTGCAGACAATATCATCCAGACGCTCTTCCTTCAGCGCCAAAGGCACCTGATACAGAAGCGGGAGGTCAAGGTTCTGTATCACGCAGTTTTCATTTACATTGCAGAACAGCGCAATCTTCTTTTTAATATCGTCCCCCACAGATTGCTCGGAACGCAAAACGATAATATCAGGCTGGATGCCAATGGAGAGCAGTTCCTTGACGCTGTGCTGCGTCGGCTTGGATTTATGCTCGTGGGAGCAGGTCAAATATGGAACGAGGGTAACATGGAGGAACAGGCAGTTGCTGCGGCCAGCCTCTGTGGCAAACTGGCGGATGGCTTCTAAAAACGGCTGGCTCTCAATATCACCGACCGTTCCTCCCACCTCCACAATCGCTACATCGATATTTTCTTTTCCCTGATAAATTCTGTTTTTAATTTCATTTGTAATGTGAGGGATCACCTGTACCGTGCCGCCGTCATAATCCCCGTTGCGTTCTTTTTGAATTACGTTCCAATAAATGCGGCCTGAAGTAACATTACTATTTTGTGTCAGGCTTTCATCAATAAAACGCTCGTAATGGCCGAGATCCAAATCAGTTTCTGCTCCGTCATCCGTAACGAAAACTTCTCCGTGCTGAAAAGGATTCATTGTGCCGGGGTCGACATTAAGATAAGGATCAAACTTTTGCATGGTAATCCTTAATCCCCGCGCTTTGAGCAGCCTGCCCAGTGAAGCTGCTGTGATTCCTTTTCCCAAACCGGAAACAACGCCGCCGGTCACAAATATAAATTTTGCAGACATAGTTACCCTCCATTAAAAGTACATATAATTGTTGCCGTACAAAAAAACAATCATATAATTATATCGCCAATCGATGCAGCTTGTCAATACGACTGGGATATTTTCACAGAAAACATACAGCTTTATACAAAAATAATAGTTAGCAAGAGAAACCGTCTGAGTCATTATTCATATTTTTGAATTTCCGCTTTGGTAATTGTTACCGGAGATGTCGGCTTGTTGGTTTTGGAATCGACCGAAACGGAAGCAATTTTATCCACAACCTCCATTCCTTCAATCACCTGCGCGAAGACGGCATGACCCTTTTCTTCAATGTTATACGCGCCGTCCAAATTCGGATTTCCGCCGTTTGCACCATAAATTTTCTTGTACTCGTCATTGATTTTTGGCATGTCAATCCAACCGGAGCCGTACTGCTGCACAAACGCGTCCGGATATTGCTTGTAAACGTCGTAAGCCTGTTGAAACTGACTCCAGGAAACGGGCTCAGAATTGCCCTTCTGGTTGATAAAGAACTGGCTACCATTGGTATTCTTCCCTGCGTTCGCCATAGAAACGGAACCGCGAATATTCACCAGATTCGCGTTAAACTCGTCCGCAAATTCTTTATTCCAGATACTTGTACCACCAGTACCGTCTCCTTTCGGATCACCGCCCTGTATCATAAAATCTTTAATGACACGGTGAAAGGTAAGCCCGTTATAATAGCCCTTTTTGATTAGTCCTTTAAAATTCTCCACTGTTTTCGGTGCCGCGTCCGCAAACAGACGAAGCTTTATCACGCCCATATTCGTAGTCAATACGGCGATTTCTTCCCCCTTGGCCGGTTTTTCGAGCTGGTAACCAAGCTTTTTTCCGTCGTCAGGGCGAATTCTTCCGTCATTCCCAGCCTGAGCCGAACTTGCCGGAGCCTGCGCTGAGGCAGCGGCAGCTTTGGAAGATGCCACCGAACTTGCGCCGCTGCCGGAACAGGCGGCACAACTTGCGATAATGGCTCCTGCCATCATGAAACTCGCGATTCTTATTCTATTCTTCATATTTGGAACATCCTCTCATAATACATAACTTATATTTTATTATAATAATTTACAATATTCAAGTAAGAGCCGGCAAATTAACAATTTAATAATTTTTCATGATAGTATTACCGTTAAGTTTTACGCATATAGATGAACGAACACAAAAAGGAGGTACTAAAATGTTTGAATACTATCCTGAAGGTTGGATGATCGATACTCCTGAAAACCGCGCGTCGGTGCAGAATATTTCCACTCTCAACGATGCCTGCCGGGATGGACAAATTTTGGAAGGACGCGCGCTGGTTTGTGACAGCTCGCATAATCTGCTGATCGACTTAGGCTGTATGAAGGGTGTGATTCCGCGCGAAGAAGGCGCTTTAGGGATTAAAGAGGGTACAGTTCGGGATATCGCTATTATTTCCCGGGTCAACAGACCGGTCTGTTTTATCATTACAGGCTTTCAAAAGGATCCGGAGGGACATATGACCGCCTTACTTTCGCGCAGGGCGGCCCAGGAAAAATGCACGAATGATTTTATTACGAAGCTGACCCCGGGCGATGTGATTAACGCGAGGGTAACTCATTTAGAAAGCTTTGGAGCGTTTGCGGATATCGGCTGCGGCATAATAGCGCTCCTGCCGATTGACGCAATTTCCGTTTCCCGCATTGATCATCCGCGGGAGCGATTTACCGTTGGAATGGATATTCGTGTCGTGATAAAATCAATTGAAAACGGAAGAATTACGTTAAGTCATAAAGAGCTTCTTGGTACCTGGGAAGAAAACGTGGCACTGTTTACGGTTGGCGAGACTGTCGCAGGAATTGTGCGGTCTGTGGAGCCTTATGGGATTTTTGTAGAGCTTTCTCCGAATCTGGCAGGACTTGCGGAAGCAAAGGACGATGTTGTTCCCGGGCAGCAGGCAAGCGTATATATTAAGAGTATTATTCCGGCTAGAATGAAGGTTAAACTGGTGATTATTGATACCTTTGATTATACATACCGCTCCAGTACTCCAAAATATTTCTTTGAGGGTACCAAAATGCAACGGTTTGTTTATTCCCCTCCCGGAAGCGAAAAAGAAATTGCTACAGATTTTGGCTGACGAATACCAATTAAGGGCACATCATTCAATGTGATGTGCCCTTTTGCTATGATAGCTTCCGTCAAGCCGGTAATCACAAAAGCCCGCGCATTCTATGCGAGGTGTGCGGGAGCAGAAGGCTTTTCACAAAAGTTTCACTAACTATTAATATAAATATTTTTGTTTAACTTACAAATTATTTTGCATTAATTAATATAAGTTTTTTACAAATTTAATTAAATATTTAATTAAATTTTTATAAAATATATTGAATTATTGAAAAAATTAAAGTATTATATAATGGTAATATATACTAATTTTGTTAATATTGTTTGTTTAACTCAATACAGAGAGGCGACGATGCTTATGGATGAATAAACAATTTGCAATTTTTTTGATAACTGTAGCATCTATTCAGGCCATACCGATTAAGGCAGTATTAAAAAACACTATGCTATTTAAGTAAATTTCAAAAAAACATTTTGGTCATATTATTGAAATAGAGGTTATAAAAATGAGTAAAAAATTCAGAGATATGAAAATTAAGAGTAAGCTCATACTTGCATTTCTTGTAGTTGCAGTTCTTAATAATGCATGGGAACTTATAAACACCTTTGTAAGACTATCATTCGATAATGTTTTATTAAAAATTGGAATTATGTTAGCCTCCCTTATTGTTTCTCTGCTAATTGTATTTAAAATTGCAGACAGCATCAGTAAACCGATTCAGGATATGGCAATTGCCGCTAAAAAACTATCGCAGGGTGATTTAAGTGTGAAGGTATCGGCCGACAGTAAGGATGAAATCGGACAGCTTGGTGCTGCATTGACAGATACGGTATCCACAATAAGTCTTTACATAAATGACATTAAAGTGCATTTGGAAAGAATGGAGCATGGCGACTTGACCATCAGCTCTAAATTGAATTATATTGGAGATTTCAGTGAATTAAAGAAATCAATTCACGGTATCGTCTTATTTGTGGATGATGCAATGACTAGAATTCGTCAGTCCGCAGAGGAGGTATCAAATGGCTCCAATCAGGTATCCGACAGCGCACAGGCTCTTGCGCAGGGTGCTGCCGAACAAGCCAGCTCAATTGAGGAGCTATCCGCTTCCATTGAAGAAATATCCGAGCATGTAAAAGATAACGCCGAACATACTACTAACGCAACCTTAAAAGTGCAAGAGGTCGGCAAAGAGATTGAAATAAGCAACCAAAAGATGAATGATATGCTTGAAGCAATGAAAAAAATCAACGATTCTTCTAATGAAATTGTAAAAATAATTAAGACAATCGAAGATATTGCCTTCCAAACAAACATCTTAGCCCTGAACGCCTCGGTTGAAGCAGCCAGAGCCGGGGAAGCGGGCAAAGGCTTTGCTGTAGTGGCGGATGAAGTGCGAAATCTAGCCAGTAAGAGCGCGGAAGCGGCAAAGAATACCACCCTTTTAATTGAAAATTCTATTCATGAGGTTGATAACGGCGTCAGAATTGCGAATGATTCAGCCAAAAATCTTGAGAAGGTGGTAGAGGGTGCGAATTCCGTCACCGATTCGGTACAGAGAATTTCAGCTGCCACTAACCGTCAGTCCAGCGCCATCAGTCAGATAACTTTGGGAATCGAGCAAATTTCCAGCGTTGTTCAGACCAATTCCGCTACCGCGGAAGAGAGCGCCGCCGCCAGTCAAGAGCTCTCCGGTCAAGCGACAATTCTGAAAGAGCTCGTTCAGAAGTTCAAGCTGAGGGAGCAAAAAGAAAGGGAATGGTCCAACAGAAAACTGCAAATAGAAAATTCTCAGCCCGATGCACCGCAAGAGTCTGTTCCGACAGAAGAATTAACCGGTAAATATTAATCAAAACCCAAAAAAGAGGCCGCAGAATATACTGTATTCTGCGGCCCCCTTTTTATTCTTTTGTTTCAAGCTTGAAGAGGTGTGCGTCAATCAATCGTGGAAATTCGTCATTATATCGTGTATTTCCGGCGGCGTCCGTATATTTCAGAGGTTTATAATACTGGTTTTTCTTTTGCTGGCGCAGATAATTAAGCGCCTCTTCTCTGCCCTTCAGCTTTACGAGAACGTCTGCGACTTTGACGGCATACATAGCGCTGTAAGGCTCCAAATGGTAAGCCTCCGTAAAATGGAACAGCGCTTCATCCAAACGACCCATTCCCTCCTCTGCCTTTGCCAGATCGCTATAAACAGAAGCGTTATGAGCACAATGGCTGCTGACATAAATCCCGTTCTCCAGAACGCTCTTGTGGGAAAGCTCTGCCCAGCCGTCGGTCAGAAGATATTCCCGTGCAAACCGGATTAGCTGGCTGTAATAATTTTTACCCAGCCATCCGTATGCTTTCGCTGTGAGAAAAAGCTGCTTGGGGGTTTCCGGCGGCGAACAGAGCTCTATTACCTTCAAAAACAGATTTTCCCGGACTGAAATATGCCTTGTTAATTGCGTTACCTCTTCCAATAGTGAATTTTTGTGGGGGACATGCTCTGCAATCGAGGAATAAAGTGCTGCCGCCAAATCATCATTGCGCTGTTTCAGATCCGTCAAAACAATCATCTGCCTTTTCATTATAACTTTTGAGAAGGTCGCGAATCATTTGTGCCCGGAATATTTGCCTTTCATTTTTCGCCAGTTTTTTTCCGCTTTGAAGCATTAGGGTCGCCGGCTGCGCCTCAACAATCATACGGTTTATCAAATCATAGCCAATGGTTTGAATCAGCCCTATTGAAACACCCAAACGCACATTTGAGATCAGCCTCATAAACTCATCGATGGACATAATTCTTGCGGACCGCAGTATCCCCATCGAGCGGCTGACCGTATCCTGAACATCAAACTTCCCCTCTAATTCTTTGCGCGCGGAGCGTTCCTGCTGAATAAGCTGTATAGCAATGCTTTGCAGATTGGTAATCGCTTCCTGCTCAGACAGCCCGAGTGTCACCTGATTGGAAAGCTGGTAGAGAGCGCCTATAGAATCCGTACCGGAACCGTAGATTCCTCGCAGAGCCAGACCTAGCTTGGAAAGATTGGTGGAGGTTCGTGCAATTCCGCCTCCCTCTTTTAAAGCCGGAAGGTGAAGCATTAGAGAAGCGCGCATTCCTGTGCCAAGGTCAACCGGGCTTTGGGTCAGATAACCGAGACCTTCATGAAAAGCAAAATGCAAAACCTTATCCAACAGGGTATCAAGGCGATCCGCCGCTTGGTAAGCCTCCTCCAGGCTCATCCCTTCCTTCAGCGCTTGCAGGGAAAGGTGGTTCTCAGAGTTGAGCATGATACTCTCTGTTTCATCCTCTGTAACCAGGATCGCTCTACCATCATACTCCGAAATAAACTCGGGGCTTGCAAGATGTCGCTCTACCATAGAGACCGCTTCCGCTTTTGAAACTTCCTCCATATCAATGAAGTGGAATCCGGTGGGTTCAAACGTCGCTGCCGCTTCCTGCACTCTTTGAATCAGCTGTTTCTTTTCCAATCGGCTCATTTTTACAGGAAAGGGGATATCTGTCAGGTTCCTTGCCAGCCGAATTCGGGTGCTGATCACCACGTCGCTTTCCAGCCCGCTCTTTTCATACCATTTTGTCATGGTCCTCTCCCTTTTCCAATTCCCGAATCCGATCGCGTAAGTCTGCGGCATGCTCAAAATTTTCCGAATTTATCGCATTACGCAATTCACGCCGCATCAAGCTCAGCCTGCTCTGAGGAATCGGCTGCAGCTGGTCGGCCCCGGGTGTTTTTCCGCGATGCCTGGTATTGCCATGAATCTTTAAAATCAGCGGCATCAAACGGTTATAAAACGTCTGGTAGCATTGTGCACAACCTACCCTGCCGGTTCTCGCGATATCGTCAAAGCTAGAGCCACAACAGCTGCAACGCACTGTTTCGCGGTCATCCCCCATCTCGCCAAAGAACCCGCCCAAGAGGCTGCCAAAATTACGCCCCAATCCGGTTAGCAAATCTCCGTAACCAAGCTTTTGCGCACATTCCGCACATAAAGAATATTTGGTCAATTCTCCATTTATGATTGTTTTTACATGAGTGGTAACCGGATTTTTTCCACATGACTCACATAGCATAAGAATCACCTCTCCGTTCTGTAACAACGGGCTTTTAAATACGTGAATTACCGTTCTAAAAAATAATTTTTTAATTAATTTATTTAAGCAATAATTGTAACACGTTTTCTGCCTTTGCAATATTATATATTGTAAACCGAAAGGAGGCAAACAATAATGTGTAACAACAATTTCTTTGGCGGAAGTTCCTGCACTTGGGTCATCCTTCTTATCATTATCTTAGTATGCTGCTGCGGGAATAATAATGACGGCTGCTGTGGCAATAACAACGGTTGCTGCTAACCGCACAAGAAAGGGCTGCGAGGCAATCGCAGCCCTTTATCTATTTTCAGCCCTGCTGCTTTCGGGCCTGTATCAAAGCGTTCGCCAATTGGTCAGGGCAGGAGGTTGTTTTGTAACCGCAGCGAATTCCCTGAAAACGCCCGATTACATCATCTGCTCGCATTCCTTCGACAATTGCGCTGATACCTTTTAAATTTCCGTTGCATCCCCCGATAATTTTTACAGATTTTATAATATCTCCATCTAATTCAAGAATAATTTCAGAAGAGCAGGTCCCCTTTGTTTTATAATGAAATTCCAACTTCATTCACCTATCCAGATTATCTTATTTTGCAATTTCTTAGGGCTTCCAACTGGTCATCCGGCGTTACGCAGGTTCCAATCGGCTTTTTCACAGAAGTGTACATGCCGTGAAAATCCGTACCCCCGGTCATAATCAAACCATACCTCTTTGCAACCGTAATAAATTTTTCCTCATCGCCCGGTCGGTTGCGCGGATGCCAGACTTCAACCCCTTCAATCTCCCGATTAGCGGCCAGCTCTTCAAGAAGCTCATAGCTGTCGTATTCGCCGGGATGGGCAAGCACAGCAATACCGCCCGCGTCATGTATCTGTGCAATTACCTCATGCACATCCGGGTAATCGACTCCGTAAAAAGCCAATCCTGTTTTGGAATTGAACAGCCTTTGATATGTATCCCCGAAAAAATGGGTCGCGTAACCAGCATCGATCAAAGCATGCATAATATGCTGCTTAAAAACATTCGTGCTGCCGTGCGCACGATGTACCACCATCTCAGCTGTAATCGGATAAATTTTCATTACCTTTTGCAGCATAATACTTGCCGCCTGCTTGCGTTTATCCGCGGTACGCTTGCACAAGCCTTCCAACCGATCCATGTTTTTGCAAAAATAACACAGTATATGAGCTTTTCGACCAGTTGCCGAATTGATTGTCGACAGTTCAATTCCAGGTATCACTTCAACCCCGCGCCGTTCTCCAATGATTCTGGCGCGAATGGATCCGGCAAACGTATCATGATCCGTAACCGCTATGGTAGGAATGCCTAGCTTTTTGGCAAGAAGAACAACTTCGTCTATGCTCACCGAACCGTCGGACATCTTTGTGTGACAGTGCAAATCTGCAGCCACATAATCACCTTCTTGTCTTAATCCTCATGCCAATTATAATACAATTGTAAGATTAAGGCAAACAGCAATTATCTTAACAGCTTCTCCGGGGTAAAGCTGCGAGAGCCGAATGCCAGCAAAACAATATCGAGAAGAAGTACCACCGCAGAGAAAATCAGAAGAATCAAAGCATTAAGCTGAAAAAGGCCGGTAAACTGCCCGATAAAAAGTAAAACAAGCGGCAAAACAATATAGCTGGAGGTTTGGAACGACTCCATATAGCTTTTGCTTCTCCCGGAAAAGATCACCATAAAAATCACACCGAACACCGTGATTGCGGGTGCTAACAAAAGGACTAGCACCAGCCAGTTCCAGTTAAGGAAAAACGGCATTTCCAGCAGGATATCACCAATTGATATCGTAATGGAAAAGGCAATAAACGATATCGCCGTTGAAACGGCAGATAAAATAACACAGCCAAAAACCTTTGCCTTGAAGATTCTATCAACGCTCAGCGGGGTTAGCAGCAGGGTTTCGATCGTATTACGTTCCTTTTCACCGACAAAACTGCAGGCTGCGGATATACTCGAGATCATTAGGGGAATCATTAAGAAAAACATTGGGCACAAAACATTGGTAAGCATATAAAACATACTCTGCCGCTGCGAAAAGTGCTTGGCCTCCGGCGGCAGAAGCGACAGCATCTTATCCATACCGTTTACCTGTTCGGACGGAACCAGATAGATTATCGCAAGGTACATCGCGGGCAAAAACACAACCAGAATAACCGGCAGCGCAAGCATTGTATTGCGCGCCATTTTGGTATTCCATATTTCGCTGAAATCCTTTTTAATAATGGCTTTTTCAGCCGGATTAATCCATCTCATTGTGAAGCCTCCTGACGCTCGGTATATTGAAAGTAAATATCCTCAAGAGTCGGTTTAATCAATTTTGCTTCATATACGCTATGACCCTCCTCCACCAGCTTTTTCAGTAAAATCGGCATCTCGTTCTCTTTGAGCACTTCCGTCTGCCACCATCCATTTTGGAAGTCAAAGCCGTCTAACGTATCTCCTTCCGATAACCGAAATCCGGCCTTAATACGGCAGCCAATCGAATCGCTCAGGGTTTGGAGGTCACCCGATGCGAGCAGGCTTCCCTTTTCCAAAATACCATAGGTACTGCAAAGGTCCTGCGCGTAGCGAAGCTGATGGGTACAGAGAAACACAGTCGTTCCTGATTTCCCGGCAAGCTCGGCAATCATCTCATTTACCGTCTGTGCGGATTCCGGATCCAGACCGCTTGTCGGTTCATCCAGAAAAAGCACCTGCGGCTGATGCACCAGCGCGCGTGCCAGTGAAAGCCGCTGTGCCATCCCGGTGGAATAGGCGCTCAGCTTTTTATCACGGGCATCCCATAAGTCCAGCTGCTTTAACAGTTCACCGGCTCTTTGACCGCATACATCATTAGGAAGTCCGCAGGTCTGTGCAAAAAACACAAGGTTTTCCATCCCAGTCAACTGACCGTACATCTTGGCGCTTTCCGTCATTACACCGCAGAGGCGGTGTACCTCTTCCGGGTTTTTCTGAGGATCCAGGTTAAGTACACGGCATTCTCCCTTCGTGGGACGAAGTAGCCCGGTCAATAGCTTTACGGTCGTTGTCTTCCCGGCGCCGTTGGGGCCAAGAAAGCCGAAAACGCCGCCCTGCGGAACCTCCAGATTCAAATCGTTTAACGCTATAGCCTTTTCGTCATAGCTTTTTGTCAGATGCCTCGTACTGATAGCGGTCATATTTTACACCTTCATTCAGCTTACACTTGTCTGCTTTTCGTGTAAAACGAAAAATCATAATATCTGTAGTTTAAATTCTGTCGTTCGATGTGTCAAGCTTTATTTTAGAGAAATCATGCAGGCTTTGAATGTTCTCTTTTATTCCCCGATGATCGGCGGCGGCCAGCAGGCTACTCCTGTTTTTCAGCAGCTTCTGAACATCTTCCACACCGCCCGGGCCGGCTACGCAGCCGCCTTCGCATGCCATGCCCTCTACCAGATTTTCCGGCAAACGTCCGGAATTTAAAAGAGATAACGTTTTTTTGCACTCCTTGGCTCCGTTGCATTTTACGCAGCCAAACGGAAGGTCAAAGCCCTCTTCCTCCAATACTTCTGAAACAGCCCGGGATACTCCCCCGCTCTGCGCGAACCCTTTTCCAGCCAGGCTCCCGTCCTGCTCGTTTTGGGCTTCATCCGCCACGCTCACTTCTCTCGCGGTAAACATTGCATTCAACTCCTCGAAGGTCATCACATAATCCGCAGAGTCGGAGATTTTTAGAATTTCTACCTTCTTTGCAATGCACGGGCCGATAAAAACTACCTTTGCGCCCGGATGAACAGCTCTGATATAACGGGCAACCAAGGTCATCGGGGAGCCGGTATCCGAAATAAGCGACGCAAGGTTGGGAAAATGCTTTTCGATCATCTCCACAAAAGCCGGGCAGCAGGAGGTCGTCATTTTTCTTCCGTCCTTTACCGCTTCCTTCAGCTCTTGCGCTTCGCTGTAGGAGGTGGCATCCGCACCGAGCGAAACCTCGAAGGAACCGGAAAAGCCGAGCTTTCTAATCGCGGATTTCAGCATACCAATATTAGCCGTACCAAAATGGCCCTCAATTGCCGGAGCAAACGCCGCAAACACCGGAGCTCCCGATTTTATCTCATCTATAATACCTACGATGCCGGAGCGGTCGGTAATCGCCCCGAACGGGCAATGCTTTGTGCAGGCACCGCAATTGATGCAGCGGGAATGATGGATAACGGCCAAATGGTGTTCATCCATAGAAATCGCTTTTACCGGACACGCACGAATACATGGGCGCATGGTATCGGAAATTGCATTGTAGGGGCAGGCCGCGGCACAGCGACCGCACTCCTTGCATTTTGCGGGATCAATGTACGCACCCTTTGGCGTAATGGATACTGCGCCGAATTTGCAGGCTTCAAAGCACTTCTTCGCCAGACAGTGCTGGCAGTTATCCGTTACGGTAAAGCGGTTAATCGGGCAGCCCTCACAGGCCGCCGGAAGAACAGCGACAATGTCGCTGTCACCCTGAGCGGGCAGGTTCTTGCCTTGCGCGGAGACAAGCCGCTCCCGAATAATTTCGCGCTCACGGTAGATACAGCAGCGAAATTCCGGCAGAGGACCCGGAATGATGTCGTAGGGTATCTGGTCAAGGTTCTTCTCCAGCGTACCCTCATACGCGTATTTTGCCACTCTGGCAAGCACTTCATACTTCAATTGTTTTGCGTCGTTGATATATTGCATTCAAAAATTCCCTTTACTATCGTATTTAAGCTGTATTCCCATTCGTTTTCATCAAGCTGTTTTTACCCCCGCCCTGCACCCAGCGGACAGGATACCTGTGATATCGATGCGGCGCTTATGCTGGTATTATAGTATTTTTACTGCGTTTTTTCAATGGCATTCTCATACAGCAGGCTTTAAACCGAATAAAAACAAAAGGAGGCGCATTTCTGCACCTCCCCAGGCTGGCGGAAAATTTGTGAGGCACCTGCGTGATCAGCGAATTTGCCGCAGCCTGCCAGGTTGTATTTGCGCTACAATCTATTCTAAATTCAACTTATTTTTTAGCAGCCAGTTTGTGAGGATGTAAAAAGCCGCCGAGAAAACAACAAAATATACAATCATGATAAAAATCACTATTTCGACTGCGGAAATAACGCTCGGAATCGTATTAGGATAAAAGAAATTTCTCAGGTTATCAGCATTGAAGGACATAAAAATGGAGACAATAATCTGCTCGATCATTCCAAGACCCAGGTAAGCACCGATACCCGCCAGCAGCTTATGCTTGGAGCTTAAATTGCCGACTGCAATTGATGCGTAAATCTGAATGGTACCGCAATAAATGCACAGCAGCGCCGCCACACTCATTTCCAGAATCAAAACTGCGCTTTGAGGACCAACCTGGCGGATAGCCTCACCGAATTCAAGGAAAAACCGTTGAAAATCAGCAATGCTTTGCTGGTCTAAGGCTAACACTAAGATTGCCAATACCGCGGCAACAGCGCTCAGAATATACCATACCATCGTAACAATGATTTTGCAGTCAATGTGCGTATGCGCCTTGACTGGCAGTGTAAACGAGAGGTATCCTTCGTCGGTCAAAAGGTTTTTATTGAATCTTTGTATGGTAACGACCAGCGTCATAACAAATATACCAACAATGATGATTACAAAGGCCGACATTGCGATCACTCTTGGTATTTTTAAGAATTCCGAGTTTATTGACATAAATAGCTTGTTAATTAGGGCAAACACAATCAAAAGCGCATACATCGGCAAAAAGATGCGGGACGTTGCCTTAAATTCATATTTTAAAAGCTTACTCAGCATTTGAAGACCTCCCTGAACAGCGCATCGACGCTCTTATTTTCGTTTTCACGAATCTCTTCCACGGTGGACGTAAGAATGATGTTTCCTTTGTTAATAAAAATTACTTCATCGAGAATCTTCTCAACATCAGAAATCAGGTGAGTCGAAATGATGATTGTCGTGTTCTCATTGTAATTGCCGATGATCGTATCAAGAATATAATCGCGTGCCGCAGGGTCAACGCCACCGATTGGCTCATCAAGCAGATACAGCTGCGCCTCGCGGCTCATTACCAGAATGAGCTGTACTTTTTCTTTCGTACCCTTACTCATGGTCTTCAACCGTAAAACAGGGTTAACGCCTAGCCGCTGCAGCATATCAAAAGCCTTATTCCGGTTAAAATCCGCATAAAAATCCGAAAAGAAATCTATTAAATTATTTACGGTCATCCAGTCGTTCAAATAGGTACGTTCGGGTAAATAGGATACGATTTTCTTTGTTTCGACTCCCGGCTCCATTCCGTTAATCAGGATTTTACCGCTTGTCGGGGTAATCAAGCCGTTTGCGAGTTTAATCATTGTGCTTTTGCCGCTGCCGTTCGGACCAAGAAGTCCAACAATTCTACCTTTGGGAACCGCAAGATTTACAGAATTCAACGCAAGGCACCCAGGGAAATACTTAACCAGGTTTTGGCATTCCAATATATTATCCATTATTCTTCCTCCTTTGAAACACTCTCAATCATAGATACCACCTGCTGACGGTTATAGCCAAGATTACTCATACTATCAATAAATTCATGGATTAAAGCCATGGCCAGACTGGTCTTTGTCTGCATAATTTTCTCCACATCCTCCGTAACAAATCTGCCGCTGGTACGCTGCGAATAGAGTAATTCATCACTTTCAAGCTGTGACAGTGCACGCTGCATTGTATTGGGATTGACGGATGCCTCGCTAGCCATATCGCGAACAGACGGTAGCTTAGAACCGGCTGGATATATTCCGGAAACGATTAACAATTCTATATGTTCGATCAACTGGGAGTAAATCGGTCTGTCGGATTTCAAATTCCACGGCATAATTTCACCTCCGTATTAAATTGTATTAATATCTTAATACAATAGTACAACATAAGTTTTCATTTGTCAATAGCCAATATCATGATTTCATATTTTTCTTTCAAGTAAAACATTTAAGACGGTGGCAGCTGATCTTATGTATTATTGTATTAGACTATTAATACAATAATACATAAGATTAAAACTGTCAATACTTTTTTAAAATTATTACAATATCCCGCATGCCGCAACGGAACCTCAGCATAGCCGGGAGTTTACATATGACAGCAAAGAATGCCGGAAGATTTCTCTTTCGGCATTCTTTGTATTTTCATTATTTTTTATCATGAATTGATGAGGTTCCCTTTTCACAGAGGTAGGTACTCTCCAAGTCAGAAAGATGCAGTTTAACCGCGATCGGGTACTTCTGGTAGGCCAAACCGATGGAAAAGCTGCCGCCCTTTACGGATTCATCAAAGCCGCCCATATGCCACCTTACCGCAATTGCTTCGGATGTTTTCAACCGCATAAAACGTTCGATTAAAAAGACTGATTTTTCCCCGTGACCATAGGGGTAGCTATCTTCAATCATATAATATGGGCGTTTCTCCCACGCGCCCGTCTCTTCATTCTTTACATTGCGTACGCTCTCTTTATAAAACTGCGCCTTACAGACATCGTGCAGAAGGCCGCAGATTGCAAAGCTCTCCTCGCTGTCTGTATTCGGGTCGAAATGTCGATCTCGCATAACACGGTATACGCTGACGCTGTGGCGAACCAGCCCCCCAAGACAGGCACAATGAAATTTCGTACTGGCTGGAGCGGTAAAAAAATCGGTCGTTTTCAGCCACTCCAATAATTCCGCACTCCCTGCGCGCGTTATTTTCGACTGATAAATCTCTTCAAACTCTTCTTTATATCCCATCTGCATGCCCCCATAACAATCTAAAATTGATTATATCATATATATAGGAGCTTGAACAGCAACAAATAACCCAAAAAGCAAATTATTAAAAAATCATGAGCTAAAATTTCCGCGTAAAAATATCGCTGTTTTCCAACAGGCTTTCCACGGTTTCGAAGCCAAGCCGGTGAAGCAGCTCAATCACATAAGGGTTATCAATGGGAGTGGGATATGCAGCCTGCTCGCCGTATCCGTTTACGTTTTCCCTACCCTCCTCGCGGTCGATCAGAACCCTGGGTCCACCGACGCAACCGCCAACACAGCCCATCCCCTCGAGAAAATTCGCTTTGTTATTCCCCGCAATTAATTCATTCAGCATCGCTTTGCAAGCCGGAACTCCGTTTGCCTGGCTGGAGCGGAAAGCAACCTTATGATTGGGATTCAGTCTTTCCAAGGTGCTGTGCACCGCTTCGCTGACGCCACCCGTTCTGGCATAAATCCTGCCCGCGCGGGACGAATGGTCACGGGAATCCTCCGGCATGGCGGCCGGATCAATATTAGCAAAATCAAAGATATCCCTGACTTCCTGAAAGGTCAGCACAAAATCAGTGGAATCCCCCACATCCGGCTCACGTGCTTCCGCCTTTTTCGCAAGACACGGCCCGACAAAAACTGTAATGGCATCCGGGTGCAAATGCTTGATTGCGCGCCCGCACGCCACCATCGGTGATACCGCCGCTGGCACATGGGGAATGAGCTCGTGATACACCTTACGTATCATAGAAATCCACATTGGGCAGCAGCAGCTTGTAAGCTGGTAATCTTCTTCCCTGACAATGTTCCGGTCAAATTCCAGTGCTTCCTTTAAGGTCAGTATATCAGCAAACAGAGCAACCTCCACCATTCCTGCAAAACCAATACTTTTGAATGCGCTGCGCAGCTTGCCCGGAGTGACGTCTTCATGAAACTGGCTGATAAAAGCGGGTGCAATCATGGCATAAACAGGCGCATCTGCGGACTTTACCGCATGAAGCGCCGGCAGGATATCGCGGCTTGCAGTCAGCTTGTTTGATTTACATTCATCAATGCACTCCCCACAGCCCACACATAAATCCTTATTAATACCGAAATTGCCCTTTTCATCCTGATAGATCGCTTCGAACAAGCAATGCACCGAACAGCCGTTTTTTGTTTTGTCCGCACAGGAGCAATCGCCCGTCCGCCATACCAAGGGGTACTTGTCCGGATTCAGCAGGCAATCCAGCTGATGCGGGTCAAACTCTTCCTTTCTGATTTTTTCCAGCTCCTCCGGCTCTTTATTTTCCAGTGAAGCCTTAACCAGGCGGTGATATAATTCATTAAACGTTGTCATAGCTTTTCCTCCGTTACAAAATAATGCTTTTTAAACATTATCATATATATATAGTATATCCAACCCAATTGGAATCATGAGCAGCCGGGCATTCGTATGAAAAGCACATCATAACTTCATTATTACACAAACATCGGGCACTCATCCGTAACTATATTACCGAATAATATGATTAGAAAACAATATAATAATAATGAAAAAAGAACCCCGCAATTGAGTTCTCAATCGCGGGGACAAGCGTGG
This sequence comes from Bacillota bacterium, assembly GCA_023418995.1. GTDB lineage: Bacteria > Bacillota > Clostridia > Oscillospirales > Acutalibacteraceae > DATAML01. Next base: position 4,792 of record JAEZYP010000044.1, on the reverse strand, counting down.
AGCTACTGGTCAGACTCGAACTGACGACCTGCGCATTACGAATGCGCTGCTCTACCAACTGAGCCACAGTAGCAATTTTAACTGACCAAATTATTATACAAAACAATGGCAAATACGTCAAGACTTTTTTATCCAGCAAGTATAATGGTTATATTTACCATATAATCTATCTGTGAATAATGCTCACATAATTGCTAATGGGCTGTAATTCAATTATATACTAAGTTTGATTTGTCCGTTATAAATTTCTTTGGAAAGGCGGTGTGTTAATGGGAAATTTCTGTCTGAATGAAAGGTTACGTGAACTTCGCGTAAAAAGCGGTTATACACAAAGCCAGCTTGCAAAAATTTTAAATATTGACCGCTCTACTTACTCCTATTATGAAATAGGAAAGACGACGCCGGATATTACCGTACTTTTAACGCTTTCCAAAATTTTTAATATTCCGATTAATGAAATGCTTGCTGACGAAGATGTTCCAGGCAGCGCGGCTGACAGTGGTGTTCCCCGTTTTATTCGAAGTAAAAAAAACACAAGCCATATTTATGAGCTTTCAAATCGGGAAAAGGAACTGGTAGGAGCCTTCCGTGTATGTACGGTAGATATTCAAAATAAGGCTCTAACATTTTTAAAAACCAACCTTTCAAATAAATGAGGAAAAACGATTGTAAGACATGCAATAATATGTTAAAATACTTAATATAGGCAAGTTGTTATAAGTCAAAGCCAGCATGCTCCTGCAAACGTGGAGCGCGTTTGCTTTGGCTTTTTTATTACGGTGATTATGGAGGGTTTGTTATGGAGTTTAACGCGTTCTCTGCGGGGGTAGAGTTAGGCGGCCTTCGCAATAAGAGCGAAATCAAATTGCTGATTTGTTACCTGCTTGCCAGCGTAAGCACACCGCTTTCAAAATCTGATATCATAAGTATTATTCAGGATAACGGGCTGGCAAATTATTTTGAAGTAACAGATTCCATTGCCGAGCTCACAGAAAACGGAAATCTACTCCTAAGCGGAGAAAAGGAAGAGCTTTGCGCCATAAGCGAGACAGGACGTATGGTTGCAAAACAGCTGGACAAGTCTTTGCCTTCCGCCGTCCGCGATAAAGCGGTTGCGGCAGCGATTAACCTCCTTGCCAAAGCAAAAAGGGAGAGCGAAAACAAGGTGGAAATCCTTAAGGCAGACCGGGGGTATAATGTCGTCTGCCATATTTCCGGCGGACAAATGGAACTGATGAATTTCACGCTGTATGTACCGGATATGTATCAGGCCAATATGGTCAAGGATCAGTTTCACCGCGCACCGGAAACAGTTTACCGTATGCTACTCGCTTTGGTTACCGGTAACGATGATTTGGCAGCGGAAATATTAAAGGGTAATAAACGATAGCCTTAGCAGGTTACCCTACTAAGGAATACAGCCCTGCGGCAAGCCGCAGGGCTGTATTGTTGTTATTTCAGGATGAGATTCAGAATAAGCATCATCGTTACCCCCGGTATCCCGGCAGCGCCGGAAATGCCAATGGTCAGGGGGCTGAGCGGCAGACTGACACCGGTAAAAAAGCCTGTGAGATTCACCACTGCCAATGCACAGAGTCCGGTAACAATCCCTCCGGCGGCGCGCTGAAACGGCCTTGGCGCTCTGACAATCAGCTGTATGATCACCAACAGCGCAAAAACGCCGCACGCCGTAAGTATAACAATTAGGTCCGGCACATTCACTCCTCCAATTTATAACGAATGAAAGGAGTACAGCTTAATCCTTGCTGCTTTGCTGTTTTCAGCAAATAGCGATAGCGGGAATTGAGTTCTTCGCGCTGAAAGATACAGGCCTCGATCAGATTTTCGTCGCATTCGAGGTCAAACCAGGAATCGTTGCACGCAAGCAAACGTCCAACTTCCTTTATTTCCTCGATCAGTCTTTTATTATCCTCATTTTGCTGTACGACTGCACTGTCTGTGCGCTGTATCAGCTTTAAAACAGATTCCATACTAACAGCTCCGCCTTTCGGTTAATCTTATGTTAGTATGATGGGGATTTATTCCATTATTTATACCATCTATGCTCTATTTTAATAAATTTTCTCCATTATCATGGTTCATCCGGCATAAAATCAATTTTTCCGCTGGCAACATCCGCCGAAACAACCTTAATATTGAGCGTCTGGCCAATGGTCAGTTTATTTCCGGTATTTTCATCCACCTGCGTAATCAATCCGTCAAAGCGGTACCTCGCGCCTTCAAAGCTGTCAACCGGAACAAATCCCTCCACCGAATTCGGCAGCTCCACAAACACGCCGCGCTGCGTTACGCCGCTGATGATACCAGAGTAGCTTTCTCCAATATGCTGTGACATGTACTCCGCCATGTAGCAATCCTCGGCGCTGCGTTCCGCCTGCATCGCTCGAACCTCGGCTTCGGAGGATGCGGTTGCGGCCCGATTTGCAAAAATCAAATAACGGCGGTTGAGTTCTTCCTTTTCGGAATTTTCCATCATTGCAGAAAGGATACGGTGAATTGCGGTATCGGGATAGCGACGAATGGGAGAAGTAAAATGACAATAATCCGCGAGCGCGAGACCAAAGTGTCCGATCGGATTTACGTCGTATCGGGCTTTTGCCATTGTTCGCAGGAGCTGATGAGAGACCACCTTTTGCGCGGGAGTTCCCTTCGCCTGCTCCATGATCTCCGCAAAATCCGCAGTGGTTATCTCGCCCTGATGCTTTAAGCTGCGGGGATTCAGACCCAGAGCGCTTACAATCTGGGTGAGGCTGTCTACCCTTTCCGGATTCGGCAGCTCATGAACACGGTACACAAAAGGAATCTCGTTTGCCTTGGCCAGCTTTGCCGCCGCCTGGTTTGCGGTAATCATCAACTGCTCGATCATCTGCTCGGCAATTCCGCTTTTTCGGGGCTCCACATTTACGCAGACGCCCTCATCGTTCAGGGTAAACCGGGATTCTGTACTGTCCAAATCCACCGTTCCCTTTTGCACAGAGCGCGCTTTCAGGATATCAGCAAGCTCCTTCGCCGCATTAAGGGAACGGATTACCGGGAAATACTTCTTTTTAAGCTGCGCGTCGGCAGTTTTATCAAAAAGTTGATTTACCTCGGAATATACGCCGCGCACCTTGGAATTTATTACACTTTTCCGAAATTGATAGGACTGTATTTCTCCCTGCTTATCCAGCATAATAATTGCAGAAAACGTCAGCTTGTCCTCCCCTGCGTTCAAGGAGCACACGCCGTTGGAAAGCTCCTGAGGGAGCATAGGGATTACACGGTCGGCAAAATAAACAGAGGTACCGCGCTCCAGTGCTTCTGCATCGATTGCACTGCCTTCCCTCACATAGTGGCTGACATCCGCAATGTGAACGCCAAGCTTAAAACCGGTCTTAGTTTTGCTGACGGATATTGCGTCATCCAAATCCTTGGCGTCTGCTCCGTCTATCGTACAAATGCTGACTTCGCGCAGATCGAGCCTGCCCTCTAAATCTGCTTCCGTAATCGGCTGAGCGGCAATCTTTTTTGCTTCCGCAATTACCGTGTCAGAAAATTTTGTTCTGATTCCATTCTGGTCAATGATTGCATCCGCGCAAATTTTAGCACTGCTCGACTTTCCGTAAACCTTCACGATTTTCGCCATTAAATCATGCGAGCGCCCGCGCCGGACTTCGACCTGAACCTTATCCCCGTTCTTCGCTTTCAGGCCCTCCGCGCGATCAATGGGGATATTATAGCGGATCGCGTCATCCGGAATCAATTCGCAGTAGCCCTTGGCGCGGTTCATGGTTCCGGTGATGACACGGCTGCTTTTCTCCGCAACCGTATCAACATCAGCGCTCAACCCTTTCGGTCCCTGCTGAATATGGCTGAGCTGAACGGTATCACCGATAAACGCGCTGTTAAGGCGGTCAATGTGAATAAACACATCCTCGCCGCCGCTCTCCGGGCGCGCGAAAGCAAAGCCCTTCGACAGTGATACAATCCTTGCTTTTACAGTCTCCTTTTTCTTTGGCATACGAACCCGATGATCCTTGCTGATTAGCAAAAGACCTTCCTGCTTTAACTCATTCAAAGCCTGATAAAATTTCTTTTTGTCTTTCACCCCGGTCTTTCGGATCAGACCTCTGGATGAAATACTCTGTGTCAGCTGCATTTGTTTTAATATTCTGCTCTTTATTTCTTCCAAAAATTAGTACCTCCATCCAACAATAACCCTGATAACGGGCTCATTAATTTTCATTCACTTTATTATACCCGCTAATTGCGGAATATTGAAGCAACAAAAAACCCCGCTAGAAGCGGGGCCTTTCAGTCCATTATTATTTTGCAAAATACATGTAAGCGTTTATCGCGATTACAAGCAGGAAAAATCCAACTGCAATAGCCTTCGTCCATCTGGCGAGAAAAGCATCAACGGAACGGGCCTTATTCTTGGATAAGAATGTATCGGCTCCACCGGTAATCGCACCAAGATCCTGCTGATGACCTTCTTGAAGAAGAACAACAATTGTTATTGCAACTGAAAATAGTAATAATACGACTCCGAATACGACTTCTATAGCGGACATAGCGCACCTCCGAAATTAAATCAGCTTAAATTATACTACCACAAAAGCCCTTTGATTGCAAGTGTATTTTATAATACGGATTTATTTATTATGTAGGATTACAATAGATACGTTACATTAAGAGATAAAAAAAGATAGCGAATAGGAAAAGCCTGTGTTACAGTTGAGTTGCGACACAACAACAGACAGGAGGCATCCTATTCGCTATGAACAAGATA
>JAEZYP010000038.1 GCA_023418995.1 Bacillota bacterium | reverse complement strand
GTTCATGCAGGAATGAACACTTCCTTTCGGCCGAATTAGGTGTGGTAACTCAATTCTAACCGATGTGTCTCATTCCTGTCTCTTTTTTTCTTAATTTGTCCAATATGTATTGTAGTCCTACAATATTTGGATTTGCGTTCAGCAAAATGCAGTTGAATGTTTTCCTGAAACATGGTAAACTGTTAAAGTGTTTATAATGCTTTGTTAAGACTTGTCCGCGTAAACAGGATTTGGATTTAGTAGTGGAGTTAAGGAGTGCAATTTATGGTACAAATAGCGGTAATGGGTTATGGCGTCGTTGGTTCCGGTGTGGTCGAAGTGCTTGCCAATCACACAGAAAATATTGCGAAACGAGCCAAAGAAGAAATTAATATTAAATATATTTTGGATTTGCGTGATTTCCCCGGAAGCCCTTTCGAGAGCAAATTCACAAAATCCTTTGATACGATTCTTAACGATCCCGAAGTTAAGATTGTGGTAGAGGTTATGGGCGGCTTAAACCCTTCCTTTGAATATGTTAAGCGTTGCCTTGAATCCGGGAAAAGCGTTGTTACCTCAAATAAAGAGCTCGTAGCTGTGAAGGGCGCCGAGCTTTTAAAGATTGCCCAGAAGAATAATTTGAATTTTTTGTTTGAGGCAAGCGTGGGCGGCGGAATTCCGATTATCCGCCCTATCAGCCAATGCCTCGCGGCGAATGATGTGGTGGAGATCGCAGGCATCCTAAACGGTACGACCAATTTTATTTTGACAAAAATGATCCGTGAACAAATGACGTTTGACGATGCCCTCGCTTTGGCGCAGAAGCTCGGTTACGCTGAGAGGAACCCCGCCGCGGATGTGGAAGGCTTGGATGCCTGCCGTAAAATCTGTATTCTGGCTTCTCTTGCCTACGGCAAGCATGTTTATCCGGATCAGGTTCATACGGAAGGCATTACCACAATTACGCTGGCGGATGTGGAATACGCGTCCGCGTGGGGCGGGGTGGTAAAGCTGATTGCGCAGGCCAGCATGCTGGAGGGCGGGAACGTACAGATTATCGTTTGCCCGATGTTTATTTCGCGCGACAGTCAGCTTGCAAATGTCGATGATGAATTTAACGGAATTCTGGTTCGCGGCGATTCCACCGGCGATGTTGTGTTTTACGGAAAGGGCGCGGGCAAACTTCCGACTGCCAGTGCTGTGGTTGCGGATATCATTGATTGTGTGAAGCACTTCAAGGCAAGAAAGTATCTCTATTGGGAAGACGGCACCAAAGATTACGTTGAGGATTACCTCCTGAGCGAAACGGCAATGTATGTCCGGGCTAAGGCGGAGAACGAAGCCTCCGCTCTACGGCAGGTTTCTGACGTGTTCGGTAGCGTAGCGCGCCTGTCACGCAAAAAGGCGGAGCAAGGCGAGTTTGCTTTTGTAACGAATCCCATGCAGGAGAAAGAAATTGCTGAAAAGCTGAAAGAGCTTACAGGAAGCGGAATCGAAATTTTAAACACAATTCGCATAGGCGATCTGTAATATAGAATTAGGATGTTGATGTTATGATAAGAATTCAGGTTCCGGCAACAAGCGCGAACCTTGGTTCCGGTTTTGATTCTCTCGGTATTGCGCTTGATTTGTATAATCAGGTGTGGATGGAGGAATCCGATACAATTGATATTACCTGTAGGGACAATATCGCAGTTCCGACGGACGAAAACAATTTAATCTATTGGGCGGCAAAGCAGGTCTATGAAAAGTGCGGACGAAAGCTTCCGGGTATGAAAATTGAACAGCTCAACAATATCCCGATGGCGCGCGGGCTGGGCAGCAGCTCCGCCTGCATCGTTTCCGGTATTTTAGGTGCAAACCGCCTGCTGGGAAGCCCGCTTTCCAGGCAGGATCTGATCAATCTCGCGGCGAAAATTGAGGGGCATCCCGACAACACAACCCCGGCGATCGAAGGTGGTCTGGCGGCTTCTGCAATTGAGGCCGGAAGAGTATACAGCGTAAGCGTTCCGGTTTCCGGAAGAATCCGCTTTGTATTGTTCATTCCGCCCTTTGAGCTAAAAACAGAAAAGGCCCGTTCGGTGTTGCCGGAGCAGTACAGCCGTGGCGACGCGGTTTATAACCTGTCCCGTTCGGCGCTCATGGCAGCTTCGCTATTTTCCGGGAAACTGGAGAATCTGCGCGTAGCCGTGCAGGATAAGATTCATCAGCCTTACCGTGCCGGATTGATAGACAATCTGGATAATGTGTTTCGTCTCAGCTATGAGCTCGGCTCTCTTGGTACATATATCAGCGGAGCAGGTCCGACCATTATTTCGATGATCGACGCGGACGATACTGAGAATTTTGCAAAATACGCGGCAAACCATTTGGAAGAGAAGGGGATTGCCGGTTGGCAGATTAAAGTTCATAAGACGGATTCACAGGGCGCTCAAATTTCTATTGAGTAATTATATATTGATATGGGGGACTGAACCTAATGAGCCTGATAGTCCAAAAGTTTGGCGGCACTTCCGTTGCCAACGCGGAACGAATCTATAATGTGGCAGATATTGTTACCAAAACCTATGCTGATGGAAATGATATTGTAGTCGTGGTTTCCGCGCAGGGAGATACGACCGACGATTTAATTGAGAAAGCTAAGGAAATCAATAAAAGCCCATCAAAAAGGGAAATGGATATGCTTCTCACATCCGGAGAGCAGATTTCTGCTTCATTGCTTGCCATGGCGATTGAAAAACTCGGTTATCCGGTGGTTTCTCTGCTTGGCTGGCAGGCTGGCTTTATTACCAGCTCCGCCTACGGCAGTGCGAGAATTAAGCGTGTGATTCCCGATCGTATCAAAAAAGAGCTGGATAAGAGAAACATCGTAATCGTAACCGGATTTCAGGGAATTAACCGTTATAATGATATGACAACGCTTGGCCGAGGCGGCTCCGATACCAGTGCGGTGGCGATAGCAGCTGTGATGAATGCTGATTTGTGCCAGATTTTTACGGATGTGGAGGGCGTTTTCACGGCGGATCCGCGCAAGGTAAAGAACGCCAAAAAGCTGGATGTGATTTCGTACGACGAAATGCTTGAGCTTGCCTCTCTCGGAGCGCAGGTATTGAATAACCGTTCCGTTGAAATGGCAAAGAAATATGGAATTCAGCTAGAGGTTATTTCCAGCTTGACAAGAAAACCCGGTACAATTGTGAAGGAGGCTAAAAAAATGGAAAAAATGCTGATCAGCGGGATTGCAAAGGACGAAGATGTTGCCCGCATTTCAATTATAGGGGTTCCGGATCGTCCGGGTCTTGCATTTAAAATTTTCTCGAAGCTTTCCGCTAAAAATATAAATATTGATATTATTCTGCAATCTGTCGGCAGAAATGGAACGAAGGATATTAGCTTTACGACAAGTCAGGCAAATCTGAAGGAAACAATTGAAATTTTGAATCCTTATGTGGAGCTGGTTGGCGCTACAAGCGTGGTCTATGATGAAAACGTCGCAAAGGTTTCTATAGTCGGCGCGGGTATGGAAACACATCCAGGTATTGCGGCCCAGATGTTTGAGTCGCTTTTTGAGGCCAATATCAACATTCAAATGATTGCTACAAGCGAGATCAAGATTTCCGTTCTGATTGAACGTGGAGACGCAGATAAGGCCGTGACCGCTGTTCATAATAAATTTTTCAGTGAGACGATTGAAGCATAAATGATTTGAGAAGAGCGGGAATATCTCAGAAGCTACTGTGTGGAAAGATATTCCCGGTTATCATATTTTTATCGGGTATTTTACTTGCAATTTCTTGCTGTATGTGGTAGAATAATCCTTGTTGTTTCCGGGTGTGGCGCAGTTGGTAGCGCGCTTGACTGGGGGTCAAGAGGCCGTGAGTTCAAGTCTCGCCACTCGGACCATTGTATATCCCGCATGATTGCTGATAATTCAGTGTTCATGCGGTTTTTTTATGTTAACATCAGAATTATCCGGAAGACTAGGAGCGGTAAAGAAGATTCTAAGTAGGCGTTTTGGTAGTCGTTTTAGGCGAAAAAATTAAAGCGTCGAGTGCTGCGCGAGTATCCTGTATCGTTTTTGGTTTGAGCGCCATATAGACATCATAAATCATTTTCGTTTGCATGACCTACTATTTGAATCGCACAGCGGCTATACAAAGCTCCGCTTCCTCCGATGGCAAAGGGGTTATTATTCCGGAGCCATGCCGGTATGTTATGTAACGAATATTGAAAAAGCAGCGAAGGAAGATTATATTTATTTTATTTATAATTAATGGATACTGTGCAAATGTATCTGCAAATTGAATGCTATGCGCTTGCTTGGAAAAGCGGCGAGCAGGTTCCTTTGTTGACATATGCCCACAACAAGCTTATGATAGAAATAAACATACGGATAAAACGGAGTTGATTATTTTGGCAAGGCCTACAAAGTGGAGAAAAATAGAAAATGTTCCTTCAATTCCCTACTTTATTCCATCGGAGACAGATGCTGCGGGAGTGCTGGAAAATACACTTAAGCTTGAGGAGCTTGAGGCAATCAGGCTAAAGGATTTGGAGGGGCTGGAGCAGGAGGAATGTGCCGAAAAAATGGAGGTTTCGCGTCCAACGTTTCAGCGAATCCTGCTTTCTGCCAGAGAAAAAATTGCCGATAGTCTTATAAACGGAAAAACGATTCACGTGGAAGGCGGAAATTTTACTCGCAACATATGTCCCGTAAAATGTCTCGATTGCGGTAAGGAGTGGTTGGAGAGCTTTGAGAATCTTGAAGCGATTAAAAACGGGGAATATGTCTGCCCAACCTGCGGATCGAAGGCTACTGCCTGTGGAAAAAATTGTAAGGGCAAATTCTGTCGGCGCAATTGCTGGCGGCTTGAGGAACCTGAGTAAATACAGGAAAAGACCGAAGAAAAATTGACATATTACCATGAACATTCTACCGCCTCATTGTAAGCATAAGATTATAATAATGCTGCACAAAACTAAAAATAACCAACTAAACTTTTTCACTCTATCCTGTTATTACTGTTGTCGATGAGTGCTCATAACAGTAACATGGGATTGTTGGTACAAAAATTAAAAATCAGGAGAATCATATGTGGTTTTGGTTATCTCTTATTGCGATTTTATTTTGGAGCGGCTCGGACTTATTCTCGAAAGTCGGCTCAAAGCCGGATGATTTGCACAGCCATTGGAAAATGATTATGGCAGTGGGCTTCGTCATGGGGATTCATGCCTTCGTAGAAATTTTACAGGGAGCCTCGTTCGTTCTTTCCGACCTGCTTACCTATTTTCCGGTATCAGCTCTTTACATATCCGCGATGATACTTGGTTATGTGGGATTGCGCTATGTGGTACTTTCGGTGTCCACTCCAATTTGTAATTCTTCTGGCGCGGTTGCCGCGTTACTTTGTTTTGTTTTTCTGGGGCAAAAAATGAGCGGATTTCAGCTGCTTGCCGTTGTGCTGGTTTCTATCGGAATTGTTTCATTATCTGTGCTGGAGAAAAAGCAGGAGGATTTAATCCGGACCCAGAACGGTGTTGTGTTGGACAGGAAGTATACGCACAGCCTGATCGCGATATTATTTCCCGTCTTTTACTGTGTTATTGACGGGCTTGGAACATTTGCCGACGCGTTTGTTTTAGACCAATTCATTGATGAGAGATCCGCTAATATTGCCTACGAATTGACTTTTTTTAGCTTGGCGATCCTCTCTTTTCTATATGTGGCCGTTATAAAAAGAGAAAAAATAAACCCGTTTGAAGAAAAGCCAAAATTATTAGCGGGTTTATGTGAAACCGCCGGACAGTTTGCATATATTTTTGCGCTGGGTGACAACGCGATTGTTGCCGCGCCCTTAATCTCTTCTTACTGCGTTTTTTCCGTTCTGTGGGCAAGGCTTATTCTCAAGGAAAAGCTTACCCGCAAGCAATATGCGGCAATTGCCATAGCAGTTGTGGGAATTGTTATCCTTGGTGCGGAAGGTGCATGAGTCAGATGTCGCAAGAAGGTTACTGTGGCCGGGAACGGATTCATGCGGATTTAGTTTGCGGTGGAGCATAGTAAAATCAGTCTGTTACTGTGTCGTATATGAAAGTAGCACACACTGATGGCTTCCGACCACCGTAGCACCTAAAACATAGAACACAAAGAAGTCCCTTACAAACCATTTAGGCTTGCAAGGGACTTCTTGTTAATTACCGCTTGCTATGCGGGTTTTTGACGATTAACGCGAACCAATTCACCGTAAATATGAAGTTCGGATAATCTTGCTTTGGTGGAGAATAGCGGGATCGAACCGCTGACCTCCTGCATGCCATGCAGGCGCTCTCCCAGCTGAGCTAATCCCCCACATCTGTGTTTTGAAACAGCTTTGTTATAATATCATACTTTTTGGGAGATTTCAAGTGTTATTTAAAATTTTTAGAGGATTTGCTGAAACAGCGGAAGTATATTGCGAACTGAAAAGGATTGTGACTCTGCGTACCCTTCGGCTTTTCCGTCCGCAATTAGGAGTTTGCTGCAATTATCGAACCGAAAGAGCTAATCAGTCCGGATGGAATCTAAATTTTAGAAGAACTGGTTTGCCATTGCCGAAAAGACAGGCATAGTCAGCATTGAGATCAGAGTCGTAAGTGCGACTGCTTTGGAGGCCAGCTTTGCGTCACCGCCGAATTGGGCGGCGAACATCGCTGTGTTTGCCCCCGAGGGCGCGGCGGAAAGCAGCAGCACCGTAGTAGCGACCGCCTTGTCGAAATGAAACGGAAGCAGCAGCAGGAAAATGATGACAGGGACCGCTGCAAGCTTGACTGCCGCCAGGCGATACAGGTCGATGTCAATGAACAATTCCTTTAAGTCTACCCTGGAGATATAATTGCCGATTACAAGCATGGCAAGCGGGGTGTTCAGCGCGGCAAAGGAAATCATGGGGGCTTCGATTATATCAGGAATCCGGTACGAGGCCGCAAACAGCGGCAGACCGATGACCAGCCCCAGTATGCCGGGGTTTAGCAGAATTTGCTTTAAGCGAAGGGGCTGTCCGCCACTCATTGTTTTTAAGCCGTGGGACCATACAAAAAAATTATAAACAGCGCCGAACATGGCGGCGTAGGCAACCCCGGTGCTGCCCAGAATAGCCTCGACCAGCGGGATACCCATAAATCCGCAGTTGGAATAGGCGCTGGCAAACCGGAAGACCTTCTTCCGTTCAGGAGGGCTTTTCCGAAAGAACAGCATGCTAATCAGAATTGCCGCAGACATTGCCGCAAAGGCAAGCACCGCGCAGAGAATAATATTCCAAATGCCGATTTTGCCAATAATGCTTTGCAGGGATGAGATTGTTAAGCATGGCGTGACGATATAAAGAATGAGGGAGGTAATCTGCTGTGCACCCCGCTTTGAAATCATTCCAATTTTTCCGCAGAGATAGCCGACTAATATCATTAGGAACAGAATAATGCCTTTTTGAAAAATAATAACCAGGGATGAAAGCATGGCTTGATTCTCCGATTCTTTTTATTTCCGATGTTTAAAACCTTCTCATCGCGCGCAGCGCCGTCACAGCGGTGATTACTCTGCCGTATTGCGCTGAAAAAACAGGGGAGGACAACAGTTAATTAGTATAGAGCGCCATTTGATTGCTGTCAATAAAGAATATCAGCAACGGAATACCGTCACAATAACCGCTTGGAATGGAATAGCTTTTCCATCATTTTAATAACAGCATCGCTGTCGCAGCTCCCGATTATCGCTGGGGCTGCTTCCTTCAGGTTTTCAGTCGCGTTTGCCACCGCGTAGCCGTAGTCGGCATCCTCAAGCATGGCAATGTCGCTGTCCGCGTCTCCAAAAGCGGCGGTCCGTTCTGCTGAAAGTAGCTTGCTAAGCTCAAACATCGCGGTTGCCTTGGTGGCTGCAGAGCTGTAGATATCAAGAATATCATATCCTTTGCTGGATTGATCGGGTTCGTAAGCGATGTGGATTTTATCCCTGCATTTCAACTGCAGGATGCCGGAGATCAGCGCTTTTACCGTATCCGGCGTATCCACCGCCCGAAAATAAACCACGTCGCGGTTTTCCGGCAAAGGGCAGTATATATAGTTTTTTAGCGGCTTGCGCTTGTTTTCTTCCAACAGCTTTTCTTCCGCCGGGTTGGTAAAATCCCCGTAGTAAATATGAAGAGTGTCATGAACAACGGTATGCGTAAAGCAGTTCTTCCCGTGTTTCTGAAAGACATCCAAAATCTCCGCGGCGTCGTCGTAGGGGATTGTTTTACAGGACAGGTAGGTTTTGGCGTTCAGGTCATAAAGCGCGGCGCCGTTAAGAGTAATAATCGGTATATTCAGGTGAATCCCGCTTAAAATAGGTGCGACGGAGGCAGCGGAATGTCCGCTTGCCACGGTAACCGCCGCGCCCTCTTGAATCAGCTGGTTCAGCTTGATGCGTGTATAGTTGCTGATTTTTCCGTTGGAGCCGGTTAGAGTCCCGTCGAGGTCGCTCACAAACAGAAGCCGGAGGTTTTTGTGTTTCGGCAGGTGGAAGGCATTCACTCCCAGTGAAACGAATATGCCGATGAGTGTATCAAGAATACGGTTAAAGGCAAATGAATATGGATTCGCGTCCAAGCCGTGCGAAACGGTAATACTCATGAACACCACACAGGCAATATAGGCGGCTGAGGGTTTCTTCAGAAGAACGGTGGAGTAGATGAGCGGGATGATGACCGCCGAAATAAGCAAATATTTCAAGAGAGGGTACTGCGCAGGGATAAACTCCTTTTCCATGAGCATCACGAGCATACCAGCCGTACCGCCGATCAGGGAACCGACCGTGCGGTTCAAAGCTACCCTCCAGCTGTGTGAGACATAGGGCTGCATGCAGAGCACCGCGGCAATCGCGGAGTAAAAAGGAATCCCGTCGCCGCGGATCATATAGATAAGAAAACAGAAGAACACAGCTACGGATGATTTTATAATTCTCATTCCAATTTTTGGCATAATGCTTCCTCTTTTTTATGGCATTTTTAACTTATATTTTATCATAAAAAAATGGGGAACAATTTCGATAATATTAAAATAGTAAAACTTAAAATAGAAAAAAGAACATGCTTCGCCGTAAAAGGCGGAAAGTCGCGGTTTTTTCTTGAAGTGACTGCCGCGACATGTTATAATAAAATGGATTTTAGGTAACTGTATCAGAACGGATTCCGAAACGCTGCTTTTCTCACATGCGATGTTGTAGCGATACGGTTATTGTTTGTTTTATTATCTGATAATTACCATCGAATCAATCATAGATATGATCCTTATCATTATGGAGGGATATCCTTTTGGCAGATAAAAACCAGATTCCAGCCGCTCCGCCGCGTTTGCAGTCCGATTACCTCAGCGATGTGTCGGAAATTATGGCAATCCGGGCGCGCGGCGCCGTTCCGATGGCGTTTGTGCACACCTACGGCTGTCAGCAGAACGTTGCGGATGGAGAAAAGATAAAGGGCCTGCTCGAAGAGATGGGCTTTTCTTTTACCAATAATGAAGAAGAGGCAGACCTCATCATTTTCAACACCTGCGCCGTTCGGGAGCACGCGGAGGATCGGGTGTTCGGCAATGTGGGGGCACTCAAGAACATTAAGAACCGCAATCCGTCGCTGATTATTGCTCTCTGCGGCTGTATGATGGAGCAGGAGCATGTTGCCGAGCGGATTAAAAAGAGCTTTCCGTTTGTAAATCTCGTTTTCGGCACGCATGTTATCCATAAGCTGCCGGAACTATTGTATACCGTTATAACAAATGGTTGCCGTGTGTTTGCGCGTGGGGATGACAGCGAGGATAAGCAGATTGTAGAGGGTCTGCCGGTGCACCGCGACGGAACCGCAAAGGCGTGGCTCACGGTGATGTACGGCTGCGACAATTTCTGCTCCTACTGCATTGTACCCTATGTTCGCGGCAGGGAGCGCAGCCGCGCGCCGGAAGCGGTTCTAGAAGAATTCAAAAGTCTTGTGCGGGCGGGCTACAAGGATATTACCCTGCTCGGTCAGAACGTCAATTCCTATGGAAAGGGGCTTGAAACCCCCGCCAGCTTTTCCGAGCTGCTTCAAATGCTTGACGCGGTAGACGGAGATTACCGGATTCGTTTCATGACTTCCCACCCCAAGGACGCGACCCGCGAGCTGATTGATACCATTGCGCAAAGCAGGCATATCAGCCATCACCTTCACCTGCCGTTTCAATCCGGGAACGATCGGATTTTAAAGGAGATGAACCGCCGTTATAACGTGGAGCAGTACCTTGCCCTGGTGGATTACGCGAAAGCGAAGATTCCCGATCTTTCGCTTACCTCCGATGTCATTGTCGGGTTTCCGGGTGAAACCTACGAGGAATTTCTCGATACGGTAAGGCTGATACAAGCAGTTGGCTTTACCTCCCTGTTTACGTTTATTTATTCTCCCCGTGTTGGCACTAGGGCGGCCAAAATGCCGGACCCGATTCCTGCGGCGGAAAAATCCCGTTGGTTCACCGAGCTTTGCAAAGCGCAGGAGCAAATCGCCGCAGAGCGGTGCGCTGCCATGGTTGGTTCGGTGCAGCGGGTGCTGGTGGAGGAGCACAGCGAAAAAACAGGCTTGTTATCCGGCCGTACAGACGGCAATATTATTGTTGACTTTTCCGGCGATAAAAACAGGATCGGTGACTTCGCAGATGTAAAAATCACCGCCGCAAGAAACTGGATTTTAACCGGTGAGCAAATATAAATCTAAAATTAATAGGAATTAAGCTAAAGGAGAAAAAATTATGGATATTATCAGCTTGGCAAGAGAACTCGGGAAAGAAATTCAACAGGACGAACGTTACCTCAATATGCAAATCGCGCAGCAAAACAGCGACGCGGATCAGGGGCTACAGGATATGATCGGCGCATTCAATTTAAAGAGAATGGCAATCAACAACGAGGCGCAGAAGGAAGAGCACGATCAGGAGAAAATGCAGGCGCTTAATCAGGAGCTTCGCGGCGTTTACAACCAGATTATGCAGAATTCCAATATGACCGCTTACAATAAGGCAAAGGAAGAGCTGGATGCTCTGCTTAAACGCGTCAACGCGATCATCAGCCTTTCTGCCGAAGGTGAAGACCCTGAGACCGCCGATTACGAGGAAAGCTCCTGCGGAGGGAACTGCTCCTCCTGCGGCGGATGTCACTAATTAATTGAGAATATAAAACGGGAGATGAATCGCGGGTTATGGCAGTCCTTTCACCAATGATGCAGCAGTATTTTGAGATTAAAAAACAGTATCCCAATACGATCCTGTTTTTTCGTCTCGGTGATTTTTACGAAATGTTTTACGATGATGCCAAGCTTGCGTCCCGCGAACTTGAGCTGACCCTTACCGGACGCGACTGCGGTCAGGAGGAGCGCGCGCCGATGTGCGGCGTTCCGTTCCACAGCTACGAAAACTACGTGGCGCGTCTGGTGGCAAAGGGGTATAAGGTAGCCATCTGCGAGCAGATGGAGGATCCCTCCCTTGCGAAAGGGCTGGTCAAGCGCGATATCATCCGCGTGATTACCCCCGGAACCGTGCTGGAAAGCAGTATGCTGGATGAAACCCGCAATAATTTTATCTGTTCGCTCTGCGTCGGCGGTTCCGGCGCCGGCGTGTGCTTCGCCGATATTTCTACCGGCGAGCTTCACGCCACCTCGTTTGCTCAGGGCAACCTTGCCGAGCAGCTGAAGAACGAGCTTTCCCGCTTTTCACCACGCGAAATTCTGATCAATCCGAGCGCTTTGGAGCTTGCCGCACTTCCCAAATTTATCAAGGAACGGATGACCGCAAGCCTGGAGCTGCTTGAGGATGAGAATTACGCTTTAAAGCCCTGCACCGCGCGGGTGCTGGAGCAGTTCGGAAAAAGCAGTCCCGATGATCTGGGTTTACAGGAGGAGCCGCTTATCATCGGCGCAATCGGCGCACTGATCGGTTACCTGAAGCAGACCCAGCGCACCGGAACCGAGCGCATTACGGAAATCGACCTTTATACGGGTTCGCAGTATATGCGCCTTGATTTAAATGCGCGCCGCAATCTGGAGCTGCTGGAAACCATGCGAAACAAGGAAAAGCGCGGGTCGCTCCTGTGGGTATTGGACAAGACCAAAACCGCTATGGGCAAGCGTTTTATTCGAAGCTGGATTGAGCAGCCGTTGGTTAGCCCAGCACAGATCGGTAAACGTCTCAACGCGGTGGAGGAGCTGACGCAGGACGCTATGCTGCGCGGCAGTCTCGCCGAGCAGCTGACCGGGATCCACGACTTGGAGCGCCTGATGTCCCGTATCGTTTACGGTTCGGCAAACGGCAGGGAGCTGCGCTCACTTTCGGCAGCGGTGGAACGCCTTCCAAAGCTAAAAAACCTGCTGTCAGAGGTTCATTCCAGTCTCTTGACCGGAATTTATCAGGATATCGACGTACTGGACGACGTATTCCGGTTAATTAACGATTCCATTGTGGAGGAACCGCCGTTTACCATCCGTGAGGGCGGAATGATTCAACCGGGCTACAACGAGGAACTTGACCTGCTGAAGGGCGATATGAGCGACGGCAGGGGAGTGATCGCCCGAATTGAAGCGCAGGAGCGCGAGCGAACCGGCATTCCAAAGCTGAAGGTCGGCTATAACCGGGTGTTCGGTTACTATATTGAAATCAGCAACGGCTACAAGGATCAGGCGCCTCAGGAGTACATAAGAAAGCAAACCCTTACCAATTGCGAACGCTATATTACGCCGGAATTAAAGGAGCTGGAGGGCAGAATCCTCGGCGCGCACGACAAGTCCGTTCAGTTGGAATACCAGCTCTTTGACGAAATACGCCGACAAGTGGCCGCGCAGCTGGAGCGCGTACAAAAAACAGCGCACGCAATCGCCCGCATTGATGTGCTGAACTCCTTCGCGCAGGTTTCGGTTGACCACAATTACGTCCGTCCGGTCGTCAATCTGGAGGGGAAAATTATATTGAAGGAAAGCCGGCACCCCGTGGTGGAGGCTTTGTCGGATGCACCGTTCGTGCCGAACGACGTCTTGCTTGATAAAGATGAAAACCGTGTAGCGATTATTACAGGCCCGAATATGGCGGGTAAATCCACCTATATGCGTCAGACGGCGCTTATCGTTGTGATGGCGCAGATCGGCTGTTTTGTTCCGGCTTCCTCTGCGGAAATCGGCATTACTGACAGCATCTTTACCCGCGTCGGCGCTTCGGACGACCTTACCTCCGGTCAGTCCACCTTTATGGTAGAAATGTCCGAGGTTGCGGATATTATCCGCAACGCAACGGGTAACAGCTTACTAATTTTAGATGAAATCGGGCGCGGAACCTCGACCTACGACGGAATGAGCATCGCCCGCGCCGTTCTCGAATATGTGGCGAACAAACAGCTTCTCGGCGCGAAAGCCCTGTTTGCCACGCATTATCATGAGCTTACCGCGCTGGAGGATTTGG
>JAEZYP010000046.1 GCA_023418995.1 Bacillota bacterium | reverse complement strand
CGATTTACAAGAAATACGTGGATATGATCGTCCGCTACCACCCGGACGGCACCATAAAGCCGATGGCAATCTGGTGGGAAGAGGGCATCATCTACCAGATTGATAAAATTGTTGACGTCAGACCCTGCGCTTCGCTGAAAGCCGGAGGGGCGGGCATCCGGTACACCTGCATGATTCAGGGACATGAAAAATATTTATGGCTGGAAGAAAACCGGTGGTTTGTTGAGGCCAAAGGTGATACACTAAGACCGGAAGAAAGCGCGGGGTGATTGAAATGTGCGGGCGATATGTATTGTTCAGCGATGCGGAAATGCAGGATATACGGGACATCATCGAAGAAGTACAGCGTAAAACCAACGGAGAAATCAAAACCGGAGAGATATTCCCGACCGACAAAGCGCCGGTATTAACCCAGCAGCAGGGTGTAATTGTGCCAAAGGCGATAAAATGGGGATATCCGGGGTTTAACGGCAAGGGTGTTATCATCAACGCCCGGGCGGAAACGGTTCAGGAGAAACCGATGTTCCGCAGAAGCCTGTTCACAAAACGCTGTGTAATACCGTCCTCCGGTTTCTTTGAATGGTCGCATGACGGCAAGAAGCAGAAATATCGTTTCAATCTTCCGGACACGGGATATCTCTACATGGCCGGTCTTTACAGCGAGTTTGACGGCCAGCCGTGTTTTGTTATCCTTACCACTGCGGCGAACAGCTCCATGATCGGGATTCATGACCGGATGCCGGTAGTGCTCGACCGGGACAATAGGAATCGCTGGCTTCTGGACACGGAAGCGGTAATCGATATTTTATTGGCAGCCCCTCCACTATTATTAAAACAGCCGATATAAAACACACAAAGGCTATAAAAAGCGGAACCAGTTCCGCTTTTTATAGCCTTATTTATCGTGTTCCAGGATGTATGGTGGAATATATTTCCACAATATTTTTCATATCTCGACTGATTATATTGATATTAGTGATTTGGGGGAATATAATTATTGTAAGCAAATAATTCACAATTAAGCTCATTATTATCAATAGAAATTGAAGGGTGATAAAATGAAATTCGAATTTATTTCAATTAAAAACTTCAGAAATTTTAAAGATATAAATATAAATTTATCAAACAAAAATATTTTCTTTGGTTTGAATGATGTTGGAAAAACCAATTTTTTGTATGCTTTAAGATATGTCTTCGATAAAGATGTAAGAAAGTTTAATCTACTTGATTCGGATTTTCACAACAAAAAGACAAACACCCCCATCGAAATAATAGTAACTTTAGATATAAGCGATACCGCTTGTATTGATAGCCAAAAGCTACGAGCTCAATTAAAAGGAGCTTTACTAAGTGAACACAAAAAGGTGTACATAAAACTGATTGCAGAGTATGACAAAAACGAATTGGTTGCGCTTCCTATTTTGTATTGGGGTGGTGATATCAATAACCTGCATGAAATGAAGCAAAGAGGATATTTATATGAAATAGATTATGTAATCAATGTGCTTTATATCGACTCTTATGTGGATTTATACTCTCTTTTTAAGAAAAATGTAAACAGCCTTATTAAGAACGAAAACGAAGCCGATCAAGGCGTACTTGCCCAAATTCAAGATACCGTTGGAGCACTTAACACACATATATCTTCTTTATCTGGTATTAAGGATTTTGAAAATAAAATAACTCCTGAATATAAAAAGTTTAGAAATGATAGCATCTCTATATCGATCAAGTCTGAAATTGCAGTAAAAGGGCTGTACTCCAATATTATTCCCTATATCAAGCAAGATGGAGATGAAAATTTATATCCTACTGCCGGAGAGGGACGCAAGAAACTCTTGGCCTATTCTATTTTTGATATTCTATCAGATGAAAGTGCAGAAAAGAAAATCAATCTATTTCTAATTGAAGAGCCAGAAAACCACCTACATAAATCAATGCAGATTGCATTATCTCAAATTTTATTCACTGATGAAAAGTACGAATATCTCTTCGTTTCTACTCATTCTCCATTCATCATGTATGAGATGGATAAAGTAAACCTCGTCCGCATTTATAATAAAACAAAAATTAATAGTGCAAGCAAATTCTATAAGGTACCTGAAGAATATGAGAAAAACCGTGGAATGCTCAACCGTAGTCTATCCGAAGCAATTTTTGCTGATAAGGTTCTTTTAGTTGAAGGACCATCAGAGCTAATGCTTTTTCAAAAAGTGTTAATCTCAGTTAACCCTTTTTATGAAGCTGATGGCGGATATGTCCTTGATGTGGGTGGAATTGGGTTTAGACCATATTTCACTGTTTTGGACGATTTGAAAATTCATAATGTAATAAAAACTGATAATGATTTAAGGCAGCGTAAAGATGGAACTTATAGTGTTTTAGGCTTTTCAAGATGTAATAATTACCTTAAGGAAAAGTTACTTCCTGTTGACCCTATTGACGCAAATACAGTTCAGTCAAAGAGGGTATTATATAACAACAATATAAAAGTTTTAAATAATATTCGTGATAGTTACAACATATTTTTATCGAAGTGTGATTTAGAAAATGACTTGGATGAATTTTTGCATGATGAATTAGTTGCATACTTAAAAACAAATAATGTTGTAGACTATCTTCAAGACTCTAAGCACTATCACATGGTGGAATTAGTAAAGGTGATTTCGGATGCAGATTGCCAGAAAATTTATGAGCACTATAATTTTGCTTGCTTGAGAGAGGTGATGTTATGAGGCTATCACCTATTCAAGAAAAAATTGTATCCACTCCCGGTAATTTAATTGTACGAGCCAGTGCTGGAACTGGTAAAACTCATACAATGGTATCAAAAATTGCGACAGAAATTGAGAATAACCATACACACAAAGTAATTGCAGCGATTACCTTTACAATCAAAGCAGCACAGGAAATAAAAGATAGATTAGCAGTAGATATATCACAACATTTTATTGGGACAAACAATAGCTTTGCTATCGAAGAAATAATTAAGCCATTTATTAAAGATGTGTACGGGGCAGATTTTGACTTGGATATGAGTACGGATTATTCTATTAAATTAGAAAATTTTCAAGCTGGCATTGAGCAAATTAGAACTAACGCGATTTTATGTTCATATGAAGATAATAAGATAAACTTTATCTTTGACTTAGCACAAGATATATTGGAACGGTCTTTGGCGTGTAGATTGTACTTACAAGCAAAGTACTTAAAAATTTACATTGATGAATACCAAGATTGTGACAAGGCAATGCACAAGCTATTCATGTATATCTGTGATAAACTTCATATTGAAACATTCGTTGTTGGTGATGAAAAGCAATCTATATATATTTGGCGGGGCGCATATCCAGAGGCGTTTAAGAGCATTTGGCAAAAGGATAACTTTGAAAAAATTTTTATGGGCGACAACTTCCGTTCGTGCCAACAGATACAAAATTACTCTAATCTTTTGTGCGAAGAAACGCGCCCATTATACCAAACAACAGATGACTTGGATAATATTGTATGGCTTACCACAACATCTTCCTCTTGGGTATCAGAAGTTCTAGAAAATATTGATTATGAAAAACGATTGGCATTATTGCGGTTTAGTAATGCCAATGCTCAAAGTGGAGCGGAATTGATTGCTGCCGCTGGCATGGAATGTGTTTTCATTCCTCAACCTCCCATTGCAGATATAACGACTGACACTGCGTGGCTATATTCAGCTATTGCAAAATACTCTATTATTGAGCAATACTCCGTATACGATTTCATTTCGGAGATTCCTGCAGAAGGTAATGATACCCGAAAAACAATCACTTCAATCAAACGTTATCTTGATAAAATCTGTGCAGCAGCAATCAGCAATAACAAGGACGATTTTTCCGAAAGTACAAACGAATTGGCAGAATATACGGGATATGTTGCCAAGCCTGATCATATTGAAAGGTTGTATAATACTATTATTGACACGAAATATCATGTAGCTTTTGAACCAGATAAATATCAGCACATTGCAATAACATTTCATTCGTCAAAAGGACTTGAATTTGAACAGGTTATCGTTTTTGCAGAAGATTTTCGCTTGTCAGATATGGCAAGCATTTATAATCATTATGTGGCTGTAACTAGAGCTAAAAGCAAACTTATTATTGTAAAATTAAATAATTATAATGCAAATTGTTTCCAAGCAAATCTCAATAATCTGTTTGCTCAAAGTGGCTTGAAATTAGGCGACATTGTTTCTTTGCATTAGTATGCTAACTTCCTAATAATGTTTATTTCACACAGCTACTCAAAAACGATAATTCTTACGAATGGATGAACACAGCTATGCGATTATTTGAAAAAATCAAAGGGCCGGTAATACTCAAAAAGGAAAACAGCGCCAGCGCACAGCTTGAGCAGCTGCAGCAGTTTCTTAATGATGTAACCGACCCAAAGATAAAAGCCTCGCTGCAAAGCGAGATTAAACTTGTAAATGCCGGGATTTTGGGCGAGAGCACAATCTTGTTTGAGCTTCAGAATAGCCATATGCCTATATTTGTTCTACATGACCTCTATATTGAATGCAATGGCCTTACAGCGCAAATTGACTTTCTTGTAATTACCAGAGGACGAAATTTTGTAATTGAATGCAAAAACCTGTACGGGGACATTACCATCAATAATTCCGGTGACTTTATCCGGACAGCCTGGAACCGGAAAGAAGGCATTTATTCTCCGGTCACGCAATGTCAAAGACATCTTGAACTCATTAAACAAATACGTATCAACGAAAAAGGAAACTTTCTTACTAAAGCTCTTTTTGAACGTAATTTTTACGAGAATTATCGATCCGTAGTTGTAATGGCGAATCCAAAAACCGTTCTTAACGCCAAATATGCACCAAAAGAAATCCGAGACCAGGTAATTCGTGCAGATCAGCTTATTCAATACATAAAAAAAGTGAATTCCGAACCGGGGACGGTTACCTTCAGTGAAAGTGATACGGAAGCATTAGCAAATTACTTTCTGAACCAGCACAAGGTTTACGAAACAGACTATCTTGAAAAATATCGGAAGATGCTTTCTTCCTCAGAACCGCTTTGTGAAAATCCAGAAGAATCCTCCGCAGAACCAGAATTGGCTCCGCAGGAGAAACGGCCGGTGACTGCTTCTGAGGTTTTTGAAGCACCTGTCTGCCCTAAATGCGGAGCACCGATGGTTAAAAGGAAAGCTTCCAAAGGAGAAAAGGTCGGAACCGAATTCTGGGGCTGCTCCCGATTCCCCCACTGCCGCAGTATAATAAACATGGAATAGCTCAAATCTTTATATTCGAGAAAAAGCGGAACTGGTTCCGCTTTTTTTCATAACACGATCTGTGGTGTCACGCTGATCAGTAGTCCGTCATCTACGCCGACAAGATATAAAAAATCTTTTCCCGGCATCAAATGATTGTCTGAAAGAAACTGCTCCGTAATGTACATATTTCCGGCACGAAGATTTACAATGACTTCATTTTGCTGTAAGGGCCGCTTGCTGTAGGGAAGAAAGATAAGATAGCGCTCATACTGCCGCCGGATTAGGCAGTCACAATAGACGTCGATGTGTCTGGCATTCAACTGAATTTGTTCTATTTTGAGAGTCTTCTTGGAGAATCTGATTTTACACAGAAGTTTTTTGAATTGCTGTGTGTTCTTAAAGACAATCTCACTATACCAATATTCCCCAAACTGAACATTAACCTTCCGACCATTATAATGTCTGAAGTGTTTAAAAAAGCAGGGATAGAATATATATCGATTCTCGATTCAATCAGTCTGCCTGCACCATTTACAGTAGCAAATGAGGGGAAACCAACACTTAGATTTGCTACTAACATACAGAAGGCCTCGCTCTTCGGCACGTGGCAATATCCACTTACACAGAAATATCTATATGAATTAGCAAGCAAGGGATTTAAGGTCTGCGCAGGGGGTGGCATTCAAGAACATATCAATATTATTGAGTTGATAGCACTTGGAGCTAGCGCCGTTCAGATAGCGACAACAATAATTCTCAACGGATATCGCACGATATCCCAATACGTTAATGGCATTATTGAATTCATGTCACAGCACAACTATGAAAAAATCTCTGATTTACGAGGAAAGGCTCTGTCGTAGGCGATAAGGTAGTTGAGGATAACCGTAAGAAGAAGTAAAAAACCGGGGCTTTCGCTCCGGTCTTTTTTATGCTCTCATGTTCAGATTTAGCGCGGTACGCGATTCGCCCGTCCGGCGTAAGGACTATAGGGACTTCGGAGCGTCTTTTCCTGCACATCGAGACCTCCGGAGCGCGTGGCGGCGGTGTGCTTTTACTTCCCGTCTTGGTAATGAA
The DNA here is from genome assembly GCA_023418995.1 of Bacillota bacterium. Taxonomy (GTDB): domain Bacteria; phylum Bacillota; class Clostridia; order Oscillospirales; family Acutalibacteraceae; genus DATAML01. The sequence continues at coordinate 53,490 of JAEZYP010000046.1, read as the reverse complement.
ACTTTGTTCCGAAAAACGAGGAATCTCAGTGGATATTTCCTCAAATTGCTCAAAAAAAACCGCTTTAGCGCAATTTGGGCTGAATTTTGAGAAATATTGCGTAAAATACCCTCCGTGCTCTTGTATTCTCCCGATTCTGTGCTATAATAACTTTTGGATCAAAAGAATTAATGCCGATTTGGGCAACTGTTACTTATCAGATCATAATTCAACATATTGGAGGTGGCATTGTGAATCCTGACCCTTTGAGTCGATACTGTAACAAATTTAATAAAGGAGATGAGCGCAATGCTAACCTATTACAAGACGATAGACGGTCACATCTCTTCCATTCCCGCTTGTGAGCCAGGTTGCTGGATTAACTGCATAGCGCCGGATGATGACGAAATCAACAGCTTAATCTCTGATTTTCAGATTGAGCCGGATTTTTTCCGCGCGGCAATGGATGAAGAGGAATCCTCCCATATTGACTCAGAGGATGAGAATACGCTGGTCATTCTGGATATCCCGGTTCTCGAAAAAGCAGGCAAGAATATTACCTATACGACTACGCCGCTGGGTATTATTTTAACGCAAAAGAATGTGATTACGGTTTCTACCAAAGAAAACCCGATTTTAAATGAGTTTGCCAATGACCTTGTAAAAGGGGTTCAAACCAATTTAAAAACACGTTTTCTTTTACACCTGATGCTGCGGATTGCCTCAAAATATTTGCAATACTTAAAGCAAATCGATAAAATCAGCAATTTTATTGAAAAAGAGCTTCGCAAATCGATGAAGAATTCCGAGCTGATTCAGCTTCTGGATATTGAAAAATCTTTGGTGTACTTCTCCTCTTCGCTGAAGGGCAACGAGATAACGATTGAGAAGATTATGCGCGGGCGTGTGATTAAGCTCTATGAGGAAGATCAGGACCTTTTGGAGGATGTACTGATTGAGGTAAAGCAGGCGATAGAAATGTCAAATATTCACCTGAATATTCTTTCTGGTACGATGGATGCTTTCGCGTCGGTTATTTCCAATAACCTGAACATGGTAATGAAGGTTTTGGCCTCCATTACACTTTTGATTTCCATTCCTACGGTTATTTCCAGTATGTACGGTATGAATGTGACCGGTGCGCCGTTTCCGGTGTTCTGGTTCCCGGTGGCGATTTCGGCAGCATGCATGGGGGTTGCCTATTTTATCTTACAGAAGAAAAATATGTTTTGAATCTTGCCATAAATTGTGGTATGATAGAAATACTAAATTGATAGGGAACTGCAATGCAGTTCCCTATTCTGATAATCCGGAGGATGGCATGGAACAAACGATCTATACGCAAGAGATAGCCGAGGCGGCAAAAAGCCTGCGCGCGGGCGATAAAATCCTGTTAAGCGGTACCATTTACACCGCGCGCGACGCGGCGCACAAGCGGCTGTTTGCAATGCTGGGCAGCGGTGAAAAGCTGCCTTTTGAGATAAAGAACGCATCGGTTTATTATGCCGGACCGACTCCTGCCCCCGAGCATCTTCCGATTGGTTCCTGCGGGCCGACAACCTCATCGAGAATGGATGTGTTTGCGCCGCGGTTTCTCGATCTGGGGCTAAAATGCATGATCGGCAAGGGAGGGCGTTCACCCGAGGTTGTCGACGCCATCCGCCGCAATCGGGCGGTTTACCTTTGCGCGATTGGAGGAGCGGGGGCGCTTGCGGCAAAATGTGTCAGGTCGTTAAAGGTGGTCGCCTTTGAGGATTTGGGCTGCGAATCGGTAAAAGAACTGCAAGTTGAGAACTTTCCGCTCTTTGTTGCAATTGACTGCCACGGAGGCAGCCTTTTCGAGGTGTGAGCTATGACGGACTTATTGATTCGCGTGTTTGTTAAAGATTTTAAAAACAAAGAGAACGTGGCAGTTCGCGAGAGCTACGGTAAGTTCTCCGGTCTGGTTGGTATTTGCACAAATCTATTGCTTTTTGCGATCAAGATTGCCGCCGGGCTTATTTTTCACAGTATCGCAATTACGGCGGACGCGGTCAACAACCTTTCCGATTCCGCTTCGTCTGTTGTTACGTTGGTGGGCTTTAAACTTGCCGGAAAGCCTGCCGACGCGGAACACCCCTACGGTCACGCGCGCATAGAATATTTATCCGGTCTGATCGTATCGCTCTCGATTTTAATGCTTGGCTTTCAGCTCGCGCAGACCTCGTTTGCCAAAGTGATGAACCCGGAGGCCGCTGAGTTCAGTTATATCTCTCTCGCAGTTTTGATCATCGCCATTTTCATTAAAATATGGCAGGCGCTGTTTTATAAAAAGGTTGGCGGGTTAATCGGCTCCACTGCAATTGCCGCAACTGCTGCTGACAGCCGCAACGACGTCTTTGCTACCTCCGCTATTCTGCTTGGAACCATTATCACCAGGCTGACCGGGTTTAATTTGGATGGCTATATGGGTCTGGTGGTTGCCCTGTTTATTGTTGTTTCCGGTGTAAAGCTGATTATCTCCACCAGCAACCCTCTGCTTGGCATGGCGCCGTCAAGAGATCTGGTGGATGAGATTTATCAAAAGATCATCAGTTACGATGGGATACTGGGAATTCATGACCTTAACGTTCACAGCTACGGTCCCTCGCGCTGCTTTGCCTCCGTACACTGTGAGGTATCCGCAGGGCAGGATATTATGGTAAGCCACGATATCATCGATAATATTGAACGCGACTTTCTTCGGGAGAAAGGGATTCACCTGGTCATTCATCTTGACCCGATTGTTACCGATGACCCCCGTACCAACGAGTTGAAGGCTCAGGTGGAGGGGTTCATTAAAGAAATTTCCCCCCAAATAACGATGCACGATTTCCGTGTCGTTTGGGGAACAACGCACTCCAACCTTATTTTTGACGTTTGTGTATCCTTCGGTTTCGAGATGCCGGACGACCGCCTCAGCGCACTGCTCGAATGTAAAATCCATGAACTGGATCCGACCTATTACGCGGTAATCACGGTTGATCACGATTATGTTCCTACAGAATGAAAATGAAAACCTGAAACACAACAAGCAACCGGCAGAAAAAGCCTCTGACCGGCGGCTTGTTTTTATTTTAAGGCGAGAGGCTCCTCGGCAATCAGTGGCATTACCGTTTCCCTGCCTTTTGAATGTACTTCCCCTAATACTGCTGGCGAACAAACTAAGTATTGTGCTCGCTCACAACATGCTCTGTATTGCGCTGATCAGAGGACATAAACGAAAAAAATCCATGTGTCAGGGTTCGAGCCTGCACAGGATTCTTTTATTATAATGTTATTGAATATTAAAAATGGAGGAAAGTAATGATAAGAAAAATCAGAAAAGAAGATAAATTACTTTATTTGGATATGGCTAAGAGTTTTTATTCTTCGGAGGCTGTACATCACAATATACCTGAAAACCACCTGGTTAATACATTCAATGAGCTAATGCGGTCAGACGATTATGTGGTCGGATATATTTTGGAACATAAAAACAATATATCCGGTTACGCACTTGTTGCTAAAACTTTTTCTCAGGAGGCGGGCGGCATGGTTTTGTGGATTGAAGAACTTTATGTTATGCCCCAATATCGTTGCAACGGCTTGGGACACGAATTCTTTTCATATTTAAAAAATAGTATGGCTAATACTATAAAGCGTATTCGTCTTGAGGTAGAAGACGGCAATGACAAAGCGATCGCTCTTTATCAAGAAATTGGGTTTAAGGATTTACCGTATTCTCAAATGATAAAGGAATTATAAAGTTTATCAATCAATTTTGCGGATGCTCGACCTTGTCGTCAGTTTTGCACCGAAAAGGGTGCGATGCGATTTTTTATTGGCGAGTCTGCCCGCAGGCAAACTGCGGTGCAAGGTAAGGGAAACAGGACCGCTTGCGTAAGCAGCCTAAAAAGTGCAGAAAAAAGCTGCAGCCACGAATGAAATTTAATATCAAAAGAAAAAACCGCCCTGTTATAGGGCGGCAAATCGGCAACCTTAAGCTCCACAAAACGTGGAGCTTTTTCCATTTATAGTCTACATTTTGCGGCTTGGGCAGTCAGCTCTTCAATTTGCTGAAAATCGCCTTCATCCAGGAGCTTTTCGGGAACCATCCAGCTTCCGCCGCAGGCGATGACGTTTGGAAGGCTTAAATAATCCTTCACGTTGGAGGCACTGATGCCGCCGGTCGGCATAAACTTCATATCCGCATAAGGACCGGCAAGCGCTTTCAGCATCTTTACGCCGCCAACGACCTCTGCAGGAAAAAGCTTTACAGCTTGCAAGCCAAGGCGCTTACAGCGTTCCACATCAGTGGGAGTAGCACAGCCCGGAATGACCGGAATCCGGTTTGCAAGGCACCACTCAACCACTTCCGGGTTGGTGCCGGGGCTGATAATTGCCGACGCTCCGGCGTCAACCGCTTTCTTCGCGTTTTCAACGTTCAGCACGGTTCCGGCGCACACCAGAAAATCAGGCGCATTTTTAGAGATCAGGGAGATTGCTTCCTCCGCGGCAGCGCTGCGAAAGGTAATTTCAGCCGCGGGCAGACCGCCTGCACGCAATGCGTTCGCCAGAGCAACCGCCTGCGCCGCGTTGTTGATTTTAATAACAGGGATAATGCCGATTTCATGCAGCTGTTCCAATATCTTTTCCATGGTTCATCTCTCCTAATACTGAGGTTGGTTTTCACTCATGAATTTCTTTAGTTGTTCCCGGGTTGGCAGACCTTCGTTATCGCTCACATTCATTACCTGAATGGTTCCGATGGCGTTCCCGCGATCGACGGCCTCCTCGAGAGATAGTCCTTCTGCTAGGGCACTGATTACGCCGCAGGCAAATCCGTCTCCAGCGCCGACAGTGTCCACAATTTCCTCTGCGGGATAGGTAGGCAAGGAAAAGGACTTTTCTTTCGAGGCTGCAAACGCACCGTTCTTTCCGGTCTTTACCACGACCGCCTTAGCGCCGCGGTGCAGGTAGTAATCCGCAATTTCTTCGGGCTTGGAGCTGCCCGTCAGGATTTCTCCCTCTTTGCAGCCGGGCAGAACATAATCCGCCATTTGAGCCAGTTCGTTTAGCTTAGCCACCATCGTGTCACGGTCGGACCAAAGCTGGGGACGGAGATTCGGGTCAAACGAGATCGTCAGTCCATGTGCCCTTGCCTTTTGCATAATAGAAAGGGAAGCCTCCAAGGTGCTCTGAGAGAGGGCGGGGGTGATTCCCGTCATGTGCAGAAAGCCGTATTGTGTAAAATCAATCCGGTCGATATCCTCTTTACTCAACGTAGAAGCAGCCGAGTCTTTTCGAAAATAATAAATATCAGGATCGCCGGTCGCCACCTTGGATTTTAGCATAAATCCAGTCCTGTGAGTTTCGCTGTAAGTAACAAGCGAGGTGTCGATACCGATTTCTTTCATGCGGCTTGCAATTTTCTTTCCAAACGGGTCTGTCCCCAGTTTGGTTAAATAGCTCACGCTGTGCCCAAGACGGGTCAGCCCGATTGCCACATTAAGCTCCGCTCCCGCGATTGACGAAGTGAAATGGTTCACACGCTCCAGCGGGCTGACCTCCTGCGCGATAAATAACCCCATCGGCTCGCCAATCAGCATAAATTTTTTACTCATCATATTCCTCCCGGTTCAATGATAAATCCATTATATTGTTAACCCTCCAAGCAGATTTTACACGTTCAATTTCTCGTGCCTGCTTAGAGGGCTTATTTAAAATTAATTTTTATGTTTTGAAACGGTTTATTTCTTCAGGGACTTCCGTTTCTTCATATAATCAATGTATACAGCGCCGAGAATAACGATGCCTTTTACAACGAACTGCCAGTAGCTGTTAATTTTCAGCAGGTTCATACCGTTGTTGAGAACGCCGATAATCAGAACGCCCACCACGGTTCCGCCAAGAGTACCGATACCGCCGTTAAAGCTGGTACCGCCGAGAACGGAAGCGGCAATTGCGTCGCGCTCGAAGCCTTCCCCAACGGAGGGCTGGCCGGAATACAGGCGGGCTGCCAGAACTACACCGGCAAGGGCGGCCAGAATGCCGCTCATCATAAAGACGCGCATCTGAATGGATCTTGTATTGACGCCGGCGTATTTCGCGGCTTCAATGTTGCCGCCGGTAGCATATACATGGCGGCCGAAAGCGCTTCTGCCCATGATAAAATATAAGACAAGCAGGGTAAAAGCCACGATAATAACCGGAATCGGGATATCCAGGATGCTGCCGGTGCCGATGTTGTTAAACGCTTCGTTTGTGCACTGCGCCGGGAGTCCATCGGTAAGAAGATAGCTGACGCCGCGGACGATAATCTGCGTGGACAGCGTTACAATAAATGGGGGAATGGTTGTGTGAGAAATGATATATCCGTTGAACAAACCAAGTAAAGCACCGAAAGCTAAGGCGGTGAGCACGGCGAAAATAACGGGAGCCCCGGAATTTGCCATCCGAACCGCAATAACGCCCGCCGCCGCGACTACGGAGCCCACGGATAAGTCAATGCCGCCGCAAATCAGAACACAGGTAATACCGAAAGCGATAAAGCAGTTAACGCAGACCTGGCGCAGAACGCTGATCAGGTTTGTGGAAACCATGAAGGAATTGGTAGAAAAGGTCAGAATGGCCACCATAATCAACAGCGCAATGATGGAGGCCAGATTACGTTTCAACCAGGTATAAAGGGGATTTGACTGTAAGCCGTTTATTTCCGCGACGGCTTGACTGTTTTGTGGTTCAAGTTTTGACATATCGTATTTCCTCCTCAGACTGCGTAAGACATAATAATTTCCTGCGAAATTTCGTCTTTTTCAGGGTCTAATATCGTGGACAGTTTGCCTTCATGCATAACAGCGATACGGCTGGAGTTATTAATAACCTCCGGAAGCTCGGATGAGATCATAATAATGGAAACGCCTTCTTTGGCAAGGCTGCTCATCAATTTATAGATTTCAGCCTTTGCGCCGACGTCGATACCGCGGGTCGGTTCATCCAAAATCAATACCTTGGGCTTTGCGGCCAGCCATTTGGAAATAACAATCTTCTGCTGGTTGCCGCCGGAGAGCTCGCTCACCAGCTGGTCAACCGAAGCCATACGAATGGCAAGCTTCTGCTTGTACTCATCCACAATCTGCTTTTCTTTTTTTCTATTGACGGTAAAATTGCGAATAAACTGCGGCAGAACCTGAAAGGAGAGGTTGGTGGAAATTGTGTGGCTCAGGAACAGTCCCTGTACCTTTCTCTCTTCCGGCACCAAAGCGATGCCTGCCTTGATTGCGTCGGAAGAGCTCTTAATATTCAGCTTTTTGCCTTCGAGCCAGATTTCGCCGGAAATAATCTGGTCAATTCCAAACAGCGCAAGCGCCAGCTCGGTGCGCCCCGCACCAACCAGACCGGAGAAGCCAAGGATTTCTCCCTTTTTTAAAGTAAAGCTGACGTCTTTTACATGAGGGCTAGTCAGGTTCTTCACTTCCAAAACGGTTTCACCGCCGATGGCTCTTTCGTTGCCGTACATGTTTTCGAACTCGCGGCCGACCATCATACTGATCAGCTCTTTGTCGTTGGTTTCGCTGGTGTTCTTCGTGCCGATGAATTTTCCGTCGCGCAAAACCGTTACGGTATCGCAGACAAGGAAGGTTTCTTCCATACGGTGCGAGATATAAATAATCGCGACGCCCTTTTGCTTTAAGCGGGCAATCTGTTTAAACAGATTGTCTACCTCACTGTTCGAAAGGGATGCGGTTGGTTCGTCCATAATAAGAATTTTTGCGTTTTCACTGATTGCACGGGCAATTTCAAGCATTTGCTGCTGTGCAACGGAAAGACCGGAGATTAAATTGTGTGTATTCATTTTCAGGTCCAACGCTTCCAGAGCCTTGCGCGCTTCCTTATGCATACGCCGATAATCCACTAAACCAAGCTTGTTTTTTGGTTCACGGCCTAAAAACAGGTTTTCAGCAATCGTCATACTGGCGATGTTGGTGATTTCCTGATGTATAAAACTAACGCCGAATTGGCGTGCGTCGTCGACTTTATTGATGGCAGCCGGATTCCCGTCAATGCGGATGGAACCGGAGTCTGCGCTGTAGATACCGCCCAGTATTTTCATTAAGGTAGATTTTCCTGCGCCGTTCTCACCCATCAGGGCACGAATTTCACCGGATTTAACAGAAATGCTGACGTCATTCAGAACCACATTGCTTCCAAATGACTTTACGATGTTGTCCATTTCAAGAACATATTCACTTGGCAATAATATCACTCCCCATTATTTGGTTGGAGGTTGTTATAAACAGAACGAAGACGGAATTGAAATTCGCCAGAAACCGGGGCGGCAAGTTAAGCACCCCGGTTCAGGCAAATGAATTAATGAGACAATAAATAAATTGAGATGAATTATTTCTTATCCACGTTGTCTTTATCGATGATGGACATCGGAACAACAACTTTTTTGTCAACAGACTGACCGGCGAGCAGCTTCTGTGCTACTTCGATGCAGGTTTTACCGATCTTGGCGGGATCCTGAGCAGCGGAAGCAACCATTTCACCTGCGCGGATAAAGCCCTTGCCCTCGTCAGAACCGTCGATGGAAACAACCTTGGTTTTGCTGATGCGGCCTGCTTCCTTCAAAGCTGCGATAGCACCGCGGGCAGTCGGATCATTGATGGTGAATACACCGTCGATAACCGGGTTAGCGTTAATAAAGTCAACCATGATCGGCTGAGAATAGTCGGATTTTGCCTTTTCAACGTCTTTTGTCTGGATGATGCTGATGCCGGGGTATTTTTTAATTGCGGTTTCAAAACCGATCTGACGGTTTTTGCAAACTTCGGTTGTGCTGTAAGTGATTTCTACAACCTTGCCTTTGCCGCCCAGAGCTTTTGCAAGTGCTTCACCGCACATCTCGCCTGCCGCAACGTTGTCGGAAACAACGGTGCACTGTACCAGGCTGGGATCTTTAACAGCTGTGTTGAAAGCGATAACCGGAACATTTGCAGCCTTGCAGGCCTCAAGAGTGGCTCTTACGCCCTCAGAGTTGATGGAGGAAATTGCGATGACATTACAGCCCTGGCTGATCATGTCCTGAACATCATTCATCTGCTTGTTCTGGTCGCCTGCGGCGTCCTGAATGACGAGTTGATCGTTTGCGCCCAAGGTTTCCTGCATGGCGTTTTTAATCTGAATGAAGAAAACGTTGGTTAAGTCCGGCGCAGAAACACCGATTTTAAGTGCTTTGCCTGCAGTGGAAGCAGCAGAAGCGGCTGTGGAGGCAGCGGAGTTTGCGGCCGGGGCAGATGAAGAGCTTGTGGGAGTACTTCCGCAAGCGGAAAGCATGGATACCATCATGCCAAGGCCTAATACGGTTGCAATGATTCTTTTCATTTTCCTTCTCCTCTAATGATTTAATTAATAGGATCTATTATGAAGTGCGGCGCATTGTTACTTTTTCAGTTTCAACGCCTGCTGCACCTGACCCGCGATGTTGTTTGCGTTCAGACCGAATTTTTCAAACAGGTCGTCCGGTTTGCCGGATTTCCCGAATTCATCCTTCATACCGATGCGAAGCATCGGGGTTGGGCACTTTTCACTCAGCACCTCGGCGACCGCGCTTCCGAGCCCGCCGATGATGTTATGCTCTTCCACGGTAACGATACATCCGGTTTCTTTTGCCGCTGTCAGCACGATTTCTTCGTCAAGAGGCTTAATGGTGTGAATGTCAATAACGCGAGCCTGAATGCCCTGCTCCTTTAAAAGATCATGCGCTTTTAGTGCTTCCTGAACCATTAGACCGGTTGCCAGGATTGCTACGTCGAAGCCTTCCCGCATTTGATAGCCCTTGAACAGGTCAAACGCGTAATCCGGAGTATCATTGATGATATCGGCGGGAATGCGCCCTACGCGCAGGTAAGCCGGGCCTTCATAATCGACAAGAGCCCGAACGGCTGCCCTGGTTTCAATTGCATCGGAAGGGCATACTACCAGCATTCCGGGAATCGTACGCATAATGCCGATATCCTCGAGTGCCTGATGCGTGGCGCCGTCTTCTCCAACGGAAATTCCGCTGTGTGTGCCGACAACCTTTACGTTCAGGTGGGGGTACCCGATGGAATTACGCACCTGCTCCCACGCGCGGCCGGCAGCAAACATCGCAAAGGAACTTGCAAATACGTTTTTGCCTGTTGTAGCCAGACCAGCGGCAATACACATCATGTTTGCCTCTGCGATGCCAACGTTGAAAAAGCGGTCCGGATATTTATCACGAAATGTCGCGGACATGGTGCAGCAAGCAAGGTCCGCATCAAGAGCGACTACGTTCTCTTTGCAGCCATATTCCGCCAGCGCCTCTCCGTAAGCTAATCTCGTTGCGTATTTTTCTGCCATTTATTTGCCCTCCAGTTGCGATATCAGCCCTTGAAGCTCGGCAACCGCCGCGTCGTGCTGTTCCTGAGACGGAGCCTTGCCGTGCCAGCCGGCGATATTTTCCATAAAGGAAATGCCCTTGCCCTTAACGGTTTTCGCGATAATGGCTGTCGGCTTGCCTTTTGTGTTTTTCGCTGTTTCAAACGCGTTCTTGATCTCGGATAAATTATGACCGTCAATGTTAATGACATTCCAGTTGAACGCTTCAAACTTCTTATCGATGGGGTAGGATGACATTACGTCCGTAATCGCTCCGTCGATTTGAAGGTTATTATTGTCTACAATGGCTACGAGGTTATCCAAATTGTAAAAGCCTGCGCTCATCGCTGCCTCCCAAATCTGACCTTCCTCAATTTCCCCGTCACCCATAATGGAGTAAACGCGGTAGTCTTTTTTATCTACACGAGCCGCGAGTGCCATGCCGACTGCCGTGGATAAGCCCTGACCAAGTGAACCGGTGGACATGTCCACTCCGGGGACGTGGTATTCCGCGTGTCCGGAAAGCATACTGTGCAGGTCGCGGAACTTGAGCAGCTCTTCTTTTGCAAAAAATCCCTTTTCAGCGAGCACGCCGTATAAAGCCGGAGTACAATGACCTTTCGATAATACCAGGCGGTCTCTGTCAGCCCACTTCGGCTCGTCTGTGCGAACTCTCATCTCATCAAAGTACAGCACCGTGAGAATATCGGTAACGGATAAGGAACCGCCGACATGACCGGAACTTGCCGCATTTACCGCATCCAATGCGTTGATGCGAACCTTTGCCGCGATGAGGGACAAATCTTTTTCTTCCTTTTGATTCATAATAATTCAGGAATCCCCCTTTTGGATAATTTTGTATGTTGTCATACAAAACTTGGTGTACTCACATTCTAGCGAGCAGATTGATAATTGTCAATCATTATTTAAATCTTTGTAAAATCGACTAATTAAAATAAAATACCATTGTATAAAACAACCAATAAGTACTGCGTGTTGCATATTTGTATAAAATAAGCCTTATTTTTTTATCATGGTTGTCAAATCCACCAGGATCCTCTGAATGTGTTTGCGCATATACAATTCGCCCGCTTCCGTATCCCTTTCCCGCAGGGAACGCATTAGGTTGGAATGCGGTTCAATCGCGTTTTGAACGTTTTGATGCACCTGAAAAGTCTTGCTGCGAAAGGTTTGCACGTACTCGCTTACCTTCTTGTTAATAGAAATCAGGAGCTTGTTTTTGCTCATTTCCACAATCTGATTGTGAAAGCGTTCATCATATTTGGCAATGCTTAAGATGTCGTTTTCTTCAGTTGCTTTGCAGAATTTTGCGTGTGTTTTTTCAAGCATGGCGATGTCTGCGTCGCTGCACCGGGCAATGGCAAGCTTGATCGCGAGCGGCTCAATTGCGGAACGAACTTCGATACAGTCTTTTAGCTCTACCTCGTTTTTTACAAACCATTCCACAATATCGTTGGCGTCAGACTCCTTGGTTTTGGCAACAAAAGCGCCGCGCCCCGGGCGGATTTCAACATAGCCGTTTGCCTGCAGAATTCGAAGAGCTTCCCGCAGGGTACCCCGCCCTACGTTCAGGCGTTCACAATATTCTTTTTCAGTGGGAAGCTTCTGCCCGACTTCTACGTTTCCTGATAAAATATGCTCCCGAATAATATTTACTACCTGTTCTACGATAGGAACCCTTTCAATGGCCTCCATTTGTCTACCTCCGGACAATTTAGTTTTGTTCTCTTGTAACTTGTCCTACAATTGTACAGCAACTATTATAGCACAAAATTTGCAGAAATCCAGAGATAACGCTCCGATTTTTGAAATTTATTTGCTTTTAAGCGGTTGACTTTCCTGATCTATGCGTGTAATATTAACGTGACACTACAAATTGTATGACATGTTACAAGATATCATATGAAAAAATTGTAATATTGCGGGCGGAATATCGTTCGTTTGCAGTAAATAAAATCTATAGCTGGAGGATTCTAAATGAAAATCGCTTTAATTAATGAGAACAGTCAGGCAGCAAAGAATGAACTGATATGCAGCACCCTCAAAAAGGTTGTGGAGCCAATGGGGCATACCGTTTATAACTATGGAATGTATTCTTCGGATGATAAAGCACAGCTAACCTATGTGCAGAACGGTATTCTCGCGGCTGTTTTGCTGAATTCCGGCGCGGCGGATTACGTGATTACCGGATGCGGTACGGGCGAAGGCGCTATGCTGGCCTGCAACACTTTTCCGGGCGTTATCTGTGGTCACGTTGAGGATGCTTCCGACGCATTTATGTTTGCGCAGATCAATGACGGAAACGCAATCGCTTTGCCTTTTGCAAAGGGCTTCGGCTGGGGCGGGGAACTGAATCTTCAGTATATTTTTGAAAAATTGTTTGAATGTGAGAGCGGCCAGGGCTACCCGAAGGATCGTGTGGTGCCGGAGCAGCGCAATAAAAAAATTCTGGATGCGGTGAAAGCGGAAGCTTATAAGGATTTAATCACCATTCTTAAGAATATCGACGCCGAGCTGGTAAAGGGTGCTCTAAGCGGCGAAAAATTCAGTGAGTATTTCTTCGCAAACTGCAAGGATGAAAAAATTGCCGAATATGTAAAATCTGTTTTGGCTTAATTGGAGGACTGCAAAATGAATATGAAGGACTTTAGTTTAGAGGGTAAGGTGGCTTTGGTCACCGGCGCCAGCTATGGAATCGGCTTCGCGATTGCACAGGGCTTTGCCGCCGCGGGAGCAACGGTTGTGTTTAACGACATCAAGCAGGAACTGGTAGAGAAAGGCTTGGCCGCCTATAAGGAAGCGGGCATTGACGCTCATGGCTATGTTTGTGACGTTACCAATGAAGAGCAAGTCAACAAGCTGGTTGCTACGGTGGAAAAGGAAGTCGGCGTGATCGATATTCTGGTAAACAACGCGGGAATCATTAAGCGGATTCCGATGTGCGATATGACCGCCGCAGAGTTCCGTCAGGTAATCGATGTGGATTTGAACGCGCCGTTCATCGTTTCCAAAGCCGTCATCCCGAGTATGATGAAAAAGGGTCACGGCAAAATCATCAATATCTGTTCCATGATGAGCGAGCTGGGTCGCGAAACGGTTTCCGCTTACGCGGCAGCCAAGGGCGGCTTGAAAATGCTGACCCGCAACATCTGCTCCGAATACGGCGAGTTTAACATTCAGTGCAACGGTATCGGCCCCGGATATATTGAAACTCCTCAGACCGCTCCGCTGCGTACCCCGGAGCATCCGTTCAATAAATTCATTATTTCAAAAACACCGGCTGCGCGCTGGGGCACGACAGATGACCTGGTAGGCCCGGCTGTTTTCCTCGCTTCCGACGCTTCCAATTTTGTTAACGGTCATGTCCTCTATGTGGACGGCGGAATCCTTGCCTATATTGGCAAACAGCCAAACTGACAGGGAGGAGCTTCAATGATAAAGAATGTTCCCACAGGACTTGCCCATGTTGCGGTTCCGGCGGGTGATTTTTCCCAGACGGTTGCGTTCTACACAAATCTGGGGTTCACACCGGTTGTGATGCATGAGTTTTCCTGCATTTTAGAAAACGGAGGCTGCCGCCTTGAAATCTATCGCCGCCGCACCGATGAAAAACCGGCAGGAGCGATTGATCACATCGCTCTGGCCAGCGAGGATATTGAAGCGGCTTATGAAGAAATTGTAGCGATGGGTTGTCAGATCGTGAGCGATGGAATTGAATCCAACCAAATGTTTGCTCCGAAAAGCAACCGGTATTTTCTGTTCCTTGGTCCCAATAACGAGCGGATCGAATTCGCTCAGGTTTCTTAATCCCATAGCTTACAAGAGATTCTCTTTCCAATAAAAAGATGTCCCGAATGTCAAATGCATTTGGGACATCTTTTTGTACATGCCCTCTCGGATAAATCGAAATCCCGGGCTGCCGTCAACAAAGGGATCACTGCTAAGGTATATAATTAAATGAAAAAGAGAGGGGATCATGATGCTTTGATTACCGGATCCCGGCTAAAAAACACCGTTCATAATATCTCACTTGTTATTTTTTACAAATAGTGGTAAAGTTACAATAGCAATATATTCCTATTGGCGGTAGCAATAGGAAACAACAAGGGGGATTGAAATGAAAAAAATGCTGGCTGCTGCAATGTGTGCGGCAGTGCTTTTATCAAGCCTTCCGGTTTCTGCCGGTGCCTACTCCGATGACCGCATGATTATTAATAAGCATGGATCGGGTACTTATATGGGCCCGGAAGATGCGTGGAGCCAAAAAAGCTGGGATTCCCGTGATTTTACCGAAGTTACCGGTGAAGATGTAGTTTCCTCCGACGACGTGATTATAAAGGGCGGAAAAGTCGGTTCGGTTACAGTTTCCAACGGTTGCAGCCTTACGATATATGACGGAACTGCATCGGATGTCGATTGCTCCGGCAGTATCTACATGACCGGCGGAACCGTAAATTCGCTGGAATCAGACGATGGTATCAGCATCAGCGGAGGAACCGTTCGGAGTGATGTGCATGCGCAGGAATCCGTAACGCTGTCAGGAAAGCTTACGGTGGGCGGAAACGTATCTGCGAATAATATTACGGTATACGCAACCTCCGGAAATACAACAAATGTATATGGCGGATTTTCTTTCCCTGGCAAGATGACTATGCAGGGTACAAGCTATAATTTCGGTCCGATTGACGGTCAGTTATCGGGGACGCTGCTGCTAAAGAATTTCAGCGGAAAGCTCCCCGCCTGCACCAATCTCGGCGAAATTGACGCAGGTCCGGGAACGGTTGTAACAACGGGGGAGAGCATGGATATTGACTCCTTGAAGCTGGAGGAAAACTCCGTGTTTTCAACAACCTCAACGCTTAAGGTTGAAACGCTTCAGGGGCCGGGAACACTGTCTGCCAATCCCGGAAGTCTAACGGTTGGTACCGCGATCTCCGATTATCCCGTTTTGGATTTTTACGGAACCGTAACGGACGGTACAACTGTATTCCAGGCAAAATCAGGAGCTGTGGCGCCAAGCAGCGTCACGGTATTTGGTTATGGGCTGACCAAGCAGGAGTCAAGCAGTGGGTATGATAGCTTTGTATTGCGCGCCCTGACCGGAAACGGCGTGACGCTGGATACCTCTTCCGTTACCCTTCCAAGCGGGGGATATGCGACAGTAAAGGCTACTGTGAACCCGAATCCTTCTGGGCTTGTAAGCGGTTCCAAATTACACTGGAAGCTCATCGATCCCACATCAAAGTTTTCTATTTCTGATTCCAGCGACGCCACCTGCAGGATCTATTTATCCAGCTCGGCGGGAACAGGTACGTATCAGGCTAGGCTGGCTGTTTATCTGGTGGATAACGACGGGGATATTCTTATGGATTATAAATCTGCTTCCTGTGCGCTGAGCTCAGGTGCCACGGTGGCTTCCACGGGTTCGGGCATTACATTGGATACATCCAATGTAACCATACCAACAGGGCGCACTTATTCGGTTCTTGCTATTACAAACTCTTCTACCGCACCTTCGGCTATGTCCTATAACTCTGCGGTTGCCGTAGTCGGTAAGCCGGTCAAATATAGCTATAATGGAAAAAGCGGGTGGCTGTATCCGGTAAAAGCAGTGGCGAAAGGCGGCGTTACGATTGATATCGGCGGTCAAAAAATGTTGGTCACTGTGTAAGATCTGTTTCACTTCAGGGTTCAGAAGACTGGATTGGGTGATAAGAACGTAATCAAACAGCAGGCTTATTCGGTTTTCCGGGTAAGCTTGCTATTTTTATTTTAAAAACTAAATTGACTTTTTAAGTAAAAGTAGTATTATTAACTTAATTGATTAGCTAAAAAATTTGCTAATGCAGGGGAGCAACGTATGAAGAAAAATGTAAAGATGTCTGACATTGCTCAAAAGTTAAACGTAAGCAATGTTACGGTTTCAAAAGCGTTGGCGGATAAAGACGGGGTAAGCGAGGAGCTTCGCTCAAAAATCAAGCAGCTGGCCAATGAAATGGGGTATTCCTACAATTCAATGGCCAAATCGCTAAAGGATGGAAAAACTTATAATATTGGCATTGTAGTACCGGAACGCTTTTTAGGGCAGACGATGTCCTTTTACTGGGTGCTGTACCAAAATATATCCAAGGAGCTTTTAAAGAAGAATTATTACGGTATTTTTGAGATTCTCAAGGTAGAGGACGAAGAAAATCTGGTACTTCCCAAAATGATGCAGGATCAGAAAATTGACGGTGTTATCATTCTGGGGCAGGCAAGCAGAAGCTATGTTAAAATGATTTTAAGCACAGATATTCCAATGATCTGCATGGATTTCTACGAGAACTTTCCGGATATTGATACGATTATTACCGACAACTTCTATGGAACCTATCTTCTGACCGATTATCTGATTGAGAAAGGACATAAGAATATTGGTTTTATTGGGAACGTTAAGGCTACCAGCAGTATTCAGGATCGTTTTCTCGGCTATTTGAAGGCGTTGATTGAGAATGACCTTGATTACAAAAAGGAATGGACGTTGTCCGACCGGCTGAAGAACGGTGTAAATATCGAAATTCGTCTGCCGGATACTATGCCGACAGCGTTTGTTTGCAACTGTGACGAAACTGCTTTTCGCTTTATTAAAATATTGCGTCAGAACAATTACAAGGTTCCGGATGACATCTCGGTTGTCGGCTTCGACAATTACCTGATCTCTGAAATTTGCGATCCTCCCATCACTACGGTGGAAGTGGATATGAAGGCGATGGCGCAGTCCGGGGTAGAGCTGATTGTCCAAAAAATGTGCCACTCCCATTATAAAGCCGGAAGAAGGCTAATCAGCGGAAAGATTGTAATTAAAGATTCAGTTAAGAATTTAAATTTAAGTTAATAAAAAATTTCATCAAATGAATAATGGCGCCTGATTTATTATTTTTCAACAAATCAGGCGTTAAATTTTTATACTTTTCTATATTTAATATTTTTTATCGCCGCTATTGACATTTTTATGGAACAAATATATAATCTAAATAAGCTAAACGATAACTTAATATTAGCTAAACGAGAGGAGTTAAGATCATGAAAGCAAAAAGACTAATGGCGCTTACTTTGGCAATGGTTATGACAGTAACTTCGCTGGCCGGCTGCTCCGGCAATGGTGCGACTTCAGGGGCCGCGCCCGCCGCGTCTGCTGCATCGTCCGCAGGAGCGGGAACTGCCGCACCGGCCAAAGCGGAGGACCTCACAATTGACGCCCTGAAGCTGGGAGAGGATTATAAGGATATCAAGGCGGACCTAAAGGTTCTTACAGGCAAGACGGATATTGTGGACACACTGCTTCAGGATTATACGAAGGAATTCCAGAAGATGTATCCAAATATCAATATTACATATGAAGGAATTACAAATTACGAGGGAGAACTCGCCACACGAATGACAACCAAGGATTGGGGCGACGTTTGCTACCTTCCGGCAAGTGTTTCGAACAAGGCGGATTTCCCAACCTATTTTTTCCCCTTGGGTGATCAGAAAACCTTATCTGAAATCTATAACTGGACCGACGACAAGTATTATAACGGAAAATCCTATGGTCTGCCCTGCGACGGCAATGTTCAGGGACTTGTCTACAACAAACGAATCTGGGAGGAAGCGGGTGTCACCGAGCTGCCAAAGACACCGGACGAGTTCCTTGCCGATTTGAAAAAAATTAAAGATAAGTTCGGAGACAAAGTCATTCCGCTGTATACGAATTTTTCCGCTCAGTGGCCGATGACTGCTTGGGACTCCTACACCACCAGCGGTGCGACCGGTGATGCCGAATTCTTTAACATTAAGCTGCCCCATGCGAAAAATCCTTTCTCAAAGCCGAGTGACGGCAGCATGACGGGTCCGTACGCAGTTTACTACACCCTTTATGAGGCAACAAGCCGCAAGCTGATTGAGAAGGACCCGACCACAACCGACTGGGAGAGCAGCAAGCCAAGAATGAACAAAGGCGAGATTGCCACTATGGCTCTTGGTACCTGGGCTGTATCGCAAATACAGAATGCAGGTGCAAACAAGAATGATATCGCCTATATGCCTTTCCCGATTTCAGTAAACGGAAAGCAGTATGCAAACGTGTCCGGTGACTATAACTACGCAATTAACGTAACCTCTTCTAACGATAACAAAATAGCCTCCATGATTTACATCAAGTGGATGGTCGAAAAATCCGGGTATTGGAAAGACATGGGTACCATCTCCACTGTAAAGTCAGACCCGCTTCCGGAAGTTCTTTCTGCCTTTAAGGGCGCGGAGATGATTTCCGACAAACCGCCTAAGGCCGGTGAAGAAGCGTTGCTCGGTAAAGTCGGCAGCGATTCTGAAATTGGTATCAACGCTGATTTCAGCCATGTAGCCAAAATTGTGGAAGCAGCTGAAACCGGAAAAACAAGTTTGGATAACCTTATGGCAGAATGGAACAAAAAGTGGACAGCCGCACAGGAAAAGAATGGCGTAAAGTAAATTTATAATCAAATAGCGTATATGAAAATATGAGCTAATGTATTGCATTAGCTCATATTTTAAGGAGGTTATCTTATGAAAAGGGTAGACGAAGCGGCTGCCGTAAAAAAGTCTTCTGGTTTTAAGCTTTGGCTTCAAAGCCTTCGCGGCCAACAGATATTGGTTACAATCGTATTTCTGATTGCCCCCCTTGCCTTGCTTTTCATTTTTACATGCATTCCGTTCTTTAATATGGTTCAGTTCAGTTTTTTTGACATGAAGTATATTGGCGAACGTACCTTTATCGGGTTTGAAAATTACAAAAGTATTTTTACGCGTGATGATATTCTGCAATCCTTGAAATTAGCGCTCTACTATTTAGGGGCTTCTGTCATTCAGATTTCTTCCGCGCTGTTTTTAGCAAGTATATTGAGTTCAAAAACCAAATTTGGGTCTCTTTTTAAGGGCACAATCTTTTTTCCATATTTAGTATGCGGAATCGCAGTCGGTTTTATTTTTAGATTTTTCTTTACTCAGGGGTATGTTTTTGACACCGTACTGTCCTGGGTAGGATTTAATGTGGAAACACTGCCTATGTGGCTGAAAGATACAGGAATCAATAACTTTTCTCTCGCGGGCACGTCCATCTGGCGTTACACAGGTCAGAATATGGTGCTCTTCATTGGCGCAATTATGTCGGTCGATCCCAATCTTTATGAAGCGGCTGAGATTGACGGTGCAAACGGACTTCGCAGATTTTTACATGTTACCCTTCCAAATATCAAGACCATTGTTGTTCTAAACATTATCCTTTCTGTTTCCGGCTCTATCAGTGCGTTTGAGCCGCCGTATGTAATCACGGGGGGTTCTTTTGGCACCGCAACGTATTTTGTGCTGATGGATCGTATCGCACACCTGAATCTGAAGGTTGGTTTGGCTTCAGCGATGGCGGTAGTACTATTGGGTATTATTATTCTTGTTACCATTCTGCAGAAAACAGTGTTCCATTTCTTCCTTGACGAGGATGAAAGGGGTATGACTTATCTGGAATCCCGCGCAAGTAAGAAGCGGGCTAAAGCGGCTGCCGCTGCACGAAAAGGGGGAGAAGTATGAAAATGAAGGGGCTTTCTTTGGGGCAGATTGTCACAAAGGTTATCTGGATTATATTTAAATACCTTACCCTCTGCTTCTGCACCTTTACCGCCTTGGTTCCACTTGTCTCCTGTGTGGTAACCGCGTTCAAGACGCCGGAGGAATACCAGAATACGAATGTTATGACGATGCCGGGTTCGTGGCTTAATTTTCAAAATTTTGTCACAGCGTGGGAAAAAGCGCGCATGGGACGGGCGTTTTTAAACTCGCTTATCGTATTGGTTGTAGTGCTAATCGGCTCCATTCTGATTAGCTCCATGCTTGCTTATGTACTAAACCGCTTTAAGTTCGCCGGCAACAGCTTAGTTCGTAATCTTTTTTTGATTGCAAGCTTAATTCCCGGTGTTGCAATGCAGGTTACCGTGTATCAAATTATGTATAGGCTGCATCTGATCAACAGCTTGCCCGGATACATCATTCTGCTGCTGGGAACGGATGTCATTTCAATTTATATCTTTCTTCAATTCTTTGATAACCTGCCGATATCCCTGGACGAGTCCGCCATACTGGATGGATGTACGTACTTTGGAGTCTTCTTTAAAATATTACTCCCGCTATTAAAGCCCGCTATTATTACTTGCATGATCCTCAAGGGAGTATCCACCTATAACGAATACTATATGGCCAGCCTTTACCTGCAGGATAAGAACACGCTCGGCGTAATTTCAACGGCTCTGCGTGTCTTTACCGGACCAATCGGAAGTCAGTACAACTACATTTGCGCGGGTGTAATTATTACCATGCTTCCAGCGCTGATTGTATTCATCGTCTTCCAAAAACAAATCTACAGCGGCCTAGCAAGCGGCTCCGTGAAGGGCTGATGATGGCTAATAACTTAACGGAAGGATCGAAATAAGTAATGAAACAAGTAAAAATAATAGGCGAAAGTCTGCCTAATATTCCATGGCAGCCAAAACCTGAGGACTGCATGTTCCCGATCTGGCGTCACAAAGAGAATCCGATTATCGGAAGAAACCCGGTAAAAAATGTAGCGCGTATTTTCAACAGCGCAGTGGTACCCTATCAGGGCGCATTTGTTGGTGTTTTCCGTGGCGAAACCACCAACGGAAGACCACATATCTATTTGGGGCGCAGCAAAGACGCAATCCACTGGGAATTTGACGAAGAAAAAATCCGCTTTACCGATGAAAGCGGAAAGGATTATCAGCCGCTGTATGCCTATGACCCCCGTTTGGTTAAGGTGGAAGACTGCTACTATATCATCTGGTGCGGAGATTTTGACGGGGCCTCCATCGGTCTGGCCAGAACCGAGGATTTTAAAACCTTTACAAGAATGGAAAATCCTTTTCTACCGTTTAACCGCAACGGCGTTTTATTCCCGCGTAAGATCGGCGGAAAATACATCATGCTCTCACGCCCCAGCGACAGCGGGCATACCCCGTTCGGCGATATCTTTTTGAGTAAAAGCCCCGATTTGACCTACTGGGGAGAACATCGCAGCGTGATGCAGAAGGGCGGAAACGGCTGGTGGCAGAGTGTAAAGATTGGCTGCGGTCCCGCACCGATTGAAACGGATGAAGGCTGGCTGATCTTTTACCACGGCGTAACCGGAACCTGCAACGGTCTGGTATATTCCATGAGTGCGGCAATTCTTGACCGAGATAATCCTGCAAAGGTTCTCTACCGTGCGGGATGCTTTATGCTTACGCCGGAAGAATGGTATGAAGAGCGTGGTTTTGTGCCGAATGTGGTATTCCCGTGCGCGGCACTCTGCGACTCTGATACCGGACGGATTGCGTTATATTATGGCGCGGCAGATACCTATGTCGGCGTTGCCTATACAACGGTAGAGGAAACGGTAGCGTTTGTTAAGGAGCATCACGAAAAAATTGCTCTTGATGATACCGAAGGAAGAATTTAAACATGCACGAGGAATAATCATGAAAAAACTATATCAATGTCAGACAGACCCTTATAGCGATTACTGGGGAGTTGGCGAAGCGCCGAAGGACTACGATTCCTATTGGGCCAGGGCAAAAGAAGAGCTGGATCAGGCTTCATTGGATTATGAGCTGGTTGAAAGCGATTTTGTTGCCAGAAGCTGCGAGACCTATGACCTGTATTTTACCGGGGTAGGCGGAGCAAGGGTACACTGTCAGTTTTTAAAACCGAAAAATATTCCGGAAGGCGCTAAAATTCCGGCAATTGCTGTTTTTCACGGATACTGGACCAACTGCGGGGACTGGACGGGAAAGCTCGGCTATATCGCCGAAGGCTTCTGTGTTCTGGCGATGGATGTTCGCGGGCAGGGCGGGAAGAGCGAAGACAACGGACTTTATAAGGGAAATACACAGAGCGGGCACATCATTCGCGGGTTGGAAAGCGAGAATCCGGACGCACTGTTTTACCGCAATGTGTATCTGGATACCGCACAGTGTATCCGGATTCTTGCCGGAATGGATTTTGTAGATGCCAACCACATTTTTGCAACCGGCGCCTCTCAGGGCGGAGCGCTTACAGTTGCATGCGCAGCGCTTTCTCCGCAATTAAAGGCGGCGGCTCCCATGTATCCGTTCCTGTGCGATTTTCGGGGGATCTATCAAAACAACTTTCAATGTGATTCCTATGAAGAAATCACCTGGTACTTCCGCCAGCGTGATCCGATGCATTTGAACGAAGCGGCGTTCTTTGAACGCTTGGGCTATATTGATTTAAAAAATATCACCAAATACATTAACTGTGAGATGCTTTGGCTCACCGCGCTGATGGATAAGGTATGCCCGCCGTTTTCCCAAATGGCTGCGTACAATAACATCACATCAAAGAAGGATATCGTGTATTTCCCGGAATACCAGCATGAATATCTTCCATACGCGGGTGACGTCATCCTAAGGTTTTTTCTGGAGCATTTATAATTAGACATTACAGCCGCGAAAAGGATTATACCTAGGACAGGACTCTGCTTTTAGGAGGGTGTTACATGATAGAAATAAAAGAACTGTGCGAAGAAATGAAAGAGGAACTCCGCAACCATATTGCCCCCTTTTGGAATCAAATGAGGGACAGCCGCGGTGGATACTATGGTTTTATGGATTATAATCTGAATATTGAAAAAGACGCGGATAAAGGGGTTATTCTTCATAGCCGCATCCTTTGGTTCTATTCCAATTTATATCTGCTGTTTCAGGAGCAAGAGGCGCTTGACCACGCGCGTCATGCCTATCACTTTTTGAAGCAGTACTGTGTCGATTGCGAATACGGCGGCGTTTACTGGATGATGAGATATGACGGCACACCTCTGGAAGATATGAAGCACACCTACAATCAGGCGTTTGCGATTTACGGCCTTTCCTCCTATTTTGCAGCTTCCGGTGATCGGGAGGCTCTGGAAACGGCCTATACATTATATCGGCTCGTAGAAGACAGGAGCTCCGACTCCGTTGGATACCGGGAGGCGTTCAGCCGAAGCTGGGAGCTGATTGAAAACAAAAAGCTCTCGGAAGACGGCTATGACGCGAAGAAAAGTATGAATACCCTTTTACACATTATCGAAGCCTATACGGAGCTGTACCGGGTGGATCAGAATCCCGAAGTGGGCGAAAGCCTGAAAAGGTCTCTGTTATTGTGCAGAAATAAGGTGTATGACGCGGATACCCATATTCTGCGGGTGTTCTTTAACGAGAAAATGGAGTCGATTGCCGATATCTATTCCTATGGACATGATATCGAGGCCTCCTGGCTGATTGACCGCGCGTGCGAAGTTCTCGGCGATGAAGCGCTGAACGCGCAGCTAGGGAATATGACTGCCCAAATCGCAGAAGCAGTTCTTCAAACCGCGTATGACGGCGGCGCGCTGAATAATCAAAGCTGCCGAGGAACCGTGGATAAAACCCGAATCTGGTGGGTGCAAGCGGAGAGCGTTGTCGGATTTTTCAACGCTTATCAAAAAAGCGGCGACCGCAAGTATTTAGCGGCAGCCATGCATATTTGGGACTATATTAAGAACGATATCATTGACAAAAGAGAGAATTCCGAATGGTTCTGGAGTGTGGATTACAGCGGACGTCCTTCGGATAAGCCGATTGTTGAGCCGTGGAAATGTCCGTACCATAATGGCAGAATGTGCATGGAGGTTATAAAACGGAATGCTGACATTTAAAGAGAAATACGAAAGGGAATACGCCAGGCAGGAATCCCTTTTGAATCGGAGAAATAAAAAATCGGACGATTATAACGGGATATATGACCGTTGGCTCTATCCGGTTCTGACACGCGATCACACACCGCTTTTATGGAGGTATGACCTGAATCCGGAAACCAATCCGAATTTTATGGAGCGTCTCGGGGTCAATGCGGTAATGAACAGCGGCGCGATTGAAATTGACGGAAAATTCTATTTGATTGCGCGTGTGGAGGGAAACGACCGAAAATCCTTTTTCGCGGTTGCACAGAGCGATTCCGGTGTTGATAATTTTCGGTTCTGGGATTATCCGGTTGTTCTGCCGGACACCGTACCGCAGGAAACAAACGTCTATGATATGCGCCTGACCAAGCATGAGGATGGCTGGGTTTACGGTGTTTTCTGTTCGGAGAGCAAAGATCAGAATGATCCGGATCTTTCCGCGGCCATTGCACAGACTGGAATTGTGCGGACAAAAGACCTGATTAACTGGGAACGCCTGCCTAACCTGAAGACGAGGTCGCCCCAGCAGCGGAATGTAATTTTGCATCCCGAGCTGGTAAACGGCAAATACGCCTTTTATACCCGCCCGCAGGATGGGTTTATTTCCGCCAGCTCCGGCAGCGGAATCTGCTTCGGATTGTGTGATTACATTGAGAATCCGGTAATTGAAACGGAGGAGAAGCTGGTTAGCCCAAGAATTTATCACACGATTACGGAGTCAAAAAACGGGGGAGGTGCGGTGCCGATCAAAACCCCGAAGGGCTGGATTCATATCGCGCATGGAGTGCGCAATACGGCCGCGGGGCTTCGTTACGTGCTTTATGTTTTTGCCACGGATTTGAATGACCCGTCCAGACTGATTGCAAGCCCTTCCGGAGTGTTTTTGGCTCCCCGCGGAGCGGAACGCGTCGGCGATGTGAGCAATGTTGTTTTTACCAATGGGGCAATTGCAACGAAAAACGGCGACGTCTACCTTTATTACGCTTCCGCAGATACTCGGATTCATGTGATAACAACAACCGTTGAGAGACTGATGGATTACACCTTTAACACGCCCTCTGACCCGCTTCGTTCGGTCGAATGTGTGCACCAGCGCTGCGGTCTGATTACAAAAAATCTGGAGTATCTTGAAACCTTAAAATAATTACAACATTCCTTTAATTATACGCTTCTGTAAAAACCTCTGCTTCGCTATTTGCGGCAGGGGTTTTTACGGTTTTTTCGGCAGGGAGCGTATGACAATACAAAGAGCCTTGCAGGTGTCTGCAAGGCTCTTTGTGTCCTGAATATTATCAAAAATTACTGCCGTTCCAGCCCCAGTGAGATACTTCCTCATACTTCACATAAATCTGAGTGGGGCTGATAGCAAGCTCCTGATGAAGGACCCCAGAGATTTCGGCGGTTAGCTTATTGTAGGCTTCGCTGCTTGCTTTTCCGAACAGCTTCACTTCAACAAAGGCAATGCCGGCCTGATTGTTACCCTTAAAATGCAGGCGGCAATCATCCTCAAACGATAGCATAAGCCAGCCCTCCGATTTTCCCGGGATCAATTCAATTGCTTTTCCGAGCTTGGCTTTGATTACCTCTTCTTTTTCCTTGGTGATTTTTACATTGGTTTTTGTTTGTATAAAGGGCATAAAGATACCTCCCGCAGTTCTTTTCAATGGTATTAGTCTATCCCAATTAACAGGTTTTGTAAATGCCAAAGAAAATTTTTCAGCTTAAAAATTTCTTCTGAATCATTTTACAGGTAATATCTTAGAACACTGGTTTGCGATGTTAGAACAGATGGAAATTAAGAAAAAACGGAACGAAACCGGGTAGACAAACATATTTTATAAAGGAACGGTTCGTTAAAAGCTACACGGTACGCATTTCTTCTAAAGGGACTCGAATGAGCGCCATCATTAAGTGCTGCCGGTTGATTATTCGTTCCTATTGCGTTCGGCTGAAACAAAAGCAGGCGGCAGTCTGGGCAACGGGCTGCCGCTTGATCGTTGTATTCTATATCATATGGACCCATGGTCGTTTACAATCCGCGCGAGCTTCTCAGCCGCCTGCTCAGCAGTGATGGCGCTTACATCTATTTTAACCGTGTCCATGGATTCGTAAGCGGGAAGGCGTGAAACACTCCGCTCTATTACATCGGACTGACGGATGCCGGTTTCCACATCCTTTTCAAGGCGGCTTCTCAGAGCCGATTCTGAACACAGCAGAGTAAACTTGAAAAGTTCAAACTCGCATTCCGGCAGCGAACGCAGAATTTGTTCCAATATCTCTTCCTGATGAATCACCCAGCAGAACAAAATGTATTCATAGCCGCAATTCCGGCAGAAGGAATTCAGCAGATGGGTAATATTATCCATCACCATCGCTTTGTTTTCCTCGTTTACAACGAACGGGTTCATATCCCAGCACCAGTCCCCATCCAAAAAAACCGACGGCTGCAGCTGCTTGCTAAGCAATTTGCAGACCGTAGTTTTCCCGGCGCCCATAGTTCCGTTCACGATAATCAATTTTTTCATTTGGCTCCTTTATGCTTTACAGGTTTTACATACTTCTGACATTGATCACAGAAATAGATGCTGCCGCCGAGATAGGCTTCCTTTTGAATGGGTGCGCCGCACGCCGGGCAGGGTTGACCGACTGTGTTTTTGCTGAGGACGGAACGGTAGCCTCCAGAGCAGCCGTACAGATCGCGCTCGGTATCCCTGCCGCCTTTCAGGGTCATCTCCACCAGCATATCCTTTACCGCGCGGTACAGCCCGGTTAGCTCGGCATCGGACAGCTCAACCATCTTTCGCTTTGGGTGTATCCCTGCGTTCCACAGGATATCCTGCAGCACGCCGTTTCCAAGCCCCGGAATTCGCTGCTCCGTTGCGAGGAACGCCTTCGCGGAGAGCTTTTCAAAGTTCGGGCATCCGCAGAGGGACTGAAAATAGGATTCATCAAATTCGTCGCCGAGCGGCGAAGGCTTTTCCTTTCCGACCAGATAATACGGATTCTCGTTTTCGCCGTCCCGGAACGCGCTGATACCGCCGTACATCTGCACGGTGCCCGTCAGTCTGGAGAAATCGTCAAACTCGATAAAAAGCTGATGCTTCTGCGGCGCCTCCTCCCCGGCGGGAAGATACCGCAGGTTGACGCCGTCCTGCAGCAGGATTCTGCAATCTCCCGCCTGAATTTCCACATTTCCGGCCACCGCGAGCGACCGGTCAATTCTGAATCCCGAAAGCAATTCATGGTACGTGGACGGATCACCGAAATACCAGGTAAACTTATGCGGAGAATGGCAGGCGGTAACATTCAAAATGGTTTTTCCCTGAATCGTTTCATTCAGCTGCCTCGCAATGGTATTGCTTTCCGGTATTTCCATCATAGCGATTCCCCCTAACGTAACTCACAATCATATTTCTCTACACATTAAGCATCTGCTTTAATACGTCCGCCGTTATCCTGCAGTACCAATTCTGAACTGCAATTAACAATGCGACGCTATAAATCCAGTAAACTACCTTTGGGCTTATCGAAACCAATTTTCTGTTGATAAAGATAATCCATGCCGCCGTTACGGTCATCAAAATATGGGACAGCTGTGTGATCAGCGCGCCTTGGCCGCTCCATGGAAAAATCCAAAGTCCCATTGTTCCAAAAACCGTTAAAGGCACTACCATGATAAGAAGGAACTGCAAACCCTTCTGTTTTTTATTTAGTACAAGTAAAAGTATAAAGAAAGTAATTTGCGTAGGAGCGCAAACGTTATACATGATCCACTGAAGGAAGGAAGCCTTTAAAAAGACCGTAAAAACAAAAAGCCCCCAAAAAGCCAGCAGCAGCATCGATACGCTCAGAATGTACCCGGTTACTCTCATTCGCTTGCTCATTATGCTGAGACTCCTCTTTCATATATTTGAATAGAATTGCAATTGCTGTCAAGGATATCGAACCGTGAATTATCTAGCCCTCACCGGATGGCGCAGAACGGTTTTCATGCGCTCCGGCGCGCATTTGCGCGGGTCTCCGAGGTAGATTTCATGGTGCCGCCTTTCCCCGCAGTCATCGATCAGATTATTATCCCGGATATATTTCTCGATTTTTTCAACGGATGCGGCCTCTGTGCGGAATGGCCCTGTATGCATAATCTGCACGCAGTCGCCTTCGTCGTATACCTCAAGCCTTGCCGTGGAGAAATCATATTCCGGCTTCTTGATTTTTGCCTTCGCCCGTGCCCATTCAAACACCTCAGGTGTCACGAAATCCGGCTGCCGAATCATCGAGGTCCATGTCCACCGCTCCCGATGCTCCGATTGAAAACCGTCGGAGCCGCAATCCCAGAGGCCTTCCAGCGGCGGAACCGCATATTCAAAGTAGCCCTCCGGCTTGCTTGGCCCCATTTTGCTCATTTTTATCGTAAAAGTCAGAGCATACAAAAGCCCTACAACATACCCGT
The DNA here is from genome assembly GCA_023418995.1 of Bacillota bacterium. Taxonomy (GTDB): domain Bacteria; phylum Bacillota; class Clostridia; order Oscillospirales; family Acutalibacteraceae; genus DATAML01. The sequence continues at coordinate 24,871 of JAEZYP010000046.1, read as the reverse complement.
ACTCTTCCCCGTTGGGGTCACCTGTTCCGTCCGCCATAATAAAGTTAATCGGCGGAACGCGAACAAAAGCGGGTTCTCCTTTCGGCAAATACAAATCCTTATATTCTTTTTTATAATCCAGTTTTTCCAACACAAACCACTCCTTATCGTGTGGCGTTAGTTTAAGGAAATATAGATATGTACTTCCATATTCGTCATATCATCGCACTGGTATTCCTCAAAATCGTAGCCGTATTTTCGGTCCAGCTTCGTCTGCCAGATTTCGCCCCACGCCTCGGCAACCTTCTCCATATCACCGTATACAATGAATTTGGCGTATTTTCCAGCCGGAATGACCGCTGTTTCCACACCCTGCGGAAGATCATCCCCGGCGCTGGTTTCGCAGCAGGCAAGTAAATCATATTCTCCGTTTACATCGCTTGCGTAATTGGTATAAAGCCCGATGGATTTGTCGTTGCACTTATTTGGGATGGAAGCATAATAGCCTTGCTCGTAAAACTTCTGCCAAACCGCACCGATCTCCTGCGGCATGGTCGGACTGCTGTTACTCGTCCTGATTTTCAGGCCTGCTACGGTTTTTTCAGCCAAGTCAACAATTTCATAATTCATGGTAATACTCCCTTTCATATTTGATAGGCTGAGTATACCATGCTATATTTGACATCAGTATGTCATATATTATTGATAATTCTTTAAAGTCTTTTCCAGATTTGTGATCATATCCCGTCGAAGGAACTCCGGCTCCAATACCTGGGCGCCGGCGCCAAACGATAAGACGAACCCGTAAACCCAGCCGCCCTCCGGAAAATCCAGCTCCACAATAAAGCTGCCGTCCTCCATTTGCTGAATGCGTTCTTCCTCAAACTCATCGTACACACGGTAAGCAAGGGAAGCGTCGAGTTTGAGCTTCATATGAATCATTCTTGGCCGGTAGACCGGTCCCGATTCCGCCGGGGAAATTTCCGGCGGTTCACGGTGATAAGTCTCCTGCGTTGAAATGAGCTTTTTCATCCTTGTAATTTTAAAGATCCGCCAGTCCTGGCGGTTTCTGCAAAAGGCGTAAAGATACCAGCCGTGCCCTTTAAACCAGATTTGTACCGGCTCCGCCTCCCGAATCGACTTTTTTCCGTTAGAGCCGAAGTACTCAAAACAAACGATTTTTTTATTCAGAATAGCATCTTTTAAAAGAATAAACTTATCCTTTTCCTCGATTCCGCCGCCCCAGTTGGATAAATCCACGTCAATCCAGCTGCTGCTCTTTTTTCCGAATACCGCCGCCAGCTTGGTTAGAACCGGTTCAACATCCGGTGTATGAATCGCGTTCAGCCCTTGAAGGCTCGCGAGAATTTCATTCTGCTCTTCGTCGGTGAGCAGGGATTTATTCAGAACAAAATCGTCTATTAATTGAAAGCCGCCAGAAGAACCGCGGTTTGCATAAACGGGAATCCCCGCAGCGCTCAGCGTATCAATATCCCGGTAGATGGTTCGGGTCGAAACCTCAAACCGCTCCGCCAGCTCTTTTGCGGAAACGCTTTTCTGTTCCAGCAGGAGATAAACAATATGAAACAACCGGTCGATCTGCATGGAATTATTCCCCCTTTTTTCTGCGGCCGCCGCTCACGTCCTGCGGTCGAGCCTCGGTTTACTGAATTATCTCGAGTCTGCGCGCTGGGGCTGCAATGCCCGCCTTTTCAAAGGTAAGCCTTACCTTTTCCTGCATGTCAGAATACAGCTTCCAGTAATCTTCGGTGTTGCACCAGACCTGCAAGTTAATTGCGACCCCGGTTTCCCGGTGCTCCCCCACTGTAACGGACGGCTCCGGTTCCTTGAGGATCAGCGGGTTTTCTGCGATTAAAGCGAATAATAAATCCTTTACCGCCATGATATCCTCCTGATAACCAACCGCATAGCTCAAATCAAGGCGGCGGGTCTGCATTGCGGAATAATTTGTGATGATGCTGACCGTAAGCTTGGAATTCGGAATAATCACGCATTTGTTATCCGCGGTACGCAGCGTGGTAAACATCGTTTCGATGCGTTCAACGGTACCCTCTACATCAGCGGTCGCCAGATAATCTCCGACGCGGAACGGCTTGGTAAAAATAATCTGGACTCCGCTCGCGATATTGGACATGCTGTCCTTTAGGGCAAGCCCTACGGTCAGCCCGGCGGCTCCGAGCGCCGCGATGATGGTATTTACATTCATGCCCAGCTGGGCGGCAGCGGTAACGCAGATGATGATCTTAAACAATCCGCGCGCCAGCGAACACAGGAACGTGATGATTCCGGTATCCGCCCTGGAACGCTTCATTGCTCGGTACATCAGTCTTGCCGCCTGATTGCTGGCCCACCAGCCGATTGCAAGAATCAGGAGCGCGAAAAGAAACTGCGGCAGCTTGGACTGCGTCCATTGAATCAGGTCGGACCAGAAAACTTGAAAACTGTTCATATTGTTAAACCTCCGGATTCTGATGTCTTTTTTTAAGGAATAGCCGTATTGCTATTGTACTTCCCGAAGAGGAAGTATAAAATATAAGAATAGACGGAATATTTGAAACCGTTACTACCATTATAACTTATTTTATAGAAATCACAACCTGATATTCTGGAGGCTGTTTGGCGGATACAACTCTGGCTGTGCCGATACATTTCAGCGAGGATTTTTCGGTTTTTTCCCGCCTGCAAACAGATTCCTGCACCGGCAGCTACCGTGGAAAAATCGCATTTTTACTGAACGAGGCGCCCGCATCCAATACAATTGACGGCTAAGGAGGGGATTTTATGGCGATATCGGCAGAAAACCTGTTATTTCTAAAGCAAGCGCTTCCTTTCTGGAAGAAGCTGGAGGAACCGCAAAAGCAAACGCTGAGCGACGCGATTTTGACCCGTTTTTATCGGCGCGGCGAGAGCATCCAAAACTCCTCCGTTCAGTGCTCCGGTCTTTATTTGGTGAAGCACGGTCAGCTCCGCATCTATATTATCTCAGAGAGCGGAAAGGAAATTACGCTATACCGTTTATTTGACCAGGATATCTGTATTTTTTCCGCTTCCTGTATCATGAAGAATATTAATTTTCAAATTTATGTCAAAGCAGAGCAGGATACCGAATTGCTGTTGATTCCCACAGAAATTTACAATCAGCTGAATCAGGGTGCTATTGCTGTATCGGATTTTACCAACCAGCTGATGGCATCCCGGTTTTCAGACGTTATGTGGGTCATGGAGCAGGTGCTGTTCACCAGCTTCGGCAAACGGCTTGCCTCTTTTCTGCTGGAGGAATCCAACATCGAAAGTTCGGATGAGCTGGCGATCACCCATGAGGAAATTGCGAATCATATGGGTTCTGCGCGCGAGGTTGTGACACGGATGCTTAAATATTTTCAGGATGAGGGAACCGTGAAGCTTTCACGTGGCGTTATCACCATTACCAACCGAAACAAGCTGGCAAAGCTTACATAACAAAGCAATCGGCTACAAAAGCGGAACCACCAAAAAGCGGAGAATAGTCGAAAAAAGTATAAAAACAAAATATTTTGCTTAAAAAACGGGGAAGTTTACTATAAATTTCCTTCGTTTTTTTTGTGAGTTGTATCATTTAATTCTTAATTCTTATTGACAAAATATTAACAATGTGTTATTTTTATTACGCTGTGAATATATGAATCTTTCTTTAGGAAAGTAAGATGGTCCGGAAGGTTTCGAGAGTTGATCTTGAAGCCTCCTAATTTTGAAAGGAGCAACATCAATGGCATGTGATTTCAGCAAGCTGGATGAAATTCTTGCAAGGCATGAGTACGCCGCCGGCAGTATTATTGCAATCTTGCAGGATACGCAAGAAGTTTACCGTTACCTTCCCCCTGAAATTTTCCCGTATTTCTCGAAAAAACTGGGAATCAGCGAAGCCCAGATATTCAGTATCGCAACCTTTTACGAGAATTTTTCTTTGGAACCGAAAGGCAAATATGTGATTAAAGTATGTGACGGCACAGCCTGCCATGTACGAAAATCCACTGCACTTTTAGACCAGCTTTATAAGGAGCTGAATCTATCCGCTGCCAGAAAGACAACGGACGACATGCTGTTTACCGTGGAAACGGTGTCTTGCTTGGGAGCCTGCGGTCTGGCACCTACATTGACCGTAAATGATGAAGTTATGGGAATGATGACTCCGGAAAAAGTGTCTCAATTACTCAAGGAATTGAAGGAGGGCGACGTAAATGCTTAAAAGCAGAGAAGAATTAATAAAGATTCGCAAGGTTTACGCCTCCCGGTTAGACCGCCAGAAAGTGAAAATTTTGATTTGTGCCGGTACCGCGTGTGTCGCCGGCGGGTCTTTAAAGCTATATGACAAATTCTTAAAGCTTGTAGAGGAAAAAGGAATTAACTGCGTTGTCGACCTGGAGCATGAGCCGGAAGGCGAACCGGTCGGCGTAAAAAAGAGCGGCTGCCATGGCTTCTGCGAAATGGGCCCTCTGGTGCGGGTTGAGCCGAAGGGTTACCTTTATGTAAAAGTTAAGCCGGAAGACTGCGAAGAAATTTTGGAAGCCAGTATGAATGGGCAGTGTGTGGAGCGACTTGCTTACCACAAGGGGGGCAAAACGCACAAGCACCAAAGGTCTATTCCGTTTTACAAGCTGCAAAAGCGTGTGGTTCTTGAAAACTGCGGTCGTCTGGATGCAACCTCCATTGGCGAGTACATCGCGATGGGCGGATACTCCGCGCTTGAAAAAGCACTGTTTGAAATGACACCGGAGGATGTGCTGCACGAAGTTGAAATTTCGAACCTGAGGGGACGCGGCGGCGGAGGATTCCCGGCAGCCCGCAAATGGTCACAGGTAAGACGCCAGAAGGCGGAGAAAAAATGTGTCGTCTGCAACGGAGACGAGGGCGATCCCGGCGCGTTTATGGATCGCAGCGTAATGGAAAGTGACCCGCATAAAATGCTCGAGGGTATGATTCTTGCCGCATATGCCTGCGGAGCGGACGAAGGCTATATTTACGTCCGTGCAGAATACCCGCTTGCGGTTACCCGTCTCGGCATCGCCATTGAGCAGGCGAAGGAGCTTGGTCTTCTCGGCGACCACATTTTAGGTACCGACCTGAGCTTTGATATAAAAGTCTGCCGCGGCGCGGGCGCGTTCGTCTGCGGAGAGGGCAGTGCGCTGACCGCTTCTATCGAAGGCAAGCGCGGAATGCCGCGTGTTAAGCCGCCCAGAACCGTGGAGCAGGGGCTTTACGGCAGACCGACCGTTCTGAACAATGTGGAGACCTTTGCCAACGTGGCGCAGATCATTCTGAACGGCGGTCAGTGGTATCGCGGTATCGGTCCTGAAAACAGCCCGGGCACCAAGGCGTTTGCGCTGACCGGCAATATTACGAATACCGGTTTGATCGAAGTCGCCATGGGAACTACCCTGCGCGAGGTCATTTATGACATCGGCGGCGGAATGCGCGATGGAGCGGAGTTTAAAGCCGTTCAGATCGGCGGCCCCTCCGGCGGATGCCTGACCAAGGAGCATCTTGACCTGCCGCTTGATTTCGATAACCTGAAGAAGGTTGGCGCAATGATCGGCTCAGGCGGTCTTGTGGTTATGGACAACCATACCTGTATGGTTGAGGTTGCCCGCTTCTTCATGAGCTTTACCCAGAATGAATCCTGCGGAAAATGCGTACCTTGCCGCGAGGGCACCAAGCGTATGCTTGAAATTTTAGAGCGTATCGTTGCCGGGCAGGGTGAGCCGGAGGACATCGATTTGCTGGAGGAACTGGCGGAAACCATATCCGCAACTGCCCTTTGCGGTCTCGGCAAAACTGCCGCGTCTCCGGTACTGAGCACGATAAAGTACTTCCGTGATGAATACGAGGCTCATATCAACGATAAATGCTGCCCGACAAAAAACTGTAAAAAGCTGAGAAAGATCTATATAGACGCGTCCCTGTGCAAGGGATGCTCAAAATGCGCGCGCAGCTGCCCGGTCGGGGCAATTTCCGGCCAGATCAAATCACCCTATGTGATTGACAGCCAGAAATGTATTAAGTGCGGCGCATGTGTGGATGCCTGTTCATTCCATGCGGTAAAGGAGGACTAACCAATGAGCGGAAAATTTATGATGATCGACAATATTCCGGTAGAAATCGAAGGCGAGAAAAATCTTCTCAGCCTGATTCGCAAAGCTGGAATTGACCTGCCAACCTTCTGCTATTATTCTGAGCTTTCGGTTTACGGAGCCTGCCGCATGTGTATGGTGGAAAACAAATGGGGCGGTATGGAAGCCGCCTGCTCCACTCCGCCGAAAGCCGGGATGGAAATCTACACCAATACCCCAAAGCTGCGTAAATACCGCAAAATGGTACTGGAGCTTCTGCTTTCTGATCATTGCCGCGACTGTACCACCTGTGAGAAAAACGGAGAATGCCGCCTGCAGGAGCTGGCGGAGCGCTTCGGCATTACCAGAGTACGCTTCACCAACACTGCCGGAGACGACTCCGACACGGATAACTCCTCCGCTGCAATTGTACGCTACCCCAACAAATGCATTCTCTGCGGCGACTGTGTGCGCGTCTGCAACGAGGTTCAGAATGTAGGCGCTATTGACTTTATGTCCAGAGGGGCAAAGATGAAGGTTAGTACGGCGTTCCATATTCCGATCGCCGATTCCACCTGCGTGGGCTGCGGTCAGTGCGCGGCAGTTTGCCCCACTGGCGCAATTGTTGTGAAAAAGGAGACCAATCAGGTCTGGAAAGCAATCAGCGATAAAAACACCAAGGTGGTGGTGCAGATTGCTCCCGCCGTTCGCGTCGGAATCGGCGGAAAAATGGGCCAGAAGGCCGGCGAGGACCTGATGGGTAAAATTGTTGCCGCGCTGAAGCGTATCGGTGTGGATGAAGTATTTGACACTGCTACCGGTGCAGACCTAACCGTAATGGAAGAGGCCAACGAGTTTGTGGAGCGGCTGACAGCCGGAGAAAAACTCCCGCTCTTTACCTCCTGCTGCCCTGCCTGGATTCAGTACGCAGAGAAAATGCACCCCGAGTTGCTCCCGAATATTTCAACCTGCCGTTCTCCAATGGAAATGTTCGGTTCTGTATTAAAGGAACAGTTTAGGGACGAAGACCGGAAGGTTGTTGTCGTTGCGGTCATGCCGTGTACGGCAAAGAAGTTTGAAGCTGCCAGAGATGAATTCAAAAAGGACGGCGTTCCTTATGTGGATTACGTTATCACCACGCAGGAGCTCATTCAGATGATCAAGGAGTCCGGCATCATTTTCTCCGAGCTGGAATCTGAGGCAATCGATATGCCGTTCAGCAACCGCAGCGGTGCGGGCGTGATTTTCGGTGTAACAGGCGGAGTGACCGAAGCGGTAATTCGCCGTCTTTCCGAAGATAAATCCGCGTCGGAGCTGCGTTCCATTGCCTTTAACGGGGTTCGAGGAATGCAGGGAACCAAGCAGGCGACCGTGCCGTACGGCGACCGTACGCTTAAAATTGCGATGGTCAGTGGGCTCAAAAATGCCGAGGATCTCATCAGGAAGATTCAAAGCGGCGAAGCGCAATATGATTTTGTGGAGGTTATGGCATGTCCCGGCGGCTGCGTATGCGGAGCCGGACAGCCGATTACCAGCCCGCAGAACAAAAAGCTGCGCAGCTCGGGACTTTATGCCGCGGATAAGATGTGCAGCATAAAGCGTTCAGAGGAAAATCCGGTGATCGACTCATTATACGCCAACCTGTTAAAAGGCAAAGTCCACGAGCTTCTGCATGTAGACTATGTAAAAGAAACAAAATAATTATTTTAACAAAAGGGCAGTTCACGACGAACTGCCCTTTTTCAGTCTGCTTTTAGCAGGCGTTGCAAACGCCTAGCCGATGAAATAGCACGTTTTTGTGTTGACTCTGTGCGCATCCCAAGTTAACTGCCATTTGTTATAAACAATCCGCAAGCAAATATTTCTGCAAAACGGATAAGCCCTGCCAGGGTTTTACTCCAAACCAATCACTGCCTTTTGCATCTGGATTATAAAAGTATGAATTTGCAAATTAAAATAATATAAATAAAAAATTAACAATTCATCTACTTGAATTTTCCTGTGATATGTATTAGAATACTTTTAGCACTTGAAACTATAGAGTGCTAAAATAATGAATCAGAGGTAGATAACATATGGCAGTCAAGCAGTTTAAAGCGGAGTCTAAGCGGTTACTGGACTTAATGATTAATTCGATTTACACCCATCGCGAAATCTTTCTGCGTGAACTGATATCAAACGCGAGCGATGCAATCGACAAGCTTTATTACAAGGCGCTGAGCGACGGAGATACCGGTCTGAACCGAGATGATTTTTGCATTGAAATTAAGCTGGACAAAGATAACCGTACTCTTATTCTTTCGGATAACGGCTGCGGGATGACAAAAGACGAGTTGGAAAACAATCTCGGTACCATCGCGAAAAGCGGTTCCCTAAACTTTAAGAAGGACAACGAGCCCAAAGAGGATATCGAGATTATCGGACAGTTCGGCGTTGGCTTCTATTCTGCCTTTATGGTGAGCAAGCTCGTTACTGTAATCAGCAAGGCTTACGGGAGCGGGGAGGCCTACAAATGGGAAAGCGAGGGCGCACAGGGCTACACCCTTGAGCCTTGTGAAAAAGACAGCCATGGCACCACCATTATCCTTCAAATCAAGGACAATACCGAAGAGAACAGCTACGACGAATATCTGGAATCGTATACTATCCAGCGTATTGTGAAGAAATATTCTGATTATATTCGCTACCCGATCAAAGCGGACATGGAGAAAAGCCGCTTGAAAGAGGGCTCGAAGGATGAATACGAGACCTACACTGAAACTGTCACTCTGAACAGTATGGTTCCGATCTGGCGTAAAAACAAGAATGAGATCACCGACGAGGAATATAACCAATTCTACAAGGATAAATTCATGGATTACATGGATCCTGCCAAGGTGATTCATTCTTACACCGAGGGAACCGCAACTTATAACGCCCTGCTCTTTATCCCGGCAAAAGCTGCAATGAACTTTTATACCAAGGATTACGAAAAGGGTCTGCAGCTTTACTCCAACGGCGTTCTGATTATGGACAGGTGTGCGGACCTGCTGCCGGATTATTTCAGCTTTGTGCGCGGTCTCGTGGATTCTCAGGACTTATCCCTGAATATTTCCCGCGAAATGCTTCAGCATGACCGCCAGCTGAAAATTATTGCTTCCCGTCTGGAAAAGAAGATCAAATCCGAGCTGGAAGGCATGCTGAACAACGAGCGCGAAAAATACGAGGAATTCTTTAACAATTTTGGCTTGCAGCTGAAATACGGGATTTATCAGGATTATGGCATGCATAAGGATATCCTGCAGGAGCTGCTGATGTTCTATTCCTCCAGCGAAAAGAAGCTGGTCACGCTCAAGGAATATGTTTCCCGTATGAAGGAAGAACAAAAATATATCTATTATGCCTGTGGAGAAACCACCGCGCGCGTGGAGCAGCTGCCCCAAACCGAAGCGCTCAAGGAAAAAGGCTATGAAATCCTTTACCTGACTGAAGGCGTGGACGAATTTGCGCTTCGCATGCTGATGAAATACGACGACAAGGAATTTAAGTCGGTTTCCGCCGACGACCTTGGTCTGGAGACGGAAGAGGAAAAGAAGGAAGCCGCAAAGCAGGTGGAGGAAAACAAGGATATGCTCGGCTTTATGCGGGATTCGCTTGACGGAAAGGTAAAGCAGGTCATCCTTTCTCAGAAGCTGAAAACCCATCCGGTATGCCTCTCCACGGACGGCGCGATTTCCATCGAGATGGAAAAGGTGCTCAACGCGATGCCGAACGCCGAGAAAATTACCGCCCAGCGTGTCCTGGAAATCAACGCAAATCATCCGGTCTTCCAGAAGCTTACCGAGCTGTATCAGAACGATCAGGATATCCTCAAGCAGTATACGTCCCTGCTGTATACGCAGGCGCTGCTTATTGAGGGTGTAGCCATCGACGACCCGGTCGAGTTCTCCAATCAAATCTGCGGATTAATGACGAAATAAAACAAACTGCCGGTTTTCTGTGTTATTGAAAAGACCGGGTGGTTTTGGAGTTAATCAACTATAGTAACAAAGATGCGCCTTGATTGGGCTTTTAAGCCATTTTCAAGGCGCGTTTTGACTTTATGCAGTTTGTATACTGCTTTGCAGTCAATTTAGATTATCAAAGTATCTGAAAAGCACTTTCTTTGTCTTTGAAAGTCCGACGTATACCTCCGCCGTTACCTTTTTCGCAAAAGCCTGCATCAAATTCAGTTCTTCTCTGCTGATCCGGTGCTGGCTGAATCGCGCTTTTAACGCAATATCGGATATTTCCTCGCTGACCGTTCCCCCGTATCGCGCGAGCTTTGTCAGATAGCCATAAACAGCAATGGCCGCGCGGTTGGTATCCTCCTGCCCAAAAAGCTTTGACCGCCGGTTTAATACGGCTCTGCGTTTTACGATAATAAACGTGATAAGAGCGGCGGCAATCACCAGCGCAATCGCGATCGGTATTGCTGCGGATTTTTCGTCGTTTTCCGCTGCGGTCCCTGCCGATTCGGACGCCGTGCCGCCCGGGAGGTGACTGACGGTCCCGGAAGCTGGAGAATTACTTTCCGCTTCGCTTGGAACGGAGACTTCTGAAGGTGCGTTTTGCTCCTGACTATCCAAATTCTGATAATCCTCCGGATTCCTGTCCTGCAGGGAGCCTTGCTGTGCTGAAAATCCAGGTGTAGCCTCAATGGGCTGCCAGCCGAAGCCGGGGTAGTAAATTTCCACCCAGGCGTGGGCCCGGTTATCCCGGATATCGGCCCAGCCGCCGACCGCGCTCTTCAAATCTTCATTGGTGACGATGTATCCTTCCGCGTACCGTGCGGGAAGCCCCATTGCTCTAAGCATAACGGTCGCGGCGGTTGCGAAATGAACGCAGTAGCCCTTTTTGCTTTCAAACAGAAAATAATCCGTAAAATCCTGTCCCGCAGGAACGCTTCCGGGTGACAGCGTGTACTTACAGGTTTTTGCAAGATAATGCGTTACCGCATCCGCCATATCGCTAATGGAGGAATAGGAAGTGCTGATACCCTCCCGTTTGAGCAAATTCTTTACCTTTTTCTCAATATTATCGGGAAGCTGGGTGTAATGGTCATACAGGTAACTCCGGTAGCTTTGGTCAGCCTGAACAAGCTCTTTTTTCCCCGCGCTCAGCGTATCCATCAGCATTTCCGGGACAGAGCTCTTGTAGTAATCCTCCAGATTGGTTTTGTTTAAGACCCGAAAGCTTTTTTCTTCTGTAAAAATTCTCCATAAAGCCTGGCTGTAACTCGGACGATTCATAAGATCGGGCATTTTACTTCCGGCGGCATCTACAAAAATGTCGCTTGGCATGGAATTCAGCTTCTGCCCTGTTACATGGTAGGCATATAGGTTATAATCGCTGATTCCAAATATCGCTGCGGATTTGATTACGGAATCATTCACATATTTTACGTTGATGATGTTTTTCGGCGTAGTGGTAATGTTATAGGGAAAGTAAATGGTCTGTTTGTTTGCGTTAAGATTCTTGACTTGAATTTCATACGGATTCAGCTTATATTTACTTGAAATGCCAAGCCGGTTCGCGTGCTCAAAAAACAGGTTGTGAACGCTGATTCCGTTCAGCTTGGAGCTGACCCCGCTGAAATCGGCATCGCTCGGTGCATCCCAGCTATAGCCGTCGTATCGCTCGCCGGTAAAGCCTTTCAAATATAAAGGGATTCCCTTCGACAGCTTTACCCTCAGCATGGTGTTTCCGGAAAACCGGATAGAGCCGGCGTTATTCAGATTCACCCGGTTCGAGGAGCCACCGATTCCGGAGCCTTCAAACATTGGAAGGTTGTTTATGGTGTCGGTCAGGTGCTCACGCAGGACTTTGGGGTCGTCTGTTCGCTGAAAACTTTGTGCCGGGAATATAGTAAGAATTAGAAGAAAGCACAGCAGCAGTACGGGAAGAACCAGTGCTCCGCTTTTTGCCGCGGCAGGCAGGCTTTTTGCGTAGAATTTTCCGCGTTTCGTTATAAAACCCGTCTTTTCACCAGTCGGGAGCCGCGTAAACAGCAGGGTTCCCCAGCAGGAAGCCAACAGTAGCACGGAATAAAAATCAAGGCTGCCGTTAAATATTACAGCTATCAGCAGAAACGGAAGTGTTATGGCAAGGGTAATTAAAAAGCTGTGCTGCGTGGCAATCGCCCAGCATAAGCAATAGGCGATAAGAAAGGAAACGCACAGCAGAAAAACCGTGCAAATCGTTTCATAATTCTCCTGCTTTGCCGATACGGTATAGATCAGCGGCGAAAAACCGGACAGTTTTGCGTAGGCGCCTATAAAGAGATTGGCAAAGATATAATAGCCCTGCAAAAGAAGGTCGCGGCGCAAATACAGAAACGAGGCAAACATGAGGGTGAAAAGGAGCAAAGTCACGTGGCGCATGCGCTTTAGGTGAAACACCAGCGAAAGAACCACCGCGAACAGCAGGGTGTACAGCACGAAGGTTTTGGGCAGCACGGGCAGAGAAAAGGCAACAACCGGAAGCCGCACCGCGCCGAAAACGCCCAGAAGAACAAGCAGGGTATCAAGAATAAGACCGGTGGCGGCGGCGCCTTTTTGCCCGACCAGCTTTGGCTCGGATAACTGAATTCCCGAAGAGAGCGATTTTTTGTCTTTCTTACGCATTTTTCCCTACCCTTTATCCTTACAGCATGAGGCCGGAGAGACCTTCCTGAATCCTGTTCGGTAATATCGTCACGACCGGCACGTTTGCCGATTCCAGTGAAGTCGCAATCCCCTTTTCTGTCTCGTCCATAGCGCCGCAGCAGACCACAGTGGTTTTATCTCCGTTCGGTCGGTCACCGAAAGCCGTCAACCTTTCGGTGAGCTGCCCGGTAATATAAATCGCGTGCGGAAATTCCCCTTCGCGGGGAGTAAGCCTGCCGCTTAGCGCGTAAGGCTCGTCTGAATACCGACGCGAAGAGAGCATAGCGTTTATCAGCTCCGCCATGGTATCAACAGTTTTAATTTCCGCCTTCTCAAAGCTACTGCTGACCGCGTTATACCATTCCACGCGATAATTAATCCGGTTTTCAAGCAGATAATTGCAAAGCGAAACCATCGCTTCCAGAACCGTGTCAAGAGTCTCCATGTCCCGCGCCATCAGCTCCGTCAGCAGAAGAACGGAATCATCCATCGGCAGGCTGAATTCTTTTACCATCAGTTCGTCCAGCTTGGAGCTCAGCTTCCAGTGGATACTCCGCAGCGGGTCGCCCTCCCGGTAGGGGCGGATATCAAACAGCTCCGAAGAGTCGCTTCCCGGCTTTTCCTTGGAGAACGTGGTGCTTTCCTCGTCGTAATTCACCGTGGTGTCGATGCCGGTATCGAGGGGATAGGACTTTGGAAGCACAAATACTTCTGTTGCGGTTCCGAATCTGCGTTTTATCCTAAAAATTCCAAAGTGATCATAAAATTTGATCTGTTCCAATTGAATGGTCAGCTTTCCGCAGTACTGCGATTTCAACTCATATTCCGCCGTTTGCTCCGCTCCGGAATTAATGGCAATATAAAAGGCTTCGCGCATTGTCTCCCCGCTGAGTGCGTTTGTACAGGAGAAAAGGAGCCACGCCTGCGCGATTGGGAAAACCGATCGGTTCTGAAAAATAATATCCAGTGTCACAACCTCTTCCTTGCCGGCGCAGGGGTTTTTTACTTCAAACCGCACCCCGGTTTTTGCGGCGGAAAGAAGCGTAAAGATCAAGGAAAGGGCGGGCAGGAGCAGGACCGCGATCAGGGTGAAAAAAGAGAGGTAAGCTGTATAGAACAGGTAAAAGATCAATGAAGCGGCCAGAACCAATCCGTATACAATCCGGTATTTCAGCATATTTCACCTCCGCGTGGAATCATTAGCGCTGGGAAACGGCAGGCGCTGCCACATGCTTCAAAATGGTCATGAGAAGGATATTGGGGTTCGTATTGCTGATTTTTGCCTGCGGGCTCAGAATGATTCGATGCTCCACAACATCAATGAAAACGGACTGCACGTCCTTCGGAACAACATAATCCCTGCCGGAAAGATATGCGGCGGCCTGTGCCATTTTTACAAGCGCGATGGAGGCGCGGGGGCTTGCCCCCAGGCGGATCATCGTGTTCTCCCGCGTTGCGCTGACCAGGCGCGCGATATAGTCGTACACGGCGTCGGAGAGGTACACACAATCCGTTTCCCGCTGCATCTCGATGAGGTCGTCCGCGTTCGCCGAACGCTCCACCAGCTCCAGAGGGTCAATTCCCTGCTTGCGTTTCAGAATTTCAACTTCATCTCTCAGGTCGGGGTAGCCCATCGTCAGGCGCACCATAAACCGGTCCAGCTGAGATTCCGGCAGCAGCTGTGTTCCTGCGGAGCCGACCGGATTTTGTGTTGCGATAACGACATAGGGCTTCGGCGTACTATGCGTCACACCGTCAACCGTGATTTTTCCTTCCTCCATTACCTCAAGAAGGGCAGACTGCGTTTTGCTGGAGGTGCGGTTGATTTCGTCTGCCAGAAACAAATTGCACAGTGCCGCGCCGGGCTTGTATTCCAGCGAATCCGTCGCTTTGTTGTAGATTGAGAAGCCGGTTACGTCACTTGGCATTACGTCGGGTGTAAACTGCATTCGTTTATAATCCAGCGAAACCGCTTTGGAAAACGCGAGCGCAAGCGTTGTTTTGCCGACCCCCGGAATATCCTCCAGCAGGATATGCCCCTGTGCCAGGATTACCATCAGCACCTTGCGGATAATCTCGTCCTTTCCGACCACGGCCTTCTTAATCTCGCTGATAATTCTGTCTGCTTTCTGCTGCATGCTGTTCCACCGTCCTGTAAATTTGTTGATTCCCGTTTCTGCCCGCCAACATGGGTCTGCATTTTATTCTATGGAATAATTTTATAATCATGTATCACATATCACTGTTCACGCAAAGCGTGCTATTTTTATTATAAAGCATAGGGGGAAATAATACAAACGAAAGAATAAAATTATCAGTTTTAACCGTGATTCTGATTAAAACCACTTGAAAGCACCGATGAAAAGGCGTTAAGATAGAGACAGGTTGTTTGGAGTGCCTGAAATGAGGAGGGATTTTATGAATCAGGAAATTGAATGGCTGCAGAAAATGGTTGATGAAAGCCGCCGGATTGTGTTTTTCGGCGGCGCCGGTGTTTCCACCGAGAGCGGAATCCCCGACTTCCGCAGTGTGGATGGACTGTACCATCAGCATTATAAATATCCGCCCGAGGTTATGCTAAGCCATAGCTTTTATGTGTCTCACACAGAAGAGTTCTACGACTTTTACCGAGATAAGATGCTTTGCCTGAGCGCTGAGCCGAATGCCGCTCACCGCAAGCTCGCTCAGTTGGAGGGGCAAGGGAAGCTGGCTGCGGTTGTCACACAGAATATCGATGGCTTACACCAAAAGGCGGGCAGCCGGAAGGTGTTTGAGCTCCACGGCTCCGTACACCGGAATTACTGCCAGCGCTGCCATAAGCTCTACGACGCGGAATTCATACTTCATAGCAAGGGGGTGCCCGCCTGTGATTGCGGCTCAAGCATCAAACCCGACGTTGTGCTCTATGAAGAGGGGTTGGATTCCCGCACTATGAACGGGGCGGTTCGAGCAATTGAAGAAGCTGATTTGCTGATAATCGGGGGAACCTCGCTGGTCGTTTACCCGGCGGCAAGCCTGGTGAATTATTTCGGAGGAAAGTACCTTGTTCTAATCAATCAATCGGCGACCTCACAGGATGAAAATGCAACGCTGGTGATTAACGACCGTATCGGCACTGTGCTGGAGCAGATTAAATAATGGGAGACAAAAAAACGCCCCGGGAGCCCGGGGCGTTTTTACATTTTATTTAATTGCTGCGTTGTAGATTTTGTTCAGTTCCTCATACTGCGGGGAAATGATCATGCTCACATAATTGCCGTCCTGATTCACACTGCATTTTTTCAGCATCGCGTATTCCTCTGGGAGGTAGTCTTTCATCTCAACTTCCTTCTGCTTGTAGCGCGCGTCCAGCTTCTCTTTAATCCGCTTTGCGGCGTCTGCATCCTTTCCCTCCAGGAATACAATTTCGTCTCCTTTCGTTCCGGTGGAATCAACGTAGGCGGAAAATTGTTTTATGTCCGCGGCTTCAATGCCGTAGTTCGTCATGAGGTCATCCTTGGATAAATCCATCATATCTTTATTGGTGATTTTTGCCTTCATATCCGTCATTACCTTACCGAGGTCTGCCTGTTTTGTTGTTCCGCCGCCGCACGCAGTGAGGGCAAACAGCAGCGCCGCCGCAAGAATTACGGCCCAAAGCTTTTTCATTCTAATATCCTCCATTATTTTACGGTATGTGTCAGAATATAATCTATCCATTTTTCACATGCTTTATCGGTGAAATGCATTCCCAAGCCTTTCGGGTCGCTGCAATATTCGAGCGGCAAATTTCCTTCTTTATCCCGCATAACGGAAGCAACGTCCACAAAACTGTAGCCCTTTTCCTTGCACATCTGGCTCAGCTTGTAATCATAGGTTGCAAGATTGGGATTGTTCAGCGAAGTCATCTGCTGTTCCTTTACAATCGGTGTCGCGGATTGCACAAGAACCGTTACGTTTGGAGATTTTTCCTTGATTTTTGAGAGAAGCTTGGCCATGTTTTGAACAGCGCCCTCAATGCCGTAAGGCGCGATATCGTTCATGCCAAGCATAATGTATACTTTTTTTACGCCCATTGCCGCAACACTGTCTTCCAAAAGAGCTTTTTTTCCGTTATAGGCGGGGTGAATCGAGTCTGTGCCCAGAGGCTTCAATGCGTTTCCGCTTCCCATGCTCCCCGCGGTCAAAAACTGTGCCTTTCCGAAAAAGGCGGAGTCGGATTTTCGCTTTGCTGTGACATAGTTTTTTAATTTGAGCGATACGGAATCCCCAATAAAAACCGCGTCGTCAAGATACGACGGGTCTGCTTTGGCACTTTGTGCGACCGCGTCTGACGGAGAAACCGTCGGAAGGACTGCCGGGGGCTTTGAAGAACCCGAGGAGCTTGCCGGTTGAGAGGAACTGACCTGTTGGGAACTGACCAATTCCGCCTGAGAAGCAAGGCTCTGAACGCTGCTGCTCGGTATGACGTTTTGTGAAGCTGCCGCCTGAGAGGATGCTGTTTCTGAGGTGGTTTGTTTATTGCCGCAGGCGGCACTTAATGCCGCCAGACAGGAAGCGGCTAAAACAAGCGCAATGATTCGGCGTTGTTTATGATTCATTCAGATACCCCTTTACTCTAATTGTGGATAATAGTATAGCATATCTGTCATTTTATCACAAGATTTGTAACAAATTATGACAGTCACAGCAGACTTGTTTTCTTGTAATTTCCCCTTTTTTATGATACGATTGATAAAATTTAGCGGGAGAGATGAAATTTATGGTGCTATCGGAAAAAAGAAAACTGATTCCCGCCTCAATGGGTCTGGAACCACCGGATTTGGTGTTGAAGAACGCATCCATTGTTGATGTGTTCACTGAAAAGCTTTTTCAAGCCGATATCGCAATTCGAGACGGCTTTATTATTGGCGTAGGCTCCTATTGCGGACCTCAGGAGGTCGACCTGACCGGCAAAATCGTTGTACCCGGCTTCATCGATTCTCATGTCCATATTGAATCCTCCATGGTGTCGCCGGATATTTTTGCTAAGAGAATATTACCGTGCGGCACCACCACGGTAATCGCGGATCCGCACGAAATCGCAAATGTATGCGGAATCGAGGGAGTCCGTTATCTGATGAAAGCGAGCGAAAACAGCGGTGTGAATTTTTATTTTGCACTTCCCTCCTGTGTGCCGCTTAATGAATCCGACCATAACGGCGGCAGGTTTGGAATCGAACAGATGAGAGCGCTGCTTCGGGACCCGCGTGTGGTCGGGTTGGGCGAGGTAATGAATTATGAGGCCGTAATCTCCGGCACTTCCGACCTTTTGGATAAAATCGAGCTGTTTCAGAATAAAACCGTTGACGGACATTCTCCCGGGCTGACCGGGAAAAGGCTGCAGACCTATAGGCTTGCGGGTGTGGAAACAGACCACGAATGCAGTGATTACCCCTCCGCGCTGGAGCGGCTGCGCGCCGGGTTCGTTGTGCAAATCCGGCAGGGCTCCGCCGCCAAAAATCTCGAAGAAATCATTACCGGTGCGTTAAAGGACGGAATCAGTCTGGATCGCTTTGTTTTCTGTACAGATGACGTCCATTTGGCGGATACGGCGAAAAACGGTCATATCAGCCGGAATATTCGAATGGCGATCAGCTTGGGCCTTGCCCCCGTGCGGGCGGTGAAAATTGCGACACTCAATGCAGCCCGCGTCTATGGTCTGAAGGATTTGGGTGCGGTTGCGCCCGGCTATCGGGCGGATTTGGTGGTGCTGGATTGCCTGGAGACAGTTTCCGTATCCGATGTTTATAAGGATGGGGTGCCGCTTCGCTCAATGAAGTTACCCGATAGCGGGATTCAGCCAGGGAGCGCTCTGACGCATAGCGTTTCCATACCGGAGCTATCGGCGGACAGCTTTGTAATGAAAGCCACGGAGGAATTTCCGGTTATCGGCGTAATTCCGGGTCAAATTGTAACACGTAAGCTCGCACTGACGCTTCCGCAGGTTAACGGAGTATTTACTCCGGCGGATGATGTGATAAAAATTGCGGTCGTTCAGCGCCACGACGGCTCTGGGAGAATCGGGCTTGGAGCGGTAAAGGGCTTTGGTCTGAAAAACGGTGCCGTGGCTTCAACAGTGGCACATGACGCGCATAATCTCATCGTGATAGGCGATAACGATGCGGATATGCTAGCGGCCGTCCGGGAACTGCAAGCCTGCGGTGGGGGATATACCGCCGTGCGGAGCGGTAGGGCGATTAAAACACTGCCTTTGCCCGTAGCAGGGCTGTTTACCCATCATAGAGATATCGACATCGTTGCCGAGCTCAGCCTAATGGAAGCCGCAGTGCATCGTCTGGGCGTTCCGGAAAATATCGACGCCTTTCAGAACCTGTCCTTTATGGCTCTGCCGGTTATACCCGAGCTTCGCATTACGGATATGGGATTGTTTGACGTTAGCAGCAATCGATTTTTATAATAGATTTGCTTGAGAAAGCCACCCGGAAAACCCACAGAGGTGCGGGTTTAATCCGGGTGGCTTTTATCATTTTTAAAGCTTTTAAGGTGAGGCCACTCGGAAAGAGGATAGATTCAGCACCCGAATCCAATAAGTTAAGCACGGATGCAGAATTTGGGGCAGAATTATCCTAAAGCTTTATTCTGTGCGGATTCCCGCGTATTATTCAAAGCGGTGTCCGGAGCCTCTTCCGACTGGTCATTGTTATTTTTTAACATCCGCCCTGCGTGCAAGCAGATAACTGAAAGCGGCAAATACAGCGGCGAATAGGAACATGCTTAACATCGCGATATAGGGGTTGCTCCCGTTGGAAAACCCAAGCATTGCACGGATTGCGCTGTTGAAGCAGCGTGAAATACTCTCACTGATTGCATCGTTTGGAAAATTGCCTCCATTGAGCAAGAAAAGAGGAACGGCGATTGATACAACGATCTTCAAGGGTTTGTTCATGCGGTAATATGCCGTGGTGATGAACAGACCTACCAGCGAAAGGAAAAAGTACAGAAATGCAAACCAGAGAAAATGCTCCAAAAGAATCTGAGGGGTAAGATTAACACTTTTGGCGCCTTCAAGGTGATACCGCTCGCCGTAGAGCAATGCGAAAGTGGGATAGTATGTGGTGGCTAGCTTCGAAAAGATAACATCGTTTATGGTGTCGATGACGGAAAATGCCGCTGACAGAATAGCCAGGGAAAAGACCGAGCTAAAAAACATGGTTTTGCGGGATAATCCGTTTATGGAAAAGAATTTAAAATATTCCTTAAATGAATTCAATCCGACAACGAATATGGTAATGGCGGTGACAGATTCCATGGAACTAAAAGTAACATTGCTCCTGATATTGAAGGAACGAAGGCAGATGGAAAATAGAAATAAAAGATAAATACAGAGATAAAGGATCAGCATGACCTGCTTGTAATCCCTTAAACGGTATTGGATGGATGCTTTCAAAGCTCTGTTCATGATAATCCCTCCTGTGTGTTGGTGAGCTGGATAAACAACTTTTGGAGTTCAAGCTTGCCGATTTCCAGGCTTTGCGGAACTTGCTCCGGATTTCCCAGAAGATAGGCGGATTTGTAGTTCCCGAGGGTGTCGAAGCCGAGTATCTTTTTCCCTTTGATATACCCGTCAACCTCCACCGCGGAGCCGCTTACGCTGTAACCCATACGGATTACGCTTTCAACATCGCTGTTCATGAGTAACTCGCCGTCTTTAATGATCACGACTCGGTCAATGATCCCGGAAACTTCTTCAATCAAATGAGTCGAAAGAATAATGGTCTGGGGATGATCGCTGAAATTCTTCAGCATCTCCTTGTAAAACAACTCTCTGTGGTTGGCGTCAAGCCCGAGCACAGGCTCGTCGAACAGAACGATTTCCGTCCCGCAGGACAGGGCTACTATATTTTTAAAAATCGAGGAGTATCCGGTTGAGAGATTTTTGATTTTGTAATTCGTATTTAATTCAAATTCCTCACAGAGCGCAAGAGCGTATTCCAGGTTGAAATTTTCATAGAACGCGGATGTCCAGCGAAACGCTTCCCGCACCTTCATTCGCTCCGGGTAGAGGGTCAGCTCCGTCATGCAGTAAATTTTTGAAAGTGCGCGGTCATTTTCCCATACCGGCTCGCCGTCAATCAGAATATCTCCGTAGGTCGGAAGCATTTTTCCCGTAATCAGATTCAGCAGGGTTGATTTACCCGCGCCGTTGCGGCCCAAAAGACCGTATATATGGCTGCCCTCGAATTCGACGGAAACATTTTTCAACGCCGCGACAGTTCCGAATGTCTTTGAGATATTTTGAACCTCAATTTTACTCATTACTATAACCCCTCTCAATCATCGTTATTATTTCGTTCCGGTCTATCTCCAGCTTTTTCGCTTCATCCAAGAGTGATCGGACAAAGCGCTCAAAGAATTCATTTTTTCGCTTCTTTGAGATAATTTCTTTTGCGTCAGTACATACAAACATACCCAATCCTCTTTTCTTATATGCTATTCCGCTGTCTACCAGAAGATTAATTCCTTTCAGCGCTGTGGCCGGATTGATTTTATAGCTTACCGAAATTTCCGTCGTGCTGGGAATCTGGCTTTCCACGGGAAAAGCTCCGGATAGAATCGCATCCTCAATTTTTTCCGCTATTTGCAGGTAAATCGGTTTCTCTTCGGCGAAATTCATTCTTGCGTCCCTCCTTTTTTGTTGTATAGTTGATTACTTATGTAACTAAGTATATAACAAAGCAACTATGCTGTCAAGGGCGTTTTGAGATTTTGGCAGAACAGTTTTTACACTAGAATAAATAAGCCGCACGTCTTTCAACGTGCGGCAAGCTCATTCGATATATAAATCATGCTTAGGTACAATGCTTTTGTTTTTCCATTTCCCTGTTTGGTAATAGGTTAAGGAGATCAGTATCCCAAATAACCACCCGATTGCGTAGGAATAATAAATATATTCCTTTCCCCAGATGGTTGCAATGAAAAAGGCGGTCGGCACTCGCGCGAACCAAAGGGAAACAAAGGTCGCAATCATCGGCACCGTCATTTCTCCGGCGCCCCTCAGCACCGAGTTGATGATGAACAGAAGCGCCAGCAGAAGGTAGAAGGGAAGCACACAGTGCAGATACGCGACGCCTGAGCTGATTACGTTGGGGTCCTGGTTAAACATACGCATCAAAAGACCGCTCAGCGGGTAAAGAATGGCGCTGATTACAATGCTCGAGCCAATGGAAAGCGTGAGCCCGGCCTTCGTTCCGGATTTAACCCGGTCTAGCTTGGCCGCGCCGACATTCTGACCAACATAGGTCGTAACCGCAGTGGAAAAGCTTTGGATTGGCATAAACGCAAACGTATCGATTTTATTTGCGCCGTTAAAGCCCGCCATAAAGTCGGAGCCGTAGGAGTTCACCAGTGCCTGCATTGCCATAATCCCGATGGAAAACAGAGCCTGCTGGATTCCCGAAGGAATTCCCAGCTTCATCGCCTTGCGGAAGAAATCCTTGTCGAAATAAATCTGAAAGATTTTAATATGGATGAAGGTGTAATGTTTGTTGATAAAATAAACGCCGTAAATCCATGAGCAGAACTGCGCAATGATGGTAGCGAACGCCACGCCGAAAACGCCCCAGCCGAGCAAAACAGTAAACACAAGGTCCAGAACGATATTGATAATGGTGGCGATTAAAAGAAACAGCAGGGAGGAATGGCTGTCGCCAAGTCCCTGTAAAATTCCGGAATTGAGGTTAAAACCGATACTGCCTATAATTCCGACAAAGATCACGATCATATATACCTTTGCCATTTCGAGCGTACCGTCATCGGGAACCTTCATCAGGCGAAGAAGCGGTTCTGTACAAACGATGCCGATGACTGTCAGCGGTATGGAACTGAGCATCATTGCAGTGTAAATTGTAGCAATGGATTTTTTAATGCTCTCAATATCCTTTGCACCGTAATACTGAGAGATCATGATGGTTGCGCCAATGCTTACGCCCATAAAGACGGAGCTGAGCATAAAAATAACGGGAAACCCTGTACCGACCGCGGCAAGCGCCTTTGTCCCCACATAATTGCCCACTACGATACTGTCCACCATGTTATACAGCTGTTGAAAGATATTTCCGATCAAGAGGGGAAGGGAAAAGATAAGAATTAAACGGTATGGGTCCCCCAGTGTCATATCCTTGACACCGGATAAAGATTTCCTCACAAATATACTCCTTTATGTTTGTTCAATCGCCGGTCTGAGTGTGGAACACGCAGATAAAATCAGTTCCGCGGATTTTTCTATCCCAAATTTTGCAGAATCAATAATTAAATCATAATTTTTGGGGTCACCCCATTTTTGCTTGGTATAGAAGTAGTAGTAATTTGATCTTTGCCTGTCCTTGCGCATCAGATATTCCGAGGCGCTCTGGGGGTTTACACCGTGTTCCTCAATGACGTGTGCCATACGTGCTTCCCGGCTGGACTTAATAAAGACCTTCAGCACGCTTTTGCTTTCGCGCAGCAGGTAATCCGCGCAGCGCCCCACTAAAATGCAGGGACCTTCCTTGACCTTTTTCTGAATGATATCGGACTGAATGGAAAACAACTTGTCGTTAATCGGCATCTCACTGCTTAACGCAACATGGTTGCCGAAGGTGTAGCTTCCCATTACCAAGGCGTAGAGCAGACTGCTGCTTGCCTTCTCATTTGCTTTCTCAAACAGCTCTTTGCTGATGCCGCTTTCCTGCGCCGCGATTGCGACCAGTTCTTTATCAAAAAAAGGGATATTCAGGTCCTTTGCCAGCTTTTGCCCGATTTTACGGCCGCCGCTTCCGTATTCCCGCGCTATGGTAATAACGACTCCTGAATCCATTATAACACTCCGTTCGTATAAATATATCTTCCTAAAATATATCGGGTAAAATTCCTGTCAAATTATAGGAAATAAAACGAAAAAAAGCAGAAAAAGGAATTATGCTTGACAACTATTGATAAAGATACCATACTAAAGCGGTAAATGTAAATAGAAGAATGATCAAGTTTTGCTGATTTTATGGAAGAAACGGTTTCGAATTTGTTTCTTTGGGGGACTTTTTTGATGTTGAGACAAGAGCTGATCAACTACTGCCTTACGTATCCCGATTCCTATGAAGACTATCCTTTTGACGATGACTCCGGTTCCGCGCAGGCGTGGACGGTGATGCGCCACCGTGCCAATCGAAAGAGCTTCGCTTTTATTTTTGAGCGCGGCGGGCTGCTCTGTGTAAACCTGAAATGCGAGCCGATGCAGGCGGACTTCCTCAGGAGCGTTTACCCAGGCGTGACTCCGGCCCACCACATGAACAAGGTGCACTGGAACAGCGTGATTCTGGACGGGAGCATACCGGAAAAGGAAGTCTTTGCATGGATTGGACAGAGCTATGAACTGATTAAACCCAGAATAAAATTAAGCAATAACAGGAGGAGCAATGAGAACAAAGCTTGAGTATACCATCAGGGAAATCCGCCCGGGCGAAATTGGAATATTGGAAGATATGCTTTATGAAGCGATTTTCCAAGAGGATGAGAGCAACCCGCTGCCGAAGGATGTTATAAAACAGCCCGAATTGAGCGTTTATATCGACAGTTTCGGTAAGAAAGATGATTTTTGCTATGTCGTGGAGGTGAACGGGGGAATAGCGGGGGCTGTTTGGGTGAGAATTCTGACAGGAGAAATCAAAGGCTACGGAAATCTGGATAATCAGACCCCAGAGTTTGCCATTTCATTGTACCGGAAGTACCGGAATCAGGGCATGGGTACAGCCTTAATGAGGGAAATGATCGAACGGTTAAAAGCAGAGGGGTATAGACAAGCTTCTTTAAGCGTTGCGAAAGACAACTATGCGGTTAAAATGTATCAAAAGCTCGGTTTTCAAATCATAGAGGAGCAGGATAATGATTATCTGATGCTACTGCCGTTGAACATGGTATAAATCCCATAGAGAGAAATGTTCCGGGTATTTTTCAGTCGGGTCTCGAATTTTCAATTATGTAGGTTTGTCAATGATACGTTACACCAAGGGTAAAGAAATCGTGGAGGACTAGTTTTGGAGACTGCCACTTAAGAGGACGCATAGGAAAAGCATTGTATTTTCTGGTGTAGACAGCAAGTTGGTT
>JAEZYP010000001.1 GCA_023418995.1 Bacillota bacterium | reverse complement strand
TAGTTTAGATTAAACTGCGGTCTGGTTTGGGTCATTTGCTACTTGTCAGAGACATCTTTCATGAAGTAAGCTATTATATTCAATTAGCAGATTTTAAAGTTAATCGACTGTATAATATATCAAAACCCTAAAAAATCAACGCCAGTACTTGGCGTTGATTTTTTAGGGAAAGACTGATTCGGTTCACCTAAATTTCTATTGACTTTAGAATTCGTCATTACAGCTCCCTTTCGGTGCTTTTCACTGAGCCGTCAGCTCCCTGACTCCTTTCCTGTGACATCATTCTAACGGATCCCTACCAATATGTACATTTGTTATGGTAAGTTGACACTTTAGGCATATCCGCGCGCAGAGTCTAGATCTATCTAAAATGCCTGTGCTTTTATTACTCCAATGATATTAACCGGAAACGCTTTTAAGTATGTTTACGCAGGATATCCTGAATGTTTTTCAAAGCGATGTTTATACTGACCTGATAAAAGGCTCCAAATGTTTTTTGAATCTGAAAAGACTGCATCTGGAATTGGTCCAGAGGACAGAAAAAGGCTCTAAACGCAAAGTATCACACACAGGTACAATTACATAACCGAGGGTTAACCAGCACAGGACAACATAGAACAGAAAGTCAGTCACATTTATGCCTGGGCTTTCTGGTGTATATTGTAATTATGCAGATTTGTCTGCAAAAAAAGATTCCAATTCCTAGATTAATGAATTCACAAATCTGACTGCAAGACATTATATGTATTACATAGTGCATAGCATAGATAGACTATGCTCTGAACCTTAAGGATCAGGGCATAGTCTATTTTCAGGATTTGTGGTAAACTGTGGAAAGCGATATGCTACCAATCCTCGCATATATCAGTGCTCAAAGAGAGGATATTGACCTTTGTTTCATCTATACTCATAAGAGAAAGGAGGGGATAGCAATGGATTGGTCGATGCGTATGAATCGCGCCCTTGATTATATTGAGGCGAACCTTGATGGCGAGATTGATTTTGCTTATGCAGCGAAGCTGGCATTCTGTTCGGTAAACAATTACTCGAACATGTTTTTGATGATCACAGGAATACAGTTGAGTGAGTACATTCGCCGCAGACGGCTTTCGCTTGCTGCCCTTGAGCTTCAGAGCAACGATGTGAAAATAATTGATATCGCTCTGAAGTATGGATACTCATCACCCACGGCATTTAATCGGGCATTTCAAAACCAGCACAAGGTACCGCCTCAATATGCCAGAAGCCGCGGAATACCGCTGGTTACCTACCCACGCATCTCACTCCAAATACAAGTTAAAGGAGATACTGAAATGAAAGTCAGAATCGAAAAGAAACCCGCTTTTACAATTGTGGGATGCAAACGTCAGTTCCGCAACGATGCGGTTGTGAACTTGATACCGGATTTTTGGAGTGAAACCCCGCGAGAGACCTACGAACTTTTACTGTCTCTTATGAATACAGATCAGCAGGGCTTCATCGGACTATGCGCAGATTTTAACGGCAAGCACGAGTTTGACTATTGGATTGCAGCCGTGTCTACGAAAGAAGCTCCCGAAGGCTTAGAGACATACAAGGTTAAAGCTGCGACATGGGCAATTCTTGAGCAGGATGGAAATTTGTTGGAGCTTGTTAATCGCTTCTGGAAAGAATGGCTGCCCTCGTCGGGTTACCGCCGCGCGGATGAAAGCATACCCGACATAGAGGTATACCCGGAGAGCGATATGCCAAAATCCAACTATAATTACGAGCTTTGGTTCCCTGTAGTGAAAGAATAACTGTTATTCATACTGAAAAAGACTTGCCTCACACGGCAGGTCTTTTTGCTGTTCTCTTTTATTTTAGAGAATGAGTTCTGGCAGAAAGCGTTTCAGTCTTCTTTCATGTAAAATACAGTTATTCTCCTGCCAGTTCTTTTACTTTTGCAATCTGAGCTTCATTCAGATTAATGACATCGCTGTTTTCCATACCGGTGGACGAATCCTCCACCAAAATCAGCTTGGTGTTCTTCTGGGTAACGGTGTTGTGCCACAGTGTGCTCGGAATATTGTAAACCTTCATCGGTTCCATTTTTTCCGCCTCAATCACCAGCTCGCCGTTCACTTCATTTGCGTAAAGGAGAACACATTCGCCAGCGAGCAAAACAAAAAGCTCATCCGTCTTGTTATGACGTTCCAGGCAGTTGGTATTCGCGATGTCGTTGGCGGGCTTCCAGTTTTTGATGCCTACCATCCATTTCTCATTTTCAAAAACACGGGTTAGACCTTCGCCCTCAAATTCATACTTTTCTATTTTCATAGATATTCTCCTTATTTCTTCAAATTCCGGCATTGCTCGGCGATATTTTCCGCAGACAAACCGTAGGCGGCAAAAAGCTCCGCAGGCTTGCCGGATTTGCCGAATTTATCCTGAACGCCGACTCTGGCAAATTTCGCTGAGGAATTGCCTGCAAGAACCTCTGCGACAGCGGAGCCCAGTCCGCCAATAACGGAGTGTTCTTCGGCAGTTACGACCGCGCCGCATTTGTTGGCCATCGCAAGGATACATTCTTTGTCGATCGGCTTAATGGTGTGGAAGTTTACCACCGCGGCGCTGATGCCTTCTCCGGACAGCGCTTCCGCAGCCTGAAGGGCATAGGGGATCATCAACCCGGTCGCCATGATACAAACGTCAGAACCGTCCTTCATCACATTTGCCTTGCCCGGAATAAAGGGAGTGTCCGGAGTGGTAATGGTTTCCACCACGGGGCGCGCAACGCGGATATAGACCGGACCATTGATTTCAGCGGCCGCGAACACGGCTTTCCTTGTTTCGATCGGGTCGCAGGGAACAAAAATTGTCATACCGGGCAGAACCCGCATCAAAGCGATATCCTCAATACTCTGGTGGCTGCCGCCATCCTCACCTACACAAAGACCGGAATGGGAAAGACCAAATTTTACGTTCGCGTTTACATAGCTGATAGAGTTACGAATCTGCTCGTAGGCGCGCCCCGCGCCGAACAGGGCGAAGGTGCTGACGAACGGGATAAGCCCGGAGTGAGCGAAACCTGCCGCCGCGCACATCAGGTTTGCTTCCGCGATACCGAGATTAAAGAAGCGGTCGGGATACTCCGAAGCGAACATGCTGGTCATAGTCGCGTGAGCGAGATCGGCGTCCATAACGACGATATCTTTATTTTTTGCGCCCAACTCGACTAGCGCTTCTCCATAGGCGACTCTCAGTGATTTACTCTCAGACATTGATATTTACCCCCAGTTCTTTTAAAGCAGCGTTGTATTCGTTTTCGACCGGTGCTCTTCCGTGCCATCCGTATATATTTTCCATAAAGGAAACTCCCTTGCCTTTTACAGTTTCACAGCAGATGAATTTCGGCTTGCCGCTTACGGGTGCTTCCAGTGCTTTTGTAATCGCGTCGATATCGTGTCCGTCAACTTTAAAGCATTCAAATCCAAAGGACTTGAATTTTTCAACCGGATCGCCTATGCTCATAACATCGTCGTTTGAGCCGTCGATCTGAAGACCGTTGTGGTCCAGCATTACCACAAAATTATCCAGCTTATAATGAGCCGCCGCCATCGCCGCTTCCCAAACAAGCCCTTCCTGCATTTCGCCGTCTCCGATAATCGCGTAGATCTTGTAATCTGCTTTTTTATATTTTGCTGCCAGAGCCAGTCCCATTGCAACGGAGACTCCCTGACCAAGGGAACCGGTGTTTACATCCACGCCGGGTGTTTTCATCATATCGGGGTGCCCCTGTAAATGACTGTGAATCTGGCGGAGGGACCACAGGTCTTCCCGCGGGAAATATCCCTTGTCTGCCAAAACAGCGTACAGCGCCGGGCAGGCGTGTCCCTTGCTGAGTACAATGCGGTCGCGGTTTTCCATCTTTGGGTTTTTCGGGTCAATCCTGGCGACCCTATAGTAAAGCGACATCAAAATTTCTACACAGGACAGCGAACCTCCCGGATGACCGGATTGGCTGGTATAGAGCATTTTCAGAATGTCGGAACGGAGTTGCTTTGCTTTTTCGCTAAGATTATCGTTACTCATTTTACTTCTCCTTTATTTTTGCTTTATCCTTTTACCGCCCCGGCAGTCAGGCCCTCCACCAGTCTCTTCTGCGCGAAGAAGAACATAACGCAGACTGGAATAATGGTTATGATTCCTCCGGCGGTGAGAAGATCCCACTGAACGCCCAATTGGCCGATTAAGTTTTTCAGCGCTACAGGAATGGTGCGGTTTGCTTCATTTGTAAACATAACCGCGAAGGTGTATTCATTCCAGGATGTCATGAAGATATATACACCGGTTGCCACAAGGCAGGGCACCAGAACCGGTAAAATGATCTTTGTGAACGCCTGTGCTTTGTTTGCGCCGTCTACCTCGGCCGCCTCTTCCAGAGACATGGGCAGGTCGTTCAGGTAACCGTTCAGAAGCCACACGGAAAATGGAATGGTAAACGTTGTATAGGAAAGGACAAGCGACATCGGGGTATAAAGCATACCTAGGTTTCTCATAATGGAATAGAGCGGGATCAAAAGCAGAACGGTGGGGAACATGTTATTGGTCAGGAACAGCATCATAAACGCTTTTCTGCCCTTGAAACGGTAACGGGAGAACGCATAGGCAGCCAGCACGGAAACAAACAGGGAAAGAATCGTTGTAATGCTCGCAACGACAAAGCTGTTCAGCATCGGCTGCAGAAAGTTAAAATCGAAGAAAAGCTTCCGGTAGGATTCAAAGGTTGCGCTTATCGGCCAGTAGGTAACTACGCTGCCGTAAAGCTCCTCTTCCGGCTTAATGGAGGTAACAAAGGTCCAGTAGAAGGGGAACAGTAAAAAAATCAGTAAAATTGCCAGCGGAACGTACAGGAAGGCAATTCTAATGAAT
Organism: Bacillota bacterium; assembly: GCA_023418995.1. GTDB lineage: Bacteria > Bacillota > Clostridia > Oscillospirales > Acutalibacteraceae > DATAML01. The sequence goes on along the minus strand of JAEZYP010000001.1, from coordinate 60,030 downwards.
ATATTTTTTGATTCTTTCATTTATGCCTCCTGATTTTTAAACATATTTTTCAAATAGGGAACCGCGACCACAAGCAGCATCAGGGTAAGCAGGATGGACATTGTGGAGGAGTAACCCAGATTGAGGGAATTTGCCTTGTTAAAGACGTACACGCTCAGAGTTTGAGAAGCATACGCGGGCCCGCCGCCAGTCATGTTGAAGATTACGTCCACGGAGTTCGCGACCCAGATTATACGCAGAAGTGTAGTGACAAAAATTGTGTTTTTCAGTGACGGGATTGTAATGTGAAACAGTTGCTGGAACACGTTTGCTCCGTCGATATCCCCGGCTTCATAAAGCTCGTGGGGGACTCCCTGAAGTCCCGCAAGAAGCATCAGTGCGAAGAATGGAATGCCCTGCCAGATAATGGTTACGACAACTGACTGAAACGCGGTGCTTTCCTGTGCAAGGAACGGAATTTTGTCCTGTATAAACCCAAGCTTCAATAAAATATCATTTAAAACGCCGTAACTTCCGTCATAAATCCATCTCCACATCAGGCCGATGAGAACACCAGGCGTTACCCATGGGATGAGGCTTACGGAACGGACTAATCCACGGCCTTTGAATTTCTTGTTTAAAAGCAGAGCTAATGCAAAACCAAAAACAAACTGAAATCCTACTCCAAATAAAACCCACAAAACAGTTCTCCACAGGGAGGACCAAAACAGGGGGTCCTGCATCACTTCAACATAATTGCTCAGACCCACAAATCCGATTTCCGAAGGTCTTCTAAGGTCGTAACTTTGAAAGCTCATTAAAATCGCATTGACTGCCGGAACAAAAACTACCGCTAAAATAACGATCAAAGCAGGCGTTATCAGCAGGTATGGCCATATGTTTGACTTTTTTCGCACCAAATGGATCACCTCTTTTAAAACTCGGGCTGCAACAGACTCTATTGCAGCCCCTTTTAGATTACTTAATTAAGAAATCAGCCATAATTTATTAATTGCTGACGCAGTCCTAAAATTATTTGCCATATAACCCTTTTTGCAGAGTCTGCATTGCCTGTGCGGCGGTAGTCTTTCCGGAAAGCGCAGAAGCAACCGTGTTCGGCCAGGTTGTGCTGATCCATTCGGTTGTCGTATCGCGAATCGGGAAAATGCCGGCGTGGGGCTGCCCTGCAATAGATACCTTCATGAATTTGTTGTCCTGGAATTGAGGCATCTGCTGAACTCGTTTGCTGACCGGTACGTTGCCGGTGGCTGTGGTCCAGGTTTCCTGTCCCTTGCCGGTGGCGAGGTATGCCAGCCATTCAAAAGCAGCTTCTTTATTCTTGCATTTCTCAAATATGACGTTTTCCGTGTCGCCCATGGAGGTCCACTGCTTTTCGCCTGCCGGGAATACAAACGCGTCAACGTCGTCGCCGAAGGTTTTTACCATATCCTTTGAAGAGCCGATGTGATGGATTGTCATCGCGGTTTTGCCGGATTTAAAGTTTGCGATAATTTCGTTAAAGCCATCGGTCGGAGCGGTCGGCGGGGTATAGCCCTTCTTGTAAAGATCAATAAAATCCTGCATTCCGGCAACGGCCTTTGCGCTTGTAAAATCAGTAAAGTCGCCGCCGCGTGCCCAGATGAAGCTGCCCCAAGGCTCTTGACCACCCTTGGCGCCTCTCATGCCGAAGCCGTATACGTCTTTTTTACCATCACCATTGGTGTCTCTGGTAAGCTTTTTGCAGGCGTCAAGGAATTCCTGGTAGGTTTTCGGAACGGTAACGCCTGCCGCCTTGAACATAGAAGGCCGGTAGTAAACGTAAAGAACCTGTGTGTTCCAGGGCATTACGTACACGCTGCTGGTTCCGCTCGCCTGTTTCATGGTGTTGTAGAGGCTTTGGTCGATATCGTCCTTGTCTTTCCATTTGGCTAGATAGCTGTCAAGGTTGGCAAGAAGCTTGTTTGCGGTGAAAAGCGGGGTAGAGGTCAGCTTCCAGGCTGCGGTATCCGGACCGCCGCCGCCCATCGCAGCAGTAAACAGATTTTCGCTGTAAGCGCCGCCGTCCCAAGGATATTCCTGCGCAACAACCTTAATATTAGACTTATTTGTAGCGTTAAAATCCTTTACCATTTCCTGCATTTTCGCGGAATAGCTGGAGTTGTCCGCCCAATACCAGTGCGTTATGGTTGTGACACCGGCAGTCGCGCCGGAAGAAGCGGCTCCGGAGCTTGCCGCTGAGGAAGCCTGAGAACCGGTTGCTTTATTGTTACATCCTGCGAACATAGTCATAGACATTGCCATCGCGAGAACAACGGATAATATTTTCTTCATAATTTTCCTCCTAGTATATTAATATCCTCTTGAGTTTGTTTGATATGCTTTTCTGTTTCATTTTTTGCAGTAATTGGGTTTCTATTCATGATCGCTTCGTAAATATTAATATGACTCTGAATTGCCCTCTCGTAACTGCCGGGTACATTTGACGTTTTGAAGTAGCCTTCTTGAATCGATTCGCAGATAATTGGCAGAATCCGGTACAAAACATCGTTCTGCGTGCATTCTGCCACCGCTCGGTGAAAAGCAACGTCATACTTCGTATGGTTTCCTTTATCGCTTCCGGCATCCTGAATTTGTTTAATGACCTGCGCAATTTTTCTGATATTTTTTTCAGTAGCCCGCTGAGCCGCCAGATATGCGATCTGCGGTTCAATCATCATCCTCGTTTCCATGAGATTTTCTAAAAGTCCGGCTTGATTCGCAAATTCCAGACCAAGAGGGTCTTTGCTTACTCCTGGCTGAACGGTAACAAAAGTACCCTTTCCACGCTGAATTTCAACAACATTTTCAGCAATCAGGAGCTTAACCGCTTCGCGTACCGTGGAGCGGCTTACACCATACAATTCTCCCAGTTCCCCTTCGCTCGGGAGTCTGTCTCCCGCTTTCATACCCTTTTCAATGATCATTTCCCGCAGCCTTTTTGCCGCGATTAACGACAACTCCTTGCTTGCAGTCAGAATCTCACTCATACATCTTCCTCCGGAGATTTAAAATGTTATGATATGAGAAATGAACGGTTCGTCTGATATCAGACATCAGACGTCTTTTTGAAATCCATAACATTTTCTTTTTTGAAACGTGAAGGTCTGCACGTTCACAGCATTTATTCGGGAGTATTAAGACACGTTTTAACCCTATCTCCTCCTTTACACCTCAACGGGAGTGTGTCACTGATAAAATGCATATAATATTTCGGAACAGCATTTTAAACTTGTGAACTTTTACAACAAGATTATATCGACTCATATCTTAATAATCAACTGGTAAATATAGGCAATAAGCCGAATTGTTTGTATAATTAATCTAAAAATAGAGCCGACTAAACAGGGAATATTATCCAATACAAATAGAACCGGCATCCAGCGTTGCCGGTTCTATTTTGCAGGCGATTGTACGATGCCACCCCGGAAAACGAAGTGTTACAGGGTAACTCCGTTTTTAAAAATAGCGAGGTCGCGCTTATCAAATGCCTCCGACTTTGTGGCTTTATTGCCGGAAGCGACAGCCATCACAAAATCAAAGAATTTCTGAGAGAGTTCGGGCAGCGCTTCTCCGCTTAACAGTGTTCCGGCGTCAAAATCAATCCAGCCGGCCTTTTTTTGGGCGAGCTCCGAGTTGCTGGAAATTTTAACTGTGGGAACAGGGCAGCCGAAGGGTGTGCCGCGCCCGGTGGTAAACAGCACCAGATGCGCGCCGGAAATCGCGAGCGCGGTAGCCGCGACAAGATCGTTTCCGGGACCTTGAAGCAGGTTAAGTCCTTTATCCTGAACCGGCTGCCCGTAGGAAAGGACATCATTCACCTGAGCGGTGCCTCCCTTCTGGATGCAGCCCAGGGATTTGTCCTCGAGCGTAGTGATTCCGCCCTCTTTATTGCCGGGAGAGGGATTGGAGTCAATTTCCTGATTATAGCTTTTGAAGTACTTTTTGAAATTGTTGATCAAATCCACGGTCTTTTCAAAAACCGCCTGATCGCGGCACCGGTTCATCAATATAGTTTCCGCGCCAAACATTTCCGGTACTTCCGTAAGAATTGCCGTACCGCCCTGCGCGATCAGCAGGTCGGAAAATGCGCCGACGAGCGGGTTGGCGGTAATGCCGGAGAATCCGTCTGAACCGCCGCATTTTAAGCCTACCACTAGGCTGTCTGCACTGCACGGCTCTCGCTTGAATTGAGCCGCGTATGCGCAGAGCTCCTTGACGATATCCACGGCGGCGCTTACCTCGTCGTCAAAATCCTGTGCGTTGAGGAATCTGACGCGTTCTTCGTCGTATTCTCCCAAAATTTTTTTCAGCTCGCCAATGTTGTTGTTTTCACAGCCCAGACCGAGAACAAGCACCGCGCCCGCGTTCGGGTGACGGATTAAGCCCGAAAGAGCAAGCTGGGTATTCAGCAGGTCCTGAGAAAGCTGGGAACAGCCATAAGGATGGCTGTAGGAGAAAATTCCGTCCAGCTCAGGCGTGAGAAATTTTTGGCACTCGTCTTCAATCCGTTTTGCAACGGAATTAACACACCCCACAGTCGGGATAATCCACACCTCATTCCGAATTCCGACCGTGCCATCTTTTCGTTTGTAGCCTTGAAAGGCTTTCGCCTCTACGGATTCCAGCTTCTTAATTTCCGGCTCATAGGTGTAGTCCAGAATGTCGCCGAGACGCGTTTTCGTGTTGTGGGTATGCACCCATTTGCCTGCGGGAATGTCCTCAGCCGCCGTACCGATCGGGAATCCGTATTTCACAATGTTCTCGCCTTGGGCAATATGCTTGATCGCTACCTTGTGACCGGCGGTGATATCGGATTCGGGAACAACGGAGACGTCTTCCAGCGTAATCTGTTCGCCTTTTTTTAAGTTTTGCAGCGCCACCGCGACATTGTCTGCGGGGTTAATTTTGTAGAGTGATTTCATACGGTTATTCCTTTAGCAGCGTCTCCACAGCCGCTGTCATTCCTTTCTCTTTGATTTGGTCAAGATACCCGGTGGTCATATCAACAAAGCGGTTGTATTTTGTCAGGTCCTCGCCCCAGAAATCCGTGTTGGAGGCAAACGCTTCCACAAATTCACGGGTAGATTTGCTCTTGCTGTTTGCGGCAAAGAACTCCAGTACCTTTTGATCGTCTTTAATTTCATATTCCTTGCCATTGCGGAGACCGATCAGCACGCCGTTCCGGAGCTCGTCTGAGGTATAAAACGCCATAAGCGCGGCAAACGAGAAGGTTAGATGCTTCGGCGGGGTGCCGTTCCTTCCGTAATTGTCTTGAAAGGTCGGCAGGATTCTTGCCTTCCATTTGGAAACAGAATTCAGCGAAATAGACAGGAGCTCGTGCTTGACAAATGGATTTTCGAAGCGTTCCAGAACGGAATTGGCAAAATCTTCGGCTTCCTCTTTCGGAAGCTTGACGGTAGGAACAATCTCCTCAAAAATAATTTTTTCCATCAGTGGGCGGATCAGCCTGTCATTCATGCACTCCAACACAATATCCTTGCCGGTTAAAAATCCCGCTAAAACCGTGGAGGTATGCGCGCCGTTCAAAATGCGGACTTTCCGCTCGCGGTAAGGTTTTTGGTTCTTTGTAAAAATAACGTGCATTCCGGCTTTATCCAGCGGAAATTTTCCAGAAATATCCCTTTCACTTTCGATAACCCAGAGCGCAAACGGCTCGCCGGTATCCAGCAGGTCATCCTCATATCCGAGCGATTGAAAAATCTCTGCTGCTTCATCCCGCGGGTAGCCCGTAATAATTCGGTCGACCAGCGTGCTGCAAAAGATGTTATTTTTGCTGACCCAGTTTTTAAAATCTGAACCGAGGCTCCATAAATCAATCAGCTTCAGAACGCAATCCTTCAGCTTGATGCCGTTATTTTCAATCAGCTCAACCGGCAGCATGGTAAGTCCTTTTTCAGGGTCTCCGCCAAATGCCTGAAAGCGTTCATAAAGGAATTTGGTAAGCTTGCCGGGGAAGGTGTTGGGGGGAGTGAGGTCAAACCGATCTTCAGCGTCAAAAACGATACCGGCCTCCGTAGTATTTGAAACCACGAATTCCAGGGTATCCAGGCGCGCAAGCGCCATAAAATTTTCGTAGCTTCCATAAGCGTCAATTGCTTTTTGAACACTGGTAATTACACGGTTTTCCACGTAGGTTTGGCCGTTCTTTTTTCCACGGAGGGATACTGTGTAAAGGTTGTCCTGCTTTTGAAAACGCTCCAGACTGCCGAAAGGAATGGGCTTTACTATGGCAATATCTCCGTTGAATACCCCTTTTTCATTGGCGACGTCCACCATGTAATCGACAAAGCCTCTTAGGAAATTCCCTTCTCCAAACTGTACGATTTTGATATCGCGGGGGCTGCGGCGGTATAATTCGTTTATTTTTTTCACAGAAAAACTGCTCCTTCCATTAATGTAAGCACTTACAATTCGTAATTGTAGCACTGAAATGTCAAAAGTCAAGGGTAGACATTATAATTTTTATTATTAGATATCTTGTAATAACGACACTAATTTGTTTATCTTTGCCATTGTATTTTAGATTATTCGGATGAAATTATACAGAATCCTATTGAATTATCAAAGAAATCGCAGTATACTATGTGTAAGTACTTACAATAAAGAGGAAGCCTATGAACATTTATGATATTGCCAAACAAAGCGGTGTTTCCATCGCGACCGTTTCACGTGTGTTGAACGGAAGCCGAAACGTCAGCGAAAAGACGAGGGAAAAGGTTCGCAGAGTAATGCAGCAGGAGGAGTATACTCCCAATGCATTCGCGCGCGGTCTTGGTCTGAATTCTATGAAGATGATTGGTATATTGTGCACCGATATATCAGATACTTTCTATGCAAAGGCGGTTTCACTGGTGGAAGGCTTGCTTCGCCAACAGGGCTTTGACGCCCTTCTGTGCTGCACCGGGAACGATCTGGAGGATAAAAAGAAATATCTGAACCTTCTTCTCACCAAGAGAGTTGACGCTGTAATCCTGATTGGCTCCGCTTTTAAAGAAAACGTGGATAATACGCACATTGAAAGCGCAGCCCGGCAGGTTCCTGTTATTATCATCAACGGCATGGTCGAGCTGCCCAACACCTATTGTGTAATCTGCGATGAGCGTTCCGCTGTGAGCCGGAATGTGGATTTGCTGCACCAACAGGGCTATAACGATATTTTGTATCTGTATGACACCCTTACCTACAGCGGCTGTATCAAAATAGAAGGCTATAAAGAAGGCTTGATAAATAACGGAATTTCTTTTCGTGATGAGCTTTTGGTGAAAACGTCAAAATCGCTGGAGAAGTCCGGCGAAAGGGTCACGAAGCTTCTCGCGGACGGATTGAGGTTTTCCGCGGTTATGGCGTCCGAAGATTTGCTGGCTATCGGTGCGCTGAAGGCACTGAACAGCGCCGGGCTTGAGATGCCCGTAATCGGGTTCAATAATTCGGTTCTTGCGCAGTGCTCATCGCCGTCGCTCACCTCAGTGGACAACATGCTTGAGACCCTATGCCCAACAGGGATTACCATGCTTACCGATATACTGGAAGGGAAAAATGTGCCGCAGAAAGTGACCATTTCATCTAAGCTGGTTGAACGGGACACTTTTCAGGCGGAGAAATAATATTAGGAGGGTTTTAAATTGAAGAATTTCATGGATGAAAATTTCCTGCTTTCGAATGATACCGCAAAAATGCTTTACCATGATTATGCGGCTAAAATGCCGATCATCGATTACCATTGCCATATCAACCCGGAACAGATTGCGCTCGACCACAGCTTTGCCAATATTACGGAAGTCTGGCTCGGCGGCGACCATTATAAATGGCGCATGATACGCTCCAACGGCGTTGCGGAGGACAAGATTACCGGAGACGCCTCTGATCGTGAAAAATTCCAGCAGTTTGCGGAAGCATTGCCCAAGGCGATCGGAAATCCGCTGTATCACTGGACGCATCTGGAATTAAAGCGTTACTTCGGCTATGACGGCGTATTGAATGCCGATACCGCGGAAGAAGTATGGAACCTCTGCAATGAAAAGCTGAAAACCTTAAGCGTGCGCAAAATCATCGAGCAATCCAATGTAAAGCTGATTGCCACTACGGATGACCCCGTGGATACGCTGGAATGGCATCGAAAAATCAAGGATGACGCAACCTGCGCGGTGAAGGTGATACCCACCTGGCGCCCCGATAAAATTATGAATATCGAGAAGCCAACGTTTACGGACTATGTGTCCGCACTGCAAACGGCCAGCGGAATGGGAATTAATACGTTAAAAGAGCTTTACCTTGCGCTGCAAAACCGGTTGGATTTCTTTCAGGAAACGGGATGCCGGGCTTCCGACCACGGAATGAATTATGTAATGTTCAGTCCGGTAAGCGAAGAAAGGGCGGAGGCGATTCTGCTGAAGGCTCTGGAGGGAGAATCCCTTACCCAAGAGGAGGTCGATCAGTATAAGTACACGATTCTGGTTTTTCTCGGCAGAGAATATGCGCGGCGTGGCTGGGTGATGCAAATCCATTACGGCACCATCCGCGATACCAACTCGCTGATGTTTGCGAAGCTGGGGCCGGATACCGGGTTCGATTGCATCGCGACCCGCGACAGCGCGCAGGGTATCGTGAGGTTTCTGGATACGCTGAACCGGAGCGTCGAATTGCCCAAAACCATTCTGTACTCTCTGAATCCGAATGACAATCAGATGCTGGATACGGTAATCGGATGCTTCCAGGGGACCTCTGCGGCAGGAAAGCTCCAGCATGGCGCCGCCTGGTGGTTCAGTGATACGAAAACCGGAATGACTGAGCAGATGACGAGCCTTGCAAACCTCTCCGTGCTGGGGAATTTTGTGGGAATGCTTACAGACTCCCGCAGCTTTCTGTCTTATACGAGGCACGAGTATTTCAGGCGAATCCTGTGCAACCTGATCGGTACCTGGGTGGAAAACGGGGAATACCCAAATGATATTCCGGCGCTCGGCAAAATGGTGCAGGATATTTCCTATAACAATACGAATACGTACTTCGATTTTAACGTCTAGATAGTATAGCCGTTTTAAAGTTAATCGCATAAAAATGCCGCCCGGGTTGCTTCCGGGCGGCATTTTTATGCAGTTGAAATTTGGGCTCAGCGCTCCTTATTTTTTCGCTGCGATTTGCTGAATCGGCCAAAGCTCAATATATCCTCTCGTTCCAATCGGCTCCAGCTGAATGTGTGGGTTGCCTTTGTCCCAAGCGTACCCGATCACAGAGGGGTCATAATTTTTGATTGCCTCTTGTAATTGCACTATCGCCTCGCAGTATTTTTCTTCCTCAAACGGTTCACCCTGAAACATTAAATATTGGGACGACGGAAGCTCAATTATATCAAAGTCTTCCGGGATTTCCCCGTCGTAATCTAAAGCGACCTCCACACCCTGCACATATTCAGAGGTGCCGGTCCTGCGGTATTGGTCCGGAAGCCAAAGACACACGGGCTCATTGCTGATGGATTTCATGCTGGTAAGCAGCCCCCAGACTTCACACCCCACCTCCTCGCAGTACGCAAAATAATCAGTTGCGTTGACGCCGCGTTTCAGGATGACCTTGCGCGCCGGCTTTTCAATAACCTGGATGAATATGCTTTTTACCGTTTCCATAGTATTCGTCTCCTTTCTAAGCTCTCGGTATTTAACGCCGTAGGGGGTGAACAGAGATAAAGGAATCGGGTTTGCCGCATAATCTCCCGGATTGCAGCCGTACTCACGGTAGAACGCGCGCTGGTATCCGTCCACGCTTCCAAAGCCCAGATCATACGCAACGTCTATGATCTTACAGCCTTCGTCCCGCAGCCGAAGCGCGGATTTCGACAGCCGCAGCCGCCGGATGTAATCGGCGGGAGTCAGATTTGTATACTGCTTGAAAAGCCGGTAGGAATACCACGGAGAAAACAGGGATACCTTTGACAACTCGGCCAGTGTAACATTTTCACGCAAGTTCAGGTCGATATAATCCTGCATCCGCTGAACCGCTATCAATTGTTCCTTCATTTCTATCACCTCCTGACGAACTTAATCATACCTTATTTATAAAGTAGCTTCTCGACTATTTTTGCCTTTCCAATCTATGGGGTGCATGAATGGTTTTATGCCCGGGCTGTTCCGGCGTCGGAGAGATCGACCCGTCATAGAGAACAATGGAACTTCATATATAATGGTACTGCTTCAGTAAATTGAGCCGGTAAAAGGAGTGAGTGAAATGGTTGGGATCGTAATCATATCCCAGAGCAAAAAGCTTGCGGAGGGCGTAAAGGAAATTGCCGACCGGGTAACCGAGGGCAAGGTTAGGATTGTGGCTGTGGGCGGAGTGGACAACGGGCTAAACGGTACAGAGTCGATACGAATCATGGAGGCTATCTTAACCGCGGACTCCGGGGACGGCGTTGTTATGATTTTTGATCTCGGAAGCTCGGTCGTCAGCGCGCAGAGCGCGATAAATTTGCTGGATGATGAAAAGAAAAAACGGGTCGTGTTTGCCGACGCCCCTGTCTTGGAGGGCACGATCGGGGCAGCGCTGGGAGCTTCGGAGAGCGCTGCGCTCAACGATGTTGTTTCCGCCGCCGAGGAAGCGTATGAGCTCCAAAAGTTTTAAGGGATCGTTATTATACAGAACACGCAGCCAGCCAGGCGGCAAGCTGCGTGTTTTTTAGCTGTTCTTTTCGAGTGAGAAATAAATATAAAATGGAAAGTCGAGAAGCTGCATTTGAATCTGAATCACATGCTCATAGCTTGCCGAGGCAGTAAAATTACCATACATTAAGGTTGGAGTTGAAATATCTGTCTTAATATCCATAGCGGTAAATTCCGTGGAGGTGGTAGCGGTGAGCATATTGCAGAGCTCAGAAACGGCGCTCTGCGCCATCGCGTCAAATTCGGTGACTTCCATACCCATCATCATGGTGGATGCAATGGTTTTGGCGCAATCCTCGCTCATACCGTAAATAACGTTTCCCTTTAGGTTGCCCACCATTCCGATAATTACATTTACGCCCGGACTTTCAATGTTTTTTCCGATTTCGGTTATACTGACTTTATGTACGCTCTCAAAACCAATTTGAGGAAGAATATTTAAAAAAGAATTAATAAATGGCTGTGTCAGCTCGCTGTTCATTCACATTCGCCCCTTTTAAACCCGATACTCATATAAATCTCTCCAAACACGGATTCTGCCTTTGTGGAAGCCAGACAGTCCAGCTCAGATTTTGAAATGTTTAAGGATTCGCCGTAAACCACGGTAGGCGGAGCAACGCGCAGCCCGAGAAGCTTATTGCTCTTATTCAGGAGCGAACAGGCGTTGCCGGCTACAATGTTTGACATCTCAGCCATCGTATTTATAATTTCCTGCTTGTTCTGGCTATCTTTTTTCAGCAGTGTATCGGTTATTTTCTTTGCGGTGTCATAAGACATATCCAAAATCATTCTTCCGCCATACTTTCCAATAATCCCCATAACGACGGAAACACCCCTGGAAACCTGCTCACGGTTTGAGTTGTCTTCCTGCGTGTATTCTGGTACTGAGTGGAAAAATTTATTAAATGTATCGGTCAGTGCTTCCTTAAACACGGTATAATACAGCCCCTGAAGCTCGGTAAACAGCTCTTCATCCGCCATAATGCGGTTGATTAGCAGGGAAAGCTCTTCGGGATCAACAGGCTTCTGTATATAACCCGAGATGTGTACCTTTCTGGCATTTCTCACGATTTCCTCATCCATCATGGAACTGACGATTACCACTTTAATCGTGGGGTCTACCTGATGAATCGCTTTTGTACATTCGATTCCGTTTGCCCCGGGCATGGTCATATCCATAGTGACAACATCCGGGTGGTGTGTTTTTGCCGCATTTACCGCTTCATCCAATGTGTTCGCACTGCCGACAACATGAAACCCGTTTTCTCCAAGCATATTGGTTAACATTGCAACTGAGAAAGGCGAATCATCAACAACGACAATTTTAATCTCTTTCATATTCCACTCCTACTTTTCTATTTATTCCTCGGGCAACCTATTTGCCTACGTAAAGTATAGCTTATCTTGGTAATTATTTCAATTCCATTTGAACAAAAGTCGAAAAATAGTATAATATGCCGAGAAGATGAAGCTCAATTATATTAAAATACACAGTGAAAATTCCGCTTCACAGTCAGAGGGGGGCAATCTCTCTCAATAATAAAAAGGCCACACAAAGCTGTGCTCTGTGTGGCCCGTTTTTATTCTTCGTAGTCGTTTGCAAGATGAAAATAATCGATCAGATAGAAAATCAGGCTTAAAACCATGCCAACAATGGTAGCGAGCGCCATGCCCTTTAGCTCCACTGCACCGATCGGAATGGAAACGCCGCTTAGTCCGGTGATAAATACAACGGATGTTAAGCAGAGGTTGCGGGAACGGCTGTAATCCACCTTGGATTCCACGAGAAGCCGGATACCGGAAGCAGCAATCATACCGTAAAGCAGGAAGCTTACGCCGCCGATGACCGGGCCGGGAATCGTCTGAATCAGGGCGGTGATTTTGCCGATAAAAGCGACCACAATTGAAATGATTGCCGCACCGCCGATAACATGAACGCTATAAACTCTCGTAATCGCCATAACGCCGATGTTTTCACCGTATGTAGTGGTTGGAACCGAGCCGCAGAAGCCGGAAAGCATGGTGGAGACGCCGTCCGCCAGCAAGGTTCTGTGTAATCCGGGGTCTTTGATCAGGTCGCGGTCCACAATTTTGCTGGTGACAAGCTGGTGCCCGATATGCTCCGAGATAACCACCAGAGAGGCAGGGATGATAATGCTGATTGCATTGAGATTGAATACCGGAGTGGAGAAGTTCGGCAGGGAAAACCAGGGAGCCTGATAGACCGCCGTAAAATCAACAAGACCGAGCGCAAAGGCAAGCACATAGCCGACGATAATGGCGATCAGCAGCGGGATAACCGCCAAGAATTTACGGAACATCACGTTCCCAAAAATGGCAACCGCCAGCGTCACAACAAAGACAATTACATTGTTCGGGTTGATGCTCTTCGCGGCATCCGTAATTACGATTCCACCGCTCTGCGCCGCTGTTCCGGCGAGCTCCAGACCAATCAGCGCAACCACCGCGCCCATTGCGGCGGGGGGGAGAAGCGTGTCAATCCATTTTACGCCGAAGAACTTGATAATAAACGCAACAAGGCAGAAAACAGCGCCGGCTGCGATAAAACCGCCTAAAGCGTATTGATAATTCATCGATGAATTCTTATCAATAATCAGCAGAACCGGCGCGATAAATGCAAAACTGGAGCCTAAATAGGCGGGAGCTTTTCCTTTGGTGATAAGAATAAACAACAGTGTACCGATACCGTTCATTAACAGCACGACCGCGGGACTGATCCCAAAGGTCAGCGGAACGATGACGGACGCGCCAAACATCGCGAACATGTGCTGCAGACTGAGCGGGATACTTTTTAGGAAAGGAACCTTTTGCTCTACCTGAATGATTTCTCTCTGCATAACGACACCTCAATCTCATATTTTGTTTTTTCCGGTTCATCAATCAATCAGTAATTGATGAATTTAAGCTAAACACTCTAATTATACATAGTTTTCCGGAAATAGCAAGAAATTTGAGAAAAAATGTCATCATTTTATTTTTTCATTGGATTCGGGCATCATCTGCGCGAAAGCGGGCAGTAAAATTGAAATTCTTGTGCCGAAGTCTTCCCGGCTCAAGACCTCCAAATGGCCACCGTGCCGTTCGGTAATCCATTTTGCAATGGAAAGCCCCAGTCCGTTGCCGCCTGTGGTGCGGGCGCGGGATTCATCCGCACGGTAGAAGCGTTCAAAAATCTGCGAAACCGCTTCCGCCGGGATGCCGATTCCCTCGTCCTGAACGGTAAGACGGGCAAAATTATTCTCGCGGAATACGGAGATGGTGATTTGCTTTCCGACAGGGGTGTATTTCATGGCGTTGTCAATCAGGATACGCATCGCCTGCTTAATCAGGCTCAGATCCGCGTTAAGGAATACGTGGGAGATATCGGAACGGTATTCGTGACCGCTGTCAATCATCTGCGTTTCCTTAAAGACCTCCTGTGCCAAATCGTAGAGGTCAAATTTCTCAATTTGCAGCTCCATGGTGTTGTTGTCGCCGCGCGCGAGAAACAGAAGCTTTTCCACCAGGCTTTTCATATTGGCGGTTTCTTCCTTAATCGCGTCGATAGATTCCTGCAAAGTTTTTTCGTCATTTTTGCCCCAGCGGTCCAGCAGGTTCGCGTAGCCCTGAATGACAGAAATCGGCGTGCGGAGCTCGTGCGAGGCATCCGACACAAAGCGAACCTGCGAGCGGTAGGATTCATTGATGCGGTCAAGCATTCCATTAATCGCGGAGGCGAGCATTTTCAGCTCATTCTGCGTGTCGCCTACCGCAATCCGCGTGTCGAGCCTGGTGGCGTTAATACCGTCAAGCTTCCCCGCAAGGGCTTCCAACTCCTCCGGTGTGAAGGAGCCGGCTTCGTTGAGGCTTCTGGCGGTCTGGGCAAGCTCTTCGATCGGATGCAGTGTGCTTCTGATTGATTGCGCCCCTTTTGATATGTTTCTCAAGACCATGAACAGCTGCAGTAGCAGCAAAATGGCAAGGCAATGCAGGGCGGTGGTTAACTCTTGCTCTCCCGTAACGGAAACCAGATAGGTTTTTCCGTTGACTTCTGCCGTTACCTGATAGGCGGCTCTTTCCCAATACTGCCAGAAATAAAGCCCTTCCGTTTTTGGAAAGTCAATAATTCGTGCTCCCGTTTTTGTCGGCTCGGGATAATAGGACTGCAAAAAGCCGGGAATTTCAAGCCCTTTTGGTTTTTCTGTAACGGGAAGAAGCTCACATCCGGCAATTTTTAAAAGTGCACTGTCCCTTTCAGATAAGGGTCCGGTCTTTTTCAAAACCGTGACCGTGCTTGCCGCGAGCTGCTCGGAATGGATAACGACGCCGGAGAGGAAAAGGATGCAAAGAATGATATTCAAGCTGAGAAAAGTGGAAATCGTACGCAGAACCAGCTTGGCGTTCAGCTTTAGTACAATAGAAAATCTGATCCGGTTTCCAAGGCTGTCGGAATGGCTTTGTGCCGCTTCATTCTTCATCCTTAATCACATACCCAACTCCCCGTACGGTTTGTATCAGTTTTATTCCAAACACATCGTCGATCTTGCTGCGGAGAAAGCGGATATACACGTCAACCGCGTTGGTTTCTCCCGTAAAGTCAAAGCCCCAGACGTTTTCCAGCAGAGTATCACGTGAAATGACCAGTCCCTTGTTTTTCATCAGGTATTGCAGCAGATCAAACTCCCGTTTCGTCAAATCGATTTGGCTGCCCGTGCAAACGACCGTGCGCCGCCCGATATCGAGCGTAACGCCGCGGCAGGAAAGCACCGGCTTCTGTTCCGCCGCAACAGTTTTTCTCAACGCGGTGCGAATACGGGCAAGGAGCTCTTCAATCGCAAAGGGCTTGGTAATATAATCGCTTGCGCCGCTGTCCAGCCCGAATACCTTATCTGTCACACTGTCTCTGGCCGTCAGCATGATCACAGGAATCTGTGAGGTCCTGCGGATGCGCCGCAGAACCTCCATGCCGCTCAGCTGCGGCAGCATAATATCCAGTAAAATGAGATCGAACCCGCCAGTTTCGGCGAGTTCCAATCCAGATCTTCCATCAAAAGCCTTTTTTATGGTATAACCTTCGTAGCCAAGCTCCAGCTCGAGAAACCGTGCTATTTTTTCTTCATCCTCTACGATCAGTATCTTTGCGCTCATGAAACACCCTGCCGTTTCTCCATTTATTTTTCGTAGTTGCTCAAAGAATTTTTCAGGCTTTCTGCCGCGTCCGCCGCGCTGTCCATCGCGTGGTTAACGGGATCGGCGCCAAAGTCAGGACCCACAAAACGGTAGCGGAACCCAAAGAACAGCCCGATTACAAGCAGCGGTATCGTTACCCAGAACAGGAAAATGATTAAAAGCACAAGAGCGGTAATCGGCATGGAGGCTTTGCTCTCCGCGCCCCGCAGCACTTCAAAGGAATTGGCATTGCCTTTTTGCAGGATTTTTAGGCAGAAACGCCCGAATCGCTTTATCATAGAGGCAAAGCTCTCGCCGTTGTTGTAATTCTGATAGGGCGGTTTTTCCCAATACGGGTTATTTGAGCCGGAATTTGCGGTCGTGAAGGGAAGCTGCTTTTCACTGCTGTAAAAGCCGTTGGCGGCGGGTGCAGTTACCTTGCCCTGCTTTTCCAGCAGGATCAGGGCTTCCAGCAAATCCCCGTTTGCCGCGTCCAGTGCCGCCCGCGCCTCGTCGTAGCTTACATTTGCTTTTTCGCGGAGTTTTTCCACCTGTTCTAATGTAGTCATAATCAGATCTCCTTTTTGTTGTAAATCACGTTTGCAGGTTTTCTGTGTTTCCTGTGAATGTATCTTAACAAAAAAGACTTTAAAGACAATTTGCGAGAAATTAAAATCCTATTAAAAACATTCTAGCGCATTGCCTGCACAATTTCAATATCGGGGTAAAATAAAACGGAGCCGAACGTTCCGTAGAAATCCGTGTTATAATGTAAAAAAACAGAAGATTTGCAATCGGGGGATTTCAATGAACAAAGACAGAATTCTTCGCAATTTGCTCGAGCTTTGCGGAACGCCGAGCGTTTCGGAAACGGATGGAGAACGGGTAATGGCGGATAAAATAGGAAAGATGTTTCGGCGCAACCCTTATTTTCAGGCGCATCCTGAGCTGATATGTAAGCATGAGATCCCGGGGGATAGATTTGCGCGCAGCTTTGTTTCCGCTTTTTTGCGGGGAGAGAGAAAGAGTCCGAGAACCGTGATTCTGCTGAGCCATTTTGACGTGGTCGGCGTGGAGGAATTCGGAATGCAGAAGGAGCTGGCGTTTGACCCGCTTGCCTATACGCGATTTTTGAAGGAGCATCCCGAAAGAAGTCTCCCCCGGGAAGCCGCCGAGGATTTGGAATCCGGCGATTATTTGTTCGGGCGCGGTGTCATGGATATGAAGTTCGGGATTGCGGCTTATTTGGAAATTTTAACGCAGATGACGAACGAGCTGGAACACTTTGAAGGAAATCTGCTGTTTCTGTCCGTGCCGGACGAAGAGGCAAATTCTGCGGGGATGCTTGCCGCTGTGGAGCATTTGTCCTCTTTCAAAAAGGAGCAAGGGCTGGAATACCTCTGCTGCCTTATTTCTGAACCCCATTTCCCCAAATATCCGGGTGACCGATCGAATTACCTGTATACCGGAACGGTGGGAAAGCTTCTTCCGGTATTTTACTGTGTCGGTAAGGAAACCCACGCCTGCGAGCCGCTCTCGGGTCTCAACCCGAACCGTCTGACCGCAAAAATTATTGAGAAGCTTGATGTAAATTCCGAATTTTCGGATGTCTCCTGCGGCATTGCCGCTCCGCCGCCTGTATGCCTGAAGCAGTCGGATACCAAAAGGGCGTATTCCGTGCAGTCTCCTTTTGCGGCTTATACCTATTTTAATTTTATGACGCTAACCAGTACCCCCGACGCGGTCATGCGGAGGCTAGTTGCCACGGCACAGGACGCGTTTGAAGAGGTGATAACCGATCTTCAAAAAATGGCGGAAAAACGATTTGAGCGAACGGGAGAAAGCGCGTCTGTGCCTGCCCGGGAGTCGAAAGTAGTTACGTTCCGGCAGCTTTGGCAGTGGTGCCGGGAGGCTGAGGGCTCTCGGTTTGAAAAGCATATGGAAGCATTTATCCGGAGCCGTGGTACGCAGGAAGGCTGCGGAGACCTGCGGGAATTTTCAATTGAAGTCGTGCGTGAGGTGCATCAGTTCTGCCCGTACCGTGACCCGATGGTTATCGTATTCTTCGCGCCGCCGTTTTATCCGCATTCCGGTGCATTGCCGCAGGGCAGCCCCATAGGGAAGCTGAGCCGGTTTATTTCCGACATTGCCAGGAATGTCTATCAGGAAGAGATTAAGGTCGAGCCGTATTTCCCCGGCCTGTCCGATATGAGCTACCTCGGTCTGTCAAAAAAATTGGATATGGAGGAGCTGGTACAGAATTTTCCTGTTTGGGATGCAGGCTACCATATCCCGCTCAAAGAGATTGCTGAGCTTCAAATTCCGTTCCTGAATTTTGGGCCTTTGGGCAAGGACGCACACCGCTTTACGGAACGGCTCTGCCTTTCCTATTCTATGGAGAAAGCCGCGCCGATTCTTTGGGATATGGTAAAGCATCTGCTGTACCGCCCGGAGTAGGTTTAATATTTTGATGCTCAAATGAAAGATTTGGTTATACGCTAAAAAGATTATAAATATTTTTTATATGATATAGTTAGAGTAGTTTTAATTCTTTGATAGTGGAGGACTACAGCGGCGATGAACAGCAGGAATCATACCCTGATCGGAACAGTCGTTTATGAATACATAAAGGAAAAATACGGAGTTGTTCTGGATCAGCACAGCTTTTTAAAGGGAAATACCTGCCCGGATCATGGAGTTTCTTTTCTAAGACCGCACCGTATTCGATATTGCAATAAGATGATTCAAAGGAAAACGGCGCGTCTGTGCAATTCCGGTTTTAAAATTGTGGGAAGCCGGGCTTCCAAGAGGTTCGGAATCCTGTGTCACTATTATTCAGATTTTTTCTGCTGCGCACACACCTCGCAGTTTGAGGGGAATTTAAAAGCACACGTACGCTATGAAAACGAATTGCTGCACTTTATGGAAGAAAACTATTCCTTTTTCCGTGAGATTGATTATATTGGAGACCATAGCTTCGCGGAAAGCGCCGAGCAAATCAACGAGCGGATGCGGGGTCTGATCAGGGAGAAGAGGATCAGTCAGACTGATTACGCAATGGAGCTGATTTGTGCGATACAGACGTGCGCGGAGCTTGTGCTTTCGATTTATCTCACGGTGCTAGCCCCGTTGGAGGAGACGGCGGGCAGACTTGTCTCCCCCGGTATCGCGTGAGATCGTTCCAAATATCTTCGGCAGACCCCTGTGGGTCTGCCGATTTTTTTATGGAATTCGTGCATATCGTCCCCTTCCATTTTATTTGCCATAAATTTTGCAAGGAAAGATAGGTCATTTTATGTTATATTGAATACACGGTTCGACATAAAATTGCACAAAAAACAATTGAATGGAGGATGATTAATTATGAGATATGCAAAACGTGTTCTTTCCGCAGCGGTAGTAATGCTATTGTTGTCGCTTATGATAAGAGTTTCGGTGTCTGCGGCAGGCATGGTTTACACGGTGAAATCCGGGGACAGCCTATGGAAAATATCCAGTGCGAACGGTTTGACGGTATCGCAGCTGAAGCAGTATAACGGTTTGACAGCGGATTCCATCTACTCCGGTCAAAAGCTGACTCTTCGACCGGCTCAGAAGTATACGGTTAAGAGCGGCGATACCCTGTGGCTCATCTCACAGAAATATGGAACAACAGCCAATAAAATCGTGAGTTTTAACGGCTTAACGGGTACGGGTATTTACCCGAATCAGGTATTATATATCCCCGGGGCAAGCCAGAGCGCCAAGCCTTCGCCGGTTTTGAAGTGGCCCTCGGTCACTTACACGGTGAAAGCAGGCGATTATGTAAGTGTGATTGCTGCCAAATTCGGCGTACCGCAATCCGATATTTTAAAGTACAATTACATGGAACCGGATGAATGGCTCAATGAAGGTCAGAAAATAGCAATCAACGGCTATGCGCCAAGAAATTACGCGGTAATGCCGGGTGAAAGTGCATCCCCCGCAAGGGTCGGAAAGCTGGTCGACTGGTTTTTGGACGGGAAATATCTAATAAAACGTAATGATGTTTTCCTGATCACCGACGTGCAGACAGGTCTCCAGTTTAAAGTGAAGATGCTGGGCGGTCTGAACCACTCCGATGTGGAGCCTCTGACCGCGAATGATACACTGACAATGAAAAAGCTTTTTCCAAGCTGGGCGTGGAAGCCCCGCCCGGTTGTGATTTATCACAGGGGCATCAATTTTGCGGCTTCACTCTCCGGAATGCCGCACTCCTTTGATACAATAGCGTCGAACAACGTTACCGGTCATTTTGATTTGTATCTCTATAACAGCTTGCCTCATAATCCGGGCGCGGACACAACGTATGAGCAGCAGCACCGCGACAGCATTTTGATTGCTGCAGGCAAAAAATAGAATCTATGTATTTAATAAGCGGTGATCCGTCGGGGTCACCGCTTATTCGGTCAACGGGTTGAATTTTATCTCTATTCGCACATTTTTTACGGAATGAAAATTGCTCCTCCCATGTATAAGAAATGAAAGGAACGGTGAGCATAATTAGAGCATAAAATACAGTGAGAATAGTCAGCGGGGGGATACGGATGATGAGCTTTGTCATGGAGTTTGGAGACGTGGAGGTTGGCCGGAGCGCGGCAAAGCTGCTGATCAGCCTGGGCTATCCTGCCGCGTATTTTATTCACGACTGTATTGTAAACGGGCGATTTTTTGAATATGGAACCATTGAAATGGTCGCTCCAAAAAAAATGATTTTTGAGTAACAATTGCAAATTGTTTTCACTAAATTTGGACAAGCGTTTTCGTGCTTTAATACATAGAGTTAATTAACAAAGAGTATTGCCAGTCTTAAAATAATTAAGGGCGTTTTAAAAGTTAATTGCTTTATAAATATTTCATAATTATTTAATTGTTTTATTTCGTATTTAATTTTATAAAGAATTGAAAATCAGATATAATTATGGTAATATAAACTAACATACGTAATATCAAAAACCATATCACGAAATGGGAAGTGCTTTTATGACATGGAGTATTATTTCAGACAGCTCATGCGATTTGCCGGAGGAATTATCCCGTAATTTTTGCGCTTATTTTGCCAAGGTGCCACTTAGAATCAGGGTTGGCGACACGGAATATGTGGATGACAATTCCCTTAATATAAACCTTATGCTGGGCCATATGCAAACCTATAAAGGTCCATCGTCCTCTGCCTGCCCATCACCGGAAAGCTGGGCGGAGGAATTTCGTAAAAGTGACCAGACAATAGCGGTTACCATGACCAGCGCGCTGAGCGGAACCTACAACAGTGCCCTGGTTGCCAAAGACATGGTTTTAGAGGAATACCCTGAGAAAAAAATCTATGTGCTGGATTCTCATAGCACCGCGGGCGGATTGGTATTGATTATCCGCAGGGCAGAGGAGCTGATTCGCGACGGCTACAGCTTCAAGGAAGTTACCGCACAATTAGAGACATATTCCAGCAGCCTTTTTCTGCTTTTTTCGCTCAGTACATTCGACAACCTCATTAAAACCGGCAGAATGCCCGCGTTGGTTGGGAAGCTGGCTGCAACTTTAGGAATCCGGGCAATTGCATCCAATACACCGGAGGGGAAAATTAAAATTCAGCAAAAACCCCGCGGGGAGGAGCGCGCCATTCAGCTTATGGTGGAGCTGATGGGGAAAATGAAAAATTTAACCGGCAAACCGGTCGTTATTACGCACTGCAACAATCTCAAGGGTGCGCAGCGTTTGAAGGAACTGATTACTCACACCTGCCTCACCGCAAAGATAACTGTTTTACAGACCCGGGGGCTCACCAGTTTTTATTGCGAAAACGGCGGGCTTTTGGTCGGCTTTTAAAAAGTATGTCAATGCAGGCAGCAGCTGTTCCCACACTGCTGCTTGCTTTTCTTTTTCAGTCTTGCCAGCTCTTCGGTCAGCTCGTTTACTCCGGAGTAATGCCGGGTTTTATTGCTGATTCCCGCAATCGATAGGGAGATGAGCGGAAATTTTTCTGTTTTCCCTTGCCGGTTTTCGGCAGTAAGGTATCCGTTGGCAATATCCTGCGCGTTGTAATACTGCAACCCCTTTTTACTGAACGCGTCGATAATCAGCCCGCAAAGCCCGGCTCCTTCGTAATTGTTCAGAATTACGACAAAATCGTCTCCGCCGATGTGCCCTACAAATTGCTCCTTTGGCAGATAGGTCAGGATGGTGTCGGCCAGCAGCTTAATGATCCTGTCTCCGTTTTCAAATCCGTAAACATCGTTGTAAGCTTTGAAATTGTCGATGTCGATATAAATAACACAGTACTGTGCTTCATCGGAGATGCACTTGGTGATTTTCTGTTCAATAACCAGGTTGCCGGGCAAACCGGAAAGCGGATTTTGATATTTTGCGTTTACCACCTCGATTTCCGTGGTTTTCTGCAGAAGGTCTTTGATTGTTACGGTTCCGAGATATTTGTCGTTTTTTGTTACGACAATAAAATCATACAGCTTTTCCGCGGGGCGCGACATAGCCATGTGCGACACCGCGCTGATTGGGGTTTTGCAGTCCACCGACAAAAAATCGCAGTCCATCAAGCTGGAAATATATCTTCTGCCGTTCAGGCTGAATCCATATCGACCGCTGAGCTGTAATACCAATCGGGATTTTGTTACCACACCCAGTACGGCGCCTTCCTCCACCACACACAGCCCAAAGGAAGCGGAGTCCTGTTTCAGTCTGTCAAAAACCTCCTCTACCTTGGAGCAGGGGGGTATGGTTTCAGATTCTGTACAAATATTTTCAATAAAGGTGCTGCTTACCGTTCCCCCAAAAATATGATTTTTTCGTTGGTTCACTTCATTTAAAATCTGCAGTATTTCCGGGTTGATTTCCTCAATGTTTTCATTCGGTCTTTGCAAAAAATAGCCCTGCGCGTACTGTACCCCCAGGTTGATAAGAGTTGTCAGCTCTTCCTTTGTTTCCACGCCTTCGGCAATCAGACTGATATTGGAAATATGAGAAAGCTCCACCATGCTGCGAACCAGGGCGTATTTGATGCTGTCTGCATCAATGTTGCGGATTAGCTGCATGTCCAGCTTAATATAATGCGGGTTGATGTCGCTGATCAGATTCAGGCCGGAATAACCGGCGCCTGCGTCATCCACCGCAATCTGGTAGCTTTGGTCTTTGTAATGGGATATCGTCCCTTTGAAGCCAGACATATCTTCAATGGCTTTCCGTTCCGTTATTTCAAAAATAATATTTTCCGGAGTAATGCCGTATTGCTGTAAATACTCCTTGGTAAAGCCCTGCTTGAATTTTGCGTCATGCATAATATTCGGGTTAACGTTCAGAAACAGCTTTTTGGCATAGGGCGGCTGCATTTTCAAATACGCGGTTCGCAGCGCCGTTGTTCGGCAGAGCTGCTCCAAATCCCAAAGGCGGTTGCTTTCACCGGCAGCCTGAAACATCTGCTCGGGATTCGCAAGGTCTGAGCAGCAGGTAATGCGGCTTAGCGCCTCGTGTCCGATAATGGAACCGTCCCGCAGCGAAACAATGGGCTGAAATACGGTTTTAATGTGCTTTCCGTCTATAATATCATCCAACTGGTTTAAAATTCTATCTTCCAATCGATTTTCCCCTTTCGTTAAACTGGGACTATTATAGTGGATAAAGGTGATGTTTTTCATTAAAAGAGGTTTATATTTTTGTTAGAAATAAATATTATTCCAATCAGATGTTTACATCTATATTTTCGATTGATAATATAGTTAATAAAGCCTATAATGAAATGATATGAATTAGTAATAGTCAATTAACTCCAAAACCACCCCCGTCTTTGCGGTCTAATTTCCGTGTCGTTGCGTTGCTCGCCAGGCGTCAGCCTGACTTCGTCGTCCGCCTTACATCACGAAAAACATACGCACAAATACTTAGCCGTTTTTAAAGTTAATCGACTATATTATAATATTAAATAAGAGGGATAAGGGGTTTGAAGGGATTAAAATGGAAAGAGGAAATCGATACGCAGTTTTAATTGATGCGGATAATGTGTCGGAAAAATATATCAAGTCGATATTGGATGAAATCTCAAACGACGGGGTCGCAACCTATAAACGGATTTACGGTGACTGGACGAAGCCGGCGCTCGGCATGTGGAAGAATGTATTGCTTGATTTTTCCATTACTCCCATTCAGCAGTACGGCTACACTTCGGGGAAAAACGCAACCGATTCGGCGATGATCATTGACGCGATGGATATTCTGTATTCCGGGAATGTAGAGGGCTTCTGCATCGTCTCGAGCGACAGTGATTTTACCAGACTGGCGGTTCGATTGCGTGAATCCGGAATGTACGTTGTTGGTATGGGAGAAAAGAAAACGCCGACTGCGTTTATATCCGCCTGCAACAAATTTCGCTATCTTGAAGTGTTGGCGCAGGATTCCATTCAAAATGCGAATCCGGTCGATGAGGGCGGGGTAGAGGACGCCGAAGAAATGACACCGCTCGAAACAATCCGGAGCGCGGTACGCACGATTGTACAGGAAATATCGGATGATGACGGCAGAGCGTTTGTCGGAGAAATCGGCAATATGCTGATACGGCGTTATCCCGATTTTGACGTGCGAAACTATGGCTTTCGCAAGCTGACGCCGCTGCTCAAATCATTGGAAATTTTCGAAATTTACTCAGAGCGGAACAGTGACGGCTATAACAAGCTGGTCTATGTGAAGGAAAAGAATAGGAAGTAATCATTTGATACGATAGAGGCTTTCTGAAAGGTTAACACGCGACAGCGCGGCAGCCGTGGAGTTCATCCACAGCTGCCGCGCTGTATGATACAAGAACGCTTTTCAAGGTAATCGACGCTATGTGTTATTCGAGTGCCGCAAGGCCGCGTTCGCCGGTGCGGATACGGATTGCATCCTGGATTTCGGAGATGAAAATTTTACCGTCTCCGATTTCTCCGGTTTGTGCGGTTGAGATGATAGCCTGAATGACATCTTCCAGTTGGTCATCGGCTACAACCAGCTCAATTTTAATTTTTGGAAGGAAGTTGTAGTCCACTTCCGCGCCGCGGATGAATTCCGTCCAGCCCTTTTGGCAGCCGGAGCCCATGATTTGTGTAATACTAATACCGTTCAGATTCAAAGATTTTAATTTTTCTTTGATATCCGCAATCTGTTCCGGTCTTATAATCGCTTCAATCTTTTTCATCGCAATTCTCCTTCAAAATATGATCCGCCGGAAAACCGGGGTTAGTCCATCCCGTTATAAGCCGGATAAGCGGATTCGCCGTGCTCGGAAATATCAAGACCAAGCTCTTCGTCCTTCATGGATACACGAATATCCTTGGTAAACAGCTTTGCCACTGCGGCTGCAATGCAGGTTCCCACGATCGCGAAGGCAATTGCTACGCCGATTGCGGCAAGCTGGCGCAGGAACAGGTTGCCGTCGCCGTAGATCAGGCCGTTCCATTTCGCCGCGGAATTAATGGAGGAATTGGTAAAGATACCGGTTGCAATACCGCCCCAGATACCGCCAATACCGTGGCAGCCGAATACGTCAAGCGCGTCGTCATATCCGAATTTATTCTTTACCACGGAGATAAAGAAGTAGGAAATCGGGCTGGCGAGAGCACCGATGATGATGGAAGCCCAAATCGGAACAAAGCCTGCGCCCGGGGTGATGGCCACCAGTCCAATCACCGCGCCGGTGGAGAGACCAACCAGGGTGGGCTTGCCGTTCGCCACTTTTTCGATCAACATCCACGAAAGCAGCGCGGAAGCCGCCGAGGTGTTGGTGGTGATCACCGCGTGAACCGCCAGTTCATTGGAAGCTAAGGCACTGCCTCCGTTAAAGCCGAACCACCCGAACCACAGGATTGCCGCCCCGATAAACACAAAGGGAACATTGTGAGGATGGTACGAAATTCTGCCATAGTGCTTGCGCTTTCCGACAAGAATGGAGAGAACCAGCGCGCTTACTCCTGAGGTAATGTGCACCACGTTGCCGCCGGCAAAATCGACGGAGCCGATCTGCATCAGGAAGCCGCCGCCCCATACCATATGCGCCATTGGATAATATACGATTAAAGACCAGACTGCCACAAAGATGAACAGAGAGGAGAATTTCATTCTTTCTACGATTGCACCAGTGATTAATGCAGGAGTAATGATGGCGAACATCATTTGAAAAATCGCAAAGGTCATTGTGTTGGGATACGGTAATGTCATATCCTTAAAGCCGTCAAAGCTCATGCCAAGCCAGTTGAGGTTCCCAATTACTCCTCCAACGTCACCGCTGAAGGATAAGGAAAACCCGATAAGAACCCATAAGAGGGAAGCTAAGCCTAAAATAAAAGCACTGGACATAATTGTATTTACGGAATTTTTTCTTTTTGCCAGACCGGAGTAAAACAAAGCAAGCGCGGGCGTCATAAGCAGCACCAGTGCCGAACATACCAGCATCCAGGCTATATCACCATGATTATTCATCGAAAAACCTCCTAAAAATTACAGGTCAGCTTTTGTGCCGAACGGAATATCGCACTTTTCCCGATTGGACACAAAAAAGACCAACAGCCACCATGTGCGCATGGTAGTCGTTGGCCTCATTGCCGTAATGATATGAAAAAATAATATCATACTTTAAAAAGAATTACAATACTTTATCTTAAAAAAATTAGCGTAATCGTACTTTAAATTAAATATATGCAGGAGATCGATAATTTTACTTAATAATATTATTCGACTTTGATAATAAAAATCAAGGAGAGAAGCAGGCTGCTTCTCTCCGCACACTGGTTACCTTATTTCAAATTTGTAAATTGTTGTCGTTTTAAAGGTTTCTCCCGGCTTTAAATTTTTATAGGGGAATTTTGGTTCGTTTACAGAGTTCGGAAAAAACTGTGTCTCCAGACATAATGCGTGATGGTTTCTGTGTTTTTCCCCACCTTTTCCGACCGCATCCTCTGAAAAACTATTGGCAGTATAAAGCTGCATTCCCGGCAAGTCAGTAAAGACCAACATGACTCTGCCGCTCGCCTGATCATAAAGCTCACCTGCTTTTTTCATGCCGTCCGCACCGTTCAGCACAAAATTATGGTCATAGCCGCCGCAGGATTTCAGCAGAGGGTCGTTCGCGCGAATATCCTGACCAATGGTTTTGGCGTTGGTAAAGTCGTAGGGTGTGCCCGAAACCGGCAAAAGGCTGCCGGTGGGAATCAAGGCACTGTTCACTTCGGTGGTGTAATCCGCGTTAATCTGAAGGGTGTTGGAGAGGATATCCTTTTTTACATCACCGCTGATATTAAAGTAACTATGGTTAGTCAGGTTAACGGGTGTTTCCTTGTCCGTCTGCGCGGTGTAGTCGATGATCAGTGCGTTATCTGTCGATATTGTGTAGGTAACGGTAACGTCCATATTGCCCGGGAAACCGCATTCGCCGTCCTTGCTCAGATAGGCAAATGTGACCGACGGAGCGTCGTTGCTGTTATCGCTGCGTTTCACTCTCCAGACCTTATCCTGAAAACCGCCGGGTGCGCTGTGCAGGGAGTTTGCCCCGTCATTCGCCGTGAGAGGATAGCGGATGCCATCTATTTCGAATTCAGCCCCCGCAATCCGGTTGGCAAAGCGACCGATAGCTGCGCCAAGTACATCTCCCGGCTGCAGATATTCTTCAAGCGTATCATGGCCGAGAACTACATCGCCGAAATTTCCGCGTTTATCCGGGGTCATCAGTTTAATGATACGGCAGCCGTAGTTCGTTACTTCGGCTGTCATTCCCTTTTCATTTTTCAGTATGTATCGATCCACCGGCGTACCGTCTGGCATTTTTCCAAATAAAGATTTTTCAATACTCAATAGAACCCCATCCTTTTGCACAATTATTTGACATTTCCAGCGCTGCTTCGACCGTTTTTATTTTCCGAGCAGAGCGGCGCCAATAATGCCTGCGTCATTTCCCAGCTTTGCGGTGCAAAGAACGGTCTGCCTGGCTGAATTGGAGGAGTAAACCTCGCGCGCGATATACTCGCGCAGAGGCTTCAGCAAGGTTTCGCCCTCATTGCAGATACCTCCGCCGATGCAGAGAATATCCGGCTGAAAGGTATTAATACAGTTCACCAGACCGCAGCCGAGATACGCGATATATTCCTCCACCACTCCCTTGCCGACCGGGTCTCCCGCGCGCATTGCGTCAAAAGCGGTTCTTCCGTTTACATTGCCGATATCGTCGTTTACCAGTGCCCAGAGCGGACTGTTGTGGTCCTTTTGCTTTTGCATGGCTTCCTTGGTTGATGTAATCAGGCCGGTAGCGGAAGCATAGATTTCCCAGCAGCCCTTGCGGCCGCAGGTGCACAGCCGCCCGTTATAAAGGATCACATGATGACCCATTTCTCCGGCGGCGTAATTTGTACCGGCGTAAATTTTCCCGTCGATAATAATTCCGCTTCCGATTCCCGTTCCAAGAGTGATGGCTAATCCGTTTTTCACACCCTTTAAAGCGCCGGCCTGATATTCGCCGTAGGCCGCCGCGTTCGCATCGTTTTCCACGATTACCTTCTTATTCATTCGTGCTTCCAGAAGCTCGCGCAGCGGGTAATCCTGTAAATACAGATTGTTCGCGTATTCGACCACTCCACTGTCACGGTTGACCGCTCCGGGGGTTCCAACCCCGACCCACGGGATATCATCCACGGTAAGGCTCGCCTTTTCAAGTGCCTCAAACGCGGTGGAGGCAAGCTGCTCGCACAACTCTTCCGGAGCGCAGGGAACCCTGGTTTTTTTCTTTGCTCTTGCGATAATTTTGTTGTTTTCGTCGACAACCCCGACGGCGATGTTCGTACCGCCAAGATCAATTCCAAGATAGTACATACGAGATCCCCTTTATTTGTAAAATAAATACTGTTTATTTTTAATTATAGCATTAACTGATTGAAAAAGTAAATATATGAAATTAAGATAGGAAAAATTGTTATGAACCGCAATAATGTGCTATAATACCTATTGAGCCCGCGTGGAAAGGAACCTCTTTAACCCCTGCGGGCGGAACTACAACCGATTGGAGTAAATGCAGTGACGTACCAGAACCTTCCTGACCGCATGAAAAATGAATGCTGCGAGGACTATCTGCGCGGCTTGAATCAACGGAAACTCTCCATGTTTGGGAAACGGGTGTTTGATATTGCGGGTTCCTTTCTTATTTTAGCCATTCTTTCCCCGTTCCTGCTGCTGCTGGCGCT
The DNA here is from genome assembly GCA_023418995.1 of Bacillota bacterium. Lineage (GTDB taxonomy): Bacteria > Bacillota > Clostridia > Oscillospirales > Acutalibacteraceae > DATAML01. Next base: position 30,956 of record JAEZYP010000001.1, on the reverse strand, counting down.
CGCGATCAAGCTGGATTCCAAGGGCCCTGTTTTTTACCGGCAGGTTCGTGTCGGCCGTTATGACAGGGATTTTAAAATATTTAAATTTCGCACGATGGTGCAGGACGCGGACCGCGTCGGACCGCTGCTGACGCTGGGCAAGGACCCGAGAATTACCCGGGTAGGAGGGTTTATCCGCAGACTGCGTCTGGATGAATTCTCTCAGCTTCTCAATGTTCTGGGCGGCAGCATGAGCCTTGTGGGGCCAAGACCGGAGGTTCGCAAATATGTGGAGGGTTATACTGCGGAATATATGGCTACTCTGCTGGTACGTCCCGGAATCACCGCTACCTCGAGCATTGCCTTTAAGGATGAAGACAAGCTGCTGAATTCCGGCGGCGACCCGGAGCAGATTTACGTGGAGGAGATTTTACCGCCGAAAATGAAGTTGAATCTGGAGTATTTGCGCCATATTTCCGTCTGGAACGATATTAAAATTATGTTTCAGACAGTGGGAGCAGTTTTTTTAGACTGATGCCGAATGAAATTTTGATATTTCACCTCATGCCGGTTTATACTAAGGTTGAGGTGATTTTTTATGCTATATCATAAAAATAAGAAAGATAAAAAGACAAAATCCGTTGTTTCCGAAATGGCAGCAACGCTTCCCGAGATGAATCAGGGTAATATTCCTGGAGATGTGCTGGGCAGCTACACCGGCACGGATGAGGACGGCGGCGAACCGACGCAGGATGCAGACGATCTTTAAATTTTAGCAATATTTCAACTTTCATTCTCATAATAATGGGTAAAGTAGGTGGTGATTGCTTGTTTTACCGTATGATTAAGATGAGAAGACTTCTTGCCCTGCTGCTACTTTTAACAGCGCTTGCGCCTGTCTTTTTAATTTGCCGGGACAGCAATGAGAATGACGAATCGGTCGCTGTTCTTGAAACAAAAACGGATAAAGGCAGCTTTATCAAATGGGTGGAATTTAACGTAACGTATTCCGCGATGTCCAGGGCGCTGAAAATCGATATTGAATCCCATAAAAAGGGCGGTAATATCAGTTGGATTCAATTACTGGCGTATTTGGCTACCAAATACGGCGGGAATTTTTCACGCTACAAAAGCAGCGATCTCGATGCGCTGACCGCCAAGCTGGAAACACAGAGTATGGACAGCTTAACGGAAAACATGAAAAACTACTCCTATTATTTTGACGCGTATTCGGCGGCGCTCGGTGGATTGGTTGGAGCCTACAAGATAAACGGAGAAGAAAAATACGGGTTGATGGGTTTTTCACCAATTGCAAAAACCTTTCCCTATGAGGATTATGACGATTTCGGCAACAAACGCTCCTACGGCTTTGCCCGCAAGCACTTAGGCCACGACCTGATTGCCGCGACCGGTACCCCAGTCATCGCGGTCGAATCCGGTGTGGTGGAGGCGCTCGGCTGGAACCAGTACGGCGGTTGGCGAATCGGAATCCGCAGCAACGATAAAAAGCGCTACTACTACTACGCGCACCTGAGGCAGAACCGACCGTATGCGGAGGGGTTGGAGGTCGGCAAGCAGGTTACCGCCGGCGATGTGATCGGCTATGTCGGTCATACGGGGTACAGCACGAAGGAAAATGTGAACAATATCAACGTACCGCACCTGCATTTCGGTCTTGAGCTGATCTTTGACGAAAGCCAGAAGGAATGCAATAATGAGATTTGGATCGATGTATACGCCCTTACCATGCTGCTGCGCCAAAATCAGTCGCAGGTTGTGCGGGACAGTGCGACAAAGGAATATCACAGCGTAAACACAATTGAAATAAAAAATGGGTAATTCACAATTTTTATTTGATTTTGCAAGTTCCCTATGCTATAATAACAACTGTCGGTTTGCTGGTGTGGCGGAATCGGCAGACGCAAGGGACTTAAAATCCCTCGGTGGCAACACCGTATCGGTTCAAGTCCGATCACCAGCACCAAAAGACCTAATTTCCACCAGGGGGAAGTTAGGTCTTTTTTATGCCTTCTTTTGCACTATAATGCAACTAAAGATTATTTATAGAATTGGAGGTGCAGTTTTGCTTATTGATTTTGCTAAACAACAGGATATTAACAGCTGGATGGACTTACTACACATGGTAAAGGATAATTTTCCTGGGTTAGATATGAACGAATATAGAATTGCTCTATTGGATTGCATTCAAAATAAGCAGGCACTGATAGCAAAAATAGAAGATGTTATAGTTGGTGCATTAACCTTTTCAAAAAGCGCAGGTGAACTGAGTTTTTTAGCTGTTCATCCCCTATATCGTAAAAAGGGAATTGCTAAAGCACTTATTACGGAATTAGTTTCTCAATTTCCTAAAGGAACAAGGCTGAGTGTGATTACGTATCGTCAAGGTGACGAGCAGGGTGTTGCTGCAAGAAAGCTTTATCAAAGCATGGGCTTTCAGTGTGGAGAACATCTCACCGTTTTTAATTATCCATGTCAAGAGTTATACTACATAACAAAATGAGCATAATCTTGCGTGTCAGTTCAAATACCCCTATAAAAATAGGCTTGCATCTACAATTACCAGACCACTCAAACGTACATAACCCGAACATTTACTTTATTGGTGAAGCGTTCGGGTTTGTGCTTTTATTGTAACGTGTAACAATTATAGATGTGATAGAGTAATCTATCGTAATCCTACAAAAATTGTTTAAATCCATTGAACTGCCTCTTGACAATCGTTTTTTTCGGTGCTAGGATTACATTAATTAAATCAAAATAAAATGTTGACGAGGATGCCGCATTTTAAACAGACGCAGCAGAGAACGCGCGCATGAGCTGGGAGCGCGCCGCGATGGGCAATGCAATGGCAACCGCCTCTGAATGTGCGCTGAACGCTTTGCCTAAGGCGTGCCGGTTAGCCCCGTTAAACGCTGCAATGAGGGCAGTCTTTTCTGACTGCTGAAACTGGGTGGAACCGTAAGCTTTGTCTTGCCCCTTTTATTGGGGGGCAGGGCTTTTTTTATTTTAAGGAGTGATCGATATGGTAAAGGTAAACCTAAAGGGAGAAGAAAAAGAATTCGATAGCGGGATAACCGTTGCGGAAATAGCCAAATCAATCGGTGCCGGGCTGTATAAGGCAGCCTGTGTTGGCAGGGTAGACGGGAAGGTCGTGGATTTGCGAACTCCGGTTACAAACGATTGCTCGCTTGAAATCCTGACCTTTGACGATGTTGACGGCAAAAAAGCATACTGGCACACAACCTCGCATATTTTGGCGCAGGCGGTTAAGCATCTCTTCCCGGGAGCGGCGTTTGCCATTGGTCCGGCGGTGGATAACGGCTTTTATTATGACCTTGACCTGGACGGTACCCTTACCCCAGAGGATCTTCCGAAAATCGAAGCGGAAATGAAGAGAATTATCAAAGAAAATATTCTCATTGAGCGGTTTGAGCTGGACCCAGCCGAAGCAAAGGCGCTAATGGAAAAGGAAAATCAGAAATATAAGGTAGAGCTGATTGAGGAGCATTCGGAAAAAGGGGAGAAAATCAGCTTCTATCGGCAGGGAGATTACACCGACCTTTGTGCCGGACCGCATTTGATGAGCACGGGCAGCGTCAAGGCGGTAAAGCTGACTGCCGCGACCGCAGCCTACTGGCGCGGCGATTCCAAAAATAAAATGCTGCAGCGTGTTTACGGGATATCCTTCCCGAAGAGCAGTGAACTGGAAGAATACCTCACAAAGGTAGAAGAGGCAAAAAAACGTGACCACAATGTGCTGGGGAGGCAGCTCGGCTACTTTACCACCAGCGACCTGATTGGGCAGGGGCTTCCGATCCTTCTTCCGAACGGCGCGCGCGTCATTCAGCTTTTACAGCGCTTTGTGGAAGACGAGGAACAGAAGCGGGGATGGCTTTTGACCAAAACACCTTACATGGCCAAAAGCGATCTTTATAAGCTTTCCGGCCACTGGGATCATTATCTGGATGGGATGTTCGTGATGGGCAACCCGGAAAAGGACGGAGAAGAAGAGGTACTTGCTCTTCGCCCGATGACCTGCCCGTTCCAGTATCAGGCTTACCTGAACAAGCAGCGCTCCTACCGTGATCTGCCGCTGCGCTATAACGAGACCTCGACGCTCTTCCGCAATGAGGCCTCCGGTGAGATGCATGGATTGATCCGCGTGCGCCAGTTTACGATTTCAGAAGGTCACCTGATGTGCACTCCCGAGCAGCTTGAGCAGGAGTTTAAGAACTGCCTTGCGCTTTCCGTATATTTCCTTACGACTCTCGGTCTGAAAGATGATGTTACCTATCGCTTCTCACAGTGGGACCCGAATAACCGCGAAAAGTACATCGGTACTCCGGATCAGTGGGATGAAGCGCAGGGAATTATGAAAAAAATACTCGATCATCTGGAGATTCCTTATTACGTGGGTGTGGGCGAAGCGGCCTTCTATGGTCCGAAGCTCGATATTCAGGCAAAAAATGTATTCGGCAAGGAAGACACAATTATCACAATTCAAATTGACCAGATGCTGGCGGTCAAGTTCGGGATGGAATACGTGGACGCTGACGGCAAGAAGAAGAATCCGTATATCATCCACCGTACTTCCATTGGCTGCTACGAGCGTACGCTCGCCCTGCTGATCGAAAAATACGCCGGCGCACTGCCGCTGTGGCTGATGCCGGAGCAAATCCGCGTTCTTCCTATCAGCGAACGGCTGCATCCGGATGCAGAAAAGGTTCTGGAAAGGCTCCAGAGTGCCGGATTCCGTACGACAGATGATACCCGCAACGAAAAGATTGGATACAAAATCCGCGAAGCACAGCTGCAAAAGATTCCATATATGCTCGTAATCGGCGATAAAGAGGTTGAGAACGGCACGGTTGCGGTACGCAGCCGCAAGGATGGTGACCTGGGTACGATGACGCTGGAAGCGTTTATCGCGCGGGCAGCTGACGAGGTTGCAAAAAAAGTAAGAGATTAATTATATGAAAACCGGCCGGAGATCATGACATTCCGGTCGGTTTTATGCTTTGCAGCGCGTAAAATTTCGTTTCTTCAGGTTCATTGAGTTGGAGCGAGTCAGGGGAAGGGGGGACGCAAGAGCGGGCATAAGCAAAGCGCAAATCGGTGTTATGTAAACAAGAGGAATCAAATATTATTCCACAGCTTTTTTAGCTGTTTGAATTTTAAAATGTTGAAAATTATAAAAACGGCTCGGATTTATGGATTTGAAATGTTGAAAACTATGTTGAATATGTTGAACTTATAAGGGATTTTGGAGGCTTGAAAAAATATTTTTTAGCGTTATGTAAAGTGCAGGAGAATTTTTAGGGAATTACTCCGTTTACACAAAATATCCTCATAAACTACAGAAATTATGGATATAATTAAATAAATATTAGATATCGGAATAATATTTATGAAAAAGTAGAGTAAAATCCTATGAGATATAGCATTGAAAGGGAGGGCGGAGGTGTGAAGAAAGCTGATTTGTTCCGAAAGCGCTGGTTTATCTTCCTAATGGCGGCGGTTTTAACCGTGTTAGCAATTCTGGCGGTCAGTTATCTTTTTATTCAAGTGAACAGAGCAAACGCAAAAAGTATGACACCTTCGCAAATCACGACCCGAATCATCCGGGAAATGAACCGTTCGGATTTAGCGGAAGTAAGCCCGAGCCAGTTAACCAAGCACTATACACTGCCTTCCGGCGTTGTTGCGGAAAGCTCGCTGTATATGAGCCGTTCGTCTGAAAGCGCGGCGGAGCTTGCGTGTTTTCGTCTCACCGATAAGTCAAAATTCCCCGAACTTCAGGCAGAGATTACCGACCATCTGAACGCGAAAGCCGTGGGCTTTAAAGACCTTAACCCAACGCAGTATAACGCGCTGAAGAGCGCGTCAGTTGTACAGAATGAGAAATATGTACTGGTTTCGGTCGGCAGCAATCCGGCCGCGGACGCAAAGCTTTTTAACGAAATTTTAAAAGAGTAATGAATTTAGGAGAGGGCTGTTGAACGACTCTCTCTTATTTTAAGCCGGTAAGGGTACCGCTTGGAGCAATACTCTTTAAAAGCGGATAACAAAAAACAAAACGCATTGGACAGAAGTCGCTGCCCAATGCGTTTTAGTATTTTTACAAGAAGCCTTTAGAACTCTTGTGCTTTCTGCTTTGCTGTTTTGATTGTGCCCTCCAGAATGGAGGCTACATCTTTGCCCATAACATCGAGCTCCTCTGCGGAAATCGTTGAAAAATCAGTAATTCCGAGGAACCCGAATATAGTACGCAAATATCGTTCTCCCATTTCATACGCGCCGGAGGCACCCTGCGCGTATTCACCGCCCCTTGTGACGATGTAGACGGCTTTCCTTCCCTGGCACAGCCCGACCGGACCTTCAGCGGTATAGCGGAAAGTAATCCCTGTAACGCACACATAATCGATATAGGCTTTCAGAATCGCTGGAATGCTCAGATTCCACATCGGTGCGGAAAGAACATATTTATCTGCTTCGGCGAATTGATAGGCATATTTCAGAATGGGGTGATTTTTGCTGCCGGTCTCTTTTTGACCGAATATGGAGGAAATATCGCTCGCCGAAAGAAATCGGATGTTTTCCTCATAAAGGTTCAGTGTTGTTACTTCATCCTCAGGATGCTGTTCCCGGTAGGCTCTTATAAACTCATCCGATATTTGAAAGGTCCTGGAAACACCCTCCGGCTTCGCGTTTGCTTTAATATATAATACCTTACTCATAGGTTCCTCCTTAATTTTCTTTTCTTCCAAACTATTTTGTTTAAAAAACGCTTTAATATACGAGTCGAAAACGGGGTTGTTCAGCAGGCTGTTTTAATAAGGAGGGGAGACGAGAAGCTTCCAAAGCAATAGTGGCTTTTTATCCGATCATTCCTTCATATTTGGTTTTCAGCCATTGAATCATATCCCTGCGGCCGTCATCACTCAGTTCGAATTCGGACTCGTCCACAATTTCACTGTTCTTTAAGTTAAAGGGTCCGTACCATACCTCCGCTTTGATCAGGTGATCCTTTGATTCAATCCGATATCGGAATTCTTTTACATCGATGTTGTCGTATTCATCAATGCTTCCTGTGTATTCTCCTCCGTTCTGAAAGTACAGCAACCCCGGAATCATGCCCTGCTCATACCAGTCAATATTGCGCAATTTTCATCACCTGCAAGTTAATTTATCGATTTTCCAATGGAACCACTTCTTATTAAATACTTTAATTTGAAAAATGTCAAATAAAAAATGAAGCGTACGTTCTCGGTACGCTTCCAGGGATCCTGATCGCTTTATCTGGCGTTGGCAGCAATTTGTCCGCAGGCTATTTTTGCGCCGGAATTTCCGGAGGGCTGGGTCGTAAAATCATCCGGGGACGCATGTATAATTATTGTTCGGTTAATGATTTCCTTAATCGTAAACCGGTCGGTAATAACAGCCATAAAAGCGTACCCATGATTGCCGAACAGCGGCGGAAGGTCGCCGGCATGAGCCGGATGCGGGCATTTTTTGGGATTGTAGTGTCCTCCCGTATCTGCAAAGGGGTCGCTGGAATTTCCGGTGCAGGAGCTTCCCTCGTGAATGTGAAAGCCAAAGACATCTGCCGAGCATGGTACCGTTCCATGCGGCAAACCTTGAATCTGCGCTACGAGCAGAACCCCGTCAACAACAGGATAAAAATAAACCATACCGTTTACACTGGAATGGCTGGGGCTTCCCTTCATTATAGCGTAGGCTTCCGGAGATCTTTTCAATATGCTTTGCAGTCGGTCGTATTGTGGTTCTAAATACAAATCAACCACCTCCGAACCATTTTATGCGATTTATTTTATTTTGCTATTCTTTGTTAGAATTCAAAACTCAAATTAAAGGGGAGTGGTTATTCACTGAGTAAGCCAAAAAGATACTTATAATAGGATTGGGGATAATGGCTCTTAAAGGAGAGAAAGCCTGGAATTTTCGGGGTGCCAATATGGATGCAGATGCCCACATGGCGATATCCCATCCAGACAGGCGGAACCTTGGTGACGATATCATTTCCATTTTCGATACGCAGGGTTTTGAAGACCCTTTGGTCATAAGATCGCTGGAATGCGCGATTTCCTACACGCGGTGCGCCGAACAGAACGGCTTCATAGTCTAAATCCGGATAGTTGTATTGCAAATCCACCGCGCACAAAATCGCCAGCGCCGCTCCCTGTGAATGCCCGGATATCTTTACCTGACAAATGTCTCCGGAAATCACTCGGTGGATGGTGTTTCTAACCGCCGGAGACTTGTATGCCTGAAGAAATCCGTTATGTATCCTTATTTTTGACCCCAGATTACCGTATGGAACCACTTTTTTATGAAATGCAAAGTTTGTTTTCCAGTCCTGCCCTGAGTTTGATCCTCGAAATGTGATGCTGAGGCATCCGTTCTTTTTACGCAGATAGCACTGGACTCCGGAAGCGGCATCGTCAATGACGGTTATGGAGCCTCCCGGGAAAACCGGCTGGATATTGCGGTATGCGGCGGCCGAGAGCTCCAGTGCGTTTATTACATCAGACACCTGCATATAAAAATCACCTCGGGTATTTATATGCAGGTGTCTGATGTATACAGAATTATGAAACAAAAAATCGCGCCAAACAGCATGGAAGCAGCTGTCCGGCGCGGGGTCGTTTGTTGAAATATAATTTATTTTGGAATGGAAAAATCAGTGCAGCTGCAGGAGCTTGTTCTTTAAATCGGACTCGAGCTTACGAAGCTCCTGTTCGGCCTGTGTGCGCTTTTCGCGTCCTTCCTGCTGGATGTGCATGACCTCGTCGAGTGTTGAGATCAGGGTTTCGTTGGTATGCTTTAGTGTTTCAATATCCACAATACCGCGCTCAGATTCCCGTTGTGTTTCAATGGTTGCCATTTTAAGCGCATCGGCGTTTTTGCGCAGCAGGGCGTTGGTCATATCCGTAACCTCGCGCTGCGCCTTGGCGGCCTGAGTGGAGTGCTCTACGCCCAGTGCCAAAACCATCTGACTTTTCCACAAGGGGATGGTGTTGACGATTGTAGACTGAATTTTTTCGCTCATAATTAAATCGTTGTTCTGTACCAGACGCAGCTGGGGCGCCATTTGAATGGATATCATTCGAGTCAAATCCAGATCATGCAGTTTTTTCTCAAAACGGCCGCACATACTTGAGAGATCGTTTGCCGCCTGCGCGTCCTCAGGCAGACCAGACTCACGCGCTTTCTGCTGCAAAGCGGGCAAATCGGCTGCGAGCACCTGCTCCAGCTTTTTCTTCCCGGCCAGCAGGTACATTGAGAGCTCTTTAAAATAGGTCTTGTTGATTTCATACATCTTGTCCAGAACAGAGACATCCTTTAAAAGCTGTATCTGATGCGCTTCCAGAGCTTCGCAAATCTGGTTAACGTTGGTTTCCGCTTTTGCGTAGCGGGCTTTCAGGGCGGCGATTTTATTGCCTCCCCGCTTGAATCGCGCAAACAAGCCTTTTTCGTCCTCGTCCACTTCAAAGCTTTTCAATTCGGCCACCACGCCGGAAAGCATCTGCCCGACTTCGCCCAGGTCCTTGGTACGAACGTTTTCAAGCGCACCCTCAGAAAAGTCAGCCATTTTTTTCTGAGCGCCCACGCCGTACTGCAAAATTTGATTGCTGTTGGTAAGATCGATTTTTGCGGCAAAATCAGCGACCATTTTCTGTTCGGTAGGCGTAAGCTGGGGTTCCTGCACCGCCTCCTGCGCGGGGACAGCCTGCGTAAGGATCGTTTGTTCGGTAATCGGCTGCTCGGGAGCGGATTCCAGAGTGAGCTCAAAAGAAGGAATCTCGTTCTGATTCATGGTAAACCTCCAATGCCAATTTTATATGTTTAGGATTACTTGTCGTTACCCGGGGCTTTGGCGAAATCGCTGTCGGTCAGACCCTCCTGTTTAAACATGGTCTCCAGTGTGGAAATGTCTGTGGATACATCCAAGGCATCGTCAGCGAAAAGGGTATCGAGAAGATTTTCAAAGGCTGCGTTAATCGTATCGAGTGCCCGCTCGATTTCTTCCTTTGCCTTGGTGATGTTGTCCCCTTGCATGGGCTGTTTTTCAAACTCTTCGTAAGACTTTACAAGCTTCAGGGTTGTGGGCATATAGTAACGGATGAAGCGGCGGATATCCGGCAATTTCTCGGGATGCTGCCGGATGCATATAAAAATGCGCGCAGTCACATTTTCAAGCCGGTTCAGCTTTTCGGATATAACCTCGCCCGGAAGGGCGTCGTTCACGGCGCGAATTTGCTGCAAATACCCGCCGCCTTCTTTTATCACGGCCGCGAGCTCCGCTTCCTTGGGATCGGTCTGCTTCATTTTCTCTTCGGCCCGTTCGGCCTCGGTACGAGCCGCGTAAGCCTTTTCTGCGTCCAAATAATCATAGTAGGTCTCGTCATTCACCATGAAGCAGGTTTCGCCGCGATCCAGGTGTCCCTGCGGGCACGCGCCGCTGGCAATCATTTTTTTCAAGTCTTTTTTTGTTCGCGCCTGTGTTTCACCGGTCAGGTCGGCAAGCTTAGCGACCGTACAAAAAACCGCGCTTCCCATGGTGTCACGGTATCGTGCGAACCGGCGCGCACGGCGGCGCAGCGTAATTCCGTAACTCATCATGAATAAAAACACAATCGAAAGGGGAGATAAAATAGAAAATGGAATAATTAAATATGAAAAAAGAATGCTTTGGGCAAGGCCGACAATAAAAACTACAATGTCAGCAATAAGCAGCGGAATACCGAGGGAAGAGCCGATGATCGCGTATACCATTCCCGAAACACTGCCTGGCATTCTTCTTCGGAATGCGATGTCGCCAGGCTGTACCCGGCCAGATTGCTGGGTTTGAGCAGGAGCCTGCCAACTGTCTGTTTCCTCTCGAAAAGTGCCGTTATCAGGGTAAAGGGGGCGTTGCGCTGCATTTTTCAGGTCGTGAAGAACCTCATTTCCGTAATTGGTAAAGTCCTTGATTTCGTTTCCGACTGCCTGACCTATTTCTTCATAACGTCCGGTACGCATAGCGTCCCGAACAGCTCGTCCGATCCTTTTTCCAACATTTTTGTAACATCTGTTCCGCATGGCTTCCTCCAGAGAACCCGCTGTGCGGTTGCTCGCACAGGTGGACAATATTTTCTTTCATTATAAATCTTTTTGCGTGAATTGACAACTTAATATACAGCAGAATCCAATATTTAATAAATGGAAGAAATTCAGCAAATTGCGGCATCTGACCTAAAATCAGGTGCCGCAATCGTTATCTATTTACCAAAACCAACGGGTGCAGCGCCCGCAACCGCGACAACCGCAGCCACGCCTGCAACAACCGCAACGTCCCCAACAACCGCAGCCACAGCCACAGCCATTGCGAAATCCGCGGCATCCACCCCAGATATTACAGCAACCCATTCAGAATCCTCCCTTCTTAAGAGATTCAATATATAATATGAGCACCTGACAGTAATCGTCAATTTTTACTAAAAAAATACGTTATAAGCATTACCCGGGCGGATAGAGCTTTTTTAGATTCACGGTCCGAACTTCCACCTTGTTTGTTGCGTTTATTTCACTTTAAAACCTGCCTTTTCAAAGGATGGCTCGTCCTTTTTTGCAACTTATTGCAAGCAGGCGCTTAGTATGGTATTGAAATATCACTTCATACCGACGAATGATTTTGCAAAGAGTCCAAGACGCCAAATTCACATTAACCAAGCGAAGGGAGAGGCGGTTATGACAGAGATAGTTCAAAAACGCAATGCTTTGCTTCGAGAGCTGAATGACCTGAAGGTTAAGCCGCGGAGAAATTTGGAAGAGGAGAAGCACATGGCGGAGCTGAAAGAACAGATTCGGGCAATGATGCAGGAGATAGGAAGATTAAACAATGAGATAACCTTCCGGTGATCAAAAATAGTCTGTAATTATAAATAATTGCAAAAGCCCACACCAAGCAGCCAATCACGGTTGCTTGGTGCGGGCTTTTGCTTTGTAGTTGCCTGTTTTCAGTGTGAAGGGTTACATGTGAAGACGCTCCCATTCGCTGAGCGCAAGCGCTACAAGACGATCCGCGGTATCTTTCCGAAACGGCATTACATGTCCGTGAAATCGGTAATATTGCAGATAGCTGTATCGTGTTTCGTAACCGCCCTTTACCCACTCCTCACTATGGGGAAGATATCCGGTACATCCGTTGGTGTATCCGTTCAGAAAAAGGAAGGGCGTTTGCGCGCGATCAGACGCTTCCAGGGATATCTCGCAGAAAATTTCATCCGGAACCCCGCAGAAGCAGCCGTCGTTTAAACAAAGAAACTGCATCTCTCCGTCCCGTGCCTGTGTTGTGACACCGGATTTTCTAAGGGCTTCGCATTCTTTTAGCCATTCCGAGCCATCAATGCCAAAAAGTGTATTCGCCTTATCCGCGATCTGATTTGCCTCCGCTTCGGATGGAACATCTGAGCAGTAGTGAAAATTTCTGCTGTACATTTGTAAATTCCTTACTTCTTCCATATCGAAATGCAGCTGAGCCGCGGAACGATAAAGAATATCCGATATCCGGTACAAATCCGAAAGATCGCCGCCCGCGATTTTATCCACGCCCGCTGGTTTTATGTTTCCTGACGCACCCTGAATCAGGATAACAGGGCAAAGAAAATATTCCCGGAGCTTTTCCCGGGCGACATGGAAATAATCGCTAGAAATTTTATTGTTTCCGCTCATTAATATATTGGCGTGTGCTGTTATGCGCAGAATAACAGCCACCGGGCATCCGGTCAATGAATCGGTGATTCGCAGTGCGCCAAGCCGGTCATCGACCACGGTGCAGCCCTCCCTGCGATTTTCTCCGATTTGGGTATTTGTCATTGCCCAACCGGCCATGCAGGACCGGAGTTTTTCCTTTGCTTCAGCGACACATTTTTGGATCCTGTCACACAGGAAGCGGAAATACCTTTCCCCATTGACCGGAGATAAAGGTGCGGGTGCGGAATGTGTGTGTGAAAAACAGAGCATGACGCAGGAATTTCCGATTCCCAATTGTCTGGCGGCTATAGACCGCAGTTTATTGGAGAGGGTTATTGTAAGACCAAGACTGTCAATGGCAATCAGGCAATAATTTTTGCTCTGAAACTCCAGTACCAATACCTGTGCGTACAGCGCATGCAGAACGCCCTGTGATTTGCTGTCCTCCCGGTAACATCCGATCAATTCGACCTGAAAATCGGGGGTAATATTAGTTTGCGCGAAAGCGGCTTTAAAATAATCATGATTCATAATCTGCTTCTTCCCACCCTTGATGTGCTCCTTTCAGGTTTATTGAAGAAATCCTTGTATTATTGTATCAGGAATATTTTACCATATTTATAGTTATTTTGCTACTGAGCGATCTTTTGTGTACAAAGAAAAGCGGAACGCCCAAAAACAAACCCGCACCAAACAGCTGCCTGATGCGGGTTTTTACTTGTGAGCCTCGCTGTATTAAGATATCACGCGATTTTTTTGTGGGACTTGAACTATCATCACTGGAGATTATGCTCAATATGGGCAATTCAAACGGCCTGTCAATTTGGTGTTTATCAGTAAACTTCCGTCTTGAAACCAGGAGGAAGATAGTCAAGCTGACTATCTGGAATACCTAATGCTTTTGCATAATTAAGCATTTCATTCCATTGCTGCTTGTCTTCTGCATTGTCTATATTCAAACGTTTTTGGTATTCAGGAGTTATCCCCATTGTGGAAAGTCGAAATACCTTTTTGCGAAATACTACGATTGCATTATCTGCATTATAAAATGTAGCATACCATTCTTTGTTTAATTTTCTACTCATATTGTGCTGCACAAGTGTTAGTATTTCGGATAGGTCATTTTCTGAAATTGATATCTTATATATTTTTACGAATCCTAAAAACCTCTTTCGAACACCAATCACCTTGAATTTCTTAAATAAATTAGTACTGTTTTGGCTCAAATTGATTATTTCAGCATGATAATCCCTACTCATATTTGTTCTGCCTTTCAAATTCCTGTTTAGCTGTGTATTATATAAATAATCTTTGCTTGATTATATCATAAAAACAAAAAGCCACATATGAGTTCAAATCCTCATACATGACTTTTTATGGAGCGGAAGACGGGAATCGAACCCGCGTCCTTAGCTTGGGAAGCTAATGTTCTACCATTGAACCACTCCCGCATATCACGTTTTTATATTTTATCATAAACATTGCGGACAATCAAGAGGAAAATCAATCACTTCTCAAAAATAAACATAAAATAAGAACTCAGAAGTCTTGATTGATGCTTCCGTTTCTTTTAACAATAAAGATACTTGGTGGATTTGCTTGAATGCGGGTAGGGTCATGAACTTTTTACATCCGTGCATTTCGTTTAGAGTAAAGCCTGTTCTCTTACAGCTGAAATTCCTCTGCGTCATGAGATTTAAGCGGCGGCAGATTTTCCGGCACGCGCTTCAGGGGGTCATAAACAAAACGCCGGCAGCCTCCGTCCGGGTTACGGTTACGGTTCAGTCTGCATACGCTGGCACCGTCGTAGTCTGAACTGTTTTGGCAGTATTCGCATTTTATTTCAATTTCGCTCCCGAAAAGCTGAGGTTTCTTTTTTCCGAACATTACTTTTTTCCTCACAATGGTCAATAATATTAATTAATAATTTATCAAGCCCTTCACCGGCAGGCAAAGCAGATTATTTATTTTTATTATAGCATCAGTTTCCTCCAAATTCCAGCTTTTCAGGTGAAAGGCTGAAAAGGAACACGGCGCATAAAGCAATCAGCGCTGCCGCTGCTGGAACAGAACCTGAGAACTGGGCGGTTAGAGGAGCGGATGTGTTGTAAAATACGGGGGTGCTCAGCGGAAACTGCCGCACCAGCACGAGGGTGATCAGGGCGGAAAGCCCCCCATGCAGAAAACGATAGAACAAAAAGTGCAGCAGGCTGACACGGATTCCTGAAACAGAAGACAATACCTGGAAATGAACGCAGATTCCTCCCCATCCGATTGCAAAGGAAAGCGCGGCCAGCGGCGCACCGGTCCTTGCCAGATCCGAACACCCACCAGTGACTTCCAATAAAGCGGAAAGTACCGTTGCACTGTGAGGCTCTGTGACCCATAAACGGAGCAGATTAATCAGGGAAGCGAACAGAATGACGAAGCAGCACATATTCAGTATCGCCCGCGCCGCATCATAGGCAGAGGAAATCAGGGCGTCTGAAAAGCTTACCCTTCTGTATTTTTTTCGCGCAGGTACAGCCGGTTCGCGTTTTGCCGGAATCGCGCTGATAACGCCGAGTATTATTGATCCCAGCAACTGGGAAGCGAACAAAATTAGCCCGGCCCGCGGACTTTTTAGAAACCCGGTTCCCACCGCGCTGATAACAAACGCTGGTCCTGCGTTCACGCAAAAGCTGAGCATTCGTGCAGCTTGCCCCTCGCTGACCGCGCCGCTTTCAAAAAGTGCCGCGACGCTTCTGGCTCCCGTAGGGTACCCGCCGATGGCGGCCATCAGAATTGTGGCAGCGGTACTTCCCGGCAGCTTCAAAACCGCGCGTGCCGGGGCTTCAAACACTTTTCCCAGCTTTTCTGAAAGCCCGCTTTTTACCACGAAAATCGAAAGCACCATAAAAGGATAGAGCGAGGGAACCAGAACCTGAAGGCAGTAGCCGATTCCGTTACGGGCGCCCTGCGATGCGGCTGCGGGAAAGATCAGCAGGGAGCAGGCCGCGGCAAGCACTCCGCACAGTACCAGAATCTGCTTGATCCACATGAAAGAAATCCCACCCTTTCCGTATTCCGCCGGAGCTGGACCCCCCGGCAGCATTTTATATATATGCCGCCGGGCGGATATTTACGCCTCTTACCGCATAGGCTTTATGTGACAAATATGATTGGGGCGGGGATGGATTTTGAGCAAGAAAGTGAGCATTCGGGGTTTGACAGCACCGCTCAATATGCCGTCGCATATTGAGATCAATGGGAATACGGAAGTAATCGCCGAAGGGTGCGGCGGGGTACTGGAATACGGCACGGAGGTGGTAAGAATTAAGGCTGGACGTTTTATTATCCGATTTACCGGGCGGAATCTTGTTATAAAATGCCTGAATGAAGATTCTTTAGTTGTAAACGGATTCATCACCGGAATTGAATTCCTTTCATAAAGCGTTACTTAGCCGTGTTTAAAGTTAATCCTTGCGGTGGCTTATCCTCCTTGTATCACGAAAAGTCTCCTCGTGTACAAGGCCGCTTTTCCGGTTTATTGGCAATACTTCTCATCAATCTGGATATGAATGGGGTGAGGAAATGCTTTCCTTAATGCTTACGCGCTGGCTGTTGGGTTACGCGCGGTTTACCGTTCACGGCGGAAGCCCGGAACGGTTTCTGAATCAATGCGCGCGCAGCGGAATTGTTTTATGGGATATCCGGAGCGGAGAGAACAGCGGCGCCTGTGTGGCGGCGCGGCGCTACCGTTCGCTGCGAGTCTGTGCGAAAAAATCCGGGTCAAGGCTAAAGGTGCGGGAGCGCCACGGGTTTCCGTTCGCAACCGCAGGTATTCGCAGGCACCGTGGAATTCTGGTCGGCGCTGTTCTGGCTGCGCTCATATTTTATGTGTTGTCTCTGCATGTCTGGTGTATTGAGGTTAAAGGGAATACAACAATTCCGACACAGGAGATTCGTGCAGCCTTGGCTGAAATGGGAATTACAAACGGTACACGAAAGAAAAAAGTCGATCCCCAGATGGTACAGCAGGCTCTCATGATAAAATTCCCTGAGATTGGGTGGCTCTCTGTAAATACGCTGGGCTGCAACGCGGAAGTAACCTTACAGGAAAAAACAGAAAAGCCGCCCATTGCGCAAAAGGATTACAGTGTCTGTAACCTCAAGGCCTCCGCGTCCGGTCAAATTGTTCTTTTGGAGGTTTATACCGGAACAGCTCAGGTAAAGCAAGGAGATGCGGTCGTGGCGGGGCAGCTTCTGGTCAGCGGTGTGGTGGAGGATATTTATGGAACGACTACTTTGCGGCGCGCAGCGGGTAAGATCATCGCGGAAACCAGCCGGACGCTGACCGTCGAGGTGGATATGAAACGCAATGTTGTTGAAGAAACGGGAAAAGTCGTTACGCGCAGAAGCTTTCATCTCTTTAATGCCTGTATTCCCCTGAGCTTTGTCGGCAAGCCCCAGGGAGACTATCGGCCGGAGGGTCAGCTAACGCAGATCAAGCTGATGAATTCTGTTCTGCCGATTAGCGTTTACGAAGAAAACTGGATTCAGCAGGCTACGGTACCGGTTACCCTGAACAAGGAACAGGCGATTCGGGAGGCGGAGCAGAGGCTTCTGCAACAGGAGAAAGAATTGAAGAATGTTGAAATTATCTCGCAGACGGCAAGCGACAAAATCGTTGGCTCGAAGCTGATTTACACCGCAAATGTTAAATGCAGGGAGAACATAGCACAGGAATCGGAAATAATAATAAAATAACAAAATATTTTGTTACTATTTCTGGTGACGAAACTGTCAAATAGTGCTATAATAAAAATAATTTACCATGAGAGAGTATATCTTCAGGGTAAAATATTATAAGGTGATAAGATGTTTGAACAAAGAATCAATATAGACCGCATGGAGCAGGCGGTTGCACTTTTCGGGAGCTTCGATGAAAATATTAAGCTTGTGGAGAAGGAATACCAGGTCAGCGTCCTTGGGCGGGGAAGTGAAATCAAGGTATCCGGAGAAGCGGAAAACGTAGCCAGAGCGGTGCGGGCGATCGACAGCCTTCTTACGCTGATTAACCGGGGAGAAGCGCTCAGTGAGCAGAATGTGCGCTACTGCATTTCGTTGGTTAACGAGGGAAGCGAAGATAAGGTAGAATCGCTTGCCGGAGATTGTATCTGTATAACGTCCAAGGGAAAGCCGGTAAAGGCAAAAACGCTGGGGCAGAAAAAATACTGCGGCGCTATAAAAGGTCACACCATAACCATCGGTGTGGGCCCTGCCGGAACCGGCAAGACCTATCTCGCGGTTGCGCTGGCGGTTACCGCGTTTCGCGCGCAGGAGGTAAACCGTATCATATTGACCCGCCCGGCAGTGGAAGCAGGCGAAAAGCTCGGCTTTCTCCCAGGTGATTTGCAGCAGAAGGTCGACCCTTACCTCCGCCCCCTGTACGACGCCTTGTTTGATATGCTGGGCGCGGAAACCTACCAGAAATATGTGGAACGCGGGAATATTGAGGTAGCACCGCTTGCTTATATGCGCGGGAGAACGCTTGACGACAGCTTTATCATTCTGGATGAGGCGCAGAATACCACGCCGGAGCAGATGAAAATGTTCCTGACGCGGTTGGGCTTTAACTCTAAAATGGTAATTACAGGAGATGTGACGCAGATCGACCTCCCCGAAGGCAGAAAATCCGGTCTGAAGGATGTGCTGCGGATTCTGCGCGGTATTGACGACATTGCTCAGGTGCGGTTTAACGAAAAAGATGTTGTGCGCCACAGACTGGTGCAGGATATTATAAAAGCTTATGAAAAAAATGAGGAGGTCGGGCGTTAGTAATGGAAAAAATCAGGGTGGTTATAGAAAACAAGCAAAAAGAAGTGAAGATACCAACAGGCTTGCGCATGCTGGTACGCCGCTGCTGCAACGCGGTGCTTCGAATGGAAAAATTCACAGATCCAGCGGAAATCAGCGTTACCTTTGTAGACAACGCGCAAATTCAGGAATTGAACAAGCAGTACCGCAACAAAGACGTACCGACGGATGTACTGTCCTTTCCGATGGGGGAAAACGGTGTTTATGATGAGAACCACGCAACCGGGGCGAAAATACTCGGTGATATCGTGCTTTCCATGGAGAAAGCTGTGGAGCAGGCGGATCGCTATGGTCACAGCCTGGAGCGCGAGGTGGGTTACCTTTCGGCACATTCCATGCTTCATCTGCTTGGCTACGACCATGAGGATGGCGGGATGAAGCGGGTTCATATGAGGGAGAAGGAAGAACAGGTAATGACGCAGCTCGGTCTGCCAAGCACGAGCAGCTATGTTTTGGATGAGGATGAGGAATAAGGCTTGCGTTTTTTTAAGAGCTTTAAATATGCATTTCGCGGTATCATATACTGCATTAATAACGAACGAAATATGCGGATACACACAGTGGCAGCGCTGTATGTGTTTGCTTTTTCGTTCTTTTTTCAATTGTCAAGGACAAGCTACGCCATATTGTGTCTGACCGTAGCGACTGTAATGGCGTCAGAAATGTTTAATACGGTTTCGGAGGAGCTTTCAGACATGGCAGCAGCCAGCTTTAACCCTGTGGTACGAATCATAAAGGATATGGCTGCGGGCAGTGTGCTGATCTGCGCCCTTTTCTCGGTCGGGGTCGGTGTCTGCCTTTTTTGGAGACCCGCTGTTCTCTTGGAAATTCTGGCGTTTTTCGCCGGAAATCCACTGATGCTCGTTCTGCTTCTTCTTTCGGCAGCGGTAAGCACGGTGTTTGTCGTCATGGGACCGATCGGAATCCGCGATTTCATTCTGAAAAAGCGGGAGAAATAATAGAAGCAGTACACGATAGAATTTTTTAGATTAATTATTGGAGGTCTGAATGATTTCAAGAACATGGCACGGCATTGTTCCCGCCCGTTTGAAAAAGGACTTTGAAACTTATTTGCAGAATACCGGTGTAAGTGATACGACAAGCATAAAAGGGAATAAAGGAGCTTATGTGAAGATTGAAGAACAGGGGGAATATGCCCACTTCTTTCTATGTACGATATGGGATTCTATGGAAAGTATCCGGTGTTATGCCGGGAATAATCCGGAAAAAGCGGTTACTTATCCGGAGGATGATAGATACGGTCTGATTTCAGATCCGATTGTAATCCATCAGGAGGTAACAAACAGCAGAAATCCTTTTTCAGTTTAAGTAAAATTTATGGAATACGGGAGAAGTACAATGCTTGAAAATACAAATGATAAATCCGCGTTTATCGCCATCGTCGGCCGCCCGAACGTAGGAAAGTCGTCCCTGCTGAACGCGATGATCGGCCAGAAGGTCGCCATTGTGTCCGATAAGCCGCAGACGACCAGAACCCGGATTATGGGCGTTCTTACCCGCGAAGAATACCAGCTGGTTTTTATCGATACGCCGGGCTTGTTGAAGCCCCATAATGAGCTGGGCGAATATATGGTGAAGTCGGTCAGCGAATCCATAGCCGGGGTGGATGCCTGCCTTCTGGTTGTGGAGGCTGGTAAAAGAATTGCACCTGTCGATCTGGAGCTGATCCAGAAATTTAAGTCGTTTGGATTGCCGGCGGTGCTGGCGATTAATAAGATAGACCTGATTCCTGATAAGAGTGTTTTAATGGCGCAGATTTCAGAGCTTTCCAAGCTTTATAATTTCAGAGCAGTGGTTCCCATTTCCGCGCTGGACGGCAACGGGGTTAAGGCTTTGACGGCGGAGTTGGAAAAGCTTGCGGAGCCCTGCGGTCACTTCTTTGAGGAGGATACGCTCACCGATCAGCCGGAGCACGTTCTGGCCGCAGAGATCGTTCGGGAGAAAATTCTGCGTCTTTGCAGCAAGGAAGTACCGCACGGCGTCGCAGTTGTGGTGGAACGGATGCGCGAGCGGGAGGACAAAAGCGGCATTATCGATATTGATGCCACAATTTACTGTGAAAAAACTTCCCATAAAGGAATCATCATTGGAAAGAACGGTGCTATGCTGAAAAAAGTGGGCACGTTTGCGCGGTCGGATATGGAGCGCTTTTTTGACTGCAAAATCAACCTTCAGCTATGGGTAAAGGTAAAAGAGGACTGGCGCAACCGCATTGGTGCCCTGCGTAGCTTTGGCTTTGATAAATCGGATTTCAGCTGAGGACAAAGCATATTTTTAGTGAAAAGTTTGTAACATTATGGGGATAATTCATATATTTCCCTCTCATATTACTCACTCAAAGGCGAATACTTAAATTGCAAACCAAAATAAGGAGTGAATAATATGGATGAAATAACAGCATGGAACTGTTTTGAACATACGGGGAGTGTAACGGATTATTTGAAATACAGTCAGTGTAAGCATAGCAGCGAGGAACATCAAATGCGGGAGGAACCCGATGCAGATAGAGACCGAAGGTTTGGTTATTATGGAGAAGAGCGTGGGTGAAAGCGACCGTTTGGTAACAATCCTGTCCAAACGGGAGGGTGTGCTGCGCGCGTTTGCGCAGCAGGCAAAAAAGGTGAAAAACAGCAAGCTTTCCGCCACACAGCTTTTCAGCTATTCCCGCTTTACCGTGTTTAAAGGGCGGGAAAAATACATAATTGACGACGCTCAGCCCATAGAGGTTTTTTTCGACCTGCGCAGGGATATGGAGCGTCTTTCTCTTGCCCAGTATTTTTGTGAGCTGGCGGGTGCGCTTGCCCCGCGTGAGTTCGCGGCGGGAGATTACCTTCGGCTGATGCTGAACGCCCTGCACTTTCTCAGTAAGGGCACGAAGCCGAACCTGCTTTTGAAAGCGGTTGTTGAAATGCGGATGCTTTCTCTCGCCGGCTATATGCCCAACCTGATTTGCTGTGCAGGCTGTTCGAGCTATGAGGCGGAGGCTATGTATTTTCTTCCGCACAGCGGTGTGATTTACTGCGGAGATTGCACACGCCCAGCCGAACCGTGCGTATCGCTTAGCCCCGGCGCCCTTACCGGGCTTCGTCATACGATTTACGCTGATTTCGAAAAACTTTTTTCGTTCAGCCTTTCCCCGCAGGGCCTAAAGCAGCTGTCGCAGGCGAGTGAGCAGTATGTGATGAGTACGCTGCAAAGAAGCTTTAATACCTTGGATTTTTACCATCAAATCAAAAATCAAGAGGAATGAATGAACAGGAAGGATGGAAATTACTATGCCGATTCAAACAGAAACCATTATTACAGAAAAAATCGACGCGGATTTATGGAAATACAATCTTCTGAAAAAGCCAACAGGACTCTTTCTGAACTGTATAATCATTCTGATTGCAGTCGTCGCGGTTGTTCTGGGAATACTTTTTCGTCCCTACGCTCCTTATGAATCGAATTCTATGATAGGCATCGCAGTGGTTCTAATTCTGATTATGTATCTGTTTATTTTTCGTCTGCCGCACCTTCTTTATCAAAGAAATGTAACGAATTTGCAGAAGCGGCGGCATATTTTTGCTTTTGAACAGGAGTATTTTACGGCGCATACGGGGGAAAACGGTGAGGAGGGCTTCTCAAAGATAAAATATTCCAGTTTGATTCGTGTTATTGAAACAAAGGATTATTTTATGATTTATGTTACGAGAATGCAGTTGTTTGTCATATGTAAGGATAAAATTTCAAATGCTTCGCCGCTTGAGCTGCGGCAGCTTTTCCAGAGCGTTTTGACACTGAAGCAATTTATAATCAGACGATAAGTTGCTTCGGAAAGCTGTTACATAGATAGTTAATTAACTCCAAGACCAACCAGTCTTTGCGGTCTATACTTCGTGTTGCTGCGTTGCTCGCCAGGCCCCAGCCTGGCTTCGCCGTCCGTCTTACATTACGAAAAATATACGCACAAATATTTAGCCGTTTTTAAAGCAATCGACTATAGAATCAACCAAAATTACCGCCGGGGAGCTGTTATGAAGAAGAAACCTCTGCTGAAAAGAATCCTGATCAAAGCGTCAAAGGCGGTATCCACGCTTTTTATTGAAAATCATCTGTTGCAAAGAACGGATTATCGGATTGCTTCTCCGAAAATTCCGCCGGACTTCACCGGGTTTAAGATTTTGCAGCTCTCAGACCTGCACAGCGCTTGTTTTGGACACGAAAATGCTCGACTCATCCGCAAAATTAATGAAGCCGACCCGGATATGATCGTGATGACCGGTGACATGATCAGCCGGTCGGATTTTCACTATGACGTTTTTTTTCGCCTTGCTCAAACGATCGGCGCGCAATACCCGTGCTATTATGTGGTTGGAAACCATGAGCTGGATATGGAGCGCAGTGAATTAAAGGCATTTCTGGAACGGCTTGCCTCAATGAAAATCAGGGTGCTCAAAAATGAAAAAGCGGAAATCACAAAAGACCGGCAGAGCATTTGCCTTTACGGGTTATGGCTTCCCTTAAAGCACTATAGAGAGGCAAAGAAGAAAACCGGCCGCACCGTGCCGTTCACCGACCGGAATATGAAGCGTATCATGGGCAGCTGCGACCCGTCCACTTTCGGCATCCTACTGGCACACAACCCGTTCTGCTTCTGGGTTTATGCCCGCTGGGGCGCGGATTTGACACTCAGCGGCCATGTCCACGGCGGGATGCTCCGCCTTCCGTTTTTGGGCGGGCTGCTTTCCCCCGAGCGGAAATTTCTGCCGGAGTACAGCTCTGGAATTTATGAGGTTAAGAATAAAAGACTCCTTGTCAGCAGAGGGCTTGGCAGCGGCCTTTTCGGCGCACGGTTGCTAAACCGCCCCGAAATCGTTGTCATCACACTGGAACATCAATAAAACCTAATTCTCTGTAACGCCCGATACTTATACATTTTAGCGGTCGGCTTTGAACAATCGACGGTGCTGTTAAGCGGAAATACGTGCAGTTGCCGCTATCCTGTAATTATAGATGCTACAGAGTACTGGAAGTTGAAAAGGATTATAAATATGGTAATGAAAGAAAACAAACGACATTATCTGGCTTTGGAGCTGGATAAGATACTGAATATGCTGGCGGGGGAGACCGCCTGCGATGATGCCGCGGAGCTTGCCCGGAATCTTCTTCCGGATACAGCTCTTGCAGAGGTGCAGCGCCTTCTGACGGATACCGACGCGGCCTATACCCTGTTGGCGCGGTTCGGCGCGCCGTCCTTCGGCGGCTTGAAAAACGTCACCAATTCCCTGCGCCGCGCGGAGGCGGGTGCAACCTTAAATATGCCGGAGCTTCTGCGGATTGCCGGGGTGCTCCGTACGCTTCGCGGAATTGTGGAATGGCGTTCCAAAAGCGAGGGGGTAAAAAGTGTTCTTGACTGGCGCTTTGATTCGCTGATGCCGAACAAGTACCTGGAAGACCGCATTTTTAACGCAATTCTGTCGGAGGAGGAGATGGCCGATAGCGCGTCCCCCGAATTAGCCGCCATCCGCCGGAAAATCCGTGCCGCTTCCTCCCGCGCCAGAGAACAGCTGGATAAAATGATTCATTCCCCGGTTTATCAGAAGTACCTGCAGGACCCGATCGTCACAATGCGCGACGGGCGATTTGTGGTACCGGTTAAGGCGGAGTGCAGGAGCGAAGTCCCCGGTTTGGTTCACGATACCTCCTCCAGCGGCGCGACTGTTTTTGTGGAGCCGATGGCGGTGGTGGAGGCCAACAATCAGGTAAGAGTGCTGCTTTCGCAGGAACAGATGGAAATCGAGCGGATTCTCGCTGAGCTTTCAGCGGAAACCGGCAATTTTGCGAGCGGTACAATCAGCGGATATCAGGCCGCGGTCGATTTGAATTTAATTTTTGCAAAAGCAAACCTCGGCTATAAAATGAAGGCAAGCATGCCTCTTGTGAACGACGAGGGGAAAACCCTGCTGAAAAAAGCGCGGCATCCGCTGATTTCAGCGGACAAGGTGGTCCCGACAGATATCGAATTGGGTATCAATTTTGATACGCTGGTGATAACCGGGCCGAATACGGGTGGTAAAACTGTTACGCTGAAAACGATAGGTCTGCTCACGCTGATGGCGATGTGCGGCCTTCTGCTCCCGGTGGCGGATAACAGTCGGATTTCAATTTTCCGGCAGGTTTTGGCGGATATCGGCGACGAGCAGAGCATCGAGCAGTCCCTCTCCACCTTCTCCGCTCATATGACCAATATCATTAAAATCATCGATCAGGCGGATGAAGCCAGCTTAATTTTACTGGACGAGCTTGGCGCGGGAACCGACCCCGTTGAAGGCGCCGCACTTGCAATGGCAATTTTGGAGGCTTTGCGTCAAAAGGGGGCCAGAATCGCCGCGACGACGCATTACGCTGAGCTAAAGGCGTATGCCCTGCAAACGGCGGGTGTGGAAAACGCCTGCTGCGAATTTGACGTCACCACACTTCGCCCGACCTACCGCTTGCTCATTGGCGTGCCGGGGCGTTCCAATGCCTTTGCGATTTCCCTCCGTCTGGGTATGAACGAAGAGGTTGTCAACCGCGCTAGGGATTTGGTTTCCACCGAAAACGCGCGTTTTGAGGATGTGGTACAGAGTCTTGAAAACAGCCGCCAGGGTCTGGAGGCGGAGCGCGAAAAGGCGGAGCAGGCGCATCTCGAGGCCGTCCGCGCGAAGCAGGACGCACAGGCAATCCGAGACAGCATTCAGGCGGAGGCAGATAAGGAAATCGAAAAAGCCCGCCGCCAGGCCGCCGAGCTGGTTTCGCGTACACGCGGTCAGATCGATGCGCTCCTCAATGAGATGGAGGAGCTGCGGAAACAGCAGAATAAGACGCTTACCGCGGAGCAGAAAGCAAAGCTGAAAGCCGGACTCCGCAATCTGGAGGAAACGGCGGATCCGATTCATAAGCGGGACGTGGGCGAATATGTCCTGCCCCGCCCTCTCAAAGTCGGCGATACAGTGCTCCTGTTCGATATCGATAAAACCGGTACGGTGCTCCGGCTTCCGGAGGGCGGTTCCGATACGGTGCTGGTGCAGGCGGGAATCATCCAGACCCGCGTTCCGGTTTCCAACCTGCGGCTGGTGAATGAAAAGCAGGCGAAAGTGCCGCAACGCACCGTTACAAGAAATGTAACCGGCCGCGCGCAGGCAAAGGTGTCAACGGAAATTGATCTGCGCGGCCAGATGACCGACGAAGCGATTTTAAATGTAGACCGCTTTATTGATTCCGCTTTGCTGACCGGAGTAGAGCTGCTGACCATTATCCACGGAAAAGGAACCGGTGCGCTCCGTACGGCGGTTCAGCAGCACCTGAAAAAGCATCCGAATGTAAAGAGCTTCCGTCTTGGTACCTTTGGCGAGGGCGAAGCCGGTGTTACAATTGTAGAGCTGAAATAAGCTTATACTCAGGGGATGTGTGCAAAAGATAGCAATCCGTCTTCTACTTTTTATCTGCTTACTATATACTATAGAAAAAACGAAGAAACCATTAAGATGGGAGGGCCGGTTATGCAGATGAAGAAAGAAGAGAGCAAAGGCAACCGTATCCTGACGATTGTTTTATCCGTAGCGGCGGGTGTCCTTGTCATTTTTGGAATTTTAACCGCATTGGTTCTGAGCACTCCGCACGCGGAGCAAATCAATCAGCCGGTGGCTCCGTCTAACGAATTGACGAAAAAAGTGCTGGCGGGCGTGCTCTCCGGAGAAGAATGCGCTGTAACTGAGGAGGAAATGAACGCTTTTATTGATCAGAAGCTTGTGCTGAACAGCAGTCTTCCTTCCGTCAACGGAGCGTTGATTCGCCGCGTAATCCTTTCCTTTCGGGAGGATAACACCGCCGATGTGTTTCTGCCGGTTGTATATCATAACAGGGTCTATGACGTTTCAGTCAACCTTACGCCGTCTTTTTCAGGCGGACAGCTTGTTCTGCGCGTAAATACCGTGCATGTCGGCAGGCTTCCGGTCAATCCCGCCTGGGTAATCCCGTCGCTGAAGCACGCAATGCCCAAAGCTTTTACCCTAAGCGGAACGGATATCCGCGTGGACGGCTCCGTCTTTCAGTACAGTCAATCCGGTGTTTCCGCCGAGTTGAATATTACGGATATACGTCTGGAGAATCGGATGCTGAAGCTAAAGGTGCAGGGGAAGCTGAATACGCCATACTTTGGAATTTTCTCTTGACTTTGTCGCCTCTTTATAGTATAATCCATAAGTGTAAAGTAAATTGCTTTACAGTTCGGCTGGGGGTGTGTTTATGGCAAAAAACATGGAAATATCCCTTTTACTCGATTTCTACGGCGATATGCTGACGGAAAAGCAGCGTAGCGTGATTGAATATTATTATAACGACGACCTTTCGCTTTCTGAAATTGCGGATAACGAGGGGATTACCCGTCAGGGTGTGCGCGATTCCATCAAGCGCGCGGAGGTTCAGCTTCTCGATATGGAGGAACGCCTCGGGCTGGCACGCCGTTTTCGGGAGGTAAGGACAGGCCTCGAGGAAATCATCACCGCCGCGGAACAGATCATTGACTACAATGAACATTTTATATATTCACATGAACTGAAAAACAATTCGAAAAAGATTTTAGAGATTGCAAAGGGTCTTTGTGAGGAATAAGGGGGGACAGCGTTGGCATTCGAAGGTCTTGCAGATAAATTATCCGCCGCGTTTAAACGGCTGAAATCCAAAGGAAAATTAAGTGAAGCGGATGTTAAGGAAGCAATGCGCGAGGTCCGCCTGGCCCTTTTGGAAGCGGACGTAAACTATAAGGTTGCAAAAGATTTCACAAATAAAGTGAGCGAACGCGCTATCGGCTCGGAGGTAATGGAAAGTCTTACTCCCGCGCAGATGGTGATTAAGATAGTGAACGAAGAGCTGACCGAGCTGATGGGTGGCAGCGACGCCAAGATAGCGTCTCCGTCCTCTCCGCCTACCGTGATTATGCTCTGTGGTTTACAGGGCGCCGGTAAAACAACCCATGCCGGAAAGCTTGCCATGATGCTGAAGAGCAAGGGACACCGACCTCTGCTTGCTGCCTGCGATATCTACCGCCCGGCCGCAATTAAACAGCTGCAGGTCGTCGGTTCAAAAGCGGGTGTGCCTGTTTTTGAAATGGGAACGGAGAATCCGGTTAAAATTTGTAAAGCCGCGATTGCTCATGCGCGGGATTACGGCAACGATATGGTTCTGATTGATACCGCAGGACGACTGCAAATCGATGAAAAGCTGATGGGCGAGCTGAAAAACATCAAGGATGAGGTTTCCCCTCATGAAATATTGCTGGTCGTCGATTCCATGACTGGTCAGGAGGCCGTAAACGTCGCGAAAACCTTCGACGAGCTGTTGAATATTACCGGTGTAATCCTTACAAAGCTCGACGGTGATACCCGCGGCGGCGCGGCGCTTTCCGTTCGTGCGGTCACCGGAAAGCCGATTAAGTTCGTAGGCGTTGGCGAAAAGCTGGAGGACCTTGAGGTGTTCCATCCTGACCGCATGGCTTCCCGTATTCTGGGAATGGGCGACGTTCTGACCCTGATTGAAAACGCCCAGACGAAGCTGGATCAAAAGGCTGCGGAGCATACGGCAAAGAAGCTGATGCAGAACAAGCTTGATTTTAACGATTTGCTGGACCAGTTCCAGCAAATTAAGAAAATGGGTCCGTTGAAAAACGTACTCTCTAAGATGCCGGGCATGGAAAAGCAGATTAAGGACGTCGATATTGACGACCGCCAGATGGATCGCATGGCTGCGATCATTCTATCCATGACGCCTGAGGAACGCGAAAAACCGGCGCTGATCAATCCCTCGCGTAAAAGGCGCATCGCTGCCGGAAGCGGTATGAAGGTAGAGGACGTTAACCGCCTGATCAAACAGTTTGAGCAGACCCAGAAATTTGTAAAGCAGATGAAGGGGATGGGCAAACGCCGTTTCTCCGGGATGGGGATGCCGTTTTAACGGCAATTTTTATTAGAATTCATCCAATGAGGAAACCCTTTTTGGTGAAGATATTGATCAATTTGTGGAGGTGAACATTATGTCAGTAAAGATCAGATTACGCAGAATGGGTGCTAAGAAGGCTCCTTTCTATCGTATAGTTGTTGCAGATTCCCGCTACCCGCGCGACGGACGTTTCATTGAGGAAATCGGTTATTACAATCCGCTCGAGGAGCCTTCCGTTGTGAAGGTGGATGCCGACAAGGCTAAGAAATGGATTGCGAACGGCGCACAGCCGACCGATACCGTGAAAACTTTATTCAAGAAGCACGGTGTGCTGTAATGCGGAGGATAACGCCATGAAGGAACTGCTTATTGCGATTGCTCAGGGGCTTGTCGAAAACCCGTCGGCCGTTTCGGTTGATGTGGACGAACCCAATGAAGAAGGAACCGTTGTTTATCATCTTCACGTTGCGGAAGACGATATGGGCAGGGTTATTGGAAAACAGGGCCGTATTGCGAAAGCAATCCGCATTGTAATGCGTGCGGCGGCTACCCGGAACAATGGAAAAATCTCAGTGGAAATCGACTGACCGCAAGAATAAAGGGGCTGTTTCAAAACGAGGACGGGTTTTCGACCCGCTCCTGCCGACTGGCAGGAACGGTGTTCGTCCCTCCGCTGTATTTTGGGACAACCCCCTTTTTGCACCGCGGCCTGTTAAAGGAAGAGGCGCCGCTTTGGCGGACTGTTACAGGAGGACATCATGCTGAACCGATATCTCGAGGCGGGAAAGATCGTAGGAACCCACGGCTTAAAGGGCGAGCTGCGCGTAGAACCATGGTGCGATTCCGCCCAGGTTTTGGCAAAATTGAGAGCTCTTTATCTGGAGAAGGGAACGCAACAGCTGGAGGTTGTTTCGAGCCGTGTTCATAAATCACTTTTGCTGCTTCAGGTTAAAGGTGTGGATTCCATTGAACAGGCCGATGAGCTGCGCGGAAGGGTTCTTTTTCTGGATCGCTCTGATTTGCCTTTGGAGGAAGGCCGCTATTTTGTACAGGACTTGATCGGTATAAACGTATTTGACGCGGATTCCTTCATCTATTACGGGAAGCTGACAGAGATCATGTATACCGGCGCGAATGATGTTTATCAGATTACCTCTGAAAGCAAAAAGAACTATCTGATTCCCGCCGTGAAGGATTTCGTCATAAAAATTGATATTGAGGAAGGAAAAATGCTCATCCGTCCCGTGAGGGGGATTTTTGACGATGAGGATTGATCTGATTACCCTTTTTCCCGAAATGTGCGAAACCGTGATGGCGGAAAGTATTATCGGGCGCGCCCGAAAAAAGGGCGCTATCCAAATCTGCTGCCACCAGATTCGTGATTACGCGTACGATAAGCACAGTCGGGTAGACGACTGTCCGTTCGGCGGTGGCATGGGGATGCTTTTAAAGGCGGAGCCGATTGCCCTGTGCATGGATAATCTTATTGAGCAGCTGGGCGAAAGACCGCATATCATTTATATGTCCCCGCAGGGAAAACCGCTTACACAGCAGAAGGTAAAGGAGCTTGCCGGTTATGAAAGCCTTGCGCTTTTGTGCGGGCATTATGAAGGCATCGACGAACGGATTATCGATGAATATGTGGATGAGGAGATTTCCATCGGCGATTATGTCCTTACCGGTGGGGAGCTTCCGGCTCTGGTGCTTGCCGACTCGGTCAGCCGCATGATCGAGGATGTGCTGTCTGACCAGGAATGCTTTGAGGAAGAGAGCCATTTCAACGGTTTGCTGGAGTATCCCCAATATACAAGGCCGGCTGTGTGGCGCGGAAGAAAAGTGCCGGAGGTGCTTTTGGCCGGTCACCACGGGAACGTGGAAAAATGGCGTCGGGAGCAATCGATTGTTCGTACGGAGCAAAAACGCCCTGATATGCTCATTCATGCCGATTTGACAAAAACTGACAGAGCTTTTCTCGAAAAGTTTCGGCGGCAAACAAAAAACACCGAAAAATAAAACACTTTGCAATTTGCTTCATCAGGATAAACGAGGGCTTTCTTAGGGCAGAGAAAACAAAAATTTTCAACATTCAAAGCATATTGCACAAATAAGCACGGTTCAGAAACAGATGGATTCGGTTATCAATCCAAAGTTTTTTAATTCAGTTGACGGCTTGTTTAAATGTGATATAATAACCTTAATTCATAAAGAAAATCAGTTTTTATATTATTTTTAGATTTATTGTAGGAGGGGAATAGAATGTGTGTTAGAGAAGTGTTGGTCCAGAATCAGGTTGGGCTTCACGCACGTCCGGCAACTTTTTTTATTCAAAAAGCCAATGAATATAAATCATCCATTTGGGTAGA
>JAEZYP010000029.1 GCA_023418995.1 Bacillota bacterium | reverse complement strand
ACATCTTCAACAAGATAGCTGCTAAAAGATTTGTCATTAGCATACCATTTTGTATCCCAATCTTTAATAATTCCAATTCTTAATCCATGAGGATTTACTTTCTGGCCCATTACTCAACCTCCTTCTCGCTTATTCTCTTTCCTTTACAACCAATGTTATATGGCTGGTTCTTTTTTGAATTTTAAATGCTCTACCTTGAGCACGTGGCATAATTCTCTTTAATGTTGGTCCTTGAGTTGCAAATGCTTCTGCAATAAAAAGGTTATCATGATTCAAACTATTATTGTTAACAGCATTTGCTTCTGCTGATTTAAGAAGCTTGTACAAAACTTCTGATGCAGCCTTTGGTGTAAATTTGAGAATACCATAAGCCTCATCAATACCTTTATTTTTTATCAAATCCAGTACGATTTTAACCTTTCTGGATGATATACGTGCATATTTTAAAACTGCTCTTCCTTCATCTTTACCGATTCCGAGAACTTTTCTCTCTTTCTTAGTAAGAAGTGCAGGCTTATTTGACTTAGTATGCTTAGCATTTTGTTCAGCCAAAATCTGATCTTTATTCTTTAATAGCTCCTCTTTGGACAATACTTTTTTCTCCAACTGAATAGCCTCCTTTCAGTTCTAATCTTAAACTTAAACTCTCAGTATCAAAAAATTCATTTGTTACCTTAGAGAAGTAGACTTCTCGTTACCGCTATGTCCCTTGTACGTTCTAGTTGGTGCAAATTCACCAAGCTTATGACCAACCATTTCTTCTGTTATATATACAGGAACGTGCTTCTTTCCATCATGAACAGCAATTGTGTGTCCAACCATCTGAGGGAATATAGTTGAAGCCCTTGACCAGGTCTTGATAACTTTCTTATCATTCACTTTATTCATTTCTTCAATCTTCTTCATCAATGAATCAAGCACGTAAGGTCCCTTTTTAACTGATCTACTCATTATTCTAAAATCCTCCCTTCGCCGCCATCTCATAGGATTTGGCGGAGCGGTTAAACCGCTCTTACTTCCAAATATCCCGATATATTACTTTTGATTTCTTCTCTTAACAATAAACTTATCAGACTTGTTTTTCTTCTTTCTAGTCTTCAAGCCAAGAGTTGGTTTACCCCAAGGTGTCACAGGACTTGGCCTACCTATAGGTGATTTACCTTCTCCACCACCATGTGGGTGGTCAACCGGGTTCATAACAACACCGCGAACTGTAGGTCTGATACCCATCCATCTTTTTCTTCCTGCTTTACCTATTGACACGTTTTCATGTTCTAGGTTTCCAATCTGTCCAATTGTAGCTCTACAATTGATTCTAACCATACGAACTTCCCCAGAAGGAAGTCTTACCTGCGCATATTCGCCTTCTTTAGCCATCAACTGAGCTGA
Organism: Bacillota bacterium; assembly: GCA_023418995.1. Taxonomy (GTDB): domain Bacteria; phylum Bacillota; class Clostridia; order Oscillospirales; family Acutalibacteraceae; genus DATAML01. Next base: position 1,511 of record JAEZYP010000029.1, on the reverse strand, counting down.
ATTTCCTGCAGCTCTAACCATCTGGCCACCCTTTCCTGGTTTAAGTTCAATATTATGAATTAATGAACCTACAGGAATATTCGTAAGAGGAAGTGCGTTACCTGGTTTGATATCAGCTGATTCTCCTGATTCAACAATATCGCCAACACTTAATCCAACTGGTGCAAGAATATATCTCTTTTCACCGTCTAAATAGTTAAGAAGCGCAATATTTGCAGTCCTGTTTGGATCATACTCGATTGTAGCAACCTTTGCCTTGATTCCATCTTTGTCTCTTTTAAAGTCTATAACTCTGTATTTTTGTCTATTACCGCCGCCTTGATGACGAACAGTAATCCTACCATAAGAGTTTCTTCCTCCATTTTTCTTCAGAGGTTCTAGCAATGACTTCTCAGGTTCTACTTTTGATAACTCTGAGTAATCCATTACTGTCATAAACCTTCTGGATGGAGAAGTAGGACTATACTTTTTTAATGCCATCTCTTCTCACTCCTTTTATAACCTGGCTTAATTACTGAGCAACGCCGAATTCTTCGATGCTAGTTTTATATTTCTTATTATTTGTTACAGTCTTACCGCCCTTTGTTAAGTATTCAACAGGCTTTGGATCAGTATCGATTTTAACGATTGCCTTCTTCCAAGCTGGACGTGGTCCTTCGTGAACACCTGTGCGCTTGACTTTACCTTCAAAGTTCATGGTATTAACTTGTAATACCTTAACGCTAAATAATGCTTCAACTGCCTTTTTTATTTCGGTTTTTGTTGATTTAACATCAACAACAAAAGTGTACTTACCAGCACCTATTTCCATATTACTTTTTTCAGTTATATATGGTTTTAAAATAATGTCTTGTGGCAATCTCATTATGCGTACACCTCCTCAACCTTTTCAACAGCTGCCTTTGTTATAATAAACTTATCATATTTCAATATATCAAATACATTAAGAGTATTTACATACGCTGTCTTTACTCCTGGAATGTTTCTAGCAGACTTAACAATGTTTTCATTCTTTGAATCAATTACTATCAAAGCACTTGAATCAACCTTCAAACTGTTAAGTACTCCTACCATTGACTTAGTCTTAATTGCATCCAATGTCAATGCATCCAGTACAAAAATTTCACTTCCAGAAACCTTTGTTGTTAATGCTGACTTCATTGCAATACGTTTTACTTTCTTAGGAAGAGTGTATCTGTAGCTACGTGGCTTAGGTCCTAATACTATACCACCTTTAATCCACTGTGCTGAACGGATACTACCCTGTCTCGCACGACCGGTTCCCTTTTGTCTCCATGGCTTTCTACCGCCACCTCTAACTTCACTCTTGGTTTTTGTTGACTGAGTACCTTGTCTTTTATTTGCTAACTGATTTACTACTACAGCGTGAAGTACTTCATTATTTACTTCTGCACCGAAAACATTATCGCAAAGTTGAATATCTCCAACTACTTCACCTTTCATGTTATATAAATCAACCTTTGGCATGTGTTACTTCCTCCCTTCACGTT
>JAEZYP010000070.1 GCA_023418995.1 Bacillota bacterium | reverse complement strand
TAAAGTTTTTCTGGCTTTGTTCATTGCGCTGCTTCGCCTCCGCAATTTTCTGGGAAAACAGGCTCGTAATCAGCCCGTCAAAATGCTCGGAGGTTTTAGAAATATCATTTTTCATCAGCTCATAGGCCGCTTTGGAATTGTTGTTTTGAAAATCATTAAGCACTTCCCGCATCTGTATCTGATAGTCGGTAATATCTGAAGTCATTTGTTTTAAAACGGCTTTTTCATTTTCATCCTTTACCGTCATGCTGTATTCAGACAGCTCATTCAAAATTTTAAAAGAAAGGTCGCTAATCGCATTTTGGCTGCCAAAAATGTCGTTGGCGTTTATTTTTGTTCCCATGGTGAGATAATCCGTTTGGATACGGTAGAGAGGAGAAAGCGGAACCAAATTCTCGCTATAAATTCGCTCCGAAATCGCATTGCTGCTATTAAGGTTTAAAACTCCGACAGCGCCAATGACAAAACTGCTGAAAAAGGCGATCAATAAAAATGAAATACTCAATTTCTTATATATAGTCATGCTCTTATACTTTTTTATGGGGGATAACAGCCTAAACCGCCGTTTGTTAGAAGCTGTTATGTCGCGGTATTTTTGGGGCTGTTTTTGCAAGGCAATCCTTTTGAGTATTAACATTGTGATACAGTCCTTTCATCATTGGTTTATCCGTTGTAAATTCTAAAAAAATTGTAAATTCACTTTATTAACTTGGAGAATATTTAATATCTCAATTATACTCTGTTTTTCAAAAAATAAATACATAATATTGATTGATTTGACTCAATAACTTACAAAATTTAACAATCATTTTTTGTGAGTTATTTGAAATTAGCAACGAATCTTAGCTTCTGTTAATATATCTTAATACTAAATAAACATTACAAGGCTGTCGTCAATAAAGAACTGGAAGGATAAAAGAGGGAATTTCTGTGAAATTACAAAGCCCATTAAGGAAAGGCATCCTGAGGTTTTTGCTATGTACATTTGTGTTTATCATTTCTACCTCTATCCATGAATGCGGACATGGGTTTAGCAGCGCGTTAGTCGGGATACCTGTGAGCAGCAAGCGGAAGTTTAAAAGATCAATTGCAGAGACAATTGTGTTATCCATTGCACTTTGCAACTCTATTATTCGGTTGATATCCGCGCTGTATGTGCGCCTTGTTCCGATTCTAATCAATCGCTGTTTCTGAGGTTGTGCCTGTTCATTATCTATAAAAAAGCCAGAGCACAGAAAGCCCCGGGGTTCAAAGCGTATACGGCCTTATTCGCACTTGCCTACGTTTCATCTTTTATAATTGAAAACAGATTGGATAATTTGATTCGAATTAACTGGATATTCTGATGAATTTTCTTCGACAGGAATAAGTCTGCTGAGTATTCGGCGGGCTTATTCCTGCTTTTTATTGACAAATTATTTTAGAAGGCATATAATACGATAAACAATATATTACGACAATGGTAATATAAAGGAGAAAGCAATGAAAACAAAGATTCGTGCAGAACAAATACATTCTTTGAATCAAGTCTGGCACGCCTGTGTAGACCTGATGCAGCGATCAAACGCGGAACTGCTGGGGGATGAACTGAAAGAAGCCACTACGGTTGAAATCAGTATTTTAAGTATTGTTGAAAAAACCCCCGACGTTATCCTGAAGGAAATCATTCAGGCTCTGGAAATACCGGCGAGTACGCTGACCAGCGCGATTGACCGGCTGGAGAAGCGGGGGTTGGTTCAACGGGTAATCAGTAAACGGGACCGAAGGTCCTTTGGCCTTGAACTGACGGAAAAAGGTAAGGCCGCGCAGAAAAATCACCGAAAAGGCGAAGAGGTTTTGTGGAGAAAAGTACTCGGCGCCTATGATACAGATGAAGAACGGGAAGCTTTCATACGTCTGACACAAAAGCTGGTTGATAATTTCAACCGAACGGAAGGGGTGGGGGAGTAAAAATGGCAAATAAATTAGCGTTAATCACCGGGGCGACAAGCGGCATAGGCGCGGCGTTTGCAAAAAGATTTGCGTCAGAGGGGTATGACCTGATTGTTACCGGCAGGAGGAAAGAAAAGATTGAAGCGTTTGCCGAGGCAATCCGGGGGACCGATCATGTTGCCGTAGAAGTAGTCCTAACGGAGCTTTCCGAAAAAACAGGGATACAGAAAGTGATAGAGGCAATGCAGGGAAAGCAGGTGGAAATTCTCGTAAACAACGCCGGCTTTGGCGCAAACAGTTTATTTTACGAGTGTGACCTTGAGGTTGCGGAGCAGCTTGCTAACGTCAGCGTAATTGCGCCGATGGAACTTATCCGTGCGGTTCTGCCCGATATGGTGAAGCGAAAGAGCGGAACGATCATTAATATTTCCTCCGAAAGCGTGTATATGATTGTTTCGAGGAATTCCGTTTACTCGGGTTCCAAGGCATTCCTCAAAAGCTTTACAGAAGGGCTGTATGTTGATTTGATCGGCACCGGGGTAAAAGTAATGGCGGTCTGTCCGGGACTCACCCACACCGATTTCCACGAGAAGATGGGAATGGAGAAAGCAAGGCAGGTCAATAATGGATTAATCCAGTGGATGTCTCCGGATGAAATCGTCGATTCAGCCCTCAGGGATTTGGCCAAAAATAAAGTCGTAAGCATCCCGGGGATGCACGCAAAACTACTGACGTTTTTTTTGAATCATATGCCAAGAAAAGCCTACTACCGGTTTATGTACCAGTTCAGTCGGAAGCGCTTTCAAAAGGAGGCGTCCTAATCATGCAGACGGATTGGGAAAAACCCTCTGTCGGGTATAAAATTATCGACGAGCTTGGCAATAATCATCTGTTCGGGTTTATCTACAGGCAGTACATAAAGACATTGGGACTGCGGGGGGACGAAACGCTTCTGGATTTTGGGAGCGGCTCCGGCGCGGGATCGAAGCATTTGGCAAAAATCCTGCGCGGCGGCGGAAAGCTTGTCTGTGTGGATACGTCCGCTTATTGGACGGCGAAAGCGAAAAAGCGGCTGCGGAAATACAAGAATGTCACTTTCCACACCGATCCGCTTACGGAATTGAATCTTGCTGCGGATTGCTTCGATGTTATCCATGTCTTTTATGTACTTCATGATGTTTCGGAGCCGCTGCGGCCCGGTATCATAAAAGAGTTTTTTCGCATTTTGAAGCCGAACGGACGTCTTTGCCTGAAGGAACCCCAGAGGGAAAGCGACGGAATGCCTGTCTCAGAAATCAAGGAGCTGATGTCTTCCAACGGCTTTATTACTACATTTGAGCTTGAGAAAAGAGGTGCTTACCGCGGGGTGTTTTCAAAAGGCGCAGGCGGCGCTTCTTCAAATATCAATTCCAGGCATTATATACTACTATTATCCCAATAAGATAAAAAAGGGAGAAATGACGCGGGACCAGTTTTTTGGTATTTTACGGGAAGAACAGAAAAATGCCTGCCTTGCTCATACCCTCCATTTTGCGGACGAAAAATAGAGAACAGGTTTTTTTCCCTACTCTTTGCATGTGCAAAAAACGGATTCCCAGCCTTGCCGGGGAATCCGTTTTTAGGTCAGGATGCGAATCCACTAAAGCTTTGGCTAAAAAAGGGAGCGTTTCTGACGGGCAGCAAGTATAATCCCTGTTAACACCACCTGTCACCTTTTCATATAATGGTATGTAGACAAGTTGTTTCATACGGATAATTTCGATGAGGTGTATACTATGAGTATAGATAAAAATTTTGATTATGCCAGTGATCCCGAGCTGATAGGTGAGGGATTCGTCGTTGATAATTCCGCTGCCACTGGAACAGGAAGGGCGGACTTCCCGGATAAGGATAGTATGTTGTATCGGATTCCGGTGTTTTTAAGCTACGCTACTCCGTTTAATACGCTGCAAGCCGAATTCCTTTCCGGGGTAATCGCGCAATTAAAGCAAAACCTGCTGCTTCCGCGAACGTTAGGCCGCACGGATCAATATACAGAAACTCCGCTGACCTCCATTCGGAGGATGATTTTAAGCAGTTATGGTCTTATCGCGATAGCGTTTAAGCGTGCTTTTGTTACCAAAGCGGTTTCAAGACCGGGTTCTCCACGGGAACAAACCTTTGAGAACTTTTGGCTCAGCAGTCCTTATTTGCAGATTGAACCCGCTATGGCTTACCAGCAGGGACTTCCGATTTCCCTTTTTGTAGAAAACGGCGTCAGCACGAACGGTGTTTTTGGCGGGATTCTGGAGCAGGGCGCCACGCCGTTTAATATTGTAACCTTTCAATTGGACAGCAGAACGGATATCATGAATTTTTTCAGCAGTGTTTATTGGAGGGAAACCTTTTTGGACTGGATAGGAGAAGTCAGAGGCTATTACGAATTTAAGACAGAGCCTTTGGCAGAATAATTCAAAATTTATAATAGTATAAAAATATAAATGCAGGGTGACGACCCTGCATTTAATCTGTTATAAGCAATTATAAAAAACATGGATATAAATTAGACACAAAACGCGTTTACGGTGCTATAATAAAGGAATTACTAATAGAATGCCGCCACAAAGGATAGCGATGAACATTATACTGAAAAAACCATTTGCTATATTAAAAACGACCTTTCGCGCTCTGCAATACCGTAATTTCCGCCTGTTCTGGTTCGGACAGTGTGTTTCGCTCACCGGTACCTGGATGCAGCGTACCGCGCAGACCTGGCTTGTTTATACAATCACGAAATCGCCGCTTCTTGTGGGAATCGTCGGGGTCTGCCAGTTTATGCCGATGCTGCTGTTTTCCCTGTTTGCGGGAGTGCTGGTCGATCGTTTCCCAAAGAAGAAGCTCCTGCTGTTAACGCAGTTCCTGTTTATGCTTCAGGCGGTTCTTATGACCGTGCTGACGTATTCCAAACAGATCCAGTATTGGCATATCCTTTTGCTCAGTACCATGTTTGGATTTACGCAGACACTTGATATGCCGGCAAGGCAATCGTTTTTTATCGACCTGGTCGGCAGAGAGAACCTGACCAACGCGATTTCTCTGAATTCCACCATTGTAAATCTGGCGCGCATTGTCGGTCCCGCCCTCAGCGGATACGTTATGCTGAAATACAGCACGGAATTCTGTTTTCTGGTCAATACCATCAGTTATGTACCCGTTATTATCAGTATCATTATGATTACGGTGCAGGAAAAGCTGGTCGGCGGCACGGCGGGGCATATGCTGCCGGATATTATGGACGGTATCCGGTATATCAAAAAAAATGATACGCTGGTTTTGAATGTGCTGGTCACCGCGGTGGTTTGTACCTTTGCGATGAACAATGATGTGATTATTCCGGTCTTTGCCAAGGAGGTTCTCTCGCGCGGGGCGGACGGCTATACAGTACTGCTGGCGACCGCGGGGTTCGGCGCGTTTATGGGCGCTGTGCTGATGGCCTATTACAGCAAAAACGGAGTTCACCGGAGTATCCTGATTTTAAGCGGACTGGCGACCGGAATTCTGCAGATCCTCACCCTTCTGACACGCCAATACTGGCTGAGCGCGATTCTGATTGCCGCAATCGGATTTTTTAACCTGATATTCATGAATATTGCAAACTCCATATTTCAGCTGAATTCATCCGACGAATACCGGGGACGTGTAATGAGTGTTTACGCCTTTCTCAACATGGGCTCCACGCCGATCGGCAATTTTTGTGTCGGGGTGGTCATGGAGAAAATGGGTGGAATGTCAGGTTTTGTGTTTTGTGGGGTCTCCACTTTACTGCTGCTTTTGATTATATTATTACAAAAAAGAAAAGAAGTAACCAGCTGGCTGCCGTTCCTGCAAAGGCAATAATTCCATGACGAAGTAAATCTCGCCTGTCGGTTTTTTAAGGTCAGTGGGATTTGTTTTGCGCGCCTTTCTGTTTTCGCGAATTCTACTTTTCATTCACTTGAAACTAGGATATAATTAATCTAGTAATAAATCGGCTGAGTTATGGGAAGAACGCAATACTCCGCTGGGCACATCGTTCTATAAGGGGGCATTGTATGAAAAATCCGTCAATTCGCCTTTCAAGTCTGGGCTATCTCGCAGCTGCCGCGCTGTTCTATGGCTATGCGTATTATTTTGTGAAAGAGCTGTATTATAAGCCGTTCCTGCAATTTTATGATTTGCTCCTACAGGCGTACTTGTTGATCGCGGTACCTGCAATTTATTTTTTCGTATCCGCTTTTATTACGGTAATCTTTTATACCATTCTTCCTTTGACTATACCCAAAGTCTGCCGGAAATGGTTTTTGGGTGCGACAGGACTGATTTTGATTGCCTATGCGGTGCTTGTTTCTATGACGCTGACCGGCGGGAGTCGGGCCTGGCTGAATTCATTCGCCATGGCTTATCCGGCTGTTTTTGCTGTTCCGGGCATTCTGCTTGCCTTAGGAATTCACAGAAAGAACCAGGCTGTATCAAAAACAGAATAAAAATCAATTGGAGGAGCGCCATGAAATCAATATGCTACTACGATTCTCCGGTCGGAAGGCTGCGGATTGCCGAGGACGGAACAGGAATTACGGAGGTTACCCTTGTCAAAGCAGAGGTGGCGGCTTTTGAACCGTGTGAAACAGAGTTGCTGAAGGAAGCGGTGCGGCAGTTAAAGGAATATTTCGCGGGAAGCCGGAGAGTATTTGACCTTCCGCTTTCTCTGAAAGGAACGCCGTTCCAGCTCTCGGTCTGGGAAGCGCTTCAAACGATCCCCTACGGAAGCACCTGCAGCTATCAGCAGATTGCCGTGCAGGTCGGCAATCCAAAGGCATGCAGAGCCGTAGGAATGGCGAACAACCGCAACCCGGTGATTATCGTCGTGCCCTGCCACCGCGTAATCGGGAAGAACGGCGCGATGGTCGGCTACGGGGGCGGTATCGACGTAAAGGAGCATTTGCTCAGGCTGGAACACGAAGCTTAAAAGAGCGGCAGTTCATTTTGAACCGCCGCTCTTTTATGTAATTCCGCTTATTTAATGTTTTTCTTATAAATGAGATACAGACCCTTCAATATCAACTCCGGGTCGGATATGATCTCGCTTTTGCAGTATGGCGTAATGTACGGAATCATTCCGCCGGTTGCCACGACCGTCGGCTTTTGCCCCAGCTCCTCCTCCATGCGGGAGATCAGTCCGTCAAGCATGGCTGCATTACCGTATATCGCTCCGCTTCTCATGCCGTCCACCGTGTTGGTGCCCGCAAGTTTTTTCGGGGCTTCCAGACGGATATGAGGAAGCTGCGCGGTGCATCGGGAGAGAGCCTCCACCGCAAGGCGCACACCGGGAATAATCATGTAACCGGTAAAGCTGCCGCGTGAATCGATAACGGAAAGCGTGGTGGCGGTGCCCATATCAAAAATCAGCGTCGGCTTTGGGTATTCCGCCGCCGCGGCGACGGCTCCGGCCACAAGGTCACTGCCCAACTGTGCCGGATTATCGGTCAGGATGTTCAGCCCTGTTTTGACGCCAGAGCCGAGGATAAGCGAATGCTTTCCTGTAACTTTTTTTACGGCGGTCTGCATCACCCCCGAAAGCTCCGGTACCACCGAGGATATAATCGCGCCCTCAATGGCGGAAATATCACAGAGGTTTACCAGAAACAGGCTTTGCACCAGAATGGAATATTCGTCGCTGGTTTTGGTGCGGTCGGTGGAAAGGCGGGCATTGAAATGGATTCCTTTTTCATCCATCAGGCCCAGAACGATATTGGTATTGCCAATGTCGACGGCAAGAATCATGGTTCAGCACTCATTTCTATTCGAATTAAACGCTCTTCTTTCTGCGAAGCTGTAAAAGTGGTTTGCACACCGCGACGGTAATCACAGCGGCCACAAGGGCTTCCGGAATGCCGTTGGTTCCCACAATGCCAAGCACAACGCCTGCCACTGCGTTTACCGGAATGGACTTTGCCGTGGCGTAAGCCTCTTGAAAAAGCAGAAAGATTAAGCCCATTACGCAAATTGTGTTGGTGAGCGCGCCTGAAATACCGCCGAGCAGCAGGGAGAGGTATTCTCCCTTGGAGTTATTCTTCAGCAGCTTTTGTATCAGCTGATAGACGTAATACGGAACAATGCCCACCAGAATTCTGGGGATAAAGCAGACAATCAGGGCCAGCGGACTTCCGCCGGTCGTTCCCGGAACCGGAATGAGCGGGCAGAACGCAAACGAAAGAACGGTCGGCGTCATGAGGTTGCTCAAAAAGCTGGTTAAGCCGAAGAGCCCTCCTAAGATCGCGCCGCGCTTCGGCCCGAGCAGGATTGATCCGATAATAACCGGGATGTGAATGATCGTGGCTTTAATAATCACCAGCTGGATAAACCCAAACGGCGTAAAAGCCAGCAGAATGATGATGGCGCCAAACAGCGCCGTGAGCACAAGGTCCCTGTACTTTGCGGATTGTTTATTCATTTTTATTCCTCCTGCTGCTGTTCCGTAATCGGATACAGCGCAAATTTCCGCTTTATTATAACAGCTTGTTAAAATAAAGTCAATGTTTTGACAGAATCGGCAGAAGCTGTAGGCTTTTGTCAAATACTCCCGGACTAGCGCTTTGGAAAGGAACTCTCCGGCGCGCTCCGCTTCTGAGTCAGGAAGTATTTGTTACAGTTTTGGTACTGTTTTTTTTAAGTGCTTAATGATATAATAAATGACGAGTATATTCGGAAGGGGTGTGGTGAAATGAAGCTGAAAGCTGTCGCTGCGGCGCTTGTGCTGTCGGTTTTGCTTTCCGGCTGCTCCTTTGCCGGGCTGGACGCGCAGACGCTCATGAAGCCGCCGAAGCCCACCGGAGAAAAGGCAGATATTCATAACCTGCTTTTAAGCAAGGCAGGCGATAAAATGACCCTGAAATATCCGCGAAGCGGAAGCTACCGCTCCGCGATTATTACCCACGATATCAGCGGAGACAGTAGCGAAGAAGCCATGGCGATTTACCAGAAGGGCGACGATGATACCTCCGGTACCAATATCATGTTCATGAAAAAAGACGGAAAATGGGCGGACATGGGCTTCTTCAACAATCCGGCCGCGCAGGTGGATAAGGTTTGCTTCGGCGACCTGAACGGCGACGGAAAGGATGAGGTTATTGTAGGCTGGGGAAGCAGCCTGAACAATACCAGTACAATCTGCGTCTACTATTATAAGGGCGGCAGGATGAATGAGCTGAAGCTGGACCAAAGCTACACCGAAATGGCGGTCATGGATTTTGACGGCGACAGCAAGGATGAAATTTTCACCGCAAATGTAAGTGTGGGCGACCAGCCCGCGCTGGCTCGGCTGTATTCCATAAAAAACAATGTTGCCGAAATGATCGGTTCCTGCCGGCTGGACAGCGGAGTTACCAAGTATACCTCGGTGCAGACCGGGTTGATTAACGAAAGGCAGAACGGAATTATTCTGGATGGAATGAAGAGCGCAAACGCTTTGGTAACCGAGTTGCTTTACTGGGATAAACAGAGTAAAATACTGAAATCCCCGTTCTATGATTCCGCCGCACAAAACGCAAATTCTACGCTGCGGAATACTTCGGTTGTTTCCAAGGATATTAACGGAGATAAAATCATTGAAGTTCCTATTGTAAACCTGATGCCGGGTTATTCCGGAACAACTGCGGATGACGCGGCGTACCTGACCAACTGGCACCGCTACGATACGCAGAACAGCACCTTTGTGCGCGTCATGAGTATGGTGATTGATTATTCAGACGGCTACTGGTTTCTTGTGCCGGATATGTGGCGGGGGAAAATTACGACAAAAACGGATACGGCAACGCGTACCATCACATTTTATGAATGGATAGCCGCAAAGAAAAAATCTGCGGGCTCTCTCGGAAAGCCACTGCTGAAAATTGAGGTTTTTACAAATCAGGAATGGAGGGAACAGCTTGGAACAGCCGGATTTTTTGAGCTGATGCAATCCGATAATCTGGTGTTCGCTGCGAGCTGCCCGACGCCGGAGCATGCGCTGTCGTTACGGGCAGGCGATGTGAAGGCCAGCTTCAAATTAATTAATTCAGATTAGAGGACTCCCACAGGCACGGCTTTTCTGCGAGAGAAAACGGTTAATTACAATAAATGGAGGATCGGGCATGAAAAAAATTCTAGTTGCCGAAGACGAACAGGCAATCCGTGAATTTGTCGTTATAAATCTAAAACGCGCGGGCTATGACGCCTATGAGGCGTCAAACGGAGAAGAGGCCCTTGAAATTTATAACCGGGAAGGCGGCAATATTGACGTTGCCGTCCTCGATATTATGATGCCCGGAAAATACGACGGACTGGCGGTTTGCAGAGAGCTTCGCCAGAAAAGCAACTCGATCGGCATTATTTTGCTGACCGCGCGCACACAGGAGATGGATAAGGTAAGCGGTCTGATGATGGGCGCGGACGATTACGTTACCAAGCCGTTCAGCCCGAGCGAGCTGGTCGCCAGGGTGGATGCCGTTTACCGCCGTGTTGCCCTGGAGCAGATGAGAAATGAAAACAACTTTAAGGAGGAAATCCGCTCCGGCGAATTCTCCCTGAACCTGCGCAACCGCACGCTGATGAAGCGGGGCGTTCCGATTGAGCTGACGCAGGTGGAGTTTCAAATTATGGAGTATTTCTTTTCTAATCCCGGCACAGCGCTGGATCGCACGGATGTGCTGAAGCATGTGTGGGGAGAAGCTTATTTTGGCGAAGAGAAAATTGTGGATGTGAATATCCGCCGGCTTCGAATGAAGGTGGAGGATGAGCCGTCCAACCCAAAGCATATCGTAACGGTCTGGGGTTTGGGCTATAAGTGGGAAGCCTGAACCTTTTTTCAGGACGGCAAACCGTAATCCGAAAGGGAGGTCAGGAATGAAAACAACCGGTATTATAAGGCGCTGGCTATTAAATAGTCTGGGTGTTATACTTGTAATATTAATTACCCTGATTCTGACCCTGTCGATCGTGGTGCGGAGTTATGTGTATAATGGGATTCAGCAGGCAATTAACGGACGCTCCGGCGAGCTGACCAACGTGTTTGCCGATTACGGAAGAAAATCGCCGCACGAGTTCAGCACAGCGGCACGTAGCTACGTGGAAAACTTCCCGAATAAAGAGAGTATGGAGCTGATGGTTTTTAACGCCAACGGCCAAATTATCATTACCTCCGTCGGTTTCGCGCCCGATCAGACCCAGCCGATGCCCGATTATAAGCTGGCCCAGGAGGATAAGGGCGGCTACGGCACCTGGACGGGGTCGCTGACCAGCGGCGAGAAGGTGATGGCGGTCACCCGTGTAATGCGGAACGACAACGGTGGCTTTGTAGGCGCCGTTCGCTATGTGGTTTCGCTGGCGGATGCAGACAAGCAGGTATTCCTTGTTGTTGGCTTTCTGATTCTGGCGGGGCTGGTCATTATCTTGTTTATTATTATTTCGAGCTATTACTTTATGAAATCAATCATCACCCCGATTAAGGAAATCGGCGCGACCGCAAAGCGCATCGCGCAGGGTGATTTTAAAGCCAGAATCCGAAAAACCACCGACGATGAGGTCGGTCAGCTCTGTGACACCATCAATGATATGGCGGATGAGCTTGGAGCGGCAGACAAAATGAAAAATGATTTTATCTCCTCGGTTTCCCATGAGCTGCGCACACCGCTCACCGCGATAAAGGGATGGGCGGAGACTATGCAGAGCGGGGAGAGCGACCAGGATACTATCGACCGCGGCATGGGGATTATTATCCATGAATCCGAACGGCTTTCCGGTATCGTGGAGGAGCTTCTGGATTTTTCCCGTATGCAGAGCGGGCGCATGACGCTGACAATGGACAAAATCGATATTCTTGCCGAGCTGGGCGAGGCGGTTTATATGTTCAGCGAGCGCGCCAAGGTGGAGGGCAAGTTCCTGCTCTATGAAGAGCCCGCGATGCTTTCGCCTGTGCTGGGCGACATCAACCGGCTGCGTCAGGTGTTTATCAACGTTATCGACAACGCGCTGAAATATACGAACGAGGGCGGTACGATCAGCGTTACCGCGTCCGAAATCGAGAGCTTCATCCGTGTTGTCATCAGTGACAACGGATGCGGAATCCCGGCGAAGCACCTTCCCAACGTAAAAAAGAAATTTTATAAGGCAAACCAGACAATTCGCGGCTCCGGTATCGGTCTTGCTCTGGCGGACGAGATTATGGCGCTTCATTCCGGGCGGCTAGATATCGAAAGTCAGGAAAATGTCGGCACCGCGGTGACCATACTTATCCCCACGCTCAGGCGAATTGAGGATAAGTCAAGCCCCGCTGAAGCAGGAAATGAAGAAAGGAATTCAGAAATAAATGGCTAGAGAAAAGACCAAATGCATCACCTCTATCGGAGGTCAGGCTCTCGTGGAGGGAATCCTCATGCGCGGTCCGAAAAAGACCAGTGTTGCCATCCGTATGCCGGACGGAACCGTTTCCACGGAGGAGATGAAGACCGATTCCCTGCGGGATAAATATCCATTTATGAAGCTGCCGCTTCTGCGCGGAGTCGCGGGAATGCTTGATTCACTCTCCATGGGCTACAAGGCGCTCTCCATGTCTGTGGAGAAGGCCGGGCTGGATGACGAGGAGCCGACCAAATTCGATATTTGGGTCAAAAAAACCTTCGGCGATCAGATCATGAATGTTATCATGGGGGCGTCCACCGTGCTTGGACTGCTGCTTGCCATTGGTCTGTTTTTTATGCTGCCTACCGTAATCTTCAACCTGATCCGCAATCTGGGCGGTGCCGTAGAGCAGTGGCGCTCCCTTACGGAGGGTGTTATGCGTATCCTGATTTTTCTTGTGTACATCATTCTTTGCTCCCGTATGCCGGAGATTCGGCGGCTGTTTCAATACCACGGGGCGGAACATAAAACAATTTTCTGTTATGAAAACAACGAGGAGCTCACTGTGGAGAATGTTCGCCGTCACACCCGGTTTCATCCGCGCTGCGGAACGAGCTTTATCGTTATTATGCTGCTTTTGGGGATTATCGTGGGGTTCTTTATCCCGTTTTCCAATCCGTTTCTGCGAACAATTACGAAAATTCTGTGCATTCCGCTCATCGTCGGGATCGGCTATGAGTTTATCCGCCTCTGCGGCAGGCACGACAATACGCTGACGCGAATTATTTCTGCGCCCGGTTTGTGGGTGCAGCGCATTACCACAAAGGAGCCGGACGACAGCATGATCGAGGTAGCCATTGCCGCGATGGAGCAGGTAATTCCGGAAAACGGCGAGGATAAAATCAGCCTGTAATTGCTGGGGGCATAAAAAATGACAATCGGTGAAATTTATCACCTGGGTAAAGGCAGGCTGGCGGAGGCGGGAAACGAAAGTCCCGCGTTTGACGCCGCCTGCCTGATAAAATGGGTATTTGGGCTTAACCGCCAGCAGCTGATTCTGCGTTCCGGCCAAGCTGCCGGGGAAGAAAAAAAAGAGGAATACATTCAGATGATTGAGGAGCGTGCTTCCGGGAGGCCGCTCCAGTATATTTTAGGCAGATGGCCGTTTTTGAATTTGGAGCTTGCCGTCGGCGAGGGGGTGCTCATCCCGCGCGAGGAGACCGAGCTGCTGGTGCAAACGGCGGCTGACCTTCTGAAAAAACATCTGTCGCCGCGTATTATCGACCTTTGCTCCGGAACAGGCGCTGTGGCGCTCGGCCTTGCTTCCCTGCTGCCCGATTCTGAAATCACCGCGGCGGAGCTGTATGGGGAGGCCTACGCTTTTCTGGCGCGTAACTGTGAAGAAACGGGGTATGAGAATGTTACGCCTCTTCGGCTGGATATCCTTGATCCCAAAAGCGCGGCGCACTTTTGCGGCTTGGACGGCATCGTTTCCAACCCGCCTTACGTAAAAGAGGTCGAGCTTGCCGGGCTCCAGGCCGAGGTAAAGAGAGAGCCGCAAACGGCGCTGGCAGGCGGAGCGGACGGTCTGGATTTTTACCGTGCGATCGCACGGCTGTGGATTCCCGGATTAAAACCGGGCGGAATCGCCGCGGTGGAAATCGGGGAAGGGCAGGCTGAGGATGTCCGTACCCTGTTTGAACAAGCAGGGCTAACCGAGATCGGAATTTATCGGGATTTTAACGGAATCGAGCGGGTTGTCGTCGGTATTCGTAAATATATTTAAACATTTGTTCGAAAATTTTAAGTCTAAATGTTGATTTTAAATTTAAAATCAGATATAATTTATGAAACAACAGGAAACTGATTAAAAAATGATCACACGGTTGATTTTTACTTCCGTGTGAAGAATAACCGGAGGGATTTTTTATGGCAACCGACAAAAAAGCCGCGTTGGAAACGGCGCTGCTGCAGATTGAAAAGCAGTTCGGAAAAGGCGCGGTCATGCGCCTTGGTCAGAATGAAGCAATGCATGTGGAGGCAATTCCCACCGGTTCGCTTTCGCTGGATTTGGCGCTGGGGATCGGCGGACTTCCGCGCGGCCGTATCGCCGAAATTTACGGGCCGGAAAGCTCCGGTAAAACCACGCTTGCCCTGCACTGTATCGCGCAAGGTCAAAAGGGCGGCGGGAATGCTGCCTTTATTGATGTGGAGCATGCGCTTGACCCGGTTTACGCCCGCGCACTGGGTGTCGATGTCGACTCTTTGCTGGTTTCTCAGCCGGATACCGGCGAACAGGCGCTCGAAATCACAGAGGCGCTGGTTCGCTCCGGGGCGATTGACGTGATCGTCGTCGATTCCGTTGCCGCTTTGGTTCCGCGCGCGGAAATTGAGGGTGAAATGGGCGACAGCCACGTGGGCTTGCAGGCACGCTTAATGAGCCAGGCGCTTCGCAAGCTGGCTGGCGCAATCTCTAAATCCAACTGCGTCGCGATTTTCATCAACCAGCTTCGTGAAAAGGTTGGTGTGATGTACGGCAGCCCCGAGGTGACCCCCGGCGGCCGTGCGCTGAAATTCTACGCCTCCGTCCGGATCGATATCCGTAAAATTGAAACGCTGAAGAATGGTACGGAGCTGATTGGCTCGCGTACTCGCGCCAAGGTTGTAAAAAATAAAATCGCGCCGCCGTTCCGCGAGGCGGAATTCGACGTGATGTACGGCAAGGGAATTTCCCGCGAGGGCGAGCTGCTCGATCTGGCTGTGAAGCTGGATATTATCCAGAAGAGCGGCGCGTGGTTCTCTTATAAGGAAACACGCCTCGGTCAGGGTCGCGACAATGTGAAAACGTATCTTTCAGAAAATAAAGAAACCGCTGCCGAGGTTGAGGCACAGGTGAAGGAAAATATGTCGAAGCTCTTTGCCAAGAGCACGCCGGAGACTTCTCCAGCGAAGCCTGTGGAGGCAGCGGCGCCCGCGCCCGCGAAAGCCTCCGGTCGCGGCAAGACGGTCAATATTGATATTTCGGCGGATGACTGACGATGCTGATTACGGCAATTGAGCCGCGCCGAAAAAGCCTTTCCGCGCTTTATCTGGACGGCGAGCTCGCGGTGAATCTGGATACGGAAACGCTCCTGAAATCCGGTCGTAAGCCGGGACAGGAAATCGACGACGAACAGCTGCACGAATTGATCACGGAGAGCGAGAGCAGGCGCGCGCGGGAAAAGGCGCTCTATCTGTTGGAGCACCGGAGCCATTCGCAAAAGGAGCTGGCGGATAAAATCAGCCGGGCCACATCGCGTGAGGCGGCTGAAAATGCAGCGCGGCATATGGCGGAAATCGGGCTTGTTGACGACGAGGCGTACGCCAGAAGCCTGGCGGCGGAGCTGCTGGGGCGCAAGGGATATTCCGCACAGCGTGCGCGGCAGGAGCTGCTGCAAAAAGGTATTGACCGGGAACTGGCGGAACAGATTATCGAAGAGACCGCGCCCAATCCCGTTGAAAAAATACGGGAATTGATCGACCGAAAATACCGCGCGTATCTAAACGACGAAAGGGGCTGCCGCCGAAGCGTTGCCGCCCTGCAAAGGCTCGGCTACCGCTGGGACGATATCCGCACTGCGCTGAATCAAATAAAGGATGAGGAAGAGTAAATGTCATATAAAGTTGGAATGGTGAGCCTTGGCTGCGCCAAAAATCAGGTTGACGCCGAGATGCTGATGGCGACGCTCCAAAAGGCGGGCTACCGGCTGGTAGATGACGCAGGACTAGCGGATGTCGCAATCATCAATACCTGCGGATTTATTGAGGCCGCCAAGAAGGAATCGATCGAGGAAATTTTGGAGCTTGCACGTCTGAAGGCAGAGGGGAAAATCAAGGCGATTGTGGTAACGGGCTGTCTGGCAGAGCGTTACCGGGAGGAAATCCGGAAGGAGCTGCCCGAGGTGGACGCCGTCGTCGGCATCGGAGCAGACAGCGATATCGCCTCCGTGGTGGAAAAGGTTCTGGGCGGCGAAAAAACGGAAGCCTTCCCTGAAAAGACGCTGCTGCCCTTAAGCGGTGAACGCGCGCTTTCCACACCGAGCTATTTTGCCTACCTCAAAATCGCGGAGGGGTGCGACAACCGCTGCGCCTACTGCGCGATTCCGTTTATCCGCGGCCGCTACCGTTCCCGCACTATGGAAAATATTGTGGAGGAAGCGGAGAAGCTGGCGAAGAACGGCGCGAAGGAGCTGATTCTTATCGCGCAGGATACCACCCGCTACGGCTGGGATTTATACGGAAAGCTGCTGCTGCCGGAGCTTTTAAGAAGAATCTGCCGCATCGAAGGCGTGGAATGGATTCGGATTCTTTACTGCTACCCGGATTCCATTACCGACGAGCTTTTGGATACCATGGCCAACGAAGAAAAAGTTGTGAAATATATCGATCTTCCGCTCCAGCACTGCAGTGCGCGCCTGCTAAGGGCGATGCACCGCACCGGCAGCCGTGAAGAGTTGAGCGCGCTGATTCAGAAAATGCGCGCGCGTATTCCAAACCTGGTCCTTCGCACGACGCTGATTACCGGATTCCCCGGAGAGACGGAGGAGGATTTCACCGAGCTGGCGGAATTCGTCCGCGAGACCCGGTTTGAACGTCTGGGGTGCTTTACCTACTCGCAGGAGGAAGGCACGGCCGCCGCGAAAATGCCTGACCAGATTGACGAAGAGGTAAAACAGCACCGCATGGACCTGATCATGGAGGATCAGATGAACCTTATGCAGGAGTGGGGCGAGGCGATGCAGGGGAAAACGCTGAAGGTGCTCGTTGAAGGCTACGACCGTTACGCGGAATGCTGGTTTGGTCGTTCTCAAGCGGATGCCCCCGATATTGACGGTAAGGTTTTCTTCACTGTGAAAGGAAAAAAACCGGGCTTGGGTCAATTTGTCGATGTAACGGTAACCGAATGTATCGACAGCGATTTGACTGGAGAAAAAGTTGACTGAGGAGGTGTTTTTCGATGAATCTGCCGAATAAGCTGACCCTGTTCCGTATTATTCTGGTGCCGTTTTTTGTGGCGGTGCTGTTAATTCCCGGTATCTCCGGTCATTACTTCTGGGCGGGAATTCTGTTTGGTATCGCGGCTTACACGGACCATCTGGACGGCAAGCTTGCGCGCAAATACAATCAGATCACAGATTTCGGAAAATTTCTTGACCCCATTGCCGATAAAATTTTGGTTGTTTCCGCTTTGGTGTGCTTTGTTCAGCTTGATCTGGCACAGACCTGGTGCGTAATCCTGATTATCGCGCGGGAATTCATGGTAACGTCTCTGCGCCTCGTCGCGGTGGATAGCGGCGTGGTGCTCGCGGCGAACAATTGGGGAAAGACTAAAACGGTGAGCCAGATTCTGGCGATTGTTTTGATATTTGTGCTCCAGTTTTCGCAGGAGCTGATTACCGCGGGGCAGCTGCCCGCCTTTCAGGCCGCCGGTCTGCAAAGCGCAGTGTTTTTTCAGCTTGCCGGAAATTTTCTGATTTATATTGCGACATTTTTCACCGTCCTTTCCGGTGCAATCTATTTGGTGCAGAACAGAAATGTAATCAATACAGTAAAATAGAAACGGACGGGGTTTACTTCAACTTTTTTTTGGTATATACTAAAGTGTATATGCAGACTCCAAAGCTTGGTTTATTCTACTGGTTTTCTCGGATTGCATATACGCGCTAATAACGATTCGAATTTTGTAACATTTTTTTACGATAAGCCTATTATGGTTATCAGTATCCGGATGATTTTATGGAAATTAATTCAGTGAAATGCGAGGAACGGAAGAAGTAACCGCAAGGTCGGCACCAGAGAGAGAGCGCCACGGCTGTAAGCGCTTTTGGCAGGGACGGGCGGCGAAATGCATCCGCGAGCAGGCGGGGGGAATCAAGTATCTCCGCACGGTTGGCACCGTTAAAGGCCTATGAGTGATAAAACGGAGTGGAACCGCGGGATTAAGGCCGCCTCCGTCCCTTTTGGGGCGAGGGCTGCCTTTTTTACTGAATGGAGGGTAACATGTTTACAAGGCTCAAAGAAGAACTGGATTCCATTATGGAACGCGACCCTGCCGCAAGGTCAAGATTTGAGGTGTATTTTCTATATTCCGGGTTTAAGGCGGTACGCGCCTATCGGAAGGCAAACTGGTTTTACCGGCATAATATGAAATTTATCGCGCGATACCTTTCCCAGCGCGCGCGCCATAAAACAGGGATTGAAATTCATCCGGGCGCGAAAATCGGAAAGGGACTATTCATTGACCACGGCATGGGCGTGGTTATCGGAGAAACCACCGAAATCGGCGACAACTGTACCCTGTATCAGGGCGTGACGCTCGGGGGCACCGGCAAAGATCAGGGAAAGCGCCACCCGACCCTTGGGGATAACGTTATGGTCGGTTCGGGCGCGAAAGTTCTCGGGCCGTTCCGGGTTGGGGATAACGCCCGGGTTGCGGCTGGCGCTGTGGTGCTGGATGAAGTGCCGGATAACGCTACAGCAGTGGGTGTTCCCGCGCGCATTGCAAGGCTCAACGGAATCCGCCCGTGCAATATGGATCAAATTCACATATCCGACCCGGTATCGCAGGAGCTTTGCCGCGTGGATTATGAGCTTCGAAGGTTAAAAAAACAATTGGAAGAAATACAGGCAAAAGGAGAGGAAAACTAAAATGGAAATTTACAACACGCTGACACGGCAGAAAGAGGAATTTGTTCCTATTACCGCCGGCGAGGTTAAAATCTACGCCTGCGGCCCGACGGTCTACAATTATATCCATATCGGCAACGCCAGACCAATCTGTGTGTTCGACGTGCTGCGCCGCTACCTGGAATACCGGGGGATGGAAGTAACCTACGTCCAGAACTTTACCGACATCGATGACAAAATCATTCGCAAGGCAAACGAGGAGGGCAGCGATTACCTCACGGTATCCCAGCGGTATATTGAGGAATACAAAACCGACGCCAAGGGGCTGAATGTTCGTCCGGCTACCATTCATCCCTTGGCAACAGAGAATATCGACGAAATCATCAGCATTATTTCTGACTTAATCGATAAAGGCTACGCGTACGCGCTTTCCAACGGCGACGTGTATTTCCGCACACTCAAAGACGAAAGCTACGGCAGGCTTTCGCACCAGCCCATCGACGATTTGCAGTCCGGCGCGCGCATTGCCACAGGGGAGATCAAGGAAGACGCGCTTGACTTCGCTCTCTGGAAGGGCGCAAAGCCCGGAGAGCCAAGCTGGATTTCACCGTGGGGGCAGGGTCGGCCGGGCTGGCATATCGAGTGTTCTGCCATGGCGCGCAGATATTTGGGAAAGACCATCGACATTCACTGCGGTGGTCAGGATTTGATTTTTCCGCACCATGAGAACGAGGTGGCGCAGAGTGAGTGCTGCAACGGTGTTCCGCTTGCAAATTACTGGATGCATAACGGCTACATCAACGTGGATAACCGCAAGATGAGCAAAAGTCTCGGGAATTTTTTCACCGTCCGCGACGTGGCGGAGCAGTACGGTTACGAACCCATCCGCTTCCTGATGGTGGCGTCCCACTACCGCACGCCGATCAACTACAGCGTTGAGGTTATCGAGCAGTGCAAGTCCGCACTGGAGCGTTTGTATAACTGCCGCGATAATCTTCAGTTCCTGATGGACAATTCTCCTGCCGGAGAGAAGGAGGACGAGCGTCAGATTAAGCGCAGACTGAACGAGTATCAGGATCACTTCATCGAGGCGATGGAGGACGACATGAATACCGCGGACGCCATTTCCGCCCTGTTTGACTTGGCGCGTGACATCAATACCAACCTGAACGCCTCCACCGCTCCTTCCAGGGAGCTGTGCGCCTATGCGCTGAACCTGTTTAACGAGCTGGCCGGCGTAATGGGGCTGCTCTACGCAAACAGGGAGGTCAGCCTGGATGAGGAAATCGAAAAGCTGATTGCCGAACGTACCGAAGCGAGAAGGAACAAGGATTGGGCTACGGCGGACCGGATTCGCGACGAGCTGAAGGCGCGACATGTTGTGCTCGAGGACACCCCGCAGGGTATTAAGTGGAAAATTGAGCAGTAAATGCTGCGGAGAAGGTGCGGAAAGTGGCGAAGGAAAAAGAGAATAAAACGAATGTAATGCGTATTCTGGACAAGGAAAAAATACCGTATCAGTATTATTTCTACGAACATGAGGACGGCAAAATCGACGGGGTTTCCGTCGCGCACAAGCTTGGCCAGAACGTGGAACGGGTTTATAAAACGTTGGTGACCCGGGGCGCAAGCCGCGAGTTTTACGTATTTGTTGTTCCGGTCGCGAAGGAACTGAATTTAAAGGCGGCGGCAAAAAGTGTTGGAGAGAAATCGGTGGAAATGATTCATGTGGATGAAATCAACAAAACCACCGGGTATATCCGCGGCGGCTGTTCGCCGGTCGGCATGAAAAAACAATTTAAAACCGTAATCGACGATAGCTGCGAGAGTCTGGAGACCATTATCGTGAGCGGCGGGAAAATCGGCGCACAGGTGGAGCTGGCTCCGGGCGCGCTTCTCTCGCTGATCGGCGGGCTTACGGCGCAAATCGCGGATTAAAGCACAACGGCTCTCCGGTACTACCGGGGAGCGTTTTTGACATAGCGCTTTTGATTCACCGCGAAAGGAAAATCCTACGGACGTCATAAAAAATTCATGATCTATTTAGAATGACGCTACAGTGTGGTATTATAATTGAAAGAAAACAAGGACCTTCCGGCTGCCCGGGTAATACTTGGCGTCCTTCGTTATCCGCCTAACATCACGGAAAATATAAGGACAAATGCTTAGACATTTTCAAAATTGATGACTGTATGATTGTAAATTAAGGAGAAGATTTATATGGGCTGGCGTTTTTTGGAATGGTATAGAAGGGTTATGACAGGCAGGTACGGAACCGACCAGCTGACGTTTGCTCTGCTGGGCTTGTATTTTGTGCTGTGGATGGCCGCACAGATATCCCGCAGCTATATTGTGATTCTGCTGTCCTTTCTTCCGCTGGTATGGTGCTTTTACCGGATGTTTTCCAGAAAAACCGAGAGACGTTACCGGGAAAACGACTGGTTTGTGAGCCGTTGGAGCAAGGTTCGGTACTGGTTCTCAAAGCAGTCGGCCCGGCTGAAGGACCGGCAGACTCACCGGTACTATAAATGCCCCAAGTGCTCCAATACCTTGCGCGTGCCGAGAGGCCGGGGGAAAATCTGCATTACCTGCCCGGTTTGTGGTAATCAGTTTGTTAAAAAAGCATAATACGTTCGAGTTTTAAATAGACCGGGGGGCTTCTGAGTTGATTGACGATACCGAAGACAGGAGACCGAACGGGAATCCTGTGAAGGAGCGTTTTCCGCCACGGCGCACAAAATATGTGATATTATCAGTATAAGACAGCTTATGATCGGGAGGAATGAAGAATGGACGCGGCACAAAGACGCCGGGAAATCCTCGACCTGCTGAAAGCGGCAAGGCAGCCGGTTAGCGCCGGAACCATGGCGGTGCAGTTTCAGGTGAGCCGCCAGATTATTGTGGGGGATATTGCGCTGCTGCGTGCGGCGAATGTGGATATCGCGGCGACGCCGCGCGGATATATTCTGAACAGCCGTAACGGGGAGGAGGACCGTCTTGTCCATACGATTGCCTGTAAGCACGATCGGGAGAACCTTGCAAGGGAACTGTATCTGATTGTGGATAACGGCTGCGGTCTGATCGATGTTACCGTGGAGCACGCGGTTTACGGGCAGATTTCCGGTCAGCTCCATATTTTTTCACGCTATGATGCCGACAATTTTTTGGATAAGCTTTCGAACGACCACGTCTCGCCCCTTTGCGACCTGACCGGCGGAGTTCATCTGCATACGATTGCCTGCCACTCCGAGGAGGCTTACAAACGCGTGCTCGCCGAGCTGCGCGCGAACGGGATTCTGTTTGAAAGCGGTCAGAGTTAACAGCTGGTTTTTTTAGTATTGACAAATTTACGCCTTTGCTTTACAATGGGATTAACAGGTGTCAAGACACATATCAAGTTATGATGTGACAAATGTAAAACAGAGGTGTGAAAATGAACCGTAATAACAAATTAATAAGCCTTGTAATCGCGGCGCTGCTGTGCGCGATTGGAATTGTGATTCCGCTCTTTGCCCCGAGAATTGTGTTTGAGCCGGTCTCCTTTACGCTTGCCAGCCATGTTCCGATTTTTATCGCGTTGTTTGTTTCACCGCCGGTTGCCCTTACAGTTACGCTTGGCTCCACGGTCGGTTTCTTTTTTGCCGGGTTTCCGCTGGTGATTGTACTGCGCGCCCTGAGCCATCTGGTTTTTGTCGCGGTCGGTTCAATCTTGCTGAAAAAAAACCCGAACTTCCTTTCCACCATTACAGGGATGGTCACTTATGGGATGATTCTCGCAGTTATCCACGCAGCAAGCGAGGTTGCGGTGGTAACCTGGTTTTATTTCGGAAATACCATGACCAAGTCCTATTATGCTTACGGATATCTCGTTTCCGTGCTGGTGCTGGGAATCGGCACGATTATTCACAGCATGATTGATTTCGGAATCGCGGTTTTGGTCTGGAGACCGGTGACGCATGTGATACAGATACCGGTCAGCGTCAAGTCGCTTCCAAAACGGAAACAGGCGGCGCTGTAGCGCTTAAAACTGTGCCCGGCAAGCTTCGCAATTTCTGAGCGTTTCCTCCTTCGGGTGGGAACGCTTTTTTTCGGTCTATTTTCCGTATTGCTGCGTTGCTCGCCAAGCGCCAGCCTGACTTCGTCGTTCTCCTTACATCACGAAGAATATACGCACAACTACTTAGCCGTTTTTAAAGTTAATCGCTATAAAATAAAAAAATTAGTTAATTTGCATATATTTAATTCATAAATACAAAAATCTTGTAACAAAATTCAAAGAAAATATTAACTGAATTCGACAGGAAAAGTAGTATAATAGAGACGGTCTATGTCAGTAATTTCACGAGGGGGTATCCGTTTGCCAGTCATAGCATTTCTAATTTGTTTCCCTTTTCTAGCGGCAGTGATATTATCGCTGATTAAAAAACACGGGAAACCAAGAAAATACTTCATTTTTGCCAGCTGTGCTCTCATTATTGCGGCAGTCTTGTATTTTGTAACCGGAACCATGCTTTCAGGAACAAATACAACCTACCTTGCGGAGGCAAGTACGGCCAACATGGTGATACTGGTGGCCGAAATCGGCATCATGTGTCTGGTGGTCTACTACGCTGTAAGGTATAAGAAATACTACGTTGCACTTCTCTCCGTAGCTCAAACGGGCTTGATTGCCTGGCTTGATCTTACGGGAAAAAGCGAGATTGAGGGCGCCCATATAGCAGTCGATAAGCTTACCGTTGTTATGTGTTTGATTATCGGCGTTGTGGGGTGCCTGATTTGCGTCTACGCCGTTGGCTACATGAAAGATTATCATGAGCACCATACGGACTGTAAGGACAGGCGCGCGTTCTTCTTCGCGATGCTGTTTGTCTTTTTGGGTGCGATGTTCGGGCTCGTTTTGTCTTCCAATTTAACCTGGATTTATTTTTTCTGGGAAATTACGAGCGTATGCTCGTTCCTGCTAATCGGTTACAATCAGTCTAAGGAAGCGATTACAAACTCCTTCCGCGCTTTGTGGATGAACCTGCTGGGCGGTCTTGGCTTTGCCATAGCAATTGCCTACAGTGTGCTTGTTCTCCATATTGTGGAGCTGGGTAAGCTTGTGCAGTCGGGTGTTGGCAGCCAAATTGCCCTCCTCCCGGTCATCCTGCTTGCCTTTGCCGGTCTGACCAAGAGCGCGCAGCTTCCCTTCTCGGGCTGGCTGCTGGGCGCTATGGTTGCTCCGACTCCTACCTCCGCGCTTCTGCATTCCGCAACGATGGTAAAGGCGGGCGTTTACCTGCTGATTCGTCTTGCTCCCGCTTTAAGCGGAAACGTGTCCGGAATGATGGTGACGACCGTCGGAGGCTTCACCTTCCTGATGACCTCTATGCTTGCCATTTCGCAGAGCGACGGCAAAAAGGTTCTTGCGTATTCCACGGTTTCGAACCTTGGTCTGATTGCGGCCTGCGCGGGCGTCGGCCGTCATGAGGCGGTTTGGGCGGCAATCTTGCTGATGATGTTCCACGCGGTCTCCAAGTCCTTGATGTTCCTGTCTGTCGGTGCGGTAGAAAACAGTACGGGCAGCCGCAACATTGAGGATATGCACGGACTGGTTGTCCGGCTTCCGGAGCTTGCGTTTGTTATGATTGTCGGAATTGTAGGCATGTTCCTCGCTCCGTTCGGCATGCTCATCTCAAAATGGGCGGCTTTGAAGGCATTTATTGACGCCAAGAGCATTCTGATGGTGTTCTTCCTTGTATTCGGCAGCGCAACAACGCTGTTTTACTGGACAAAATGGCTCGGCAAGCTGCTCGCTGTTGTTCATGAGTCGGAGCGCAAGCCAAACACGACCAAGGGCAGCGAGTGGTTCTCTCTGCTTTCTCAGGCGATACTGATGATCGTGCTTACCCTTTCGTTCCCAATGGCGTCTACTTATCTTGTGGAGCCTTTCCTCGGCGAAATGTTCCATGACACAATTCCGGAGATAATCGGCAGCGGCAACGAAAGCATGATGATTCTGATGCTCTGCACCATTCTCATTCTCCCGGTTGCGGTGCGCCTGCTGACCTTCGGCAAGGAAAAGAAAATGGTGATGTCTTATATGAGCGGCGGCAACCGTGGCAATGACCGCTCGTTCACCGATTCCTTCGGCGATAAAAAGAAAATGTACCTGGCAAACTGGTACATGGAGGATTATTTTGGCGAGAAGAAGCTCCTTAAGCCTTCTCTGATTGTATCCTCCGCGGCGATTGTCATTCTAATAGCCCTTGCAATCGGAGGTGTGGTCAGATGAAGCTGTCTGTTCTTTATGTAATTCTATATTTGATTCTTGGTCCCGTGGTAGGCGGCTTTTTGGCGGGGTTCGACCGTAAAATTTCCGCAAGAATGCAGGGGCGCAAGGGTCCGTCGGTTTTTCAGCCCTTTTATGATTTATACAAGCTGTTTGTAAAGCAGACGGTCATCGTTAACAACGTTCAGGACTTTCTGGTCTGCGGATTTTTGATTTTTGTTATCTTTACCGGATGCCTGTTCTTTTCCGGCGGCGACCTGCTGCTGGTGTTCTTCGCGCTGACACTCGCGGGCGTATTCTTTATCATGTCCGCGAGCTCGGCCAATTCTCCTTACAGCGCCATGGGCGGTCAGAGAGAATTGCTCCAGATGATGGCCTACGAGCCGATGGTGCTTTTGGTGGCGATCGGTTTTTATGAGGTTACGGGCAGCTTTTCCGTGCAGGAGATTATCGCGAAAAGCTCCCTGCCCCCCATTCTCTATATGCCCGGAATTTTTGTGGGATTCCTCTGGATTCTCACCATTAAATTCCGCAAATCTCCGTTTGATTTCAGCACCTCGCACCATGCTCATCAGGAGATGGTAAAGGGAATGACCACGGAGCTTTCGGGCAATATTCTGGCTCTGGTGGAGCTTGCCCATTGGTACGAAAACGCGTTTCTTCTCGGGGTGATCGGTCTGTTCGTTATGACACCGGATTGGTGGAGCGGCTTGATCGCGGTTGCCGTTTGCATTTTGGCTTATTTTATTGAAATACTAATTGATAACACTAGCCCGAGAGTAAAGTGGGATTTTATGCTGAAATCAACCTGGGTGGTAACGCTTGTAACAGGCGCGGTCAACCTGCTGATTCTCATGCTGGTTCGTTAAGGAGGAGGCAGAAATGGTTAAAGTTTCAAAATCACCCTGGCTGTTACACTACGACGGTTCCAGCTGCAACGGCTGTGACATCGAAGTGCTTGCCTGCCTGACCCCGGTTTACGATGTGGAGCGCTTCGGCGTAATCAACACCGGTAATCCCAAGCATGCCGATATCCTGCTGATTACGGGCGGCATCAACGCTCAGAACGAGCCGGTTGTAAAACAGATTTACGAGCAAATGCCAAACCCGAAGATTGTGGTCGCGGTTGGAATCTGCGCCTGCAACGGCGGCATTTTTAAAGAGTGCTATAATATAAAGGGCGGGGCAGACACGGTAATTCCCGTGGATATTTATGTGCCGGGCTGCGCCGCGAGACCGGAGGCCATTATCGACGGTGTGGTTAAGGCGGTTGCGCTGCTCGACGAGAAGCGCGAAAAGATGAAGGAGGGTGCGGCGCAATGACAGAAGAAAATCTCATCAGCGTTGAACCGGGCGACCTCGTAACGAAGGTAATGCAGCTAAAGCACGACGGTTACCGGCTGGCTCAAATCTGCGCGGTCAGAACCAAAGAGGGCTACGAGCTAAGCTATTCCTTTGGCAAGGGCTACGAGCTTTTGAATCTGCGCCTTACGATCAGTGAGGACACCGAAATTATGAGCATCAGCGAGGTTTTTGAACCGGCGTTCCTTTATGAGAACGAAATGGTTGACCTGTTCGGCGTTAAGATTAATTTGATTTCACTGGATTACAAGGGCAAGCTTTACCGAATTGAACAGGAAGCACCCTTTAAATAAAGGAGGATTATACCGATGTCTACTCGAAGTGTGGTGCCTTTCGGGCCGCAGCATCCGGTTTTGCCGGAGCCAATCCATCTTGACCTTGTTCTGGAAGACGAAAAGGTTGTTGAAGCGGTGCCTTCCATCGGCTTTGTCCACCGCGGTTTGGAAAAGCTTGTGGAGAAAAAGGATTTTAATGAATATACCTATGTTGCGGAACGCATCTGCGGTATTTGCAGCTATATGCACGGTATGGCTTACTGTGAAGCCGTGGAGCATATCATGAATGTTGAAATTCCGGATCGTGCGAAATACCTGCGCACCATCTGGTGTGAAATGTCCCGGATACACAGTCACCTTCTCTGGCTGGGTCTTTTGGCAGACGCGTTCGGCTTTGAGAGCCTGTTTTACCAGAGCTGGCGTATGCGTGAAAAAATTCTGGATATGATCGAGGCTACCACCGGTGGCCGTGTTATTTTCAGCGTCAACAAAATTGGCGGTCAGATTAAGGATATCTCAAATGAGATGATGAGCCAGCTGCTGAAGGCAATCGGCGAGATTGAAGCCGAGCTCAAGGAGCTGACCAAAACCTTTTTGAACGACTACGCGGTTGTTTCCCGTTTGAAGGATGTCGGGTTCCTTACCAAGCAGCAGGCGCATGATCTCGGCTGTGTAGGTCCGTTCCTGCGTGCCAGCGGCGTAGCGTTCGACATGCGCCAGTCCGGCTACGCCGCTTATTCCAATATTGATTTTGAGCCGATTACCAGCGATATCGGTGACAGCTATGCCCGTACTGACGTGCGTATCCGTGAAATTTTTCAGTCCTTCGATATTATCCGCCAGGCGGCGGCTAAAATTCCGGGCGGAGAGATCGCGGTGCCGGTCAAAGGCTTTCCGCAGGGCGAATATTTTATGCGGGTGGAACAGCCGCGCGGCGAAGCGTTCTACTATGTAAAGGCGAACGGGACCAAGTTCCTTGACCGTGTCCGCGTGCGCACTCCTACCTTCGCGAACCTTCCGGCTCTAATTGAGACGTTGAAGGGCTGCCAGCTTGCGGATGTGCCGATTTTGATTTTGACCATTGATCCGTGCATCAGCTGCACCGAAAGGTAGGGGAACGCTATGAATATTATGCCATTCGCAAAAACCGTTATGAAGAACTTGTTTTCCGCTCCCGCTACGAGGATGTATCCTCAGCAGCCGAGGGAATATACCGACCGCACCAGGGGGCACATCAGCGTGGATATTGATACCTGTGTTCTTTGCGGTCTTTGCTCCAAAAAGTGCCCCGCCAACGCCATCACGGTTGACCGCGCGGGTCGTACCTGGGCAATCGAACGCTTCGGCTGCATCCAATGCGGCTATTGCGTGGAAAGCTGCCCGAAAAAGTGCTTGGCAATGGAGCATGCTTATACGGATCCGGATTCCTCCAAACGAACCGATTCTTATCAAAAGCCGCCGGAGCCCCCGAAGGAGCCGGTTGTGGCTGAAGCAAAGGAAACCGAAAAACATGCCTGATTGCCTTGAGGTAATTGCATGACTTGTTCGATCACCATATTAGGGGTAGTCCAGGGCGTCGGATTCCGGCCCTTTGTGGCACGGATTGCCGAAGAACTTGGGGTTACCGGAGTTGTAATGAATAATGGCGGGATAGTTGAGATCTTCGCCGAGGCGACTGATAAGGCGATGGATTGTTTTATCCACCGCCTTAAGTCGCGCCAGCCCTCAGGCGCGGATGTGACAAAGGTCATCGTACGGTCGGTGGAACCTAGAAAGTTTAACGGTTTTCAGATTGTGGAGAGCGTCGTTACCAGTGAGGAAACTCCGCTGATTCCGCCCGACCTTCCAATCTGTGAGGATTGCCTGCGGGAACTGGACGAGCCTTCCGACCGCCGATACGCCTATCCATTTATCAGCTGTGTGGCGTGCGGACCAAGGTATAGTATTATTGAGCAATTGCCCTACGACCGCTGTAATATTACAATGGAAGATTTTTCAATGTGCTGCTCCTGCTACACGGAATATACCACAAATACGCGCCGCAGGCACGCGCAGACGATTTCCTGCCGTGACTGCGGTCCCCAGCTTATTTTTGAAACGGGAGGACAAAAATACGAAAAGGAAGAAGCATTGGAAAAAGGGATTGCAATGCTTCACTCCGGCGCGGTATTGGCGTTAAAGGGAATCGGCGGATACCAGTTTACGTGCCTTCCGGAAAATCAGGAATCGGTGGAGCACCTGCGTGCCATGAAGCATCGTGACAAAAAACCCTTTGCGGTCATGTTTCCAGGAATGGGTTCTATTCGAAGTGTTTGCAAGGCTAGTGATGAAGAAGAAGAGCTTCTAAGATCGCCGGCAAGACCGATTGTGCTTTTAAACAAGAAAAAGGATGCATTCTGCTCATCCCTGAGCAGCGAAAGCCGGTTCCTGGGAGCGTTCCTGCCTTACACAGGGCTGCACCGTCTTTTGGTGGAGGCTTGCGGGCCGCTCGTAATGACAAGCGGAAACTTCTCAAATGAACCGATAATCACCGATGACGAGGAGATCCTGCATTTCAAATCCGAATTTCTGGACGGTGTGCTCTATCACCTCCGGCGTATTGTAACCCCGTTGGATGACTCCGTCGCCCGGGTAATCGGCAGCAAAACACAGCTCGTGCGCCGGAGCAGGGGATATGTTCCCATGCCGGTTGATCTGGAGGTCAAAACGAAAAAACCGGTATTGGCGATGGGCGGAGATTTAAAATCCTGCTTTTGCCTGATGAAGGACGGCAGAGCCTATTTGAGCCAGTATTTCGGCGACCTGGAGGAATATGCCGTTACAAGCGTATACCGTGAGAATCTTGACCGAATGAAGCGGCTGTTCCGTATTGAGCCTTCGGTCATTGCCTGTGATCTTCACCCGGGTTATTTCACGACCCGCATGGCAAAAGAGCTTGGAAAGCCGCTGTTTCCGGTTCAGCACCATCACGCCCATATTGCCTCCGTTATGGCGGAGCACGGTCTTTCCGGCTGCATCGGCGCCGCGTTCGACGGCACCGGCTACGGAACGGACGGCTGCGTCTGGGGCGGCGAGATTCTGGTATGCAAAGGCGCTGATTATGTGCGAAGCGCTCATCTGGAATATGTCACGCTCTGCGGCGGCGACAGGGCATCGAAAGACGCCGGGATGACGGCGCTCTGCTATCTGGATGCCGCTGGAATCGAAGTACCGGGCGGAAACGGCGCGCTGGTTCAGGTGGCGCTGAAAAATAAAGTGAATACCTTTCAAAGCTCCAGTATGGGGAGGCTTTTTGACGCCGTGAGCGCGGTGTTAAAGCTTCGAATAGAAAACACCTATGAAGGCGAATGCGCCATCGCGTTGGAAAACGAAGCCGCGCGGGCGCAATTTGAAGGGATTGTTCCATACCCTTTGGAGTTTGAATTGATTTATACGGATTCTGCAATACAAATTAATCAAATTAAAATTGTAAAAGAAATTTATGAAGCGTCCGCAAAGAGAGAAAATACCGGTTCCCTTGCGCTGGGGTTCCATCTGGCGGTTTCGCGGATGCTGCTGAAGGTGTGCCGTCTCCTTCGGGAAAACGGCGGTGAAAATCGGGTTGCGCTCAGCGGCGGTGTTTTTTCCAATCTGCTCCTGACGCGGGAGTGCCTCAGATTGCTGAAAGACGACGGCTTTGCGGTTTACGTGAATTCGGCGGTCCCCTGTAACGACGGCGGAATCAGCCTGGGGCAGGCGTGGCTGTGCGCGCAGCACGCCGGAGTCCCGCAAAATTAAGAGAAAGGCAGTGATCCTATGTGCGTGGCGATGCCGGGCAAGGTGATAACGGTAGACGGAACTAAGGCGGAAGTGGATTTCAGCGGAAATATCCTCCGGGCGGAGGCCGGTCTTGTGAAAATCAAGCCGGGCGATTACGTACTGGTTCACGCCGGATGCATCATACAGGTTATTTCGGAGGAAGAAGGCAAAAATCTGGCGGACCTCTTTGAGGAAATTGAAAGCTTATGACAGATTATAAAAAATTCTTAAAAGACTATGACGGGGAACCCGTTCGGTTAATGGAGGTTTGCGGAACGCATACGGCGGAGATATCCCACAATGGAATCGCAAGCCTGCTTTCACCGAACATCCGGCTGATCTCCGGTCCGGGGTGCCCGGTTTGCGTGACCGTAACGGCCTATATTGACCGGCTGACCGAGCTGGCTCTTTTGCCGGATCATGTGGTGGTATCATTCGGTGATCTTTTGCGCGTAAAAGGCAGCAGCCAAAGCCTGAACGACGCAAAGGCGATGGGCGGACAGGTTCGGATGGTCTATTCTCCGATGGATACCCTAAGGCTTGCCGCCGCTGAGCCTGCAAAGACCTTTGTTTTTGCGGCGGTAGGGTTTGAGACAACCACACCGGTCTACGCGATGCTTCTGGATGAGGCGTGCGAGCAGGGCATCCGAAATATTAAGCTTCTTACTTCCTTAAAAACGATGCCACGGGTAATCGACTGGGTTTGCGGCAACCAGGGCGGGATCGACGGATTTATTGCTCCCGGGCATGTCAGCGTAATTACGGGCAGCGAAATCTACCGCCCTCTTGCTGAAAAATATTCCATTCCGTTTGCGGTGGCCGGTTTTCAGGCGGAGCAGATTCTGCTGGCTATCTACGCGCTGGTTCGCCGGCGCGGCAGAGGCGACGTCATGAATCTATACCCCTCTCTGGTTACGGCGGAAGGTAACCTGACCGCGCAGAATAAAACCGAACAGTATTTTATGGCGGCGGATGCGTCCTGGCGCGGTATGGGTACGCTTCCCGAATCCGGAAAGGTTCTTCGTCCCGAATTTGCGGATTATGACGCCGGAAGCGCGGAGTTAACCGAGGATCACAGTGCAAACCAAAGCTGCCGGTGTGCGAGGGTGCTCACAGGGGCAATCAGCCCACGCGAATGCCCGCTCTTCGGTAAAATATGTAATCCGCAGTCCCCGCAGGGTGCCTGCATGGTATCCACTGAGGGGAGCTGCTATCAGTATTATATCAATCGGCGCGAATCATAGTAGCATTAGCGTAGAATGGAGCTTCAAACGATGAAAATTACAATGGCACACGGCAGCGGCGGAAAAGCCACTTCGGAGCTGATATCCGGCGTTTTTTCCAGATACTTTCATAATCCGGTACTCTCCAGAATGGAGGATTCCGCGGTAATTCCGGGTTCGCAAACCATAGCGATGACAACGGATAGCTTTGTGGTAACGCCCGTGTTTTTTCCCGGCGGGGATATCGGCAGACTTTCTGTCTGCGGCACGGTGAACGACCTGCTAATGAGCGGCGCGTGCCCGAAATATCTCACCTGCGGTTTTATCATTGAGGAAGGCGCCGAAATCGGAGATTTAGAGAGAATCGCGGAGTCTATGGCAATAACCGCCGCAGAGGCAGGGGTCAGTATTGTTGCCGGAGATACCAAGGTGATCGAGGGCAGAGGCGGGGTTTACATCAATACTGCCGGAGTGGGCTTCGTTCCGAATGGCAGAAATATTAGCTCCTCAAACTGCGCGCAAGGGGACTGTGTACTGCTTTCCGGTTTTTTGGGCGACCACCATGCCGCCATTCTCAGCTCCAGGATGGGAATTCAAAATGAGATTCAAAGTGACTGCGCGCCGCTGAACGAAATGGTAGGAACCTTATTTGAAAACGGTATCCGGGTCAAGGCGATGCGCGATGTAACACGCGGCGGTCTTGCTACGGTATTGAACGAATTTGCGGTCGCTTCCTCCTGTTGTATTGTGCTGAACGAAGCTGATATCCCGGTTTCGGAGCAGGTAAAGGGCTTTTGCGGTATTTTGGGTCTTGACCCGCTTTATATGGGCAACGAGGGGAAGCTCGTCGCGGTTGTGGCGGAGGAGGACGCCCAAAGGGCGCAGGAGCTAATGCGCGGGGCGAAATACGGAGAACACGCGCGGATAATCGGCTCCGTGACGAACGGGGACCCCGGCATGTTATTGGTGAAAACGCCGGTCGGCGGCACCAGAATCGTTCCTGAGCTTTACGGAGAGGGACTTCCGAGAATATGTTGAAAAAAAGGAGCTGTTGCAAAACAGCTCCTTTTTTTGTAGCTTCGCGTATAAAACGGTAAGCGCAGCTGGTGCAATCAAACGCTTACCGTGGGCTTTGTTATTTTGAAGTGTCTTCAGGAGGGCTGCGGTGCAGGATTTGCAAATTATGTCGGGTTTGCCGTTTGGCTCAGCTCCTTGTCTTTGTTTTTGGAGGAATTCCCTACCTTGTTTCGAATTTCTGCAACAATCCAGAGAATAGCGGGAAGGATAACTTCAAACGGAAGTGCATAAATCTGATAGTATTTTGTAAAGTTTGCGTATTGTATACTGTTAGAGGTAACCAATCCGGCAAAGGTGAATATGATTAACGCGCAGGGAATTACCGCCTGCTTTTGATCAGAAAAGTTTAACAGCTTTGTCAGGCCCAACGAGGAGCAGTATACACAGACACAGATCTTTATAAATCCGGCGAGCATCAGATTAATGCCGATCAGCACCTCCATACGGGTGAAGAATTCTCCAACGGATAAAATGCTGACAGCCTGATAGGACGGGTAGTAAAATTGAATATCCGAGGGAAAGCCCAGTACCATGATATTACGGAATACGATTAGCAGCAGCAGTAGCATAAACCAGATCAAACCTTTTACAAATACCTTAAAGGCATTGACTTTTTTATCGACGGCAGAAAAAAAGCTGAGGCACAGGATTCCTTCCCCCAGGGGCAGGGCGTAGTAAAAGCTTGCGCCTGCGAGAAGAGACTTGAAATCAGCTTCCATGATCGGCATAAGGTTGCTCGGGTTCATGTTTTTAATCGCAATGATGAAAGTAGCGGTGATTGAGGTCAAAAGAATCGGCCAGGTATATTTTGCGAGGCGCCCGATATTTTCCGGCCCGTTTTTCGCAGCCCAGGCCGCTAATACAATAACCATCGCGCCGGTCAGTATTAGCGGGGTTTCCGGAGTGTTCATCGTGTGAATAAACCCGTTGAACGTGTTGACGATCATACTGCCCAGATGAAGCGAGTAGATTAAATATAGAAAGCAGACGACTTTCCCGGCGAATTTTCCGCAGATTTTTATAATGATATCATATAGATTGAGACCGGGATAGAGCTTCACAAAGCGGCTGAAAAGGGCAAGGTTCGGCAAAATCATAATGGTCGCGATCAGGACTGATATCCAGACATCCTGCTTCGCGGCGCTGTTGTAGGTCAAGATCACCAGGCTTCCTGACCAGAACATGATCATTACGCACTCTATTTGTCTTCCGGTTATAGTATGATTGGTCATTGCGATACCTCATTTTTAATCTCTATTTGATACCCAGCATAAAATTAATTGCATCTGTAATCACTTCGTTGATATAGGGGAAAGGGAAGCCGAAGCCCGCCATAACGTTAATTGCTAAGGTAATAAGATAAACGGGAATTTTAAGCAGCAGCGGTTTTTTTTGCCCGCTCTTTATTGTGGGAATTAAATCAACAAAAACCAGAGAGCTATAGAGCGTCAATATGATGATCAATTGGTCCATCCTATCCCTCCTTGCTTTTTGTCCTTCTTGTTGCGGTGTCTAAAATAGACACCTTGCTGCTAGCGGTTATTTTCAAGTTTTTAAACTCTTTATCCCAATCCGGCTTCAGCTTTTTCCATAAATCGGGATCAGTTCTATGAATGGAGGAGGCGAACCCGAAGATGTCGGAGCCGTATTCAGACTGAACCTTTTTAACCAGGGTGGTGATACCGTAATCCAAAGTGTTTTTTGCGCTTTCTTTAATCTGGTCAAGGCCTTGAATCGATGCATAGTTTTTGTCGGTGTCATCTTCGGCCAGAAAGGCTTTTATATTGACGCTGACATCCATCGAAAGTTCCTGGTCCGTCATGCTGTGCGCCAGCTTTGTCTTACATTCGGAAATTTCGAGCGTAATGTCCTTATTGTTGTCTTTCATGCTGGTTAGGAGAAGACCCCCCTTAAGCTGACCGCGGATCATGAGCAGATATTTTGTCTCATCCCGATTTAAATACCCAACCATCCGGTCATCCTTGAATATAGCTGTGCCGCCAAACTCGGCGGTTTTTTCCTTTGAATCTGTGGAGGAAATGAGCAGGGGGAGAATAAGGGAATCGGTTTCTGCCGCAAGAACATTATTCACTTCATACAATTTTATATCGGGCGCCTCGCCGAGCGTGGAAATGTTTTTTTCAAGTGCTTGCCACATTTCCAGACCGACGAGGGGGTTGGCTATAGGTTTCAGCCTTAAAATATCTGCGGCTGTTTTTTCTCCTGAAACTGCCAAGTTTATATTAATTCTGGGTTCTGTATCTCTCATCAGCCAATCGGTTAGGGTTAGAATTCCTCCCGAAGCAATTTCTTTGCTCATAACCACCAGCTTGCAGTCGCTGAAATATAGTTTTTTACCTATTTTGCCGACAGCCTTTCTGGCGCAGTCAAAAATAGAATCTCCGTCTGATTCAATTAGCTTGGAACCCATTTTATCGTTGGATAAATCTAAAAACTCATAGGTGATATGATATTTATACCCATTCTGCCCTTTGTCAATCGCAAATCCGGAAACCATGACGAGACTCTCAACCTCCCTATAATTCCAGCATCCGGAGAGCGGCAGAAGAATAGACAGAATCAGCAGGACGGAAACATATTGTTTG
Source organism: Bacillota bacterium (assembly GCA_023418995.1). GTDB lineage: Bacteria > Bacillota > Clostridia > Oscillospirales > Acutalibacteraceae > DATAML01. The sequence continues at coordinate 76,468 of JAEZYP010000070.1, read as the reverse complement.
ATGTTCCTCATTGTGTATCCCCTTTGTTATCGGGCTGTCTGTTTTTATTCGAAGAGAGGTATTTGGGCCTTGTTAACATAAACCACCAGGGGGCGCGTATCATGATATCCTTCCTGTCCTGCATGTCGTCGGTATAGATGCTGCTCATAACCGGAAGACCGAAGCTGGTGAGTTTGAACAAATGAATCAGCAAACCCAACATTCCGAACATATAGCCATATAATCCGATTGTGGAGGCCAGAATCAAAAATACGTAGCGTGTAAGGATCGTAAGCCCCTTCGCTCTTGGTATCATCAGTCCTGAAATTCCGGTAACTGCCACAATAATAATCATCGGAGCGCTTACAATTTTGGCTTCGACGGCAGCCTGCCCGATGACCAGAGCGCCGACAATGCTGAGCGCGGAGCCGAGGATACCGGGCATTCTGGCCCCGGATTCGCGAAGCATCTCAAAGACCGACAGCATTAAAATCATTTCAACCGCGGTAGGGAGGGGAACGCCCTGCCTGGCCTGTGATATGCTCATCATCAGCGCGAGCGGCAGCATTTCCTGATGAAAGGCGGTCATCGCGACGTAAATTGCCGGCATGCTGGTGGCGAAAAAGAAAGCAATCAAGCGAAGCATGCGATTGATTGTTGCAAAGAAATAGTTCAGGTAGTAATCCTCGTCGCTTTGAAAGTGCTCAATGAAAAGATGGGGAAGCGTAAGAACCACCGGGGTTCCGTCAAGAACCAAAGCCACGCGTCCCTCCAGAAGCTTAGCTGCGACGATATCCGGACGTTCTGTACTTCCAATTGTTTTCACCGCAGAAAACTTTCCGTCCTTAATCAGTTCACTGATATAGTTGACATCCAGAATTCCGTCAATAGAGATTGTTTCCAGCCTTTTTTTTAGTTCGGAGAGTACCTCTTCATTCACGACTCCTTCCAGATAACAAATGCATGCCTTTGTATTTGTCCGGATTCCGATCGTTTGAAATTCCATTTTTAAATCAGGGGTACGTATCCTTCGCCGTATCATGGAGAGATTTGTCATGAGGGACTCGTTAAATCCTTCACGAGGTCCACGAATTACACGTTCGCTGTCTGGTTCTGAGGTGGAGCGGCTTGTCCAGCCTTTTGTGTTGAGAATTAAAGCGTCGGCGTACCCGTCCGCCAGCAGCACGGTGTCGCCGTAGACGATGCCCTGTATTAATTCTTCTATTACCGAGGTTTTATCAACACTGTTTGAGAGCACGACCTGTTTTGCCAGAACATCAATAAGGTCCGGTCCGGTTTGCTCCGGGTTATACCGCAGCAGCGGTTGGATAATATCTTCATTGATAAGCTTGTTATTCACCATTCCGTCGCAATAAAAGAGACAATAAGAAAGCTTTGGATTAAAGGGGCTTTCCACAACCCTTATAATGAAGGTCTGATCGTTTTTGAAAAAGTCCTTGAACATATCCATGTTTGCCGAAAGGCTTTTAAACAGCACTGCATTTTTTACTTTAGTATGAGAGTTGGCTGTATTCATTTTTTCACCTACTTTATGTTCATAGATGTTAATATTTGCCTCAATGCTTAATTTATTCGCGCTATGCCCCGCTCTTGCCAAAAAACAAAAAAATGCGCCTTGAAACGGCTTTGCAACCGTTTAAGACGCATGGATATTACATCGTTTATTCCAGCTTTATATCTTTTTTGTATTTCAACCTTGTTGCCATACCCCCGCGGATATGCCGCTGCGCTTTATTGATCTCAAGAATTTGCTTCACCTGCTTATACAGCTGTGGGTCGACGTACTTCAACCGCTGAGATACGTCTTTATGTACAGTAGATTTGCTTACACCAAACTTTTTTGCCGCGCCTCGTACGGTGGTTTTATTTTCGATTATGTACTCGCCGAGTTCAACGGCGCGCTCCTCAACAATACCTTTCACTGTTCCACCCTCCAAACGATTCCGATTGCTAATAATTATGCGTGGGGGGCAGGAATTAGTACAGGAGTAGGTTAAATCGCATAATTATCGGAAGCCTTACTTCGTCGTCCGCCTTACATCACAAAAAATATACGTACTACTTAGTTGTTTTTAAAGCTAATCGACTATAAGACGTACGGCAGAAAGCAAATATAGAAGGATAGACGACTTCTAATTGTTACAGATAGTTGATAAAAAGGTGCCCTGCGCATTGCGTAAGGCACCTTTTTTCTACGGCTTGACACTCCTTATAGAGTGCCCCAAAGTGAATATAAATCCTTTGCCTGTTAGCTGCAATGATTTTTGCAGTCGCAGACATGGTCGTGTCCGTGCTCCTTGTGATTGCATGCACCGCCCAAATCGGTTAAATTGCCGGAAAGATAGGCAGTAACGGCATGGTCAATGTTTCCAGAAATTCCGGAAATAAGCGCGATTCCTGCGGAAGACAGCATCTGCCTCGCTCCATCACCAATGCCACCGCATATTACCGCGCCTACTCCGGCGCTTTTTAAAAAGCCGGTTAAAGCGGCATGACCGTTTTGGCTGGCGTCCATCACGGCTTTTTCTTGAATCTCGCCATTCTCAACGGTGAAAACTGTAAAAGCAGGACATTTTCCGAAATGCTGAAATATTTGATTTCCCTCAGTAGTTACTGCTATTTTCATAATTGTTTTCCTCCAAATAGTCACTCATGATTTTTGCGGCGCTTTTCACAAGCTCCACGCACGGGCGTTTTTTATAATAACTCGGTGTTCTTCCCTCTGGAACTGGAGAATCCGGCCCATTTGAAAGCCCGAGCAGCTCTTTGCAAACAATACTTCTGTTTTCCTCTTTGAATTTCTCAGCGAGCTTTTGAATCAGTTTGTAGTGCTCCGCTTTGGCACTGCTATCCTTTGGGTCACTGTAACCGTACTTCATGCCTGCAACCATAAACATTGCTGAAACAGCACCGCACACTTCACGCATTCTTCCCATTCCGCCGCCAAAGGAGGAAGAAAGCTTTAATGCCGTATCACGGTCCAATCCGGTTTCGTCTGAAAAAGCGGCTAGCACCGCCTGGCTGCAATTATAGCCCTGCAAAAATAAGTCTTCCGCAATTTTTACTTTATCGTCCATTTTGCAACTCCAATTTTTTATTAAACAGGATAATCATATGTACAATTCAAGTATAATGAGCGTATGCTCATTTGTCAAGACAAGATTTACCAAACCTTAACTTTGTAAGAAACGGACAGCTTGCTTAATCCCGCCCAGCAACATCCACCCCGGGATTGGTGCACAAAATACCTTAACGCAATCCTTTCGGTTTGATGCCGAAGAGTATGAAAGTGAATGCTTTGAAATGTTTTTACTTTAACGACTTGCAAATCGTGTTCCGGTATGTTAATATATATAACAGTGTTATGGAACAACGTTATACATCGGAGGATACGGATAAAATAAGGAGGGTGAGGATGGCAAATCGCATTGTGGGAGTTCATGAGCGCGTTTTGGAATGTGCAAAGGCGGAGTTTATTGAAAAGGGCTATACGGACGCTTCCTTGCGTAACATAGCGCTGAACGCGAATACCAGTACAACCTCCATATACACCCGTTTTTCTGATAAGGAACAGCTTTTTGATGCTGTGGTAGAGCCTGCGGTCAACGTTCTTCAAACGTGGTTTAAGAATCAGCAGGAAGGGTTTCATCAGCTACCGGCTGATGCGCAGACCAGCCGCTCCTTCGATTATTCTTCAACGCTGGTCGACACCTTTGTAGATTATCTTTATGAGTATTTTGATTTGTTCAAGCTGCTGATTACCGGCTCCTCCGGAACGAAATACGCGGAATTTATCAATGACATTGTAAAAATTGACGTGGACTATACCATGAAGTTTATGCGCACAACGGGCAAAGACGCGGTGTCCTCAGGGAAGGTCACCACGAAGCTCATTCACATTCTTTCCAGCGCATATTACTCCGGTTTGTTTGAAATCGTGATTCATGATATGGAAAAAGAGGAAGCCTATGCCTATGCCCACCGCCTGAGAAGATTCTTTATGTGCGGGTGGAAGGATATTTTTGCGGGAGGTGATGGATAGGTGAAGGATAAGCCTCTGCCGGTGGATGCTGACGGATGGATACATTGCCCTTTTTGCAACAGCAAAACCCGAACAAAAATAACAAAAAATACGGTGCTAAAGAATTTTCCCTTATACTGCCCTAAATGCGGGCACGAAACGATGATTGATTTTAACGCAGCCCAACAATCAGAGCCAGACGCTAAGACGCAGAGCCGATAATTTGTGAGTATGATTCCACAAATGTCGGTTCTTTTTTTGGCATCCGGTTAGTTTAATCTAACTTTAAGCAGGGAGGTCATGTTATGTCACAGCAGAAACGACAAGGGCCATTCAAGCGTTTGAAGGTTTTTGTCCATCCGTATCAAAGAAAGTTTAATTATTCGATTATTCTTGCCATTCTCGGGGTAGCCTCCGGCTTGGTTCCCTATTTCGCGGTTGCAAGAATGCTGGTTCAGCTAATGTCCGGTCAAACAGATTTTTCATTTTATTTTATGTGGTGCGGATTTGCGGCCGTCGGTTACATACTGAAGGTCATTTTTGCCAATTGGTCAACATCCGTTTCACACCAGGCCACCTACCGAGTACTGCGGGATATGCGAAGGGCGCTGGTTTCCAAGCTTTCCCGGCTGCCAATGGGAACACTGCTTGATACACCGTCAGGTCAGTACATGGGGGTTATTGTAGATCGTGTGGAAAGTCTTGAAACACCGCTGGCTCACCTGCTGCCGGAAATGACGGCGAATATCCTGATTCCAATCGTGATGCTTCTCTATCTGTTTGTATTGGATTGGCGCATGGCGATCGTGTCATTGGTTACAATTCCGCTGGGAATGTGTTTTATGATGGGCGTGATGAAAACTTATCCGAAGCAGTACGAAGCTTCCGTCAGAGCAAGCACGAATATGAACAACGCGGTGGTGGAATATGTCAATGGAATTGAGGTTATCAAGGCGTTTAACCAAAGTGCGAATTCCTACCAAAAGTACACGGATTCCGTTAAGGATAATGCGAAATTTTTCTATAGCTGGATGAAAAGCGTCCAATGGCCTATGTCTGCTTATACCGCAATTTGTCCGGCGGTATTGCTTACGGTATTGCCTGTGGGTTTTTCATTTTACACGGGAGGCAGCCTTGCTCCGTCGGATTTTATGACCATTATCATTCTTGCCCTAAGCATTGTGGGCCCTATTCTTGCCGCCACAAATTTTACCGACGACCTGGCCAGGGTAGGAACGGTGGTGGATATGGTGGAAGGAATTATGAATGCGCCGGAGCTGACACGCCCGGAAAAACAGGCGGAATTTGATGACCTGACCATTCGCTTGCAGAAGGTTTTCTTTGCGTATCATCAGAATGCTACAGGAAACGTTTTAGATGGAATTAATCTGACCGTAAAGCCCGGAACGGTAACGGCGCTTGTGGGACCATCCGGCTCGGGAAAATCAACCATTACCAAGCTCATCGCCGGCTTTTGGGATGTAACGGGAGGCTCTATTTCACTTGGCGGAGTGGATGTCAGAAAAATTCCGCAACGCCAGCTTGCCGAGCAAATCGCCTATGTTTCACAGGATAATTACCTGTTTGATGATACCATTCGGGAAAATATTCGTATGGGACGCAAAGGCGCAACAGATGTACAGGTGGAGCAGGCTGCCAGAGACGCTGGCTGCGACGCCTTTATCCGTGGTCTGGAGAGCGGCTACGATACCAAGGTTGGCGGCGCCGGCGGGCATCTTTCCGGCGGAGAGCGACAGCGCATTGCTATTGCCCGCGCCATGCTCAAGGATGCGCCCGTCGTCATTCTCGATGAAGCAACCGCTTATATCGACCCGGAGAACGAGGCCGTTATCCAAAATGCGGTCGGCAAGCTGGTGGCTGGAAAAACCCTGATCGTGATTGCACACAGGCTTTCTACCATTATCGATTCCGACCAAATTGTTGTCGTCAACAACGGCAAAATAGAAGGAGTGGGAACACAGGAGGAGCTGCTTCGCGGCTGTAAGCTCTACAGGGAGATGTGGCAGGCACATAGGGGAGCAAAGGATGGTGAAGAAGAATGATTCAGGTTTTTCAGAAAATATGGCGGTTTTCCTGCACCGAGCAGGAGAATATCCGCAAATCAGTTATTTTGGGTTTTATTAACGCGATTTTTCACGCGGTGCAGTTCAGCGCCATCTTTGTGGTGCTGGGGGCATTGGTTTCCAATACCAAAGACCGTTCCGCCGTATGGTCCGCTTTGGGTCTTATGCTGTTGTGCGTAATTGGTCAGATCATAACCCGCTATTATTCGCAGCTGCAAAGAACACATGCCGGCTATTTCATGGTGGCCAATAAGCGTGTTCATATCGGCAATAAGCTAAAAAGCGTTCCTATGGGATTTTTTAATGAAAACAATCTCGGCAATATTACAGGCGTTGCCACCAGCATATTAAGCGATGTTGAGAATACCGCTCCCGTAGTGCTGGTGACTACGTTGGGAGGCTTTCTCAATGCCTTGGTATTTGCGGCTGTTGTCTTAATTTTTGACTGGCGCATCGGGTTGATCGTTTTTCTTGGTATGCTGCTGTTTCTTTGGATTACCTCACTGATGGAAAAGAAGTCGAAGCTGGACGCTCCGAAACGCCAGAAGGCACAGGAAGCCTTAGTCGGCGCCGTGCTGGAAACTGTGCAGGGAATGGCGGTAATCAAGGCGTTCAATCTGGATCATACCAAGAATATGCGAGTGGACCAGGCCATTGAGGGAAGCTGTGAAAAAAACGCCGCGCTGGAAAGGGCCATGACCCCGTATATCGCGGTTCAGCAGCTCATTTTGGATTTGTGCAGCGTCGGGATAATCCTTGCTTCCGTCTGGTTCTTCCTGAGCGGCAGCATGAGCCTGACGAATTGCCTGATGATGATGATTGCGTCCTTTATCATTTTCGGTCAGCTTAAATCCGCCGGCAGCGGAACCGCCACCCTGCGCCTCACAGAAACCTCCATTGACCGGGCAAATGCGTTGGATGATGTACCGGTCATGGATGAAGGGGGAAAGGCGCTTCAGCCCTCTACTCACGACATTGTGTTTCAGAATGTGAGCTTCGCCTATGAAAAACGCCCGATTCTGAGTTGCATAAACATTACTATTCCCGAAAAGACAATGACAGCTATTATTGGTCCCTCTGGCTCGGGAAAAACCACCCTTTGCAATCTGATTGCCCGGTTTTGGGACGTAAACAGCGGTTCTGTTACCATTGGCGGCAGAGATGTTCGGGAGTACACACTCGACAGTCTGATGGCAAATGTAAGCATGGTATTCCAAGACGTTTATCTGTTTGCAGATACCATTGAGAATAACATCAAATTTGGAAAGCCCGGAGCAACCCGCAAAGAAGTGGCTGAGGCTGCCAAAAGAGCCTGCTGTGATGATTTTATCTCCGCGCTGCCGGAGGGCTACGACACCTTAATCGGAGAGGGAGGCGCCTCCCTTTCCGGCGGTGAGAAGCAAAGGATTTCAATCGCCCGCGCCATGCTGAAAAACGCGCCCATTGTCATATTTGATGAAGCAACCGCAAATGTTGACCCGGAAAACGAAGATCGGCTGCAGGCAGCCATTGAAGAGCTGACAAAGGATAAAACAATTATTATGATCGCACACCGGCTGAAAACCGTACGTAACGCCGATCAAATCCTTGTTTTGAATAAAGGATTAATTGTTCAGAAGGGTACGCATGAAAAATTAGTTCATAAAAACGGCATCTATACCGATTTTGTGCTGGGAAGAAAAAGCGCAATCGGCTGGAAGCTAAAAGCCACAGACGCATAGAGCCTGCCGGCATACCTAAATGGAGGAACCTTGATTGAGTACGAAACAATTTATCGTTCAAAAAGTAATGCAGCTATTCCTAACGCTATTTTTTGTGACCGCAATTACCTTTGTTTTAATGCGGTTTTCCCCGATAGATGCGGCCGAAGCCTACGCCAGACGCAGCTTTCGCGTGTCGTATGATGAGATTGTGCTGATTCGGGAGCAAATGGGGTTGAACAAACCCTTAATTGTTCAATATGCCGATTGGCTTGGAAACGCCGCCCACCTGGATTTTGGGAGATCCCTTGTCAATAACCGGGATGTATTTACCGATATCATGAACGCGGGCAAGGTAACCGCAAGCATTGTTTTTCTTTCCGCTGCCGTTCAGGCGGTTGGTGCGCTGCTCTTCGGCGGAATCAGTTATCTGGTAAGACGTAATTTTATGGGGAAAATCCTGAAATTCATTGCCATAGCTGCAATTTCAATTCCCGCATTTTATCTTGCTACAACATTTATTGATGTGCTGGCGGTGAAATGGCGGCTGATTGGTGTAGCCGGAAACATGGGCTTTTTGCGCTATTTTCCCGCGGCTCTGTGTCTGGCTGTGGGTGGAATCGCCTTTTTCGGGCAGATGATAGAAAAAGCGATTACGCGGGCGATGAACGATGACAGCATCCTCTATGCCCGTTGCCGGGGGCTGAGCGACCGGTATCTTGTGGCGCGCTACGCCGCGGGGCAGGCTGTAGTTTCTGTTGTGCCGACGTTCATGCAAATGATGGGGATGTGCATGGCAGGCTCCGCGATAGTGGAGAACATTTTCTCCCTGCCCGGGTTGGGGTATCTGATTATCGAAAGCCTGATTAACCGGGATTTGCCGGTAATTTTTGCAACCGTCCTGTTTCTTGCGTTTGCACTTGCACTGTTTAATATTCTTGCGGATGTTGTTCAGCGCATTTTGCAGAACAGAAAGGGGGCATGAGCGTTGATGAGGCTGAAACGGATTCTCCCTATTCTTGTCCTCGCTTTTTGTGCACTGGGGTTTCTGGCTGCGCCGCATAATCCGCACGAAATGATTGCCTCCGCCAAATATGCCGCGTTCAGTGCCAGCTATCCCTTTGGGGCGGATCAGTATGGGCGGTGTGTATTTTCACGAATTCTTTATGGCGGGCAGGTGACTCTTGGAATTGTCCTGATCGGGGCGGTTATTGTTCTGCTGTCCGGTACGGTCATCGGTCTGCTTCTCGGCAGAATCAGTTCGGGAAAGGGTCTGTTCTGGAACAGCATTCTGGATGCGATTACTGCCATTCCCCCGTTGGCCTACCTGATTATTTTCATTGGAATATGGGGAAACAGCATTCCGACCATGCTGGTAGCGCTGACAGTTTCGCTTATCCTGCGAATGATCAAGCTGGTAAAGACCCAAACAGAGCTGGAGCTTGAAAAAGCCTACGTCCTTTGCTCGGTTTCATCGGGAGCCTCAAAAATGCGGGTTCTTTTTGTACATATCCTGCCAAATATTATCCGCCCGCTGATTCATTTTTTGTGCCTCTCCTGTGCGGAGATGATTATGAGCATATCGGCATTCTCTTTTATCGGTCTTAACCTCGGAGACAGCGTTATTGACTGGGGAAGCATGCTTCAGGAAAGCAGAAGCATGTTCGCTGTCCGCCCCGCCCTGGCGTACCTGCCTATATTATTTATATTCATTTGCACGCTCTCTTTTCATGTAATTGCCAGGCAGCTGGAAGGCGGTGAAGAAAATGCTTGAGGTAAAAAATCTGTCTGCGTATACTTCGAGCGGCAAAAAGCTGCTTGAAGGGATTTGCTTTACGGCACAACAGGGAATTTGCACAGGGATAACCGGACCCAGCGGCTCGGGGAAAACCACCCTGCTGAAGGCAATTTTAGGTGTAACGGGAGAAGCTGTTTCGATTACAAACGGCGAAATTTTATTGGAGGGGGCCGACCTGCTGAAAAAAACCGACGCTGAAAGGCGAAGGCTCTGTGGAACCGAGCTGGGGTTCATTCCGCAGAACCCCATGACGGCCTTTAACAGGTACATTTCTGTAGGTGCTCAAATGTCAGAAACATTCCGCAAACGGCTGGGGCTCGCCAAAGGTGACGCAAAGCAGCTCAGCGTGGAAATGTTGAAAAGTGTCAATCTGCCGGATACAGACAGAATCTACGGAGCCTGCCCCGGGCAGCTCTCGGGAGGAATGCTGCAAAGGGTTACCGTGGCGATTCTGCTGGGGCTTAAACCCCGCTACATCCTGGCGGATGAACCTACCTCCGCACTGGACGAAAAAAACAAGCAGGACTTTTTAATGAAGCGGCTCAATCAGCTGAAAGGAAGCGCCGCCATTCTGTTTGTATCCCATGATGACAGTGCAATCAGGCAGCTCTGTGATGAAGTGATGATCCTGCGGAACGGGAATGTGGTAGAGAAGCAAAGCACCAATGAAATTTTTTTAAATCCGAAAAATAATTGGACAAAAGAATTTGCAGCGGCTTCCAAGGAACAGAATGAGAGGGTGTGCACATGGAGCAAATCACTGTAAGCGGTGTGGCGATGCGATACCGCGATGCTTCCGGAAAAATTTTTACAGCGCTAAACAATATTTCATTTGCGTGGCCGCAGGGTCAAAATATCAGCGTAACCGGCGAAAGCGGTTCCGGCAAGAGCACCTTGGCACGGCTGCTCATCGGCTTGGAAGCACCGGCAAAGGGCAGTGTTTTATGGAACGGTGAGGATATAAAAAGCTGGGGCTACAATACATGGCGCAAGCGTCGCACGAAAATTCAGGCTGTTTTTCAGGATTCCCACGGAACCCTGAACAGAAGCCTTTCGGTATATAAAAATATGGAGGAAGCGCTGCTTAATTTAACAACGCTGACAAAATCGGAGCGAGAGCAAAGAATTGAGGAGCTAATGGCACTGACCGGAACAAAACGCAGCCTGCTGGAAACACCGGTCAGAAATCTTTCTGGCGGCGAGCAGAGGCGGGTATCACTTTTGCGGGCGTTGTCCATTCGTCCAGATTATCTGATTCTGGACGAAATCACCAGCGGTCTGGACTTAATCTCAATAAAAGCAATCTCCGAGGTGTTAAAAAAATTTCACCAGGAATTTCAATGTGGCTATATGTTGATCACCCACGATATGAAGTTTGCTTGCAGCTTGTCGGAAAAAATCTATGAGCTGGCAGGCGGGCAAATCACCCGAATCGGTCAATTAGAGAATTGACACGAAACAAGAAAGGAACAATACCATGAAGAAGACAACGACACATCGCCTTAAATCCCTCCTGTCACACATAGCGCTGCTTTGCTGCTCCGCTGTGCTGCTGACAGCCTGCGCAGGTCCGGCACAAACCCAGGGAAAATCCCCGGAAAGCGGAATGCAGAGCACAGAAAAGAAAATACTGACCATGGCGATTGCGGCGGAAACGACAACCCTCTCTACGCTGTATATGGTCAACGACAACTATAGTACGGCTCAGCTGGTCTATGAAAATCTTCTTAATTTTGAAAACGGAAAAATACTTCCCGGACTTGCCGAGCGGTGGGAATATAATAAAGATCAGACAGAGCTTACGTTTTATCTGAGAAAAAATGTCCGGTTCCATAACGGTGACCCACTTACCGCTGACACGGTCAAAAAAAATCTGGAGCATAAGCATTCCAATCCGGCCTTTTATTCGTTAAAGGGAATCACAGATATCGTTAATATGGAGGTTCTTGACGAGCATACGCTGAGGCTTACCTATTCACACCCGTTCTACGCCTATCTTCAGGATTTCTGTTGGCCGGATGTGAACCCGATTATTGCCAAAGAGCTATTGATTGAAGGTGATTTTCAAACAGTCTCAGGCGTAATCGGAACCGGCCCGTATATTTATGATAAGATGGTTCCTGGTCAATACACCCGCTTTGTACGAAATAAAAACTATTGGGGGAAAAAGCCGGATTTTGACGAGGTTATCGTAAAATATATTCCGAATTCAACCTCCAGAATCCAAGCACTGAAAACCGGTGAAATCGACATGATTTTTGGAAGCGCGCTCATCAGCTACGATGAATATGATCAAATCATAAAGCAGGACGGCGTTGGAGGTCAGATTGCTGAAAACGAAACCCGTGTCAGGGATATTACCCTAAATGCTTCCCGTCCGATTATGTCCGATCTCAACGTGAGAAAGGCCATTGCCTATGCAATCGATAAGCAGGAAATCACTTCAACCATTTTCTCAGGCTACGAGCCGCCGGCGGAGATTCCTGCTACCCACGATACGCCTTATGCGGATGTAAAGCTTGACGCGCCGTTCTCCTATGACCCCAATAAGGCGGTGCAGCTGCTTGAGAAAGCCGGTTGGGTGATGAATGAAAAGACAGGAATCCGCGAAAAGGATGGTCGCCCCCTCAGCCTCGTTATGACCATGGAGGAACTGTTTGATGCAGGGACAAAGCCGGTGGCTAATATTTTGAAAAGCCAGCTGAAAAAAGTCGGAATAGAGATCAACATCAAAGGGCAGGAGCAGATGCAGTGGTACAAGGACTATCTTTCCGGTGATTTTGATATCACCTTATGGCACACACAGGCGGCCTTTGCCTCCCCCCACACCTGGTTTACGCCAATGGACACCATGTATCCGCAGACGGCTTCCCTGAAAGGTCTGAGTGATTCCGATGAGTTTTTTGCGGCAATCAAAAAACTGGTAAATATGACGGACGAAAAGGAGATCAAAAAAACCTATACTTATCTTTTTAACTATAATCTCGGCAATGCAATTGATATTCCGCTGACCTATCAAAAGGATATGATTGTATATAACACAAATAAAATTGCGGGGTATACCTTTACGAGAACACCATATTTCTTCGATGTTCTTTCTCTAAAAGCGAAATAAGCTTCCGCAGCGCCGGTAAATAGCGCTGCAATTTATAGTCAATTAACCCCAAAGACTGGTTGGTTTTGGAGTTAATCGACTATATCTAACAGATTAAAGGAGGAGAATTAATGTATCCCACAAAAAAAGATATGCGAGCAGCCCTGTTGGAAGAAACCCCGTTTCAGCTGATGGTAAAACTCAGCCTTCCGGCGATTGTTGGAATGCTGGTCATAGGATTGTATTCACTCGTTGATGCGGTTTATGTCGGGCAGCTGATTAGCCCTAACGCGATGGGCGCTATTTCGGTTGTGTATCCCTTTACCCTGATTAACAGCGGCATTGCTACGTTGATTGGGGTGGGGTCATCCTCTGTACTATCCAGAGCCATCGGGAAAAAGGATACCGAAACGATCAATAGAATAATGGGTAACCTTTCCGTTATGGTGCTTGTCTTATCCGTCATTTCAACCGTTGTTGGCGTGGTTTTTACCAGGCAGTTTTTGTTCCTCAGCGGAGCGGAAGGCGAGATTCTGGAGCTTGGCGTTCGCTATATGCGTGTGATATTTGCAGGGTCTGTGTTGGTGAATTTTGCACAAAGTGCAAACATGATTCTGCGGGCGCAGGGTCTGATGAAGCGCGCCATGGTATTGATGGGAATTGGCGCCGTGATTGATATGATTTTATCTCCCGTTTTTATTTTGACATGGGGAGAGCGGGGTCTGGAAGGCGCGGCCTTTGCCAATATCATTGCACAGTCCGTCCAAGTAATATTAACGCTTCACTATTTTATTAAGAAAAGCAATACGGTACGGTTTCACGGTATTCGCCTCGCGCCCGCTCTGGTTCCCAAAGTACTTTCTGTTGGCGTATCCGCTATGATGATGCAGGTCATGACCCTTGTGCAGCTGACGGTGCTCTACAACGTTGGCTCCCGTTATGGCGGGGATACCCAGATTATCCTTATCGGAGCGGCTTTGCGCGTCATGGCTTTTTCCTTTATCCCGCTATGGGGAATGAGTCAGGGTCTGCAGCCGATTGCAGGGACAAATTACGGTGCGAAGCAGTATGACCGGGTTAGTAAGGCGGCCAATACCTTTTTTATCGGAGCGACCTTACTTGGGCTTTGCTTTTGGGTGCCGATTCAACTTTTCCCAAGCGCGGTGCTGTCATTGTTTATTAAGGATGCCGCCATTGTTGCGCAGGGAATAGACAATTTCCGGCTGATGTTCTCCATTTTTCCTGTTGCCGGAATTGTGATTATGTCCATAACACTTTTTCAAGCGGTTGGAAAAGGCGGAAAAGCGAGCGTGCTGGTTATTCTTCGCCAAGTCGTTTTATTTGTTCCGCTGGCAGTTTTGCTGCCCAATATACTGGGCGTTCAGGGAATATGGGCAACCAGCCCTCTGACGGATGGGGTTGTCGCAATTCTTTCTGCCGCTATGGTCGCTATGGAATATAAAAGGCTGAAAAAGGTAGGGGCGGAAGCTCCGATTTCCGCTTAAAGAATGTAACGATGAAACCAGTCTCGTAGGACTAAACCAGGTACAGCTCTTGCGCCGAAAAATACAGGGGTCTGCTCTCTCCGTGAGGGAGCAGACCCCTGTTGCCGTTTTTGCAATCCCGTCAGGCTGCCGCGGGTCTTGCGTCAAAATAGCGGCCTGGGGCTTTGTTATACGCTAAACTATTTGACATCCAATAAAATTTAGAATAAAATAAAACGAAACGTTTCTTTATATTTTTTTAAAAGGAGAAAAAAGAAAGTGAAATATATTCTGGAAAACAGCGAATTAACGGTGCAGTTTGATACCTTCGGAGGGCAGCTGACATCGATAAAAGACAAAAACGGAATAGAGTATCTTTGGCAGGGAAACAGCGCCTACTGGGGCGGACAGGCACCGGTGCTTTTTCCAATCGTAGGCAGCCTTCGGGATAAGAAAGCGGTAATCGGCGGAAACAAAGCCTGCGGTATGGAACGCCATGGAGTCGTACGGAAGCTGGAATTTGAAATGCTGGAAAAAACCGATGACTCCATTACTTTTTCAATTCGCTCGAATGCGGAAACCTTACAAAGGTATCCTTATGACTTTCAGTTAAAAATACGGTATATCCTTTCCGGCAGGGATGTAATAACGGAATATACCGTGATCAATCAAACGAAGGAAGAAATGCCGTTTCAAATCGGCGGACATCCGGGATTTAACTGCCCGCTTACCGGTGATGAGGCTTTTGAGGATTATGTGGTGGAGTTTGAGCAGGAGGAGACCGCGGACTGCCCTGCATCGGTGCCTTCCACGGGTCTGGTGGATGTTTCAGTGCGTTCCCGTATCCTTGATCGCAGCAAGATATTAAAAATGGACCATTCCCTGTTTCAGGTGGATGCGCTGATATTTGACCGCTTGAAATCCAGAAGGGCAAAGCTCTACAACCCCGGAACAGGCCGCGGTGTGCAGGTCAGCTTTGCGGATTTTGATTATTTCCTGCTTTGGTCCAGCGCAAACAACGGACCATTTGTTGCGCTGGAGCCTTGGAGCGGATTGTCTACCTGCAGCGACGAGGGTGATATCTTTGAAGAGAAGCGCGGGGTCTATCTACTGCAAGAGAAACAGAGCAAATCGGTTTCCTTTACCATTACCGTGGTGAATGAAAAATCGATTTGATTGAAAATGATTTCAGGAGCTGGTAGTTATGGCTGCAACCTATAAGGATATTCAAAGGCTGACTAATCTGTCGCTTTCCACCATATCGAAATATTTCAACGGCGGCAACGTTATGGAAGCAAACCGCAAGGCGATTGACCGCGCGGTAGCAAAGCTGGATTACCGTGTAAATGAGTATGCGCGCGGTTTAAAAAGCAAACGTTCCAAAACGATTGGCGTGCTGATCTCCGAACTGAACAGCACCTTTAACACTTCCATTATTGCGGATATCGAGGATATTATGCGTCAGAACGGCTACGGCACCATTATCTGCGACAGCCGTCTGGATAAGCAGGTTGAGAAAGACGCGCTCGAATTCTTGCTTGGAAAAATGGTGGATGGCATTATCACGATTCCGTTTGACCGGAGCGGGGAACACCTGCGGCTTGCGGATGAGCGCGGTGTTCCCGTGGTACTGATTGACCGATTGCTTACAGACTATAAAGCGGATGCGGTAATTATGGACAACCGCGGCGCGGCGGAGCTCGCCGTGAAGGAGTTTGCGTCGAACGGGCACAGCAGAATTGGGATATTGTGCGGACCCGAGTCCATCTATACCATGAAATCCAGAATAGAAGGGTTTAAAGCCGCGTCAAAGAAATGCGGAATCCGGTTGAATCAAGACTATCTCATCAGCGGAGAAATCAATATCAGTGGAGGCTATGAGGGTGCAAAGAGGCTGTTAAAGCTGAAAAATCCGCCCACCGCGCTGTTTTGCGCAAATTATGAAATAACGCTCGGAGCGATCATCGCGATTAACGAGTGCGGCGTCAAAATACCAACGGAAATATCCATTATTGGATTTGATAATTTGCTTTTGGCGCAGATTGTGAAACCAAAGCTTACCATTATCTCGCAGCCTATGCGGGAAATAGCGGTAAATGCCGCAACCCTTATGCTGGAGCACCTGGAATCGGAGCAAATATGCGGAACCAAGATTATAGAGCTCAGCCCGGGTCTCATAAAGGGTCAATCGGTGTTGAAATTATAAGTACCCGCTTTGGAAAAGGCAAGCCGCCCATCTGCTTTTTGCATTCGAATACACGAGAAAACGCACAGGCGCCCCGGACCGAAATTTGGTTCGGGGCGCCTGTTTGAGAGGTTATGAAATGAAGGTAAGGGAAATTATGTGGGGATTGAATTATGCGATTACAACGCCCTTTTTGAGAATAATATTTGCATACAGGGCGGATTCGGATGACATGATCACAACAGTGGATTTTTCCTGTGTTTTTTTGTAAAAATCCCACTTGTCAATTTCTTCGAAGCAGTCAGCGCCGCGGCTGTCATGCTTTGATACAATACTTTTATATTCATCCCAAATTGGGGTTTCGACCGGGTCACCCTTTACAACGCCCATCAGCGTCACCGGATGGTCAACGTAAGTATCCAGCGGAAAAACCTTGAGAATAGCGTCAAGGATTTCCGGTACGCCGTGCCCGTCCAGGCGAATTACTTTTTTGCCATAGGTGTGACCCGGAAAATTTCCGTCGCCGATCGTAAGCTCGTCGGTATGTCCCATTTCGTCCAGAACCTTAAGCAGCTCTGGAGAAATGATGGAAGGAATTCCTTTTAACATAATGAAAGCCTCCCGTTATTGTTTCTCGTAGCCGTTCCAGCTCGGAATCGTGCCGTTTACGTCCCAGAGGTCGAGCCATGTATCCGCGCCCGGCCAGAGAAATACCTGACCCTTAATCAAGCGGCAATTACGGTCAACGCTCTTAAGCGCTTCAATTTCTTCAAAGGTAAGCGGGTCTTCTGTGGCACACTTCAGGTTGCTGAGGTATTCATTTTTATGGATGGAGAACGGAATCGGAACCTGACCGCGGGTAACCGCCCATTTTACGCAGATAACCGCGGGATGCACGCCGTGAGCGGCAGCAATCTTTTTGACAACCGGCTGTTCAATGTCGGCGAGGTCATCTTCAGTTGTGTCGCGGTCCGGGCGGGTTGGGGAACCGATGGGGCAGAAGCCGACAGGCTGAATGCTGTGGTCAACGCAGTATTGAAAAAGCTGACCCTGCTGGAAGCAGGGATGAAGCTCCATTTCATTGATGGAAGGCTGAATTTTCGCGTCGCGGAGAATCAGCTCAAGCTTTGGAACGGTAACATTGGAGGTACCGATGTGCTTTACCAAGCCCATTTCGACCAAAGATTCCATCGCACGCCATGTTACCATGAATTCCTCGTGAATGTAAGGGCGGGATTCCGGGTTTCGTGCATCGCCGTCGCAGCCCTGTGCGTGGAAGTTCGGGAAAGGCCAATGTACAAGGTAGCAATCGAGGTAATCCAGCTGCAAATCCTTTAAGGTCTTTTTGCAGGAAGCAATTACGTCCTCCGGCTTATGCTTGTCGTTCCAAACCTTCGACATTACAAACAGCTCTTCTCTCGGAAGACCTCCTTCTATTGCTTCGTGGAGTACGGTTCCGATCAGATCTTCGTTTCCATAGCAGGCGGCGCAGTCGATGAAACGGTAGCCGACACGGAGCGCTCCTGCCACCGCGTTGGCGATGTCGTCCAGTGCGAAACGGTCGGAACCGAAGGTGCCGATACCTACGCCCGGCAGCTTGGCGCCGGTGTTCAGGGTTCTAACAGGAAGCTTGCTTAAATCAACTGCATCGGGTTCCATAACAAATTTTGCCATAATAAAACATCCCTTCTAAACGTTATGTTGACGAATCTTCTTCATTTACTAACATGAGCTTGCCCTTGACCTCGCCGGGAATCTTGAAGAGCTTGAACGCCTCGGCAGCCTGGCTCATCGGAAACTTTTTGTAGACCAGGGAGTCGTCGAATTTAAGCTGACCATTTGAGAAGTAATCCGCAGTCATCGTCCATTCGTCGCCCGGGAAAGGCGCACTGTAGGACATCCACGAGCCGGTCAGCCGGAATTCCTTGCGATTCATCTTTTCAAACTGCTTCCAATTGAAGCTGAGGTCCTTGCTTGAGGTTCCGATAAAGCATACGCTCGCTTTGTTCGCGGCGATATCAAAAGCAATATTCATGGTGGTGTTCTGACCCGCGGTTTCAAATACAAACGGATAGCCCTTGCCGCCTGTAATGTCCATCGCCTGCTTCAGAAACTCCGGTGAAGTGGTATTGATGCATTCATCCGCGCCAAGCCTTTTGGCAAGCTCAAGACGTGCGTCGCTGATATCAAACACGACAACTCTGCGCGCGCCTAGAACCTTTGCCCACTGCATGGTGAAGAGACCCACGGTTCCGCCGCCGAGAACCGCAACGGATTTTCCGCCGCTGTAATCCGCACATTTGATGCCGTGCAGCGCGACGGTTGCAGGCTCAAAGAACGCGCTCTGAATAAAGCCAACGTTCTCGTTGAATTTTACTACGTTCATTGCCGGAGCTTTCACATAGTCAGCAAAGCTGCCGAACAGACTGGATCCGATAAATTTATAGTGCTTGCAAAGGGAGAAATTGCCCTGCTGGCAGTCGTCGCAGGTCATGCAGGGGATAAGCGGCGCCGCGGTAACACGGTCGCCAACCTTCACGTTTGTAACGCCCTCGCCGATTTCCGCAACTACGCCGGAAAATTCATGCCCGAGAATAATCGGATAGTAGTGTGCCGCGGTGTCGTTGACGCGGGGAATGTCGGAACCACAGATTCCGGTTGCCTTCACACGAATTACAACCTCGCCGGAACCGGCCTTTGGGGTTGGGCTTTCTTCGTAGCGTAAATCTTCAACGCCGTGTAAAACTGCTGCTTTCATACTTACACCTCATTGTTACTTACTTAAAATCTTTGCGTGCTTGGACATAGTGTCCTTTAACTTTTCATAAAGCTCGAGATATATACTGAAATATTGCTGATAAATTTCTCTGTTTTCCGGATTCGGTACATGCTCGCGCTTGACATGGATAGTCCTCTTTACCGCCTCATCAAAGCTGCCGTAAATCCCTGTTCCCACGCCGGCAAGAATGGCGGCGCCAAGGGTGGAGGCATTGTCGGAATTCGGTACGCGGATGGTTTTTCCTGTTACATCAGCTTTGATCTGCGTCCAGAGACGGCTGTTTGCCGCTCCACCCATCGCGTACATGACATCAACGCTAACGCCGACGTTTTCCGCGGTTCGCAGATTGTGCTCCAGCGCGTAGGCTGCGCCTTCCAGCAGGGCGCGGAAAAAATGCGCGCGGGTTTTATCAAAGCTTAAGCCAAAATACACGCCGGTAGCATTCGGGTCCCAGATGGGCGAACGCTCTCCGGAAAGATAAGGGAGGAAAACGACGCCGTCGCTTCCGGGCGCAACGGTTGCGGCAAGATCGTCAATTAGCTTGAGCTTGCCGGTTCCGGTCTGCCGGGCGAGGAGCTCCTCCGGCTCGCCGAGCTCCCTTGCCAGCCAGCGGAGACTGCCGCCGCCACCCACCGTGCCGCCCTGTAAAAGCCACAAATCCGGCACAACATGCGGGCTGAGAATCAACGTTTTCTCTCCGATGGGCCGATCAAGGCAAATACTCATGCCGCCCGCCTGACCGCCCTGCTCCTGCGTCTGACCGGAGCGGCAGACGCCCGCGCCAAGCGTTCCGCATGCCGCGTCAAGCCCTCCGGCCACGACTGGAATTCCTTCGCAGAGGCCGGTTGCTTCTGCGGCCTTCGCCGTTACCGTACCGATAACCTCATGGCACCCGAAAATTTCGGGAAGCTGCTCCATGTTGATTTTCAGCTCGCGGCACATGGCTTCGTCGTATTTGCGCTTCTTGATATCGAACACATGCAGACCATAGCCCTGGCTTACATCCTGGCTGAAGGAACCGGTTAGACGGTAGGCGATGAAGCTGTTGCTCTGCATAAATTTATAGGTGTTTTTATAAATCTCGGGCTGATTTTCCTTAAACCACAGAATTTTCGGCGTGGTATAGGAAGGCTGAAACGGATTGCCGCTCAGGTTAAATAACGTGTCACTTCCGATTTTTCGGTTCACCCGTTCGCAAATCGACTTTGCCCGGGTATCCATCCAGATTGGCGTATTGCAAAGCACGTTTCCGTCCCGGTCAACCGGAATACAGGACCAGCTTTGACCGTCGATTCCGATTCCCGCAATGTCGCGGGGATCGATGCCGCCCTTTTCAAGACACTCGCGGATTCCCGCGCTGATTGCCTGCCACCATTCATTGGGGTCGTGGTCGACCCAGCCGGGGGCGGGGTAGTAGGTATGATAATCCTTCGCACAATCGCTTACAATACTGCCATCCGGTTCAAATACCGCGATTTTGCACGCAGAGGTTCCGATATCGATGGCAAGAAGCAGATTTTGCATAAAAGCACCTCCTGCTTAAGCTAATTTAGTAACGCTTCCTTCAGAGAGAATCTTCTGCAAATCGGCGGGATAAAAAAATCCAGTTTGCTTGCACATCGCGTTTGCGGAGGAAACCGCAAGGGCGAATTGCAGAGCTTCTTCCACCGGATACCCGCGTGAAAAGCTTACGGCAAACGCGGCTACCATGGAATCCCCACAGCCGACGGTGTTCACGACCTTTACGTCGGGAGGAGTTCCCTCAAACACGCCTTCATCGCAGACGACGATTGCTCCATATTTGCCCATGGAAACCACCACATAGGCAATTCCGCTGTTACGAAGCGCTTTTGCGGCGGCGATGACGTCCTCCTTGCTGGCTATGTCAACACCGAGCAGCGCTTTGATCTCGTCTTTGTTTGGCTTAATCAGGGTTGGACACGCTTTTATGCCGTTAGCCAAATTCTCACCGCTTGTGTCCAGAATCACTTTTTTGCCGCTGCTCTTGGCAATTCGAATCAGCTCCGGATAGTACTCCGTGCCGCAGCCCTGCGGTACACTGCCGGAAAGCACGACAACGCTGCTGTCGTGAATTAACCTCCCGAATTTCGCCTTGAACGCTTCTTTGTTCTCTCCGGTCACTGTTACACCGGGCTCCAGCAGCTCTGTGCTGACTCCGTTCTGGTCAATAATATTGATGCAGCTACGGCTCTCACCGTCTACATGGATAAAGTCGCTGGCGATGCTGTCTCTGCGGAGCATCTCCTCTACGTATTCACCGCTGTGACCGCCGGCAAACCCGGTGGCAAGCACCTTTTCGCCAAGGATGGACGCTACGCGGGCAACATTAAGCCCTTTGCCTCCGGCAGTGGCGTTACACTCCCTTACGCGGGTGACCTCGCCGGTTTGGAACCGGTCAACCAGATAAAGCTTATCAACAGCAACATTCAGGGTGACTGTAGTAATCAAAGCCTTAACCTCCTGTTATTCCGCCTTGCCGTCGCTTCCGAGTACCTTGATTCTGCCCATCACAAGTGCCTTTACGGCTTCGCGTGCGACAGCGCCGTACTTTTTCGGGTCGATGACCTTCGGGTTTTTTAAAAGATATTCCTGTAACGCGTTCGTGTAGGCGATTCTCAGCTCTGTAGCAAAGTTAACCTTGCAGATGCCGCGCTTGATGCATTCCTGAACTGCTTCATCGCTTAGACCGGAAGCACCGTGCAGCACCATAGGAACGTCAATTTTCTTGCGGAGTATGCTGATCAGCTCGGTGTTAAGTACCGGTGTGGTGGCGTAAACGCCGTGTGCAGTTCCAACGCCGACCGCGAGGGAGGAAACGCCGGTTTGCTTAACAAATTCAACGGCTTCCTCCGGGTCGGTGTAGCCGGTGCCGCTGCATTCCATATCATCCTCCTTGCCGCCAACCTTGCCGAGCTCGCCCTCAACCGGCACGGAGCTTGGCTTACACGCGTCGACAACAGACTTTGTGACCGCGATGTTCTTTTCTAAAATCTCTTTTGAACCGTCGATCATAATGGAGGTATAGCCGGCGCGCAGTGCCTGCATGGCAAGCTGAAAGCTTTCGCCATGGTCAAGGTGCATAGCGACCGGTACCTTTGCGGCTTCTGCTGCCGCCCTCACGTTCGCAAGGTAAAGCTCCAGGCTCGCGTAACGCACTGTTCCGGGGGTTGTCTGGATGATTACCGGAGCGTTTAGCTCCTCAGCGGCAGCAACGATTGCCTGAACCATCTCCATATTCTCTGCGTTAAACGCTCCGACCGCGTAATTTCCGGTCTGCGCATTCTTCAGCATGAGGTCTGTTGTTGTTAATGCCATTTAAGTCACTCCTGTTTATGTAATCATTGGGCGAAACGTTTCTTTCAACGTAATGATAACTCACCCGCTATACCATGTCAATGCGTAATCCTACTGTCAGTGGTTAAAATACGCTTATATAGTGTATAGGAAAATAGCTAAAAAACAGGATCGTTGTATATAAGCTATAATTATTAGAAAACGTTTCGTGAAAAATATGAATTCAATTTATTGTCTATCCGTGGTACAATAAAATTGGATTTGTACAGCTGTTTGGGGCAACCTGATGCTGTGGGGCGTGTCTTGGAGCGCCCATAGGGGGAAGTATGAAGAATTTTCATTTTTTATTGGGCAAAACAAAGCGAACCATAAAGAATCAGCTGCAATGGAACCGGCTGTGGGTGCTTATGGCGGCAACGTCTGCTATGATCGCGGTTTCCTCCGTACTCGTCATTTCGAATGTTACAAATATTCACTATAACCAGTCCATTGACGAATCGACCGTAAAGTATAATGTGCATATTGTAGAAAATGTCAGCAAAAGTATCGATGGATATTTGGAGGAGATGGTGAATGTTTCAAATTCACTTACCGAGTTTGTTCAGAACAAGGGAGTTTCCCCGAACATTGCGGATCCAAACCCATTTATCCTTCGCAGCGACATCAATACCATTGCGGTTTTTGATTCAAACGGGAAGCTGATCTTAAAAACAAATAAAAAGCCGCTGAAGGGCAACGCGAGCATTATTTCGCAGTCCTGGTTCCGGAGTGTACCTCCCGGAAGCCGCAATTACCACATATCGGCACCCCATGTGCAGTGCCTTTACCAGGCGGAATACCCCTGGGTGCTTTCCCTTTGCAAGGGTCTAAGCTGGAAGGAGAACGGAATAACGCACTTCGGAACCATACTGGTTGATCTGAATTTCAACAGCATTAAGGGGCTGTGCTCCGAGCTGGGGAAGAAGGATTATATTTTTATCCTGGGCGAAGACAATGAGCTGATCTATCACCCGAACCAGCAGATGATTTACTACGGAATCAGCGATAAAATCAATCCGAGCACATATCAGCTGAATCCCGGAAACTCGATTATAACGGTAGATGACCAGCGTATGGCAGTTTGTGTAAAGAAGCTCAACAGCACAAACTGGCGGGTCGTCGGCGTCAGCCCGCTGAACGGCTTGTTTTCGATTGATTTGGAAATCAAAAATTTTATTACGATCGCACTTTTTCTATCAACATTTTTGATCGCCGTTTTATCTATATTAATATCCCTTCTGATTACCCGCCCAATCCGGAATCTGATTAAACTGATGGGTAAGGTGGAAGGCGGCGAGATGGATGCTTTCGCTCAGGCAAGCGGCACCGTTGAGGTTCAGGAGCTTTCCCGTTCCTTTAACAACATGGTGTACCGGATAAAACGCCTGATGCAGGAAATAGTTCATGATCAGCAGCAGCTGAGAAAGAGCGAAATGAAAACGCTGTATGCCCAGATCAATCCTCATTTCCTCTATAACACGCTCGATTCCATCGTCTGGATGGCGGAGAGCGGCGATAATCCTAAGGTCGTAAAAATGATTTTTTCACTGGCACAGTTCTTTCGCCTTTCCCTGAGTGGCGGCAGAGATACGATAACGGTGGAGCAGGAAATGAAACACGCCGAAACCTATCTTACACTGCAAAAAATGCGCTTTAACGACCAGTTTACCTATGAGATTCAGACGGATCCGGAGGTCCTTCAGTGCAAAACGCTGAAAATTGTGCTGCAGCCCATCATAGAAAATTCGGTCATTCACGGAGTAGGCGATCTGCCCTATCAGGGAAAAATCCTCGTAAAGGCTGCGCGCGACGGAGATATGCTCGTTTTTCAGGTGATCGACAACGGCTTCGGGATTGAACCGGAGAAGCTCGCAAATATACTGAAAATTGACCAGAAAAGCAAATCTGGAATCGGAATTAAAAATGTTAACGGAAGAATTCAGCTGCAGTATGGAAACCAGTATGGGCTTCATTATGAAAGCGAACTGGACGAGGGTACGACCGTGACCATCCGGCTGCCGTATGTAAAGTGAGGTGCTGAAATGAAAAGAATCACAGCCGCGCTTCTCGTTTTCTTTCTGATGCTTTCTCTCTGTTCCTGCTCCGTACAGAAAAAGAACTATAAAGTTGCCTTGATTGTAAAATCAACGGAGTCGGATTTCTGGAAGAGTGTTTATGAAGGCGCTCTTGCGGCAGGAAACAACCGTAATCTTGAAATCAGCTTTGTCGGAACAAAGCAGGAAAAGGATTACCGCCAGCAGACCGTTTATATCGAGCAGGCAATAAAAAATAAATATGACGCGATTGTTCTGGCGGCGGGGGACTACGACCTTATGGCAAAACCGATGGAAGAAGCGGTTGAAAGCGGAATTTCTGTAGTACTCGTGGATTCTGCTGTAAACAGCAGCAAGTGGCTTTCCTCCGTTTCAACCGATAATTATAAAGCGGGCACAACCCTCGCGGAGGAGATGGTCAAACGGCTCCCGCCGAACTCCAAAATCGGTGTAATAGGGTTTGTCAAGAATGCATCCCCCGGCATTGAAAGGCAGGAGGGCTTTGAGGATTACATCGATAAAGCCTCCTCTCTGAAAATTGTTGATACCGTCTACTGCGATTCCAATTTTGACACGGCGGCGGCCCTGACGAAGTCCATTTTGCAGAGGCATCCCGAAATCACCGCGCTGGTCGGTCTGAACGCGCAGGCCGCAACCGGAGCGGCCCGCGCTCTGGAGGAATCAAACCGCAGGGATGTTTACCTCGGCTCGATTGACTGTACGGTGGAGGAGGCGGATTATATGGACCGCGGTATTCTTCGGGTGGCGGTTCTGCAAAACCCGTATATGATGGGATATTACAGCATGGAGACAGTAGCTAAGATTTTGAACCGGCAGGCATACCAACGAACAACCTACACAGATGTATGCGTAGTGGATAAAAGCAATATGTTTACAATGAAGAATGAGCAGCTTATTTTTCCGTTCGATTAAATGGTGTGATTTGTAAAATATAATCGTTTCACCTTGAAGAAAAGGGTTCGCTGATTGTCATTTCGGCGAATCCTTTTTTTTATCAGAATAATATTCTGTGATAATAGTCATTTTTTTAACCATCACAGTTATTTTTTATATTCCGTTTTGATTTTAAATTTGATAGTATAAGCATGTAAAAGCGAAACGGTTCGTTGATTTGCTTGAAACGTTTCAGCTATTTGGAATACGGAGGTGAGTTAATGGCTGAATTATTGAGAATGAAGGATATCTCGAAATCGTTCCCGGGCGTTAAGGCGCTCAGCAATGTCAGCCTAGACCTAAACGCGGGAGAGGTTCACGCGATTTGCGGCGAGAACGGAGCCGGTAAATCCACCCTGATGAAGGTGCTCTCCGGTGTTTATCACGCCGAAGAGGGCGAAATTTACATTAACGGCGAAAAGGTTGTAATCGAAGATACGAATAAAGCGCACGAGCTTGGAATTAGCATCATTTTTCAGGAGTTTAATCTTTGCCCGCATTTATCTGTTGAGGATAATATCTGGCTGGACCGCCAGCCGAAAAAAGGTTTTTTGATTGACGACAAGCAAATGTATAAGAAGACGAAAGAGATTTTGGATGAATTGGGACTTACCTTCAGCCCGAAGGCGTTGATTCGAAACCTGAGCGTTGCGGAGCAGCAAATGGTTGAGATTGCCAAGGCAATCTCGTTCAATTCCCAGATACTTGTTCTGGATGAACCCACCGCCGCGCTTACAGAGTCGGAAATCGACCGTCTTTTCGCTATCATACATAAGCTGAAAGATAAGGGCGTCGGCATGTTCTACATTTCGCACCGTCTGGAGGAACTCGCCAGAATCACCGACCGTGTATCCGTAATCCGTGACGGTCAGTATATAGGGACCCGTGATTATAAGGATGTTACCATTGACGAGCTGGTAAAGATGATGGTCGGCAGAGCTTTAACCGATAAATTCCCGGTATATGAGCGAAAAATCGGCGACGTCGTCTTTGAGGCACGCAATGTACGCAATAAAAAAGTGAACGTTAACCACATCGAAGTACACGCCGGCGAAATTGTAGGCTTGGCGGGGTTGATGGGTGCCGGCAGAACAGAGCTGGCAAGGGCGATTTTCGGCGCTGATAAAACCACCAGCAAGGAGGTATTCCTCGACGGTAAGCAGCTTCAGATTACGGATATCAACACCGCGATTAAAAACGGGATCGGCTACATTACCGAGGACCGCAAGCGCGATGGTCTTGCGTTGAATATGACGGTCGAGCGAAACATTAACCTCGCTCACATCCCTCAGCTCCAGAAGGCAGGCTTTATGGATGAAACCGAAGCGAAGAAAAATGCGGATGAATATATTAAGAGCCTTAACATTAAAACGCCGAGCATGAATCAAACGGTCGGCAACCTCTCCGGGGGAAACCAGCAAAAGATTGTTCTCGCGAAATGGCTCTGCAACAACATTAAGGTTCTGATTTTTGATGAACCGACACGTGGCATCGATGTTGGCGCGAAATATGAGGTTTACGAGCTGATGAACAGGTTAAGCGATAACGGAGTGGCCATTATCATGATTTCCTCGGAGCTTCCGGAAATCCTCGGCATGAGTGACAGAGTTCTGGTAATGCACGGTGGTCAAATTTCCGGTGAGCTGAACCGGGAGGAAGCAACGCAGGAAAAAATTCTTCGTTTAGCTGCGGGAATTCGAGACGATGGAAGGAAGGGTGCTTAATATGGCAGGCAATACAGGTGCCGATACTGCGGCAAAGATAAAAAAATCGAATGCGGGCGACCTCATTCAAAAATTTATGGCATTTGGTGTTTTGCTCTTTTTAATGATACTGTTCAGTGTTTTATCCGGTGGTAAATTTGGTGAGATTAACAACCTGCTTACGGTTTTCTTGCAAATTACACCTTATGCTATCCTGGGCTTTGGTTTGACCTTTGTGCTGATTACGGCAGGCACCGACCTTTCAGCCGGTTCTGTGGTTGGCTTCGGCGGAATTATCTGCGCGAAGTGCATTACGATGGGATACGGATTATTTCTCTCCATTTTAGTTGGCATTTTGGGCGGTGTTGTAACCGGCTTAATCAACGGTCTTGTTATCACAAAGATGAATGTTACACCGTTTATTGCAACGCTTGGTACGCAATACGCATTCAGAGGTCTGACCCAGCTGGTTGGTGCCGGCAAGCCGGTTTCCATTCAGAGTCTGGAAAATAAAGAAATTGTTTCCCAGTTTAAATTTATCGGCGGCGGTACAATTTTCGGCAAAATTCCTTTCCCGGCGGTAATCATGGTTGTTCTGGCAATTATCATGGGTATTGTGCTCTCCAAAACCGCTTATGGCAGAAGACTATTTGCAATCGGTTCCAACGAAGAAGCAGCCCGGCTTTCCGGTATTAACGTGTTCAGCACAAAGCTGATTGCCTATATTATCGCGGGTGCAACCTCGGCGATTGCCGGTATCCTTCTCGCGGCCAGACTTGCTTCCGCTCAGTCGAACGCAGGTACCGGCTACGAGCTTGAAGGCATCGCGGCAGCTGTTATTGGCGGTACATCCGTAATGGGCGGCGAAGGCAGCATCCTCGGCACGGTAATCGGCGCAGCGGTCATGGGTGTCCTGCGTAACGGTCTGAACCTGATTAAGGTCGACGCTTTCGTTCAGATGGTTATTATCGGCGGTATCATTATTGTGGGAGTCTGGTATGATACTCTCCGCAGAACCAAGCAAAACAACTTGTAATTGTTTTCCAAGAGTAGATAACCGCATAAGGCGGTATCATAAATTAAAGAAAGTAGGAGAATTTTTATGAAAAGGATTTTCAGCATCGTTTTATCCGCACTGATGATTCTGTCCACAGCAGTTGGCTGTTCCAGCCAGCAGTCCGCTTCCAGCGCAGCTGCCGAATCAACAGCACCGGCTTCCTCTGCGGCTGCATCTACCGACACAGCAGGCAAAAAGTATAAGATTGCTCTTGTTACAAAAATGGTGGATTCAACATACTGGCAGACTGTTAAGAAGAATGCCGAGAAAGAAGCCCAGAAGCTCGGTAATGTTGAGGTTACGCACTTAGGCCCCCCGACCGAAGCAGACATCGACAAACAGGTTCAGATTATTGAAACCTGCATCAGCGACAAGTATGACGGCATCATCCTCGCAGCCTGCGACAAAGACGCTCTCGTAGAGCCGGTCAAAAAAGCAAAAGCTGCCGGAATCCCGGTTGTTATGATCGACTCCGGTATTTCCGAAGACGCTTATGACGCATTCCTTGCAACCAATAACGTTGACGCGGGCGCAAGCTGCGCGAAGCTCATGGCTGAGCTGATCGGCGATTCCGGCGATGTTGCAATCGTTAACTTCGCTGCCGGAACGCAGACTGCTGTTGACCGTGAAAAAGGCTTTACCGATGAAATCAAAAAGAATCATCCGAAGATTAAAATCGTTGGCGTTCAGTACTGCGATTCTGACCCGACAAAGGCTGCAAACCAGGCAACGGACTTCATTTCCGCTAACCCGAACCTCAAGGGCATCTGGGGCGCAAACGACCAGTCCGCAGTTGGTGTAGCACAGGCCGTTACCGAAAAGAAGCTCGGCGATAAGATTGCCGTTGTTGGTTTCGATAACTCCGACGATATTAAAGCCGGTCTTGTCTCCGGTGCAATCAAGGGTACAGCTGTTCAAATGCCGTCCGTCATGGGTTCAAAGGGTGTTGACCTCGTGCTGGATCTCATCAATGGCAAAAAAATCGACAACAAGAATGTTGATACCGGTGTTACTATGGTAACAACCAAAAACTACAAGGATGCCGCTGTCAGCGCAATCCTTAACCAGTAAATTTATTCCTCTTACCTTTTCTTTACGTATCACCAAGGGCGACATCACTGATGTCGCCCTTGCCGTTTACTGATGATAAAACGGCAATATTGAGATATAATGTTCTCATAGGGGGAATGAATCTTGTATAAATTAATTTTTGCTGATGATGAAGCGGTAGTCCGTAATAATATTGCCAGACTGGTGGATTGGAACAGCTGCGGCTTTGAAATGATCGGGTGCTGTTCAAACGGACACGAGCTGCTGGAGCTTGTGGAAAAGGATATTCCGGATTTGGTGATTACGGATATCAATATGCCGTTTCTCACCGGTATTGAGGCTTCTCAGTGTCTAAAGAAGGATTATCCGTCAATAAAAATTGTTTTTTTAACCGGTTACAATGATTTTAATTACGCGCAGAAAGCCATTGATTTAAAGGTAATGAAATATATCCTAAAACCGGTTACAGCTGAGAGCATGCTGCAGTCGCTAAAAGAGATCAGGGAGGTTCTGGATGAAGAATACCGGCAGAGTACGAATATGGTTCAGCTTGAGGAGTTTTACCAGCAGAATCTGCCCATGCTGCAAAGCGTATTTCTAAATAACCTTTTTACGGATGGTGTCAGCGACAGGGAGGCAGAACAAAAGCTACGCTTTTTAAAACTGAATTTTCTGGATAAAAAATCTTTTCAGATTGCGGTAATTATGAATGACCCTATCCCGCAGGAAAATGATTTCGCGCAGGAATCGGATGACCTTATCGACTTTGCCATTTACAACATATCAAAGGAAGTAATGGAAACGTACTGCATCGGTACGGCGATATACAGCTCCAATAAGGTAATCGCGATTGCCGGGTACGATGATGCCGCGAAATTAAACAGCTTCAGCAGCTGCTTGGAGGAAATCCGTACCGCGATTGAAACGCATCTGCACTTTACCGTTACGGTGGGAAAAGGGTGCGTCTGCGGGCACTGGAGCGAGCTCCGCACATCCTATGAGGAAGCTCTCGCCGCGCTCAGCTACCGGAATTCTGTCGGGGATAACCGGGTTATTTTTATCAAGGATATCGAGCCGCAGCGCCGCAGCACAACGGCTTTTGATAAAAATCTGGAAATGCAGTTTCTTTCGGCGGTAAAGATGGGAGATCTTCAGAGCACGCAGAAAATTGTGCACGAGTGCATGCAGGCTACGGAAAACAGGCAGGGCGGCATTTCTCTGCAGCGTTACTGTACCCTGACGATTCTGATGTGCTTGCTCCGGGAAGCGGATAACATTGGGATATCGGAGGAAGAGATTGTTGCCGAATCTGATATGAAAAGTGTTTTCGATATGTGGAGCACCGATAAAATGGAGGCGATTGCCTGCGGCTCTGCTGAAAAGCTGTTGAACGGCATTGTGCAGAATCGCAAAAACAGCTGCTCCGCCGCGGTGGAGAAGGCTAAAAAAATAATAGCGGAACGATATAAGCACCCGGACCTTTCGCTGGATGAGGTCAGCGAATTTCTGCACTTAAGCGCGAGCTATTTCCGTGCTGTGTTTAAAAAAGAAACCGGAACCACCTTTGTAAACTACTTGACCGAGCTCCGCATGGAAAAAGCAAAGGATTTAATTCTTACCACCGGAATGAAGAATTATGAAATCGCCTCGGAAATAGGCTACTCTGACCCGCATTATTTCAGTTACTGTTTTAAGAAGCATTTTAAAATGTCCCCGAACGAATTAAGAGAAAGCTTGGCACCGCATTAAAACAATTTGGCGGCAGGGGATTTGATCTTGCGCTTATAAGAGAAATTAAGGATTCCCCGCTCTTATTTGACGCAAAAAATAGGAGGGAATGGAATGAGTGAATCGGAAAGAACAAAGAAAAAATCCATTAAAAAGAAAATGCTTATCGGCCTGGTTGGTTTATCTGCAGGGATCAGTATCCTTTGCGGCGCGGTTTCCGGTGTGGTTCTTTATAACAGCAGCTACTCAAGCATGAAGCTGCAATCCGGAATTGCCTCAAAGGCATACAGTAAGGTAATCCAACATAAAATCCAGCAATACAAAACCAATATCGAGCAGGTAGCCGGAGACGGTACCCTGACAAGCAGCGGTCTTTCAGAGGTTATTATAAAATCCTTAAAAGAGAAATTTGCCTCCGATTACGGATTTACCGAGATTCATACCTGTGATTCCGGCGGTAAAACTGATGACGGAGCCGATGTCAGTAAAGAGGAATTTTTCAAGCAGGCAATTGACGGCAAGGTTTACGTTTCCAGCCCGGTTGTTCAAAAGGGCGGTTCCGATCTGGTTGTCTACGTGTCCGCCAAAGCAAACAATTCATCCGGCTACAAGGGAATCGTGTATGGCGTTCTGAGTGCGGATACCTTCAGCGAGTTGGCGAACGGCGCTACCATAGGGCAGACCGGGTTTAGTCTTATCGTGGACAAAACGGGTACGATTATCGCTCATAAAGATAAAAAGAGGGTATCGGATTTTACAAATTACATAAGCCTCGGTAAAAAAGACAGGCGATATTCCGAAATCGCGAACGTGATTCAGGATATGGTGAAATCCAGGACGGACGGGCAGGAATATAACCTAAACGGCGCGCGGTCCTACATCTCTTATACGCCCATTAAAGATACTGACGGGTGGTCGATCGGTGTGACCGCCAAGCTCTCCGAAATGATGAGCGGCTTTTATTTTTCCATTTATATGATGATCGCTTTGCTGGCTTTGTTTATTGTGATATCCATCCTCGTCGCGTTCCGGATCGCAAACCCGATTGCCAGGCCGGTTATCCGTCTGGTAGACCGAATCGAAAAACTTTCGGAAGGAGATTTACACTCGGAAGTTCCCGAGTTTAGAAGCAGAGATGAAATCGGGAATCTTTCACGGTCTTTTTCCGCTACGGTAAACACGTTAAGTGGCTATGTCAATGATATTTCAACCGTCTTAGGCAGCCTTGCCGCGGGCGATTTTACCACCGAGATCAGGCAGGATTACAAGGGCGATTTTGCGGCCATCAAAACCTCGCTCGAAACAATAAGCGCCAACCTGAACGAAATGCTGCGGGGCTTTAGCAGATCGGCCGATGAGGTGGCTGCCGGAGCCTTGCAGGTTTCAAACGCTTCTCAGGCGCTTTCTCAGGGAGCTACGGTGCAGGCAAGCTCGGTTGAAGAGCTCTCCGCTTCTATTGCAGAGATCAGCGTGGCAGTAAACCAAAATGCATCAGATTCCGAAACGGCCAACCGGATTTCAGAAGCGGCAGCTGCCCAAATTGAAGGCGAAACCCAGAAGATGGACCAGATGGTAGCCGCAATGAAGGATATCAGCGATTCCTCCAAGCAGATCGGAAAAATCATCAAAACGATTGAGGATATCGCTTTCCAGACAAATATTCTTGCGCTGAACGCTGCGGTTGAAGCCGCGCGTGCAGGGGCGGCCGGAAAAGGTTTTGCCGTGGTAGCCGACGAGGTACGGAATCTTGCGGGCAAAAGCGCGCAAGCGGCAAAAAATACAACCAAGCTGATACAGGATTCGATCAAAGCGGTGGAGAAGGGTACAAGAATAGCGGACGAAACTGCAAAGTCCTTAATTGAAACGAAGGATTCTGTCAAAAAGACGGCTGAATTCGTCGGCAAGATTTCCTCTTCTTCCAGGGAGCAGGCAGCTTCCATTACTCAGATAACACTCGGTGTCGACCAGATATCCGCCGTAGTACAGACAAATTCTGCCACAGCGGAAGAGAGCGCGGCGGCCAGTGAGGAAATGAGCACGCAGGCGCAGTTCTTAAAAAATTCACTGAGCACACTGAAAATTTGGGATAGATAGGTTAGCTTGCTTGGCAAAGGGAGCCAAATAAAAAAAGCCGGGGATTTACTTCTCTTCTGTGAGAATGCGGGAATCCCTGGCTTTTTTCTGTTTGTGTCAGAGCGCCGCATGTGTTTTCGCGTCATCGATAGGAGCAGGCAGTAAAATCCACGGGATTTTTGATGCAATTTTTAGACTCAATTGGGCAAAAAGAAGATCATTTAAAAATATCGAAAAAATAAATATTAAAACGACATAATAAATAAAATATACATATTATTAGACGTAAAACCTAAAAAAATGTATTGACATTTGATATAAACATGTTAAAATATAATCGAAAACGATAAAACAAAATGCAACAGAAGTTTACGGAATTCTCTGCGGTGGTTTCATTGAAGTGTTTTGTTGTTGAACTTGGAACTTCTGAAGCATAATAAAATAAGAAGGGGAGTGTAAAATTATTTCATAAGGCTTTTTTGATTGAGGTAAGTGGGAAATTTCTAGTTTTTCGACTAAAAAATAGGAGGAATTATTAATGAAAAGGATTATTTCAGCAGTTTTATCAACCGCATTGTTAATCAGCACCTTTGCAGGGTGCCAGGCAAGTACTCCTGCCGCTTCAGGCACAGCCTCAACCGCTGGTGGAAATGCAGCGTCAACTGCCGCTTCCACAGGTGCGGTTCTCAATGTTGGCATGATGCCGTTTACCGTAAACGTCCCCGCACAGTATGCCTATGAAAAAGGCTGGTTTAAGGACGCAGGCTTGAATGTAAAGTTTGTTATGTTCCAGAACGGTACACCGATGAACGAATCCCTTTCCGCCGGTCAGCTTGATGTCGGTGTTGCGGGAACCGCCGCGGTTTTCTCCATGGCAAACGATATCAGTACCTTGGTTTATGAATCCAACACTGCGGGCGGTATGGGACTGTATGTAAGAAAAGACAGCCCGATTGCGAAGGTTAAGGGCCAGCTTGCGGACAACCCGGACGTTTTAGGCTCCAAGGAGACCGTTAAGGGCATGAAGGTGCTTGGCTCATTGGGAACCGTGTCTCAGTATGTTGCTATCAGCTACGCGCAAAAGTTTGGTCTGAAAGAAACTGATATCCAGCAGGTTTCTATGGAATTTGCTCAGGCACTTCAGGCGTTCAAAGCCGGTGAGGCCGATGCAATCTCCGTTCCTCCTCCGTATTCCTTCCAGGCTGAAGCCGCGGGCGCTGTGAAGGCGATTTCGTTTGAGCAGGCTTCCGGTATGAAAATGAAGGACGGAATTCTTGCACGCAAGAGCGTTCTGAAGGACAGAAAAGCAGACGTCGTAAAATTCATTCAGGTTTATGAAAAAGCCTGCGAAGCCCTTGCAAAGAATAAGGATGAAAGACATACCTTCTCTATGAAATTCTTTAAAGACAACGGCTTGGTGTATACCGATCAGATGATGGATAATGAAATTTCAGTACGTGACTATATTACGAAGGAAGATTACAAGAAACCCGGTTATACTTTAGGCGATAGCTATATGCTGCTTGCAAACTTCTTTGCCGGAGCAGGAAAAATCGAAAAAGATCTTTTGCCCAACGTTCCGAAGAGCTTTGACTCCTCTGTAATCGAGGAAGCATTTGGCGTCAAGATAAGCACAGCGAAATAAATACTAGTTAACATTTCATAACGATTCAAGAAACGAGGTGCAAAATGAAAAACAAGAAGAACGGAGCCAAATACCTGCTGTTATCTGTGTTATCCGTGTTAGTCGTCGTATTCGTGTGGTATCTTGTCACAGATATTTTAAAAATGTTCCCGTCTTCTCTTTTTCCGAGTCCGGTAAAGGTCGTAAGAACCTTCTTTATTAAATTGTATGATGTCAACCCGGACGGCGCAACCCTGCCGGAGCATATCGGCGCGAGCCTTCAGGTCGCCCTGCTGGGATATTTCCTGGGGATTATTGTCGGAATTCCGCTGGGAATATTAATGGGATGGAACGAAAAAATTGATATGTTTGTTCGTCCCTTGTTTGACCTGCTCAGACCTGTTCCGGGTATTGCGTGGATTCCGCTTATGATTATCTTCCTTGGAATAGGAATTGCCTCCAAAGCGGCGGTTATTTTCCTTTCTGCTTTGATTCCGTGTATTGTGAATGCCTATTCCGGCGTCAAAAGAACCAGGGCGGTTCACCTCTGGGTCGGTCAGACGTTCGGTGCCTCCAATATGCAGCTTCTTTTCAAAATCGCGGTTCCCACGGCGCTGCCAATGGTTATGACTGCCTGCAGAGTCGCTCTTGGCTCCGCGTGGACAGCCCTGGTGGCGGCAGAGCTTTTGGCTTCCACAAGGGGATTGGGATTCCTGATTCAGCAGTGCAGAGGACTTTCCCGCCCGGACGTAATCATCGTAGGCATGATTTCCATCGGCGCAATCGGTGCGCTGCTTGGTCAGCTGCTTTCAGTAGTTGAAAAGATCGTGCTGAAAGGAGGAGAACAGTAATGAAAAAGACAATCAAATCCAAGGGTATGGTTAAGTTCATTGCCGGCGCTTCATCCATTTTACTGTTTGTACTTCTTTGGCAATACGGAGCGACCTTTACTGATCTTGGAAAATTACTTCCGCCCCCGGTTGTGGTCTTTCAGTCTTTTATTACCGACTGCTATTCCAACATTGGTCAGTATACGCTAATCGGGCATATTTTTTGGAGCCTCGAGCGTGTTATGATCGCCTATGTCGTGGCCAGTGTCGTAGGAGTCATTTTGGGAATGGGAATGGGTTGGAACCGAACGATCGAAGCCATTTTCCGCCCGATCTTCGAAGTAATCCGCCCAATACCGCCGATTGCATGGATTCCGCTTTCTATTCTTTGGTTCGGCATCGGTGAAATGACAAAATTCTTTCTTATTTTTCTGGCTGCCTTTTCAAATGTTACCCAGAATGCCTATGCGGGCGCAAAAGCGGTTGACCCGGTATTGGTCGGAGCCGCAAGAATGCTGGGGGCAAATAACCGGCAGCTGTTTACCAAGATTGTAATTCCCTTCTCTGTTCCCTATATTTTTGCCGGTCTTCAAATTGCGCTTTCCAGCAGCTGGGCAACGGTTGTCGCCGCAGAGATGGTTCGGTCCTCCGAGGGCGTCGGCTGGCTGATCTTCGGTGGAATGCAGACAAATGATACAACACAGATACTGGTTGGTATACTGGCAATCGGTATTGTAGGATTTATCCTTGCAATTATTATGAGAGAAGCGGAGGCTAAGCTATGTGCGTGGAACAACAGGGGAGCATAAAGGACAAAATCATTATCAACTGCGAAAACGTGTCGAAGGAGTTCACGAACGAGCGGGGAAGCCTGAAGGTTGTTGACAACTTTTCCCTGAAAGTAAAGGAAAACGAGCTCGTGGTTCTTTTTGGACCCGGTCAGTGCGGTAAAACTACTCTGCTGAATCTGATTGCGGGGTTGGAACCCGCTACTTCCGGAAAAATCATTGTAAATGACAAGGAAGTTAATAAGCCGGACCCTGAACGCGGCGTTGTTTACCAGACAACTGCCCTGTTCCCCTGGCTTACCGTTAAGGGAAACGTGGAGTTCGGACCAAAGGCAAGAGGAATTTCAAAGGCGGAGAGAGAAAAAAGAACAGCTCACTATATTAAATTAGTGGGACTGGAAGGATTTGAAAATACCTTTCCGGTAAAGCTTTCCGGCGGCATGCAGCAGCGTGTCGGAATCGCAAGGGCGTATTGCAACGAGCCTGTGGTAATGCTGATGGACGAGCCGTTCGGCCATTTGGACGCCCAGACGAGATACCTGATGCAGGAAGAGCTTGTGCGGATTTGGGAGTCGGAAAAAAGAACCGCTGTTTTCGTTACCAACAATATCGAGGAAGCGCTCTATCTGGCGGATCGGATTGTTGTGCTCACGAACTGCCCTGCAAGCGTAAAGTGCGAATACAACATCACAATGAAGCGTCCAAGAGATTATGTGGATCCCGAATTCCTGAGACTGCGCGAAGAGATCACTAATATCGTGGATAAGACACTTTAAACGAAAGGGGGAGTTCCAGTGGCTGAAAATCAAATTAAAGTAAAAGCGGACCATATCACAAAAGCATTCGGTGATCTGCTTGTTTTGGACGATGTCTCTTTTGAAGTGAAAAAGGGAGAATTTCTGTGCATCGTAGGACCAACCGGCTGTGGCAAAACGACTTTTCTTAACAGCTTGACGAAGTTGAATGAGCTTACCGGGGGCGAGATTTATATCGACGGCGAGCCGGTAAACCTGAAAAAACATAACATTGCCTACATTTTTCAGGAGTATTCCACTATGCCTTGGTTGAATGTGGAGCAAAACGTCCGGTTTGGATTAAATATTAAAAAGGTACCGGAGGCAGAGCAGAAAAAGCGCGCGGAAGAAGTCATGGACATGGTCGGGCTTACGAAATTCCGTGACTATTACCCAAGCCAGCTTTCCGCCAGCATGCTGCAGCGCGTAGTTATTGCAAGAGCGTTTGCGGTGCATCCGGAGCTGCTGCTGATGGACGAGCCTTACGGCCAGCTTGATATTGAGCTTCGCTTCAAGCTGGAGGATGAGCTGATTAAGCTTTGGCAGAAGGAAAAAACAACGATTATTTTCATTACCCATAATATTGAGGAAGCGGTTTATATGGCGGAGCGCTGCCTGATTCTCTCCAATAAGCCTACCCATATCAAGGAAGAGACAATCATTGATCTGCCAAGGCCAAGAAATGTTGCCAGCCCCGAGTTTATTGAGAAGCGGCAGTATATTACTGATAAAATCAAATGGTGGTAAGCAGTGGAAGAACACGGTAAAGCGATTCAAACCGGCGTTTGAATGCAGGATGGAAAATCTTTCTTCCAGATCCCCAGAATTTCCTTTACTATTAAATCGAAATGATTATAATAAGAATTATTACAGAAAACAAAGATCGGGTAAAGTGAGGATTAACAATGGAGCAGGGGATTGTTGAAAGCAGAAAAGATCTGAAAAGAAATAAAATTATCAGCACGGTTCGTTACAATGAAATGATTTCACGTCATGAGGTCAAGAAAAGAACCGGCTACAGCATGACGACTGTGCTGAATACGATTAATGATCTGATCGACAAAAAACTGCTTGTGGAGGAAGATTGCGATTCCGTCCGTGTAGGCCGCAGGCCAACCTGGCTGCATATTCGCCCCGAGGGGCAGTATTTCATCGGCGTTGAGTTTAACGCTGACAGCCTAAACTGTGTGGTTGTGGACTTTTCTTTCCAGGTAGTATTCTCTGTGGATGACAAAATTCATTCCGCAGATACCGTTGAAACGATTATTGATAAGATTAAGGCGGCAATCCGCCACGCGCTCAGGTTTGTCGGGGAGGATGGCTCCAGGGTTCTGGGAATTGGGCTTGGTCTTCCGG
The DNA here is from genome assembly GCA_023418995.1 of Bacillota bacterium. Classification (GTDB taxonomy): domain Bacteria; phylum Bacillota; class Clostridia; order Oscillospirales; family Acutalibacteraceae; genus DATAML01. Next base: position 37,958 of record JAEZYP010000070.1, on the reverse strand, counting down.
GCTACGTGAACAAAGAAAAAGGGCTGAGCGTTGAATATGCCCATATCAATGGGTGGAAAAACATACCCATCAAGCAGCTGATTGAGCAAGAATTCGGCTACAGGGTGATTATTGAGAACAATGTCAATACGATGACCATTGCTTACCGTTGGATGGAATACAGGGAAAAAGCAGACGACTTTGTCCTTCTTTCCATGAAATACGGTCTTCGTATGGGCATGATTATCGGGAACAAGCTATATTCCGGCAACAACGGCACTGCGGGTGAAATCGGGCATGTCCGCCTGGTAAACAGCAACCGCTATTGTTCCTGCGGCAGAAAGGGCTGCCTGGACACCGAGGCTTCCTTCAAGGCGATTAAAACCAAGATCATAGAGCGGATGAAATGCGGATATTTTTCCGATATCAAAGAGCTCGTAGCCGGTGATATGGATCATTTTTCCATGAGTATGTTTGTGGAGTCTGCTTTGAACGGGCATCAGGATTCCGTGGAGCTGATGAAGGAAACGGCGACCTACTTAGGCGAGGGCCTTGCTATGGCGTTGGCGGCGATTAACCCGAGACAGGTTATTATTGCGAGCAAAAGCGGCATGGGCGGACCGGTTTTTTCCGAGATGGTCTATCAGGTAATCAAGGAAAGCGTGACCCCTGCCCTCATCGAGAATTTCAGTGTAAAATGCGTAAAGGCACGGGATAATATCGGTGCGGTCGGAGCTGCGATGATGATGATGGAGGATGAATACCAGGTGGCTTTGGAAGAGGTGTAAGGACGTCGGGAAAAGAACCCGGCTCCGTCCAATTATATCGAAATCGATAAATTGTGCAAGAGGAAGAATGCAATGATGAAAATGAAGTCCATATTACTGCTTTTGCTGCTATCTGTGGTATGGGGTGCTTACTATGTTGCCACACAAAAGGCTGTTGGGCTGATGTCCGCCTTTTCGGTTGGCATTGTGATTCGATTTATAACAATGTTTGTGCTGGCGTTCCTGATGCAGGCCGGCGGAAAGCTGGGGGATCTGTTCCGGACGAAGGGTGTCACCGGCAAGCTGATTTTAATCGGTGTTTTCGGTTTTTTGCTGGATTTAACCGCCTTTCTCGGTCTTGCACTTTCTCCGGCGGGGAGCGGCACCGCACTGTTAAAATGCGATATCCTGTTTGTAAATATTATTTCGGTAGTTATTTACAAGTATAAATTTACCCGGGCGGACTGGGCGTGTTCTCTGGTGATGCTTTTTGGCGTCTTTCTGGTAATGGGGATTAATTTTACGAGCTTTAACCTGGGGAATGCGGGCAATATCTTTTTTATTCTCAGCGCGCTGTTTGTTTCCATTAACGCCTTTCTCATCAAGAGCGTACAGACGAGTAAAATCAACGCGGTAAGCGATAACGTAATTGCGTTTTACAATAATTTTATCACGCTGATCCTCTTTACTTCAGCTGCCTTGCTGAGCGGCGATATCCGGCTGCTGTCTAAAATCGGCGGCAGTGCTTTCCTGATCATCGCGCTTTTAATCGCGTCTGCCGGTCAGTCTTTGATTTATGTGCTTTATTATTACAATCTCAGACGATTCCCGGTGTGGATCGTCAAGGTGTTTTTATTGCTGATGCCGGTGGCAGCGGCGCTGATCTCCTATCTGGCTTTTGGTGAGAGACTGGTTCCCACGCAGTATGCCGGCATGGCGGTGGTTTTGCTTGGGGCGCTTGGAATTCTTCTGGAGCAACGGAAGAAGAACCAAGGGCAGCCAAATACCATGCAAGAAGGAGAAAATTAAATGAAAGAGAAATTCAGCTTTTACATGCCGGTAAATATCCGGTTTGAAAACGGTATAACCCAAAAAATCAGCCAGTATGTCGGAGGAAGCAATGTTCTGATCATTTGCGATCCGTTTCTCTATCAGTCCGGCGCCGCCAAAGCGCTCGGAGACAATATGCCGGAGAAGAAGGTTGCGTTTTTCAGCGAAGTAGAGCCGAATCCCTCCTGCGAGAGCGTTGACAAAGCGGCTCAGATGGCGCGCGAAATGCAAGCGGATTGCGTGATTGGGCTTGGCGGCGGAAGCGCCATGGATGTTTCTAAAATTGTATCCTGCCTGGCGACCAACCCGGGGAGCATTTATGATTATTATGCCGGCGGAAGCCGTGTCCTTGCGGAGCGGACAACCCGCCTGATTTTGATTCCCACCACGGCGGGAACCGGAAGCGAGGTAACCAACGTCGGCGTGTTTACCAATAAAAAAGCAGGCATCAAAATGCCGATGGTGAACGACCGGTTTTGGGCGGACTGCGCGATAATCGACCCGGAGTTGACTTACACGCTGCCGGCTGGGGTAACGGCTTCTACCGGAATGGACGCGTTTTGCCACGCGATTGAAGCCTACTGGAACAAAGAATCGCAGCCTTTGTGTGATATGCTTGCGCTTGGAGCGCTTGAACTGGTTCTGAAGAATATAAAACAGGCGTATGACCAGCCTTCCGATCAGGAAGCACGCGCTGCTATGATTTTGGCAAGCCTGACCGCGGGAATCGCTTTCAGTCAGACAAGGACGACCGGAATCCACGCTCTGAGCTTTCCGCTTACTACGGAATTCGGCGCGAACCATGGAACGGCCTGCTCCATCACACTTCCTGCGTTTATCCGCCTCTGCTACAAGCAGGCGAAGGATAAAATGGATACACTGATGCGCTATCTCGGCTATTCAGAGATCAATGAGCTCGCGGATGCCGTGGAGCATCTGATGGAGAGCATGAAAATGCCGGTTCGGCTTAACCAGATTGGTGTAAAGGAAGCTGATATCCCGCATATTGCACAGGTTGGCTTAAATGCGGCGATTATCCATCTGACACCCGCAGAAATGAATGAGGAGACCGTGTGCGCGCTGCTTTCCTCCATTCTGTAAGAGCCGCGGCTGTTAAAAAAAGGAGTCATAATCATGAAAAATAAAGTTCAAATGCTTCAGGAAAAGGCAAATGAAATCCGGAAGCTGACGATACAGGAAATCGGAGAGCTCGGCGTGGGTCATATTGGGGGTTGTCTCTCGCTCTGCGAGGTGCTTTCCGCCCTTTACTTTGACGTCATGAATATCGAAGTCAACGATCCCAAAATGGAAAATCGGGACCGCTTTGTCCTCTCAAAGGGACACGGAGGTCCGGCTGTCTATGCGGCTTTGGCGCTGAAGGGTTTTTTGCAGCAGAGTGAGCTGGCTACGCTGAACAGACCGAATACGCATCTCCCGAGCCATTGCGACCGGAACCTGACGAACGGAATCGATATGACTACCGGCTCGTTGGGTCAGGGCTTTTCTGTTGCGGTTGGAATGGCCGCCGCCGCACAAGCAGACCGGAAGGACCTGTTTATCTACACGATAATCGGTGACGGAGAGAGCCAGGAAGGCCAGATTTGGGAGGCGGCAATGTTCGCTGCCAGCAAGCGTCTGGATCATCTGATTGCCTTTACTGATTATAATAAGATGCAAATTGACGACACAATCGAAAATGTAAACGGACTGCATCCGCTGGATAAAAAATGGGAAGCGTTCGGCTGGCACGTTCAGTCGGTGGACGGGCACGATATACGGGAAATCCTGAATGCTATTGATACCGCAAAGAAGATTGCCGGCAGACCGTCTATGATTCTGCTGAATACCATCAAGGGCAAGGGTGCGTATTTCTGCGAAAACATGGTCAAATCCCACAATATGCAGATTACGCCGGAAATGTGGAAAAAAGCGGTAGACTTACTGGATCAGGAGGATGCTTAACATGGAACTGGAAAACAGATGGCTTCGTGAAACCTATGTTGATCTGCTGATGGAATACGCAGAAAAGGACGAACGCTTGGTTCTTGTAGAAGCCGATTTAATGCTCGCGGCAGGCACAAAGCGCTTCGCCGAAAAATATCCTGACAGGGTTTTTGACGTGGGTGTCGCAGAAGCAAATATGATCGGCGTGGCCTCCGGTATGGCGGCAATGGGAAAAATTCCGTTTACGCATACCTTTACCCCCTTCTCAACCCGCCGCGTCTGCGATCAGGTAACCTTATCGGTTGCGTACGCAAAGCTGAATGTCAAAATTATGGGAAGTGACCCGGGTGTTACCGCGGAGCTGAACGGCGGAACCCATATGAGTATGGAAGACGTTGCCATTATGCGAAATATTCCCGGTATGACCGTGTTTGAACCCACAGACAGCGCCCAGCTTCAAAAGGCGTTTCCTCAAATTATGAATCATGACGGACCGGTCTACATTCGGCTGCTTCGCAGGAATGCGGTAAAAATATTTGATGAGAACTGTGCGTTTGAGCTGGGAAAAGGAATTGTTCTTCAAGAGGGCAGTGATGTAACGATAGTTGCCGGAGGCATTATGGTTGCTCAAGCGCTTGAGGCAGGAGAGCTCCTTGCGAAAAAAGGCATTCGCGCGGAGATAATCAACATCCATACGATAAAACCTCTGGATACGGCGCTGCTGCTCGAAAGTGCCCGCAGGACCGGAGCGGTTGTAACAGCCGAAAACCATTCCGTCATCAACGGGCTGGGGAGCGCGGTTTCCGATTTCCTCAGCGAGAGCTACCCGGTGCCAGTGCAGAAGGTCGGCGTGAAGGATCATTTTGGTGAAGTCGGACTCACGGACTTCCTGATGGAGAAGTACGGGCTAGAGGCACGGGATATTGCGGAAGCGGCTGAAAAAGCAGTTGCAATGAAAAGCAGGGGGTAAGACGATGCTGAGCAAGGAACAACTGGCAGATTTTCAAGGCAAGATAGAGATTCTGAGAGAGATTCTTCGGGGTCAGGGCGTCTCTGCCCTGACCGTGAGCAGCCAGAGCGATTTTAGCTGGCTCACTGCGGGACGCGGCTTTATCGGAACCGCCTCTACCGCCGCCTGCGGGACAATTGTGGTCACAAAGGATCAGGTCTATCTGGTGGCGGAAAACATTGAGGCGGAGCGTCTTTACCGGGAGCAGCTCGGAGAGAACCCCGAGGTCACGGTTATGGAATATCCGTGGCAGGAGCCAGGCCGCAGGGCGGTTATTCTGGCTGAAATCTGTGGTTTGAGCCGAATGGATATCGGAGACGTCGGGGAGGAATGGCTTTTAACCCGCACGCGCATGAGCGCCTATGATATCGCACGTTATCGCGATATCTGCCAAACGGCGGCCAAGGATTTGGAGGAGGTCTGCCGAACACTGAAGGCAGGCATCACCGAGTATGAACTGGCAGGAAGACTTGCGGAGAAATTCTGGGCGGATAATCTGGAGCCGATTACGTTGCTGATCGGGTTCGATGAAAGAGCCTTTTCCTACCGGCATCCCGTACCGGCAGGCGCGGTGCTGAAAAATTACGCACTGGTTGCCGTATGCGCCCGCAGAGCCGGATTGATTGCTTCCGCTACAAGGCTGGTTGCTTTGAAAAATCCGGGTCAGGAAATTATGGAACGGCAAAAGGTTTCTGCCTATGTGGATGCGGTCTTCACCGCGAATACGGTTGCTGGCCGTACGGTGGGCAGCGCGTTTGGCGCGGCGCTCGCGGCTTACGCGGAAAAGGGATATCCGGAGGAATGGAAATTACACCATCAGGGCGGCCTGACCGGATATGTTGCAAGGGAATTGAAGGGCACAAGCGGCAATCCGCACGTGATACGGGAAAATGAAGTATACGCGTGGAATCCTTCCGTGCAGGGGACAAAGTCTGAGAACACTGTTCTGGTTACAAAAGACGGCTTTGAGGATTTAACGCATACGGGAAATTATCCGTACCTGACATTTGAAATAGATGGCAAAAAAATTATCACAGAAGATATTCTTGTTTTAGGATAGGAGGAGAAACCAATGAAAAAGATCATAATCGGTTCGGACAAGTCCGGCTTCCCTTTGAAGGAGGCAATCAAAGCGCATCTTTGCGAACAGGGGTATGAGGTAGAGGACTGTGGTACGCAGAGCATGGAGAACGGAAGGACATTTTACGAGGTTGCCCCGATTGCCGCGCAAAAGGTACAGGGCGGCGAGTACGAGCGTGCGATTCTTATCTGCGGAACAGGAATGGGAATGGCAATTGTAGCCAATAAATTCAAGGGCGTTTACGCGGCCGCGTGCGAAAGCACCTATGCTGCAGAGAAATGCCGCGCAATCAACGACGCGAATATTTTAACCATGGGCGGCTGGGTCATCGGAGAAGTACTCGGATGTGCGATGGCCGACGTTTTTTTAAACACAGAGTTTACGCAGAATTTAGAGGAATGGCGTCAGAAATTTTTACATGGGGCACGCGATCAGGTCAAGAGTCTGGAAGAGCAAATTTACAAATAAGCGGAGGTAAAAATGAAATATTTTTTAGACAGTGCAAAGCTGGATGAAATTCAGTATGCATATGAGAATTACGGGATCGACGGGGTTACTACCAATCCAAAACACATTAAGCTGAGCGGAAAGCCTTTTATGAGCATCGTTAAGGATGTAGCTGAATGGATATCTAAGAACGGCCTGGAGGGCGCGGATAAATTCCCGGTGTCGTTTGAGATCAATCCTCATTTGGAAAAAGCGGAGGAGATCGTCGAGGCAGCTAAGGAGATTTCCGCCTACTCCCCTAACTATGTCATCAAAATCCCCTGCACAGAGCAGGGGCTGATTGCAGCGAGAAAGCTGGAGGCAATGGGAATACGCACCAACGTTACCCTTGTTTTTTCACCTTCTCAGGCAATTCCGGTTGCGAAGCTCGGCGCTAAATTTGTCTCCCCGTTTGTTGGGTGGAAGGAAAACAGCGGCGACGACGCGCTCGATTATATCACAAAAATTGTAAAGATTTACAGAACGTTTGATTATAAAACAGAGATTATTGTGGCGGCGGTTCGCAACGGCAAACAAATCGGTGATTATGCTGAAATCGGCGCGGATATCGTTACCTGCGGGCTGGATGTTTACAAGGCGAGCTTTGAGCACCCGTTTACAGACTACGGCGTGGGTGTTTTCCGCGCCGCTTGGGACAGCACCGCGAAGGAATAATGACGAAAGGAGTAGATGAAGATGTCACAAAATGTAAGGGTCGGTGTGGTTTGCCTGACACGGACGACCTACGATTATAAAACAGCGCAGGAAATCTACAACAGCACCATGGAGGACCTGAAGAAAATTCCGAATGTCGATTGGGTGTTTGTAGAAAAAGCGGTTATTGAAATAGAAGACGCAGAAGCAGCATCCCGAACCATGCTCGAGAAAAACGTGGATGGTCTGGTGATTATCAGCGGAACCTTCCACCTCGGTCATCTGGCGCTGATCTTCAATAAATACATAAAGAAGCCGATACTTCTCTGGGCTTTTGACGAGCTCCCGTACGACGGCGGCAAAATTCGCCTGAATTCCGTTTGTGGTCTGAACCTCAACGCATCCAACCTTTATAAGGCAGGGAATGACAATTATACGTGCATCATCGGCGGCAGTATCGATCAAACATGGCTGTCGGCCCTCCGCGTAAAGGCAGCCTTTGAAAACGCGAGGATCGGGCTTATCGGCTACCGCGCGCACGGCTTCTTTAACGTAGGAACAGATGATTTGGATCTTTACCGGAAAACGGGGATTCTGATTGATCACTATGAGATTTCAGAAATGTTCTCCCAGCCGGTGAGCGAAGAGGAGATTAAAAAGGAGCAGGCTGAAATTTTCGGGCTGTTTAACTGTTCTGACATTACCAACCAGCAGGTCGAAAATGTTGCCCGCCTTTGCGTGAGCGCAACGAAATTTATGGAAAAGTACCACCTCACCGCGGCGGCTGTCCGCTGCTGGCCTGAGTACGCGGCAAGCTTCGGGGTTTCCCCGTGCGCGACCATGTCCATCCTGCAATCCCGCGGGATCCTGCTGGGCTGTGAGGGAGATATCGAGGGAACGCTCTCTATGCTGGCCTGCAAGGCAATGGGCGCCGAAACTCCGTTCCTGGCCGACCTTTCTCAGGTTGACCTGAAAGAGGATTTCGCCCTGATGTGGCATTGCGGTGTGGCTCCGCTGAATTTGTGGGATGGAAAATGCGACAGGACGCTTGATACCTATTTTGCCGGTGGCAAGGGCGTTACGGCGGGCTTTGTCATGAAGAGCGGCAGGGTAAGCATGATGCGTATTGATACCGCCAGAGGTAAAACGCGGATGTTCATTTCCGCTGGAGAAGCGATTCCAATGCAGAAGCAGCTCTGCGGAACCTATGCAAAGGTCAAATTTGAGCAGACTGTTCCAGAGGTTCTTGATAAAGTAATGTATACGGGCTTGGCACATCATATTGCCATGATATACGGCGAATATGTGGATGTTATGAAGGCATTTGCAAAAATGATGAACTTTGAGATTATAGAGTAACCGGAGGCGTAACAATGAGTGAGTATAAAGGTAAGCTGCACGAATCTGCCATAAAATTCCCCGATACAGATGTATGGATGGATTCCTGCGGTGAAGAAGAACTTGATTACGGTCTGGAACGTGGGATTGTAGGAGCAACAAGCAATCCGATCATTGTGGGCGCGGTAATCAAAGAGGAACTTCCCCTGTGGGAAAAAAAGATAAAAGAGCATTTGGAAAAGACCCCGGATGCGACAGAAGACGACATCGCCTGGGAGCTTATCTATGAAGCGGGTCGTGAGCGCTCGAAAAAGCTTTTGCCGGTATTTGAACAGTATCAGGGCAAAAAGGGCAGGCTTTCGATTCAGGTAAACGCAAAGTATTACCGAAATTGGAAGAAAATGCTGGAGCAGGCGCTTTATCTGGATTCTCTGGGCAAAAATATGCAGGTAAAAATGCCGGCGTCCGAAGCCGGAATCAAGGCAATGGAAGAAGCTACCTACCACGGCGTGAGCATTAACGCAACAATTTCCTTTACCGTCGCGCAGGCAGTTGCCGTAGCGGAAGCGGTGGAGCGCGGCCTTGAACGCAGAAGAAAAGAAAACCTTCCTACCGAGCATATGGCTCCTGTCTGCACGATTATGATCGGCAGAACGGACGATTGGATGAAGGAGCACGTTAAGCGCGAAAACCTTGTGCTTGACCCGGAATGTCTGGAGTGGGCCGGTGTTGCCGTAATTAAGGAAGCCTACCGCATTTATCAGGAACGCGGCTATACAACGAGACTTCTCTCTGCGGCGAACCGCAACCATTACCACTGGTCTCAGTTGATCGGCGGAAATCTTGCCATGACAATCAATTACGCGTGGCATAAAAAACTTAATTCCTGCGGTGTTGAAGTCAAAAGCCGCATCGATGAACCGGTAAAAGCAGAGTATATGGAGGAACTCAACCAGCTGGTTGAATTCCACAAATCGTTTGACGAAAACGGAATGAAGCCGGAAGATTTTGAAAAGTATGGCGGTTTCCGCGATACGCTTTCTACCTTCCTGGCTGGATATGATGATCTGGTAAAGCTTGTAAGGAGCTATATGGTTTAATCAAAATCGCATCAAGGCTCCCGCGGAGTTGGCGTTTTGCTAACTCCGCGGGAGCCTTTTTGTGCATAAAGCTCCGAGCAGTTCCTCGCAACTCACGAGCTTATGGAGCTTTGCCGTCAGGTCGGCTGCGAGCAAGTCGGTGCTCAGAATTGGGGATTTCCAGCTTGACGGATTTGTCTCTGCTGGCTAGAAAAATGGGGATAAGCTGTAATCGTCAGCACAGCGGCTGCCGGTTCTCTGATTTTATTCAGCCCTGCCCGTAGTAGGCGTTAACGCCGTGCTTGCGAAGATAATGCTTATCCATAAGCTCCTGCTGCATGGGAGCAAGCTTGGGCTCCAGCATCAAGGAGTGAAAATCCATAAATGCCACCTCTTCCATTACAACAGAATTGTGTACGGCATCAAGAGGAGTTGCTCCCCATGCGAAGGGACCGTGACTGTGAACCAGCACACCGGGCATTTCTTCGGGCAGGATGCCAAGCTGAGTAAATGTTTCCAAAATAACATTGCCTGTTTCCCGTTCGTAGGGGCTATCCGATACCTTATCGTATGGGGTGCCGATCTCATCCGGGCGCATCCTGCGGGTACAAGGGATTTCACCGTGAAAATAATCTCCCTGTGTAGTTCCCAACGCCGGAATTCCGCGCCCGGCCTGTGCGAAGCTGGTGGCCCAGCGGGAGTGCGTATGTACAATGCCGCCCAGCTTTGGCCAGGCTTTGTAAAGCACAAGGTGGGTGGGGGTATCGCTGGAGGGCTTATATTTTCCCTCCACCCGGTTGCCGTTGAGGTCTACAACCACCATGTCTCCGGGCTGCATATCGTCGTATGACACGCCGGAGGGTTTTATTACAACCAGACTCGTTTCCCGATCAATGCCGGAGACATTGCCCCAAGTAAACGTAACCATTTTAAACCTTGGAAGCTGCAAATTTGCGTCGCACACAGCTTTTTTTAGCTCATCAAGCATTCGTAATCCCCCTTACCTCAGTTTCCATGCCAGGTCGTTCAAAAACAGCTGCTGCTTTAAGCCTTCCACTGTGGTTTCTCTTCCGATATGAATATATTCAATTTCCATCATTTCAGCCCAATCCTCCATGACGGCGGCGCTGATCTGTGTGGTCAGAACACTGTGATGAGCGCCGCCGGAGAGAATCCAGCATTTCAAGCCGGTCAACAGGTCGGGAGCGGGTTTCCACATAACTCTTGCTACCGGCAGATTTGGCATTTGCATTGTGGGCTTTACGCATTCCACGTCCTGAACAATCAGCCGCATTCTGCCGCCTAAGTCAATTAAAGAGATGACGATGCCCTCTCCGGCTTTCCCTTCAAATACCAGGCGGGCCGGAGGCTCCCGGTCGCCGATACCCAGTGGGTGAATTTCAATGCGGGGCTTTTCCGCTGCGACGGAAGGGCATACCTCCAGCATATGTGCGCCCAGCGTGAGTTCTTTTCCTGGCTCTAGATCATAATTGTAGTCCTCCATAAAAGAGGAGCCTCCCGGCAGCCCCTCCGCGATTCCTTTTACAATTGCGGTCATGCCGGATATTTTCCAATCACCTTCCGCGCCGAAGCCCAATCCATCCGCCATAATATTCTGGGAAGCCAATCCCGGAAGCTGCCGCAATCCATAAAGATCCTGAAAATTGGTGACGAAGCCCTTGGCGCCTTCCCGTTCCATGATTTTGCGAATGGCTATTTCCTCCTTTGCCTGATAGCGCACGGCATCCAATTCGCTTTCCGGAAGGAGATAGCGCTTTTGATATTCAGCCATCTTTTCGTCAATGTCTGCTTCGGGAACCGAATTCATGGTTTCAACCAGATGACCCACTGGCCAGTAATCAACCTGCCAGCCCAGCTTGATTTCAGCCTCCACCTTGTCGCCTTCTGTGACCGCTACATCGCGCATATTGTCACCGAAACGAATCAGCCTTAAACTTTTGGAAAGCATTGTGCCAATTGCGCTGCGCATCCAGCTTCCAAGGTCCTTTTGAACCTCCGAATCCTCCCAGTAGCCAACGACTATCTTTCTGGCAAGGCGCATACGGGCACCGATAAAGCCGTGCTCCCTGTCGCCGTGGGCAGCTTGGTTCAGATTCATGTAATCCATATCCATCTCCTCATTGGGGATGTTACGGTTATATTGGGTGGCCAGATGGCACCAGGGCTTTTGCAGCAGCTGAAGCCCGTGAATCCACATCTTTGAAGGAGAAAAGGTGTGACACCACGTAATGACTCCGGCGCACCGGTCGTCATGATTGGCGTCTTTTAGAACCTGTGTGCATTCTGCTTCTGTTTTTACGGTTATCTTATAGACAATTTTACAGGGAAGGGCTTGCGCCTGGCTTAGCTTTTCTGCCATCCTTTGGGCGCGCTCCTCCACGATTTCCAGTACTGCGGGACCGTAAAGCGATTGGGAACCCACCACAAACCAAAATTCATAGTCTTTTAGCATATTGACCCTCATCTCTAGTTTAAACAGTCTTCCGCTGCCTTTTCAACGGCAAGACCGGTCTTATAATGATTTAAGTAAGCCGTAAAGCCATCAGCATCGGAGGAATCCGGATTTGTAACCGTCACCCTTACTGATGAATACACGCGATTGGAAAGAAAATTTTCCAAAGATTCACCGTTAGCTTTTTTAATAGTATAGGCAGCCAACAGCGCCATACCGTAGGGTCCGCCCACAGAGGCGGTTTCCGTTGTGGAAACCGGCGCATTAACCGCAGCAGCAAGAAATTTCGCGCCGACATCTGCGTGGCGGAACAGTCCGCCGTGCCCGGTAAGCCGGTCTACCGTAACGTTTTCATTCGCCAGAATATCCATCCCGATTTTCAGCGTAGCTAAAGTGGCGTAGATGCTTGCCCGGCAGAAATTTGCTATGGTAAAGCGGCTGCCCGGAGATCGAATCAGCAGAGGATGCCCGACGGTGATTCCGGCAACCGGTTCTCCGGCCAAATAATTGTAAAGCAGCAATCCGCCGCAGTCCGGGTCGCCCTCCAGAGCCTTTCTGTAAAATCTAGGATAAATTTCGTCCAATCCTGCGGGGATATCCATCATTTCCGCAAATTCATCCAGCATATAAACCCATGCGTTCATATCGTTGGTACAGTTGTTGCAATGAACCATGGCGACCGGCTTTCCGGTGGGGGTGGTGACCATATCAATTTCCGGGTAATAGCCGGAAAGAGAGCGCTCCAGAACCACCATGGCGAATATGGATGTTCCGGCAGATACGTTGCCGGTACGAACGCCTATGGAATTTGTGGCGACCATACCGGTCCCCGCGTCCCCTTCGGGAGGGCAGACGGGAATACCCGCATGCAGCCTGCCGGAAGGGTCCAGCTTTCTTGCGCCATCCTCGGTAAGGAAACCTGCATCCTCGCCGGCAAGAAGAACACGGGGCAGGAGCTTTTTGAGCTCCCAGGGGTATGGAGAGGAGATTTTATCATGAAAAGTCCGGAGCATTCCGGCGTCGTAATCGTTTGTCATGCTGTCAATCGGGAACATCCCGGAGGCATCCCCGATTCCAAGAACCTTCTCGCCGGTCAGCTGCCAGTGTACGTATCCGGCCAGTGTGGTTAAAAAAGCAATATCCTTTACGTGCTCTTCCCGGTTCAAAATTGCCTGATACAGGTGGGAGATGCTCCAACGCTGAGGAATGTTGAACCGAAAGGCTTCAGAAAGCTTCGCAGAGGCAGAGCTGGTAATGGTGTTTTGCCAGGTTCGGAAGGGGGTCAGCGGACGACCGTCCCGATCAAACGGGAGGTAGCCGTGCATCATTGCGGAAAAGCCGATACAGCCGATTTTTATCAGCGTGATTCCATACCGCGCCTCTACATCGCGGACCAGATTTCTGTAGCAGTTCTGAAGACCGCTCCATACCTCCTCCAGTGCGTAGGTCCAGACGCCATTTTCAAAGCTGCTTGCCCAATCGTAGCTGCCGGAGGCTGCCGGAATAAAATTTTCCGTTAAAAGAACGGCTTTGATTTTTGTTGAGCCAAGCTCAATGCCAAGTGTGGTTCTTCCGTTCAAAATAGCGGTTATGATGGCGTTGTTTTCCATTGTACAAAGTCCTTTTCCGTTATTTGCTGCGGTTTTTTACATAGGCGAAGATGCTTTGAAGAACAATGAAAAAGCACAGCAGGGCAGCCGTAGCAATATTGGCCCAGCTCGAGAGCAGCTTGCCGTTTGTGGTGACCAGTGTGTGGATGGTGCCGGTAATAAGCACGCCGAACAGTGAACCGATTACATTTCCCACACCGCCGGTAAGCAGTGTTCCACCGATTACGGAGGAAGCGATAGCGTCCATTTCAAAACCTGTCGCCTGCTGCACAGAGCCGGACATGGTGTTTAGGCAGTAGCAAATTCCGCCGATGGAGCAAAGAAACGAGGATAGCATGTAGGCCATAAGCTTGGTTCGTTTGGTATTCAGACCCATCATTGCGGCAGAGGTTTCGTTGCCGCCGACCGCGTACAGTGCGCGTCCGAATTTGGTATATTTCAAAAGTAAAAAAATGATAATTACGACCACAAGGGCGATAATCACGGTTGGGCGGATAAACGGAACCTGAATCTTACCGTGATTGTTGGCATAGCCCAAAAATTCCGGCAGAAAAATCTTTGTGTTTGCCCAGGCGTAAAAAGTTGGATTGGCCTGCTGGGTAATAGAAATCTGATCCGTGCAGATAACCGCAGTCATGCCGCGCGCAAAGAAGAGACCGGCCATGGTGACAATGAAGGGCTGAATCTGCATGAATCCTACAAGAAAGCCCTGCACAAGTCCGAATACAATACCGATAGCCAGCACCAGAAGCATCAGTGGGATGCAGGGAAGACCCTTAATGCCCATGCCGAAGGCGAGTATCATACAATCCATAGCAATCAGGGAACCGACGGAGATATCAATTCCGGCAGTCAGCATAACGCAGGTCATGCCGCACGCAACACAGATCAGACCGGCGTTTGTAATCAGAAGATTCAGAAGGGTTTGTGTATGGGAAAAGCCCTTGTCATCATAAATAACGCAGCCAATGCCGTACATGACGACAAACAGAATAATGGTGATTAGCAGCAGCAGCGAATGTCCGCTAAGATTGCGCCTGAGAGAAGCAATGCCCAATTTATTCTTCATGGGTTATACCGCCTCCGTTTCTCTAAAAGCGGACGCGCCGGACTGAGCCTGATGCCGCGCCGCGTGATTTTCTATCCACGCCTTAAATACTGGAGCCTGAACCACGACAATAATTACGACGATAATTGCTTTTACCACAGGGGCCTGGTCCGTGGAAACACCCATGGCGAGCAGGGTGGTAGTAATGGCCTGGATCGTGTAGGCGCCGATAATGGAACCGGCCATGGTAAACTTGCCGCCCGCAAGGCTGTTTCCGCCCAGCGCCACCGCGAGAATCGCGTCCAATTCATAATTGAGGCCGATGTTGTTAGAATCCGCGGAATAGATGCGGGAAGAGGTGACCGTTCCGGCAATACCCGCGCACAAACCGCAAATCAGGTAACATAAAAAGCAAATCCTGTCGGAGTTAATTCCGGAAATACGGGAAGCCCGAGCGTTGACGCCTACCGCCTGAATGTAAACTCCGAGAGAGGTTTTGTTCAGGAACAGAACAACGACAGAAATGACGAGGATGGTTACGAAAATCGGTGTCGGAATTGGGACACCCGGCAAAAAGTTGCCAAGATATCGGTAAGGTTCGTAGCGTATGTAGGTGATCTGATTGTTGCACAGAAGAAGTCCAACTGCGCGGGCTGCGGTAAAGAGAATCAGAGTGGCTACCATAGGCTGAATTTTCAGTTTGGAAACCAGGGTTCCGTTGAACGCGCCGCACAGGCCGCCCAGAAGAATTCCGCCCAGCATCCCAACCGCCATGGGCATCATCAGAGTGCTGGTGCTGCTAACTCCGTAGCCGGCAAGCAGCGTGCAGGTTCCGCAGGCCGCAAGGCTCATAACCGAGCCCACTGATATATCGGTACCGGCGGAAACGGCTACCACAAGGGTTTGACCGACCGCGAGTATTGCAATTTCGCTGCCGCGGTTCAAAATGTCAATCAGACGCCCATAAAGAACGCCGTTGTTAATGGCGATATTAAAGAAAGTCGGACTTTTTATAAGATTAATCAGAAGAACAAGTAGCATGCAGAAAATCGGCAAAAATAGCTTCAGCTTTGGTATTTTTTTTAGAAAAGTCACTGCTTCTCACCTCCGGCAATGGCCGCCATGACGCTCTCCTGTGTCATTTCTCCTTCAATCTCTCCAACCTTGGCTCCGTCGCGCATGACGCACATCCGCGAGCAGGTTCGAAGCATCTCTTCAATTTCAGAGGAAATAAAGACGATGCTCATTCCTTCAGAAGCAAATTTCAGCACCAGCTTTTGGAATTCTGTTTTCGTGCCGATGTCGATTCCGCGCGTGGGTTCGTCCAGAATCAAAAAATCCGGATGGGTGCACAACCAGCGTGCCAGAATAACCTTTTGCTGGTTGCCGCCTGAAAGCTGGCACAGGGGAGTTTCGCGGGATGCCGTTTTGATGTTCAGTATATCAATAAATTGATCCGCCAGCTCATTCTGTTTGGATTTTGGCAGGGTTTTGAATATGCCCTGCCGTGCCTGCAACGCTAAAATGATGTTTTCGCGAACGGAAAGCTCGCCGATGCAGCCGTCTGCCTTGCGGTCATCCGGCAAAAACCCCATCCCGGCCTTAATGGAATCAATGGGTGCGCTGATTTTCATCGCCCTGCTCTTGAATTTCAGAGACCCGGTTTGCGCTTTATCCACACCGTAGATACAGCGAACCATTTCACTGCGACCGCTGCCCAGTAGTCCGGTAAGACCCACGACCTCGCCCTTGTGAATGCGAAAATCAAATGGCTTAATGCTTCCGCGGTGGCTCAGGTTTTCCGCGTCCACCACCAGCTCCTCGCCCTTTGTCAGCCCACCCTCCGGCTTAATGGAGGCCAGATCGTCAAAATCCTTGCCCAGCATGGCGGCTACCAGCTTGACGCGCGGCAGGTCGGAGACAGGATATTCCCCGACAAACCTGCCGTTACGCATTACCGTAATGCGGTCGCAGACTTCGTAAACCTGGTCGAGAAAATGTGTGACAAACAGAATTGCCACACCGCGTTCTTTCAGGCTGCGCATCAGGCTAAACAGTTTGGCAACTTCAGAATCATCCAGAGACGAAGTGGGTTCATCTAAGATCAGTACTCTGCAATCCATATCTACCGCGCGGGCAATTGCCACCATTTGCTGAATTGCAAGAGAATAATTTTCTAATGTATTGGTTACATCCAAATGAATCTGAAAGTCATCCATAATTTTTCTGGCCTTTTGATTCATGATTTTCCAATTGATGGTGCCGAGTTTTGTACGCGGCTCTCTGCCAATAAACAGGTTTTCCGCTACACTTAGGTTTGGGCACAGGTTAACCTCTTGATATACGGTTGCGATTCCGATACTCTGAGCATCCTGTGTAGAATGGTTGTAAATGTTTTCCTCGATTCCCTCCATGTGAATTTCACCTGCGTCGCGCTCGTGCACGCCGGTCAAACATTTAATGATAGTGGATTTTCCCGCTCCATTTTCTCCCATCAAAGCGTGAACCTCACCCTTGCGCAGTGTCAGCTGAGCGTGGTCCAAAGCCTTGACGCCGGGAAAAGTCTTTGTGATGTCCCGCATCGTGATTAAAGCTTGATCATCCATAGACGTACTCCTTATTAAGGTTTAAAAAAGGGTGGCTCCAACGTAAGGCGCCACCCTTTTTTGAGGTTTGGTTAATTAATAAGCAGCGTCAACCGTATCCTGGGCGACATGCACCAGAGGCTCGGTAACGTTATTGCCTGCGTTGTTCGTGTAGGAGATTTCCTTAAGAATATCTTCGGCAACATACCAGGGTTCCTTCATGTAGGTTTTCTTCTCTACAGTTTGCTTGTTCGCAAGCTTGGAGATAATGTCCGCGCAGAAAGGTCCCTGTAACGGGTTGCATTGGAAGTCGGCATTGATCTTACCGGCAAGTACTTCCTTCAAGCCCGCCTTGCAGGCGTCAAAGGAAATCAGGGTTACATCGCCGTTCACGCCGAACTTTACGCCCGCGGCGTTCATGGCGTCTTCCGCGCCGAACGCTTCGTTGTCGTTCTGGCACACGACCACGTTGAATTTGCCTTGGTAAGACTTGCAGTAGGACTCCATGATCGCCTGGCCGCCGTCCTGTGTAAATTTGCCGTCCTGAGAATCCAGGATCTTCCAGCCGTTTGCGTCGGCAATTTTCTTAAAGCCGTCGGTACGTCCGATTTGGGCAGAAGAGCCCTTGCTGCCTTCAATTACAAGAATATTGAGGTCCTTGATGCCTTTCTTTTCCGCGTAGGCCTTCAGCCATGCGCCGGCGGCGAGACCTTCGTTGGTGAACTCAGAACCAACCCAGGAAACATACTTGTCGGAGTCGTCAATCGTACGGTCAATGACAATAACCGGAATGCCGGCATCCTTTGCTTCGGTAAGAACGGTGTCCCAGCCGGTGGAAACAATCGGGTCTATCACTATGTAGTCGACGTTTTGCTGAATGAAGTTACGAACCGCTTCAAGCTGTTTTGCGGAGTTATTGTCGCAGTCTACAAACTGCAGGTCAAAACCCTTTTCTTTCGAAAACGCGGTTTGAACAGATTTTGTTGAAGCTGTTCTCCAATCAGATTCATGACCGACCTGTGCAAAACCAACGGTAATCAGTTTGCCGTCTTTCGGTGCGGCTGCTCCCGCTCCGTTGTTTGCTGCAGTGCTATTAGACCCGCAGGCTGCCAGAGACAATGCTATAACCAAGGATAATGCAAATGCCAGAAACCTCTTCATTATAGTCTCCCCTTTTCATAATGATTGCCTTTCTTTATTGTAACGTGCAGTCGCACGCAGAGGCACGGGTTTATAAATATTTAGTAAATAATTTTCAACATTATTTATTAACATATTAGCATAATAGATTTATTTGTCAAGATAAATTTAGAAAATCTTAAAATATTAGTGAAAATTAATATAATAAAATATATAAATTTATGTAATTGTAAATTTGTAAAAATAATTTACTAAATTATTTATTATTGTTGAAATTATTGAGTTATGCTATTGCTTTTAGATCCTTTTTCTTCTATAATTATATTCAATTCACTAAATTGTTTTCGGATGTTTTGGCATTGGTCGTTCGCAGCCGCTTTGCGAAGCAGGCGTTGACTTTGCACGATATAAACTTTAGTAGGGGAGAAAAAAATTGGAGATTACTGCAAAAGATATTGCTGAAAGACTTGGTATTTCAGCTTCCTCTGTTTCTCTCGCCATGAATGGAAAACCCGGTATCAGCGTTGCAACCCGTGGTAAAATATTGGCCGAAGCCGAGCGTATGGGCTATACGGTTCCCAAAAAGCTACCCTTTACCGCTACGCAGAATATTCGTTATGTAATTTTTCTGGAAGGCGGCGCCACGGTAAAGGAAACGCTATTTTACACGATTGTTCTGCAGGGAATAGAGGCAAAAGCCAAAGAGTATGGATACAATGTGCTTATCAGCTATTTTTACTCAGATGGCGACTGGACCGACCAGATTTCAGCCGTTTGCAGCGATGTTTCCGGGCTTATTATATTGGCGACGGAAGTGGAAGACGCACATATTGAAAAAGCATATAGGTATGGGCTGGAGAAGTTAAACATACCTATTGTTATGGTTGACAACGCCACCAGTATGGTGGATGTGGATTGTGTGGTCTCCGATAATCTGCGCGGAGCTTACAGGGCCGTCAGCTATTTATTTGATAAGGGATACCATGATGTTGGCTACCTCAAGTCGAAAAGCCGCATTGACAATTTTGACGAGAGGCAGGCTGGTGTGTTAAAAGCGCGAAGGGAGCGCGGAATCGGGGAGCAGGTTCCCGTTCAGTCAATTGATATCGGTATATCCTCCGAACAGGCCTACGAGGATATGTGTAAATGGCTTGATACCGGTGCCAAGCCGCTTTCTGCATTATTTGCCGATAATGACATCATAGCGGCTGCTTGTATCCGCGCGTTGAAAACCAGAGGCTATCGTGTTCCCGAGGATATTTCCATTGTGGGATTTGACGATATGCCGATCAGCACCATGATTGACCCGACGCTTACCACCATTCGCGTGATGAAAGAGCAGATGGGAATGACCGCAATGGAAATCCTTCACAAAAGAATCCTGAATACCGATTATGCCTTGACCAATCAAAGGGTGGGCGTGTACCGCGTGATTATTTCAACCTGCCTTGTGGAGCGGGATAGCGTGATTGCGTATCACGGAAAATAACAAAGAGAAAACGAAAATTGCCATAAAAAAAAGGAGTATCGCAAAATAGCGCCTCCCTATAATAATGCATAAAAATGCACCTTGAGCGGGCTTGAAAAACCGTTTTAAGATGCATTTTCTTGTTATTAAAGCTGTTGTCCTGTGCAATCTGCTATCGCAAATTCATTTTGCAACAGCCCCTTCAAAAAGCTTG
Source organism: Bacillota bacterium (assembly GCA_023418995.1). Classification (GTDB taxonomy): domain Bacteria; phylum Bacillota; class Clostridia; order Oscillospirales; family Acutalibacteraceae; genus DATAML01. Next base: position 18,033 of record JAEZYP010000070.1, on the reverse strand, counting down.
AGCGGTGAGCAACGCGGAATCGGTTGGTGCAATTGCCTTTTGCGGCTATTTAAGCCAATGGTAGCATAGAGCAGTGAAATTCTCAATAATATGGGTTGACAAAAGAAAGAAAGTAGAGTATTCTATATTTAGTTAGCAAAGACTAACTTTATTTTTACCTTAATGGTTAGTTTAAACTAACCATTAAGGGGCACTTGCAGTGCAGAAGAAATCCATCTGAAGTAAGAGAGAATATTTCGGGTAAATGTCAGCCTTGACTAACTAAAATTAGATTGCTTACAGTCGGAAAGGAGGAAGCAGCATGTCGGAAGAAATGATTATAAAGCATTGTTCTCCTACGCTTGCGGGAATTAAAACAGGGAGTTTGTTTAATTGCAGCTGCGAAAGCGAAAAAAATCTCCTTGAAGATATCCGAAGCTTAAACAGAGTTCTGACAAAGCGCGGCGTAAGAATACTGCCGGTCAAATTTTTTGAAAAACGGGCATTGATTTATCTTTACCGCCCAAAAAAATTGGCACGGGATTTATCGGACAGCAACGCTGAATTTCTTTTGCAGTCCTGCGGATATTTTAGTGCGCGTGCCGACCAGTGTGTTGTCCGGCTGGTGAAAAGGCTGAGAGAGGCTTCAGAGTTTCCGCATGAAATTGGTCTCTTCCTTGGGTATCCTGCGGAAGATGTAAAAGGCTTTATGGAAAACGGGGGAAAGCATTGCAAATGCACGGGATATTGGAAGGTGTATTCCAGCGAAGACCGTGCCCGCAGGCTTTTTGAAAAATATCGGAAATGTACGGAAATATATACACGCAGGTGCGCGGAGGGCATACCAATCCATCGGCTCACCGTAGCCGGTTGACATTTCATCCAAGAATGCGAAGACAGATGTTCTCTTTGCGGTCTGTGTATTCTTTAGGTCAAATACAAAAGTGTTTATTATAGAAAGGTTGAAAATAGCATGAAAAAAATAGCTGTAGTTTACTGGAGCGGTACCGGAAATACAAAGGCAATGGCGGAAGCTGTTGCCGCGGGAATCAAACAGGCAAATGGCGAGGCTTCAATTTTTTCTGCCGATGGCTTTTCTTCTGAAGGAATGGCGGCCTATGATGGAGTCGCGTTCGGCTGCCCGTCAATGGGCGCAGAGCAGCTGGAGGAATCTGAGTTTGAACCGATGTTTACAGGATGTGAACCGCAATTAAAGGGAAAAAAGATTGCTTTGTTCGGCTCCTATGGCTGGGGGGATGGCGAATGGATGCGTAACTGGGAAGATACCTGCACCAGTGGCGGGGCTGTTCTGGTTTGCGACAGTGTAATTTGCAAAGAAACACCCGATGAGGCAGCGACTTCCGCCTGCAATGCCCTTGGGGCTGCATTGGCGGGGTAGGAAGAAATACAGCAGCGCAATAAAAGCAAAGGCATCCGTCTCTCGATTAAAGAGTGACGGATGCCTTTATTCTTGGCATAAATGAACGACCGGCTTGCCCGAGCGCCTTGAAGCGCAGCCGGTAAAGCGACGTTGACCGCATCGTCGCGGAACGGGTTATGCGTTGGCTGAGATAAGGGCGATATTGCTGTTATGCAAATAGTCCAGCCTGGTCATATCTGTTTTACTGTCTGTAATAATATAATCGATCGAGTCAAATCCTGTTAAAAAAATGGAACCGGATCTTTCAAATTTCGTATAGTCGGCCAATACAAAAACCTTTCCGGCGTGTCCGATCATATACCGTTTAATATTAATTTCCTGAATACTGGCGTCGGCGAGCATATTGCGCTGGCTGATTCCGGCACAGGAAATAAATACCTTATCCGGAAAATACTCTTCTGCGCTTTTTAAACAGATATTGCCGTGCAGAGAAAGATTGCTTTCCTTCAAGACTCCGCCCAGACAGATCAAAGCATGATTCGGGCTGGGATATTTCACAATTTCCAGAAGAAACTTTATAGAATTGGTTATAATCGTGAGGTTCATATCTTTTGGGATATATTGCGCCAAATGCAGCATTGTTGAGCTGTTGTCAATAAAGATGGTATCCCCGTCCTGAATAAAAGAGGCAGCTTTTCTGCAAATCTGCTCTTTCTCCGCAAAACGCTGAATCCCGCGTATGGCTACGGGATACTCGGGGGAAGGGGATAGGTCGTTTGCTTTATTCAGTACAGCTCCTCCGTGGGTTCGTTTCAACGCACCGTCAATTTCCAATTCCCTTAAGTCACGGCGAACCGTTTCGCGTGAAGTTCCGAACTTTTCCGCAAGAAGATTTACATCTACACTTCCGGTGCGTTCCAATATTTCCAGAATCTCAGATTTACGTTCAATACTATACATTGACGTCGCTCCATTTGCTCAATTTTCGACAAATACATTATACCGGACTATCATATCAGCAATTTCAAAAATAGTCAATATGAATATAAGAGTGCCAATTATTGCTCCTGCTCCCGTTTAATCGAGGGAATTCTTTTGTAAATACGCTTGATAAGCAAGCTCCCAACGTTCTGTATCCTTTGGAAGATAGGTCTTTATTCTGTAAGTATGAAGCATAAGCTCTTTTGCCTGCTCAATCGTCTCCGCCGCTTCTACGGCGACAAGCTGAACAGAGAGATTGCCAATGGCGCTCGCGTTTGCCGGTCCTGCCAATACGGGCTTGTTGCAGGCATCTGCGGTAAATTGACAAAGGATATCTGCTTTGGAGCCCCCGCCCACGATGTTTATCACCGGAAGCGGCTTGTGAACCACTTTTTCCAGTTTTTCAATAATCCAGCGGTATTTCATCGCCAGACTTTCATAAATGCAGCGGACGTATTCCCCTATGGCTTCCGGTCTGCTTTGATCGTGCTCCATGCAGAACGCGGCAATTTTTTCGGGGATATCTCCGGGCTGGAAGAAAGAATCGTCGTCCACGTCGATTAGGTACCGGAAGGCCGGCGCGGATTTTGCCAGCTGGTCCAGTTCGTCAAAGCCGTAAGCTTGTCCCTGTGCCTCAAAGTATTTTTTGATTTCTTCGATATACCACAGTCCCATAATGCAGCGGAGCAAGCGATGCCTGTCTTTATAGCCGCCTTCATTCGCAAAATTATAGCGGTAGGTTTCCTCTGAAATGATCGGCTGCTTAACCTCTATCCCAATCAAAGACCAGGTACCGCTGCTGATGATAACACAGTCCTCCTGGCAGGAGGAAGCGATAAACGCCGAAGCGGTATCGTGTTCGCAGACCGCAAAGGTGGGAAACCCCTTTGTTTTCATCTGTGCATTGTAGGAGGGCTGCGTGTTGCCAATCTTTGTGCCCGGCTCGATCAAGGAGCAAAACATTTCCCTTGGAAAGTCATACGCGCTCAGAATTTCATGGTCCCAGTCTTCTTTCTGGTAATGGTACATCTGGCTGACCGAGGAAATGGTATATTCGCTGTTGGCGCAGCCTGTTAGAAAAAAGTGGAATAAGTCCGGAATGAAGAGCATTTTGTGTCCATAGCCAAAGAGGGGATCCTGACCGGCCGCTTTCATGGCTGCCAATTGCATCAAGGTGTTGACCGGTGAAATCTGGTTCCCGTTTCTTGCGTATAGCTGCTTTCTGGTCATTGTTTTATATATTTCGCTTTGATACCGCTCGGTACGATTATCCCGATAACAGCGTACAGGGGAAATCAGCTCCCCGTTTTTGTCGATAAACCCAAAATCATTACAGAAGGAATCGATACCAAAGGAATCAATTTGGTCGCCCGTTAGCCGGATTGCCTTTTTAATGCCTTCGTTCATCTGCCGATACAGATAGATAATGTCCCAATACAATCCGCCGTTAATCGGGCAGGGGCTGTTTTCGAAACGATGGATTTCCTGATAGGAGATTTGACCATTAGAGTATTCGGCTAAAAATAATTTTCCGCTGCTGCCGCCTAAATCAAAAGCCAGTAGATTCATCCTGTATAACCCCTCAACTGTTTTTTGTCATACTTTATTTTATGGGAAGCCGGTTAAATATCATTTGCGACTGTAGTACAGTATGCGTCGGTTTCTATTCTTTCAAGCATACTGTATGCTGTGTAAATATCACCGCCTGAAACAACTACGCCGTGAAGGGGCATGATAACGCCGATTGGCTTTCTCTGAGCCAGCTCCCTGTGATCCTCGAAATATTGATACACATTCTGCGAGAGCTCGGGTGTATAAGCCTTGGTCCATTCAATGCAGCCGACAGCGCCTCTTCCCATGGTGGCCTCCGTAACATTCGGGATGGGTTTTGCCTGTGCGACGAAAGGCATACAGTAGAAGGGATGCGCGTGGATGGTACATCCGATTTCTTTAAAGTTCTTTAGAATCAGTACATGCATGAGGCCTTCCCTTGAAAGCTTCCCTTCCCCTTCCAGAATCTGCATATCATAGTCAATCAGCAGGATATCCTCAGGGCTCATTATACAATGCTTGCGTTCAGACATCAGCGACGGGGAAATAAGAACCCGATTGTCCTCTACACGCACAGCGAAATTGCCGCCGGCGGCGTTGGTCAGTCTGCGATCCCACATCATTTTCGCGACAGTTACCATTTCCTGCCGCATTTCAAAATAAGATAAATTACTCATGATTTTTGTCTCCTTAATTTTAATCTAATTTTACGATTTCTACAAGAGAAGCCAGCTCCTGCGCGCGTTCCGGGCAGAATCCGACGGAAGAACGGGATTCTGCCGTTGCCGCGGAAACAGCGGTAGCTCTGCGGATGATATCCTCCATTGGTTCGTTCTTCGAGATCCCGCAGACGAAGCCGGCCAAAAAACAGTCGCCGCACCCGATGGTGTTCGCAACGCGAACCTTTGGAGGATAAGCGCGGTAAATGCCGCAGGGTGCTTGAATGATAGAGCCGTCCGCGCCCAGAGATACGGCAATGATTTGAATATGGTAGGACGCAAGAGAATGGATGGCAGCGATGATATCCTGGTCGTTCTGAGCAACCGGGCGGCCGCACAGGGCGGAAAGCTCATCCAGATTCGGCTTGATTAAGAAAGGGGATTCCCTAATGCAAAGCGGTAAGGTTTCTCCGCTTGTATCCAGAAATACCTTCAAATTCTTCGCGCGCAGTGCGGCCAGCAATTTATTGTAGATCATGGGGTCCTCACAATTGGAGGCATCGCCGGATAAAATAAGAAAATCCTCATTTTGAATCGTATGCTCCATATCCGTAATCAGCTTTTGCAGGCTTTTCTCAGCAAGTAAAATCCCTTTTTCGGCAACAATCGTGCAGTCTCCGCTCTCCTCAACAAGCAGGTAGTTGGTACGGGACTGAAACTCCTCTTCATGAATGAAGTGAACGTTGATCCCACTGGAGTGAAGCATTTTAATAATCTTGGTTCCGGTATCTCCGTGACAGATTCCAAATGCGTTGCTGTTTTCCCCCATTTGCTTCAGATTAATGGATACATGCGTTCCTTTTCCCCCGATTGTGGTCTCTATGGTTTGAATCCGATTTGTCGTATTTTTTTTGAAATTGTTCAAATACAGCATTTTATCAATTGCCGGATTGAGCGTTACTGTGTTTATCATTGTTTTCCTCCTGCCGCATTTTACATGAGAAATATAAATTAACTCATTAATCCTTGTCATTATTATAACAATACTATCGGTCAAAAGCAAGCGTAAATAAACAAGTTATCACAATAATATTGTTTGTTTATATCCGTAATAAATCAAAATCGGTAAATAAATCTTATAAACACACAGTACACACAACAAATTAATCTTTTAAATATACAAATTGCACATAAAATGTTTAGAAAACGTGTAAAAAACATTAAATTTATAAAATTGTTGTTGACATTTTTATAGTGCCAGTATACACTAAGAGACAGAAAGAGATGTGTACGAGCACAAATATAAAAACGAAAATAAACCGAAACCGTAATTACAATAAATAAACGGTCAAAAAAATGTTAAAACGGTAACGAACATAATTGTAATTTGTGTTCGAGCACAAAAGGGGGATCAGATGGGGGTCACAATAAAGGATATTGCCAAAATGGCAAAAGTCTCCCGTGGTACGGTAGACAGGGTGTTAAATTGCCGGGGAAGCGTAAACCGAGAGGTGGAGCTTCGTGTCCGAAAAATAGCAGCTGACTTGAATTATAAGCCGAATCGGGCAGGAAAGGCTCTCGCAGCCAGGAAAAAGCCAGTTCGCATTGGGTGTCTGCTCCCCAGTGTGGATAATCCCTTTTTTGACCGCGTTATAGATGGTTTGCGTGCAGCTGAAAAAGAGCTTTGTGATTATGGGCTGTCGCTTGAGCTGGTCTTGCTGAAGGGGTTTGATGTAGAGATGCATCTGGAGGCAATTGACAATCTGTTAAGCAGAGGGGTTGACGCCTTGTGCCTGACAACAGTGGACGTGCCCGTAATTTCAAAAAAACTAAATGAAGCAATCCGCTCCGGAACCCCCGTTTCCACCCTAAACTCCGATGTCCGGGGAACCTCGCGGCTGTTTTATGTAGGCTGCAATTACATAAACTGTGGCAAAACAGCGGCAGGGATGCTCTCCTACATATTGGGGCAAAGGGGAAAGACGCTAATCGTCACCGGGTCGGTAAAAATGCAGGGCCATAACAGCCGGATTCATGGGTTTTGCCAGGAGATTAAGGAAAACAAATTAAGCATTTCTGTCGCAGACGTAATTGAAAGCCAGGACGACGATGACACAGCTTACAGAAACACCAAGGAAACCCTAAGACAGAATACCGAAATAAACAGTATTTATGTTACGGCAGCCGGTGTATCGGGCGTGTGCAGAGCAGTAGAGGAATTAGGTCTTGCAAAAAAACTGCATCTCGTGTGCTTTGACGATATTCAGGCGACGCGCAGAGCAATTCTAAACGGCACCATTGATGCGACGATCTGTCAGGAACCCTTTCAGCAGGGATATCAGTCCATTCAAATGATGTTTAATTACTTTATTGAAGGAACTGTCCCTAAGGAAACTTTGGTTTATACGGACAGTGTGATTAAGATTAAGCAAAATATCGGGAGCGTCGAATCCAACTGATAGCTGATCAACGCTTCGTTCCATAAATTTTTGGTTTGGTATTGCAAAACCCGGGCCTCTGGTTTAAGACTCAAATTTGCCAGCAGGCCCGAATGCAAATCAGGAATAGAGTATCTGAAAATAAGAGATGTCATCATATTATCGTAGATTATTCTAAAACCAAGGAGGAAAGTCAGTATGGAATCAAATATCAAATTACGTGCCAGCCAAATTGAGAAGTCGTTTCCGGGCGTCAGAGCTCTTGACCGAATTGATTTTGCTGTGCGTAAGGGAACGGTACATGCTCTTTGCGGGGAAAACGGAGCAGGAAAGTCAACCCTGATGAAAATCATCAATGGTATTTACAAACCGGACGGCGGGCAGTTGTATATAGATGAAAAACCCGTCAGAATACAAAATCCCATTCAAGCGCGGAGCTACGGAATTGCAATGATTTCCCAAGAGCTCAACTACATACCTGAAATTTCAATTCAGGAGAATTTATTTCTCGGCAGACTGCCGCGAACGAAATTAGGGAAGGTAGATTGGAAGTTAATTCGTGCGCAAACCCTAAAATTCCTCAAAGAGGAAAATCTTCCTTATGATCCGGAGCAAAAATTAAAAACACTTACAATTTCAGATATTCAAATGCTCGAAATTATGAAGGCAATTTCCTGCAAGGCGGATATTATTGTGATGGATGAGCCTACCTCGGCAATTACACAGAAGGAAGTCAATATTCTGTTTCAAAAAATAGAACAGCTTAAGGCGCGCGGCGTCAGCATCATCTACATTTCACATAAGATGGAGGAAGTGTTCAAAATTGCGGACGACATCACCATACTCCGCGACGGAACCGTGGTAGAAAGCCGCCCGGCAAAGGATTTTGACATGGATACCATTATCTCGCTAATGGTTGGAAGAAAAATTGATAATGTTTACCCCAAAGAGACCGTGGAGGTCGGGGAGACTTTGCTGGAAGTCGAGAATTTGTGCAGTACGGATATTTTTAAAGACATCAGCTTCCATGTAAAACGGGGCGAAATTCTTGGATTTGCCGGGTTAATGGGAGCAGGCCGTACAGAGGTGATGCGTTCCGTTTTTGGGCTTGACCCGATTTCATCCGGAAATATTAAGGTAAACGGAAAGCTTTTGAAATTAAAGAATGCCAAGAGCAGTATTGAAAACGGAATCGCCATGATGTCGGAAGACCGTCGAAGGTATGGCATTATTCCAATTCGAAGCGTAATGGAAAACGCAAGTATTGCAAGTCTTGAAAAAGTGATTTACAGAGGCTGGGCTCATACAAAAAAGGAACGCAGCATTGTAAAGGATTACTTTGACAAGATGAGCGTAAAAACCCCGACGCTGGAAACCGCCATTCAGGCATTGAGCGGAGGAAATCAGCAGAAGGTGCTTTTGGCGAAATGGATGCTGCAAGATCCAAATGTTTTAATTTTGGACGAACCGACCCGTGGAATCGATGTCGGCGCTAAATTTGAAATATACAAGCTGATGACTGATCTTGCTAAAAGCGGCAAAGGGATCATCATGGTATCCTCTGAATTGCCGGAGCTGATTGGTATGTGCGACCGTATCTACGTTATGAATAAGGGGAAGATCACCGGGGAATTGCAGAAATCTGACTTCTCGCAGGAAAAGATTCTTAAGCATGCAATGTAACACTGACATTCCTAAGGGGCAGGCGTCCTGCGGTTGACTCCCGTCTGTGGCCTTGCTCCCGAAGGGCGAATTTCCTTGTGAAACCTGTGGTAACTGTGTAAGCCAAAAAATATGGGAGGAATTTTGATGAATTTTAATTTACGTGACCGCAAACTCGGTCGTTCTATGGGCAACTACTCAATTTACTTCATTCTTGTGATTATGGTTATCTTCTGCAGCTTTCTCAGTCCAAGCTTTTTGTCTTCAAACAACCTGACCAACGTTGCCCGGCAGCTCGCGGTAGGTACAATTATCGCTTATGGCGAAATGCTGCTGATCATCAGCGGTATGATCGATTTGTCCGCCGGTTCCGTGCTGGCACTTTCCGGCGTTTTGTCGGTTTCTTTTTATCAGAATACAGGATCTCTGTTCGGCGCGTTTCTAGTTGCGATTCTGGTCTCTGTGCTGTGCAACTTTATAAACGCGATTATGATTACGAATTTTAAAACGCCGCCTTTCATCGCTACTCTGGCGATGCAGACAATTGCAAGAGGCGTTGCGCTGCTCTATACAAAAGGACAGAATATCCTTCAGCTAAAGGGGTACACCGTGTTTGGGCAAGGTTCCGTGGGTCCGATTCCGATGCCGATTATCTTTTTGGTGGTCATAACAATCCTTATCTGGTATATTCTGCGAAATACCATTTTTGGTCGTTCCCTTTATGCAATCGGTGGCAATGAGGAAGCCACAATCGCTTCCGGAATCAATGTTTCTCTTATGAAGTATAAGGCGTTTATCATCAACGGTGTCTTGGTTGGAATCGCCGGCGTCCTGTTTATGTCCCGCGTAAACGCCGGTCTTCCAAACGGAGCGATCGGATATGAAATGGAAGGTTTAACCGCTGCCATCGTTGGCGGAACCAGCTTTACAGGCGGCGTCGGAACCGCGATGGGCACATTGGCCGGAGCTTTTATCATTGGCTGCCTGAACAACATTATGAACCTGACCGGCGTAGACTCTTATGTACAGCAAATTACAAAGGGCATCATCATTGCGCTGGCGGTTATTTATGACATCCGGTCAAAAAGTAAGAAAACAAGAAAAGTAATTCTGGTAGAGGATAAGCCCAAGGATGAAGCCTCCGAAACCAAATAAGCCAATTCCTATTTTTATATTTGTGCTTTGTGTGAAACAAAATTATGTTGTTGGAAAATGGAAGGGAGGGAACCAGGAAATAGCAGCATAAAGCGCGTAGTTACAGGCATTATTCTAAAAACATAAAAAAGAAAAGGTAGGGAAAAATCATGAAAAAAAGGTTGTTTAGTGCATTGACTTGTCTCGCGTTAATTTCAACAATGTTTGCCGGCTGCGGAAATGCCAATACCGCAAGCAGCACGCCAGCTCCCGAATCGACAGCGGCATCAGTAGCTTCCGAGGTTGCTTCCGGCGCGGCCAATACTCCCGGAAAATCCTATAGAGTTGCTTACATAGCCAGAGCGCAGTCCGACTCCTTTGCGGCTTGGCTGTGCAACGAGATGAAGGCGGAAGCCAAGAATTATCCTGATGTTACTTTGGAAGTGTTCGACGGTGAAGCGAACGATGAAAAAGAAAACACCATGATCGAGAATGCTATCGCGAACAAATTTGATGCGATCATCATTCAGGCCAATAACGGCGAAGCACAAAGACCGTACATTGAAAAGGTTGTAGCTGCCGGGATTAAGTGCATAACCACCAACCCCCGCGTGGATAACATCAAGGGCGCCTCTTCTGTTGACGCAAGCCCGTATGAGCAGGCAGCGGTCAATGCCCGCGAGGCAGTAAAGCAGATTCCGCAGAACGCGAAGGTTGTCGTACTGAACGGGCCTGCCGGTAACTTCCACAGCGGTGAGAGAAGAAAAGCATGGCAGACCGAATTTTTTGATAAGAGAAAAGACGTCAAAATTGTAGCGGAAAACATCGCAAACTGGAATAAAGACGAAGCGATGAAGCTCATGGAAGACTGGGTTATTGCCCACGGCAAGGTAGAAGCTATCATCTCCATGAACGACAATATGTGCGCAGGAGCTCTTGAAGTAGTTGCAACGAAGCCGGAGTTCAAAGATGTATTATCCTACGGTGTTGACGGTACGGCGGAAGCCTGCCTGCTGATTAAAGAGGGCAAAATGACCTCAACCTGCCTCCAATCCGCAATCGAGCTTGCTCAATTGAACATGAAGGCAATCCACCAGCTTCTGACAGGTGAAAAGTCTGAAATTACTGTTGACGTCGGCAACCCGCTTATCAACAAGGCAAATGCAGCCGAATATGTCGAGATGTATAAATCAAGAGGACTGATAAAGTAAGCATTAACGATTGATAACGGTATAACTGGCAGGCGTGCTTGTCAGTTATACTGCAAAAAAAGGCCGAAGGAAAAATCGTTGAGACTTGAAAAGTAAAGGAGAAATGGCATAAAGCGATTGTGCCAGGTGAATCGTATGAAAAACAGAGCAGCATTTATGACAAGCATAGATAAAATGGAAATTAAAGAGATTGCGATGCCTTCGCCGAAAGCCAAGGAAGTACTGATTAAAGTGGAGTATGTGGGAATCTGCGGCTCCGATGTGCACTATTTCCATGACGGAAGATGCGGAGACTATGTCGTGGACGGCGATTTCATACTGGGCCATGAATGTGCCGGTACCGTTGTTGAATTGGGCGAAGGGGTAGAACACTTAAAGGTAGGAGACCGTGTTGCGCTGGAGCCTGGAATTACCTGCGGTCAATGCGAATTTTGCAAGAGCGGTCGGTATAATCTTTGCCCGGACGTACAGTTTTTAGCTACTCCTCCGGTGCAGGGCTGCTATGAAAACTATATCGCCTTCCCTGAAAATATGGCGTTTAAGCTCCCGGACAATATTTCAACAAAAGAGGGCGCACTGGTTGAGCCGCTTTCTGTTGGAATGCACGCGGCTAACCAGGGGCAGATAAAGCTTGGTGATTCCGTTGTTATTTTGGGCGCAGGATGCATCGGGTTGGTTACGCTGCTGGCCTGCAAAGCGTACGGGGCAACCGACATTACAGTGGTGGATGTGGCACCGAAGAGACTGGAATTTGCTATGAAGCTCGGCGCTACCCGTGTAATTGATGCAAGAACCGTGGACGCGGTAGTTGAAATTGACAAGCTGACCAACGGCAAAGGCATCGACAAGGTGTTCGAGGCCGCGGGCTCGGCGTTCACCATCGCACAGACCCCTTATATTGTTAAGCAGGGCGGAACCATTGTTTTGGTTGGTATTTCGCCTCAGGAGAAAATTGAGTTTAATTTTGCGAAAATCATGGCAAAAGAAATTAAAATTGAATCGGTCTTCCGCTACAGGAACATTTATCCGCAGGCGATTGCGGCAATTTCACAGGGGAAAATTGATGTTTCCGGAATCATTACACATGAGTTTGATTTCGATGATATTCAGGAGGCGTTTAACTGCGCAATCCACAATAAAAACGATGTTGTAAAAGCAGTGATAAAAATTTCCTGATACAGGTGCAAAACCGGATTTGGAGATGCAGATATGAGCTTTAAGGAATTTGATGAAAATTTTACTTTAAAAGATAAATGTGCGATTATTACCGGCGCCGCAAGCGGTATCGGATTTGAAATAGTAAAGATGTACGCCCGAAAGGGCGCAGACATTATTGCGTTTGACTTAGCAAAGTCTGATGAGCTCGAAGCGTATGTAAAAGCTCTGGGTCGCAGGTATGTCTTCTATCAGGGAGATATTACCCGCGCGGAGGATTTGCAGGGCGTAACGGATGCCGCGTGCAAAGAGTTCGGAAAAATCGATATTTTAGTCAATTGTGCCGGAGTTGGAATGGTAGATAAAGCGGAAACCCTGAGCGAAGAGATGTGGGACACGACGATGAACATCAATTTAAAAGGCTCTGTCAGAATGGCGCAGACGGTAGGTCGGACTATGATTGCAAACGGCGGCGGAAAAATCATCAATATCGGGTCTCAGGCAGGTGTTGTCGCGCTGGATCGCCACCTTGCCTACGGCGCGGCCAAGGCGGCAATTATTTACGCTACCAAGCAGTTTGCTCTGGAATGGGCAAAATACAAGATTAATGTAAACGCAATCTCTCCCACCATCATTTTAACGCCGATGGGCGAAAAAACCTGGAACAATGCTTCCGGAGACGAGTTTAAAAAAAGGATACCCGCGGGGCGATTCGGATATCCGCAGGAGGTAGCGGCTTGTGCCGTGTTCCTGGCAAGCGATGCCGCAAGTTTGATTAACGGTGAAAACCTTGTAATTGACGGCGGCTTTACGATTGGCTGATTCGTAATATTCTTGGATGCGGGGATTGTAGAGTAAATTTACGGAGGAATGAATCGATGGAAGTAAGCAGAGTCAAGCAAATGGCGTTGCAGGCAACCAAAATTCGCAGAAAAGCTCTCGAAGCTATTCATGCGGCAAGCTCGGGACATATCGGCGGATCGTTTTCCGTGACAGATATTTTAACGGTACTATATTTTGAAAAAATGAATATTGATCCCAAAAATCCGAGAATGGACAGCAGGGACCGATTTGTATTATCGAAAGGGCATTGCACCCCGGCTATGTACGCAACGCTTGCGCTGCGCGGATTTTTTCCGGCAGAGGATTTAAAGACGTTCCGGAATATCGACAGCTACTTATCCGGCCATGTGGAAATGAACCACGTACCGGGCGTAGATATGTCGGCAGGCTCACTGGGGCAGGGGCTTTCCGCGGCAGTTGGAATGGCGCTTTCCGCTAAGGTAAGTGAAAAAACCAATCGGGTGTTTTGTGTATTGGGCGACGGCGAAATTCAGGAAGGGCAAATTTGGGAGGCCGCAATGGCGGCAGCAAATTACCAGCTGGACAATCTAACGGTATTTGTAGATAACAACAACCTTCAGATCGACGGCACCATCGAAGAGGTAATGTCTCCCTATCCGATCGAAGATAAGTTCAGGTCGTTTAAGTGGAATACGATTACCATTGACGGCCATGATTACGCACAGATTGCAGATGCAATCGACCGCGCGGCGCAGGAAAAGAATGTGCCAACCGTAATTGTAGCAAAAACGGTCAAGGGCAAGGGCGTTTCCTTTATGGAGAATAATGTTAAATGGCACGGAAGCACCCCGAGCAAGGAAGAATATGTTACTGCGTTCGGCGAATTAGATGCGGCCATCGCGAAATTGGAGGGTTGATTATGGCAGAAAAAATTTCAACCAGAGTATCTTATGGAAAAGAGCTTTGTGAAATCGGTTCAGATGAGAATATTTTTGTGTTTGACGCGGATTTAACCATCTGCACAATGACCTGTTATTTTGCTGAAAAATATCCCAAGCGTTTCTTTAACGCCGGAATAGCCGAAGCAAACATGATTGGCATGTCTGCGGGCGCGGCAGCCACCGGCAAAACGGTGTTCTGTAATTCCTTTGCGATGTTTACCGCAGGCAGAGGGTTTGACCAAATTCGAAATTCCGTTGCGTATCCGCATTTAAATGTTAAGCTTGTCGGCACTCATGCGGGTCTGTCGGTCGGTGAAGACGGCGCAACCCACCAATGCATTGAAGATCTAAGCCTGATGCGAACAATTCCGGGGATGACAGTGCTCTGCCCGTGCGACGACAACGAAACCAGAGCGGCGGTCAGGGCAATTGCACAATACGACGGTCCCTGCTATCTTCGTCTGGGAAGATCAGCGGTTGACTGCGTGACCGATTCCATTCCTGGCTATCAGTTTGAAATCGGAAAGGGCTCAATGCTGAAGGATGGCTCCGATGTAACGATTATCGCTACCGGGCTGATGGTGCAGGTTGCGCTGGAAGCGGAAAAAAAGCTTGCAGAACAGGGCATTCGCGCCAGAATTATTGATATGCACACCATAAAGCCGATTGACAGAGATATTATCATTCAGGCAGCAAAAGAAACCGGAGCGATTGTTACCGCCGAAGAGCACAATATCATTGGAGGCCTTGGGTCGGCTGTTTCCGAGGTTGTGTGCGAAGAATGCCTGGTTCCTGTAATCAAGCTCGGCGTGAACGATGTTTTCGGGCATTCCGGAACCGTGGAGGATTTGATGACAAGGTACGGTCTTACAGCGGATGACCTGATCGCGAAAGTAAAGCTGGCCATCTCAAAGAAACAGAATAATTAATTTATGCACAGGAATGCTGCTATTGCTGAAAACGGGAGACTGCAATACATATATTTTCTGGGATAGCAGTATTAGAGATATCTTTTATAAAACTGCAAAGGAGGTTTGTTATGGCGACCATGAGAGCAAATGTTTATGATAAGCCGGGTGACTGTTCGATTCAACAAATTCCTGTTCCCGAATGTAAGGATCATCAGGTTATTATTAGGGTTATGTCCTGTGGAATTTGCAAAGGCGCCGATGTGGCTTTGGCGAGGGGCAGCTTTCTTTCACGCTTCCCTCTTACAAACGGTCATGAATTTGCCGGTTATATTGATAAGGTGGGCGCGAAGGTTACCAAATTCAAAGTGGGTGACCGTGTTACGGCGGACAATACGGTGCTTTGCGGCGACTGCTACTATTGCCGCCGTAACCAGCCGCTTTACTGCGAGAATTTCTATTCCCTGGGTTGTAACGGCCCTGGAGGATTCGCGGAATATGTCGTGGTAAACGCGGATAAGGTTTTTCCTATCAGCGACAGCCTGTCGTTCAACGAGGCGTGCTTTGCGGAGCCAACCGCCTGCGCGGTGCATACAATGGACCGGCTCCAGCTTCGCTATGGCGATGACGTTCTGGTGTACGGTACGGGACCGACCGGCATCATTTTAATACAGCTTCTTCTGCATTCCGGCGCGGGCAGGGTTGTAGTCTGCGGACCGAGTAAGGATAAGCTCGAATTGCTGAATAAACTCGGCTGCAGCGAAACGATCTTGATGGATCGCAGCAATCCCGAGGTTCACGAGAAAAAACTGCGTAAAATCGCGCCAAAGGGCTTCGACGTACTAATCGATACAACCGCCAATGTGGAGGTTATGGAAAGCTCCATTCAATTCAGTAAAATGGGCGGAAAATTCATGATGTTTGCAATGCCGCATGAAGATGCGAGATGGAGCATTAATCCCGATTACTGGTATCTTCATGAGATCACCCTGTTAACAAGCTGGGCGCAGACGCATTGCTACGACAGGGCGCTGGAATATTTAGAGTCGGGCAAGGTCAGGGTTAAGGAGCTGGTCACGCATGAGATGGATTTATCGGAATACGATAAAGGCATTCAGATTGCAGCAAAGGGCGGTCCGGGCACGCTTAAGGTAATTCTTCATCCTAATTATGAAAAGTAGCGAATAATAGCAGTGGATGATATAATGCGGTTATAAATTAAGAAATGAAATCCCTTGTCTGTTGTTAGCTGGGCAAGGGACTTCTAATAGCCAAATATCTATGCTTATAACGCCATTTTGCGATAAATATTAATCCTTATTTCTTTCAAATTAACTCCATGAATATTGGAAGGTATCTTTAGATAATTATTAAATATTGATAAATGCCGGAGAGCAAGGAGACTGTTTTATGAAAGCCATTGGTATTGATTTGGGTACGACGAGTATTTGCGGGGTGCTGATTGACGCGCAGTCCGGTAAGATGCTTCACTCCATCACAAAAACGAATACAGCCACAATGCAAAACAGTCGCCCCTTTGAACGAATACAGAGTCCTCGTGTCGTAACGGCGACTGCGCTGGAGATTATTGAGCAGCTGCGCGGAATGGAGAGGGAAATCGCTGTAATCGGGATTACCGGTCAAATGCACGGAATTTTATATGTGGATCAAAAAGGAGAGGCGGTTAGCCCGCTCTATACGTGGCAGGACGAAAGCGGCGCCCAAAACTCAAGCACGGGCGTGTCTTACGCGGAGGAGCTGAGCGCGCGAACGGGCTATGCGGTACATTCGGGCTATGGCTGTGTTACCTGCTATTCTCATTTTATGCGGGAGGAAGTCCCCCATACGGCGCGGGGTGTCTGTACTATAGGTGATTATCTTGGAATGCTGCTTACCAATACCCCGAATCCGGTAATACACAGCTCAAACGCGGCGAGCTTGGGATGTTACCGCATTTGTGACGATGCTTTTGATTTAGCGGCTCTTGCAAAGGCGGGAGTGGACACGTCCTTTTTTCCGCAGGTGGAGGGGGGCTACCGGCTTGTCGGAGAGACTCCCCAGGGGATCAAGGTTGCCTGTGCTCTTGGCGATAATCAGGCAAGCTTTTTGGGCGCGGTAAAGGATATGAGGCACAGCATATTGGTCAACGTTGGAACCGGGAGTCAAATTTCATTGATGGCGGCAGAGGATATCCGGCATGCCGGTGAAAAAATTGATCTCCGCCCCTGTGTCGGAAACAAAAGGCTGCTGGTGGGCGCTTCTTTGTGCGGCGGCAGGGCATATCATCTGCTGGAGCGTTTTTTTCAATCTGTGTTTGAATTTTCGGGAGAAATCACGGAGGACGCGCTTTATGACAAAATGGAAAAAGCTGGTTCTTCAGCGTTGCAAAGAGGAAACCGCCTTACTGTTTCCACAAAATTTTGCGGAACGCGGCAAAATCCCGCGGAGCGTGGTAGCATATTAAATATCGGACTTTCAAATTTTGAAGCGGGACCTATGGTTATTGGATTCCTCGAGGGGATAGCGGGCGAGCTTTTGGAACTGTATCAGGATACAAAGGGGAAGACTTTCAGCCAGCCTGCGGTACTGGTTGGCTCAGGAAATGGAATAAGAAAAAACAAACTCCTGCAACAAATATGTGAGAATCTGTTTGAACTGCCAATAAAGATACCGCGGTATCAGGAAGAAGCGGCCTATGGTGCCGCCTTGTATTCTCTGGTTTGCGCGGGAGAATTTCAAACAATTGAGCAGGCACAAACAGGAATCGCTTATTTATAATAGAGATCAGGGTTTATGATAAGGACTAATGATGAAAGTGTGATAACGATGAAGCAAAAGAATGTGAGCGACGAAGAATTTCGCAAATACGGAAGAGTGGTCAAAGGCTACGACTGCTCCGAATTGATACAGGCGATGCAGGGAACCCCGCTGCCCGACGGCGTGGTCTATGAGCCGTCGGACGCCAGGCTGGAATCGCTGGCAATTTTCAGTGAGCTGAAGAACCGCGAATTCGGCGGACTGCCGATTCAGCTGGGTTACTGCAATGGTCATAACACCCTGCTGAACGCGGTGGAATATCACCGCTCCTCCGAACTGAATATCGCGGCGACAGACGCGGTTTTCCTCGTGGGCTGCCAGCAGGATATCGACCCCGAAAATTTCACCTACGATACCTCGAAGATCGAGGCGTTTCTGGTGCCCGCCGGAACCATGGTGGAGGTTTACGCCA
>JAEZYP010000021.1 GCA_023418995.1 Bacillota bacterium | reverse complement strand
TGTCTTCTGGAAGGCGTCGTCGGCTTAAAAGTTTTAATAGACATCGCTTAACACTCCTTCAGTTTAATCAGTTCCGGTCTTAGACCATACCCTCGAAGAACTCGATGGTCTTGGATTCGTCGCTCAGCTGGACATAGGCCTTTTTCCAGGTCTTGGTCATACCGGGACGGCCCGCGCCCTGGCGCTTTTCCTTGCCAGGAACGGTCAGCGTGTTGACGCTCTTAACCTTGACGCCGAAGATTTCCTCAACGGCCTTCTTGATCTCGACCTTGCCTGCGTCTTTGGCGACCTCGAAGACGTACTTCTTCTCAGCAGTGCCGGACATGGCGCGCTCGGTGATGATCGGGCGAATGATGATGTCGTAACTGGTAGCCATTATGCGAACACCTCCTCGATTTTGGCGAGCGCGGTCTGGTCGATGACCAGCTTCTTGGCATTCAGAATGTCATAGACGCTCAGGATGGTGGCGGTGGTGGTGGAGACGCCGGGAATGTTCCGTGCGCTCTTGATGACAACGTCGTCCTTCTCAGGAATAACCACCATGGCCTTGCCGTCGGCCTTGACGGCGTCCAGGAACTTGCGGAAGTCGGCGGTCTTGATGGCGTCCATCTTAATGGTGTCCACCACAACGATCTCGCCGTCCGCGGCCTTAGCAGACAAAACAGACTTCAGCGCCAGGCGCTTCATCTTCTTGTTCAGGACATAGGAATAATCCCGGGGCTTCGGGGCAAATACGATGCCGCCGTGGGTCCACTGGGGAGAGCGGGTGGAACCCTGACGAGCGTGACCGGTGCCCTTCTGACGCCAGGGCTTTCTGCGGCCGCCGGAAACCTCGGCGCGGGTCAGGGCGCTCTGGGTACCCTGCCGGCAGTTGGCGAGGTGGTTCTTCACGGCCTCGTGGACAACGGCCTCATTCGGCTCGATGCCGAAGACGGCGTCGCTCAGAGTAACTTCGCCGACCTTTGCGCCGGACATATTCAAAACTTCAACATTAGGCATATTCTAAGCACCCCTTTCTTACTTGTTTCTTGCGGAAGCCTTCTGCGGGTTGCGGCCGGAAGCCTTCTGCGGGTTCTTGCTGATGTCAGCACCGGCCTGCTTGATCTTGTGGACCTTGACCGTGCTCTTGATGGTGACGAGGCTGCCCTTGGGTCCGGGAACAGCGCCGCAGACGACCAGCATGTTCAGCTCGGGATCGACCTTGACAACAGACAGGTTCTGCACAGTGACCTGATCCACGCCCATGTGGCCCGCACCAATTTTGCCCTTGAAAATCTTGGAAGGATCGGAAGAAGATCCCATGGAACCTGCGTGACGGTGAACAGGGCCACCGCCGTGGGTCATGGGAGTGCGCTGAGCGCCCCAGCGCTTGATAACGCCGGCATAGCCGTGGCCCTTGCTGGTGCCGGTCACGTCCACGAAGTCGCCAGCCTTAAAGGTGTCCGCCTTGACGAGATCGCCGATGTTCAGTTCGGCGGCATTCTCCAGCTTGAACTCCTTCAGGTGCTTCTTGGGGCTGACGCCCGCCTTGGTCAAATGGCCCATCTCGGGCTTGTTGAGCTTCCGCTCGGGCACGTCTTCATAGCCCAGCTGAACGGACTCATAGCCATCCTTTTCAGCGGTCTTCTTCATCGTGACCACGCAGGGGCCCGCTTCGATCACAGTAACGGGAATCACGTGACCGTTTTCATCAAAGATCTGGCTCATGCCGACCTTTTTGCCGATGATTGCTTTCATGTATGTTCCTCCTTAAAGGTTATTGGTCGACTTAGATACGGCTGCGCCGCATTGCTCTGCCGACATGACCCGCCCGCCTCGCAAGTCGGCGGACATTGGGTGAGCAACGAATAAAATAGGAAGGGGTCTTACAGCTTGATTTCGATCTCAACGCCCGCGGGCAGCTCCAGAGCCATCAGCGCTTCCACAGTCTTGGGAGTGGAACGGGTGATGTCGATGAGGCGCTTGTGGGTGCGGCGCTCAAACTGCTCGCGGCTGTCCTTGTACTTGTGGACGGCACGCAGGATGGTGACGACCTCTTTCCGGGTGGGCAGAGGGATGGGGCCGGAGACTTCTGCGCCGGTGCGCTTGGCCGTCTCGACGATCTTCTCTGCGCTCTGGTCAATGACCTGATGGTCATAGGCCTTCAGACGAATGCGAATCATTTGCTTCTCTGCCATGTTTGTTTCCTCCTGAATTTCGTACATAGTTTTTTGTAATGTTCCGAAAACTGTGTACGGCGGGAAGTTTTTCTATACGCTTATCCGTGCGTATCATTCTAGCTCATGAAAAATACCGGCGCTATACGGCCGGTATCCAAACATGGCGCAGCGATCTACGCAACGTACAGATTCCTTCTCAGCCGCCCGATCATCGGACATACTCCCCGAAAGTTACCGAAGTAAACTTCGCAATCTCCCGGTTCATCGCAGTTTGCGCATGTTTAGACATTGTCCACCTACACGCGCTCAACTATAATACAAAATATCCGACCCAATGTCAAGAGGAATTTCATATTTCCTCACAATTATTTTGATGTCCCTTCATGGGGTTTCGCCGGATGGATATTTTATAATAATGTATCTCCCGCTTTTGGGGTAGAATCCTTTATGTGCGTCCCGTTTAGTTTTTCAGTTTTTTACGTCGTTTTCGGTAAATTTTTATGAAATATTACGTGCTGTTTTCCTTGTAACGCAGAATTGGATATAGTACAATAAACTTATCTTGAATTGCTGTGAAGCGCCGCGCTCACAGTGTGAAAGGAACTTATTTGCATGGACACCATCTATGTCACCGGACACCGCAATCCCGACACGGACTCTGTCGTCTCCGCCATGGCTTATGCCGCCCTGCGCAACTCTCTGGGCGACCGTGAATACACAGCGGCTTGCCTTGGCCGGGTCAACGACGAGACGCAGGCTGTTTTGGATCGTTTCCAGTTCAAGCCTCCGATGCTGCTGAAAAATGTGCGTACGCAGGTCTGCGACCTGAAGTACGACACTCCGCCCCTGCTGAATTCAGGGGTCACCATCAGCCGGGCGTGGCATGTGATCCATCAGGATACCAACATCTCCGCCATTCCGGTCACAAACGAAGACGGGACCCTGTTCGGCATGCTCTCCGCCGGGGACATCGCGGCCTATGATATGTCTTCTGTCCGCAATCCTCAGATCAGCAACATTCCGCTGTATAACCTGCTCTCCGTCATTGAGGGAAAAG
>JAEZYP010000054.1 GCA_023418995.1 Bacillota bacterium | reverse complement strand
AAAATCAAGGAATGCGACGCGGAGCTTTCCGCACTGGAGGAGCAGCAGAAAAACCTGCTGCTTGGTCTGCCGAACCTTCCGGACGAGGATTTGGAGGCCGGCGGCAAGGAAAACAATAAGCCGATCCGTTTCTTCAAGGAACAGCCAAAGTTTGATTTTGAGCTGAAGAACCATGTGGAGCTGTGCGAAAGCCTGCACCTCATCGATTACCAACGCGGCGCAAAGCTTGCCGGCGCGGGCTCCTGGATTTACACAGGCATGGGCTCCAGGCTCGAGTGGGCGCTCCTGAACTTCTTTGTCAGCGAGCATATCAACGACGGCTACGAGCTGATGCTGGTACCCCATATGCTCAATTATGAATGCGGCTATGTTGCCGGGCAGTTCCCGAAATTTGCCGACGAGGTTTACTGGATTCAGAACCCGACCAGCAACGACCGCAAGTTCATGCTCCCGACCGCCGAAACCGCGCTTGTCAACCTGCATCGCGATGAAATTCTCACCGAGGAGGAGCTCCCGAAAAAATATATTGCCTATACGCCCTGCTACCGCCGGGAGGCCGGAAGCTACCGTTCTGAGGAGCGTGGCATGATTCGCGGGCACCAGTTTAATAAGGTCGAAATGGTGCAGTACACCACGCCCGAGAAATCCGACGAAGCCTTTGCGGAGCTGGTCGGCAAGGCGGAGAGCCTGGTTCAGAAGCTTGGTCTGCATTACCGCCTGAGTAAGCTTGCCGCAGGCGACTGCTCCTTCTCAATGGCGCGTACCTACGATATCGAGGTATGGATTCCGAGTATGGGTATTTACAAGGAGGTCAGCTCCGCTTCCAACGCGCGCGACTATCAGGCAAGAAGAGGAAACGTGAAGTTCCGCGATAAGGACAAAAAGCTCCAGTTCGTCCATACGCTCAACGCTTCCGGTCTTGCCACCAGCCGCGTAATGCCCGCAATCGTAGAGCAGTACCAGAATGCCGATGGCAGCGTGACCGTTCCGGAGGTTCTCCGCCAGTTTGTAGGCACGGATGTGATCCGCAATGGCTGACACGGAGCTTGTCAGGGAATACGTCAGCAAAAGGCGGATCGCCAGCTATGAGGTAGGGGCGCAGTGCATCTTAAAGCTCAGCGTCCTGATGCGGATGTGTCAGGAGACGAGCGGGCGCAATCTGGAGCTGCTCGGGCTGAGCTACGAGAAGATGTGCGCGGACGGTCTGATATTTTTACTGATTACCAACCGCGCGAAAATTAAGCGGATGCCGATACACGGGGAAGAGATCACGATAAAAACGCACCCACGCGGCGTGTGCGGCGCGCAGTTTTACCGCGATTTCAAAATCTATTCCCGTGAGGAGCTGATTATCGACGTGATGCAGACCTCCATCACCGTCGACCCGAATACGCACAGGATTATCAGACCTAAGGCGTTTTTGGATTACGGTATCTTCGGGGCGGAAAAGGTTGCCGAGGAGGAGCGCATTCCAAAGCTCACGATTTCGGAGCAGCTGCCGTATGTAGGGGAGCGGCAGATTTATTTCTCCGATCTAGATTACAATTCTCATCTAAACAACACCGTTTACGGGGATATTCTAACAGATTTTCTTCCGGGCGGTCCGTTCGGGTGCCAGTACTCGGAGGTGCAAATTAATTATGTGACCGAAAGTGTGCAGGGCGATGTACTGAAAATCTACGCGCAGGAAAAGGACGGAGCAGTTCTGATGCAGGGTAACAACGCGCGCGGCTGCGGTTTCACTGCCTGTGCAAGGCTGAAACCGTTTCCAAAAGAAGAGGCGCAGCGAGCGCGTACACAAATATTGACGGAATAGAAAAATTCGCCGTGTAATGTAAAACCAGGCTTAAAGCGAGGCCGGTACCACCGTGGTATCGGTTTTTCGCCGGCTGGGAACACCGGGAAGAAATCTTCCATCAAAAATAATTAAGAAATTTATAATTATAGGTTGACAAATGGGGACAGACTAAGTTATAATAAAAAACGCTCCGCACTAAACGTGAGCGAAAACGGCGGCATAGCTCAGTTGGCTAGAGCATTCGGTTCATACCCGAAGTGTCATTGGTTCAAATCCAATTGCCGCTACCATAAATATGGCCCGGTGGTCAAGCGGTTAAGACACCGCCCTTTCACGGCGGCTTCACGAGTTCGAATCTCGTCCGGGTCACCATATTTTTATTACGCACTTGCGGACTATGGACGCATAGCTCAGCTGGTTAGAGCGCTCGCCTCACACGCGAGAGGTCATGGGTTCGAGTCCCCTTGTGTCCACCAACAAAAAAGCACCCATTGAGGGTGCTTTTTTTCGTTGGGCGATACAGTGCGGCGAGAAGCCCGGTGCAGGTCTGGAGACAGAAGAAAGCGAAAGAATCTGCAAAAAAACACGGAGGGACTCGCGGAACGCGTGGAGAGCGATCCAACACCCGAGTCCCCTTGTGTCCACCAACAAAAAGCACCCATTGAGGGTGCTTTTTTTCGTTGGCGAAACCGAACAGTAACTTTATATCCCCTTTACTTTTTATGTAAATTCTTTTATTATATAAAAAAGAAGGTGCGAGACATGAAGCTTCGAATGGCGGCAAAGGATGATATAGAGCACTTGATTCAATTAAGGTTTGATTATTTTGCCACGGAAGATTGGGAAATAGCAGGCGCAGAAAGAATTCTAATGGAAGCTCGGCTGCGGCAGTACTATTCCCAACATTTAAACCACGATTTTTTTGCCGCACTTGCGGAAGAGGATGACGGAGAAATTGTTTCAACAGCTTTCCTCGTAATCGTTGAAAAACCCGCGAATCTGTCCTTTCCAACTGGAAAAACAGGATTGCTCCTTAACGTGCTGACGAAAGCAAAATACAGGAGAAAGGGCTTTGCCACAGGCACGATCACTGCTTTAATTGAAAAGGCCAAACAGCTTGAGGTATCCTACATTGAGCTTTCAGCCTCCGAAATGGGGAAGCCGTTGTATGAAAAACTTGGCTTTCAGGAAAAAGTATTTTCTCATTTTAAGCCGATGCAGCTGTCGCTGCTCTAAAGTTCGCTTGTTTTATGAAATAGGAAAAGGAACAACCGGCTTAGGCTAGAATCGTCCGCACTTATTGAGATTAACATAATAGCGTTCATTTTCTACCTTCACTAAAACACCACGAATTTCAAGGCGAAAGAACAAGAATCCCGCTCCTTTGAAAATACCGGTCTCGTACAGTGTTTTTGCGGTTTCGGCTGAAACTGCTCCGGCATTTAGTAATTTTCTGATGATTCGCCTTTTCCGGATAATTGTTATCGGTGCAACAAACACAATAGACACCTCCAAAAACGGATATTAAGTACATTAATTATAATATAGAAAAATAAATATAGCAATATAAATAATTAGGGTAAAAAAGAGCGCCCCTCATGGAGCGCTCCTTTTTATGGTTCCGATGCGATTGCCTTCTATCTCTTCTTATTGCACCCCGAATAATAACGAATTAGCTTGCGCGGGCGGGTGTGTGGGGTTTCAACAGGGTGGTAATCCTGGTGAATCGCCCGCGCCGCTCTATTCGGGGGCGACAATAAAAAAC
>JAEZYP010000043.1 GCA_023418995.1 Bacillota bacterium | reverse complement strand
GCGCAAGACCCAATTGTCATTGCCACTTGTAAAGGGCAGGCACTACACACTAAAACCTCAAACGGGAATTCAACCCTGCTATAGCGGATTGCAGGTACAGGGCACCGCTGCCTCCCCGTCTAGTACGACCAAAACTGGCTTTTTAATGTGTTCCCGAACCAATAAAGCAAATACGTTCGGTGCACTTTTAACATTATAACTTAAATGGTGTCCTATATCAAGAGATATTATTTTTACATTTTATGTATTAAATGTAAGTTAATTTCATATATACCTACTTTATTTTAGGACAGAAAAAAAGCACCTCAGTATATAATTTATAATAATTCCTGATAAATAGGTGCCCTATGTAACAAAAAATAAAATCAATATGTTTAAAGGAGGAACAAAATGAAAAAGCTTTTTAATGGCTTTACACTTTGTATTATATCACTAATTTCTGCAACTGATTATTAAAATTGTATAACAAATATTAACAATATGTGAATGCTTTTAGTTTACTTTGTCCCTCCTGCTGATATGTTGATTTTACATTATGAAATTTACTATTATCATGGCAATTCCAATGTAAAGTGCAGCTTGTCCCACTGCTGCTCCCACATTATTCTCTTCGTATATTTCATTCCATACATCAACCTTTACAATGACTGTAAAAATTTTCTTAAACAATACCGATAATATACCGTATATTACGAGACAAACCGCTATTACCAAAGCAACTGTAATTATTTCAAAGTCAGTTGTATATCCGTCAATTATTCCAGTAATAATTGTCTGTACCGCAAAAACAAAACCCAGAAGTCCGATTCCGGCAGCTGCATTATTGTCTATAAATATTTCCTTAAACAAAGTAGTCTTTCTTCTCAAAACCATGCTGTAGCACACCAATGCAATTAAGACAAACACTATAAACAGAAGAACCTTTATTAATATGGTTGCTCCTTCTCCTTCAATTATATCTATAAAATCAATATACTTTATGAAAGACACAAATATAACTGAAAGAGTAACGGAAAACAGGGCTGCACCGATGTTTTTCTGCTCGCATATCTCTTTATTCAGGCACACTTTGCCGTGACCGTCTTCAGCATTTATAAGACTTACTATTGCTTTGGACAAAAGTCTTAAAAGTGTCAATATTACTACATAAAAAACGGTATATCCTGTACAAACCGCAAGATCAACCAGAATATTATCGCTGGCAGCTCCCTTTATGGCATGTGACGACAGATAAAGCACCGGAAAAACAAAAGCACCGATGAACTCTATCCATGCTGCAAAATTATCCTTGGTGAATAGTGCATCTTTAAGAGATACATCTCTCAGAACCAGATTATTGTAAATAACCCACCCCAATATAAAACCTACAGTTAATATAACAAAACTAAATGACAAGTCTTTCAAGAAAAAACTAAAATATTCAAACATCCTATTATCCTCCTAAAAGCTATTTTTCTTCCATTCCTTGGTAAACCTTGTAAAGTGACCCCTCAAACCTCTGACCTATAAATATTCTGAACATTCCATTAGTTTTAAGCATTT
Source organism: Bacillota bacterium (assembly GCA_023418995.1). GTDB lineage: Bacteria > Bacillota > Clostridia > Oscillospirales > Acutalibacteraceae > DATAML01. Next base: position 22,069 of record JAEZYP010000043.1, on the reverse strand, counting down.
CAATGTTAAGATACTCTGTAATCCCTTCTGCATCTCTCTGATAGTCCCATACCTCAACTTCTGATTCATATTCTATTTTTTCAGATTCCAGATCATAAACCTTCAGAGACCCCTGTACGCCGTCTATCCTGTAATCATATTCCGGCATTGTACATCTTTCATACTCTGTGCCGTCAGGAGTGGTTATACTCTTCTGACCTACAACATCCAAAAATTCTTCTGAAAACGGAACAGTGTCATCCAGAAAGTAAAGGTATGTTTCCATTTGACCGTCCTCTTCACCCGTGTATACCTCAAAAACATACTCCGTCTCTTCAGACCGGGAATAAACAAGGTATCTGGTAAAAGGCCTCCGGCCTACATCCATTTGAATTATTTTACCAAAAGTAAAAAAACCCTGTTCCTCAAGTTCCTTGAGTTTAAATTCTACCATTGAGTTTTTATTTATGTTCAATGGGTTCAGTATATCCTGTCCATCTTTTTTTTTGAAACCGAACACCGACATCACGTCCTATTCCATTAAAGTTTTATTTCTAATATATCCTGCTTTGGCGGGACTTTTTAGGTTTTGGCTTTGACAGTTTTCTTATTACAATTATCAACGCTACCGACGTTATAATGATAACTACCACAACTGCTCCGGTATTTCTGGATGAATTTGTAGGATACTTATCGGTATAATATACGTTGTCAGGATTCTTTTCCTGATATTGCTCTGAAAGCTGTAAATCCGGGTCAACCCCTTCTTCCATATAGTTAGGGTCTCTTTGTACTCCCTGATTCTCCAACTGGCTTACCCTGTTCTCCAACTTTTGGTACTGGTTTTGATCAAAATAGCTCCTATAAGGAGAAATTTCATTCCAATGATGATACCAAAACAAATCCGATGCCCTCATCAGAAACCACAAATCCCAAGGGCCAACATATGCATATCCGTAAGAAAAAGGACTTCCGAACATAGATCTGTTTACGTTGATAAATATTGGCCTGTTGTTGAAAACATTTATTCTGGAGGATCGGGTTCTCATTGCATCCTCAAAATTCATTTTCCTTGAACTTGAGCCATAGCTTTTTTTCATAGAGTCATTATAAACCTTTTGCTGTTGACTGTTCAATTTTTGCTTATAGGTTTTGTAACTTTTACTTGAAACCTGACTCTTGTAGGTATCCTGCATATAGGATTTCTTTTTTGAAGCTGCCTTTGCAGTAAACCCCGAGGTATTGGCTTTCTTGCTTGATGAGTCGGTATAAGATTTTGAGCCCGGTACACTCCTGGAATTGCTGCCTTTGGATTTTGACGAACCGAATAGGCTAAAGCTTTTCGAGCTGCTTTTCGAAGTGCTGCTTTTCGCTTTAGACGAACTAAAAAGACCGGAGCTCCTTGATGAAGAACTCTTACTACTACTGAAAGATTTTGAAAACGACTTGCTGCTGCTTCTGCCGAAAGAACGAGCACCTTTTGCATCAACTCCTATAAATGAAGCAGAAACAAATGCAAAAATAAGCAGTATGGCTAATATTCTTTTTTTCACAGCTATCCCTCACATTTTTAAATGTATTTACATGTAAAATTAGTATTATTTTTAGTATTATATCATGAACACTTTTTAGAATATATATATTCTTTTTATTTTAGTATAAATGTATAAGAAAATCTAAATAAGGCAATAACTATAACTGACCCCACAAAATACATTTTAACCCCCTAAAAATGCTCCGGCTTTACGCCGGGCATTTTTTTTATACATAAAAAAAGAGTCTGCTGATATTATTAACTAGCAAACTCTTTTTTACTGTATTTAATAATCTGACTGCTCTTTGACAATTTATCTCATCTGCCCTCTTGTATCTCTTCCTCCTATACCGGAACTGCCTGTAATTGTCAATTCTATTACTGACTTAGATGCAAGTACAACCGAATTGTCTGTAACGGACACTTTCTGTGCAACAATTGCAGGGTCCAAAGCATTTATCAGTATTCTTTTGGGAGAACTGGCAAAATTGGCTCCCGCTTGCATAATTGCTTCATAATATGACTGACATGCTCCTGCAAATATACACAACTTATCAGGATCGGACTCATATGCTCTGGCTATTCTTACGGCTTCAATAAAGTATGATGAATTGGCGTAGCTATCCAAGGATTGTAAATTACTTGCGCCTTTTTTCAAACCGTCATGTCCCGTCAGCACCAATATATCCGGATTGTATGCCTCCAGATATTGCTTTACTACTGAAGGTTGCCTGTTTTCACTTACCCATTTACCGGAACAACTAATCTTACTCTTCTTATAGAAGTCTAAACATTGGCTCATAAAATCCTCAGCAGAATCTATATGCAGTATCCTACCCGGTCTGTGCTTGATTCTCGACAAAAATGTTTTGAATACAGGCCTGCAACAATCAATGCTTTTCTTTGTCTGATCAAGCTCATTTATTGCCCTGGTATATGCTATCCTTGCATCCTGCTTGACAAGGTCATCCCCTTGTGAATCAGCTTCGATTCTGTATGACAAACCTCTTAGTACATAGGACTCCAATCCGTTAAAGTTTGTTTTTATGTTTACTACCCTAAAAAGTATGTCTCCGCCATAAGACCTTCTGATAACAATATCTCCGATATGAAATTTAGCCAAAAAAATCACTCCAAATTAACTTTTTATTGCATAATATGCAACCAAATTTCATTTGGGGCTTGTACAACATCAATTACTAAGAAATTTTATGTAAAATAATTGGTTTATTTTTGAAAATTTCTGGTTGACATTCTAAAAATCAAGGTATATTATTATATATGAACAATCATTCATATGAACGTATGTAGTTATACATTTAACTTGTACTAAGAAAGGAAGGTTATATGAATACAGAAAAGGATATTGAACGCTGTGAGTATATATGTCTTCATGAGAATGTGATAGATCAGGTACTGTCACATTTGCCTGAAGAAACTCAGTTATATGATCTTGCGGAACTGTTTAAAGTTTTCGGTGATACAACAAGAATCAAAATTCTGTATGTCCTTTTTCAAGCAGAAATGTGTGTCTGCGATATTGCTCAACTGCTGAATATGAGTCAGTCAGCTATTTCTCACCAGTTGCGTATATTAAAGCAGGCAAAGCTGGTTAAATCAAGGCGTGACGGAAAGACTATTTTTTATTCATTGTCAGATTCACATGTAAGAACAATAATTGATCAGGGTTTTGAACATATTGAGGAATAATTTGAGGAATAACAACAAGGGGGTATTTATTATGAAAAAAAATTACAGACTTAATAATTTAGGGTGTGCAAACTGTGCTTCTAAAATGGAAAGAGAAATTGGTAAGTTAGATGGGGTTAATAGTGCCACTGTAAACTTTATGATGCAAAAGCTTACTATCGATGCAGTTGATGAGGGTTTTGACGATGTTATGGCATCAGTTCAGAAAATCATAAAAAAAATTGAGCCTGATTGTATTGTAAAGATGTAACACCGGTGACTTTTATTTACAAGGAGATTTTTATGAGCAAAGCTAAAAAGGAACTAATTCGTATAGGTGCGGGAGCTTTGGTTTTGATAATTGCAGCAGCAGTATCATTTCCGCCCTATATTAATCTTGCTTTTTTTCTTGCAGCCTATTTTATAATCGGCGGAGATGTTTTATGGAAAGCTATTAGGAATATATTTCACGGTCAGGTATTTGATGAAAACTTTTTAATGAGTATTGCAACAGTCGGAGCATTTTTTGTAGGAGAGTATCCCGAAGCTGTTTCCGTAATGCTTTTTTACCAAGTTGGAGAAATGTTTCAGGATTATGCCGTTAACCGCTCCAGAAAATCCATATCTTCATTAATGGACATACGCCCTGATTATGCAAATGTTAAGCGGAATGGGGAGCTTGTTACGGTAGACCCTGAGGAAGTTTCCATAAATGAGATTATAGTTGTTAAAGCCGGCGAAAAGATACCTCTTGACGGTAAAGTCATTGAAGGCCATTCTTTGGTTGATACCTCTGCATTAACAGGGGAATCTGTTCCAAGGGAGATTGATGTGGGCAGCGAGGTTTTGAGCGGATGTATAAATCTTAATGGTCTTCTTACAATTGAAGTCGCCAAAGAGTTTGGTGAATCCACCGTCTCTAAAATTCTTGATTTGGTAGAAAATGCAAGCAACAAAAAAGCAAAGCGTGAGAATTTTATTACCAGATTTGCAAGGTATTACACTCCAGTTGTTGTTATAGTGGCAGTCATTCTTGCAGTTGTGCCACCGCTTCTTGTTCCGGGAGCAACCTTCAGTGACTGGATTTACAGGGCATTAACTTTTCTGGTTGTTTCCTGTCCCTGCGCTCTTGTAATTTCTATTCCTCTGGGCTTCTTCGGAGGTATTGGCGGAGCCTCAAAACTTGGGATTCTCATAAAGGGCGGAAACTATCTGGAAGCTCTTGCCGATACGGAACTGGTTGTTTTTGATAAAACAGGAACCCTTACAAAAGGAACCTTTAAGGTTACTGAGATTAATCCCGTAGGTATTTCAGATACTGAATTATTGGAGCTTACCGCCCATGCTGAAAGCTATTCAAATCATCCGATTTCTCAGTCTTTAAAAAATGCTTTAAATTCTGAAATTGATAATTCCAGAATTACAGATGTTGAAGAAATACCCGGACATGGTGTCAAGGCAGTTATTGACGGGAAAACAGTATATGCAGGCAATTCCAAGTTAATGGATAAAGTCGGGGCAACTTATTCTCATAATAAAACGGTTGGGACAGTTGTTCACGTAACAATAAACGATATTTACGCAGGATATATAGTTATTTCAGATGAAATAAAGGAAGATTCAGCCTCAGCCATTGCAAAACTTAAAGCATGCGGTATACATAAGACCGTAATGCTCACGGGAGATGCTAAGGATGTTGGTGAAGCAGTTGCCAAAACTCTGGGTCTTGATGAGGTATACACTGAACTTCTTCCAATAGACAAGGTTGAAAAGGTTGAAAAGCTCCTTGCTGAAAAATCTCCAAAAGGTAATCTGGCTTTTGCAGGGGACGGTATAAATGATGCTCCTGTTCTTTCAAGGGCAGATATAGGAATTGCAATGGGAGGCCTTGGTTCTGACGCTGCTATAGAAGCAGCTGATGTGGTTATTATGAATGATGAACCTTCCAAAATAGCAACTGCCATCGCTATTTCCAAGAAGACCCTTCGCATAGTTAATCAGAATATAGTTTTTGCTCTTGGAGTAAAGGCAATTGTTTTGGCAATGGGTGCCTTCGGGATATCAACTCTTTGGGAGGCTGTGTTTGCAGATGTTGGAGTGTCGGTGATAGCTATTCTCAACTCTGCAAGAGCTTTAAGAGTAGATAATAAATTTAAATAAATTTAATAGTAAGTTTAAAAGCGGAGGTGTCATTCTGACAAAGCCTCTGCTTTTTTCTGACTTATGTATTGCTCCATTATCTCGGCGGCACACTTTACATATTCAGCACAGGGACGTCTTTTATAATAGCTCTCCGTTCTTTCCTCCGGAATAGGGTTATCTGGCCCCTTTCCCAGTCCCAGCAGTTCTCTGCAAACTATTGTTCCATTTACGTTTATAAACCTTTGAGCAAGCTCCTGTATGAGCCTGTAATGTTCTTTTTTTGCTTCATTATCCTTGGGTTCATCATATCCGTAAATTATGCCTGCAACCATGAACATGCCGCTCACAGCACCACAGACCTCTCTTAGCCTTCCCATTCCGCCACCGAAGGAGGATGCTATTCTTAAAGCACTTTTAAATTCTATTCCTATGTCATCGCAAAAAGCTCCAAAGACCGCCTGTGAGCAGTTATATCCATTTTCAAACAGCTGCCGGGCCTTTTCTGATCTTGTTTCCATATGCCCTCTCCTAAATTTTGTATTTTATTTTAAGTTTACTTTTTGTACTTTTGAGTGTCAACAAATTTTGTAGTAGTATTATATATGAAAATAAAGCCTGACGAGGAATTATGTTAAGTATAATTAATAATTCAGAAGATTTAATAATTCTTATACATGAAATTTACGGTGTCAACCGTTTTATAACAGATACCGCCAATAGATTTGCTTTGTACGGTTATGACGTTGTGTGTCCTGATTTGTGTGGTCTGGAACAACCCTTTGATTATAGTGATGAAGAGACTGCCTATAGGTACTTCTCTGACAATATAGGTTTTTACAAAGGAACTGATATTGTTATAGCCCTTGCCAAGCAACTTGGGAGCAGCTATAATCGTATCTTTTTGATTGGCTTTAGTGTTGGCGCTACTATTGCATGGCTTTGCAGTGAAGCAGGTCTTTTTTCCGGTGTCGTCTGTTGTTATGGCTCAAGAATACGGGATTTCACCGGGATAGCTCCGGTTTGTCCTGCTTTGCTTCTTTTCCCCAGCCATGAGAAATCCTTTAACGTAAGGGCTTTTGCCAGCGGTTTTAAAAAGCCCGGCATTAAAGTGCATTTATTAGAAGGTAATCACGGCTTTGCCGATTCTTATTCAACCGTCTACAATGAGGCTTCTGCAAAGAGGACTTTTGATTTGATTAAAGGGTTTATAGAATGATGGGTTGTCACAAAACATGTACGTGAGTATAAATTGTATCAATGGAAGCTTGGTTAGAGATATTTGCAGATGTTTATCGGCGAACAAGGATATTTTACCGTAATACCTACACGATGTAGGTATTAGCGACACAATGAATCATGGAGGATGAATGTGAGCGACGGTAAAATATCCTGTGATGAGCCGCCAGAAACTCTTGCAAATATCTTGGAAGCAACCATTGATACAATTTTATACGGGAGTACGGTGTTAAAATAGAAAAACTTTCTATTCTGCGACAACCCATTTATTCATTATTATTAGCCGCGCTGTAAATAGCTCTTTAATGCCGCATAATCAATGGCATTTATATCCCCATCCTTGTTAAAGTCAGCGGCAGCCAAATTGACGTTGCCTGATGTATCACCCATAATTATTTTTTTGAGCAGGGCAAAGTCTATTGCATCAATGTTTCCGTCATTGTTTATGTCACCATACTTTATCTCAGGTGTTCCACCTGCGGGTTCTTCTCCCCAAAGGAGCTTACCGTTGTCATATACGGGTATGTATTTTGACATTCCTGCAAAAGATACTGCATCAAAGTCCGGCGGACCGCTTAGGTTCTGGTATGACCAGTCGTTTTTATTGGAACCCACGCCATTTTTGTATTCAATCTGTACTGTTGCATCCTTTTCGCACATTTCCCACTCTGCCGGCATTATCTGTGTACCTGTAAAGTCTAGGGTGAAGTAATATATATTATCCTTGTATTGCTTTAGTCCTATAAGCTTTGCTCCTTGACTGTCCTCAAGGGTTAATTCTACGTCATCCACCGTTCCTCCGGCTTCAAATATTTCAGATAAATCCATAAAGTAACGGGTTGACATTTTATCCTTCATTGTTGCAGGCCAAGCCGAACGGTTATTAATCTGGAACATAACCTTCAGTTTGCCATAACCCTCATATATAATCCAACCTCTTGTAAAATATTCGTTCAGGTTATCCTGAGGTGACCTGAAATCTTCGGGCTTTGGCCAGTTTTCCAGAGGATTTCCTCCGTACATACCGTACATTTTAGCCAGACAGCCTACAAAGCCTGCATTATAGTCTGTTGCTACTTCATTCAGTGTATAATCTTTGATATCGTCCTTCCAGCTGTCATCAGAAGAGGGCCCTCCAACCAACGCGCCGTAAAGAATATGTCTGTGGAAAGTTGGCACATTAAGCATACTTGTCCAAGAACCATGTGCGGTTCTATGGTGAGGATGTTCGGGTGCGTTTTCTCCGAATCCTACTTCATAGCTGCCTCCCCTCGGATTATCTCCAAGTGCATAGTTTATCTGCCTTTCTGCAAAATCGTGATATGTCTGCTTTTTAGAAGCAGTTCCAATTGTTTTGTCGTCAGACCAAACAAATGCTAAAAATGCCGCAGTTGTTGCGTAACGGAGTGAACCCCATTGCGAAAGCCATGCCAGTCCTCCAGGAGTATATTTCATTCCTGTTCCCGGCATCCAGTAATCCAGATTCTTTTCAACCATCGCAGCATAACTCTCATCATGACTTGCCTGTGCTATTTTTAAAGCTGCACCGTAACTTACATCATCCCAGCAGTGTGTATGTTGTCCGCCTAAAACAGTGGCGGGAAGAATTGACTTTGCCTTATCCAGATATGTTGTATCCTGTGTTTTTATATACAGCCAGATTGCACCCCAAGCAAGGTCATCCACATAACTTCCTGACGGATATAGTGATTTCAGAGGATTTTTACCTCTGTATGTATCAGCAAACTTAAAGAGCTGCTTTGCATGTGTCAGACAGGTTTCGGCATACGTGGGGTTTGTAGGCTCAAATATAATTGATGCAATAGCCAATGCTGCAGCCGTTTGGCCTGCTACATCCGACCCCGGTGTCGTAGGATCAACCTTAAAGGACTTTCTGTCGGTTTTGTAATCCAGCATCTCATGGGGTATCCATACAGAATGGTCTGATTCCTCGTATCCACACATGTAATACAACACATCCGGGCTTGGGTGTGCCTTTATAAAGAAGTCCGTAGCCCATTTTATCTCATCAAGAATATCGTCCAGCTGCCCTGACTTTTCAAAGGCGTCACGATATTCGTAAACAGCCCATCCCAATTGTCCTGCTGCATATGACATAGGATGTGTAAATTTTATTCCGTCTCCTGCATCTGCCCATCCTCCAGTAAGGTCAAGACCTACATCTTTTCCGTCAGTCATGGCTGCATCTCCCCTATAGGGCAGAACATAGTTGTCCGGTAAATCACCAAGACGATTGGCCTTGTAAAAAAGAATTGATTTCTGCATGGCTTCGCCATAATTGTAAAATGAGCCTCCCACACGTGGCGAGGTCGCTGCTTTTGCAGTTGTCGGAGCATAAACAAATAGTGACAACAGTAGTGACGTGATTAGCATGAAACTGGTTGTTTTAGGGAATTTTTTCCTCATGATAATACCTCCATTAACAAATTTAATTTTAAAAATTTAAGCTTACGGCTGGAATTATATCGATAAACGAAATGTGTTTAAGAGTAGTACGTTGAATTGGATTACTATTAATATAAAATAATACATATTTTACTTTACTTTCTTAATTATACAATTCAGTCCTGTGGTTTGTATAGATTTAAGCGAAAATATTGTGATAAAAAAAGAACAACGTATTAATCGTTGTTCCCATCATATATAAAAACTTATTAAATCCCATAAAATGAGTATTCCCCATGTTTTTCACGAGAAACAAAAGGTTTATTTTCAAATGCATTATCCTTGTTTTCTATAACCCCTTTCAGGATTACTCTCGTCAAATCAGGTACATCAGGTGACTTTACCGCATCGTTTATATCCATAAACAAAGCCTCACTATTTTCTCTATTATCAGAATTTGGCGTTCCTTCAACATAATCCATCAGGAACACTGCATACCAGTCTTTTAAGTTAAAGCGAACTCCTACCAGCCTGGTTGGTTTTGCCACAACGGTAGTTTCCTCTAATATCTCTCTGCATAACGCTTCCTGTGGTGTTTCGTTGATTTTAACATATCCGCCGGGAATTATCAGTTTTCCCTTTCCCGCTCCATAAGTATGTCGAACCAGAAGTACTTCATTTCCTTTTAGTACGATTCCTCCTACGGATTGGCACCAGTTTGTATTCTCATCTCTTGTTCCGTCCAATGTACAGTTCCTCCGGCTATTAATTAATTTATACTTAACAGAATATCATAGAATACAATTATATGCGAATTGGTGAGCCAAATAAAAAAAGACTGCCTATTTGAATAAAGGCAATCTTTTTTATGTAAGTATAAATATAGTTAATTTAATGGGGTTTTTAGCATTCCAATGTCTTTGCTAGTTCAAAATCATCCTGAATTTCTTTTGATGGTGCTCCGGAAATAATTGAAACCAGCACGATGGCAATACAGGACAGAACGAATGCCGGGAACAGTTCATAGATACCGAAAATCCCGCCTAATGGCTTTATAAGCATTGACCATACAAATACCATTCCTCCACCGGTGAGCATACCCGCAATAGCACCTGCTCTTGTGGTTCTCTTCCAGAACAGTGAAAACAGCATGATAGGCCCAAAGGTTGCACCAAATCCTGCCCATGCAAATGCAACAACCTTAAATATGATACTGCTTTCGTCCAATGCAATAATTACCCCAATAAGTGCAACCAATACAAGTGTAATACGTGAAACCAGCATAACCTCCTTGTCATTGGCTTCCTTTTTCATGATTCCCTGGTAAATGTTTTTCGAGAAAGCCGAAGCTGCAATAAGCAGGTAAGAATCTGAAGAACTTATGGTTGCTGCAAGAATCCCCGCCATAACTATACCTGCCATCAAAGCAGGGAGCAAATTGGAGGACAATACTATGAATATACTCTCAGATGCACTCTTTGTCAGTAATTCGGCAGGATATAGGCTTCTACCTATAATACCTATTACAACTGCTGCAAACAATGATATTACACACCATACGGTGGCAATCCTTCTTGATTTTCCAAGTTCATCAACTTTTCTGATAGCCATAAATCTAAGCAATACTTGAGGTACACCGAAATAACCCAAACCCCATGACAAAGTTGAGATTATCGTAAGGAAACCATATTTTCCTGCACTTCCAAACAAAGGACTTCCATCGCTTCCCAATTGCTGAACACCATTGACTGTTTCAGGCTGCGCAATCCCGAAGAAATCCAGAAAGCCGGGTATTTGTCTGACATTGTCAATAACTCCTGAGATACCTCCTGCGGTATATACTCCCACTACCAGAATAGTGCACAGGGCAAATATCATAACAACTCCCTGCATGAAGTCCGATACACTTTCCGCAAGAAATCCCCCCAAGAAGGTATATATAATAACGAATGCCGCTCCGGCGATCATCATGTACTGATATTTTATTCCAAATAAGGTACTGAAAAGCTTACCCACAGTAACAAAGCAGCTTGCTGCATACACAGTAAAAAACACCAGTATGAACAATGCTGCTATAGTCATAAGTACCTTTCTTTTTTCCTTAAATCTGTTGCTGAAATAATCCGGAATTGTAATCGAATCCCCTGCTACGGTAGAATATCTGCGGAGTCTTTTTGCTACAATCAGCCAGTTTATATATGTTCCTGCTGCCAGACCTATTGCCGTCCATATGGCATCGCTTAGACCAAACCAGTATGCTACCCCCGGTAGCCCCATCAAAAGCCATCCACTCATATCCGAAGCTTCCGCACTCATGGCAGCCACCCACGGTCCCAGTGACCTGCCACCTATAAAATAATTCTCACTGCTCTCATTAGCACGCTTTGCAAAATAAATCCCAATACCAATAACCAATACCATGTAAGAGCACATGGCAATAAACATTTTGGTTGTTTCAGCCCCCATCAGCTTTCCTCCTTTAATATGTTAAATAAGCATAGTTATTATATCAGACGGGGATATTCATTTAAAGTACTTTTGTCAACAATAAATAACAAAATATTCTATTTTAGTAAAGCTCTGATTTTGTCGTTTATGGACTTAGGATCTACTGCTTTTGCAGGGTCATCATTAATTCCGTGTTCCTGCTTTAGTCGCAGTATCCTTGAAACACTTTGGTCAATTCGTTTCATAGGTAGCAGTCCCGATTGAGCAGCATTTTTCAGAGCAGAAATTACTGCCTTCTGCTTTTCATAATCATGGCACACAAGCACTATGTCGCTTCCCGCAAGTATAGACTTTACTGCCGCCTGACCGATATTATAGTTCTTTACTATTGCTCCCATTGTAAAGTCATCGGTAATAACAACCCCGTCAAATTCCATATCTCTTCTCAGTATATCTGAAATGATGGTTTTGGAGAAAGAGGCAGGGTTTTCAGGGTCTATTTTAGGCAAAAGTATGTGGGCTACCATTACAGCCTCTGCTCCATTTTCTATTGCGTCGGCAAAGGGCCTCAGCTCAAAGCTTCGAAGTCTTTTTAAATCATTATTAACCCTTGGAAGCCCCACATGTGAATCCGTTGACGTATCACCGTGTCCGGGAAAATGCTTTATAACGGGAATAATATTCTGTGACTGCAAACCCTGCATAGTCTGCACTCCAAGTTTACTAACCAAATCCGGTCCTGTCCCGAAGGATCTGTCTCCGATAACGGGATTCTTTGGGTTACTGTTAATATCAAGGACGGGCGCAAAGTTCATGTTCATACCAAAGGCTTTAAGCTCTTCCCCTATTATACTGCCCACTTTATATGACACAGAACTGTTATTGAGTTTACCGATTATTTTATTTGAAGGAATTTTAAGAAATTCCCCGGGGAGTCTGGAAACTCTTCCTCCCTCTTCATCTACTGAAAGAAATAAAGGTACCTTGCTTGCTTGGTTTATACTTTTTAATGAATTCAACAATTCAAGCATTTGGTGGGAACTTTTTATATTACTTTTGAAGAGGATAAAACCTCCCACATTATATTCTTCTATCATTTGTCTTGCATGTTCATCTGTCGTATATCCATCTATACCAACTATTACCAACTGGCCTATTTTTTCATCCAGGCTCATACCCAGTAGCTGTTCCTTAAAGTTATCACTTTCTTGAACAGATTCCTCTGTTGTATTGACGTGTGTAGTATTGTTTTGGTATGAGGTATCCACCCCCGTGTCTTTACCGCCACTGCCATGTGTTCCATGGTTATTACGGCTGTAAAGCAGAGTTGCATATCCTGTTGCAGCCGTTAAGGCAGCAAGAAAAATTACTATAAATATTGTTAAAAACTTTCTGCGTCTGTTTCTGTATCTGGTTTTACGCACAAAACCCCCTCCTCGGTTGCTATATAGATGCCTTTTAGAATCAATAATATATCATATTATAATTATATACCAGCATCTATTTAAAATAGCTTTAGGGGTAATATGCTTAAAATTTAGTACAGTATTACCGGCGAACGACCATCTCCTGTGGGCCCTTGAACGATTAACCTCAAGCCTTTTGTAACTTTTGGTATTTCAAATGCAAGGCCTCCTCTGAACTCAGAAGAAGCCGCTATTATCCTGTCCAGTTGCTCCATATCTTCATCATCAAGACATGATAAAGCTCCCAACGACGTATTATTATAGGATGTTCCAAACCTGTCTGTTAGGTCGAACATTGTTTTTGAACTTATAGTCGCTGTTTTCTTTGAAATATTTTTTACGGTAATATCAATCAGCAAAAAAGCCCTTCCCTCGTCTGCTTCGAATAGTTCTGACTTCTCGTTTTTTTTATATGCATTTATAATGTATTCCAAACCTTGTACGGTTACGCTTTTATCTACTATTATCCAATCTTGGTTTTCTACGCTTGTTTTATGTGATTTTTTTATATCTGAATCTATACTTGGTATGTTATCGTCTATTGAACTGTCATGTGTAGTTGTTGCAGATGATGGTACTACTGAAATGTCTTTAGAATTAGATACTGATTCGCAAGCACACAGTGCTGAAATGATAATGGCAGCAAAAAATAATAATAAACTCCTTTTCATAAATTGACCTCTTTATTTTGCCTTTATGTAATTTTCACCCATTTTTTAAGCTCGTTACATATTACACCATTATATGTAACATGTCAATAAAAGTACAATAATTTTAATCATTGTAAAAATTAATAAAATATTGTAAATTTAGTATGCTTATTTACATTTTAACAATTATACCGGGGGGGATTATTTTGCTGGGATTCTTTCTATTAGCTTTAGAAACAGAAGACGACAGAAATAAATTTACTGCTCTTTATAAACACTATGAAAGTTCAATGTACAATATTGCGTTCAGTATTCTTAGGGATCGTTATCTTGCGGAGGATGCCGTACATGATGCACTTTTAAAGATTATAAATTATATTCCTGATATTTCAGATATTAAATGTCACAAAACAAAGGCTTTAATCGTTATTATTATCAAAAGCACTGCTATAGATATTTACCGCAAGAGGGACAAACAGTTTACAAATGAAAAAACTGAGGTGCCCGAGGAGGCTGATACAGTCGAATTACCACTAGATCAGGTTATTGCTTACGAAAGTTTTAATGAACTGAAGATGAAAATTAATAATCTGAATAAGGAGTATCTGGACATTGTTATGCTAAAACATTTGTATGAATTGTCAAATAGTGAAATAGCGGATGTCCTGTGTATTTCAGGCGACGCTGTACGACAACGTCTTAGTCGGGCTAAGAAGGCCATCAGAAAATTAATCGAGGAGGAAAATAAATGAGTTCAACAACGACGTTGCAGGACGTTTTAATCTCTGTTGCAAAAGATACTCAGAAAAATTTATCATCTGAATTGGATAGACATATGTCTCCTTCGCATAAGTTCTCACGAAACTATGTAAAACGAAAAAAACTATTCCTCAGGTCACAGGATGAATTTTTACATTTTAATATTTTTAAAAAACGGATACTGATTCCTTTAGTTATCACTATTACTATAGTAACATGTGCAATGAGTGTGCCTGCAATTCGTGAACCGATGGTTACCTTTATTGTTAATATTTATAATGAAATGACAGACTTCATTATAAGGTCAGATAGCAATGATACTCAAGTAACTGTCAATGACTTTACATTAACTTTTATTCCTGACAGTTATACTCTGCAAGATACACAAATAGCTGCAAATATAAAAACGGAGGCCTATGTGGATAGTTCGGGGCATAGTTTTGCTTTTACGCTGGAATATTACAAAAAGGGAATAAATTTTTCAATGGATACAGAAAACGCAAAAGTAACCAAAACAAAAATACAAGGCCTTGAAACTGTAATTTCAGAAAAAAGTACCGGCATTAACATCGCAGTTTTTGATAACAAAAGACACCAAATTTGGAACTTAACAGGAAATATAGATTATAATGTCGCATTAAAAATTGTGGAAAATGTAAAAATTAAATAATTTTTAAAAAAATTAGTATTTATGTGTCACAAACTCATTCATGTATTCGTTATATATATAGATGAGAGAGGGGGGAGTGTTTAATGAAAAATATTTTTCATAAATATTTTATTGTGTTTCTCTGTATATTCTGTGTATTTAGTATGATTTTACCTGTATCAGCCTATTCACCATATGCAACAGATAACCCGGTAATAGTACCTCAGCCTTTAAGTCTGTATATCAGTTCAACCTCGGAGAATTTAAGTATCTCCGATGGTATTGCAACTTGTTCTTCATCCGTTAGAGCGACTACAAATGTACCTGAAGTAATTATAGAAGCAAAACTTCAGAAGTATCAAAATAGCAGTTGGGTCACTCTGGAAACATTTACAGAAATCTCTTATACATACTATGGTGCTTTAAGCAGAACATGCGCTGTAGATCACGGATATTCCTACAGGTTGGTTACCACTTACCAAGCTGTAATAAATGGTTTATCGGTAGAAACTGTAACCAAGACTTACAATTATGGGCTGTATCTGTAATTCCTCTTTGTAAGGCTATAGATTTGCTATGATATATGATTTTCTTTATCTGGATTATTTTGGGTGGTAAGAACTATTCATATTTTATACGTAATCTATTATAATGTTATTTTTGTAGCAAGTTAGGTAAAGCTTTTGTAGTAGAGTATTAAAGAAGGATAAGGTGATCATTAGAACCCCATATTAATGCAGAGTGTATTGACGTCGCATTGCTCAGCTGAGACATCCCCGGTTATGACATCAAGGAAAAGCTGAGCAAGAACAGACCCAAGTCAGAATATTAGAAATTTATACCTCAGTTTTGTATAATCCCGATTTTAATTTCACTTGGTTGACGCAAATTCATTTGAAACTATTCATTCTACTTTAATATACCTTTGTGAATGCATTAACTATTGTGTATTTTAGAAATTATTTAGTCAGGTTTGCTATATTTTTCAATTTGGCTTACCACCCAAAATAGTCCAGATAAGAAGGTCTTAATCTCATATGCGTACAAACGCAAACTTCACAAAAAAATATGCCATACAGCTAATAACTGTATAGCATATTTTTTGTTTTTATTACTTATGCAGCTTCCTCGAATTCATCCATATCCTCATATACTGCTTCCTTGGTACCTGTCAAACGTATTATTTTACCGGATATGAGACCCCCGACAAATGCCAGTACAATAGTAAATATGATGCCGGCTACTTGTGCTTTTGCAGCCTCAGGCACAACAAATATTGCAATTATTCCACCCAGCAAACCAGGCATCCCGTGCAGATTGTGAACTCCGCATGTATCTACCATCTTCAGAAGCTTTTGCAATTTGGGTTGAATTACCGTGTATCCCAACACACACAATGCTCCTGCTAAGAGTCCTATCAAGAAGGCAACCGGTGCACTTACCAGATTACAGGTTGCTCCTATTGCTACCCCTCCCGCGAGGCTGGCGTTTGCTATGTCAGCAATAGCCGGCTTCCCTTTTCTGAATAATGCACTGAATAAATATGTAATCACTGTTGCTCCACATAGTGCAAGAACAGTATTAACGACTGTTTGCTCAAACTGTTCTGCAGGAACTATTGCACTGCAGAAGCTGGGCCAGAATATCCAAAGCACCATTGATCCCAGCATGGAAAACCTGTCTGAGGCGGCATCGCTTTCAATAGGATGATCCATATGTTTTTGTTTTGTCATTGCTATCGCAAGACCCAATCCAAAATATGCACCAAAAGCATGAATAACAATAGACCCTGCTGCATCCACAAAGCCCTTTGTTATCCCCAGACCTCCGTCAAGCACAAGCCATTCATTAATCATATAAATGGGAACAAGAAACACAGAAATGAGGGCATATTGATAGAGCCGAAGTCTTCCAAGTACTGCACCCATTGAAATAAGTGCCGCTGCAACTGCAAATTCAGCCAATAATAAACCTTTAATTGTTTGAGGATTAACTGATTCTAAAGAAAGGACTCCTGTATACCTGAGCAACAGATAAAGTGGAATTCCGGCACCAACTACCAGATATGTCCCGGTTGTTGCACTGTAGCCGTATTTTTTAACAAAAACCATTAAAAATCCAAAGCCTACCAACAGCATAGCCAAAATATTAATTGAAAAGTTGTACTGCTGAACCTGTCTTACGCCATCAACTACTTCGTTGGTGCTTGCAAAAGCACTAAAAGGCAAAAACAGAGTTAAAATAATACCTGTTAAAAGAACTAATAAACCTTTTTTCATTATTCTACCCCTTTGTAAAATATTTTTATTAAGTTTTAAAAACAAAAAACGTTCACGAAACAGTAAGAATACTGTTTCGTGAACGCCATTGTTCGCAACAAAATAATATACCATTAGGATAAATATGTCAATAAAAATGAAGGAAAATAATTGAAAAATTTCAGTTTTTTATAAAAAATAAGCGAAATATATTATTTCGTTTAGATAGTTTGCAAGTTTAATGATTTGAGGTTTCAAATACAGGTATGTATTAGCTTATAGATTTTCAATATATTAAAAATTAATACTGTGAGGTTAGTACATCCCAATGTTTTTGAGGATTAAAAAAGCACGCATATGATACTAGACAATGCGTGCTTTTTTGGCGGAGAAGAAGAGATTTGAACTCTTGCACGGCTATTAACCGCCTACCGCATTTCGAGTGCGGACCCTTCAACCACTTGGGTACTTCTCCACAGAATACATGTAATATTGTACACGTAAACACAAATGGTTTCAAGCTTTTTTCCCGACATAATTTCTTCACAAATTCTCAACAAAATAGCCATATTTTTAAGTTATGATTATATATAGCATAGCAGAAGTGTATCAGTCGGGCTCGTCCTTTTGGGTAGCTCCCCGTGCTTCTGACTTTTGCTATACATCCTTTTGACCGGGCGGCAGTAACATAATCATTCATTCTAATAAAAACATGCAGCCCGGCATTTATTTTATTCTAACCTGCAAAATATTTTTTGTGATATACCTACTGATATACAGTATATTATTATACTGAACAAAATACTGCTTACAAGCATTCCATACGGATTATTTATTATTGCAATGGAGGACAGTTCTGCCAGCTTATCGGGACTCATTCTTTTCGCTATTTCACTTATTGAAAAAATCCCAAGGAAAGGTATAAATGTAAAGAATCTTCCCTTTATACCTCCGTATTTAAAAAGGAACGGCAACTGCACTGCAGTAAAGAAACAGTATACAACATGCCCCACGCTAAACCCAACTAAAATATCGCCGGGTGTAAAATTTACCTTTAATATAGTTAATACTGTAGCGTTTGCAGATATTCCGATTAAATTTAAAATTATTCCTTCTATAAATATAAATAGGTACTTTCCGGTTACAATATCGTTTCGGCTTATGGGAAGAAGACCGTAGAGTCTGCTAAGATCATTCTTCTCTGCAACTGAGAAGGTATACCCTGAGGTCATTGCCATTATGCACATGCAGAATAAAGTACCTGAAATTACATCCTTCATTGTGAACATTATAACTATCGGTGACAGCAGTGCAATCAGTATAATTTTTATATATGGCTTTATTAATGCATAATCCAATTTAATAATTTTTAAAACACTAGTCATTGACTTTACCCCCTCTGTTTGTGAAAACAATTATATCGTCAATGGAAACAGGTTCGCATATCAAATTTCCAAATAACTTCATGTCCGCGGTATTAATTAGTCCCTCAAAGCCTGTAGAATATTTCCTTATTCCTATCATTTTGCTTTCCTGTTCCGTGGTAATATCGGTTTTACCGCCCTTTACCATTCTAAAACCGTCAATAAATTCATCTTTGGTTCCCGTGTAAAACAGGCACCCCTGATTTATAAATGTAATATAATCCGCAATCTTATCAAGATCGGATGTTATGTGTGTGGAAAACAATATGCTTCTTTTGCCGTCTTCTATGAATTCTGTCATTATATCTAGAAGTTCGTCTCTTGCCACCGGATCCAGTCCACTTGTTGGTTCGTCGAGGATCAAAAGCCTTGCGTCGTGGGATAATGCACATGATATCATCAGCTTCATCTGCATTCCTCTTGAGAGATCCTTTACCTTTTTATCAGGGGTTAGTCCGAATTTGCTTATAAGGGATTTGTACTTAGCTGAATCCCAAGTACTGTAGAACATACCTACATAGCGTTCAACCTCTTTTACAGTCCAATCCTGAACAAAATAGTTGGTATCAAATACTGCACCTATACTTTCCTTAATCCTGTTCTGTTCACTAACACTATCCAAACCCAGAATCTTTATATCCCCCGATGTCTTTTGTATCATGTTAAGCATAAGCTTGATAGTAGTGGTTTTCCCTGCACCGTTAGGCCCTACCAGACCCATAATATATCCTCGGGGTAAAGAAAAGCTGATATCGCTTAGTTTAAAACTATCAAAGTTTTTACATAAATTCCTTATTTCTATATCGTTATTCATATCCCTCATCCTCCATAAGAATTTTCAGCATTTTAATAAGATCCTCTTCTGATACCTCTGCCCTTCTGGCAGACTTTATGGCAGCAGACAGATTTTCCTCTATGTCCCTTAAAAGCTGTTCCCGAATCAGCTCAGAGCCTCTCCCCAGCACATAACAGCCTTTGCCCTGTACGTTGGTTACATAGCCTTCCTGTTCCAGCTCTGTGTATGCTCTGGTGGTCGTAAGTACGCTGATTTTCAGTTCCCTTGCAAGCTGTCTCAATGACGGCAGCAATTGGTTTTCTTCAACTTCACCAGACAAAATTGAACTCTTTATCTGCTCTTTTATCTGTTCATATATGGGCACTCCAGATGTATTGGAAATTATGATTTTCAATTTTTCCTCCTGCTTATTACTTTGTGATTCTAGATGTTATAATTGTTATTACTGTTATGCTTGTTACATATACAGTATATACACAGTATTTAAGTGTGTCAAGAAAATCTAATGTTTTCCTTTTATTTGTATTAATGGTAAAATAAAATGAAATTGGCATTAAAGTAGGAGAAATATATGAGACAAACATATTATATCGGAGGTTCCCCATGCTGTGGAAAAAGTACAGTCGCGGAAATGATAGCCAAGAAATATAATTTTCAATATTTCAAAGTAGACGACTTATTAGAGGTTTATATTAATAAAGGTGCAAAGCTGGGAAAGCCTTTTTTATCTAAAATTGCAGAGATGTCATTAGATGAAATCTGGCTAAGGGAGCCGGAGATTCAAAACCTAGAGGAACAAGATATTTATAGATTACCTGTTTACGGACTCAGCTCTAAATGATGCAATGAAATTAGGATATTCAACACTGGTTGTAGATGGAAAAAGAACTATAAATGAAAATTTAGATGTTATTGAAAAAGTGTTTATGTTAAAATAACGAGCAAATTTGGGGCAAAATTATCTTATTATGGATATAATCTTTTTAGGGAAAATATATATGTTTTCTAATAACCTTTGCATTAGTTTTGTAGCTTGACAGCTTAAGCAAAAACTGTCTTCTGACAATAAAATTTCTTTTATAAACAGGGATTTTCCGATTGTTGTGCGTTTTTTGAATTTGCGCTATGTCTTCTAAGGAAGGGAGAATTCTCCACATTGTTAACATTTGCATTTTGCATACGATATAATTTGGTATTTAATTTATTCTAATTGTTTTAATAATTTTGCATGAAGATCCTTTATCGCAGACTGCCCAAAAGGTCACTTCATATTCGCCCTTTTCTTTTATATTTGCTAGGCTTACTGAAGTTAAATATGTTTCATTTGGTTTTAAAGATACTGTGCCATTTTTTTTAAGTTCAGAACTTAAATATGTTTTATTCGATTCAATATTTTTTATTTTATAGTTCATAATATTACCATTTACAAAAGTTATTTTTTGGTTACTAAGATTTTGTACTTCCCAGCCTAAAGCATTTATAGAAGTATTTGCATTGTGAGTTATTAACTTTGCACTTATGGTAGGTAACTTTTGATTATTATTACTGTAAGAAGCCCCCAGTATGGTTATCAATATTAAAATAGTCGCAAATAAAAAAATTATTTTTTTCATTATTATACTCCTTTACTAGTCATATATAAAACATTATATCCTATATATAACATCTATTCTATATATACTAAAA
This sequence comes from Bacillota bacterium, assembly GCA_023418995.1. Lineage (GTDB taxonomy): Bacteria > Bacillota > Clostridia > Oscillospirales > Acutalibacteraceae > DATAML01. The sequence continues at coordinate 947 of JAEZYP010000043.1, read as the reverse complement.
TATTTTATATATTTATATATTTACAAATTATATCATTTAATGTAATATAATAACAAATTTATACGCACAAGGAGATTAAACTTATGAAAAAATTTATTACTTCTCTTTCATTAGCTCTCATGCTAATATTTGTTTTTACAAATTTAACACTTGCAGAAACTACTAGTGATAATGTTATGGTTAGAACATTAACTAGGGAACAAGCAATTCAAAGAATAAGTGAAATAAGGAATATTTCTATTAAGGAAGCTTCCATTAAACTTAACGAGATTGATCAACAAAGTAAAAAAAGCACTACATATTCACAGACAAATATAACTCCATATGCAATTAATTCATATCAAGAATACTATAGCCAAAAAGATCTTGGAATGGGATTTAAGGTTGAAGTAGGTGCATTATGTGGCATGGCTTCAGGTGGTGGATATACACAATTTGAAAAAGTAATTGATAAGTGGTCAAAAGCAATTGGAAGTGGTAACTATACTTGGGATGCTTTCTACACAGAAGCTATAATATTGAACTCAGGCCAATTATCATTAAGAACAAGAGGTAATATTGAAGTTACAGCATCACAATCACTTAGTACTGGGTTTTCGGCAGCTGGGTTTGAGATAGGTGGTAGCGTTGGTTCTAACTATTATTATAGAAAGACAGAATCAATAAGTGATACTAAAACTATGTCATGGTATCGTTAAAATTAATAGCATGAAGAACTTGCTTATAGGTACATTGTATTAATAATTGGAAAATCTTAAGTCTCAGTTCAGTTTAAAAAAGGGAGTATCGATAACTACTTTTTAGAGTAGTTTCGACATTCGACGCTGTAAATAATTTTGTGTATGAAACATAGGAAATACTCCGTTATGGTTAAGAATCTAAGTATTAACCAGAGAGGAGTATTTTTTATGAGCGTTTTATCAAAAGAGTTAGTTCAGGAAATAATT
>JAEZYP010000007.1 GCA_023418995.1 Bacillota bacterium | reverse complement strand
GAGTTGGGTTGACATTTTGTTTCTTCCTCCTGCCTGCAAACATATTATTGGAAACGAGCGCGATGGTGAACAGAACCGCCATGAGCAGCTTGAGGAAATTTGTGGGCAGACCCAGCTGCATGGCAATTGTCAGGCAGGCTTTATAGATAATCGCTCCAAAAATCACTGCGGTGGTCGCCTTAACGAATTTCACCTTTTTAAACAGGTTGATTCCAATGATAACCGAAGCAAGCGCCATGACCACCATTCCGGTGCCGCTTGCCACATTCGCGGATTCCGCCTGCTGCGCGAGGATGCACCCGGAGAGCGCGGTAAATCCGTTACCCACCGCAAGACCAACAATCTTCCGCACTCCGGCGTCCTGCCCCAGCGAGGTGACAAACTGGGCATTATCGCCCGAAGCGCGCAGCAGCAGGCCGGATTTTGTCTTTAAGTAGGTATCTACGATCAGTTTTACAAGGACGCAGCAAAGCGCCACCACAATCAGAACGCGGTAGTCCAGGATTCCCCCGGAAAGCGCTCCGGCGGGACCGGAGGTAAAAATGGTGTCCTTGTTATAAAAGGGCAGAACCGCGCTGCCGTTGGAAATTACCAGATTAATGCTCCACATTGCGGTCATAACCAGAATTCCGGAGAGCAGATCGGTAATTCCAAGCTTAACATGCAGAAGCCCCGTTACACAGCCGGCAGCCGCGCCGCACACAAATACGATCAGGCACACCAGCCAGGGGTTCACACCGGCAAGAATCAGCGCTGCCGCGACGCACGCGCCCAGCGGGAACGTTCCGTCCACCGACAGATCCGGAAAGCCCAGAACCTGATAGGTAATGTAAACGCCTACCGCCATGATGCCGTAGATGAAACCCTCTTCCAGCACATTTTTCGCTAAACCGAGAATAATATCCATTGGGATTGAACCAGCTTTCTGTTATTTCTTAACCTCTGCCGCCTTGGAATACTCGGAAGGAAGGGTCAAACCGAGGGTATCCAAAACCGCTTTATTGTAAACCGGCGTGCAGTCCTTCACAATGTAAACCGGCATGTCGGCTGCTTTCGCTTCGCCCTTCAGGATTTTTGCGGCCATCTTGCCGGTTTCCTTTCCAAGCGCCACATAATCGATGCTCTGGGAAGAAAGGCAGCCGTTCTTAACCTGCTCCTCCTCGGAACCGAAAACAGGAATCTTTTTATCGTTTGCCGCTTTCAGTACGGTAGAAAGGTTATCCACTACATTATTATCGGTAAAATTGTTGATGCAGTCAACCCCTTTTGCAACTGCGGTTGCCGCCGCCGCGGCGACCTCGGAGGCGTTGGTCACGCCGACATCGACAATTTCAAAATTATACTTGGGAGCAAGCTCTTTAAACTGTTTGAGCTGAGAAATGGAGTTCGGCTCGCTGGTGGTATATAGGATACCGATTTTCTTTGCGTTCGGCAGGAACGCGCGGATCATTTTCATCTGCTGTTCCAGAGGCAGCACGTCGGAGGAACCGGTGCAGTTAACGCCCGGCTTTTCGTTGGATTTTACCACGCCCGCCGCAACCGGATCGGAAACCGCGGTGAACACGACCGGAATGGAGGTACTCTTTGCCGCGCTGTAGGCGGACATTGCCGCCGGGGTCGCGATGCCCATAATCAAATCATATTTTTTAGACACCATGTTCTTTGCGATCAGGTCGCTGTTGGAATTGTCGGCCTGCGCGTTTTGAAAATCGATAGTGATGTTGCCGCCGTCCTTGTAGCCCGCTTCCTCCAGACCGGCTTTGAATCCATTATAGCAGTTATCGAGGGAGGGATGTGTCGCATACTGGATCACGCCGACCTTAAAGTTCTTTTCCGCTGCGGCGGAAGATGAAGTGGAAGCAGTGTTGGCGTTCGAAGAACAGGCCGCGGCGGATGCCGCAATCGCAACCGCGAGTACAATTTCCAGTGATTTTTTGATAATATTTTTCATAAATAGAATCCTCCTAAAAGTTAAGTCGTTTTTTCTTACACAATATCCGAGAACAAAAGCATGTGACCATCGCCACCAGCCATCCGTCATTGTTCACCAACTCCTTAACCTGAATTTGAGAAATAAAAAAACTCCTGCCCCTGAAAAATCAGGGACAAGAGAATTACTCCTGCGGTACCACCCATATTGACGAAATATCGTCCGCTTTCTCCATACACGAATCTTATGTATGCTTCCATGTTAACGGGTGAAGATCCCGTCAGTAACTACTTGGCGCCGCGCTTTTCGTACTGCCCTCATAAGTCCATTCAGCCTGCGTCATTCTGCCGCAATCACACCGCCTGCGGCTCTCTGTGGGAATGAAATGCCTGCTTACTACTCTTAATCATCGGTTTTAATATTGATATTTGTGATTATTATATGTAAAAATTAAGAGAATGTCAATAGATAATTGAAAATTCGAGACCCGACTGTGTAGGATTACAATAGATACGTTACATTAAGAGATAAAAAAAGATAGCGAATAGGAAAAGCCTGTGTTACAGTTGAGTTGCGACACAACAACAGACAGGAGGCATCCTATTCGCTATGAACAAGATA
>JAEZYP010000006.1 GCA_023418995.1 Bacillota bacterium | reverse complement strand
GCACGCTCAAAGTATCTGTCGCCCGGTTTAAAATCGGACATACTCCACGGAAAAACCGGCATATTTCAGCCGCAACCTCCCGCTTCATCGCATATCTGTCGCAGTCGTGCTCAATTATAATACCATAAGAAGACACAGAATGCAACCTTTATTTTCTCTTTTTTGTAAGAACTTTTCGTCACATTTTTGTTTATGTTGTACATTCTGAATTTCACCTCCGGAATGCGCCTTCTCCGCTGAAAACAGGCCCTGCACTTAAAATCCCATGCAATTGCAGAAAGCACAGGAGCCCGAAGTGGAGCTTCCCTTATTTGTTTGCTGTCAGGCTATTCCAGATTTCACTCTTGGTCATAAACGGCTTCGCTTCCTCAAACGTTAATTCAATCTCCAGATGGTCTCCCAGCTCACGGGATACCGGCAGACTGAATCCAATATTGCCTTTTCTAAAATACACGGAGCAGGATTCCATACTCTTCTTAATCAAATCGGCATTAATCAGCGGCTTCTGCTTCGTTTTTACTTTGTCTTTTACTTTTGTCAAAAGGAGAGCATTCAGCTTGTCCCCTCTCAAAACCACATCGTCAGCAGAAAGCGCGACGCCCTTGTTTAAATCAAAAATCACAGTTCGAAATGCGCCCACGCTCACCTTGGAGCCGGCGACCCTGCTTGTTTCTTCAAATGTATTGCTGATAAAGCTATCGTTATGATAAGTGACACTGCTTTTTACTTCAATATAATCCAATTTACTGGTTCCCATTGCGTCCAGTGTTTGCATGGCAACCTTTTTCAATAAAGCATTTGCCTTTTCGGCATTTGAAGCCTCTGCGGAAAGCTGGGTGTAATTAACCTTCAGATTTTTTTTGTTCTTGTCAAACCGATACTTCTCTGTCGTATACTGATACCCGAATTTAGGACTGGCCGAAGAGCTAGCATTTGTGCTGGCAGTCGAACTTGAAGCAATGGAATTTGCGCCGGAATTAGACGCGGAGCTAGCAATGGAGTTGCTGCTGGCGCTGGAATTGGCATTGGCGTTCGCCTTGACATCGGGGCTGCTGGGCGTATTATTGCACGCGGTTACAGAAAAAGCCAAAACCAGCGCGCAGATAGCTGCAAAAAATTTTCTCATGAATTAATTGACACTCCTTTATTAAGATAAACATTTTTGTATTTGGAATATTTTACCATATTTGATTATGCCCTGTGTGGCTCTGCTAAAATCAAAAGTAATTAATTAAGTTTACAGCCAGTCTTATTCTTCATTAATGCCGGAGAGAAAATCAACCCATTCCCCTAGAAATTACCAAAACATATCCCTGTAACAGCATATTCCCATATAAATCGTATTTTTCTGATAAGCTATCCATTTGCCGAGGCATATCACTCACACGATCAACTCCTTCTACTGTTAAAACGTTTGAGAAGGATAAAAGGTTACAAATAAAATCAAGAAAATCAAAAAGCCGCAGAGTTTTCTCCGCGGCAAAGATAATTAGTCAAATGAACATGCGGGATGCTTAATAAGATTTTCCCCAGTATACCATCGCCTTTGCGGGTTTTCCGCAGCAGGGGCAGGTATCGGAAAGATGCTCCTGTTCGAACGGGATGCAGCGGGAAGAAATCCCCGCAACCTCCTTGAGTTTTTCCTCACATTCCAGATCACCGCACCACATGGCTTTGATCAGACCGGGTTTATTATCCGCAAGGTCCTTAATCTCATCCAGACTTGTTGCGGCGTAGGTCATGCTTTTCCGCCGTTCCAGCGCTTTATCATAAATTCCTTTACGAACCACCTCAAGCTGCTCCGTAATCGCGCTCTCGAGGTCATCGAGTGAAACAAATACTTTCTCGCGGTCATTGCGGCGAACCAAAACGCACTGATTTTTTTCCATGTCCTTCGGTCCGATTTCAAGGCGAAGCGGAACACCCTTCATTTCATACTGGGCAAATTTCCAGCCCGGTGTCTGATCGGAATTATCTACCCTGACACGGAAGCTTCTCTTCAGCCTCTGCCGAAGCTCTTCTGCTTTCTCCAAGACGCCCGGCTTGTGCTGGGCAATCGGAAGAATAATGACCTGAATCGGCGCGACAGCAGGCGGCAGAACTAGGCCGTTGTTGTCGCCGTGGGTCATGATGATGCCGCCGATAATCCGCGTACTCATGCCCCAGGAAGTCTGGTAAGGATGGCAGACAGAATTATCCCTGCCCTGGAAGGTCACGTCAAACGCTTTGGCAAAGCCGTCCCCAAAGTAGTGGCTTGTTCCGGATTGCAGCGCTTTGCCGTCGTGCATCATGGCCTCAATCGCATAGGTCGCCTCGGCACCGGCAAATTTCTCCTTGTCGGTTTTCCGCCCCTTAATTACGGGGATTGCAAGTTGATTCTCGCAAAAATCGGCGTAAACGTTGAGCATGCGCTCTGTCTCCGCCTTGGCCTCTTCCACGGTTTCATGCATCGTATGCCCTTCCTGCCAATGGAATTCCACGGAGCGCAGGAACGGACGGGTGGTCTTTTCCCAGCGCACAACGGAGCACCATTGATTGTAGAGCTTCGGCAGATCGCGCCAGGACTGGATCACCTTCGCGAAATGGTCGCAGAACAGCGTTTCGGAGGTCGGCCGCACGCACATTCTTTCCTGAAGCTTTTCGCTGCCTCCCATGGTTACCCACGCAACCTCGGGCGCAAAGCCCTGAACATGTTCCTTTTCCTTGTTCAGGAGACTTTCCGGTATAAACATAGGCATAGAAACATTCTCATGACCCAGTTCTTTAAACTCATGATCTAAAATATGCTGAATATTTTCCCAGATCGCCCAGCCGTACGGCTCGATGACCATACATCCGCGCACATTGGAATACTCCATGAGCTCCGCTTTCTTCACAATGTCGGTGTACCACTTGGCAAAATCCTCCTCCATGGGAGTGATTGCCTCTACCATCTTTTTCTGTTCTGCCATTTTTATGGTCTCCTTGATTATCAATTCAAATTATGATAAGTGTTTTGAAACGCTCCGAATTAATCCTGCTTATCCTTGCCTGTTGTTTTACCCAGTACGATAATGACCGCGTAAATCAGAAGCATTACGATAAAAATGCCTAGCATTCCTTTGCCCATAAGCTCAAAGGACCGATTGATATCCGCATTCTGAACGTCGCCAATCAGACTGGTGAAAGCCGCCAATAAATTCATATGCATCATTTACATCATCCCCCACAATCTGGCTAAAGAAAGAATAATTCCTCCGGCAACCACTGAGCCGATCTGTCCGGCCACGTTTGCGCCAACCGCGTGCATCAGAATATGATTTTGATTGTCTTCCTTTAAAGCCATTTTCTGAATTACTCTTGCGGACATTGGGAAAGCGGAAATGCCTGCTCCGCCGACCATTGGATTAATCTTTTGATCCGATGGCAGGAACAGATTCAGCAGCTTGGCAAACAGCACTCCGCCGATGGTATCGAAAACAAAGGCGACTAAGCCGAGCGCCATAACAATTAAGGTTCCCGGTGTTACAAAGACATCAGCCCTCATCTGGAACGCAATCGTAATACCAAGCAGGATGGTAATCAGGTTCGCGAGAGGTCCCTGCGCGGTTTGCGAGAGGGACTCCAGCTTGCCGCACTCGCGGATGAGGTTGCCGAACATCAGGAATCCAACTAAAGCAAGGGAATCCGGCGCAATCAGCCCGGCAATCATTGTTACAATAATCGGGAATAAAATCTTCGTTGTTTTGGATACCGACTTCGGGTTATAGGGCATACGGATCATGCGCTCGTGCTTTGTGGTTACAAGGCGGATTGCCATCGGCTGAATGAGCGGAACCAAAGCCATATAGGAATAGGCTGCCACCGCAATGGCGCCCAGATAATTGCTCTTGAGCACCTGGGATACCAGAATGGAGGTCGGACCGTCCGCTGCGCCGATTACGCCGATCGACATGGCGTCCTTCAACGGGAAGCCGAGGAAAATGGATACGACAACGGTGAAAAAGATACCGAACTGAGCTGCACCGCCAAACAGCAGCATCCTCGGATTGCTGAGCAGAGGACCGAAATCGATCATCGCCCCGATGCCGATAAACAGCAGGAGCGGAAACGCTTCGGAAGCAGCGATTCCCGACTGAAACAACCACTGTATAATACCGTTATCTCCGATGACCCCGGTAAAAGGCATATTGACCAGAATTGCGCCAAATCCCATTGGAAGAAGCAGGGCAGGTTCAAAATCCTTCTTGACCGCAAGCCAGATCAAAATTCCGCCGATCACCCACATCAGTAACATCTGCCAGGATACCGCGGCAATTCCGTTGATTAAAAAACTAAATCCATCCAACGACTTACACTCCCTTTATTTTAACGAAATACACATATATTTGTATTATATCGGAAATAACCCGCCTTTTCAAGTACAAGCGCCTTGAATTGTTAACAAATCTGTAGGATTACAATAGATACGTTACATTAAGAGATAAAAAAAGATAGCGAATAGGAAAAGCCTGTGTTACAGTTGAGTTGCGACACAACAACAGACAGGAGGCATCCTATTCGCTATGAACAAGATA
>JAEZYP010000003.1 GCA_023418995.1 Bacillota bacterium | reverse complement strand
ACGAATACGGTGCAGATCTGATCACTCTGGTTGATGACGAGGGTGAAGAGCATGAGTTTGAAATATTAGACGTAATCGACAACGAGGACGGCTGCTTCTACGCATTGCTGCCAACCTTTGAAACCCCGCAGGAAAAGGTTGACGCGGAAGGCACCTATTATATATTTGAAGCAATTGAAGAGGACGGCGAGCAGCAGCTTGCCGAAGTGGAAGACGAAGCTCTGCTTTACAGACTTGCCGAGCTGTTTGAAAGTCGTTTTGAGGAAATGTACGACTCCGACGAAGAAGATACCGACCAGGAATAATTTTGCTTTCTGCCTGCCTGGTGCGCGGACCGTTGCATGAATAACCCTACATTTTTAAATCGGGAGCTACCGCTCCGGTGGCGGACTTCAGACCTCCCGGCTTTTGCCGGACGAAGGGAGTATGAAACCATTGGGCTGGCACCCACCTGCTTTCGTAGCAGGTTATTTCAGCACATTACGGCCAGGCGGGATTTATATGAAAAAGAAGGCTCCTGTTGATCAGGAGCCTTTGTATTTTATAGTCGATTAACTTAAAATACGGCTAAGTGTTTGTGCGTAAAAAACTGGTTGGTTTTGGAGCTAATTGACTAATTGCAACCCGCAGCATGAAAAACAGCGCCCCCTCAGGAGCGCTGTTTTTCTATGGTCCGATGCGATTACCTACATCTCTTCTTATTGTGCCCCGAATAAGGCGAATCAGCTTGCGCGGGCGGTCGCAGGGGAAAAAGGGATATGCCGTAAATTAATTCAAATAGGGATAGTAATGAAATATTTTTACCCGCGCCGCTCTATTCGGGGGCAGCAATAAAAAACGCTGGTACGGACTTTCAGTTCCATACACAGCGCAGGGCTCCTTCGGCAATCACAAAAAATCTTAAACTTCTCTGTACAAAATATGACAAAAGAAGTATAATAGTTCTTGCAAACGTGCGGGATTTCCCGTTGAGGTATGGAGGTCTTGTCTCCGTATCGCAGGAGGCAGGTGGTTCTGGCACCTGCTTCTGCGTTTGTTTTTTATTGTGCCTCTGAAAGAATTATAGCGCGTTTTCTTCTATATTGCAACCTAATTTTAAATTTTATTTCATTCTGTTTATGATTTTACACTCTAACACCTGGCAGGTCCAACCTCTTGTCATCGTTCGAAAGGATGCAAAAACTCTCATGGGAATTTTTAATTCCGGCGAGTGGGTTCCAGAAAATATCCCTGCTCCCCCCGGTATCCCATCAGTCAAGGCTGTGTCAATTTTCTGTGGGGTATTCATGGATAGCAGTCTCCACTGCCATGTTAGCAAGGGGGATTTTGAAACTCGCTGCAGGATTAGAACAGCAAGTATGCAGTCCATCAATATGTTCAAACAAATCAGGTTTAATATTTGCCCACAGAGGGTCTAATATAAAATCTATTCCTTCTCTTCGTGCTAACTTTGCTGCTGAGACAAAGTCGCTGTCTCCTGATATTAACACAATTTGGTCAACCTGCTTTTTGTAGGCCAGTGAAGATATATCTAAACCTATCTTCATATCTACGCCTTTTTGATCAACATCTATTCCAAAATCCTCTTCAGTCAAACTGCTAAATCCAATGTACCATTACACAACTTTTTTAAAACATCATATCTTAAACTGTAATGCGCCTGCGAATCAGCTAATTTCCCCAACCGAAGCGCGAGCTTTCGTTTCTTTTTAAGTTGATTTATGAATTCTGTCATCCAAACATATAAATCGGATTTCCCGAAATCTATAGTACGTTTTAGATAAGGATGATATACTTTTCTTTCCATTGGAGGACAGTCATAATAAAAAATCCTATAGAGATCATGGTCATAGGCTCGATTTTTACTATGTAAATGTCGACCACAATAATCCACTAACTCGTTTGCACGCTCTTCAGCAGTTTTTTCTCCCCATAAATTCTGCGCTCTTCTCCGGTAAAAGCCACCATCAACCAATATTGCGGTTTTCATTTGAACACCCTCTTTTGAATAAATAAAAAGTCCTTGGGTTGGGCACATCCCTTATAGTGGGAGGCTTACTGCCAAGGACATATTAGCTGTGTAACTTGTTACACTTTTATATTATGCCCTTTTTTTAATAAAGTCAACCCATTATGTACTTATTGATAACAAAATTTATATTTACCTATTTGCATTATACACTAAACAAAGCAATTATCAACAGAATTATATAATAATTCCCTTTCTTTTAGTATTATGATTTCTTCTATGGACAGAAATCAAACCATATTTTATAATGAAACTGAGTTTGATTCACAAACAGAAAAGAGGCTGCTGAAATGAATGATTACATGATTATTACTGACTCCACCTGCGATCTGTCTCCTAAGCTGGTAAACGAAATGGAGATTGAAGTAATCCCCATGGAATTTTTAATCGGGGATGATACATACCACAACTATCCGGACGAACGGGAAATCTCCTCCCATGATTTTTACGACCGGCTTCGAGGCGGCGAAACCTCCGTCACCAATCAGATTACACCGATGGTTCTTACCGATATTCTTGAGCCGGTTTTGCAATCCGGAAAGGATATTCTGTATATTGTTTTTTCCTCCGGTTTGAGCGCGACCTTTAACAACGCGCTCCAAACCACACAGGAGCTTCAAAAAAAATACCCGGAGCGCAAGGTTTACGCGGTGGATTCCCGGAGTGCCTCCTCCGGTGAGGGGCTCCTCGTATACCACGCGGCGCAAAAGCGGCGGGAGGGTCTGAGTATAGACGAGCTGAGGAACTGGGTAACAGAAAACCGCGGCAGTCTGGCGCACTGGTTTACCGTGGACGACCTAAACCATCTAAAGCGCGGCGGCAGGGTTTCCGGCGCGGCGGCGCTGGTTGGAACGGTGCTGGGAATCAAACCGGTACTCCATGTGGACAACGAAGGACACCTGATTCCAGTGGAAAAGGTTCGCGGCCGCCGCCAGTCGCTCGACGCTCTGGTGGAGCATATGGCGAGAACAGCGGTGAAACCGGAAAGCCAGGTAATATTTATCGGTCAAGGCGATTCGTTGGAGGACGCAGAATATGTCGCGCAGCAGGTAAAGGAACGGTTTGGGGTAAAGCGCGTTGAAATTAATTCCATTGGTCCGGTAGTCGGCTCACACACCGGCCCCGGCATCATCGCGCTGTTTTATCTGGGCAAAAACAGGGATTAAGGGTTCCGGCAGTATTCCGAAATAAGAACAAATAAACAGGCGCCCGGTTATCGGACGCCTGTTTTATTCGCTGTTCCTATGATTCCGGCGGTAATCCAGATAATCCTGCAATATAATGGTCGCCGCAACTGCGTCGATAACCGCCCTGCGTTTTTTGCCCCGGGTATCGGTTTCGTTCAGATACCCGTGCGCCGTAATCGTCGTTCCGCGTTCGTCGCGCATTTCCACCGGTACGTCTACCAGCTTTTTCAGCACTTCGGCGAACGCGCGGGCGTTCTGCGCGCTTTCGCCCTCGCTGCCGTCCATATTCCGCGGCAGACCCACAACGATGCAGCCCGCCGCCGTTTCCTCCGTCTGCCGGGCAATCGTCCGCGCAAGCTGATCCATATTGAATTCGCGGATTACTGCCAAAGGAGACGCGAGCAGCTCCCCTTCGTCACAAATTGCCAGACCGGTGCGCGCGCGCCCGAGATCAACGGCCAGTATTTTCATCGCAAGCCTCCGTGCTGTCTTTTTTCTCCTGCGGCAGCCACCACGTCTGGTGCGTAAACAACGAAATTTCCGGCGTAAGGTGGGAGGCGTCGTTCATAACGACCACCTCACTGTGAAGCGCTTCATCAAAATCGATGATACTGATTGCGGTATTATCACACCAACCAACCTCACTGATCTGTTCAATCGGTTTGTTCAGCGCATGGCAGAGAAAATTCCGGATTGCACAGCCGTGGGAGGTAACGCAGACGGTTTTGCCGGGGTTCTGTTTTACGATATCGGTGACTCCATCCCACATACGGTCGTAGACCTGCCGCATTGTCTCGCCGCCCCTGGGGGAAAACTCATGCGGCGCGCGATTCCAGTGAGCTGCTTCCTCCGGGTACAGAAGCGGAAGCTCCTCCCAGCGTTTGCCCTCCAATTCGCCTCCGTTGATTTCTTTCAGACGGGGATCGGTTTGTATGGGCAGGTTATGGTATTTGTTAATCGCCTCCGCGGTAAGGTAAGCACGCTTCAGGGGGCTGGAATAAAGTGCGTCAATGGGCATATTGCGGCAGCGTACCCCCAGAAGGTCAAGCTGCACCGCCCCGTTCCCGCTGATTCCGTTGTCGGTGCTCCCTTGAAACACCCCGTCCGTATTCCCCTGCGCTTCGCAGTGGCGTACTAATATAATCCGTGTCATAAAGTTATTCCATCCTTTGAATTGAGTTACCGCCAGATTTTCGCTTTCCCCGTCAGCTCCGTAACAGAAGATAGGTTGTTCTGATCGAGGTAGACGTTAAGCCCGTCGAGAATTTTTACCGGCGCATAGGGGTCGGTAAACAGAGCCGTGCCAATTTGGAGCGCCGAAGCGCCCGCGAGCAGCAGCTCCACGGCATCCTGCCATTTTGAGATTCCGCCCATACCGACAATCGGAATTTTTATGCGCTGCGCCGCCTGCCATACCATACGCACGGCAACCGGCAGAAGCGCCGGACCGGAAAGCCCGCCGGTGTTGTTGCGGATAATCGGGCGGCGGGTGTTGATATCGATTCGCATACCGGTCAGGGTATTAATCATGGAGATTGCGTCCGCTCCCGCGCTTTCCGCGGCGGCGGCGATTTCGCCGATATCGCTCACGTTCGGGGAGAGCTTCACCATCAGCGGCTTGGTACAATGCCTGCGAACAGCGGAGGTGATTCCCTCCACGCCCGCGCAGCTGGTTCCGAACTGCACGCCGCCCTGCTTCACGTTCGGGCAGGATATGTTCAGCTCGATCATATCGACGTCCGACGCGGACAGCTTTTCCGCCATCCTGCAGTAGTCCTCCAGCGTATTGCCCGCAATATTCGCAATGATCACCGTTCCCTGTTTTTTCAGCCAGGGCAGGTCGTGCTCCATGAAATAATCCACGCCGGGGTTTTGCAGCCCGACCGCGTTCAGCATACCGCCCGGCGTCTCCGCAATGCGCGGGGGCGGGTTACCCGGCCGTTCCGCAAGGGTGATTCCCTTGCAGGAAATGCCGCCCAGCGTGCTGAGCGGGTAAAACTCCTGAAATTCATGACCAAAGCCAAATGTGCCGGAAGCGGCAATCAAGGGATTGCTGAACTCCACTCCGGCGATGGTAACCATTAAATCCGCCATTATCAAAACTCCGCCTTATACTAAGATATTATTCCCACTTTACAAGAAGCTTTTTATTGCAGGGTGAATGAATGGGGCTTTTCATAATCCCCGTTGATGCAGACACTGCCGTTAAGCTGTTTCAAATTATAAACCACAGACCACTGCGTTTTCTGTAGCTTCACATCCTTCAACAGGCTCATCGCGTTCTTTTCACTGATTACGCCATTTGCCCGCAAAAGCGTGTTATGTATGGTATCGTACCGCTGAAATTCCGTTGATCCTTCGCCGAGATTCAATCCGTTATATGCAATAAAGTTTGTCGCAACCTGATACTTTTCCTTTGGAGTGACGGTTTGCAGCCGATTTTCCCAATATTCCGCGACCACCGATTTGCCGGAGGCATCCTCTATGAGATAATGGCATTTTACATCTCCGGAAAAGTAAATATTATACTGTTTCATCAAAGCTACCGCCTCGTCAACCGTAGCAGCCTTATCCAATACCAGTCGGATCATTGTGGTGGTATTCAGCGTCACCTTCTGCGGATCCTGTGGGGTCTGAACCTCCGGCACAGCCAACAGCGCCATCGACAGCCCCTTTTCGTTCATACCGTCAAACGGAAGGTAAGGCGCGGAAAGGGTAAGAAAGCTGCTGAGCGTTTGGGGGTCTGGCAGGTTATCCTTATCGTATCCCGCAAAGCTGAGATTAACCATGGAGACAGACGCGTAGCCGTTATCCGGCTTTGTTTTCAACAGCAGAGACGGCGCATAGTCAAAATCAAAGTTTCTGCCGTAGACCGGTTCGCCCTTCTCATTTTTCGCCGCAAAAGCAGAGCATCCGCCTTGCGCCACATTAAACTTGATCGGAATACCCTTAAGAAGCCGCGTTGTGACAAAGCGCTCGATATCCTTGTCGCTCTTTGCGCCCTGCTTAAGAAAATCGTCAAACCCGTAATCACCCTTATAGGTCATGGTGTAGAACGGATAGGCGTTTTCCTGACGCAGGCTGAGCAAGGTCGCGGCTTCATTGCGGAACAGGAACGCCATAACACCTGCCGCAATGAGAAGCACTGCCAAAAGAGACAGCAGTATTTTTCCAATAACCTTCTTCAATTTTTAGCACCTACTTTTTATAATCGGTCAAATTACCAAACCACTTTTCGGAAATCAAAAACAGGTCCGTCCTTGCACACATGGCCGTAATATTCTTCCCCGTCCTCACGGCGAAGCTTTACGGCACAGCCGAGGCAGGCACCGATTCCGCAGGCCATGCGCTCCTCGAGGGAAACCTGGCATTCCGCTCCCCTCTCCTGCGCGATTTTACACACCGCTTTCAGCATGGGCGCAGGGCCGCAGGCAAATACCACATCAAAGGCAAGGCCTTCCATGCAGTCCGTAACCAACCCATGGTGCCCGGCGGAGCCGTCGTCCGTGGCAAGCATGACACGGTTGCCGTTCCGCACAAAATCTTCCTGCAAAATTGCGGATGACTGATTGCGGAATCCGGTGATAACCGTCGCGTTGCTTCCGAACGCCTTCGCGGCCTCCAGAAGCGGCGGAACGCCGATTCCCCCGCCCACAAAAACAGCCTTCCGACTGGTGTCACCGAGGGCAAAGCCGTTCCCGAGCGGTGCAAGCAGGTCAAGGGTGTCGCCCGTATCCAGCTCCGCAAGCTGCGCGGTACCCTCGCCGCGTACCTGAAACACAAAGCGCAAGGTCTCTGACGCGCGGTCGATTTCGCAGATGGAAATCGGGCGGCGCAGGGTTTTGCCCGGAACATAAAGCTGCGCGAACTGACCGGGTCGCGCGAGCTGCGCGAGTCTCCCAGCACTCACAGTCACATCATAGATATCTCCTGTTAACTGCTCTTTTCGGACAATTTTACAGAGCATTACATCATATTTCATTTTCTACCGCTCCCACTGATTAAAAAGAGATTTTTCCAGTCTCCTTCAAAATTTCATCGCGCATACGAATTGCTTCCTCTGCGGCAGCCTTAGCGTAATCCTGACCGGACGGATTTGCTTTCTGCCACGCACACATAATGGAGCGCGAGGCATTGATCACCGCGCCGAGACCGTTAGAGTCAAAAGCGGAAGCGAC
Source organism: Bacillota bacterium (assembly GCA_023418995.1). Classification (GTDB taxonomy): domain Bacteria; phylum Bacillota; class Clostridia; order Oscillospirales; family Acutalibacteraceae; genus DATAML01. The sequence goes on along the minus strand of JAEZYP010000003.1, from coordinate 9,798 downwards.
ATCCTGCGCGCCGCCGCCCTGCGCGCCGTAGCCGGGAACAAGAAAGAAGGTATGCGGCAGGTTTCTGCGCAGCTCCTCCAGCTGTTTCGGATACGTTGCGCCGACGACCGCACCCACACCGGAATATCCGTATTTCCCCGGCAGACCTTCGCCCCATTTTTCACAGAGCTGCCCCACCGTCGCATAAAGGGTTTCGCCGCCCTCAAAAATCCGGTCCTGCAGCTCCCCTGAGGAGGGATTGGAAGTCTTTACTAAAATGAAAATTCCCTTATCCTCTTCCTCGCAGATACCAAGCAGGGGATTTACGCCGTCGGAGCCGAGATAAGCGTTAACGGTCAGCGCGTCGCCACCGAAGGGCGTAACCGCACCCTCGTTGATCTTTGCTTTGCCGAGATGCGCAGCCGCGTAGGCCTGCATGGTTGTTCCGATATCGTTGCGCTTGCCGTCGGTGATGACGAACATGCCCTTTTCCTTTGCGTAGGAGACTGTATCGTGCAATGCCTTTACACCCTGCCAGCCGTACATTTCATAATAGGCGCACTGCGGCTTGACCGCCGGTACAATGCCGCACAGCGCGTCAATCAGGCCCTTGTTAAATTCCAGAAGCGCGGCCGCCGCGCCTTCCAGTGTCTCGCCGTACTGTGTAAAGGTCTTTTCCTTGATATGCTCCGGAATAAAGTCCAGCTTCGGGTCCAACCCCGCGACCGTGGGATTCTGCAATTTTACAATTCCTTCAATGAGTCTGTCCAGTGCCATGTGCTTTCCTCCATTATTCTATAACGCTCTGTCCTGATATACAATTTTACCGCCGCAAACGGTCAATTTGACCCTTCCAGTCAGCTCTTTGCCTTTAAAAACTGCGTTCCGGCTCTTCCCATGCAGGCGTTCCGTATCCACCCTCCAGCGTTCTTTCGGGTCAAACAGCACCAAATCCGCCGGAGCGCCCTCTGCGAGGGTTCCCGCGTATAGCCCCAGCAATTCAGCCGGAGCGGTACTCATCAGGCAAATCAATTTGCTCAGAGAGATATAATCCATATCTACCAGATAGGTAATTCCGGCGGCAAGACTGGTTTCCATCCCGATACTCCCGTTGGGGGCGGAGAGAAAATCCGATTTTTCCGCCGGGGTATGCGGCGCGTGGTCCGTGGCAACTGCATCAATCGTCCCGTCACAGATTCCCCCGATAACCGCGAGCCGGTCTTCCTCGGTGCGGAGCGGCGGACTCATGCGGTAATCCGCGTCTCGGGTGAGAAGCTCCTCCTGCGTAAGGGCAAAATAATGCGGCGCCGTCTCCGCCGTAACCTGAACTCCCCTTTTCTTCGCGTCACGGATAAGCGCCACTGATGTTCTCGTACTGACATGACAGATATGAACCGGCACCTGATAAGCCGCCGCCAACGCAATATCCCGAGCGGTTCCGCAGTCTTCCGCAGCGGCGGGAACCCCTTTGACCTCAAGCTTCTCGGACACAGTTCCTTCGTTGACCTTGCCGCCCGCAGAAAGGTATAAATCCTCGCAGTGCGAAACAATTTTCAAGCCCAGCTTCGGAGCGGCGCGCATCGCCTGCGCCATGAGCGCCGAATCCACGACCGGGCGTCCGTCATCGCTCAGCGCGACGGCACCGGCTGCCTTCATCGCCGATAAATCGCAAAGCTCCTCGCTTTTCAATCCTTTCGTGATTGCGCCCGCCACATAAACGCGTGCGTCGGCGGCTTTGGCCTTCTCCAGAATAAAGCTTACCGTTTCCGGCGTATCTGTGGCGGGGTCGGTGTTGGGCATACATAACAGGCTTGTCACCCCGCCTGCCGCAGCTGCCTTGCAGCCTGAAAGAATATCTTCCTTTTGGGTAAAGCCCGGGTCGCGAAGGTGAACATGCATATCCACCAAACCGGGAGCGGCAACCATTCCCTGTGCGTCAATCATCTGCGCTCCCTCGCGGGTGATGCTGCCGCCGACCTGCCGCACTATGCCGTCGGCGAGAAGGATGTCCCCGATTTCGTCCAAGTTGCAGGATGGGTCAATGATTCTTGCGTTTGTAATGAGTAATTCGCTCATCCGGTACCTCCGAACAGTATTTTTATTATTATACTATATTTCCTTTGGATAGTATAGTCGATTAACTTTAAAAACGGCTAAGTATTTGCGCGTATATTTTTCGTGGCGCAAGGCGGACGACGAAACCAGGCTGGCGCCTGGCGAGGAGTGCAACGCAGCAGCACGGAAAACAGACGGCAAAGACTGGGTGGTTTTGGAGTTAATTGACTATAAATTACGGAATAATCAATAATTTGGTGAGCGCCAGAAGCTCACGCGCATAACACGCTGAAAAAATACGCCACGGTGTTCGCGAACTGACAGGGTAAGTATTTATCCATAGCCCGTTGGCGATCTGCCCGGCGCGAAACTGGTGGTATTCGTCCGTTACAATAACCAGATGCTCGCTCCAGGTGTTTTTCCGGATTACCTCCAGCGAATTCTTCAGGTTCTCCTCCGTCGTTTTGGAGCGCTCGTCCATCAAAATCCGCGAAGCGTCAATGCCCGCGCTTACCAGATAGGTTTTCATGACCGAAGCCTCAGTCGCCGACTCGCCGTCACCCTGCCCGCCGCTCACCACACATTTGGCCTGCGGGTTTGCTTTCAGATAAGCTTCCGCTGTTTGAATCCGCCCCTGTAGATCTTCGCTCGGAGCACCGCTGCGGGTAACCCTGCTGCCAAGTACAACCACAGTTGCATTGCTCGGCGGCGCCGCGTGCGGAAAAACACCCGCTCCGTAAACCATGCAGCCGGTCAGGAAAACCGTCCATACGATTCCAAGAATGAAGAGATAGGTCGCTATGCGGCAGAAAACACGGAATGGCTTTGACGCTTTTCTTTGTTTCTTGATCCTCTCATATAGCACTGTGACCGCCAAAACAAGAATACACACGGCAATGCCGAACTGATTTCCAATATTGAATACATTGAAAAAAATCGGAATGCAAAACCAAATCAGGCCAACTACGGCAAGAGCGGCCGCTGTAATGCGGTATTTCATTTTTAGACATCCTTTCGCTTTCTGTTGTTCAGCATCATCATAACAGCGCAGGTGCGGTTATACCGCAAAGAACCCCTTTTCGCTGTTTTTTACATACAATTTAATTATAACATAAAACTCCTTTCATTCAATCCTCAATTGGAGTCGCACGCAAAACCGGCAGAATTTCACCGCCATAATACGTGTGCGCCGCTTAATTGCCGCACACGGCACGATTCAACCCGTTTGTTTTGCAGAATCAAACATATTTATACAAAAAAAGCAGCGGCAAAGCGGACAATTTTAGTCCATGAATCTTATTGACTTCATTATGTTAAAGCGATATAATCAATTTATTGTATCTTCAGTATCTCAAAAATATTAATTGGAGGTTGCACTTAATGAAACGCGTTTATAACTTTTCAGCAGGCCCCTCGATGCTGCCTGAGCCTGTATTGCGCCAAGCAGCGGAAGAAATGCTCGATTATCAGGGCTGCGGACAATCCGTTATGGAGATGTCTCACCGCTCAAAAATCTACGAGGGTATCATAAGTTCTGCAGAGAGTTTACTTCGTGAAGTAATGAACATCCCGAATAATTACAAAGTTCTATTCTTACAGGGCGGTGCTTCCTCCCAATTTTCCATGATTCCGATGAATCTGATGACCGGAAGCAACAAGGCCGATTTTGTGCTTACCGGGCAGTGGGCAACAAAAGCCTACCAAGAAGCTGCCCGTTACGGTACGGCAAATGTCGTCGCTTCCTCGAAGGATAAAACCTTCAGCTACATACCGGAATTAGACCCGTCCACCTTTACCAAGGACGCGGATTACTTTCATATCTGCCTGAACAACACGATCTATGGCACAAGGTTCACCACCCTGCCGGATACCGGCAGCATTCCCCTGGTTGGCGACGTTTCCTCCAACATTTTGAGTGAGCCGATTGACGTAAGCAAATTCGGATTACTCTATGCAGGCGCTCAGAAAAACATGGCGCCGGCCGGTTTGACCGTGGTTATTATCCGCGAGGATTTGATTGGTCACGCGATGGAAATGACCCCCACCATGCTTAATTACCAGACCCATTCGGAAAACGATTCTATGTTCAACACCCCGCCGTGCTACGCGATCTATGTCTGCAAACTGGTGCTGGAATGGCTGAAAAATACCGTCGGCGGTCTTGAGGAAATGAAAAAAATCAATGAGAAAAAGGCTTCTGTGCTTTATAATTTCTTGGATAACTCCAAGCTATTTAAAGGAACCGTAGCACCCAAGGACCGTTCTCTGATGAATATCCCATTTGTCACCGGCAACGAAGAGCTCGACGCTAAATTTGTAAAGGAAGCCGTCGCGAACGACTTTGTAAACCTCAAGGGTCACCGCAGTGTCGGCGGAATGCGCGCTTCCATTTACAACGCGATGCCTGTCGAGGGTGTTGAGAAGCTGGTTGCGTTTATGGCTGATTTTGAAAAGAAGAACGGGTGATTAATATGTTTCAGATTAAATGCTTGAATAAAATTTCTGATGTTGGCACCAGCCGCTTTGGCGGTAATTATGTGTGTAACGATACTGTTGAGAATCCTGACGCGATTCTGGTTCGTTCCGCCTCCATGCACGAAATGGAGCTGCCCGAAAGTCTCCTCGCCATTGCGAGAGCCGGCGCGGGAGTCAATAATATTCCGCTGGAGCAATGCAGCGAAAAGGGCATCGTTGTATTCAACACGCCCGGCGCAAACGCAAATGCTGTAAAGGAACTGGTTCTTGCGGGTCTGCTGCTCACTTCGCGCAAAATTGTTCCTTCCATTGAATGGGCAAGGACTCTGAAGGGCAAGGGCGATGAGATTGGCAAGCTGGTAGAAAAGGGAAAGGGCGCTTTTGTCGGCCCTGAAATCAGCGGAAAAACGCTCGGCGTAATCGGTCTCGGTGCAATCGGCATTTTAGTCGCCAACGCGGCAAAGAGCCTCGGCATGGAAGTATATGGCTATGACCCATACCTCTCGGTTGACGCCGCGTGGGGGCTTTCCCGTTCCATCCGGCACGCCCGTACACTCGATGAGATTTACGCGGCATGCGATTATATTACCGTTCATGTTCCTCTTACCCCTGACACAAAGGGAATGATTAACTCCGACACAATTGCGACCATGAAGGACGGTGTCCGTATTCTGAACTTTGCCCGCGGTGAGCTCGTGAATTCCGCGGATCTTGTTCAGGCTCTGGGTACCGGAAAGGTTTCCGCCTACGCGACGGATTTCCCCAGCGACGATGTTATCGGCGTAGAGGGTGTAATCGCAATTCCGCATCTCGGCGCTTCCACACCGGAATCGGAGGATAACTGCGCACGCATGGCTGCCAGCGAGCTGATTGAATATCTTGAAAATGGAAACATTAAGAATTCTGTCAATCTTCCCGCGATTTCGATGCCGCGTACAAAGTCTTCTGTGCGTATCTGCATCATTCACCGCAATATTCCGAACACGATCAGCCTGCTTTCCGGCGCGTTGGCCAAGGAGGGCATGAATATTGAAAATATGCAAAGCAAGTCGAAGAAGGAATATGCTTACACCATTCTGGATGTAACCGGGGACGTGAGCGATGCTTCCGCAGGGCATATTGAGGAGCTGCCTGAGATCATTAGAGTTCGCATTATAAAATAAGAGCTGTTACTGCATAGCAAAAAGTCCGCTGCGAAACGCAGCGGACTTTTTTTATCTCCTGCCAGAATATTATTTCTCCCGTATAAAAACTTTGCACTGCCTGATCGGCTTTTCGTCCGGTGCGGCCGTATAAACGCCGACCGCCTGCCCCGGCTTTCCGATTGCCGTAATTTTGTAATAGTAATCGCTGCCGGTTTTCTTTAGATACTCAGAGACAAAAATACCGCCTGAACCAAGGCTGAACTCAGGAGTTACACCGTTCTTCACAGTTAATTTAAAAATATAGCTGCCGTCCTGCTGGACGCTGAATTCTCCAAAGGTATCGCACTTGACTTTAGAATTTTCCGCGGTTGTCAGCTTTCTTTCTTTGCTGACGATCGATACCGTCATCTGGCTTACTTTTTTCACTCCGGAAGCAGAGGTGTAGACCTGTGCGCTTTGCCCAGCCTTGCCGGTTGCGGTAAGCTTGCAGTAAAAATAGGAGCCAACCTGGTTTACGGATTCAATTTTCAATACCTTTGTATTGCTAACTGTTACCGTGGGTTTTACAACAGCTCCTTTTTGTGTAAAGCTGGTTATCTTAAAGGTATAGCTGCCGCCTTCTTTCATTGTATGGGTTCCAGTGGTATCCGACTTGAAAGCGGGCACGCTGCTGTCCCCTTTTGTTACCGTAAAGGTCTCCGTTACCGACTGACCATCCTTAGAGGTCAGGGTAACCTTTGTGGTTCCCGATTTTAAACCCTTGAAACGGTATTGGTATGTTTTTAGTGTGGCGTCGCCGATCAGTTTGTCCATATCGACTTTTACAATCGATGCGTCGCTGACTTTAACGGTCGGCGGCTCTGTGGAGCTTGAAATTACCTGAAAATAATCTTGCAAATCCACTTTTACGGTGCGCTGACCTGTTGGATAAAAGCTGAGGTACGGCTTTTCCGAAGCGAACACGGCGGTATTGCAAAATACACCGCTAAGCATAATTAATGCTATGGTCAGGGACAGAATTTTTAATTTCCTTCTCATTGAAATCCTCCTGTATGATTTTTGCTTCATTATATAACGGAGGATTTATTAAACTTGTCACAATACGTATCTTTTTATCCGCAATCTAAATTAAAATCAATTCCCATCAAAAAGACTGCCCCCATAGGAAGCAGTCTTCGGAAACGATGGATTTTATTTTACCGCCACTACACAGATTTTTTTCGGATCCTGACCCGGAACAGACGCATAAAGTCCTGTTTTTTGACCGGAGTTGCCGATTGCGGTAATTTTGTAGTAAAAATCATTATTCACGCGTTTAACCAGTGCAATGCTGTAGACCCCGGAAGTTCCCGGTGTAAAATTCAGGGAAGACGCACCCGGAGCGGTAAGCTTAAACTGATAGGTAGAATTCTTCGCGATTGCGAAATCATAATTTGTATCGGATGTGATCACAACCGGTTCGGGGGCGGCGATGGTTACCACGCAAACCTTCTGGCTGTATCCGGATGCAGACATATACAATCCTGTCTGCTGCCCCGGCTTCCCGATTGCGATGATTCGGTAGTACGAATCATTGCCGGATTTGCTCACCAACTGAATGTTGAACACGCCGGATGAGCCCGCGTGGAAGCTCGTCGCTCCTGTAATCTTGAACATATAGCCGGCGCCCTGTTTCACGGTGAAGTTTTGATTGGTATCGGATTTCATTGTGACCGAGGGAGCTACCGTTACAACGCAAGCCTTTTGAGATACTGTGCCGTTCGACATATACAACCCGGTCTGCTGACCTACCGCGCCAACAGCGGTGATCCGGTAGTAGGAATCATCCCCGGATTTGCTGACCAGCTGAACAGTAAACACACCGGATGAACCCGCGTGAAAGCTGGTCGCTCCTGTGATTTTAAACATATAGCTGGCACCCTTCTTGACGGAAAAGTCATAGTTCGTATCGGATTTCATCAGTGACTTATCTATAGTGATATCCGCCAGCTTGACATTATAGCTGTCATCATTGCTGTCCGGGAAGGTAACGCTTAAGGACGTCGTACTCTCCGGCTGACCGGTCGCGGTAACCTTACAGTAATAATCCACGCCGTCCTTTACCGCATTTTGAATAGAAATTACTCCTGCTGTGTCGGCAACGAAAACCGGTTCGCCGCCGCCCATGATTCTCACCTTATATGTATAGGCTTCCCCTGACTTCAGCGTCAAAGTACTTGGGGCATCCGTTTTCACAGACGGCTGCTCTCCGTAGTTGACATGAACCGCAAAGGATGAGGTTTCGCCGTTGGAGGTTACCTGAACAACAGAATCACCCTCCTCCTCAGCTGTCATCATATATGCATAGCCGCCGGGTACCTTCCCAAAATACGCTGCGGAGACCTTGTCGTTGAATGTGCTGACCTCCGGTGCTGTAGCTGCATTGGTATAAGCAACAAACGGATAGGTGTCGTTTACATTGCATACATAGGTGGCGGTCGTATCTACACGCAGAAAATCATTTTCCGCGATCGTAACCGTGCAGAGCGCTTCCGGAATAAAGTTGGAGCCGCTCATATACAGCGTTCCGGTCTCTCCCTCGTTTCCAATTGCTTCAACACGATAGTAGTAGTCGCTATTATTATAGTCAGTATAAAGAATCTGCGTCTTTATAATTGTGGAATCGTCGTCCGTCACCAAAAGAGGATAGGAGAAATCCATATCGTAGCTCTCATAATGAATTTTCATCACATAGCTGTTTCCCTTTGGAAGGGCAAAGTTCTTCGTTGTATCGGACGAAATGATATAATTCTTTTCCACACCGGTTGACTGAACCGTAAGATTTCTTGTAACCGTTGTTCCATCAGAGGCAGTTACTGTTACCGTAGCGTCTCCGGTACTCTTTGCCGCCAGAACCAAATCATAATACCCAGGATTGTCACTATCCTTTTCAAGCTTGGCCTTAATCACGGTATCATCGCTTGATTGCGCCTGTACCGACAATTCGGGCTTGTTTAACTCCAGCTCGTAGTAGTTCAGAGTACCCAGTTCCAGAGTCGTTGCGGTGTCAAAGCCGTTCGAAAATGTTAGGGTAGTCGGATTCGTTTCATCAGCAAAAACCGCGGTACCTCCAAAGGTTGTGATTATGAGCGTGAGCGCAAGAATCAAGCTCATAATGGAAATACTTTTTTTCATTCTAAAACCCTTTCTCCAATATGATTTCTGACATACAATCCATGCTGAAAGCTCCAGATCAATTCGAGCCTGTCGTATGCAGGGAGCACAGAAGGAATTCACTACACTTCTGTAACCTATTTGCTATTTTATTGGATGAATGGATTTTGTTAAACACTACAAAGAATATTGCTTAAATTTAATTATTTTGGGGAATTATGCCAAGTTTCCTGCCGGATACCGCCATGAATACTGGTGTCACCATTCCAGATTTACCGATTCTGTCCATAAAATTGGTTCCGTAGAACCAATGCCTTTTCCAGTGCTTGACTCAGGCGGTTAAAACTGAATATTGAGACGTACACAGAATGGCATTGTTGAGCTTCTCAACCCACCAAAATGTAAAATTCCATATTCCTATCTGTCTAATAAGATATTGTCATTTTTGCTATTTATAAAGCAAAGGCCGGATTTTATCAAATCCGGCCTTCCTTACCTTGATCGTATTTATTTGCTTTTGCTAAAAAATCCAAGTGTCTTTTTTACAAATTCTTTCTGATTTGTCAGCATTGCAGGATGTCCACCGTGTGGAAAAAGGAGAACATCTCCATGCCCAATTTCTTTTCTCAACCTACTATATTCGTTTCTATAAAAATCCTTGTCTACTAATTTAGCAAATTCGTCTTCCAGGCTTCCTGTCATTAATATATCTGCCTGTAACTGAGAAATCGGCTTGTGAAAGAAATGACCAATCTTTTTCGCGTGTTCAGCAATTGAGACCGTATCATTATCAACCACAGTCTCCCAGTCATCTCCGTGCATTGCTTGATAAAACACTCTTGCTCCTTCGTCCTGTTTTGAACATTCTCGATCACTTACAATGTTTTTAGTAAAATCATTCAATGCCCTTTCCCCTTCAAAGCTATCGGCAACGATTTTGCTAACAAACTCAGGCCTTTCAAGCGCAGCATTGATGGCGACCAAAGCTCCT
>JAEZYP010000065.1 GCA_023418995.1 Bacillota bacterium | reverse complement strand
AGAATCATGGGTAAATTAGCCAAAAAAATTAGGGTTGCAATTTTTAATCGGATACGTTATAATCAAAAATACAAAGTGGTGAAAGGTGGGGGCAAGTAGCACAAAGTGGAGACACAAACCTGTGCTGCCCGAGAAGTGGGGCTTTATGTTGATCGGTGAGTACCAACATAATATTGATCAAAAAGGCCGGGTCATTGTTCCGGCTAAATTCCGCGAGGATTTGGGAGAAGTTTTCTACGTTACCAAAGGTCTCGACGGTTGCCTTTTTGTTCTTTCCCCTGATGAATGGACAAGACTTCAGGATAAGATAAAAGCGATGCCCATTTCCAAAGCGAGGGGGCTTCAGCGTTTTTTCTTCTCCGGAGCAGCGGAAGTTGAGCCGGATAAGCAGGGGCGTGTTCTTCTCCCTCAGTCCTTGCGCGATCACGCAAACCTTTCAAAGGATATTACTTTTATCGGCGCTTCCAGCCGTGCTGAAATTTGGAGTACTCAGCGCTGGAATGAATTTAATTCCAATCTTACCGAAGACAGCATCGCCGAAGCTATGGATCTGCTTGAATTTTAACGTCGGGCGGTGAATAACATGGAGTTTAAGCACAAGCCGGTTTTGTTTGATGAGACAATAGACAGTCTTAATATTCAGCCGGATGGTCTTTATATTGACGGAACAGCCGGAGGCGGAGGGCATTCCCAGGCGATATTGGACAGGCTTTCCACCGGAAGGCTTTTATCCGTAGACCAGGATCCCGACGCAATTAAGGCTGTTACCGAACGTTTTCAGGGGAATCCGAAATCCGTGATTTATCAGGCAAATTTTTCTCAAATGGCCGAGGTTGCGGCGAAGCTGAGCTTCATCCCGGTGGATGGCGTCTTACTCGACATCGGTGTTTCCTCTTATCAGTTCGATAATCCTGAACGCGGCTTTTCTTATCATAACGACGCCCCTCTGGATATGCGGATGAGCAAACAGGGAGTATCCGCTAAGGATTTGGTTAACCAGCTTTCCTGGCAAGAGCTGGCCCGTGTCATCAGCCGCTACGGTGAAGACCGGAATGCCGTTAGAATTGCAAAAGGAATTGTTCGGGAACGCGAGCAGAAGTCGATTGAAAGCACGCTGGAACTGGCGGAAGTCATAAAAGCGTCTGTACCCGCCGCTGTCAGGCGCGAACAGGGTCACCCGGCGAGAAAAACCTTTCAGGCGCTTCGGATTGAAGTAAACGGAGAATTGGACAGGCTCTCAGAAGGGCTGGAGGCTGCCTTCTCGGTACTCAAACCGGGCGGAAGGCTGGCGGTCATTACCTTTCATTCTCTGGAGGACCGAATCGTAAAGCAGCGCATGGCTCTTTGGTGTACCGGTTGCACCTGCCCGCCGGATTTTCCGGTGTGTGTGTGCGGTAAAAAGCCCAAAGCAAAGCTTCTTTATAAAAAGGGTCTTGCCCCAAGCGAGACCGAGTTGGAACAAAATCCGCGCAGCCGCAGCGCAAGACTGCGCGTCTGTATTAAATTATAAAATAAAAACACTTTCATAGACAGGGGATGGAGAACTTGGCTTACCGCAGCAGCAACGAGGCGTACGATTTTACGCTTTTTGAACCCAAAAGACAGTTGGAAGCACCGCAGAAGAAAAGCAATATTATTGAGCTTCCGCAGGAAAAGCTGGAAGAAAACAGAAGAGCCAAGAATAACCCACTCAAAATTCTCTCCGGCTTCATGGCTCTGCTGGTGATGCTTGGGATTGTCGGCACAATGGTATACGGTCAGGTACAGCTTACCGAGCTTACCGATCAGCTGAACAAACAGACAAAGACCCTGAATGAACAGCAGAATGCTTACACACAGATGAAAATGAAGTCCGATTCTCAGCTTTCTCTGGAAACGGTGGAGAACTACGCCACTCAGAAGCTTGGCATGAAAAAAATAGAACAGAATCAGGTTGTGCCGATTGAGCTCTCCACGGGAGACAAAACACAGGTTATGAACAATGAGAATCAGAATCAGTTAGAATCAGTATGGAATGCGCTTCTTGAATTGTTGTCATAAACGAAATAATCTATAAATAAGTATTAGTACCGATATTTTGTTGAGATTTGGTATGAACAAAAGGAGAGTTGAGAGATAATCTTAACTCTCATTTTTGTAAAATCGTGTTTTTACATTTTCATACAATTTATTTACTTGTGAATTATACGGCAAATTGGCCGGAAAGGCGTGGTTTAAAACATGGCAAAAGGCACGACGATCCGAATGTGGCGACGGACGATATTTGTCCTCTTGGTTTTGATCGTGGTTGGTTTTGGCGCGATTATTTTTAGCCTTGCCAAGCTGCAGCTTGTTGAGGGCGCCGACCTGCAGACGCGTGCGGTGGATCAGCAGCTGAAAAACACGACAATCAGCGCGCAAAGGGGCACAATATTTGATTGCAATATGAAGCCGCTCGCCAAAAGCGCAACGGTTTGGAAGGTTGTGCTGGAACCCGCGTTTATTACCGATAAGAACCGGGAAATAATTGCGGACGGTCTTTCAAAGATATTAGACATGGACAAAGCGCAAATCATAGAGCGCAGTAAGAAAAAGACGTACTATGACGAGCTGAAGCGCAAGGTGGAAACTGACGTAAAGGATGAAATTCTGAAGTTTAAGCAGGAAAAGGAGATCGGAAGCGGAATCCGGTTAATCGAGGACTATAAGAGATATTATCCCTACGGCGCGTTTGCGGCTACCGTTCTGGGCTTTACGGGAGCGGACAGTCAGGGGCTCGCCGGCGTTGAGGAGAAATACGACAGCTATTTAACCGGCGTGCCCGGCAAGCTGGTTACGGCGAAGAATGCCATTGGTACGGATATGCCGTTCCAATACGAGCAGAAGGTAGAGGCGCAGAACGGATACAATTTGGTGTTGACGCTCGATGAGGTCGTGCAGCATTTCCTCGAAAAAAACCTGGAGGAATGCGTGGTTAAAAATAAAGTTCAGGAGCGTGCCGGCGCAATTGTGATGAATGTTAAAACCGGTGCGATTCTTGGAATGGCGGTAAAGGGAGACTTCGACCCGAATAATCCGTTTGCCATCGCAGATCAAACGGAAGCCGCAAAAATTAATGCCATGCCGCAGGGCGATGCCAGAACCGCCGCGCTGAACGCGGCACGACAGAAGCAGTGGAGAAACAAAACGGTAAGCGATGTTTACTACCCGGGCTCGGTTTTTAAAACAATTACCGGTTCCGCGGCACTTGAAGAGGGGGTTGTATCTGAAAATACCGGATTCAGCTGTCCTGGTTCTTTGAATATTCTGGGATCCGTGATCCATGAATGGCATGCCGGCGGCTTTGGGCACCTGACGTTTGCGGAAGGCATTTGTCGTTCAAGTAACGTAGTTTTTATGCAGGTTGGTCAAAGGCTTGGGCCGGAACGGTTCTTCAAGTATTTCAGCGCTTTCGGACTGACCCAGAAGACTGGAATCGATTTACCGGGTGAGTCGCGCAGCCTGTATTATACGGCCGACCAGCTCAATCCGGTCGAATTGGCAACCTCGTCCTTTGGGCAGAGCAATACGGTTACACCCATTCAAATGCTTACCGCGGTCGCCGCGGTGGCAAACGGCGGATATATCGTACAGCCCCATGTTGTAAGCCAGATTATTGACGACAGCGGAAATATCATTAAAACAGTAGATACCAGCCCAAAGCGGCAGGTGATTTCCAATGAAACTTCAAAACGCATGTGCGCAATTCTACAGCAAAACGCGGCAACTGGAACGGCTCAGAACGGTGGAGTGCCCGGATATCGTATCGGCGGCAAAACCGGTACGTCCCAGAAAACAGGAAAGCAAAATGAATATATCGCATCCTACTGCGGCTTCGCGCCGGCCGACGGACCTCAGTATATTATGCTTGTTTTTGCCGACGAACCGCATGGCTCCAGCTATTACGGAAGTATGGTAGCAGGCCCCACCTTTGCACAGACAATGCAGGAGATTCTACCGTATTTGGGTGTGGAGCGGAAATACAGCGAAAAGGAATTGACACAGCTCGATCAAAAAACACCGGATGTAACCGGAAAAACCGTGACGCAGGCGAAAAATGATCTTGCAAAGGCGAATCTGACTCCGAAGATTTACGGCAGTGGTGAAAAGGTAGCTTCTCAGATTCCGGAGCCGGGCAAAACCATCCCGCAGAGAGGAACGGTCGTACTGTTTACAGACGACAGCAGCTCCAGCAAGACGGTTACGGTGCCGAAGCTCGTAGGTTTGTCGCTCTCGGCAGCAAACCGTGCCGCCGGTAATGCAGGAATCAATATTCGGGTTACCGGAGCCGCGCTCACTGGAACAAACACCGTTTCCAATTCACAAAGTATTCCTGAGGGGACCAAGGTCGCTCCAGGTACGGTTGTAACCGTAGGATTTGTTGAGCCGGATCAGGTTGAGTAAATGACTTGAAGGAATGGTTATTATGGAGTATCCTCACGCCGCCGCAAAGCTTATCGCCGTTTGTGATAAATCTGGGCATACTACCGAGGTGCTGAAAAAGCTCCTGAAAATTTGCGGGCGAAATAGCTACCATGTTTTGCCTGCAAATGCTCCCTTTGAACCGGTGTTGCAGCCGGCTGTGCTTCTTTACTATGATGTACTTGCCGCAGCGGATGCCTGCCGCTTTCCTCTCTGTGTAGCCCGGTATGAATCCGCTGGGGATTCGCAATTGCAGGGGTTGAACCCGCTTACCTTTTCTATGGAAAATAATTATGCTGATTTTACTGCCTGCAATATCCGCCGCGTGGAGAACCTGATCCAGTTTGAAATCGTTGGAATCGGGGTAATCGGGCGGGTGAGGCTTCCTTGCGAATATGAATCTTGGGTCGAAATTTTTTTAGCCGCCGCCGCTGCTGCTATTTCGTGCGGAGTACCCTTCGCTGAGGTAATGGAGGCGCTGAATCACTTTGAAGTTCAGGAAAAATAAAGGAAATCATTGTGTTATAATATAAATAAACCTCTGTCTGCAAAAGAATTTCTCCGAGGCTTATTCGGATGAGAATATAATCGATGTTTTGACTGCGGCAGCGGTATGATAGCCTGTGAATCGGGCAACAATGAAAAAGGTGGAGTAAGAACATATGAACTCAGTTTGGACAATTGCGGCGGCGATTCTTTCCTTCGCAATCACCGCTATTCTCGGAAAGTGGATGATTCCATTTCTGCACAAAATTAATTTTGGTCAGACCATTCGGGAAGTCGGCCCCAAGTGGCACCAGAAAAAAAACGGGACGCCGATTATGGGCGGATTTATGTTTATCATCGGCATTTTTCTGGCGGTACTGATTTGTGTGCCGATGTATTACCAAGCGGCAAATCAGAGCTCGCTGGATATGCTGATGCGCACAAAAATCTTCGGCGGGTTGTTTCTGGCACTCGGCTTTGGCGCAATCGGCTTTTTTGATGATTATATCAAAGCAGTCAAAAAACGCAACCTTGGGTTGAATGTAAGGCAGAAATTGATATTACAATTTGTTGTTACTGGTGCATATTTATACTCTTTGTATTTGGCAGGCGCCAGCTCCTCCACACTGGTGCCTTTTGCCGGAAGCATTAATCTCGGCATTTGGTACTGGGTGATTGCGGCTGTCGGAATTGTCGGTATTGTAAATGCGGTGAACTTCACAGATGGAATCGACGGGTTGAACGCATCGGTCACATTCTTTGTGGGGATTTTTTTTCTGATTATTTCCGGAATGCTTGCCGTCAGCGGAATCGGTATCCTTTCAGCCTCGCTGGTAGGAGGCTGCCTGGGCTTCCTAATCTGGAACTTTAATCCCGCCAAGGTGTTCATGGGCGATACCGGTTCGCTGTTCTTGGGCGGTATGGTCTGCGCGTTAGGCTTTGGCATCAATATGCCGATTTTGATTCTGCCGCTGGGCATCATTTATATTTGCGAAATTCTTTCCGTTGTTCTTCAGGTCAGCTATTTTAAGTTTTCACACGGAAAGCGTATTTTCAAAATGAGTCCGATTCATCATCATTTTGAAATGTGCGGCTGGAGCGAAGCAAAAATATGCTTTGTATTCAGCCTGGTAACTGTTTTGACGGGAATACTTTCCGCGCTGCTTGTCGCTTACGGGATATAAACTGACAAATTAGGCAGCAGGATTATGTTTTAATAAATAGAACTGTTTGCTGCGGATGAATTATGTATTGTTTAAAAGAAGCCGAAATAGGATAGAAGGGGGACAATCATGACGAAATCAAGTGGGGCAGCCGGTCGTAGGACCGATCCCGCCCGCCGGGAAAAAGCAGAGCCGGTCAGTGAGCCGACCTTCACAAAGCGTATCAAGAAAAAATTCAGGCTGTTCTCTGTGCGCTCCGGGCTGGATTTGCCATTTTTGTTTCTTACCCTTACCCTGCTGGTTATCGGGCTGATTATGCTTTTTTCCGCCAGCTACGCGAACGCGTATTATCAGAAGGGCAGCAGTTATTATTTTATCAGCCGTCAAGCAGTGTTTGCCATTCTCGGCGTGATTGTGATGGTTTCGATTTCTTATTTTGATTATCATCACCTTCATAAATTTGCTGTTCCGATTCTGGTTATTTCCTATATGATGCTGGTTCTGGTTTTGTTTACCCCGCGCATCAACGGCGTGCACCGCTGGATTAGCCTTGGTTCGTTCAGCCAGTTTCAGCCGTCCGAGCTGGCAAAATTCGGATTGATTCTGATCTATTCCCATTTGATTTCCATCAATTTTAAGCGGATGAATACGTTTCGCTACGGAGTTTTGCCCTATATCCTGATTCTTGGTGCAATCGCGGGTCTTCTCGTGCTGGAGCCCCATGTTTCTGCAACCGTCATTGTAACGATTCTGGCAGGCGTGATGCTGTTTATCGGCGGGGTGCGCCTGCGCTGGTTTGGCATGGCGTTTGGTGCGGTAGGCGCGGTAGTGACCTATCTGGTGCTCTTTACACAAAAATTCAGCTACGCCAACGACCGGATTGTCGCGTGGCTGAACCCCTTTACTACCGAGAGCAAGGCGCTTATGGCGGATACCTGGCAGACCCGGCAGTCACTTTACGCAATCGGCTCCGGCGGCTTGCTGGGGCTTGGCTTGGGTCAATCCAGGCAAAAATATCTGTATTTACCGGAGCCGCAGAATGACTTTATTTTCGCGATTGTCTGCGAGGAGCTCGGGTTTATTGGGGCGCTCATTATTATCATTCTGTTTGCCATGCTTGTCTGGCGCGGCATCAGTATTTCCTTGAAGGCGAAGGATAAATTCGGGATGCTGCTTGGAATTGGTCTTGTCGTCCAGGTTGGGCTTCAGGTCGTTCTGAATATCGCCGTTGTCACCAATACGATTCCAAACACCGGCATCAGCCTGCCGTTCTTCAGCTCGGGAGGAACTTCTCTGGTGATTCTGCTTGCCGAAATGGGAGTGGTGCTTTCTATTTCACGAACGGCGGCAATTGAAAAAACATAGGATTTCTATGGCTATAAAAATATCTTTTACCGCCATATCTCAAACGACGGGTGGGCAGAAGCGCTTTTCTGACCGGCGGTAATAAAGATGGGAGATTAAGTATGAAGGTATTGTTTGCAGGAGGCGGCACAGCGGGGCACATCAATCCCGCGCTTGCCATCGCGGGATATTTGCGCGAAAAGGAACCGGACGCGCAAATCCTCTATATCGGAGCAAAAGGAGGCATGGAGGAACGTTTGGTGCCCGCCGCGGGCTTTGCTTTTAAAAGTATCACCATTTCAGGGTTTCAGCGTAAGCTGAGTTTGAAAAATATTAAAAGAAATATTGTGACGGCAGTGCACGTGTTTACCTCAAGCCATGAGGCAAAAAAAATCATCCGGGAGTTTCAGCCCGACCTTTGCGTTGGAACCGGCGGTTATGTTGCGGGTCCGGTCGTTCGGGAAGCCATAAAATTGGGAGTTCCCTCTATTATCCATGAGCAGAATGCTTTTCCGGGCGTAACCAACAAGATGCTTTCCAAACGGGCCAGCAAGACCATGCTTGCCGTATCGGATGCCCACAAATATATGGACCCCGCCGCGGTGTGCGTGATTACCGGCAACCCTGTGCGTCCGGCGATTATCCGGGCGGACCGTGAAGCGGCACGTAAGGCGCTGGGATTGGATGAAAGACCGCTGATTCTCTCTTTTGGCGGAAGCCTCGGCGCACGCAAAATCAACGAAGCGATGGCTGTCCTTCTGGCGGAGACTGCAAAGAAGAACCGGTATCAGCATATTCACGGCTATGGGCAGTGGGGAACATGGTTCCCGGGACTTTTGCAGGAAAAAGGGGCGGATCCGGCAAAGCACCCCAATCTGGATATCCGCGAGTACATCAACAATATGCCGGAATGCCTTGCAGCGGCTGATTTGGTTATTTGCCGTGCCGGAGCGATTACGCTGAGCGAGCTGCAGGCGCAGGGAAAAGCCTCCATTCTGATTCCGTCGCCCAATGTGGCGGAGAACCACCAGTACCACAACGCCATGGCAATGGTGAACCGTAATGCCGCTGCTATTCTGGAGGAAAAAGACCTCTCGGGAGACACCCTCTGCACGAAGGTGCAGGAGCTTTTTGAAAACCCGGGGATGATTGAGGAGCTTGAGCAAAACGCGAAGAAGATGGCAATTCTGGACGCAAATGAACGAATTTATAAGATTATGAAGGACGTTTTGGCGGAATCCCGCCGGTAATCACCGCGAATGCAATTCCCGCATAGAATATGATTAGATTATGTGGGGGTGTTGCTATGTCAGAATTATTAATACACGGTCCGAATAAATTGGAAGGTGAGCTCACAGTTCATGGCGCCAAAAACAGCACATTACCTCTTATGGCCGCTTCTCTTCTTTGCAGCGGACAATGCGTTCTACATAACTGTCCCAACCTGTCGGATGTGGACACATCGGTGAAAATTCTTCAGTATCTCGGGTGTACCGTCGAGCGCAGCAACGGCAATCTTGTGATCGAACCGACAAACGCGAATATCTATGATATTCCCGACAGTTTGATGCGCGAAATGCGCTCTTCAATCGTTTTTTTAGGTGCGGTGATCAGCAGGATGGGAAAAGCAAAGCTTTCGCTTCCGGGTGGCTGTGAGCTTGGACCGAGACCAATTGACCTGCATCTTTCCGCTTTAAGAAAAATGGGAGTGGAAATAAACGAGGATCATGGATGTTTAGAGTGCAGCGCGCCCAACGGGATTCACTCTGCCGCAATCAGCCTCTCCTTTCCGAGTGTGGGGGCTACGGAAAATGTTATGATTGCCGCGAGTATTTCCAGAGGAGTTACGATTTTGACCAATGCGGCCAGAGAGCCGGAAATTTGGGATCTCGCGGATTTTTTAAACTCGTGCGGTGCAAAAATCCGTGGTGCGGGAGAAGGAACGATCGTAATTGAAGGGGTAAAAAAGCTTACCGGCTGTGAACATACTGTAATCCCAGATCGAATTGCTGCGGCTACCTATCTAACGGCGGCGGCGATTACCGGGAGTACTCTTACCATCTGCAACGTAAATCCGGATCATCTGGAGCCGGTATTTCCCGCTTTTGAAGAAAGCGGATGCAGTTTGGAATTTGAAGAACATAACATTAAAATTATCTCTCCCAAACGCCTTGGCAGAATTAAAAATATACGGACGATGCCCTACCCCGGATTTCCAACTGACGCGCAGGCTCCGCTTATGGCGATGACCTCGCTTGCATCCGGCACCAGCATATTTGTGGAAACGATATTTGAAAGCCGTTTTAAGCATGTTGGCGAGCTGCTTCGGCTTGGGGCAAATATTAAGGTGGAAGGCCGCGTGGCTGTGGTGGAAGGCGTAAAGCGTCTTTCCGGCGCGCCTGTCGAATCAGCGGATTTGCGCGGGGGAGCCTCGCTGGTTGTGGCAGGCTTGGCGGCGCAGGGCACGACCAGGATTACGGGATTAAAGCATTTGGACCGCGGTTATGAGAATATTGAAAAGTGCCTGGCGCTTTTGGGCGCGGATGTGAAAAGAATTTAGTCCGTACTGTAATCGGAGGAATTTGAATGACAGGGAAACAAAACAGGAACAGCAGAGAAGTAACACGGCGTGTTTACGACAAAGCCAGCGGAGAATACCGTCCGGTTTTTCAAAAGGATGCCGCGAACAATACTCGCCGGGATTCAAAATACGCGACCCCTCAGCGCCGTGCGGAAATGCGAAAGCGCCGCAGACGCCGCGCGCTGCTGATCTTTTACCTTTTTCTGTTTGTTACCGTGATTACGGGTGCGATTACATTATCCTTGACTGTACTTTTTAAAATTGATTCCATTCAGATTGAAGGAACCTCGCGTTATCCGGCGCAGGAGATTATCGGCGCCGGGGGAATAAAAAAAGGAGATAATCTGTTTCTGGCAAAAACAAAGGAAGCCGAGGAGAAAATACAGCAAACCCTTCCTTATATCGGTACGGTTGCCGTTTCACGCCGCCTTCCCGCGCAGATTGTCATAAAGGTGAGCGAAAAGCCCGTTTCCGGTGCCGTGGAGTACAACAAGAAATATGCGATTGTCAGCACGGAAGGAAAGGTTTTGGAGCTGGTGGCTTCCATTCCGACAAGCTGCCCAGTGATTAAAGGGCTCAAGGTAACCAAAGCCGAAGTCGGAAAAAGCATTGTTTATCAGGATGCTGCTCAGCAGACCATGTTCAAGGATTTAACAACCGCAATCAGCGTCAATCATTTTCAGAAGATAACAAGCATTGATTTAAGCGATCCTTATAAAATTCGGGCAGTGTATGATAACCGCGTAATCCTGAACCTTGGGCTGCCCTCCGATTTTGATTATAAGCTGCGCTTTGCGAAAAGCATTTTGGATGCGGGGAAAATAAAAGAAACAGAAAAAGGAACGCTGAATCTGTCTGTAGCGGTAGAAGAAAACAACGCCTATTTCGATCCGGATTATTCCGCGAGCTCCTCCGCTGCCGGTAGTACAAAATAGAATGAATAATAATACATAGGAATTTTAATCATTTTATTATATAATATACTAATCTAATAAAATACTTGTTGAATTTAATGCCAAAAAGTGTTAGATTATTAATTGATATAATAATTAAAATACTACAAAAACACTGGATTAAATAAATATAAGGGGGATGCAGCACATGCCTTTTGAAATTGATAACGACTTTGACAATATTGTGCAGATAAAAGTGATCGGTGTCGGCGGTGGCGGCGGAAACGCAATCGACCGCATGGTGACAATGGGAGTCAAGGGCGTTGAGTTTATCAGCGTAAATACCGATAAACAGGCTCTGTACCGTTCCAAGGCCACTCAGAAGATCCAAATTGGTGAGAAAATCACGCACGGAAAGGGCGCTGGGTCAAAGCCTGAAATGGGGCAGAAGGCTGCGGATGAAAGCCGCGAGGCAATTGCCGCCGCGATTCGCGGCAGTGATATGGTGTTTATCACAGCGGGCATGGGCGGTGGAACCGGTACCGGAGCCGCTCCGATTGTGGCGGAGATTGCCCGCGATATGGGTGTGCTTACCATCGGCATTGTAACAAAGCCGTTTACCTTTGAAGGCCGCAGGAGAATGGAACAGGCGGAAAGCGGAATTGCCGCGCTCCGTGAGCATGTGGATTCTCTCGTGGTTATCCCGAACGAACGGCTGAAGCTGGTCAGCGAGCAGCGAATCACCCTTCTGAATGCGTTTTCCATTGCGGATGACGTGCTTCGCCAGGGCGTGCAGAGTATCTCCGATCTGATTAAGCTTCCGGGTTTGGTAAACCTGGATTTTGCGGACGTAACCGCCGTGATGAAGGACGCGGGATACGCGCACATGGGTGTCGGACGAGCCTCCGGCAAGGATAAGGCAGAGGTTGCCGCCAATATGGCAATTTCTAGCCCGCTGCTTGAAACCGCGATCAACGGCGCAAAGGGCGTTATCATTAACATCACCTCTTCACCGGATATTGGTCTGGATGAGATTGAAACTGCCTCCGCCATGATCTCCGCGCAGGCGCATGAAGACGCTAACATCATTTGGGGCGCCGCGTTTGATGAGAATATGGATGATGAGATGAGCGTTACCGTTATCGCAACCGGGTTTTCCTCCATTAACGGGATTAGCTTTTCCACGGAAAAGCCTGAGAAATCAACTAAGCAGGACGAGCCCGCGCGGGCAAGGTCAACCTCGATTGACGACGAGGACTTTACAGACATTATGTCAATTTTTAACCGAAAGTAATACTCTACATAGTAAAAAGCGGGTGCATTCGCACCCGCTCAGATTGTCGATAAAAAGGAGCGTTTACGCAAGTAAAGGCTCCTTTTTTGTGAAAGAGGTTAAGAAGCAGAAGAATCCTGAAAAAAAGACAGGTTGACGGAACCTCCACGATTTGCATAGCCTAAGGTTTTATTTGACTTTTTATGATTTATAATATGGATATTCTTAATTCTGGTATATCTGTATATTGTTCTGAAAATTCGCCGGTAATGTAATACCGTTTTCCTCTGCAAAAGCTACAACCTCTTTCTTAGCCGCTTCTTTTATATCCTCACCACGCATTTTTAAATCTTCTTGGGTAATGGAAGTGGAAAATACAGTTCCGTCCTGTGAGTAGGATACGAAATATTTCCATTCCGGTAATGCGCTTGAATCAGAGTTTATATAAAAGCTTGAAACTTGATAGCTGTTAAGACCTTTCGGTATTTCTATTTTATAGGTATATTCCGATGGATCAGGCTTTTTATCGGGGAAACCCATATTCTCCATGCTATGATATTTAGCCAGTAAATTATAATCAGCAAAAGCAGCAGCTTCTTCTTTATTGCTAAAATCTACGCCTTTCATTATGACTGCATCATATGTGCTTATTTTAACCTGATAATTTGAAGTAGTGTTTAGCCACGAGGGTGTTTTGCCGGGATTAAAAAAATATGAAATTTTAGTGGAATCCATAAATGGAAAGTTATTAGTATTCGGCTCACTTTTATAAATTTTTTTATTTTGATACATATTTGTATCCCATTTCATTTCGTAATATCGCGTCGATGGATACACATATCCTGAAAATGTTGCCCCGGATAAAATAATGCAGAGAAGAGTGCTTACCATAACGGTTATGCCCGTCCGTTTTTTTCTTGTGTTTAAAATAGATAAAACGCGTTTTTCAATTTTGGCTTTTCTGAACGGGATTTTTGAATGTATGAAAGTAACCGGTTTTTTATTTTGCTGTGCAAACCTCATAATCAGATCACGGTATTGCTGCCGAACATCTCGGCTAGCTAGATGAACGACTTCCTTATCACAAGACAGTTCAAAGTTTAACTTAAAAGATCGGACTGCAAAATAAACCACAGGATTAAACCAATGAATTGCTGTAGCCAGAGTTGCCAATGCGTTTAACCATAAGTCTTTTCGCTTATAGTGAATTAACGCATGCTTCATGATAAAGGTAAGCTCTTCTTTAGAATAATCTTCTGTTGGCAGCAATATGTTTGGCTGTAGAAGGCCAAACAATAATGGCTTGTCAACCTGGGAGCATATTTGCACTTGAAGCCGTTTGGATATGCCCAGTTCTGCCGACAGCTGCTGAAGCACCTCGTCTATGATTTAGTTGCTCGTTGCATGATAACCGCAATGCTGTATTAACTTTATAAAGCGGATTTGTCGAATTATATGAAATGTGATTACTGAAAAAAATCCGATTGCCCAGATACCCAAAGCCCAGTCAAAATCAATAATCGTATTGGTCGCAGGGGTCAGTATATTACCCGTAGCATGGATATAGGTGACTAGATTGGCTAAGTCTTTTTGTGTGGTAGCAGATAGAATCGGATGATAGGTTCTATAGTCCCAAACTGGTCGGAGCGGAATGATATATGCAATGATAATGATAATCCATGTATAATATAAACACTTTGCACTATATTTCCTTAAAAGCTTGGAAAAAAAATAAAACGAGATAGCGATTAGAGAAACCGTCAGGGAGCAAATTAGAAGCATAGAAAGAAAATTCAAATTATCATCTCCCCTTGTTAATTATTGTCAGTATACAAAATACTGATTTGTATAAATTTAATGACATTTTTAATAATGGTAATATTTTACATTATTTTAATTCATTCGTCAATTATTATGATTTGTGTGGGACAGACACAAAAAGCGGGGGCATTCGCACCCGCTTTTTGTATCTTGCCGTATGGTTGCCTGCAATATTATTGGAGATTCTCTAACCGTTCTTTGATCTGTGTACGCTTTGATATTCCAAGCTTGCGATAGAGGTTAGCGGTATGCTTTTTTGCCGTGTTCTCCGTAATATACAGTTTTTCGCTGATTTGCCGGTTGGATAACCCCTCTTGCAAAAGCCTCAATATCTCACACTCCCTGCCGGTCAGCAGAAAACGCGAAACGATGGCTTCCTGAGACGTCGCATAGCTTTTTTCACGGATTCCGTTGGGATAATCCGAGGAAAAGCGGCGGCACAGATGTTGATTCAGAATGTCGGCAATCTCTAGCTCACGGCTCGAAAAATCCCCGTCCCTTTTGCCGCGCATCAGCGTCACAGAGCCGTATATCACTCCATTTGCAACCACATTGCAGCCGCCTTCATAGTAGATGCCAAGTGGCTGAAGCCATTTCTGAAAGAATACGGAGCGGGTGCGTGCCTCATCCGAAATCAGATCCGTATCGCGGTAGGATTGTGCGATATCCTGTGAAAGCGCCCATACGGAATAATCGAGAGCCTCATATTCCTGATAGTACTCCTTCAGATTCTGTTCGGTAAGATTGATCGCAACAGGGTCAAAGAATTTTTGACCGCCGTAAAGATCGAAAAATGCCCTTTGAAACGGGATCAGGCTACGGATTCCCTCCAGATATCTTCTCCGCATTTCGGTAAGGTCCCGGGTATTGTAAATATCCGTTATGATGCCGTTTATATTAAGCCATTCGGTATGTGCAAATTCTTCCATCGGCATCCTCCATAAAATTATTTTTCTTTATCATAATGTCCCAGGTAAGTTCTGTCAATATAGTAGTAAGAAATAATAAGGGCATAATACCCAATAATCCTTTTGTAGTACTACAGGGTAATTATAATCCTTTAATGTAAACGGGTAATTGCAATTTAAAAAATATAAAGTATAATAAAACCAGAAAAAAAGACAACGGAGTCGGCTTGGAGCAATAGCCGCCTCCGCTTATTTTTCTTTATTTATGAATAATTAAAATTAAAATTATTCATATAAATTCTTGACAATAGGTTATTTTGAGGATATACTGTTAATTAAATTAAATTATTGAATAATTTGTGATTTGAAATTTCAAAAATAATTGAATGGGGGTACATGAAATGAAAAAGCTGGAGATTATCATACGACCCGATATGCTGGAGACACTCAAGGAGATTTTAAGCAGCCATAAGGTCGGTGGAATGACAGTGATGAGCGTGATGGGATGCGGAAATCAAAAGGGCGATGTCCACGATTTTAAGGGATTGCGGCTTAATATTAATCTTATCCCAAAGATAATGGCCATTGCGGTAGTGGATGATTCAGTGGTAAACGACGTTCTGGTCGATTTAAAGGAAAAAATCTCTACCGGGCATGTGGGTGACGGCAAGGTTTTCATCTATCCCGTGGAAGAGGCTATGCGAATTCGTACCGGTGAAAGAGGCACCGTCGCAATCTGATTTTTTAGCTTCAAATATAACTGCAAGCAGGCAATGATGCCGGGAATGACCGCATCAGCCTGCTTTTTTATTTTTTGATAACAATAGGAATAAGAGTAAGGGGCGAATAGCTTTGCCAAATGATAATAGAATTGTGGAAATCAACCACGTGAATAAATTTTATGGGAGTAACCATGTGGTTACCGATTTGAATATGTCCGTCGCTCAGGGCGAGTTTCTATCTATCCTCGGGCCTTCCGGCTGCGGAAAAACGACTACCCTGAGAATGATTGCAGGGTTTGAGCAGCAGTCCGACGGCGAAATACTGGTGGAGGGCGAGCGGGTGGAAGACAAGGAACCGTTTGACCGGAATGTCAATACCGTGTTCCAAAGCTACGCGCTTTTCCCACATATGACGGTGTTCGATAATATTGCTTTCGGTCTGAAAATGAAAAAGCTGCCGAAACGCAAAATCGCGCCCATGGTCGAAGAAATGATGAAAATGGTACAACTGGAGGGCTTTGAAAAGCGTTACCCGGCACAGCTTTCCGGCGGGCAAAAGCAGAGGGTCGCTATAGCAAGGGCAATCGTTAACAAGCCGCGTGTCCTTTTGCTGGATGAACCGCTCGGAGCACTGGATTTAAAGCTTCGCAAGCAGATGCAAATTGAACTGAAACGCCTGCAGAAAAAACTGGGCATTACCTTCATCTACGTGACCCACGATCAGGAGGAAGCTATGACCATGAGCGACCGGATCGCGATTATGAACGCAGGAATTCTGGAGCAGATCGACGCTCCGGAGGAGGTCTACGCCCACCCGAAATCAAAATTTGTCGCGGATTTTATCGGGGAGTCCAATCTGTTTGACGCGGTCGCCGTATCGAAGGTAAACAGTGTCTACCGTCTGAGTACGGAATCGGGAGATATCCTCGCGTGCGGCGAGGGCTTCCAGCCGAGGGAGCTGCTCTGCATCTCCATTCGTCCGGAAAAACTGAAATATGCTTCTTTGCCGGTGGATGGCTTCAGCCTGCGCGGCACCGTTCGTGAAAACATCAATATCGGAACGCTGATGAAAAGCATCGTTGTGCTGACCAGCGGGCAGGAATTGAAGCTGTCGGCCATTTCCGGTCAGCCCTTCCCGAAAAGCGGGGAGGATATCTATCTCTACTGGGAAGCCGCCGACGCCGTAATGATGAAAACTGTTTCGCAGCAAATACATTCCATGATAGAAAATGTGGATTTGGGCGCGTATTCGTCCGCACGGGGGTGACGAAATGAAAACAGAAACAAAACGACGACTTCGCGGCAAGACAATCCCGCTCATTGCAATGATCTCTCCGGTCACCGCGTGGATGCTTTTGCTGATTGCTATTCCTCTGATTTACATTCTTGCGGTTAGCTTCTGCGCGACGGACGCGGCACATAACATTATTTTTTCCTTTACCGTTGATAATTACATTCAAATGGCAGACCCGTCGCTGCTGTCTATCTATCTCAATTCTCTGGCGGTGGCGTTCCTGTCCACGATGCTTTGTATCCTGATCGGCTATCCGTTCGCTTACATCATGGCCCTTCAAAAGCCGCTCCCGAAAACGCTGATGATGGTATTCCTGCTTCTTCCGTTCTGGACGAATTCAGTAATCCGGCTGTACAGCTGGCGCACTTTGCTGGGAAAAAACGGTTATATCAATTTTATCCTTCAGAATCTTGGATTGATTTCGGAGCCGCTTTCTATGCTGTTTACCCGGGGCGCGGTCGTGCTCGGAATGGTCTACACGCTGATGCCGTTCATGGTTTTGCCAATCCACACGGTCATCGACAAGCTTGACCGCAGCCTTTTGGAAGCGGCGGGAGATCTCGGCGCAAAGCCCGTACGCAGGTTCCTTCATGTAACGCTTCCGCTCACGATGCCTGGCATTTTTGCGGGAAGCATTATGGTATTCATTCCGGCACTGGCGTATTTCTTTGTTTCCGATATTCTCGGCGGAGGCAAAAGCCAGCTAATCGGCAATGTGATTGAGCGCCAGTTCAAGGAAGCGTTCAACTGGCCTCTGGGTGCGGCGCTCTCCATCATCCTGATCCTGATCACCCTACTCATGGTGCAGATTTACACAAAGATGGGCGGCAGTGTGGAAGATTTGGGGGCGAGCAGATGAAACGAAAAACAAAGCAAAGGGTATCAAAATATGGGCGAAGACTTTTTCTGACCTTGGTATTTCTGTTCCTGTATCTGCCGATTTTTATTATCATTCTCTATTCCTTCAACACCTCCAAAATGAACGTCCTGCTCGAAGGGTTTACCACAAAATGGTATGGCGTAATGATACACAATTACGCTCTGCTTTCCGCTTTTGGAAACACCCTGATTGTCGGCTTTTACAGCACTCTGCTTTCTACTGTAATCGGTACGCTGGCGGCGGTCGCAATGTACCGCTATAAATTCCACGGTAAAAACGTGATTGACATGCTGCTTTATATCCCTGTGGTTATTCCTGAAATCGTGCTTGGTATTTCGCTGCTTTCCATGTTTTCGCTGTGCCAGGTGCCGCTTGGGCTTCTCAGCATCATTATCGCGCACATCACGTTCTGCATTCCGTTTGTCGTGTTTACCGTGCGCGCCCGGCTCGCGGGCTTTGACCGTTCCGTGGAGGAGGCTGCGCTGGATTTGGGCGCAAGCCGCCTGCAGGTTTTTTTTCGCATTACCGTTCCAATTATCCTGCCGGGTATTATTTCAGGCGCAACGCTTGCGTTTACCCTCTCGGTTGATGATATTATCATCAGCTTCTTTACAACCGGAGCAAAAAGCACGACCTTCCCGCTCAAGGCAATTGAACTGGTAAGAACGGGAATTACGCCCGATGTTTACGCCTTGTCTACGCTGATCATTCTGGTCACATTTGCCATTGTACTGGTAAGCCAGCTCATTTCTTACAGACGCAAACTCCACACAGGAGAAGAATAAAGGGGGATATTAACATGAAAAAAATCAATAAACTGCTCATCCTTCTGCTCGCGGCCGCTGTGTCTTTCACCGCTCTGGCGGGATGCAGCGGGAAAGTAAGCACCACGGGGGGTGCGGCAACCGAGGTGTCCTCGGCAGCCTCAGCGGGTGCTGCTAAGGGCGGTGAACTGAATGTTTACGTCTGGACGGAGTATATGCCTCAGACTGTATTTGACGAGTTTGAAAAGGAGACTGGTATCCATGTTAACGTCTCTACTTACTCTACCAACGAAGATATGCTCGCCAAGGTGAAAGCCAGCAATTCCGGCATTTACGATATTGTGGTTCCCAGTGACTATATGGTTAAGATGATGATCGATCAGGGGTTGCTGCAAAAGCTGGATAAGAGCAAGATTACCAATGTCTCCAATATCGACAGCGCCTATCTCGACCAGTATTTTGACAAGGGAAACGAGTATTCCATGCCGTACCTCGGCGGCGTAGTGGCGCTTTGCATCAATAAAACAAAGGTCACGGAGCCGATTATTTCCTATCAGCAGATTATGGATCCGAAATACAAGGAATCCATCGTGGCTCTGGATGATTTTCGCGCTGTAATTGGCATGACGGCAAAAAGCCTGGGGTATTCCCTCAACACAACAAAGGAGGAGGAGCTGGCAAAGGTAAAGGAGCAGCTCGCGAAGCTGAAGCCGAACATCAAGGTTCTGGACAGCGACTCGCCGAAAACCTCCATGATCAACGGCGAGACCAACATCGGCTATATGTGGAGTGCTGAAATCGCCCTTTGCATGCAGGAAAGCAGCGACTTTGACATCGCGTTCCCCAAGGAGGGCTGCTACGAATTTCTGGATAACATGTGCGTCCTCAAGGGCGCGAAGAACTTTGACAACGCCAACGCCTTCATTAACTTTGTCCTAAAGGGCGAAACCGGTAAGCTGGTTCTCGATGAATATCCGTATCTCAGCCCCAACAAGGCCGCGGTCGCGCTGATGCCGGATAGCTATAAAAACAATAAGGCATCCAATGTTCCGAGCGACGTCATTAAGAACGGAGAGTATGTAAAGGATATCGGAGCGGATGTTTCAAAGTATGACAGCATCTGGACCGAATTCACGAAATAAAGACTCTGCTTTATCCTGCCGCCGCTTCTCCTTTTAGGCGATCCGGATAAAAGCGGCAAGAATAAACATCTGAATGGAGGTCAACTTCATGAGTGAAGTTTTGAACATGTATATTGACGGAAAGTGGGTTCCCGCCGTTACCGGAGAGATTCGCAGGATAATCTGCCCTGCGGACGGAACGGTGATCGCAACGGTTGCGGAGGGCAGCGAAGAGGATGTCCGCAGCGCGGTGAAAGCCGCGAAGAAAGCGTTTTATCAGGACGGCTGGAAGGATACTTCCGTTTCGGAGCGGATGGGTTACCTGTACCGCATCGCGGAAGAAATCGACGCTCAGGCACAAGAGCTTGCCGGTCTGGAAACCGCGAACACCGGCAAGCCGCTGCGCGACAGCTTGGGCGACGTGGCGGACGCCGCAAACTGCTTCCGCTATTACGCGGGGCTGATTAACAAGCCGACCGGGCAGGTCTTTGAGGTCCCCGACCCGAATATGCAGACAATGGTCGTGCGGGAACCGATCGGGGTCTGCGGGCAGATTGTTCCGTGGAACTACCCTTTACTGATGGCGGCGTGGAAGCTCGCCCCCTGCCTCGCCGCCGGGAACACCAGCGTGTTCAAGCCGGCGGAAATAACCCCGCTGACGGCAATCCGGCTGTTTGAAATCTTTGAAAAGGTCGGGCTTCCCTGCGGCGTCGCGAACCTTGTAATGGGAGCGGGCACAACAGTGGGGCATGAAATCGCTGAAAACCATGATATCGACAAGGTCGCTTTTACAGGAGGGACGAAAACCGGCCGCAGCATCATGCAGGCGGCAACGGGCAATATCAAGAATGTCTCGCTGGAGCTTGGCGGAAAATCCCCCTGCATTGTTTTTGACGATTATGATATGGACGCCGCTGTGGAATGGGCAATGTTCGCGATTTTCGCGAATCAGGGTGAGGTCTGCTCCGCCGGTTCCCGCCTGATTTTGCAGGATACCATATACGAAGAATTTCTGTCACGCCTTGCAGAGCGCACCAAAAAGATTAAGGTCGGTCGCGGTGACATGGATGGCTGCGAGATGGGTCCGCTGATCAGCGAGGTGCAAATGAACAAGGTGCTTTCTTATATTGAAAAAGGAAAGCAGGAGGGTGCGCGCCTGATCTGCGGCGGGTACCGCATTGCGGCAGGAGATTACGCAAAGGGCTTCTTTGTTGCGCCTACTGTCTTTGCAGACTGCACACCGAAAATGAGTATTGTGAAGGAAGAAATTTTTGGTCCGGTTCTCGCAGTACAGAAATTCCACTCGGAGGAGGAAGCCCTGGAGCTTGCCAACGATACGGATTACGGTCTTGCGGGCGGTGTTATCACAAGCGATATTGGCCGTGCGATGCGTGTCATAAAGGCGCTTCGCGCCGGAATCACCTGGGTAAATTGTTATAACCCGACCTTTAACGAGGCGCCGTGGGGCGGCTACAAGCAAAGCGGAATCGGACGCGAACTGGGCACCTTCGGCCTTGACGAGTATACCGAGGTCAAGCAGATTAACATTAATCTTGCCGGAGGCGGCATTGACTGGTTCGGCGCTTAATCATTTTTAATTTTTAATTATCAGAAAGGATTTGTTATTATGAATTCACAAAAAGCATTGGAGACTGTAGAAAAAGTCCTGGGATATGTGGATGCCGAGGAACTGTCGGAGGCGGACAAAAAACAGCTTGTCGAAGACAGTATCGAAAATTATAACACCTACATTAATCCCGGCTGGCTGAAATACCGTAAGTCGGTATCTACCAATGCGGCCTTTGTGGAGTGGGAGGATCACGATTCTTATTTTACGGATGTTTACGGTGAGCAGTTTATCGACTGCCTTGGTGGCTTTGGAATTTACACCTTCGGTCACCGGAATCCTGAAATCCTCAAACATGTTCAGGCGCAGCTGAACCGGCAGGCGCTTCACAGCCAGGAGCTGCTGGACCCTCTGCGCGGCTATCTCGCCAAGGCGCTTGCCGAAATCACGCCGGGTGACCTGCAATACTGCTTTTTTACCAACGGCGGCGCGGAAGCGGTCGAAATGGCGCTGAAGCTCGCGCGTATCGCAAGCGGCGGACGCTGGTTTGTCTCGGCGGTCGGCGGCTTCCACGGTAAGACGATGGGAGCGATCTCCGTCGGCGGAAAATCGACTTACCGTGTGCCGTACCTGCCAATGGTTCAGCAGGTGACACACGTTACCTATGGGGATACCGCTGACCTGCGTCAAACCCTGTCCCGTTTGAAAGCGGTGGGCGAGAGTGTCGCTGCCGTAATTCTTGAGCCAATTCAGGGCGAAGCGGGTGTAATCGTACCCCCGGTGGGATACCTGAAGGAGGTTCGCGCAATCTGCGATGAATTTGACGTTTTCCTTATTTTTGATGAAATTCAGACCGGAATGGGCAGAACCGGCAGTTACTTCCGCTGCCTTGAGGAAGACGTTACTCCGGATATCATGACTTACGGCAAGGCGTTTGGCGGTGGAATTATGCCGATTACCGGTATCATTGCCCGACCGAAGCTATGGGTGGAATCCTTAAGGGAAAACCCGTGGTTGCTGGGTTCGCCTACGTTCGGCGGAAATCCGCTCGCCTGCTCCGCCGCCCTTGGCGCAATCGAGTTCATGGTGAAGCATGACGTGCCAAAGATGGCGCGCGAAAAAGGTGAATTTTTGATTGCCGGACTGCGCAGGCTTGCGGAGAAATATCCGAAGGTCATTCAGGAGGTGCGCGGAGTGGGGTTGATGATCGGCGTGGAATTCTTCCAGTCGGAGTACGGCTACAGCGTTGCAAAGGGGCTGTTTTCCCGAAAGGTGATGACTGCGGGTACGCTGAACAATGCAAAAACAATCCGGTTTGAACCGGCCGCGGTTACCAGCTACGAGGATTTTGAAAAGGTTTTAGCATTTACGGAAGAAGCGCTCGCCGATACCCAAAAGGAATTCGGACTGTAACAATCTGCGGCCCTCGGGAATTCCCGGGGGCCTGAATTATGAGGTGATATTATGATGCAGGAAACGATGCCGAAAATTGTAACGCAAATCCCCGGCCCAAAGTCCAGGGAGCTTTTACAGCGAAAAAACGCGGTCGTTGCGCGGGGAATCAGCTGCGGCACCGGAATCTTTACACAGGAGGCAAAGGGAGCTCTGCTCAAGGATGTGGACGGCAATGTCTACGTGGATTTCGCGGCAGGCATCGGGGTTATCAACGCGGGACACTGTGACGGCGAGGTGGTAAAGGTCATTCGGGAGCAGTCGGAGAAATTTATCCATACCTCCATTAACGTTGCGATGTACGAGCCTTATGTCTCCTTGGCGGAAAAGCTGACGGCGGCGGCTCCGGGCGATACGCCGAAAAAGGTAATGCTCGCCAACAGCGGCGCCGAAGCAGTGGAAAACGCGGTGAAAATCGCGCGCAAATACACCGGCAGGCAGGGCGTGGTGACTCTGGAAGGCTCCTTCCATGGCAGAACGCTTATGACGATGACCATGACGAGCAAGGTAAAGCCCTATAAAGACGGTTTCGCGCCGTTTGCACCGGAATGCTATAAGATTCCGTGCCCGAATGAATACCGCAATCCGCTTCCGGAGTCCGGCACGTGCTGTGCCGACGCCTGTGCCGATTATTTCGAGAATATGCTCCATACGTCGCTTTCCCCCCAGATGGTTGCCTGCGTCGTTCTGGAGCCGGTGCAGGGCGAAGGAGGCTTTATTCCGCTTCCGGTCCGCTATCTGGAACGGATGCAGGAAATCTGCCGCAAAAACGGAATTGTTTTCATTATGGATGAAGTACAGGCGGGCTTTGGAAGAACCGGAAAGCTGTTCTCCTGCATGCACGCGAATGTGGAGCCAGACCTCATTACCCTGTCGAAATCCATCGCGGCGGGAATGCCGTTGAGCGCGGTTGTTGGAAAAGCAGAAATCATGGATGCGCCGATACCCGGGGCAATCGGCGGTACTTTTTCCGGGAATCCGGTTTCCTGCGCTGCCGCGTTAAAGGTTCTGGAGAAAATGGAAAAGGAAGACCTGCCTGGCAAGGCGGAAATGCTCGGTGCCTACTTAATGAGACGGTTGAACGGGATGAAGGAAAAATACGGCATAATCGGCGACGTTCGCGGGCAGGGCGCCATGATTGGCATGGAATTTGTCAAGGACCGCCGCACCAAAGAGCCATATCCCGAAATTGTGCCAAAAATACTGGATTCCTGCCTCAAACGAGGTGTAATTTTAATCAATGCCGGAATCTACGGGAACTGCATCCGCTTTTTGCCTCCGCTTGTTATGACAGAGCAGCAGGCGGAGTATGGGATGGATCAGCTTGATTGGGCAATTGCGAATCATCTGTAGGGAAACAACGTTGACAAAAAAACCGCAATAAGATAAGATAATGCGTATCTAGGTAAGTTATGTTGTTTTGTTACAAAAATCAACATAAAGCGAGGAATACGCGTGAAAAACTACGCAATCGGAATTGATTTCGGAACGCTCTCGGCGCGTGCTTTGATGATCGACGCGCAAACGGGAGAGGAGTTGGGGGTCAGCGTTTTTGAGTATCCCCATAAGGTGATGGACGATACGCTCCCCAGCGGAAAAATGTTGGGGAAAGGGTGGGCGTTACAGCATCCGCAGGATTATTTGGACGCGCTGCGATTGACCCTGCGGGATTTGCTGAAATCTACAAGGGTTGACCCTTGTGCGGTGATTGGTGTGGGCGTCGATTTCACCTCCTGCACCATGCTCCCGGTTGACCGGAATAATACGCCGCTGTGTCTGCTGCCGGAATTTAAAAGCGAACCGCACGCTTACGTAAAGCTGTGGAAGCATCATGCCGCACAATACTGTGCGGACCGTATCGACCGTCTGGCTCGGGAGCGGAACGAGAAATTTCTCGATCTGTATGGAGGAAAAACCAATAGCGAGTATCTCCTGCCCAAGGTGCTCCAGATTGTGGAGGA
This sequence comes from Bacillota bacterium, assembly GCA_023418995.1. GTDB lineage: Bacteria > Bacillota > Clostridia > Oscillospirales > Acutalibacteraceae > DATAML01. The sequence goes on along the minus strand of JAEZYP010000065.1, from coordinate 168,548 downwards.
AGCGCCGAAGGTGTATGAGAAATGCGACAGGATTGTAGAGGCCGCGGATTGGATTGTCTGGCAGCTTACCGGGAAGAGGGTTCGCAGTACCTGTGTCGCTGGTTATAAGAGCTTTTGGAACTACCGCACCGGCTATCCGCCGCGTGATTTTTTGACCGCGCTGGATCCGGCTCTGGAAAGCCTGACGGATGAGAAGCTGCAAGGAGAATTCATGGATGTCGGTCAGTGTGCCGGCACGGTAACGGCGAAAATGGCGGAGATTACCGGGCTGAAAGCAGGCACCCCGGTTGCGGTTGCCATTGTGGATGCCCACGCTTCACTGCCTGCCTGTAAGATTTTCGAAGCCGGTAAAATGCTGTTGATTCTTGGAACGTCAACCTGTGAAATCGTATTGGATGAAGAGGAAAAAGCAGTTTCCGGAATATGCGGAGTTGTGAAGGATGCAATTATTCCCGGTTATTTTGCTTACGAGGCGGGGCAAAGCTGTGTGGGTGACAGCTTTGACTGGTTTGTAAATAACTGCGCGCCCGCTTCCTGCCGCGAGGAGGCCCGAGAAAAAGGCATTGGAATCCATAAGCTCCTGCGCGGCAAGGCGGAACGGCTTCGCCCCGGTGAGAGCGGACTTCTTGCACTGGACTGGTGGAACGGGGTGCGTTCTACTCTGATGAATTTTAACCTGAGCGGAATGATTCTTGGAATGACGATAAACACGAAGCCGGAGGAAATTTATCGTGCTATGATAGAATCAACAGCCTTCGGCGCCAGAAATATCATTGAGGCTTACCGTGCGGGCGGGGTAGAAATCCGCGAGCTGTACGCGGCCGGGGGAATCGCCTCTAAGGATGAAATGATGATGCAGATTTACGCCGACATTTGTAATATGACGATTTCCATTTCCGGCAGTAGCCAGTCAGGCGCACTCGGGAGCGCGATTTACGGGGTCGCCGCAGCGGGGAAAGAGAAAAGCGGCTACGCGAATTTCGGGCAGATCGTGCAGACGCTCGGTAGGCTTCAGGAGCGTGTTTATGTACCCATTGCGGAAAATGCGGCGACCTACGAGCTTTTGTACCGGGAGTATGACCGTTTGTATCAATATTTTGGCAAGGGGGAAAACCGGGTAATGGAAACGCTGGACGAACTGAAAAACAGCGCCAAAGCCCGGCGGTGAGAGGTTGTTATTATCGTAGCAAAATCAGAAAAACCCCGCTGGTTCCGACACTGCTCTCGGAATCAGCGGGGTTCATTTAATTTTTCTGTTCGGGAGACATTACATTTTGCGGATTGTACTGCTGCATGGCTCTGATCATGCGATCGTTTGGCTCAAAAATCAGCTTGCCGCGGGTTCCGTCCCTGCGAAAAACTAAAAACCAGCGGTCGGGGGAATTTTTAGAGGAAGCCACGTCGTAAACGGTTTCCACGTTTTTATCCGCGAACCGGGCAGCGTACTGCGCGCTGACCGGAGCCATAAATTCTATTTCATAAAAGCGCAGAGAAAGCAGATGCTTTCTTTTTTTGAATCCGATGATTACATCAATATCCAAGTCCCCGTTAGTCAGGGAATATTCAAATTCAAAATTCAACCTTCGGATGAGAATCCACGCAATCCATCCGAGGGCAATAAATATGACCGGTCCTGCAAGTCCCGCAAGCGGCGTAAATAAGACGGAAACACCGACTGCCACAGCGCCGGCGGCAACCAGAATTTTTAAGGCAATCACCGGTGCGGATGCCTTTCGCCTTACCAGCTTTTCGATAAAGATATCGTTAAATGTACTCATTGAAAAATCCTCCGTTATCACTCTTTCTAGAAATTAAGCTATTTGTAACAAAGCAGAATCATGACGCGGAAAATTCAGAACCTGTCGTTATATAGTAGCATAATCTTTACCGAAAAACAAATGAATGTGAAATGTTTTTGTTGATTATTACGCGGTATTTGTTATTAGGATTTAATTTTATTAATAATTACGGTATAATAAATATTAATGATTAATAATAGATGGAGGCATTCTGCTGCAATGAAAAAAGCAACTTCGCAAGATGTGGCCAGGCTGGCCGGAGTGTCACAATCCACGGTATCTATGATACTTAATAAAAAGGACAACGTATCCTTTTCCCAGGAAACAATTGAGAGTGTTCTTGCCGCTGCTAAGCAGCTGCATTATGAAAATGCAAACAGCCGAGGTAAAATTGCTCAAAACGGCAGCAAAACCATAGCGGTATTCTGCCCGACATTAGGAAACCCGTATTATACCATGCTATTGCAGACGATCGGAAATGAAGCGAGAAAAAGCGGCTACAGCATTCTTATTTGCAATACACAGCGCAACTCATCTTCGGAAGAGCAGTATGTAAGTATGTTTTTGAACGGAATTGCCTGCGGGGTAATTTACACCTATTTTCCCCAATACCCGGAGCTGTTTCAAAAAATTGCCTACAAGCTGCCCGCCGTCGTAATGGGTGATAAGGATGAAACGATTAACGCGGATGCGGTGGAGCTTAACAGCATTAAGTCGGGAATCATTATTGCGGATCACCTTCTTAGCCTTGGTCATGAAAAAATAGCCTATCTCTCCACGCCGATCCGCGGCAGGCAGCTGGCGCGCCACCGCAGACTGGAAGGAATCCGTCAGGAGTTCGAAAAACACGGTATTCAAAATGGAGTAATCCTGAAAATGCAGGAAGAGCCTTCTACTCAGAAAAATACGTCTTTAAATACGGAATACTCCGCCGGCTATGATCTGACCAGAGAACTGATCGAAGAGGGCGATCAGGGAATTACCGCGTTTGTTGGTCTTAACGATATGGTTGCGCTGGGAATTATGGACGCCTTAATTGATATGAAGTATAAAATCCCGCTGGATTATTCTGTTGTAGGCTGCGACAACAATATGATTTCCGGCTTAAGGCGGGTATCCCTTACTACGGTGGAGCATTACATCACCAAAAAAGGGGAAGATGCTTTTCATCTGCTGCTTACCAAAATGGAAAACAGCGATTCTCCGCAAAAAGACGTTACGCCAAAGAAAATTATGCGTCTTGAATACGAGCCTCGTCTGATTATACGGGATACAACCGGTCCTAACCGAAAAAAGAAAAAAGCGGGTAAATAAGAATTAAGCGAAGCCTCCTGTTTAAGAGAACGGGAGGTTTTTTCTTTCCGTGGGATAAGGGTGTTGGCATTTTTGAAGAAGAAACCGACCAAACGGAGAAAAAAGGCGAAATTATGTTGTGAATTTCGACAAAGATTTTTATTGAAACAGGTACAATTACACAAATTATAGTTCTTAACAGCAAGATTAATAGCTTAGAAAGCGTAATAGGTTATTAACAAAGAAAGAATAGGAACTACTAATACAAATAATAATATTATTAATAAATAGATCACGAAAACAAAGAAAAGACAGTTGAGTTAAATATTTAATTCCTAATTGCAGTCCATTTAAAGAAAATCATCTCGGTTTGGCGACATTTATTAATAATAATTATTAATATTTTTAGTAATTATATAGGTACTAAAATTAATTTTGTTGTTAATAAATCCTCAAATACAATCAAATGTTATATAAAATTATCAAAATATTAAGTAAGTTTTGAGCATATTGACAATGATTTACCTCTTGTTTATAATATGACCGTAACAAAACAGAAGACACGAAGGGATAACTTGCAAATGGAAGCAAGTCCGCGAGGAGAATTCTAAATGTGTCACTTTACCTAATTAATCTATTTGGCATAATACATAAACCGGAGGGATTTCAAAGTGGCTTGTATTGAATTGAAGAATGTTGGAAAAAGTTTCGCTAAGACCACCATTATTGAAAACATGAATCTGAAAATTGAGGATGGCTCGTTTACCGTACTGGTCGGACCATCCGGCTGCGGCAAAACAACCTTGCTGCGGATGATCGCCGGAATTGGTCCCCAGACCTCGGGGCAGGTTCTCATTGACGGCAAGGACGTAACCGACATTGCTCCCGGAAAACGTGAGGTTGCGATGGTCTTTCAGAACTATGCGATTTATCCGACCATGAGCGTACGCGCAAATATTGAATTCGGGCTGAAGAACAACAAAGTCCCCAAAGAAAAACGCGATCATCTGATTCGTGAAATTTGCGATATTGTCGGGCTGAAGGATTATCTGGATCGAAAGCCGTCCACTCTCTCCGGCGGCCAAAGGCAGAGGGTTGCGCTGGCTCGCGCCATGGTCAAGCAGCCGAAGGTATTCCTGATGGACGAGCCTCTCTCTAATTTGGACGCGAAGCTTCGGGTGCAGATGCGTGTGGAGCTGATTGAGCTTCACAAAAAACTCGGAACCACCTTTGTGTATGTGACGCATGACCAGGTGGAGGCAATGTCAATGGCGGATAAAATCGTCCTGATGAACAAGGGTGAAATTCAGCAGGAAGCCGCGCCGGAAGTCATTTACCGTGACCCGAACAATATGTTTACCGCCCAGTTTATCGGCACACCTCCGATGAATATCATGAATGTCGGCAGCGGCGACGTAAAGCTTGGCTTCCGGCCGGAGCGCGTCCAGTTATCGGCACAGGAGGGCGCAAAGAGCTTTGGGTTTCAGGCGCGTATTAATACGCGTGAGATGCTCGGCTCCGAGACAATTTACTCCGTCTCAAGCGATACCGGCCTGTTTATGGTGAAAAGCTCGGACGACAGCTTCCGCGTAGGACAGGCGGTTTATGCAGGGATTGAACAGAAGGAACTGTATCTGTTTGATCAGGGAGATCAGAGGATCCGCGAGAATCACCCCAACTATGAATCCTACATGAAAATGCTGGGAGGAAAGTAAAATGCGCAAAACCAAAATTTATCCGTATTTATTAATTCTTCCTGCTATGGCATTTTTGATTACGTTCTTTGTTTATCCGATGTTCAACCTTTGTTATTTGAGCCTGACCGACTGGAACCTTATCAAGGTGAAAAAGAAGTTCATTGGCTTTCAAAACTATATCAACCTTTTCGGCGACAAAGACTTTTTACAAGTTGTTATAAATACCCTAATCTACACCGTTTCCGTTGTTACAATTGTTATGCTTGTTTCCTTGGTTCTGGCGGTCTGGTTCAATAAAAATACGAAATTTGACCAGTTTGGCCAGCTGGCGATATTTACCCCGCACATTATATCGCTTGTTTCGATTTCCATGGTGTGGTTATGGCTGATGGACCCTGATACCGGTCTGTTGAATTTTATTCTTGAGTTTTTCGGTCTTCCCGGCTCGACCTGGCTGCAAAACTCAAAAACCGCGCTGATATCCCTGGCAATCGTGGCCTCCTGGCAGGCAATCGGCTATTACACCCTTATTATTCTGTCCTCCCTGCAAAGCATACCCGCAGAGATTTATGAGGCTGCCGATTTGGACAATACGGGAAAGTTTAAAAAATTCTTTAAAATTACTCTGCCGATGATTTCGCCGCAGCTGTTTTTCCTTTTGATAGTCATGACAATCGGTACGTTCAAGGCCTTTGATACCGTACGGATTATGACGGGGGGAGGTCCGAACAATTCCACCAATATGCTGGTATACTACATCTACGACTATGCCTTCATTAATATGAAAATGGGCTACGCTTCGGCTGCCGGTGTTGTTTTGTTGGTGATTTCGTCGATTACCACGCTGCTGTACTTTAAAGGACTTTCCAAAAAGGTTCATTACCAATAAGCAATCGTACGGAGTACGAAAGGGAGGATACAGATGTTTAATATCAAAATGCTGAAAAAACTGCCGGAGTATCTCGTGAAGGCGCTCATTATTCTGGTGTTTATATTCCCGTTTTACTGGATGCTGAGCACGGCGTTTAAAACCTACGCGGAGGCAATTCAAGTCCCGCCAACCCTGATCCCGCTTACGGCTACTTTCAATAATTTCGTTGAAGCATGGAGCTCGGGCCCGTTCCTGCTTTACACCAGAAATACCATTGTCGTTACGCTGAGCGCCATGCTGATTCAGCTTATCGTCATGGTACCCGCGGCCTACGGCTTCGCGAAGTTTGACTTTAAGGGGAAGGGACCGTTGTTTTCTATCGTTTTGCTTGCGCTGATGATGCCGAAGCAAATCATATTCATTCCGGTTTATCTCATGATGGCTAAATGGAATCTTCTGGGCTCGCTTCTGCCGCAAATTATTCCATTTGCCGCAGACGCTTTCGGAATTTTCCTGCTCAGGCAGTATTTTATGCAGGTACCGGAGGAAATTATTGAGGCGGCGCATTTAGACAACGCATCTGAATTTCAGATCATGTTTAAAATTCTTCTGCCCATGGCAAAATCCGCTTTAGTAACCATTATGCTTTTCAGCTTTATCGGTTTTTGGAACAGCTACTTCTGGCCGTTGATCATGACCAGCAATGATGCTGTACGTCCTTTGACCATGGGAATATCCGTGCTGAAGGATACGGAAGGCATTGCCAATTGGAACATTATCATGGCGGGCAATACCATTCTGGTGCTTCCGATTATTATTGTGTACATCTTCGCCAGCCGGCAAATTGTAAAGGCATTTTGCTATTCCGGCATTAAGTAGCCACTCTTATTTGCTAAATCCTCTATGAATAAGAACATAGAGAGAATTTATAGATGAAATTGGGAGGAAAAATCATGAAAAAAGCTTTATGTCTGCTCTTATCTGCGCTAATGACACTTTCCGTCACGGCCTGCTCCAGCGGCGAGGCTGGCACCAGCAGCACTGCTCAGTCTCAGGCGCAAGCGGCCTCGCAGGCACAATCACAGGCGCCGTCCACAGGCGAAAAAGTCAAAGTATCCTTCTGGCACGCAATGGGTTCTTCCAACGGAGACCGCCTCAACGCTATGGTTCAGCGCTTTAACAAAAGTCAGGATAAAATTGAAGTTGTGGCGACCAACCAGGGCTCCTATGAAGAAGAAGCCGCAAAGCTCCAGACCGCGGTCGCCGGCAACAATGCGCCGGATATCGCTCAGATTGAAAGAGCCTTTGTTGAGCCGTTTGCTACAAACGGAATACTTACCGATTTGAATCCCTACCTAAGCAAAGCCAGCCTGTCTAAAGATGATTTTGTACAGGGCCTGATGGGATATTCCTTCTACAATGACGACAAAAAAATGTATTCCATTCCATTCAGCCGTTCCACCCCGATTCTGTATTACAACAAGGACGCATACAAAGAGGTGGGCTTAGACCCTGAAAAAGCTCCGAAAAACTGGGATGAGCTGAAGGATTACGCGAAAAAGCTGACAAAGGTGTCCGGAGGAAAAACCGTTCGCTACGGCGTAACGTGGCCGATCGCTACCTGGTACTTTAAGGCGAATGTTGCACAGATCGGCGGACGTACCATCAGCGAAGACAAAAAGACCATCGGCTTCTATGATAACGGAACAGGACTTAAGGTTCTAAAAATGTGGCTTGACCTGAGAGATTCCGGATACTTTAAGGTCACTCCCGTAAAGGACGGAGCCAATATCGCCCGCCAGTCCTTCATTAATGGCGAGTGTGCGATGTTCCAGGAGTCCACTTCCCTGATCGGAACATTGAAGAAAAATTGCAAATTTGATCTCGGCGTAGCCATGCTGCCCGGACAGGATAAACAGGCAATGCCGACCGGCGGAGCGAATATCGGTATTCTGGAAGCCTCCAAAAACAAAGAGGCTGCATGGGAATTCATCAACTGGTTTATCAATGACGAACAGGGCGGGCTTCAGTTTGCTCTTGATACCGGATATTTGCCCTTTACCAAAAAGATGGCGGAAAGTGATACGATTCAGAAGCTCTGGAAGGAATCCCCGATGTACAAGGTCGCTTACGACCAGCTGCAATACGCGGTGGATACCGAACAGCATCCTTACTGGTCTGAAATGAAAGCCCAGATTCTCAATATGGAGCAGGCTGTTATGAATGATAACAAAAACCCACAGAAGGCACTGGATGATTTGCACGCGAAGTCGAAGCAGATTCTCGGTCAGGCTGATTAAGCTTCTGACCGCAAGCGGTAGAGCCGACCTGTGCCCCCGAATAACATGGGTCGGCTATTTATCCGCAAATTAAATACACAAAATCTAGAGAAAGACAAATATCGAAAGGAAGCCTTATTTCGGATATGAGTACCATTGAAAGACTGCTTAACAAAAAAGATATGGTCGTTGCCGGGCATCGGGGCTGCAAAGCGTTTTACCCGGAAAACACGCTGCTCAGTATGCAGAAAGCACTGGATATGAAAGTGGATATGATAGAATTCGACTTGAATCTTACCAAAGATAAAGTCGTTGTGGTGATGCATGACAATACGGTAGACCGCACCACGAACGGTACGGGCTATATCCACGACATGACGCTAGAGGAAATCAAAAGTCTGGATGCCGGAATCAAAGCCGGAAGCATTTTCGAAGGGCTAAAGGTTCCGACCCTGCGTGAGTTCTGCGATTTAATCGACCCCTACAAGGACCTTCTCCTCAATGTGGAAATCAAGGAAAAAACGCACGAAACCGTCGATCTTACCTTGGATATCCTGAAGGAATACAATTTGCTTGACCGCTGCGTGTTTACCTGCTTCGACGCTTCCATCATCGCTTATCTGTATGATACCTACGGGGTCAAAACACAGGGCTTTCCAAAAGAAAAAATGCAGAACTTTGTGGAAGGGGAAGACGGAACCTATTCCAAAATGTACGCGGTCGGAATTGATATGAAAATTCTAACGCCGGAGCTTGTTCAGAAATTCGAGGATATGGGGATTCTCCCCTGGTCCTATTGCCCCGATACCGCGGAATTGGTTCGCGAATCCATCCGCTGCGGCGCGCGTCTGATGACCTGCAACAATCCGTGCCCGGCGCTGAAAATCGTACAGGCAATGGAGCTGCACCCCTATACGTTAAAAGACCCGAATTAGCCGGGTTGGTATGTTTTAATTATCTGGTTCCGGGCGGCTCAACGGCCGTAAGAATGGCAGTAATGGTTGGAACAACAGTTGAATCATAACAGGGAAGCACATTAAATAGTTAAAAATTTAACAATGTTTGCAGCGAAGTATCGTTATTATCACAGGCGGAGACTGCAAACAGAAACCAACAATGAAATAACCGCCATGTGCAAACAGCGTGGTTTTCGTGATAGCTTTACTGTTTAGGAGTGATATAATGATTAATGCGCAAACATTTTCCATTTCGGATTATTTGAACCGCACCTTCTCCTGCGGCTGCGGAATCACCCACCAGACGGAGCTCAAGGATGTCGAGATTTCATCGGGCGCGGTCGAGAAAATTCCATACTACATGAACAAGTACGGTTACAGCAGAGCCTTTATCGTGTGTGACTGCAATACCCGCGAGGTATGCGGCAATGAGGTGAAAAGCGTGCTGGATAAGGCCGGATACGCGAATAAGCTTTTCACCTTCAGTGCACAGGAGCTTGTTCCGGATGAAGCCGCAATCGGTGAGCTGATGGTAGCCTTTGATAAGGACGCGGACCTGATTATCGCGGTTGGAACGGGTACAATCAACGACAGCTGCAAGTTTGTAAGCTACCAGATGAAGCGGGATTATTTTGTAGTCGCGACCGCACCCTCCATGGATGGCTTTGCCTCTACCGGAGCGCCGCTGATCACCGACCATTTAAAAACGACCTACGAAACGCATACGCCGATAGCTATTATCGGGGATTTGAAGGTTCTTTGTAGGGCACCGATGAATATGATTACGGCCGGGCTCGGAGATATTCTGGGAAAATATACCTGCCTAACCGACTGGAAAATCTCCCATGTTGTCAACGGGGAATATTATTGTGAAGCCATTGCGCAAATGGTGGAGGTTTCAATCCAAAAGGTAGTTGAAAATATTGAGCTGGTAAAAACCCGCGACCCGAAAGTAATTCAAAGCATTATGGAGGCTTTAATCCTAACCGGAATCGCGATGAGCTTTGTCGGAAATTCCCGTCCCGCTTCCGGAAGCGAACACCATATTTCTCATTTCTGGGAAATGAAATTCCTGTTTGAAGGGCGCAAGCCTGTTCTTCACGGAACTAAGGTCGGCATTGGTACTGTGGCGATTACTTATTTGTATGGCGAATTGAAAAAAATGCAGATTAATTTTGAAAAAGCACGTCTTGTCGCCAAAAACTTCGATTATAAAAAATGGGAGCAAAAGATTGCCGATACATACAGCGTTGCCGCTCCCGGAGTGATTCAGCTGGAAAAGAAGGTAAGAAAAAACGCGCCGGAAACTCACGCGGAACGCGTAGCGAATATGGAAAAACACTGGCCGGAGATTGTAAAAATAATGGATTCTCTGCCGCCGTTATCTTATATTGAAAAGATTCTTTCGGATCTTGACGCACCGATTAACCCCGCGCAGGTAGGCGTGGATTATCAGTCGGTTGTTGACAGCATAATTGTAGCCAAAGAAGTACGCGACCGCTATACGCTGCTCCAGCTCTTATGGGATTTGGGAATTGCGGAGGAAATGGCGGTAAAGGTTGCGGATTATTTCAGGGATGAACAGAACCACAGAACCTTACCATCTTGAATAGCCGGAAGCAGCGCGGAAAAGTGCTGTACCCGGAAAAAAGGATACTTTCGACAGATTTGTCGGAAGTATGCTTTTTGAGAGCGTATCATGGGAAGCATATGCGGAGGAATTGGAGCAATGAAAGCAATTGAAGAATTGAATGCCGGACGCGTGTCCAAAATAAAATACATTCTTTGCGATATTGACGACACCATAACGACAAACGGAAAGCTGACCGAGGAAGCCTACACGGCAATGTGGAAGCTGCATAACGCGGGCTACTGCGTGATTCCGGTGACGGGCAGACCGGCCGGATGGTGCGACCTTATCATTCGGGAATGGCCGGTGAAGGCCGTAGTGGGGGAAAACGGAGCCTTTGTGTTTTATTTTGAGGGCGACCATTTAAAGACCTTTACACATCCGTCTGTTTCCAATACGGAAACAAGAGCGAAGCTGCAGGAAGTGAAGGAAGCCTGTTTAAAGGGTGTGCCCGGCTGTCGAGTAGCAAAAGACCAGTTTGCGCGTATTTATGATTTAGCAGTTGATTTTAACGAGGATCCGCCTTACCTTGGCTTTGAGGCAGCGGAAAAAATCAGAGAGATCTGCGCTTCTTTGGGGGCGCACGCAAAAGTAAGCTCCATCCATGTGAACGCATGGTTTGGGGATTACGACAAGCTCATGATGACGGAGCTTTTTATGAAGGAAGCTTTAAAAGAAGAGAATATCAGGGAAAGCTGCGTGTTCTTTGGGGATTCCCCAAACGACGAGCCGATGTTCCGCTATTTCCCGAACAGCTGTGCCGTAGCGAATATTCTTCCGTTCGTAGAAAAAATCAGCCATCTTCCCACCTATGTTACAACACAGGAGGGTGGAAGGGGCTTTGCGGAAGCCATCAGCCATATCCTTTCTTTCAAACAGAAACAGCATTGCTAAAAGGAAGCGACGGTAAAGTGAAGAATATTTTATGTTATGGAGATTCCAATACCTATGGGACGCGACCTGACGGAAAAGGAAGATGGGATATGGACACACGCTGGCCATGTGTCCTCCAGAAAATGCTGGGCAGCGGTTATCATGTGATAGAAGAGGGCTGCGGCTACCGGACAACGGTTTTTGAGGACCCGATCGAGCCCTACAAAAACGGGCGCACGTATTTGTATCCCTGCTTGTATTCTCATCGCCCGCTCGATCTGGTTATTCTGATGCTTGGCACAAACGATCTGAAAACCCGTTTTTCCGTCAGTGCCACGGATATCGCGCAGGGAGCCAAGGCGCTTGCCGATATAGTTAGGAATTTTGACTACCGCGGCGACCTTCGCACGCCCGAGATATTGGTGGTTTGCCCCATCCGATTAGGCGCGCGGGTCAGCGACGATCCGCTGACCGGCGCGTTCAGCCCGGTATCCTATCAGAAATCCCTGCGGCTTTGGGAAGAATTTAAAAAAACGATTTCTTCGGAATATCATCTGATGAACGCGGCGAACTATGCCGCTCCCAGTGAGACCGATCAGGTTCATATGGATGTGAAAGACCACTGTTCCTTAGCGCGGGGTATCTGCGCACAAGTACGTGAAATCATCGGTTGACTTTTTTATCCGATGTGATTACGGTATTATTAAGGAGGGATTCCCCTTGATTGATTTGGATATGCTTCGGAATATCAATCTTATTTCTATCATTGTACGAATTCTTCTGTCGGTCATCATTGGCGGAGCGCTGGGCTTTGAGCGCGGAAGAAAACGGCATCCGGCGGGGTTTCGGACGTATATTCTGGTGTGTCTCGGCGCGACTCTCGTCATGATGACAAACCAGTATGTCTTTGACTCCTTCCACACCGGCGATGTCAGTCGGCTGGGTGCGCAGGTAATCAGCGGAATCGGCTTTCTCGGCGCGGGCACTATCATCATTACCGGCAGAAATCAGGTCAAGGGGCTGACCACCGCGGCGGGACTTTGGGCCTCCGCTTGTGTCGGGCTGGCAATCGGTATCGGGTTTTATGAGGGTGCGATTACCGGAGGAATTACAATTTTCTGTGTCATGACGATTTTGCATAAGCTGGATGAACGTATGAGGGTAAATTCAAAGCAGCTGGATTTATATCTGGAATTTGACAACCCGGCGGGACTCGGTACTTTTATCAATCTGGCGAAAGAAAACAATCTGCTCGTATCCGATATTCAGGTAATTAAAAATAAGACAACCGGAAAAAAAGCAACCTCCGTACTGCTTTCCGTAAAGTCCAAGGTCTACCGCTCCCACACGGAGGTATTGCAAATTTTGGGGTGTTCTTCCGGTCTGGGCTGCATCGAAGAACTTTAAATCAGAGTATCAGGGGAAGGCGCATTTCTGCGCTGCAACCCTTTAGATAGGAAAGGATGAGAAAAATGTATGATGTAACCGTGATAGGGTGCGGAGTCGTCGGGGCGAGTATCGCCTATGAGCTCTCAAAGTATAAGCTTTCCGTAGCGGTAGTCGAGAAAGAGAACGATGTCGCCTGCGGCACGACAAAGGCCAATAGCGCCATCGTTCACGCTGGCTACGACCCGGTTCCCGGCACGAAGATGGCACGGCTGAACGTGCAGGGAAGCAAAATGATGGAGGAACTGTGCAGGCGCCTTTCCGTCGATTACAAGCGGGTCGGTTCTCTGGTCATTGCGTTTGACGAGGCGGATATGGAAACAATCCGCGCGCTTTACCGCCGTGGCGTTGAAAACGGTGTGGAAGACCTGCAAATTCTGAACAAGCAGCAGACGCTTGAAATCGAGCGGAATCTCAGCCCCGACGTTATCGGAGCGCTTTACGCGCCGACCGCGGCCATTGTCAATCCTTGGGGGCTTGCCATCGCGCTGGCGGAGACCGCCGTACGAAACGGCGCGCAGCTGCGCCTGAACAGCGCGGTAACCTCCATTCATAATCAAGGGGATTTCTATCAAATCGAAACCTTCGAAGGAGCTTTTGATACCCGATACATCGTCAACGCCGCCGGAGCCTATGCGGATGTGATTAACGACATGGCGGCAAAGCCGTTCTTTAAAATTCTTCCTGTCAAGGGAGAGTACTACCTGCTTGATAAGAGTCAGGGCGGTGTGGTCAGCCGCACGGTATTTCAACCGCCGAACAAGGACGGCAAGGGCGTCCTGATTTCTCCTACCGTCCACGGCAATCTCATCGTTGGTCCGACCGCCGACCCGGCGGAAAATCCGGAGGATGTCGCCGTTACCGCACAGGGGCTGGAAAAGATCGTAAAAACCGCCACCCGTTCAAGCACTAAGGTCAATTTCCGAGAATCCATCCGTAATTTTACCGGCGTGCGCGCAACAACGGCGCAGGATGATTTCATCATCGAAGCCTCTCCGGACGCGCCTCGATTTGTTAATGCCGCCGCAATCAAATCCCCTGGTCTTTCCGCCGCCCCGGCTATCGGCATCGAGGTCAGAAGCATTCTGGAAGGCATCAGCCTGACCTGCAACGAAAAGGAAAATTTTATTGACGCCCGCAATATAACGCTGTTCAAGCATATGACTCAGGAACAGAAGTCGGAAGCGCTTAAGTGTGACCCGAGCTACGGCAGGGTGATCTGTCGGTGTGAAACCATTACCGAGGGAGATATCCTGCAAGCCATGCACAGCCCGATTCCGCCGGTTTCCATCGACGGGGTCAAGCGCCGCTGCAACGCGGGCATGGGACGCTGCCAGGGCGGTTTCTGCGGACCTCGCGTCCATGAAATTATCAGCCGTGAAACAGGGCTTTCAATGGAAGAAGTCTGCCAGGACCGCGCAGGCAGCCGCCTGCTGACCGGGGAAACCAAGAACGGAGGCGTGAAGAGATGAGAAAGTATGATGTGATTGTAATCGGCGCAGGTCCGGCCGGTTTGGCGGCTGCGTGTGAAGCATATCAGAATGGCGCGGAGAAAATCCTCGTCGTGGAGCGCGACAAGGAGCCGGGCGGAATTCTGAACCAGTGCATCCACAACGGCTTCGGTCTTCACTATTTCAAAGAGGAGCTAACCGGCCCCGAATACGCGGGCAGGTTCATCGATATGCTGAAGCAGACCGGCGCGGAGCTGATGCTGGACACCATGGTGCTGGAGGTAACGGACCGCAAGGAGGTACATATGGTCAATCCGCGTGACGGCTATATCGCCGCGCAGGCGGACGCGGTCGTACTGACAATGGGCTGCCGGGAACGGACCAGAGGCGCGATCGGCATCCCGGGGGGACGCCCGGCGGGCGTGTTCACCGCAGGTGCCGCACAGCGCTATGTCAATATCGAGGGCTATATGGTCGGTAAAAAGGTTCTCATTCTCGGCTCGGGCGATATCGGCCTGATTATGGCGCGCCGCATGACTCTCGAAGGAGCGAAGGTGGTCGCCTGCGTGGAGCTGATGCCCTATTCCAACGGACTGAACCGCAACATCGTCCAATGCCTGAACGATTACGATATTCCACTGTATCTGTCCCATACCATCACGGAAATCAAGGGAGATCGCCGGGTGGAGGGAGTCGTCGTTTCCAAGGTGGACAGCGGTGGCAAGCCCGTCCCGGGTACGGAGCGATTCTTTGACTGCGACACGGTTCTGCTCTCTGTCGGTCTGATTCCGGAGAACGAGCTTTCCAAAGCGGCGGGAATTGAGCTTGACCCGCGCACAAAGGGGCCGGTAGTCTACGAGAACATGGAAACGTCGGTTCCCGGCATTTTTGCCTGCGGAAACGTAGTTCATGTGCATGATCTCGTTGATTTCGTCACCGCTGAGAGCCAGCGCGCGGGCGCGGCGGCGGCAAAGTCGTGCGGACAGGCTGCCAAGCCGAGAAGCAGCCGGGAGCCGGTTGTCGTTCTGGAGAACGGCGAGAATGTAGGCTACACCGTGCCACAGCATGTGCGTGTAAACCGGATTGAAAAGTATGTGGAGGTATTCTTCCGTGTGAAGAAAACGCTGAAGGATGCCGTAATCGAAGTGACAAGCGGCGGAAAGATTCTTTCCAGCTTAAAGAGGGAGAACATGGCTCCGGGAGAGATGGAGCATATCGTATTGCCCCGGCAGTTTTTGGACAAGGCAGTAAACGGGGAGATCACCGTATCCGCGAAGGAGGCTGAGATAAAATGAAGCGATTGATTTGCATTTGCTGCCCGAAGGGCTGCCATTTGAACGTCGATGACGAGGATGGTTTCAAGGTTACAGGCAACGCATGCCCAAAGGGCGCGGAATACGGTAAAAAGGAGCTGACGCACCCCACGAGGGTACTGACCAGCACGGTTAAAATCAAAGGCGCCGTCCACAGGCGCTGCCCCGTGAAAACCGACCGGGATATTCCGAAGGAATTGCTTTTTCAGGTCATGGAGCTTCTGAACGGCGTGGAGCTGGTTTCGCCGGTTAAGCGCGGGGAGGTTGTCTTCGCTAATCTGCTCGGTACCGGCGCGAATCTGGTCGTCGCCAAGGATATGTGAGCGTTAAAAATAGAGCCTCTTTAATATCTATACCGCCGCACAATAAAAAAGTCGTTTTCAAGACTACACGAGTTTTTGATACAAGCCATACCCTTTAGGGGGGCTGTTGCAAAACAGCCCCCCTAAAAAAAGAACGAGGTAACCACACAAAAAAGTGTTGGCTACCTCGATTTTTTGCTTTAAAATATAGTTATGAAAAATACATTAAAGTTCTTAGAGTATAACAAATTTGAGCGAAAATTTCAACAGCTGACGCTCCCAATGAATATTCAAATTACAATATCACAGGATGATCCGGTACGGCTTGCCAGCACCCAGAAGGAGCTATGCGGGGCAGGACAAATATTTCCACCGAACTGTATCTCTTATGCCTGGCTTATGAGCTGAAAAAGCTTTGGTCGAAATGCAACGCCGGGCGCTGAAAACACATCTATTCAGCGTCAAAAAAGAGTAGTTTTCACAAAATTGTAAATCGTCGCTTATGAGATGACGAAAATTTACGTGACCTCTATTTCGTTGTACCTGCTTTTTCTGCTTTTCGAAAAGTTTTCAACAAAATCTTCACATAATCCATGTTTTCAACAGCGAAAAGGAGCTGCTACAAAACTTTCGTTTTGCAACAGTCCCTTCTCTCGGTTACAAGCTGAGAGGCGGAGAATGGATATATTCAGAATGTGAATAAACTCAACAGCCTAAATAATTCAATAATACCCTGTGTTTGAATAAATAGGGAGCGAATATCAATTGGCTGTAAGTCTGCACAGGCTTACGGCTTTTAGTATTTTAAATCTCTATTTGCTGAACCGTTTCAGTAACGACCCCAGAGACTTCTTTTCAATTCGGGATACATAAGAGCGGGAAATACCAAGCTTCTGCGCTACCTCGCGCTGTGTAAGGGGATTTATCCCGGTAAGGCCGTAGCGAAGCTCGATTATTTTCCGTTCGCGCGGCGTAAGTACTTCATTGAGGTATCGCTTTAGTTGTTCGGATTTTATTTTGCAGTCGAGATTTTCCAGAATGTTGTCTTCCGTTGCCATGACGTCCATCAGCGTGAGCGCGTTGCCGTCCTTATCGGTATCAATCGGTTCGTTCATAGAAATATCCTGCGCGCTTTTTTTGGTGGAGCGGAAATACATCAGTACTTCATTTTCTATACATCGTGCTGCATAACTGGAAAGGCGGATACCCTTGCCGCAATCAAAGGTATTTACCGCTTTAATCAGCCCAATGGTTCCGATTGAAATTAAATCATCTTGATCATTGGAATTGGCATAATATTTTTTAATGATGTGTGCCACTAAGCGCAGATTATGTTCAATCAGCTTGTTTCTTGCCGACATATCGCCATTTTTAAATCGTTCTAGGCAATCTTTTTCTTCTTGTGCACTAAGCGGACGGGGGAAAGAACCGGAACCTGTTACATGCAGAATAAAAAAAAGTAATCCAGATAGTGCAAAACCAAGTAAAGTACCGAACATTACCGTCACCCCTTTAAAGAATTATATGCCGTTTTTTGCTTTTCGTTGCAAGTCCTTATCGAGTGACATGTTAATGTTTAAAATTGGAAGTAATAAACTTAACAATAAGAATTAATATCTAAATATTCATTAATTAAAACAAAATATGCGAAAGTTGTGTAGAGAATTGGTGAAAAAAGTAGTATAATAATAATTAATATAAAAATTAGGAGAGATTCCTTTGCGGCAAACGGAAGGTACAATAAATAAAAATCCATCCAAATGCATGGTTTATCTTTTTTCATTTACATTGAAAACAATGACCGGGATTCTTTATAATGAATTTTTAGCAAAGTTCACCCGGTTTACCAGCGAGTTTGAACTGCTTGATGCGATGGACGACCTGTTTAATTGTATCAACTTTCCTCAGGCATCCTTTGACAGAAGAGGCTTTTATAATAAGAAGAGTATGCAGATTACAAAAAAGGCGGAGAAAATCGTGGATGACAGTATCATATCTCAAAGTGAGAAAACAACATTTGTTGTTAATGTGCAATATCGAAGAAATTCGACCTGGCAGGGTACTATCACTTGGGTGGAACAAAACCGTACCAGAAGCTTTCGGAGCGCCCTTGAAATGCTGAAGCTGATGGAAGAAGCAAAAAATCAGGGCGTGGTAGAGGTTGTCGACTGGAAGTGAAAAACGGGAGTTTCCTTTTATCACAAAAGGAAACTCCCGTTTTTCGTTTTACGAGCAATCAGTTCAACCATTCGGCTTCCAGCTTCAGAACCATGTTTTCGTATTCGTCCGCGCATTTCTGCGGGTCGCCTTCCCGAATCATTTTCAGGCAAGGGGAGAGATGCTCATCCCAAATATTCCTGTAAACCAATTCTTTGTGTTCCGACTGATCAATCGCCCGAACAATCATTGGAGCAAACAGATAATATTCATTGATTTTTGCTTCACCGAGCTCCGTTTTTGCAAACCAGTTGTCGCGGAACCGGCGGAATGTGTTCAATTCCTCACAGTCATCTCCTTTGCCCAGCGAGGAGCAAACCGCGGTTGTTATAAAGCAGAGCTTTTTTCGAAAGCCGCCGTTAATAGCTTCATAGGTAGACTTGCCAAGCTTATTTTTGGGGAAATGTGCATTCCATTTTTCAAGGAAGCGGTCGGCCAGAGCCTCCGCTGCCGGAGTTTTATAGTTGGATATCGCTGGAACAGTTAATACCACAATTAGATAACGGATATCAAAAAGGCGTGCATCGCTCTCTTTTTTGATTCCGTCAGCTTCAAGGCGTTTTAAAAAACGGCGCAATAGAATGTCCGCAAAGTATTCCACCGCGTCCTCGTTTATTGTCGCCGCCAGACTGTAAGCCTTTAGAGCAGGGGTTAATAGAGCTGCGTAACGCTCGAACTCTTCCGGATAAGTATTGGATTTTATATTCCGCATCTTGATTTTTTTATTAAAAATTTCATCGTTCAAAGAGGATTCCGCTTCGGCAATCAGCCTCTGGTAATCTTCGGCAGGCACCGGCTGGGGAAGCGAAGCCTTTCGGTCAATGGGTTTAGCGCAATACATGCATACAATATTTTCAGAATCCTCGGGAACTTGCAATTCCTTTCCGCAATGCGGGCATTCGGTACTGATAAACTTCATACGGCACCCCTCCTGTAGCTTAACCGTTGGGATTGTATCCAACGGTTTTTTCTTTATTATTTATTTGTCTCTATATGCTGTTTAATGCGTTCAAAGCTCTCGCTGCTAATAATATGCTCAATCCGGAAGGAGTCCTGCGCCGCGGTCACCTCAAAACACCTGATTATTTACCGCAATATTTTATAATTATAGCAGTGTTCATCAAAAATAACAAGAGTTCAGGCCTTTACTTCATCGTATCCTCCTATTTTTTAATTTTCTGATCTATGCTAAAATTATATTATCTTTATGCTAAGTGTTTCAATTATTGGCCACTATGGAGGAACTATGATTACTGTATCTGATCTCGGTCTGGCATTTAACGGCCAGAATTTATTTTCTCGTGTTAATCTGCTGTTTACCGCCGGAAACTGTTACGGCGTAATCGGCGCAAACGGGGCGGGAAAATCCACCTTTCTGAAGCTGCTCTCCGGCGAGCTGGAGCCGTCCAAGGGAGAAATCACGATAGACCCGAGGCTGCGGATGTCGGTGTTGAAGCAGGATCACCATGCCTATGATTCCTATACGGTGTTTGAAACCATTTTGATGGGGAATGCCCGCCTTTATGAAGTGCTCCAGGAAAAGGACAAGCTTTACGCCAAGGAGGATTTTTCTGATGAGGACGGAATTCGCGCCGCGGAGCTGGAGGCGGAGTTCGCGGAGCTGAACGGCTGGGAGGCGGAGACCGAAGCCGGGCGCCTGCTGCAAGGGCTTGGCGTAGACAATGCCATCCTCTACTCCGTGATGAATACCCTGACAGGTGCCGAAAAAGTGAAGGTGCTTCTGGCGCGGGCCTTGTTCGGCCAGCCGGATATTATTCTGCTGGATGAACCGACCAATGACCTCGACAACA
This sequence comes from Bacillota bacterium, assembly GCA_023418995.1. Lineage (GTDB taxonomy): Bacteria > Bacillota > Clostridia > Oscillospirales > Acutalibacteraceae > DATAML01. Next base: position 148,610 of record JAEZYP010000065.1, on the reverse strand, counting down.
AATCCATTGCCTGGCTTGAGGGCTTTCTCGCCGATTATTTGGGAACGGTGATTGTGGTTTCCCATGACCGACATTTTCTGAATAACGTTTGTACCCATATCGTTGATATTGATTACAACAAAATCAAAATGTATGTCGGTAACTACGATTTCTGGTATGAATCAAGCCAGCTGATCCAACGTGTGATGCGGGACCAGAACAAGAAAACGGAAGATAAGATCAAGGAGCTGCAAAGCTTTATTCAGCGGTTCTCCGCTAATAAATCAAAATCAAAGCAGGCAACCTCGCGCAGAAAGCTTCTCGATAAAATTACGGTGGAGGAAATGCCCGCATCCTCCCGCCGCTACCCGTTTGTCGGGTTCACAATGGATCGTGAACCGGGCAAGGAGATCTTGGAGGTAACCGGAATTTCCAAGACTGTCGACGGGATAAAGATACTGAACAATGTCAGCTTCCGCGTTAATAAGGGAGATAAAATTGCTTTTGTCGGCGCTAATGAAATCGCCAATACCACACTGTTTAAAATTATTATGGGAGAACTGGAGCCGGACGAGGGAAGCTTCAAATGGGGCGTAAGCACCAGCCAATCCTATTTTCCACAGGATAACTCCGTGTTCTTCAACGACTGCGACAGCAGCATTATTAAGTGGCTGGAGCAGTATTCCAAGGATACCACCGAAACCTATCTGCGTGGTTTTCTCGGGAAGATGCTCTTTTCCGGTGAGGATGTACTCAAGCCGGTCAATGTGCTGTCGGGTGGCGAGAAGGTGCGCTGTATGCTCTCCCGAATGATGCTTTTCGGCGCAAATGTGCTGGTGGTTGACCAACCGACGAACCACCTCGACCTGGAATCAATTACCGCTGTAAACAACGGGTTGATTGATTTTAAGGGTGTCGTCCTGTTTGCGTCCCATGACCATCAGTTTGTAGAATCTATTGCAAACCGTATTATTGAGATTGTGGATGAGGGGGTCGTTGACCGCATTTCTACCTATGACGAGTATCTCGAGGCAAGGGACGGAATCCTTTCCTGACGGTATCCGGCAATATAGATTATAATTTATCATCGGTATTAGATAACCCTCCGTAACTTCACGTGCGGAGGGTTTAATTATTTAGCGAATTAATAATTCGTTCACAGAATGTTTGTTTGACATAAATATGAATTTAAGGTAATATATATTAAACAAATGTTGAATATCATGAAAAGTTAACTAAGGTGATGTGGATGGAAAAAGATCAGGCTGCCCAAAGGGATGAAGATATATTTCATTTTATGGTCTTTGTTTATCATAAGCTGTCTAAGCCGTTTGAGGATTATTTTAAGGACGAATTTACCAGCGCACAGATTCACGCGCTTTTTGTTTTGAGCACCAGCGGTCCTATGACGATGAGTGAGCTTGCTGCGGCTCTGCACTGTCCGCCGCAGCAGATGAGCAGAATGATCGAGAAACTGTATGAGCAGGGTGATATCGTCCGTAGCTTCGACGCCAGTGACAGGCGCAAGATTCACATTTCCGTCTCGCAGGAGACCGCGCAGTATATCAAATATGGAAGAGAGAAATTTGTGGGCTCGTTCAACGCGGTTTTGAAGAGCTTTGATGAAAGAGATTATGAGGAGTTTAAGTCCTCAATTCGAACTGTTAACAGGATTCTCAACAAAATTCCCCAAAACATGTAAGGTATGATATTGTTAACCCATAAAAAATAGAGTGAAAAGAATTCAACCGCCGTGATTTTTACAGAAAAAGGAGAGGTGTAATATGGTCAGGAACGCGAATGACGATTTTTTTTCGATTACTCCGGAAATTCAGGGACTAACGGAGCTTTGCCGCAGCCACAGTACCATCGATACAGACTTATATACGAAATATGACGTGAAGCGTGGTCTACGGGACATCAATGGAAAAGGCGTTTTGACCGGTCTCACCGAAATATCCGAAATCATTTCCTCCAAAGAGGTGGATGGCAGGAGCGTACCCTGCGAAGGTGAGCTTTACTACCGTGGCATTAATATTCAGGATATTGTGGGCGGATTTATTGCGGAAGACCGTTTTGGCTTTGAAGAAACAGCATATCTGCTTTTGTTCGGTGAGCTTCCCGCCCCGGAAAGACTGTCGGAGTTTAAGGACATTTTGTTTAAATACAGAAGCCTTCCAACCAATTTTGTGCGCGACATTATTATGAAAGCACCTACGTTTGATATGATGAACACACTGGCGAGGAGTGTGCTGACTCTTTACGCTTACGACGAGAGGGCGAACGATATGTCGCTTGAAAATGTACTTCGCCAGTGCCTCGAGATGATTGCGCTGTTTCCTCAGCTGGCTGTTTACGGCTATCAGGCCTACGCCCACAATATGAACCGAAATAACAGCTTCTTTATTCACGCGCCAAAGCCGGAGCTGTCCACTGCGGAAAACATACTGTATATGCTTCGTATCGATAATAAATATACCGCGCTGGAGGCCCGAATTTTAGACCTTGCCCTTGTTTTGCACGCCGAGCACGGCGGCGGCAACAATTCCAGCTTTACCACCCATGTGGTTGCCTCCTCCGGGACCGACGCCTATTCGGTTATTGCAGCTGCGCTCGGTTCGCTCAAGGGTCCGAAGCACGGCGGCGCAAACATTAAGGTGATGATGATGTTTGAGGATATGAAAAAGAACATCGACGACTGGGAGGATGAGGAAAAGGTAGGGGATTACCTGAAAAAGCTGCTCAATAAACAAGCCTTTGACAAATCCGGGTTGATTTACGGAATGGGTCATGCGGTTTACTCCCTTTCCGACCCAAGGGCAAACATCTTTAAAAAATTTGTCCAGAATTTATCCGAAGAAAAAGGGCTCGCCAAAGAATATAAGCTATATTCGCTTGTAGAGCATCTGGCTCCCGAGGTAATCGGCAACGAGCGCAAAACCTATAAGGGTGTCAGCGCGAACATCGATTTTTATAGTGGCTTCGTATACCATATGCTTGGGCTTCCCCCGGAGCTTTTTACACCGGTCTTTGCCATGGCCCGTATCGCTGGCTGGAGCGCGCATCTGATGGAAGAGCAAATCAACGCGGGCAAGATCATCCGCCCGGCATACCGCAGCATTTCCGCGCGGCGAGGATACATTCCATTGCTAGATAGAATTTAATTATTGAAAATTAAAACAGCAGCTGTTCTAAATTTCTGGATATCCACCTTTGGTTGTAGCTTTAGCGCAAACGACCTATAGTTTAAATACAAAAATATAGGCTCAGCAGAAATAGTCCCTCGAATGTTACCAATTTTATTACAATCATGCATATTAAATACACATTTTATACTTCTTAACATCTGAACAATATAGCAAAGTAGAATATAAAAAGTCTCCGAATTTCCTTAAATTCGGAGACTAAATTATTGGATGGATTTTTATTTATAATGAGCCTTGAGAGTTCGTCCCTTTTGTGTAATTAAATTTGTGTATCGCATAGAAAAGATCTTTTTGTACTGTGTTGCCACTATTTGGGAACTCAAAATCCATCCAATAATCAGCAACAACAATAACCTAATTACCAACGATGTTTTTGGATCATATATTATATATAAATAATCATCATGTTGAGTTAACTTTTTCCACTTATACACATGAGAGAAATCAGGATACCAATTTTTTTCTGCCCCTAGTATATTAAGAATTGACAGAATTTCATTTTCTGTTTTAACATTTTTTTGATTAGATGTGCCTATTAAAAACGGCGGATTTAATTCATTTAATTGAAAAACAGTGTAACGCGAACCATCTCCATGAAAATCTGGCGGTGTCTCAGCATTGTATTTTTCTTTAATATCATTCGAAAGATTTATATTCCAGTACATCTCGTATATTCTTGCTGATGTATAATAACAGTTACCGGCAATATACAATCCCATTGGAATCGCAATAATAATAATCAAAGTAATGAAAAGCCTTTTCATTACTTCTTCTTTCGCAGTCATATACGATTGCTCCTTTCAAGGTATTTTAAGAATATCACCAACTTTCACAGACCAAATAACATTAAGTATTCAAAATGGCTGAGCTTTTAGATACGAACTGTTCCTACTCTGAGCTGTATAAATTATTGACTTTAGCACAGATAAAGCCTATACATTTTTAATGTTTGCTTTTTATACCGATTCTTGTTCCAACAGAGGAACAAGCCGGCAAATGGTCATAGAAAAACAGAAGGAGTGTTAAACGATGATTAGCGTAAATGAAAAACTGGCTACCCTGCGCGGCAAAATGAAAGAAAACGGGGTTCAGGCATATATCATTCCGTCCTCCGACCCTCATATGAGCGAATATCTGCCGGAGCATTGGATGGTCAGAAGCTATTTTTCCGGCTTTACCGGTTCCGCCGGCACTTTAGTGGTTACGGAGACCGAAAGCGGCCTGTGGACGGACGGCAGATACTTTATTCAGGCTGCAAACCAGCTGGAAGACAGTGAAATCAGGCTGTTTCGCATGGGTGTAAGGGATATTCCCACTTATCTTGAATTTATCAGAAGTAAATTAAACGATGGAGACACCGTCGGGTTTGACGGAAGGCTGCTTTCCGCCGCGAGCGTAAAGGATATGGGGCAGGCGTTTGCTGAGAGGCATCTGAAGCTTGAAATGATTGACCTTATCGGTGATATCTGGCCGAACCGACCGGAAATGCCTGCCACCGAGGTTTTTCTCCATGATGCGAGATATGCCGGATTTACCTGCCGCGAAAAATTGGAGCAGGTGCGCGCCGCGCTGAAAAGGCGAAAGGCAGACGGAGAGGTTTTTACGAAGCTGGACTGTGTCGCGTGGCTTATGAATATCCGTGCCGGCGATATCTCCTTTAATCCGCTTGCGGTTTCCTATGCCCTTGTCACCGAAAGCTCCGCGCTGCTGTTCATCAATACCGCACGGATTTCCGATGGGGTAATGAATGTTCTTGAGGAAAACGGCGTTACCGTAAAGCGATATGAGGAAATCGATGAAACCCTGAGAAAAATCGATACGGAAATGACATTTATCGTTGACCCCTCTGAGACGAATTACAGCTTATACCGCATCCTGAGCCAGAACCCGTTTGTGACGGTAAAAGAGGGCAGTGACATCGTGACCACGCTGAAGGGCGTCAAGAACGACGTCGAAATACAGAATATCAGGCAGGCACATATTCTGGACGGCTGTGCGATGGTGGATTTCTGCGTGCAGTTTGAAGAGAAGATGGAAAGGGGCGAAACGCTGACGGAATGCACCGTTTGCGATATGCTTCGGGAATGCCGCGCCAAACAGCCGCATAATATGGGCGAGAGTTTTGACACCATCGCCGCTTTCGGCTCCAACGCCGCAATGATGCATTACAGCCCGAGACCCGATTCCTGCGCGGTCATCCGTGAAAAAGGGCTCTTGCTCATCGATTCCGGAGGGCAGTACCTCGAGGGAACGACCGATATCACCCGCACCTTTGTTATGGGGTCTCTTACCCGTGAGGAGCAGGAGCATTATACCTATGTGCTTAAGGCTCACATTGCGCTTGCGAGCGCGGTTTTTCTGGAGGGCTGCACCGGTGGGAATCTGGATATCCTTGCCCGCCAGCAGGTGTGGAAGCACGGGATCGATTACCGCTGCGGAACGGGTCATGGTGTGGGAATGTTCAGCGGTGTTCACGAAGGACCGCAGCGGTTAAGCATCAAGGGAAATACGGTTTTTAAAAAGGGTATGACCATTACCAATGAACCGGGAATTTATGAGGAAGGGCATCACGGCATCCGCACCGAGAACATCATGCTGGTAAAGGAAGCCTGCTGCAACGATTACGGTCAGTTCCTGAAATTTGAGCCGCTTACGTATTTTCCTATTGACACAGGAGGTTTGCTGACTGCCTTGATGACCCGGGAAGAAATCGAATGGCTGAATGATTACCATGCTCTTGTATATGAGAAACTTTCTCCGAACCTCCACGAAAAAGAGCTGAAGTGGCTCAAAAGGCATACCAAACCCATTAGCAGCTGAATTCACAAAAAGCCCGAAGACATCCCTGTCTTCGGGCTTATATCATAATAAATTTAAATTTCTCTTTACCCTTCGTTAAACCGGGATAAAAATGTCTTGGTTCTTTCGTTCTGTGTGTTCCCGAAAAGCTGCTCCGGGCTGCCCTGTTCCACAATAACACCGTTATCCATAAATACGATATGGTCCGCAACATCGCGCGCAAACTTCATTTCGTGTGTAACGACCACCATCGTCATATGTTCGCTGGCAAGCTCGCGGATTACCTTCAGTATTTCGCCGGTCAGCTCCGGATCCAGTGCGCTGGTTGGCTCGTCGAAGAAAAGGATATCGGGATTCATGGCAAGCGCGCGCGCAATGGATACCCGCTGCTGCTGCCCGCCGGAAAGCTGGCAGGGGTACGCGTCCGCCTTGTCGGCAAGGTCCATCTTTTTCAGAAGCTCGCGCGCTGCATTTTCCGCTTCCGCCTTTGACTTTTTAAGAACGCAGACAGGAGCCTCCGTGATGTTCCGCAAAACGGACAAATGGGGGAACAGGTTAAAATTCTGAAATACCAGTCCGATATGCAGCCCGATTTGGCCGCAGGAGGCTTTATCCGCGTAAACGGCCTTTCCGTTCGCGTCGTTTACCACCAGCTGTTCGCCGCAGATGCTGATTTCACCGGAATCCACTGTTTCCAGCTGGGTCACGCAGCGCAGCAGCGTGCTCTTGCCGGAGCCGGAGGGTCCGATAATCGCCAGTACCTGACCTTTGGTCACGTTAATGGAAATTCCCTTTAAAACTTCCACGTCGTCAAAGCTCTTGAAGATGTTTTTAGCCGTTAGAATATCCATGCTTTAACCTCCTAGCGATAATAGTTCAGCTTGTTTTCCGCGACGGTAAAACAGCGTGTAACAATTCCGTTCATAACCAGGTAGAACAGAGCCGCAATTGCGAACGGCATCATATTGACCGCGGAGGAGACCCAGTTTGATGTGATTTTTAAAAGCTCGACCACGCCGATAACCTGCGCGAGAGAGGTGTCTTTAACCAGTGTAATGAACTCGTTGCCCATTGGCGGGATAATGTGTTTTACCACCTGCGGGAGGATGATACGAAAAAAGGTCTGGCTGCGGGTCAGACCGAGTACCTTTGCCGCTTCGTACTGTCCGCGCGGAATGCCCTCGATTCCGCCGCGGAAGATTTCGGCAAAATATGCGGCGTAGTTCAGGATAAAGGCGACCTCGGCCGAAAGGACGCGGTCAAGCTGTACCCCGAAGATGGGCTTAAAGCCGTAAAAGATGAACAGCAGCTGCAGCATCAGCGGTGTGCCGCGCATAATCAGAATATAGAACCTTACCGGAAGATTAATAATTTTTATTTTAGTCCTACGGCCCATAGCGACCAGAAGCCCGAGCGGCAGTGAAAAAATCAGAGTAACAAGAAAGATACGCAGCGACATCAGCGTAGCTTCCAGCATTTGTGTGATCAGCACCTGATAATTCATAAGTGCTTTCCTCCAAATTAATGAAATTTATATCCCGTTATAATAAGTTACCGTAAAAATTCGTAACAAATGTAGGAACTCATAAAAAGCCAAAGGCATAGAGACAGTCTGATCGTCTCTATGCCTTAGACTGGCGACAAAATCGCGCAACCGCAAAATCGAAAAATTCTGCTTCCTGCGTTTGCAAATTCTTGTCTCGCGCGATTTGTCTCAGTCTGTCAGTTTGTTTGCAACCTGAGTATAGAGACGGCATGAATGTCTCTATACCTGAATTATTTGCCTACCGTGGTAACGTCTTTATCAAACCATTTTTCCGATATTTTCGCCAGTGTTCCGTCTGCGGCCATATCCTTCACGGCGCCTTCGATTTTCTCCTTCAGCGCTTTGTCCGCCTTACGGAATCCGACCACGTAGTCCTCTACTGCAAGAGAGGAGTCTTTACCGTCTTTTTCCTGCAATACTTTGTAAGCGCCCGGGTTATTGGTGAGGTAATAGCGGGCGACCACTTCATCAATACCAATCGCGTCAATGGTACCGTTTTGCAGCTCCAGAACCGCTTTGGAATAGTCATCAATTTGAACCACGGCTTTTAAGGACTTCTTAAAATCGGTATTCGAATTCAGTGCGGATTCCGCTGAGGAATCCGATTGTACGCCGATGGTTTTTCCGGCTAACGAGGAAAGCCCGACGTATGTATCCGAAGTTTTTACCAAAATAATCTGATTGTTTTTCATGTAAGGAATGCTTAGGCTGAATTCTTTTTCTCGTTCCTCCGTCTTGCTGAATCCGTTCCACAGGCAGTCTACATTGCCGTTGTTCAGCTCGGCAGCTTTGTTGTCCCAGTCAATCGCCTGGGTTTTCAGTTCGATTTTCAGTCGTTTGCAGGCTTCCGCCGCAACGTCGATATCGAAACCAACCAGCTTTCCGGTTTTGGGGTCGACGTATCCCATCGGCGGGAACGCGTCGTCAAGACCGAGAACCAGCTTGCCCGTGCTCTGTACCTTGCTCCAGGATTCATCACTGCCGGAGGATGCCGCGCCGGCAGCCGGAGCGGCAGAAGCCGCGTTTCCCGCGAGCCCGCAGGAAGCGAAGGATAATGCGACCGAAGCCGCTAATATCAAGGATACAATCTTTTTCATCTGTATTTCACCTCATAATTATTTGAATCAACGTTATTATTGTACCTTATTAGCGGGGTGAAGTAAAGATGCAATTAGAATTAAAATGTACCGTAGATGACATTCTGTTTCCTAGGGGAGACGAATAGAATAATGAGGGAGTTAAATTTAATGCGGTCCCGGAAATTAGTTCTTGCGGTAAGAGTTCGCGCGGAGTATGATATAGAAGTATTTTGATAGGGAGTGGAGACAGATGGAACCTTTAAAACTGGTTGCACCCTGCAAGGATTACCTTTGGGGCGGAACAAAATTGAGAACAAAATATCAGCAGCAAAGCCGCGAGGAGAAGCTCGCGGAGAGCTGGATGCTTAGCTGCCACAAGGACGGGATGTCCGAAATCGCGCAGGGAGCGTACGCCGGCATGACCCTGCGGGATTATATTGAACGGGAGGGTCGGGCGGTTTTGGGCACGGATTGCGGCAAATTTGAGGAATTTCCCATTCTGGTCAAGCTTATTGACGCGCAGGACCGTCTGTCTATTCAGGTTCATCCCGATAACGCATACGCGCTCAAAAATGAGGGCGAATACGGCAAAACGGAAATGTGGTATATCGTGGAGAACGAGCCGGGCGCAAGCCTGTATTACGGCTTTCAGAAGCCGATAACAAAAGAGGAATTCCGGGAGAGAATTCAAAGAAATACCCTTCTGGAGGTGCTCAACGAGGTGCCGGTGCATCCGGGGGATGTTTTCTTTATTGAATCCGGAACACTCCACGCCATCGGGGCGGGAATCGTCATTGCGGAGATTCAGCAGAATTCCAATACCACATATCGTATTTATGATTACGGCAGGGTAGACAAGGACGGGCACGGGCGCGAGCTGCATATTGAAAAAGCGCTCGATGTAACAAAGCTGGAAAAACCGCAGCGTCCGGCAAAGCCGCAGGGAGAAACGGAAATCTGCAACGGATTTAGCCGTACGCTTCTTGCTTCCTGCGCGTACTTTACGGTTTTCCGAATGGAAATATCCCAAGCGGCGGAGCTGACTGCGGACGAAACCAGCTTTCACTCCATCCTGTGCCTTTCCGGCGAAGCGGAGCTGCGGTACGGAAACGCTTCCCTTCCGATCTGTACCGGAGACAGCGTGTTTGTTCCGGCCGGAATGGGAAACTATAAGATTCATGGGGAATGTGGAATCTTGCTTACAAAGGTTTAAACTTATACTTTAATAATATTGTATGTGGGCGGCAGTTTGTTCTGTCGCTCTTTTCTTTTTCCCGCGTTTTGGTTGGAATAATTAATTAAGTTTAATCTAAACTAAACTTAACATAGAATTTACATTGGACTTATACAATAAATCCTGTACTTAAGAAACATAAAATTACAGGAGGATTTCTTACATGCGTAAAATAATATCCGGAATACTGATGACATCAATTGTTTGTTCCGCACTGGCGTTCGCGGGGTGCAGCTCCGAAATCCAGGGAACCGCCTCCACAGTTCCGGCTTCTTCCGAAGCAGCGTCACAGGCAGCTCCCGCTTCTTCAGCCGCCGCGCCGGAGCTGAGCGGTAAATTGACCTTAAACGGCTCCACTTCAATGGCAAAGGTTTGCCAGGCTCTTGGCGAAGCGTTTCAGGCAAAATATCCGAACGTCACTGTGGAAAAGAGCGGTACGGGTTCCGGCGACGCGGCCAAAGCGGTCAGCGCGGGCACAGCTCTCATCGGTGATCTTTCCAGAAATATGAAGGACGAAGAGAAACCTGGTGATTACGAAATTGTACCAATCGCGATCGACGGTATTGCAATTGCGGTCAACAAGGACAATAAAGTCTCCAACCTGACCAGCGAACAGATTACAAAAATCTTTACCGGTGAAATTAAAAACTGGAAGGAAGTCGGCGGCAGTGATCTGAAAATCACCGTTTTGGGCAGAGAAGCGGCGAGCGGTACGCGGGACGGCTTTGAGACTATATTTAAATGCTCAAAGAAATGCAAATACGCGGCAGAACTCTCCTCAACAGGTGAGGTTGTGACAAAGGTCAGCAGCGATAAAGGCTCTATTGGATATGTGTCGCTCGATTCCGTCAACGAGACCATCAAAGCGGTGGATGTGGACGGAGCTAAAGCAACCGAAGAAAACATTGTAAATAAAAGCTATAAGGCGCAAAGACCTTTCATTGAAATTTATAAAAAAGGAACGGACAGCGATCTTGTAAAAGCCTGGTTTGATTTTGTGAAATCTGAGGAAGGTCAGGCGGTTATTAAGAAAGTAGGTCTGGTTACCGTAAAATGAGCACATCAATGATGAGCGCTGAAATCGCGCAAAGACAGAAAAAGAAAAATCAGATCAGGAGAGGCTTAGCAGTAATGTTAGGTCTTCTCTCCGTTACGGCATTTTTTCTTCCCTACATACGGTTTGTTTTTAAAGATACGGTTTATTCGGTGAGCGGATATCAGCTTCTGACCACCGCCGGGATGCGTGTTGTTGGCCCGAAGCTGAGCGGTCTGGTGACGATTCCTGCTCTTACGCGCGTTGCGGTCGCGGCGGGAGTTTTGCTCACACTGACCGGGGTGTTATTGCTTTTACTGAAAAAACCGGTTGCGGCGGGACTTTCCTTTGCTGTTTCCGCCATTACCCCGATGATCGTTTTGATTACGACTTCCAGTATCCAGGAGGCCGTGACCCGGCTGAATATCAGCAGAATCGGCATCAGCTATCTCTGGCCGTCGATTTATATTCTGGTCGGGGGATTACTTTGTGCGGTTCTGTCCCTTTGGACGCGCGGTACGGAAAAACTGGCGGAATCCGTTTTTCTGGCGTTCTCCTGTGTTTCGGTCGGTTCGGTCCTTCTGATTACCGTCTATATTTTCGCGGCGGGGACTCCCGCTATCGCGCAAATCGGTTTGGGAAATTTCCTTCTGGGCACGAGCTGGAACGCGGAAGCAAATATATTCGGAATTCTTCCACTCATTCTTTCCTCCGTTGCGGGAACCTTCGGTGCTATTGTTATCGGGGTACCGGTCGGAATCCTGACCGCGGTTTTCCTCGCGGAAACCGCCAAGCCCCAGGTTTCCCGGCTGGTTCATCCTGCCGTAGAGCTTCTGGCGGGGATCCCGTCCGTTATTTACGGTTTTTTCGGTATGCTGGTGATTGTACCGGCCATCCGCAGCTTTCCGCCGTTTCAGGGAAATACCATCGGAGACAGCCTTCTTGCCGCGGTACTGATTCTTGCGGTTATGGTACTGCCCACGATCGTGAGCGTTACGGAAACCTCCCTGCGGGCAGTACCGCAGGCTTACCGCGAGGCCTCTCTTGCGCTCGGCGCGACTCCGACTATGACGATCTTTAAGGTCAGCATTCCGGCGGCCCGTTCCGGAATTCTCGCGGGCGTGATTCTGGGCGTCGGACGCGCGATCGGAGAAACGATGGCGGTTATTATGGTGGCTGGCAACGTTGTGAACATGCCTTCGCTTCTCGGAACGGTACGCCTGCTCACCACCGGTATCGCAATGGAGATGAGCTATGCCTCAGGGCTGCACCGTCAGGCGCTGTTTGCAATCGGGCTGGTTCTGTTTGTTTTCATCATGATCGTGAACATCAGCTTTACTTATATTTCGAAGAGGGGAGTGCAGATGGATGCCCGGTAATTCTCTTTATGCCAGAAGAAAACGTACCGCCGATACGGCTCTGAAAATTCTCATCAACGGGGCGGCGGCAGTCACAGTCGTAACCCTAATCGGAATTATCGGATATATTCTTGTCAATGGGGTTCCTTACCTCTCATGGTCGTTTATTATCACCTCCTATTCCGAAACGAACGATAAGCTCAAGGGAATTCTGCCAATGCTGATCAATACGATGTATATTGTTGTGATTACGTTGCTGATTTCTGCTCCGATCGGGATTTCCTCCGCCATTTACCTTACCCAGTACGCAAAGCAAGGCAGGCTGGTGAAGGCAATCCGTTTTACCACGGAGGTACTTTCCGGAATCCCATCCATCCTGTTCGGGTTATTCGGCTATACGGTATTTTGCATCCTGTTCCGTTTGCAGACCTCTATTCTGGCAGGCAGCCTTACTATGGCGATCAGTATCCTTCCGACGATTATCCGAACCACGGAGGAATCGCTGCTTGCGGTGCCCGCTTCCTATAAAGAGGGCGCGATGGCGCTTGGTGCGGGCAAGCTGCGGGTCGTTCTGGGAATCGTTCTTCCCTGCGCGATGCCCGGGGTACTGACCGCGGTGATTCTGGCAATGGGACGCATTGTCGGAGAGAGTGCCGCGCTTCTGTTTACCTCGGGGTTATCGTACAATATGCCGAAGGGATTTATCAGCCAGATCTTTGCGAGCGGGCGGACCTTGACGCTGCATCTTTACCAGACCGCGCGGGAGGCCTCTTCGCCGGACGCGATGCATATTGCCTACGCGACCGCGGCGGTGCTTTTGATTTTGGTGTTTCTGCTTAACCGTCTTGCCGGTTTGCTTTCCAGAATGCTGCGAAAAGGGTGAACAGCACCAATTGTGCCGCAGAGGACAACGCGGCAGTAGGGAAAACAGACTGCAAGGAGCGGGTGGCTTTGGAATGAATCGACTAAAAGTCCGAATGAAGGGATTAGATAGAAATATGGACAGTAAGATTTCAATTCATGATTTAAACTTATATTACGGGGATTTTCACGCGCTGAAAGGAATCAATCTGGAAATTCCCTGCAACAAGGTCACGGCGTTTATCGGACCCTCAGGCTGCGGAAAATCCACCTGCCTGAAAACGCTGAACCGGATGAACGATATGGTGGAAAACTGCAAAATTACGGGCAAGGTTACAATTGACGGCGAGGATATTTACGACCCCCGTACCGATGTTACCCTTCTGCGCAAGCGTGCAGGCATGGTGTTTCAGAAGCCGAACCCGTTTCCCATGACCCTGTATGACAACATTGCCTATGGTCCGCGCGTCCACGGGGTTAAAAACAGGCAGAAGCTTGATGAGATTGTGGAGCAGTCTCTTCGCAGCGCGGCTCTTTGGGACGAGGTAAAGGACCGGCTGAAAAAATCCGCACTCGGTCTTTCCGGCGGTCAGCAGCAGCGACTTTGCATTGCGCGCGCCCTTGCGGTCGAGCCGGATATTATCCTGATGGACGAACCGACCAGCGCGCTTGACCCGATTTCCACACTGAAAATCGAGGATCTGATGGACGACCTTCGCTCCCGGTTTACCGTGATTATCGTCACGCACAATATGCAGCAGGCCGCCCGTATTGCGGACCAGACCGCGTTCTTCCTGCTCGGCGAAATTGTGGAATACACCGATACCCTTACCATGTTCAATAACCCCAAGGAGGAGCGCACCGAGCGGTACATTACCGGTCGTTTTGGCTGATTTCAAAACACGCACGGAAGAGAGAATCCCATAGCAATGTTAATATTTCTGTACTGACTGGTAATGGATAAAATTAAATGTATAATTAAAGGAGAGGATAGAATGCCGAGAAAACACTTTGACCGGGAGCTTGCGAATCTGATTTCGCAGATGACAGACCTGGGCAATACGGTTGACGAGCGGATTGAGGGTACTATTAATGCCTTGCGCACAATGGATTTGACAAAAGCCGCTGAAATCGCCTCCAGCGACAACGAAATCGACCGAACAGAGCATAGCATTGAAAAATACTGCATGAACCTGATAGCAATGCAGCAGCCGATTGCGACCGACCTGCGCGTAATTGCCGCCTGCCTGAAAATTTTGACCGATATGGAGCGCGAGGCGGACCAGTGCGCGGATATCTGTGAAATTTTGGTCTCGTCGGAGTTGAATACCAACAGCCTTGCCGTCGCCCATACGGTTCAGATGCTGGAAGCCGCCCACGGAATGTTCCGCAGTGCGATGGATGTTTTTTTAAGCAGGGATGTGGAGGCCGCCAAAGAGGTGTGCCGCCGTGACGATTATGTGGACGATATGTTTTCCAAGCTGATTCTGGAGGTTTGCGGCATCATCACGGAAAATCCGCAGAATGTCATGCGCGAGGTCGACCTGCTTTTCATCTCCAAATATGTGGAGCGCATCGGCGACCACGCGACCAATATCGCCGAATGGGTGATTTATATGGAAACCGGGGTTCATCCGGATTTGAACACGAAATATTGAGGAGGACTTCTTATGGCGTTGGTGTATATCGCCGACGATGAATTGAATATCCGGAAGCTCATTGCGTTCGGCTTGAAAGACAGCGGCTTCGAAACTGCCGAGTTTCCAGACGGCGCTCAGCTGCTCGCCGCGGTAAAACTCAAAATTCCCGACGCGATTATTCTGGATTGGATGATGCCGCAGCCGGATGGTCTCGCTGTGTGCAGGATGCTAAGGGAAAACGAGGCGACGCGCGCGGTGCCGGTGCTGATGCTTACCGCCCGGGGAGAGGAAATCGACCGGGTTCTCGGTTTGGAAATCGGCGCGGACGACTATATTGTCAAGCCGTTCAGCGTAAAGGAGCTTTGCGCGCGGGTTCGGGCGGTGCTTCGCCGTACCGTCCGCCAGGAGGCTGTTTCGAAGCTGCTTTCCATCGGAGAAATCAGTGTCGATATTGTACGCCATACCGTGAGAAAGGCGGGCAGTCCCGTGGAGCTGACCGCCAAGGAATTTGATTTGCTGGTCATGCTGATGCGCAACAGCGGCAAGGTTCTGACCCGAAATACACTGCTCGATAAGGTATGGGGCGTGGAATACTATGGGGATACGCGGACGGTAGACGTCCATGTCCGTTATCTTCGTCAAAAGATCGAAGATAATTCCGATGAGCCGGTTTACATACAGACCGTGCGCGGAGTAGGCTATAAATTTACCGATTTTTGCTGATGGAGGGCTTGGGATGAAAAAAAGGCTGATGCTTTGTAACGCTGCGATTATCATTGCGGGCTTTTGCGCGGCTTTTCTGCTTGCCGTTGTGCAGGTGGAAAAACAGTACCGGGTGGAGTTTACCCGTCAGCTCGATACCGCGCTGAGCATCCTTTCGACCCAGACGGAGCTGATTGGCAGAAATCCGGATGCCGCTGTAACGAGCGTGGGAAACGAGCTTTCCAGGGTCGGCCAGCCGATGCGAATCAGCGTAATTGATCTGAACGGGAAGGTAATCGGTGACAGCGAGCCGGAAGAAATCAACCAAAACCATATGGATCGCCCTGAAATCCGGCAGGCGTTCAAAAGCGGGCGTGGCTATGATACGCGTATGAGCGCAAGCGTCAATCAGCGCTTTTATTATGAAGCGGTATACCTCAAGGGTCAATATTTTATTCGGGCCGCCCTGCCTACCGCCAATCTCGACGCCGTTATCAGCAGACTTTGGCTGATTGCGTTTTTGAGCATGTTTTTTGGAATCGCCATTGTCTGTATGGTTACCGGGCTTTTGGTTTACCGCGTGACCGAGCCGCTGCAACAGCTGACCGATACGGCAAGGGATATTTCAGACGGTGATTATTCCAGCAGGGTGCAGGGGACTTACCGGGATGAAATCGGGCAGCTTGCCCGCTCCTTTAATACGATGGCTTCCAGCATGGAAAGCGTTGTTTTTCAGCTGAAAAGCAATCAGAGCCAGCTGGAAAGTGTACTGCAGGGCATGGATGACGGTGTGCTTGCGGTAAATGACCGCAATGAGCTTTTGATTCTGAATCAGAGCGCAAGCCGACTTCTTGAGAAGCCGACGCTGCGGGAGGGGAGCAGGCTCGAAGGCAGCTTGCTCATCAGCAGGGTTGCGGGCTTGCTGCGGGAGGCAATTGAAACTTCGAAGGCAAAAAAAGAAGCCGTTGTAACTGCACCGAACGAAAAGCAGTTCCTGGTTTATGTGTCCCCCGTCGACGGGGAGGAGGTTTCAGCACTCGCCGTGATCACCGATATCACCAGAATGCGTAAGCTCGAGCAGATGCGAAGCGAATTTGTGGCGAATGTGACCCATGAGCTCAAAACGCCGCTCACCTCCATTCGCGGCAGTATTGAGCTGCTGAAAAGCTCCGACCGCGACGAGGAAACCCGCCGCTATTTTTACGATGTTCTGGATATCGAGGCGGAACGCCTTCACCACCTGATTGACGACATGCTGGTTTTATCCCAAATCGAGAACGCGAAGGAAGACCCCTCCGCGCGAAAATGCAACGTAAAGCAGGAGCTGCAAAGCTGTGTTGAGCGCCTGACACCGGTTGCCGAAAAATGTGGAGTCCATCTCAGCCTGGATGCGGATGAAGGTCTGTTTGTATCCTGCTCTCCCACCCGGTTTCAGCAGCTATTCAGTAATCTGGTGGAAAACGGAATTAAATATAATAAACCGCAGGGGAGCGTAACGATTACCGCGAAGCAGCAGCGCAAAACGGTTCTGGTTCGGGTGCGGGATACCGGGATCGGGATTGCCCCGGAGCATTTTAGCCGATTGTTTGAACGCTTTTACCGCGTGGATACCAGCCGCTCGCGCGAGATAGGGGGAACCGGGCTTGGTCTTTCCATTGTAAAGCATATTGCCGCCCTCTACGGCGGCGAGGTAGGGGTAGAAAGCGAGGCGGGCAAGGGCAGCACATTCAGCGTTTGGCTGCCTCTGCTTCAGAGGGATGCGCCCTCCTCTTCAGAAGTAATTTAAGCGAGGAACCCGTACTTTTGCAGTGCGGGTTCTTTTTGTATTTAAAGGATAAAAATTTTTTTATATTATGACTATTTTATCCCTGTAAATATGATATTAATTGTGATAATATAGCAGTTATAAAAAACGAAAGGCTGTGAAAAGGGTGGAGTATGAGATTAGAGATATGAAGGAAGAGGATTGGGGAGACGTTGCCAGGATTTATCAAAACGGAGTGAGCACCCATGTTGCGACCTTTCAAGCATCCTGCCCGACTTATGAGGAGTGGGACAAGGCTCATTTAAAAATTTGCAGGTATGTAATTACACAGAATGGTGAAATTGTGGGCTGGACGGCGCTAAGTCCTGCTTCCAGCCGGTGTGGTTACGCCGGGGTAGCGGAGCTCAGTATTTACATGGATGAAAAATACCGAAAGACCGGTCTCGGCACCAAGCTGCTGAATCACCTGATTCAGGAATCGGAAAAAGCCGGAATCTGGATGCTTCAGTCCGCAATCATACAGGAAAATCTGGCCAGTCTTAGTTTACATAGTAAATGCGGCTTTCGTCAGGTCGGCTACCGGGAAAAAATTGCAAAAGACCATATGGGCGTCTGGCGCAATACGATTATGATGGAAAAGCGGAGCTGCTGCGGGAAATACAAATAAAATCGGTTCTTTAGTTGAATTATTTCATAAAATCCGGCAAACCTTTATTTTAGGAGGGATGCCTGATGATGGAATCTATTTGGAGCTTAGATTGTGATTTTTCCGAGAAAAAATCTCTCAAAAAGGATATGGTGGTTCAGGTTGTTGTAATCGGCGCCGGCATGGCCGGGCTTCTGACGGCATATATGCTGAAGAAGATGGGGTTACGCGTCATCGTTCTGGAGGGCGCGACAACGGCCGGCGGGGTTACAAAAAACACAACGGCCAAAATAACGTCTCAGCATGATTTGATTTACAACAAGCTTATTCAGAGCTTTGGAGTGGAAAGAGCGGCGCAGTATGCGTTGGCTAACCAGCGTGCGATTCAGCAGTACCGTGATATTATCTGGGAAAATAAAATTGACTGTGATCTGGAAACGAAGAACGCATATCTCTATACGCTGAATGATGTCAAAAGTCTGGAAGATGAAATGTCCGCCGCCCTGACTCTGAATATCAACGCGGAGCTGACCACGGAAACGGGGCTGCCGTTTGCGGTGAAGGGCGCGCTGAAATTCGCCGATCAGGCGCAGTTCCATCCGCTTAAGTTTCTAAAGGCAATTTCCGCCGATCTTGAAATTTACGAGCACACGATGGTGACGGAGATACAGGGTGACGTGGTCATTACCAACCACGGACGAGTGACGGCGGATCAGATCGTTATCGCAACGCATTTTCCTTTTGTTAACGTACCCGGATGGTATTTTGCCCGTATGCATCAGGAACGTTCCTATGTGCTCGCGTTAAAGAACGCGGCTCAGGTGGAGGGGATGTACCTGGGAATCGACGCAGACGGCTATTCCTTCCGAAATTACGGGGAGTTTCTGCTCTTTGGCGGCGAAGGTCACCGCACGGGCAGGCACCCCCAGTCGAGCTGCTATGAAAACCTCCGAGAAACCGCAAGGCAGCTTTACCCGGATAGCACCGAGACCGCTGCGTGGTCAGCGCAGGACTGCACAACCTGGGATGGCGTTCCCTATATCGGAAAATTTTCTTCCGCGGTATCCAATATGTTTGTGGCAACCGGGTTTCAGAAATGGGGAATGACCTCATCTATGGCGGCGGCCATGATCTTAACCGATATGATTTGCGGTAAAGAAAACGACTGTGCGGATGTGTTTTCGCCGCAGCGGTTTAAAATGAGCGCTTCCATTCAGAATATGATGAAAGACGGCGCGCAGTCTGTGGCCGGGCTGACCTCCGGTGCGTTTTCCAAAGCCTCCCGCAGGTGTGCCCACCTTGGCTGCCGTTTGGAATGGAACCCTGACGAACAGACCTGGGACTGCCCCTGCCACGGCTCCCGGTATACGCAGGATGGAAAACTGATCGGTAATCCTGCCATCCACGGCTTAGAAAAATAAGCTATGTAGACCGGGCGGAGTGTTTACTCCACCCTAACAGGGTAAATATCCATGCACTTCGGCACGTTTTTACAAATACGATATTTGCCCCGCCGTTCTTATATTGCGCCCTTTGCGCCGAACTATGAGTGCTAAATTTTGCCGACCAGATTTTCCACATAATCAGTCATTTCTTCTTTAGAATGGATTTGATGCGTGTGTTCTACAATTTCCAGCTGCTGCTCATCGGTCAGCGCGCAGAATTTATCCATTGCCTGCGGGCGCATGGAAAGGGCCATTCCAAGCCCTATTGGAATATGATCCAGCATGAATTACACCTCCATAAGATAGTTTTTGCCGATTCTCTTTTTTTAGTTTGTCAATTATTTCATTTGATTCTTGTTGCAGTCAGTTGAGATGATGCATACAAATTAATCCGATGCCCGAGAAAATAAATAAAATTGATGAAGTTTGTCTGATTAGATGGAATTTTTCGCCCGATGTGCTATAATAAACAGTATTATAGATCGGACGGTGGTTAAATGCGGATAACGGTTGTCGACGGTCAGGGCGGCGGAATCGGTAAAGCGATTATAGAAAAGCTGCGAAGCGAGCTTAGCGAAGAGGTTGAGATATTGGCGCTCGGCACGAACGCGCTCGCGACCGCCCAGATGCTGAAAGCCGGAGCTAACGAGGGTGCATCGGGTGAAAACGCGATTGTGTGGAACGTACCAAGGGCGGATGTTATTGTCGGCAGCGTTGCCGTTATTGCCGCAAACTCTATGCTCGGGGAGCTGACGCCCAAAATGGCACAGGCAATATCAGAAAGCCCCGCAATAAAGCTCCTGATCCCGCTGAACCGCTGTCGGATTTGTATTGCAGGTGTGAGTCAGGAGCCTCTGCCGCATTATGTGAGCTATGTGGCTGATTCTGTGAAAAAAATGATCCGAGGTGATTGATATGTGTGAAGCCAACGTATACTTATTGGATGAAGAAGGGAACACCAACCTTCTGCTCGATGCTGTAGATAAAGTGATTCCTCAGGGAAACGACCATATTTATCTGGAAAATATTTATGGGGAGAGAAAGACGATTCAGGCAAAAATCAAGGAGATGCACCTAGTCGATCATAAGATCATCTTAGAATAAAATAACTCCCGGTTTCTTTCAATGCGACCGCTTGAAAGGAACTGGGAGTTTTCATTTCCGGTTGTTTCGGCTTGAGCTGATTCTTAGGTAAATAACATGGCACAGCTCGGCTGCCGCTCCACTCGCCAGACCGATTGCCGCCCAGGTAAACAGAGAGATTAAGCCAACCAAATCGCCCCATCCGTCGAGATTTCCCACGAATATCCGGCTCATTTCGAAAAAACCGACAATTAACCCCGCAATGAAAAAAACAAAGGCATATTTTCGTTTAAACAAAAACAGGGCGCCCGAAATGATTCCAAACGTAAACGATACCAGAAGATATGCGATGGTGTTCTGCACGGTTACGGGATTACCCAGCAACAGCCGTACTCCGGCGAAAAGCAACCCGAACGAGGCGATCATAACAATCGCCCAGATTAGCCAAAACTGCCGCTTTGCTTTTTTCATAAGTATCACCGCTTTCCTGTTCCTTATTAACAGATATTTTGTTCTTATTCTAATCAAATTTTTTTATTATACGGTCGGATGAATTACAGGCGGAATTGTTTTTCGATTCCCTCCGCTATGTAGTCTGCCATTTTCAGCGCGGAATTATTAATGCTCTCATACTGAGCAATTTCTGCGGCAATTTGGCCGCTCAGGCGGTATACTGCTTCATTTTTTGTAGGCCTTAAGTGCTCGTAAAGCATGTTGCGCCATTCCTGTGTGTTCCAGAACGGGCTAATGCCGGCTAGAAAAGCGGCGATGGCGTCCGCATTTTCATACCATTTCTTCGTTTGAAGTGCCTGACAGTATAATATTATGCCTTTCACAGAAATTAGCCAAAAATGTGTGCGAAAAATGATACAGCGGTAGCTTGTCCGGCTCTTATGCACCCGGCTCCCCGGGGGTTACGAGAAATCTGCTTTTGTCAGATTTGCCGCGTAATGAAGCAGACTTGCAAACGACGTTACTCCTTCGGCCCGCTGACCGATCGCCTCCTGAACGTCGTCCGGCAGCAGGTCAAAATACTTGCTTGCCTCGCAGTTCTGTTCAATCAGGCTGTACAGATCTCCGTATTGTTTTGGCATAAGCGACGCCCTCCGTCCAGTTTCTATTCATTAAGTATATGACGGCATGTTAGAAAAATTGCAGAAAAAACCGGCACCTAGCCGCTTTTGGCGGATGCCGGTTCTTTTTTTTGCAAATTCTTTTCCTCAGCGATGTCCGCTTACAGTTTGATAATGCCAGGACTGAATGCCGCCCATATTGCTCACATTCCGGTAACCCATTGCGGTAAGCTGGCTGCATGCTGCCGCCGCGCGTCTTCCGCTCAGGCAATATACAATCATCTCAACATTCTTGTCTTGCGCTACCTTCCCGATATCCGATTCAATTCGGTTCAACGGGATCGATATGCTGTTTGGAATATGCGCCTGCGCGAATTCCTCCGGTGTTCTGACGTCGATCAGAAGAATGGATTCGTCTGCTTCCAGGCGTTCTTTTGCTTCTTTTGGGTTAATCGTCCTGTAGTGGTTATCTAAGTAAATTTTTTCAAACATTTTCTTCACCTTTTCTATGTTGATACATTTAGTATACCCAAAACCTCTCTTTTTTCTGTAATCTTGTCACATATAGTCAATTAACTCTAAAACCAACCGGTCTTCGGGGTCTATTTTCCGTGTCGCTGCGTTGCTCGCCAGGCGCCAGCCTGACTTCGTTGTCCGCCTTACATCACAAAAATATACGCAAAAATACTTAGACGTTCTTAAAGTTAATCAACTATATTTCAGAGAAGTCCGTCGGCGGAGAAAGAATGCGGCTATTTTACTTCGGAAATAACCTTTTGCGCAAACGAGGTGTTAACCACCTTGTCATAGGGGGCGGGTTGCTTCAATTCTCCCGCCTGTGTGATAACCTTTTGCAACAGCGTAAAGGAGTCCGGTTTTAAAAGCGGAGTTGGGCTCCAAACGTCAATCTCTTTATAGCGCTGCACAACCGTTGTCAGCAGCTTTGCGTCCGTATCCGGGAAGGAAGGCGCGATCAGCTTCGCGATATCGGCGGCATTGTGGGACGCGATCCATTTTTGCCCCTTGTAGACCGCCTTTGTAAAGCGGTAAATCAAATCCGGGTTCTTTTCAATATAGCTTTTTTTTGCAAAGTAGGCGGTATAGGGGATTTCTCCGCTCTGCTTGCCGATGGAGGCGACGATGTAGCCCTTGCCGGCTGCCTCCAGCATGGATGCTGTCGGTTCAAAAAGCGCTACATAATCCCCTGTTCCGCTGGTAAAAGCGCCGGCCATCAGCGCGAACTGGATGCTGTTGTCCAGTGTGGTATCCTTGTTCGGGTCCAGCCCGTTCTTGCGGATGACATATTCTAGTGCCATATAGGGCACACCGCCCTTGCGCCCGGGCAGTATTACCTTGCCGCGAAGTTTATCCCATGTGAAATTGGGGTCCTGGGTTCTTCCGACCAGAAAGGAGCCGTCGCGCTGGGTAAGCAATGCGAACACCTGAGTGTGGTCTGCCTTCCCTTCGTTGTAAACGTAGATAGATGCTTCCGGACCCGCGAATCCGATGTTAACTTTGTCGGACAGAACCGCAGACATAACCTTGTCGGCGCCTTCCGCGCAGGAAAGGTCAATATCGATGCCTTCCTCCTTAAAGTAACCCAGATTGATTGCCGCGTACTGAGGCGCGTAGAAAATAGAATGGGTTACTTCACAGAGCGCAATTTTGTCGGCGGCTTTCGCGCTGTTTGCGCTGCACCCGCTGACCGAAGCCAGAAGGATTGCAACGCACATTGCGACCCCCAGCCGCTTAATTGGTTTTCTCATAGCTTTTGCCCCTTTCTGTATTTAATTGATACCGATCAAGCCGCATTTGTGCGGTATCAGTGACCGTACCATTTCATGACCAAATTTTGCAGAAGAACTACGCCCTGGTACATTAGCGCCGCCACGACCGAAAGGATAATAACGCTGGCCATGACCAGGTCTAGCCGAAAAACCTGCCCTCCGTAGACAATCAGGTAGCCGAGACCCGCTTTCGACACCAGAAATTCACCGGCGATTACGCCCACGAGGGAAAGACCGATGTTGATTTTCAGGGAATTAAACAAGGTTTTAATATTAAAAGGAAAAACAATTTTTGTAAAAATTTGCCATTTTTTTGCACCGAATGCCGCTGCCATCCTGATATATTCCTTGTCGGTGCTTTTGAAGCCGTTAAGCATTTCCAGTACGGTCACGATCAGGGAAATGGCGAGAGCCATAAAAATGATGGCTTCGGTGCCAGCTCCTACAATGACGATTATTACCGGACCGAGTGCAATTTTTGGCAGACTGTTCAAAACCACAAGGTACGGTTCGCTCACCTTGGATATGAAATCGCTCCACCACAGGATAATTGCAAGAAGCGTTCCGAAAATCACTCCCAGGGTAAATCCCACCAGGGTCTCATACACCGTTACGCCTATATTCATCAGAAGGTCGTTTTGTACCATGTTGACATAGGTTTGCAAAATTCGGGAAGGCTGACTGAGGATAAAGCTGTCTATCCAGCCTAGGCGAGCAAAAATTTCCCACTGCGCGATAAATAAAACAAGAATTCCAATCTGGCAGATAAGAACAAGCCTCTTTTTTTTCTTTTTTTTCCTTAGGTATTGAATGCGTTCATTCGATAGTTTGGAATCATCCATCCGTAACCAGCTCTTTCCATATATGATCGAAGTAATGGCTGAATTTTGGGCTGTTTCTGCAGGAAAGCGGCGTCCGGTTCTTGTCTTCAAAATCAATCTTCAAAATTTCCCTGATCACTGCCGGACGGGCGCTGAGTATGATAATTTTATCTCCCATACTGATGCTTTCGGGAATGTCGTGCGTTACCATGATAGTCGTAACGTTTTCCTTTTTTAGAATTCGGAAAACATCGTCGGTAACCGTGAGCCTGGTTTGGTAATCCAGCGCGGAAAATGCCTCATCCAGCAGCAAAATATCCGGATTGATTGCCAGTGTGCGGATTAGAGCCGCTCTCTGCCGCATTCCCCCCGAAAGCTGCGAGGGATATTTATCCTTAAACTCGTAAAGACCGTAGGTTTTTAGAAGGTCGACAGCCCTTTCAATATTTTCCTGCTTCATCATATGGCGAATTTCCAGACCGAAAATCACATTGCTGTAAATCGTTCGCCAGTCCAGCAGATTGTCTTTTTGCAGCATATAGCCGATATGGGAGGAAATACCCTCAATTTTTTCACCCTTTACATAGATTTCTCCTGCGGTGGGCTTCAACAGCCCGGCGATAATCGAAAGAAGGGTGGATTTTCCGCAGCCGCTCGCGCCCACAATGCTGACAAACTCTCCCTCTTGAACGCTGAAGCTAATATCTTTGAGTGCAATGATTTCGCCGTTATCCGCCTGGTATTTTTGCTCAATATTTTCTACGCGCAATACGTCCAAGTAGGATCGCCTCCCTGCTTCGACCTTTCGGTCAAAAAATATCAAAAGCTAATTAGCGCATTTTTCTAATCTGCTCTTATAAAGTATGATAAAAAGCAAGGTTTTGTGAGAAGCTGGAAAAATAGCGTTCGTGTGGGAGCTGCTTCGGGCACCGCAGAAAATAACGGCAGTTTTTCGACCGAACGCTTAAATTCATTTGTTCCGTAAACACTATTTCGGGAGGTGATCGTTATTTTAGAAAGTGATACGGGTTATCCTTACGCGCTCGGCATACTTTTTGATCGTGATTCGGAAACCAAGGATTATTTTTATTCTCTTCCTGAGGAAACGCAGCTTGCGTTAATTAACAGGGAAATCCATTCTTCCGAAGAGCTTCACGAGCTGGTAGAAAAAATAAAATTAAAAAAATAAATCATAGAGCTGCCTGAACAAATGCTCAGGCAGCTCTATGATTAAAAGATAAACCGGGGATCAAGCATGCCGCACGGCCGTTCCCGATACCGTGACCATCAGCATCCCATTGTTGGAGCCAAGTACCTCGTAATCGATATCGACTCCCACCACTGCGTTCGCTCCCAGATGTACGGCACGCATTTCCATTTCATGCATGGCGTTTTCTCTGGCCTCGATCAGCTCCTCCTCGTAAGTGCCGGAACGACCGCCGAAAAAGTTGGAAAGATCCGCGGCGAGATCCTTAATAAAGTTTACGCCCGAAATCACTTCGCCAAAGACCACGCCCTTGTATTCCAGAATTTGCTTTCCCTCAATCGTTGGAGTTGTTGTAATAATCATTGTTGAGCCTCCCTTACCGACCACATTTTTCAAAACGAATCCGTCCGGCGGTCGGGTATTTTTCAGATAAATTCTCTGTTTTTTCATATGCGGCGCCAGCAGGTTATATTCGTAAATATTATGTCAGCATTTGCAAATATACGTTTAAAATAATTGCGCGTGATGGTATAATATAGTTAAAATATGGAATAAAACAGCAGGAACGACAAAAAGACGGAAGGGAGTTCAAAATGGAACTCAATAAAAGGAATATTAAGATTATCATATTGCTGATTGCCTTTGCCGTTACATTTTATCTGGGAATGAAAAACCTGTATCTATTTTCGCAGGTTGCGGGATACATCATCTGGATCATTGAACCGATCCTTTTAGGTCTTGCCATTACCTTTATTTTAAATGTGTTGATGCGTTTGGTGGAAATGCGTATGCTTGCTCCGCTGAACGAGCATTATACCAAAAATTGGCCTAAGGCCCGGCGCATGGTAAGCATTTTCATTACACTGATGCTGGTATTGGGCTTTATCGCCCTGATTCTTTTGATCGTCGTGCCTGAGCTGGTGCGAACGATTACCATGCTCACCAACAATATTCCGTCTTTCTTTAATGATTTGCAGAAGAATATCGCCAATCTGAGCGTGAGGTATCCCGACCTTGGCAAATACATTAATCAAATCAATATCAACTGGGACAGCGTGAGCCAGATGCTCGCACTCTACGGGCAGAAGGCGGCAAGTACGCTGGTTGGCTCCACCGTGGCGCTGACCACTAACGTGTTTCATTCCGCAATCACCTTTATCCTAAGCTTTGTCATTTCTATTAACATCCTCGCGCAGAAGGAAAAGCTGCAAAATCAGGCGAAAAGGCTGTTGAGAGCCTACCTTCCGGCAAAACAGACCAGCCGTGTTCTGCGGGTTTGCAGCCTTACGAACCGTGCCTTTTCCAATTTTATTGTCGGTCAATGTACCGAAGCCTGTATTTTGGGAACGCTTTGCTTTATCGGGATGAGCATTTTCCGTTTTCCATATGCTTCCCTGGTTTCTGTCATTGTGGTGTTTATGGCGCTGATTCCGATTTTAGGCGCTTTTTTCAGTATGGTGATCGGTGCCCTGCTTATTTTGACCGTGAACCCAATTCAGGCGGTCTGGTTTGTTATTTTCTTTGTGGTTCTGCAACAGCTGGAAGGAAATCTCATTTACCCGCGTGTGGTCGGCTCCAGAGTTGGTTTGCCTGCGTTGTGGGTGCTCATCGCCGTTACAATCGGCGGGAACGCGTTCGGTGTGGTCGGTATGCTTGTGAACATTCCTCTTTGTTCCGTGCTGTATATCCTCCTGCGGGAGGACGTACAGAGGAGACTGGATAAAAAGGCAAAACAGGAGAGCGATCAGACGACAGACGAGTATAATTGAATCATTTACAAAGGACTGCCTGAAATTTCAGGCAGTCCTTTGTGCTCTGCTCGCTCAAGCTTTGCTGTGGTGTTCATTTACGTTGACCAGAAAATGCAAGTCAACCCGTTTCTGCCAATCGCTGTGCGGGGTTGATTAACAAATCAGAGGTATCGTATAAAAATATTCCGCTTTAACCATACTAAGTAGAAGAGTAACAGCGGAGGATAAAGAAAATGGACAATAACAAAAACCGCATGAAGGACAGGGAAAAAAGCAACCCGGACTTAAGAAAAATGAAGCCCAGGGAAAACGCGGACGCAGGAATAGCTGACGGTAAAAAAATTGAGGTACATGGCAGTAAGTATGAAAAAAACTGAAACGGGAGGGATATGCAGTGGATACGTTAATTTGCAGTGTATCGGGGATTCCAAATAAGGAAAGCAAAACCCAGATAAAAAATGCGCTCGATAAAGTAAAAGGCGTGCAGGAGGTTGGCGTGAATCTTTCAACAGGCACGGTTAAGGTGCAATACAACGACCCGGCTACCGCACAGGAGATCAAAGAATGTATCGAAAACTCCGGTTTTAAAATTGAATACGAATAAAGGGAATTTCTGATACAACCACCGATTTTACGCTGTTCTTAGTTTGTTAACAGTTTCTTTTTATAATCTTCAAATCAGCTTCACTTATTGAACACATTCTTCTTTTATACTATAATCATCCGATAAAGAAATGAACTGCCGTACCGCCTGCGGTAGTGACGGAATACCGGACCGCAGGCCGGCAGACCAACAGCAAGCTCCTCGTAAGAGGATTTACATATACTCTTTTTCATATACCCTCCTCTTTTACCGCCCCGTTACAAGGGCGGTTTTTTCCTGCTATAGTCGATTACTTTCTCCCTTTCGGGCTCGTTTCGCGTTAAATTTGGGGATAATAATATTTTATAAAAATTATAATTGAAATTTAAAAAATTAGTGCTATGATAAAAAGTACCGTTTCTTTTTGGAAAGGCAGCACCGTTCCAAGGAATCACGGCTGTGTTTTGAGGTCGAGAAATTCAGGTGTTTGAAAGCAAGGTTATTGCAACGATGAAAAAGGGTTATCTGTATATTGTTCTGACAACAGTTATTTTCAGCACGATGGAAATTGCCTTAAAGCTTGAGGCTGCAAGCCTTCATCCTATACAGCTTACGTTTACCCGTTTCTTTATCGGAGGTTTGTTTTTGATTCCGTTTGCGCTGCGTTCTCTGCGAAGGAAGAACGCTGCCGTAGCCGCAAAGGATTTGGGCTTTTTCGCGCTTTTGGGCTTGCTGGGCATTGTTGTGAGCATGGGGCTATATCAGCTTGCGGTTCTCAATACGACAGCCTCTGTGGTGGCTGTTCTATTCAGCTGCAATCCGGTGTTCGTTACCGTTCTGGCGTTTATCCTGTTGAAGGAAACAATTCAGAAGCGCAATATTGTCGCGCTGCTGCTGGAAGTGGCAGGAACCGTCATTATTATTAATCCGATCCATACCCGGCTCAGTGTGCCGGGAGTTATGCTGACCATTTTATCGACCGTAACTTTCGCGCTTTACGGGGTCTGCGGAAAGAAGAAATGTGCGGAATATGGCGGAATTGTTGTGACCTGCTTCGGCTTTCTGTTCGGCAGTTTGGAAATGCTTGCTTTTATCGGGCTCAGTCATGGCTCCGTGGTTGCGGGTTGGCTGCGGGCAGGCGGACTTTCCATGTTCGCTGACATCCCGCTGTTTACAGGATATACGCTCCAGGCCCTGCCTGGAATTTTGTATATCTGCATTGTCAATACCGGAATCGGGTTCGCCTGCTATTTTAAAGCAATGGAGGTGGCCTCCGTTCAGAAAACGTCGCTCGTGTTTTTCTTTAAGCCAATTCTGGCACCGATTCTGGCGCTCATTTTATTACATGAGATTATCTCGCTGAATATGGTTGCCGGAATTCTATTTATTCTGATCGGTTCGCTCGCGTCCATCCTGCCCGGTATTCTAAACCAAAGAAGCGCGCAATTTTTGAGAAAAGCGTCTTAAAGCACAAGCTATTGCGTGTAATAATTGATAAGAAAGCAGGTGCTTCGTGAAGCTTTGCATTGTAACAGCCGGAATAGTTGAGAACAAATAATTAAGCAAGGAGAACAACAATGACTATTCCGGAAAATAAAATTTACCCAAGAAACGACCATGAATCCGTATATTTAAAAAACGTCATTCAGAATCCCAATATTATCGTCGGTGAATATACCTTTTACAATGATTTTGTAAACGACCCCGTTCAATTTGAAAAGAACAACGTTCTCTATCATTACCCCGTAAATCATGACAAGCTGATTATCGGCAAATTTTGCTCGATTGCCTGCGGCGCAAAGTTTATTTTTACCAGCGCGAACCATGCGCTCCGTTCTCTGTCAACCTTCCCGTTCCCGATTTTTGCGAGTGAATGGGGTCTGGACTGGAAGAATGTGACGGACGCCTGGGATAATAAAGGCGATATCGTCATCGGGAACGACGTCTGGGTCGGCTATGAAGCCGTTATTATGCAGGGAGTAAAGATCGGCGACGGCGCGATTATCGGGACCAGAGCGGTCGTTACAAAGGATGTTTCGCCCTATACGATTGTCGGCGGCATTCCCGCAAGGGAAATCCGCAAACGATTTCCGCCTGAAACGGCAGAGGCACTGCAGTGTCTGCGGTGGTGGGATTGGCCCTATGAGCGGATTCAAAAGAATCTGCACGCCCTTATGAGCGGAAGTCTCGAAGAACTGCAATCGGAATAAATGCAAAACGGCGCTCTGGAAACAGGGCGCTTATTTTATTGCTGATTCGCGGTCAAAATCCCTCAAATAATCGTCGAAGCAGATTGAAAATCATGGAAGTAGACGATATAATAAGTTTGGTCAAATAGAAATATGCGAAGCTGGCAGGATTAGGCTTGCAGTCGGGTACAGAATATGTGCCTGCAAATAACACACTTGGAAATGCTGTGGCTTCAAAGGATATTAAAATTGAGTAGGCTTAGCAGGTGGTGGCTGTATTCAATACCCTCCATTGTTGTCTAACAAAAGCGGAGCATTTCTAAAAAGCAATGTTGAGTGGTGGAAGAGATTTTGAAAATAAAAATTCAGGGTAAGGGGAGTATTATGCATTTATTTAATGCCAGTTCCTTGTTTAATGAGAAAACCAACAAAGAAATCATCAGTTTTGTAAACAATCCGGAAGCGTTACAAAATAGAATGATTCAAGTAAAAAAGACGCTTTTAAAGGCGTACAATTTTAAAGCGTACAACATTCCGGAGGATTTTACAACAACCTCTTATATCATAGCGACCAATCATTTAACGGATTCGGATGCTCCGTTGATCATGAGCTTTTATTATGACCGGATGCACGAGGTGAAAGCTACCTATCCGGTGCTGTTCGTATTCGCAAAAGAAAACTGCTTTAACGGGGTTTCCATCCCCAAAGAATTAACGCCGGTACTGGAGTTCGAAAAAGTATTTGCGGTTGACCGCAGCAGCTCCGCCGGTTCAATGGCGGCAATCAGAGCCGCGGAAAAATGGTTTGAGGAAGGAGAAAAGCCAAAGCATTTTCTGATATTTTCTCAGGGAACGATTTATGACATTAATAAAGACAGTGCGGAGGATATCGAGCGGGGGGCGTTTTGGTTAGCCCGATTATTGGGAATCCCTGTTTTACCGGCTTTTATTGAACAGGCTGTTGAAGGAGCCGAGAACCGTTTGGTGTTTGGCAAGCCTATATTTATCCCCAAGGATTGCCGGAATTTCGATGGTCCTAAGCAGCTGTGGTTAGACAGAGTCATTGAAGCGCAGAATGAGTTAGAGGCACTTACGGGAACGCCGGCAAGAGAAGCTGTACTTGATCAAGAGCATCAGACGCGAAAAAGGTTTAAACCGAAGGCCGAATAATGCTTTTATCTGTGGTATCTAAGTCTGCTGTGATTATTCGTGCCCAAAGGGTCGAAACCGCTCGCAAAGAACGGTTTCGACCCTTTTCGGTGTACGGATTAAGACCGGTTGTTTCTTCCTGAATTGATTTAGTTTCCAGAAGTCAAAATTGAATACTGACAAGCTTGGTTACCAAAACGCAGCTCCGCATACTGCTTCTGTAGTGGGTTAATTTGTGCGGGAAGCGTTCTACGGAGAGAAAGAGCATTCTGCAACATTAATTATGTAAAATTACTTTAAAGTAATTTGAAATTGGTAAAATATTGTATTCTTTATTATGTAGGCTTAGTTGGAATTATATGAAAAAAAGATTATGCTGTTGCTAAAGAAATTTACTTATGTCGTACACCTAACTAAATATAATATAAAAGAGGCGGTAAAAATGAAAAAAATGATAGCACTGCTCCTATCGGTGGCAATGGTGGTGGGATTGCTCCCCACAATGACTCTGACGGTGTATGCGGCACCCTTAGCTGGAACTACGAATCAGGCAAATGCTCCCGAGGTTTACACAGGATCTACAGAAATAATGACTTCAGTTAGTGTAGGACTATTTAAATTTGTGCCGGAGAAGACCGCTCTTTACACCATTTCAACGTCAGATTCCGCTAGTAAGCCAGATTCGAATACTTTTGCCCGTGTTTGGAAAAATAATGAAATCATAGCGGAAAATACGAATGAAGAATATGCAGGACATGTCTCTTTGGACGTTTCTTTGCAAGAAAAAACAGTATATTATATTGAAGTACAAAATCTGTTTAGTAATAATGTTCCTTGTATGCTGAATATTTCGCAAGCCAATACCGCATCGCCAGATTTTTCGGCTACTATCACAACCAGTGATCAGTGGAAAATGGGACTGTCCGACATTTTTAAAGGGGAAGATTTCTCTCTTGCAAACTTTTATCTAAAATCGCTTACCGAAGAGAACGGCGGCGACCCCGCGTCCGCGTCTGTATTTGTCAACGGCGGAGCAATAAATTACGATCATTTGGTGATACCCAGTAATATTGAGAATGCTCTATCTACTGAAGATAATATAACGGTAGGGTTCGAGGCATCGACTCCGGGTGCTTATCTATTTACCTTAACTATTGACGGCGGGCCTTCCAAGACGATTCAAGTAACCGTTACCGGCGCGAGCGTCGCACCGACGGTATCATCCGTTTCGCCGGCGAACGGTTCTGCCGCGGGCGGAGCCACCGTTACCATCACCGGAACGAACTTTACCGAGGCATCAACGGTGAAATTTGGGAACACAAACGCGTCAAGCGTTTCATATCATTCCTCCACTTCTCTGACTGCCGTGTCCCCCGCCGGCAGCGCTGGCACGGTAGACGTCACCGTAACCACTGCCGGAGGCACGAGCACAACCGGTTCATTCGATCAGTTTACCTATGTTGCGGCGGCGGCCGTAACAACCGCCGCCGCAAGCGATATATCGTCCACCGCCGCGACGCTGAACGGAACCGTAAATGCGAACAACGCGTCCACCGCCGTAACCTTTGAATACGGAACCACGACCAGCTACGGCAGCAGCGTAACGGCGGCGCAAAGCCCGGTTACGGGTACTTCCGACACTCCTGTTAGCGGCTCGCTTTCCGAACTGACCCCCAACACAACCTACCATTACCGTGTCAAGGGAATAAATGCATCCGGTACTTCCACCGGCGAGGATAAAACCTTTACTACCACTGCGCTTGCGCCGGCCGTAACAACCGCCGCCGCAAGCGATATATCGTCCACCGCCGCGACGCTGAACGGAACCGTAAATGCGAACAACGCCTCCACCGCCGTAACCTTTGAATACGGAACCACAACCGGCTACGGCAGTACCGTGACGGCGACGCAAAGCCCGGTCACGGGTACTTCCAACACTTCTGTCAGCTATGCGCTTTCCGGACTGATCCCCAACACAACCTACCATTACCGTGTCAAGGGAATAAATGCAACCGGTACTTCCACCGGCGAGGATAAAACCTTTACTACCACTGCGATTGCGCCGGCCGTAACAACCGCCGCCGCAAGCGATATATCGTCCACCGCCGCGACGCTGAACGGAACCGTAAACGCGAACAACGCGTCCACCGCAGTAACCTTTGAATACGGAACCACAACCGGCTACGGCAGTACCGTGACGGCGACGCAAAGCCCGGTCACGGGTACTTCCAACACTTCTGTCAGCGGCTCGCTTTCGGAATTGAAGCCCAACACAACTTACCATTACCGTATAGTTGCGCAGAACCCAGCGGGCATATCACAGGGGGCGGATCAAATGTTCAAGACGCCTCCGGTAACCGCGGCTGTCAGCAGTGTGGATGCGGCGAATGGAACGATAACTATTGTGCTCGATAAAGTGCCCACCACAGCACCGAACGCAGAAGACTTTACCGCCACAAGCAAGATCGACAGCGGTTCTGCGAACAGCTTACCGCTCAGCAGTTTTTCGTGGAATGAAGCGACAAAGACGGTGATTTTTCACTTTGAATCAATCACACAGACAGAATTGAGCCAGAGTGTAACAGTAGCAGTAAAATACAACGGCGTAACGACAGAAGCAAGTGCGTTTACTGTAAGCGCGGCGTCGGTAACAGCGACCGTTGACAACGTAGCGGCAACAAACGGTGCTATTACCGTAACGCTTGACAAAGTACCGTCGGAGGCCCCGACCGCGTCAGACTTTTCCGCGACGAGTTCCGTTGACAGCGGCGAGGCGAACAGTCTGCCTCTGAGCGATTTTTCCTGGAATGCTTCCACAAAAACCGTAACCTTCAACTTTGCGCCGATTGCAAAGACTGCCTCCGCACAAAGTGTGGTGATTGCCGTAAGTTATAAGGGCTCGGCACCCGTTTCCGCAGCGGCGTTCACCGTTGATGCGGCACCTACTGCTGACAAAAAACTGGTGAGCATTAAAGCGCCGGAAGCCATCGCGGGAATTGCCAACGGTACGGCGAAGACGGCTGCTGCTCTTGGACTGCCGGAAACCGTAACGTTAACCACGGATGACGGCGAAGTCAGCGCTGAGGTTAATTGGGATGTCGCAGGCTCGGTCTATGATAAATCCCAAAAAACGGAACAGACCTTTACGGTAAATGGAACCGTAAATCTTCCGTCAGGCATTGCCAACCCAAGCAGTTTAGCGTTAACAACTTCGATCAGTGTTACCGTAAAAGCCGCTTCAGGCGAAGATATACCACCTCAGACAATCACAGGCTTCTTGCTGGATTATACAATGAAGACAGTTCCCTATGGAACAAGCTTTGCTTCCTTGAACCTTCCCGGCAAGATTAAAGCGGTGGGTGCTGAAATTTCCAACCTTTGGGTTAGCGTAACTGATTGGGTATGCACCACCTTTAAACCAAACCTCCCCGGTACCTACACCTTCAAAGCTGTTCTCGACAGCGGCTATGTCGACAGCGGTTATGTACTGGGCGATGGAGTAAAAGCGCCCGAAATCAAGGTAACCGTAAAAGAGAAGAGTTCGAATAATAACAGCAGTTCTAGCAGCACTTCTTCATCTTCAACTACAAATACTGAAAAGACGGAAACAAAAGTGGATACGTCAAACAACACCGCAACTGTAACCACAAAGCCGGACAGCGTAAACACAAACGGCGACACAACCAATATTGAAACCACGGTCCCGAGCATTACCGTTGACAATACCCCAACCTCAACAAACGGAGACACGGTAGACACAGGGAAAAAAGCGGATGTTACAATTAATATGCCGACAGAGACCGTTGTGCAGCAGCTGATCGCGAAAAAAGATGTTGACCTAACTGTAACGGTGCCATCCTCAGTGGCGAGAAATTCGATAGCGGGCGTTGCGATTACCATCAACGCAAGCAAGCAAATTCTTGAGGCGGCAAAGCAAAGCCTTACGGATGTGACCATCAAAATCAAGGATGCCGACACGCAGTTGCTTGCCTACAGCTGGACGTTCAAGGGCGAAGATTTAGCAAAATCCACCGTTCCGGTGACAGACGTGAATATTGCGATGAGCGTGCATCTTACAACGGAGGTTCCAAAGGTCAATGTGATTACTCCCACCAACAAGGGCTTGGTGCTTTCCTTTGACCACAGCGGAGTGCTTCCGTCGGTAGCAAATGTAAAATTCTCCGCTAAGGAAAAAGGCTTTCTGCCGGGGCAAATGCTTTACTTCTATTTTTACAATTCAGTAACAAAGCAAATTGAATCGCTGGGCAAAGACGCGTACACCGTAGATGCAGACGGTAACGTGACCGTACAGATCAGTCACTGCTCCGACTATGTGCTTCTGCCGAAGGCAGTGCGCACGATCACGCTGGATACCAGAACCTACACCATGAAACCAAAAAAGAGCTATGAAATCGGAGTAAGGCTGACCGGCGTTTCTAATCCGATAATTAGGGCATACTCTTCTACCAAGGGAGCTGCCAATGTAACCGTACTGACAAACGGAAACGTAAAAGCCACCGGATTGAAGCCGGGTGTAACCTACATCATGATCGATGTGTATGACAACAAAAACAAATTCCTTACCCATGCGTCGGTCAGGCTGACCGTGCAGAACGGCGTAAAAGAAAACGGCAATTCCGCGAGGCAGCACGGATTATTTTAAGGCATGAACGCAGAGTGAATATTGAATTTCGACTGTCTGTCTGAACGGATTAAAGCACCCCAATTGCAGGAATAAAATGCAATTGGGGTGCTTTGTCATGCTTTAGTTTAATTTAAATTGGCTTGAATTGCTATTTTTTATAGAAAAACAGACAAACTATCTGTAAAGATGTACCGTTATACCGAAAGGATTTCTTGAATAAGGAGGAGCTATTATTGCAGGCCTCGTTAAAAACGATTATTTTTTCTATTAATTCACTGCCGCTGCTGATTGTTTTATTAATCGTGATTCCGTTATTCTGTTATATTCTATTAGTGATGTATTACCGGCTTCGCCATATTGGCAAGAACGTGAGTTTTTCGGTTTGCACTTCAGAAGAAGGGAATAAACCGGGTCCGTGCGAATGGGAGAAGCAGATGCTGGAGCTGGCCGAAAGCCAAAGTCAGGTTAGCCTGACGGGATACAGCTTTGTTCTAAACGATTATAATCAGGCGGCCTATAAAGAGCTTAATAAGATCAGAAACAGCATTTCTGCCGTATCCGCCGATATGATTTCTCTGATTCCGGCGGCGCGCTGGCTTTTTGATAATTTCCAGATGCTGTACCGAGAAATAAAAAAAGTACGTTCTCTGGGAACAGGCTATGCTGTGCTGCCGATTCTGAAAGGAACCGAATACCGCAGCTTTCCCCGTGTTTATATTGTGGCAAAAAAGATGGTGGCGCTTTCCGGCGGACACCTGAGTGAAGAAAATATTTCTGTAATGCTGAAGGCTTATCAAAAAAATATATCGCTGACGGATAAGGAAATCTGGGTTTTGCCTGAAATGCTGGGCTTTTGCCTGCTTGAGGAAATAATTACGGCTGCGGATGAAATTCTGCATATCATTCGTGTTAAGCAAAAGGCGGAGAAATTTTTGCGGAGTAAGCTGACGGACAAGGGCTCCGCCGACCTATCCGCACTGCTCTGCAAAACCGAAGATCACTTAAGGCTGGATTGCTCGTTCCATGCCCATGTAATATACCTGTTGAAAAACATGTCCTTTGATGAGTCTTCTATTCAAAGCTATCTGGAATATCATTTTGCTTCTGCGGGAAGGCAGGCGAAGGCCTCCGCCATTTTTATGGAGGAAGGGAAGACGGAATCGTTTCTTGAAACGAGAATCCGGACTTTGATTGTCAGCCTGAGAGATATCAACGAAGTCGATGAGGAAAAATTTTTTGAGGAATATTCCTGCTTGGAACAAATTTTATCGCAGGATCCGGACGGCGTATATCCCAAAATGGATTTGGAATCCAGAGGGATTTACCGCGGAAGCATTGTTAAGCTATCCCTGCGCTATCGGATTACGGAGGAAAAGATAGCCAAAGAGTGTCTCGAGCTGGCGGTTCAGGGAAAAGAGGGTCTCCACTGCTCGCATCATGTGGGAACGTATCTTTTGGGCAAGGGCTATCCGATCCTGAAAGCTAAGGTGCTGGGTAAGCCGCTTCCCCGAAGGACACAGGAGAGTACAAATGGATTGGGCTTCCTTTATTTTTTTACTCTGCTATTCCTTACTTTGGGGCTTAGTGTCTGCCTGATTTATGCTTTTCAAATTCTAGGCGGGCTCCTAATTGCCGGCTTGCAGGCTGTTCTACTTCTGTCGGCAATGCCGCTGCTGCTGGGGATTTCAACAGAAATTACTAATTTTATGTTTACCAGAGGACTCACAGTCAAAAAGCTTCCTTCTTTAAACTATCTGGAGGAAATACCGCAGGAAGCCAGAACTTTTGTGGTCATGCCGGTCATCGTCTCCTCAAAGAAACAGGGTCTGGAGTACCTTGACCGTTTGCAGAAGCATTACTTGGCTAACAGGCAGCCCAACCTTTTCTTTGCATTGCTTCTCGATTTCGAGGACTCTGCGGATCAGTTCCTGACAAAGGATGAGGAGACAGAACACGCCCTTGTCGCGCGGGTGAAGGCGATGAACGAGCTTTATCCGTCCGAGCACCCGCGGTTTTCGCTCTTCTTCCGCTGCCGCAAATGGAATCCGGGGGAGAACTGCTACATGGGATGGGAGCGTAAAAGGGGAAAGCTTGAGGAGTTTAACCGGCTTTTAAGCGGAACAAAAGCAGAGGATACCACCTTTTCCTCCATTTACTGTGATCAGGAGCTTCTTACCACCTTTCGCTACGTAATTACACTGGACGCGGATACAAATCTGATTCGGGACAATGCCGCAAAGCTGGTGGGGTTGATTGATCATCCTCTAAATAAACCGATTCTGGATCTTGCCAATCAAAAGGTAAAGGAAGGGTATGTTATCATACAGCCTTCGGTCAGAAATCATATTGTGGATAAGAACGGCAGCAGGTTTACTAAAATCTTTGGAGGGGAATCGGGGCTTGCCCATTACGGAGCCGTAATATCAGATATCTATCAGGATGTTTTTAACGAGGGAATCTACACCGGAAAGGGAATTTATGACGTAAAAGCATTTCAGGAGGTGCTTCAAAACAAGGTACCGGAGAACCGGATTCTGAGCCATGACCTTTTTGAAAGCTGTTATGCGCGGACGGCCTTTTCGAGCTCAGCCAAAATTATGGACAACTTCCCGAACAGTGTTTTATCCTTTGCAAAAAGAGAGCACCGTTGGCTGCGCGGAGACTGGCAGCTGCTGCCCTGGCTGTTCACAAAGAAAACTGCGGACGGCAGAAGTCTTTGTGCTTTGTCAAAATGGAAAATATTTGACAATTTAAGAAGAAGTCTGGTTCCTTTAAGCAAGACCCTGTTTCTTTTGCTGAATCTGGCATGGATGCCGGATGCCTATTACCTGTGGATTGCTCTTGTGTTTTTTAACGATCTGTTTTCTCTGCTGGTTATGCTGCTTTCAGTAGCAGTCCAGAAAATAATGCGTCCGAAGCTTGCCTTCGTTTACAAGAGCTTTTTCAAGGAAGCTTCCGTGATGCTTGTACGGGCATTGCTGGAGTTCACGATTACGCCCTACCGCGCCTATATTGCATCGGACGCAATTGTCAGAACGTTATACCGGATTTTTATCAGTAAAAAGAACCTGCTTTGCTGGAATACGGCGGAATCGGTGGATGCTGCCGCCGTCAACACAGAAAAAGCTTATTTCCTTTCCATGTGGAGCTCATTTCTGCCGGTGCTTGTACTTGCTCCAATTTTATCTATGGGGCATTTGAGCTTAGTGGGAATGGTTGTGACCGTGGCTGTTATTGCTGACTGGAGCCTTGCCTTTGAGGTTGCATACCGAATCAGCCGACCCGGAAACAAGCTCCATCCGGAAAAAGAATTGCGAGGAAGGCGTATGCTCCTCGAAACCGCTCGCCGGACATGGCTGTTTTTTAAGGAGTTTTCCACAAAAGAGAACAACTGGCTTTGCCCGGACAATTTCCAGATTTCAACGGCTGAAAAAATTAGTGACAAAACGTCCCCAACCAATATCGGGCTTCAGTTTTTGTCAATCCTGTCAGCCAGGGATTTTGGGTTCGAAACACTGAGCTCCACGGTTGAAGCCGCAGAAAATTTGATGGAAACCATTTGCAAAATGCCGAAATGGAAGGGACACCTCTATAACTGGTATCATCTTCAAACTCTGGAGGTACTCAATCCCGCCTATATTTCAACCGTTGACAGCGGAAACTTTCTGGGGCATCTGGTCGTCTTGAAAAACGGCCTTTCAGAGCAGATCAGAAGGCCGGTTTACCCGGATTCTTTTCTGCCCGAGCTTAAGCTGGCGGTTGCGTACAGCAACAGGGAAATTCAGAGAGAAACAGGCAATTCGGCCTCAAACAAACTCAAGCCTGAATACCAAAGCGTCGGGGAACTGGTTGAGGATCTAGCGGATATCTGGGAAAGCCTGAATGCAATGGCGCTTAAGCCATCCGAGAATTATCGCTGGACCAGACGTTTGGTAAGCCTTATTGACAGTACGGTAAGTGAAGCCTCCATATTAAACCTGAAGAAGGAGAGCTTTTCTTCCAATCCTACGCTTTGCAGTCTTGCGGCGCAGGGAAATCAATTCGCGAAGGAAATGGTCAACCGGATTCAGAAGCTCCGCAATACAATAGACGGTATTCTGGCAAACGCTGATTTTCACTTTTTATTTAATGAGAAAAGAATGCTGTTTCATATCGGGTATCATGTCTCTTCACACCAGCTGGACGATGGCTGTTATGACCTGATGGCGTCGGAATCGGCGCTCACCAGTCTGCTCGCAATCTCCATGGGGCAGGTGCCGTTAAAGCATTGGCACAAGCTGGGTAGACCTCTGACCATTGTAAAGGGTATTCCGTGCTTTGTTTCCTGGAGCGGCACGATGTTTGAATATCTGATGCCGAACCTTGTGTTTAAGGAGTATGAAGGCTCTGTTTACGCGCAAACCTCCCGTGCGGCGGTACTTCAGCAGATAAAATATGCACAGGAGGCGGAAATACCCTGGGGAATATCGGAATCCCAGTATTACCGCTTTGACCTAAACTCAAATTATCAATACAAAGCGTTCGGTGTTCCCAAGATAAGGCTTCAGCCGGTTCGCAGAAATTCTCTTGTGGTAGCGCCCTATGCAACGATGCTGGCTCTGGATATTGCGGGAGAGGAATGTATAGAAAATTTAAAGCGACTCAAGGAGCTGGGTGCTTTCGGCACTTTCGGTTTCTATGAGTCCGTTGATTTCAACCTGCCGAATTCCGTGGAGCTCACACCTTATTGCATTGTGAAATCTTATATGGCACATCATCAGGGGATGATTCTGGCGGCCATAAATAACTATCTGAACGAGAGCATTCTTCGAGAAAGGTTTCATGCGGAAATGATGATAAGAGCCGCGGAAGTTCTGCTGGAGGAAAAACGCCAGTCCTATTTGATCTCTATCGCCAGACAGGGGTATACGATAAAAATCGGGAATCCCCTGTTTAAGGAAGACAGCTACAACGATCGGTATGTCAACAGCACGGGTGTAAACCCGCCGGTTGTAAATTATTTATCGAACGGAAAATACTCGCTGCTGATCACCTCGGACGGGGACGGCTTCAGCAAATACGAGGACCGGATGCTTTACCGCTGGCGGTCGGATATTTACGCAAATACAGGCAACTATATCTATGTTAAAGATCTAAATCTGGGAAAGTTCTGGAGCGCATCCTATCATCCTGTCAGAAAGGAGCCGGACGATTATCAGGTTGTTTTTTCTCCGCACCAGGCGGAGTTCAAACGCAGACAGGGAGATGTTTCGTCAGACATGATTGTCAGTCTGGACGCGGACCATGAGCTCGAGATACGCAAGGTTATATTCACCAATCACGGAAATGCCGAAAAGCAGCTGGAGGTGACCAGCTATCTTGAGGTGGTGGATGATGCCCATGCAGCCGAGCTGAGCCACCCTGCGTTCAATAAGCTTTTTTTGGAAAGCGAATATTTGCAGGAGCACGAAATCTTTCTTACGAAAAGAAGAAGGAAGACTCAGGAGGATAACCTCTATGTGATGCACATGGTAAGAACCGGAGCGAAGCTGTGTAAAAAAATAGAATATGAAAATGACAGAAAACGCTTTATCGGAAGAAATAATACGCTGGAAAATCCTGACTCTGTAGTGCACAGCAATGCGCTTTTCAACAATGCGGGTTTTTGCAACGATCCGATTATGAGCCTGCGGGTGCAGCTTTGTATCGGAGCGGGGGAAACCGCCTGTGTTTCTTTTATCACAGGTGTGTGCGGCAGTAAGCAGGAAGCAGTAAAAATAGCGGGAGAATTCGATGTAAGCTACCGGATTGACGATATTCTGGAAAAATTCAGGCTCCAGAAGGCCCTTGAGTTAAAGTATCTTGAAATTAGCAGAACGCAGTTGAATGCTTTTCAGGATTTGATCAGCCCGGTATTCTATTGCGCCGCCGCTTACCGGGGACCTCATGAAAATATAAGGCGGAACTTTTTAAACCAAAGCTTCTTGTGGAAATTCGGGATATCCGGAGACAATCCAATCTTGCTTTTAATGGTTCGTTCCATTGAAGAGGAAAGAATTGTGAAGGATGTATTGAAGGCTTACGAATACCTGAGGCTTAACCGCATTATGGTGGATTTGGTTATCCTGATTGACTCCAAGCATGGCTACCT
The DNA here is from genome assembly GCA_023418995.1 of Bacillota bacterium. Lineage (GTDB taxonomy): Bacteria > Bacillota > Clostridia > Oscillospirales > Acutalibacteraceae > DATAML01. The sequence continues at coordinate 106,899 of JAEZYP010000065.1, read as the reverse complement.
TCAAGAGGTGGATGAATTAATCAACGATATGACAAGCTCCCTTCGGATTTACGATTCCGGAAACGGGAAGCCGAGTTTTTTCACCCTGCATACGTATGAGATGCGGCCGGCAGAGCTTGATTTGCTGTATACGGCAGCGCGCGTGGTATTTTCAGAAAAAACGGGAATCTATTTTAACAGCACAAAAGAAGACCCATACGAGCTGCTTGAGAAATATTAGCCTTTAAGGAGGAAGGGGTTTTGGAGACGGCATATGCGCCAACGGAACAAGAGAATGAAACGGAACATTTTGAATTTTTAAACGGCTTCGGGGCATTTGCCTGTGAGGGCAGAGAATACGAAATTTTGCTGGAGGGTGTCGATAGGCCGCCGGCACCCTGGATTAATGTTATCTCAAACAAGGATTTTGGATTTCAGATATCGGAGTCGGGCGCCGGCTTTACCTGGAGTATCAACAGCAGAGAAAACAAGCTCACACCCTGGTCCAACGACCCTGTAAGCGATGGGGCCTCCGAGGCAATTTATATTCTGGATGAAACAACGGGAGAGGTAATTACTCCCATGTCCCTTGGCAGGTCTGACCGTGGCGTTTACCGGGTAAGGCATGGCTTCGGATACAGCAGATTTCTTCATACGGAAGCTCTCATTGATCAGGAGCTGACTGTTTTTACTCCGCTGGAAGAGCCTCTAAAGCTTTGGAGTATGAAGCTGACCAACCGCTCAGACAAAGTGAAATATCTGAGTCTGACCTATTATGTTGAATGGGTCATGGGCACGCACAGAGAGAATACCGGCCCCTATATGCTGACTTGCTATAACAATGAGCACGAATGCTTGTACGCGAAGAACAGCTATACCATGAACTTTCAAAACGCCTGTTCCTACCTGTTCTCCAGTGAACCGATTGCCGGCTACACCGGAGACAGACAGGAATTTCTGGGGAAGGGCGGTATCCGGGAGCCGTGGGGCGCTCAGGTTAAGCTTTCCTGCAACACGGGAGTGTGCTATGACCCCTGCGGAGCGATACAGGTGTCCGTTGCAATTCAGCCAGGGGCGGATAAGACGGTGCTGTTCGGGCTTGGGCAGAGCGATAGCCTTCATGAGATGTACAGAATAAAATATAAATACAGAGATGCTGGCGCCGCGGAAAAAGAGCTTGACAGAGTACGAGCCTATTGGGATGGATTATTGGGGACTGTTCAGGTAAAGACAAAGGACCGGGCGGTCGATATTCTGGTAAACGGCTGGCTGCTCTATCAAACGCTGTCCTGCCGTATCCAAGCCAGAGCGGGCTTTTATCAGTGCGGAGGAGCCTATGGATACCGCGATCAGCTTCAGGATGCCCTTGCGCTTCTCCTTGCGGATTCCGCTATTCTGCGCGGTCAAATTGTAATTGCCTGCAGCAGGCAGTTTGAAGAAGGGGATGTGCAGCATTGGTGGCATCCTCCTATGGGAATCGGCGTGAGAACGAGAATATCCGACGATTTGCTGTGGCTGCCTTACTGCACTGCCGCCTATATCCGAAGCACCGGGGATGTCTCGCTATTAAAGGAGCCGGTGCCTTACATCAAAGGCCCGGCGCTTCGCGAGGGTCAACAGGATGCAATGTTTACCCCGGAAATATCTGAACGTTCGGAAAGCGTCTATGAGCATTGCAAACGAGCCATCGACCGAACCTGCTTCGGGGAGCATGGACTTCCTCTCATGGGGGGAGGAGACTGGAATGACGGAATGAATGAGGTAGGCGCAAAGGGGAAGGGAGAAAGCGTTTGGCTGGCCTGGTTTTTGTATACTGTACTGGGCGACTTTATCCCCCTGTGCGATCAGGAAGGAGACAGTGCGTACGGTTTGGAACTGAGCCGGAAACGGGAAGCCCTGCTTCAAAGCGTTGAAACGCATGCCTGGGACGGAGAGTGGTACCTTCGAGCCTTTTATGATGATGGCTCCAAGCTCGGCTCAAACGAAAACGATGAGTGCAGAATTGATTCCATCAGCCAGTCCTGGAGCGTGATATCGTCGGGTGCGGAGAAGGAGCGGGCGAGAACGGCAATGCAATCCGCAAGGCGTTACCTTGTCAGGGAGGAGGAAGCGCTTTCCCTGCTTTTGACGCCTCCCTTTAACAAGACGAATAAAAATCCGGGTTATATCAAAAATTATCTTCCCGGTATGCGTGAAAACGGGGGGCAGTATACGCATGCGGCGGTATGGCTGGCAATCGCAGCATCGATGCTGCGTGACTACGGCATGGCACAAATCCTGTTTACCATGCTCAACCCGATTTATGTCACGCAAAACAGAAAGGATGCACTCCGATACGAGAAGGAGCCGTACGTAATGACAGCGGACGTATCCCTTAGTCCGCCATATACCGGAAGAGGCGGTTGGAGCTGGTATACCGGCTCCGCAGGTTGGATGTATCAAGGACTGTTACACTGGTTCTTGGGCTTTCGAAAGGAGGGGCAAGAGCTGGTAATCGATCCCGCCACGCCAGCCGGCTTTGGGGATTTTTCAATTGAATATCGGTTTGGAGGGTCTCTCTATGAAATCAGGGTTGAAAGCAGAAGCAAGGGACTGCTCACAACGGAAGCAGTCACTGTAGACGGTAGTTTAATTCCGGGCAACAGGATACGGCTGGAGGATGACGGAAAAAAACACCTGATTGTGGTATAGCTTCTTACTCTAGAAATACAATTGCTGAAAAAGGCAAATAAATAGCGTCCACAGGAGCAACTGTCTGAAAATCAGTCAGTCGACATGCGCGTAAAACGGGATAACCCGTTGGAGCTTATAAATGCCAATACAATTAAAAGTCTGCACCCCCTATCAGCAGGAAGGAGTGCAGACTTTGTTTTTGAGAACAATCAACAGGGCGCTCTATGTTGAATTTATTCGAAACGCAATTGGGGAAACACTGGTATAATTGCTCCTCTTTTTATCCGAACAGCTGCGAACTCAGCGGGATTCCAATCACCACCACAATCAGGTAAGCAAGCAGCATCATGACTGCTGAATACCGCAGGATCGAACGGGTTGTAATCCACTTCCGGTTGCCATAGATGATCGCGGCTGTGGGGGAACCGGAGGGAAGCATAAAGTCAAGCAGATTTAAAAAAATCATAGAGGGCATGATAACCAGAATGTCAACGCCAATTTGCTTTCCAAAGCTATAGGCGATAGGGATAAAAATGACCGCAACGACCGGATTGCTCAGAAAGTTGGTAGCGATCAGCACCAGAAGCAGCATAGAAGCCTGAAAAGCAAACGGCGTCATGCCAGAAAACACCACAGACAGCTTGCTAATTAAAAATTTGCTGATTCCTGTTTCCGGGCTGGTAAGGGCAGTGGAAATACACAGCGCTGTACTAAACATAAACAGCATGCCCCACATAAGTCCCTTGGAAGCTATGGCGTCAATTGAAAAAATTTGCTTTCCGTCTTTTCTGAACACAAGGCACGCTCCGACTACAGCGGCAACGATTCCCGTATTCCCGACTGCGCTGAGCAATTGACTCAACATCAAATTCGGAAAAATACTTGGAAAAGAGAGAAGAACAATGATTAGGAGCATTGCTCCCAGAGCCAGTTTTTGCTCAAAGGAAAACGGCTCCGCTTTGCCCTGTACCTTATAGTTTTCAAGCGGAGACACCGACGGACGAGCAATTAAGCGCATGAATCCGTAAAAGCCCAGCAGCATCACGACGGAAAAGGTGCCGGAGTAAATCATGTAGGGAAGATAGGCAACTGTTTTGGTCGGGTCAACTGCCTCCAGTATGGCATACATCCCAATGGGCGTAATCTGGAACGGGAAAAAACACATGCCGATGGTTGAAGCGATGGCAACCCCGAACAACATGAGCGAGGGCCATTCGTCCTGCGGCTTAAAGCCTACCTCATCTGAAATCTGGTACACAATATTCCAGCAGATCAGCATAATAGGCAGACCGCCGACCGCCATCGCGGGCACATAGGCAGAGAGCAGCACCAGAAGCGTAATAATCCACGGCTTACCCTCAGCTCTTTTTGATGAAATGATTCTAAGCGCAATGGCTTTTGCCACTCCCGTTTGATTCATAATTCCACTCAGCAGGAGCAGGAAAAAAACGAAGAGTACTGTATCGTTGCTCACTGCCAGCGCAAATGCCTGCTTGACGGTGGTGTAACCACTAAAGCCAAGGAGCACCAGCGCCGAGATGCTGGGCCAAACCATATCCACAGTACTCCAGCCGTATATCGCACCTAGCACAATACCCAAAATTTTCATTCCCATGGGGGTAATCGGGTCCGGTGCAGGAAGATAACCGAGAAAGAGCATGAGGCTTATGGTAATTACGCTGTTTAATAAGTAAACGTTCCTGTTGTTTTTCATAAGTTTATCTTACCTCTTGTCTGTTGCTGAAAAATTTACTTTCGCAACGGGTGCCGTCTCTGCAAAAGAAACCGGATTGCTTATTATGCCTTGCTTTCCTGCGCTTCGAATTTCTTCATGGCGTAACCTACGGCAATAATTGCAATTACACCGACTACCAGCTCCATTGCGCCCACAAAGCCGTACTTCCAGCGGTAGATATCCATTCCTCCGCTGAAGGCTTCTGAAATTGGGTTAACAACATAAGGAGTGATAAATTGGGCAAGATGGATTGCGGCGACAAACAGTCCTGTAGTCATTACATAGAAATTGGGATTTGTGGATTTGGTGCACAGATAGGTTCCCTGTGCTACGCAGATGTTGTTGCCGAGACCGATAAAGAAAGCTCCGATCAGACAAACGTCAATGCTGGGCGCAACGCTGAGAAGACCAAAGCCCAAAGCTAAACAGATTGCGCCAATTCCCAGCGTACCTCTCTTAAAGATTTTAACGAGCCACGCGAGTACAAAGCCCGCTACGATTGAGCCAAGAGATACCATGGAAGAGACAAAGCCGGATTTAGCGGCACCGCCAAGACCGGTGGATTTCATATAAAGCGCAATGTTAAGTCCGATGGAGTTAAAGAAAACCATGTACAGAAAGGCAAAGGAAAGGGCCGTAATGAGCAGTGCGTTCGGTTTGAATTTTTCTGTGGCCTCACCGTTCTTTTTGATTTTGGCCACCGGCTTATCCTCAGGCAACAGAACAAGGACCAGTATAATAACCAGAACACCAATGAGATACATGTAAAATACCGCGGTCCAGGTAATTTCTGCCAGCCAACCGGCAATAATGGTTGCCAAGAACGAGCCTATTGCTGCTACACTTTCCTTGACCCCAATAAACTTGTTGGCCTTATCGGGCTTTACATAGGTGGCGATGATAGAAACGGCGCAGGGGGAGGCCATGCCAAGGCCAAGGCCCATAAAGAGTCGCAGGGCTAAGATGGCGTTAAAATTGCCGATAAACAAAAGAGGACCAAAGCCGCCAATGGTGATGATAGCCGAAGAAATAAGAGCGAGCTTCTTTCTCGATATATACTGGCTTAAAGGTCCGGCGAGCAGTGCGCCAATCAGGGTAGGCAGCGCAACACCGCTAATCAGCTGCTGGATGGTCGTAATGGAGAGATTAGGAAAGGCTTCACTGATTAAAGAGAGCGCGGGCTGAATGAACTGCTTCCCTTGCTGCAGCACAGCAAGCAGACAGCCGCATATTACCGCCCGTGTTGTAATGTTATTTTTAGTGCTTGTTTCCACAAATATGTCCTCCTCAATTTTTGTTTTCATTTGGTGAGTGAGAGCTGTTTTTGGATGCAATTGCATTCTAACACACTTGTTAAATTTTGAACAATATCGATTTCTTGTGACATTATTCCAAATTGTTGTTGCAAATATGATAAAGTTTTGATTATATATTAATAGGTCTAAAAATATGTTTTGACCATACTCCATGGTCACACGTGTGAAAGAAGGGTTCGAAAATGACTCTGCAGCAGATGAAATACATGGTAGCGGTTGCGAATTGCCACAGCTTTTCCCAAGCGTCTCGGGAGTGCTTTGTGGCGCAGACTGCTATCAGTAAGCAGATTGCAAATCTTGAAAACGAATTGAATTGCAAGCTGTTCGTTCGCGGCCAGCACAGTGTAGAATTGACCAGACAAGGGGAAATATTTCTCAACTACGCCTCTGAGGTGCTCCATATGTGCGACAACGCCGTTCAGGATATCCATATGTCGCAGATTATGGAAAAGAAAAAAATCAGAATCGGTTACAGGGGCCATATTGAAAGACGCCTGCTAACCGACATCGCGGTAAATTACACGGAGCATCATCCCGATATCTTCATGACCTACCAATACGTCGGCCTGGAGCGGATTTTGCCGTCGCTGCTGTCCCATGAGCAGGACGTTATTTTTGCACCCTATGAGCATGTAAAGGGGGTGCCCCATATCTCGAGCTATCATTTGCTTGATTGTCCTATCCATTTAGCGGTCAGCCTTTCGAATCCTGCCGCAAAGCTTGACATGATTACACGCGACGCGCTAAAAAACATGAATTTTATATCACTGGATGTTACCGCCTCTCCGGGTCTCTGCTCCAAAGCTGAAAGACAGTGGGCGCAGCTGGGCTTTCGTCCCAATATTACCTACCATGCCTCCGAAATGGAATCCGCTCTGCTCATGGCGGAATCCAACTCAGGGGTTATGCTGCTGCCGAAACTGCTCAACGCCTTTGAACCCAGAAAGCTGAAGTATGTGCCTATTGAAGGCTTTGAGTCTTTTGAAAGCCTGTGTGTTGCGTGGCTCAGCTCCAATACGGAGGTAGAAACCAATCGATTCATTCAGTTTGTCAAAAAATGGTTCAAGCAGTATGACCCATCGGATACGTGATTCCCTTTTGGCATAGCGGGATAACTTTTTTATGCTTGCCAAGTTCGGAAGGATTGTTACAATAATAACAAGGCTGTGAGAGGCTGTAGGGTGTAATAATTGTTCCGGAGGCAACTATGAAAGCATATAAACATCTGTTTGAGCCTATTCGTGTGGGGCGGCTCACGTACAAAAACCGCATTCTTCTGTCACCTCAGAATCCGCACATTTCTCCGAACGGCGACATGATGAGCACGGAATTTATTGAATTTTACAGAAAGTTTGCTCAGGGTGGCGCAGCGCAGATCACCATCGGCTGTACGCCGGTCAACCGCGACCCGTTGGACGCGGTGCGCGGAGGGTTCATGCTGCGTCTCGGTTCTGATTCATCGCATATCGGTCTTTCACGCTTTGCGGACATGGCCCATATGTACGGCTGTAAAGCCGCCATCGAGGTTTTTGCCGTAGCCAAGGGTGAGATCAAGGCTTATTCGGATCGGGGAGATAAGGGTAAGGATGCCGTGGAGATTATGCCCTCCGATATGAGCGTTAACGAAATTCAAAGGATTGCGGAGGACTTCGCGACTGCTGCCGAACGCTGTGTAAAGGCAGGCATGGATACCATCGTCTATCACGGCGCGCACGGTCAGATTTCCGCTGCCTTTTTCTCCAAAGCCTTTAACGACCGCGATGACGAGTTTGGCACACAAACACTGGAAAACAGAGCGCGCTTTACCGATCTGGTTCTGGACGCCATTCGAGCAAAGGTTGGAAACAGACTGAACATTGAATATCGCATCAGCCTTGAGGATATGGTTCCAAATTCCCCAACATTCGACGAGCTGGTGTGGTTCGTCCGGCACATTCAGGACAGGATCGACGTGATCCATGTGTCAAAGGGGTTGCATAACGTCCATCGTCTGGCTCCGTATATGTTTCAGCCTCTGTATTTTGAACATGGTATCAATCTCGACAATGCCGCGAGGCTCAAAGCTCAGGTGGATATTCCGGTTTGTGCGGTCGGCTCTGTTACCATTGACCAGGCAGAGGAAGCAATCGCCTCCGGCAAGCTTGATTTTGTGGCTATGGCGCGCGGACTCTACGCCGATCCCGATCTGCCGCGCAAGGCAATGATGGGTCAGGCTGACAGCATCCGCCCCTGTGTGCGATGCAACCAGTGTATCAACAACACGCATACCTACCTTTTACCCACATGCTGTTCCGTTAATGCCGAAAATGCACGGGAAGTTATTTTTTCCCAGATACCCGCTCCCACAGGCAGGCGAAGGGTTGCAGTGGTTGGCGGCGGACCCGGCGGGATGGAGGCGGCCCGAGTGGCGGCGAGACGCGGTCATGAGGTTACTCTTTACGAAAAGACCGACCACCTCGGTGGTGCGTTCGAAATTGCTTCCATGGCTGCATTCAAGAGTGATAATCGCCGCTATATTGACTGGTCCTCCCGAGACATTCTGTCTACTCCCGGCATAAGGGTTCTGCTGAATACCGAGGCTACGGCCGAAATCTTGAAAGCCGGCGGCTATGATGTGGTCATTGTGGCCAACGGCAGCAATCCGATTTATCCACCCGCCCTGCGCGAAAAAAAGAATGTCTGTTGGGTCGGTGATGTGGAGCTTGGGCACGTTTCCCTGGGCGACAGGGTCGTTATTGCGGGAGCTGGTCTGTCGGGCTGTGAAACAGCCTGGCTTCTTGCAGAGGAAGGCAAGAAGGTCTCGATTATTGATATGCAGCCTCGCAATCTAATCGGCGCCGGCGGCAGCACGATGAACATGTCGGCATTAATGGAAAAGCTAGACGAGCTACATGTGGAGCTTCTTTGCGAGACGAAGCTGGAGGATGTGCAGGACGACGGCATTGTGGTCAGCACAAAGGATGGCTCCAGAAAGCTTTTGTGTGACAACGTGGTTCTCGCGCTCGGGCTGGCCCCTGATACAGCGCTCGGCGAGCAGCTCTACCGTGAGCTTGATTGTCAGGTTGTCTGTGTCGGGGACTGTATGACGCATATGGGCACGCTAAGAAACGCGGTCAGCACCGGGCACATGGCCGGATATAACATTTTCTAATAGAACCTGAATAGAGCTGTCAAAACAGCGTATGGTAAAAAAATCCCGAGACAACCACAGATTGTTGGTTGCTTCGGGATTTTTGCGTAAACCAAGAAATAAAAAAATTCCATGTAAACTAATGCCCTAACACATGAGAGAGTGATTTCTTTCAAGCGAAAGCGATAAAATAAGATTAATCAAAAAACTTTCCTTTATAAAAATTTTCATGATCAAGCTTCTTGGCCGTCAGCTTAAACATAACACAGCCATCTGGACATACGATATTCTTGGTATATTTGCCGTTTCCGCCGATGTTCTCTAAATCTCCGCCGCTTCTGACCGCCTCCATGATGGGGAACATCATCAGCATTGTTTTAGAGCAAATTCCCTGTCCGTTTGCATTTACAGGACAACCATAAGTACAGGTGTACTTATCTCCGATTTCCTCACCGTTTCGGCAATAGCGTTCTGTGTGATCGCTGCGAAGAAACCCTGTTACCTCAATTTCCCATTCATATTCTTCTTCATACCATTTTTTCATGATTAACCTCCAGCTATAAAATATCTTCAAAGCAATATATGGCAGAATGATATGCTACGAAATTCTTTTACACTCAGTCACTGCTGCCCGGCTTTTCGTTAATAGCCATAATTTCCATTTATAAAGATAACTTTAATTCTATGCTTTGAAAATTGTCTCGAAATTAAAACAAAGTCATTACAGATGCGCTCCTCATGGTTGCAATTAATACATTTGCCAAGCTTGACACAAGGCGTATCCTTATGAAGCCTTTTTGCATCCAAAGGTGCTGCAATTTGCCTTGTTCTGCAAATAGCATCTTCTATGGTATCGACTAATTTATTTATTCCAACAACAACAATGACCTGCTTCGGTCCGTAAATCATAGGAGCAACACGGCTTCCGTTCCCGTCGATGTTAAACAATTTTCCATCCATAGTAATGGCGTTCGTACCGGTAATAAATGTATCTGAATCAAAGTTCTTTAGATATAATATTCGCTTTTCTTCTGATGTCAAATTTAGCTGATGCTTATCATAGAAAGTGAAATTTCCGTTTCGGAGATATTCAAATACACCAGTTTCCTCTAATGTGACGGAGTCTCCGCAGCCTATCCTTTCGCCCTCGACAAGCAGGGTAGAGAGCAGGGAAAGCAATTCTTGTGTGTTTTCAACGTAAAAACCCTCCATATTATTCCTTTGCAAATGGAAGATTGCTTTCCTTATTCTCTCATCCATATGAATAAAAATCTCCTTCATTAAACAGATGAAACCAAAATTTTGCTGATTTCTCATGACCGTGCTCACCCGTACAGGGATTTTTTTAATCATCCAGCCGTTACGGTCTATTTCTCGCCTGCTATGTTGTCTTCCTTATATCGAAAGAAATACCCGCGCAAATACGAGAATGCTTTCAGTAAACAACCATAAAAACAGAAGATGAGTTCAAGACTTTTGATTATCTCAATCGTAGTATTTTCCTGTCATATTTAGAATCTGCACCTGAATGACGGCTGTTCCACGCACCATATTTCCAGGTAAAGCCATTTCTGAAAGGTGTGGAGTGTGTTTTTTTACAATCTCCATCAAAACCTCTCTTTTTAGGTCAATGTCATCTACTAAGCCAGCCATACCAGATAGAATTACGCTTTCGTATTTTGTATTGGTATCGCAAGCCTTGTTGTCGGGGTCAAGCAGTAAGTCTTGCATTTCATAGACAGTAAGACTTACAGAAGGGTTTGCCTTAATATTATCAATTTTTTTTCCCTTGGGCAGACCGTGCATATAAATAAAACCCTTGTGGTAAACATAGTGCATTGGAGCGACATAGGGCGTTCCATCTTCGTTTAATGTTGCAAGACTGCAAGTAACGGTCCGTTTGAGCAAATCCTCAATTTTGTCCGTGGTCAGCATATGCGTTTTCATTCTGTGTTGCATGATTTCGTTCCTCCTGTTTTCTTTTTCTTTCCTGTGTTCTTATCATTGGCTTGTTTTACCAGATGTATTACTCCACGGTGACTTCATCGAATTGCTGTAGGTGCCGCAGCTGAGCGTTGGATTTGCTATCCTCCTTAAGCAAAACTGAATCGGATTTGCTCTGATCCTCATAGGGATAGTACTCTTTGTTCTGCTCATCGTTTCGAATCGTTATCGGTTCAAGTGGCGCTTTATTGATTTCAAAATGAAAAACATCATTTCTTTGATAGCTGCCTGAGATATCGTGCACACCTTTCAGCGCAACTTCCGTGGCAATGTCACACTTAGCATAAGCAATGCCTTCTCGATTATCTCTAATAACGTCACTGCAGATTACTCCAGATGGAGCAACGATCATGGAACCGCCATACGTCTGCTTATCTAGAAGATCACGGATTTCCTTTTTCCCATTAGACAATATTTCATAGCCCTGTTCATCTAGCGCCTGAGAGGATACGACGGTAAACACCTTTCCTTCATAGGACATAGAGCAGGCTCGTACCAGTAAAGTATCAAAATAGTTCTGCCCGCCTGCTGACCCGCGAGATGTCGGAAAACATGCAGGATAAGTAGAAAGATGGATTTGTTCTCCCTGAGAGATTAGCGCATATTTTGCAAGCGAATTCGTATTTTCACCGCAGATCAGTGCACCGATGCGGCCGATTTCTGTTTCATGCACGTTTAAAGTGGAACCGTCGCCGAACGACCAAATAAGCTTTTCCGACCAGGTTGGCAACAGCTTTCTGTGACGGGCGATCATATTTCCGTTGCGATCAAATATAAGGTTTGTATTCCATAAAACGCCAATACTTTGATTTGGATTCTTTTCGGTAATACCGATCGAAAGAAAGATATCATTATCTTTTGCAATCTGCTGCAGCTCATAAAAGGCAGGACTTGGAATCGCTATAGAATTTTGAACCATTTTCGCAAAAAGCTCATGCTGATCCATCGGGGCAAGCATATGAACCCATGAAGGAAAGCCCGGAATGAAAGATTCGGAAAAGACCACGAGGTCAGCACCATTCTCCTTAGCCTGTGCCGTAATATCACGTACTTTTTTAATGCCTGCGTCTCTGTCAAGATAAGCGGGTGCAGCCTGTACCGCAGCGATTGTTGGTTGTGGAAAAATATCATTTATCATTGAAATCATCCTTATATTTTATAGGGTGCAAACAAACTGAAAAGTGGGGGGGAAGGAGTCGGAGCTGCTCAATTTTTAATATACACCATCTCAGTAAATCCTACATTTTCTATATCTTGAAAACCACACTGTTTAAACAACGCTACTCCCATTTCCGTTGCAGATAAAGTGATTCTGGTATGTCCTCTCTGAATTGCTTCATTTGTCAATTTATCAACCGAGTTTAAGGATGCGTTAAATTTCATTGTTCAGGAAATGCCTGAAATAAAATCTTTAAGTAGACAAAGGCAAAGGAGTCTATCATTGCATGAATAATAATTGCACATAGCAAACCGAATATAATATATACATACCCCAATAATACGCCACATAAAAATGCAAATACTGCAAAAGCCATTTTCCCTTTGCTAATTGGTGGCACAGCCCAAAATTGTGCATGCGCAAACATAAAAATTAAGGATGTAATCCATATACCAATAAAGCTTTGAAGAACTCCTCTAAAAAGCAGTTCTTCTCCAATACCGGCTATCACACCAGTTAACAAGAGAGAAAAATAGGAGCTTTTCGTTAGAAGTCTTAAGTGACTAAGCGCCATAATGGCGCTTCTTTTTAAATATAGCACAAAAAATAGCGCTAGGTCTATTCCCAAACCAATTAAAAATCCATTTATAACTTGTCTGCTTTGTGAACCCCCGCTTATTAAAAATCTTAATATGCTTTCATGCCTATAGAAAAAAGCAACGCTCAGAGAAATGATAATAAAGATAAATTCAACAATAATTGAATCTTTTAAAGTAATTACATTTAATTTATTATCTTTCATAGTATGATCCTTTCTTAATATAGCCTTCCAATTGTAAATAAGTGATTGCATCATTGAGCCGGATCAGGCAGTCACAATAGACATCGATGTCTAATTTCCAATACACACAGTAACCCTGGCCAAAATATTTTAGCTGCCCACTTTTTCATCTTCCCTCTATTTTACTTCTTCATTTTTGATGCTGGTCTTAATTTATAGGTTGCTCCATTATTTTTAGAATTGTGCCAATATCAAGATGCTTTCTGCACGCATCGGCAAGCTTCTTAAAGGAGAGTTCCTTCATTTCTGCAGTACTCACCGGCTCACGCAAAGGAAACCCCGCTTTTTTACGAACCATGTTTAACCAGTGGTTCCGGAAAAGATCGTTATGAAAGATGTTATGAAGATAGCAACCTACTACCTGCCCGTCATTTTTCACGGCACCGTCCAACGATTCACCAAGGCTAAGAAAATCTTCGGCTACTCCGGTTTTCTGTGTACGACCAAGATGGATTTCATACCCTTCAACGGGAATGTCACAAAACCGTCTGCATACAATTTTCCCTGAAACCCTGCGCACCCTCTTTTCCGTCGCAAAAAACGTTTGAAGCGGTAGAAGCCCGAGACCCGGCGTGTTACCCTGCGAGACTATGTCAACGCCAAGATCATCGCAGATACGTTCACCAAGAATCTGGTAGCCACCGCAGATTCCGAATACAATACCGCCGTTTCTGACATATTCGCAGATAGCCTTATCAAGGCCGTCCTGGCGCAGTTGCTCCATATCGCTAATCGTTGATTTTGTGCCGGGAATGATGACCGCATGCGGATTGCCGAATTCACGGGCGCTTGACACAATGCGGACACTTACATCCTCTTCATACCGGAACGGTTCGATATCTGTATTGTTGGAAACCCGATTCAGCCCGATAACCGCGACATCAAGAGGTTCCTTTGTTGCATATTGCTCGAGACTCTGCCTGCTCTGTGCGTCTTCTGCCTCAACAACAGCATCCTCCAGATATGGCAGGACGCCTATAACAGGAATACCGGTGTATTGCTCAAACCACTCAAGCCCGTCCTGGAATAGATTAATATCTCCACGGAACTTATTGAAAATTACGCCCTTGATAAAACGCCGGTTTTCTCCCACCAGTTCAATCGTTCCTACCAGACTGGCAAGAGAACCGCCCCGGTCAATATCCGTGACTAGAATAACGGGCGTATGGGCAAGATTCGCTACGCGCATATTTACAATTTCCCGATCGTTGAGATTGACTTCGGCGGGCGATCCGGCACCTTCAATCACAACGGTATCATATTCTTTAGACAACTCGTCAAGAGAGTGCCGGATAACCGCCAATCCCTTTTCCATCTGAAAATCATGATATTTCCAGCCGTTCATAGGACGGAAAACCTCACCCAGCAGCACGACCTCGCTGCGGTTATCCATGGGCTTGAGCAGAATTGGGTTCATATAAACAGTAGGCAGAGCGCGGGCTGCCTGCGCTCCCTGAGCCCGACCAATTTCCTTGCCGTCCCATGTCACATAGGAATTATTGGACATATTCTGGCTCTTGAACGGTGCGACCTTATACCCCATATCCGAAAACACGCGACACAACCCAGTCACAATAAAGCTTTTTCCGGTGCCGCTGCTTGTGCCCTGAATCATAACACCCTTTAATTCACTCATTTGTTTTCCCAGCCTAATACATTTAATTTATTCTTTACCTACTATAGCACAATGCAAATAGAATAAGCAAATTCTAAAATACGTATAATGCGAGTTCGTTTAACATTTCTTAATGCACACTATTGCTGCCTTAACATAGCATATATCATAGGCAGGTGAAGAGTGTGCATTTTATCTCAATTCTTTTATTCGCTTTTTCTGCAAATATTGATAATTTTACAGTTGGCATAGTATATGGTATCAAAAAAATTAGAATAGGGTTTTGTAGTAATCTACTTATTGCTTTCATTACCGCAATTGGAACATTTGCCTCTATGGCAATAGGGTTTGGCGTAGTAAAAGTATTACCAGAATACATTGCAAACGCAGTTGGAAGTATATTGCTAATTCTTATCGGAATCTGGATTGCTAAAGATTTCTTTTTTAAACGCTCTCAGAAGGAAATGAAAGAGCAAACTGAAATTGGAATAGCAAATTGTAATCAAATCCTTGAAACGCCTGAAAAAGCAGACAGTGATCATTCCGGAACTATCGATCTTAGAGAGTCTTTTTTGCTTGCTCTTGCCCTAACAATTAACAACTTTGGGCTTGGAATAGGAGCAAGCATAACAGGACTCAACATAATAGTTACAGTTGTGTGTACATTTATTTTTAGTTTTATATCTATTCCGTTAGGATGTTTTCTTGGCAAAAGCTGCTTATCTTCACTATTTGGAAAATACGCTCAATTTGTGTCCGGATTAATCATAATTATATTGGGAGTATATGAATTACTAGTATAATATTTTTAATCGGACTTTGCACTCAAACAATCTCATATTAATAGAAATGTGGTATAAATAATGAACAGCACTTTCAATATTACACTCAGCATGCCATTTGGCGCTCAAAACGGTGTTTTAACTCTTATTGATGTTAACGGAACATTAAACGGCTCTATCCGCGCTTTGGGAAAAACTAATTATTTTAAGGATGGAAGTATGGTTGATAATTTATTTAAGTTTTCTGGTATGCTTGATGTAGGTATTTTTAAGTTCCCTTACACAGCAAATGGAAATATAGTTGGAGACATGTTAAAAGCTGTTACCACAACCAATTTTGGAACATTTCAAATAAGTGGAACAAGAATAGCGGGGTAAGACACTGCAACTGCACTAATATGAATACTTCATGTAGGTGATTACATCAACTAATCCTTGGCCATGAGAACAAGCCGGCATCAATAAGCAGAGAGTTTTCACCTGTCATGATGAGCTAGCAGGTAGTCACACTGGTTTTATTTATCGCGTAGCATATTGCGCCAGCATGTTTTTAAGGCGTCGTTGTAATTCATTTTGAACAGAAATGGGTTCTATACAGGTCAGCTTATCCCCAAAACTCACAAGGATTCCATATCCATAGTCATCCTCAATAAAATTAAAGTTGACGATGAATTTGCCATCTCCTGCGTCAAGCAGGTCGTCCATTGTACAGTAGTCCAGCATTCTATCAATTGCGGCAGAATCGATTGATAGCTTTATCTTGATTGTCTTCCTGTTCATTTTTTCGGTGAAGTCGGAAAATGGATGCGGCAATTCTCGGTACTCAAAGGTGTCCGTCACCCCTTTTATATGGTACATTCTGCGCAGTTTAAATAATCTGAAATTCTGCTTGTCTGCCGAATATCCCTGTAAATACCATTGATTGCTTTTAAATACAAGACGGTGCGGTTCAATTCCACGCAGGTTTTCTTTCCCTTTGCGACCGATATAAGAAAAGGACAGCTTGTGTTTTTGCTCCATTTCAGCTTTTATGGTATTTAACACTTCGTTTGAATCCTGATTGCCCAGCCATGAAGAAAGGTCAAACATAAGCAGGTTGGTTTTTATAGTGATATCATTTTCCAGTTCCGATGAAATAAAGCTTCTCAGCTTCGCAAGTACACTTCCGGCTTCCTTGCTTGACAGAGCGCTTTGAACAACACCAAGACTGATTAACATTGTACTAATGTCATCTGCTGTGAAAATACCCTTGCTGATTTTATACTGCTCCATGATACCGATTCCTCCCCCAATGCCAGAAGTGGTTACGATCGGTATTCCTGCCGTAGTAATCGCTTCAATATCACGGTAGATCGTTCGGAGCGACACTTCAAACATTTCGGAAAGTTCTTTTCCGGTTACTTTTTTTCTCTGCAACAACAACATCACAATTGCAATCATCCGTTCAAGCTTCATAGAAATTCCTCCCGATTTATTTTAGGTGACTGACATACAGATGTCAACAATAAGCGGTTATAATAGAAATAAACAAAACCGGGAGGATATCTGTTATGAAAAAACTGTTTTTAACTTCATCGTTCAATAATGTGGCAAAATTGTTTTCAGAATTCGCATCTGAAGATATTCAAGGAAAGACCGTAACGTTTATTCCCACCGCCGCATTACATGAAGAAGTGAACTTCTATGTTAAATCCGGAAGGAAAGCCTTGGAGAAGCTGGGGCTTATCGTGGATGAGCTGGAGGTATCCACTGCAACACGAGCTGAAATTGAAAATAAGCTGCAGCAGTGCCACTATATTTATGTTTCTGGAGGCAACACGTTCTTTTTGCTTCAAGAGCTTCAGAAAACCGGCGCCGACAAAATAATCATCGAGCAAATTGAATCCGGGAAATTATATATCGGGGAATCTGCCGGTTCCATGATTTTGTCACCCAATATCGAATATGTAAAAGATATGGACGACTGTCGGGAAGCTCCTGAACTGAATCATTTTGATGCGTTAAATGTCATTGATTTTTATCCGCTTCCTCATCAAAATGCCTTTCCATTCAAGAAAACAGTAGATTCCATCATTTCTAAACATAGCGCCACCTTACCGCTTAGACCTATCACAAATTCTCAAGTCATCCTGGTGGATGGCGGCGGCATAAAAATTAGCGAATGCTAAATTGCGTTAAGTGAGGCTTACATTTTTGAGCACAATGAAAACACGCTGATTTAACTTTTTTGCCTGACACACGGCAAGAACTACCCTTTCGCGGTATTTGCTTTCTCGATGGCAGGTGCCGCTTTCTTTTCAGGCGCGCCGCACCGCCATTCAGCGTTTACGGAAAGAGACTGGCAGTAACCGGCGAATCAGCTTGGATTCTCGCACCACTTATGATGAGCCATGTGTGTATAGATACAACAACGAGGGCCTGTAAGGATTTCGGAATTAAAGTAACCTTGATGCCTGTGCCACAAAAAGCCTTAGCTTTAATGGTGGAGTAATTCCTGCCGAGACTGTGCATAACACGTTTATGGCCTCCCTGAATGATTAGGGTATTCAAATTTACCCGTGAGCCGAGAATGCCGGAGATACCCGAGAACGCAGAAAAAGCCTGCAATACAAAGGATTTTGCATACCCCTGTGGGGCAAATCCCTTGTATTGCAGGCTTTCTTGATACGAATAATAAAAGAGTTGACCGAAGCATCTTATCAATGCTTCGGTCAATTTTTGGTCGAGGTGACTGGATTCGAACCAGCGGCCTCTACGTCCCGAACGTAGCGCTCTACCAAGCTGAGCCACACCTCGAAATTTGGCTCCTGACGGAGCCTTGGCTGCGGAAGAAGGATTCGAACCCTCACAAACAGAGTCAGAGTCTGTCGTGCTACCTTTACACAATTCCGCATCAGTTATATTTGAAACAGCAAGAATAATTATACCAAAATCCATAGATTTGTCAATGCTTTTTACAAAATTAATTATTTTTTTTATTTTTTGTTCTTATAATGATAATTTTATCATATGGTGTTGATAAAATGTAAAAAATATTATATAATTAAGCTTGATATTTCGCTGAATTATAGCACTATTATACAATAATATAATTGGAGGACTATACGATGATCTTAAATCACACCATAGAAGCCTTGCTGGAGCGCAGAACAATTCGAGCTTATCGTCCGGAACAAATTTCCGAGGAGGAGCTTGCTGATATATTACACACAGCAAGATATGCACCGTCTTCCATGGGGCTGCAGGCACGTCACTTTACTGTTATTCAGGATAAGAAACTTATCTCGGATATTGTAGACACTACAGTAAAGAACGGGGGTCAGTTTGTTTCTGGTCATGTTCCGTTCTATAACGCGCCGACTGTTATTGTGGTGTCTGCTCCCGAGTCGTCCAAATATAATAGGGAAGATGCTGCGTGTGCGGTAATGAGCCTGATGTTGGCGGCGCACGCTTATAATCTCGGTACTTGCTATATTTGCTCTGTGCTGAGTGGGCTGCGGGATACGGAAATCATGAAGCGCTTAAAACTGCCGGCGAACTATGTTCCACTTGGCTGCATCGCTCTGGGTTATCCAAGCGAGCACGCTCCCGCCCCGAAAGAACGCCGCGAAGGCGATATCAATTATGTGCGATAAGTTTTTTTTAAGTAAACAAATAAAAAAGCAGAAATCTTCCGTTGGATTACCCGGCGGAAGATTTTTTTACTTTGATTCATTGGTCAGGAGCGCTGTACCAAGCAGCCTGCTAAAGTATCTTATTTCTTATGCCTATCAAAATCAGAGCAACAAGCAGGATGATTCCGGCGAAGATCATAGCAGCCCGGAAGCTCTGCATTGTCGGAGTAGACACGGGGGCAGAAGATATCGCGGAGCTTGCCGGTTGGCTTTTCTGATTTGAAGCGGCTGCGGAGCTGACCGCAGGAATGGTGGAGCTCGCAGCCGTTTCTTTATTTGCGCTGATAACAATAGGAACATCGTACGTGAGTTCTTTTATTGGTTCTTTCACGCTGTCTCCGGTTTTCATCGTGTTAAGTCGCTGGTTTAGGTCAATTTTGCACGCAGAATCCAGCTTTCCGCTGCAAAACACATAGACCATTCGGTTCTTCAAGTCATAGATATTGGAATACAGGGTACCGCCTTGCCCCCAGTTTTGCTTTGTTGCGTTAAGAATATCCGCAAATCCTTCAATTGAAGGATTTAGCTTCTTTAGCATCGCCTCAGCGGTGCTGAACCTGTTACAGGGATAATTGCCGAGCGATTTGTCTGTCAGCCAAAAATTGGTAATTAGCTGGTAAGATTGCTCATTCCGAATAATATTCAGCCTTCCCTGCATCCATTCAAAGATGGCGGATTTACCCGAGGCATCCGCAAAAAGCAGATGGTCGCAAAAGCTGCTGGGAACATTGCTCTCATTGAGCATATTAATTACTTCTTCCACATCGGCGCATTTCGAGAGTACCTGTTCGCCTAGATCCATCCCCAACTGATATTTGCCGTTTATCTGCGGTACCTTGGAGTTCGGACAGCTTGCTCCGTCATAAAACAGACCGCGTTCATTCATTCCGCCCTGTACATAAGAGGAATTATAAAAGCATACCCGCCCGTAGCTCTCTTTTTGCGGCGCGGTAACAACCATAAATGAGCCACAAGAATACATCCAGTCTTCATTGCTGCCTGCCAGCACGGTGTTTCCATTTTTTTGGGTAAAGACTGTACAGGCTTGAACAGGTACGCATAGGCCGAAAAGGAAGAGGAGAAGTACGGCGGCCAGAATTTCCCGTTTTTTTATGTACATGAGTAGAACCTTCTTTCATGAAGTAAGAAGCGTTTCATAATTCTATAAAATAATTCTACTGATATATTACAACGAATTGCGGTATTTGGCAACCTATTCTTTGCGCTGATGCCACAGCATAAAAGACCTCCGGCTTTTGACCGGAGGTTCCATTTGTTTGATCTTATTTTTGCAACAGCTGAATCAACAGCTGCTCCGCCTGAACCGCGTCAGCACGACCGCGCGTTGCTTTCATAACCGCGCCCAGAATCGCCTTCAGCGCCTTTTCCTTGCCGCTGCGGTAATCTGCCGCCGCAGCCTGATTATCGGCAATAGCCTGCTCACAGAGCATTTTTAGGGCATTCTCGTCCATGCCGCCCATATCGCTTTCGCTGATAAATTCTGTAGCCGATTTTCCCGTGTCCAGCATCTTCTCCAGCGTAGCTTTCAGCAGGTTCATCTTAATCTTTCCGTCATCCAACAGCTTTACAAGCTGTTGCAGATTTTCGGGGGAGACAGCTACCTCGAAGCGTTCCTTCGCGGAATCGCCGTCAAGACGGCTGAAAATTTGACCAATAATGCAGTTCGAAATTACCTTCGGATTTTTAACGCCGTGGGAAGCCGCTTCAAAATATTCCGCAATCCGGCGGTATTTAATTAGCAGCTGGGCGTCGGTCTCCGTCAGACCAAGCTCGTCAACGTAGCGGCTGAGCTTAACGTCGGGGTTTTCCGGCATTTTGGCTTTCAGGCGTTCCACCAGCTGATCGGCAACATCGATGGTAACAAGGTCAGGCTCGCGAAAATAGCGGTAATCATCCGCGTCCTCTTTACCGCGCATGCTTTCGGTGCAGTCGTCCTCTTCATTGTAGCGGCGCGTTTCCTGTGTAATGGCTTCTCCGCTTTGCAGCAGGTCAATTTGGCGGCTGATTTCGTAATTCATCGCCTTGGTCATAAGCGTAAAGGAGTTCATGTTTTTAATTTCGGTTCTTGTGCCGAGCTTTTCCGTACCCTCCGGGCGAACGGAAATGTTTACGTCGCAGCGCAGGGAACCCTCCTGCATCTTGCAGTCGGAAATTCCGATATAGCGCATGATGTGCTGCAGCTTTTCCAAATACTCTTTTGCTTCCTCAATACTGCGGATATCCGGTTCGGAAACAATTTCAATCAGCGGTACTCCGCCTCGGTTGTAGTCCACATAGGTGTTGCCGCGCTGGTGAACCAGCTTGCCGGCGTCCTCCTCGATATGGATGCGGTTAATGCGGATTTTTCTGCCGTTAGAAAGCTCTACATACCCGTTTTTGCACAGCGGCATATCAAACTGAGATATCTGATACGCTTTTGGCAGGTCGGGGTATACATAGTTTTTGCGGTCCATTTTGGAAATCGGGCTGATCTCACAGTGTGTTGCGAGTCCGGCCATAACGGCGTATTCCACAACCGCCCGGTTGAGTTTAGGGAGAGTTCCCGGCAACCCGATGCAAATCGGGCAGCAGTGTGTGTTTGGCTCGCCGCCGAATTCTGTGGAGCAGGAGCAGAATATTTTTGTATTTGTATTCAATTCGATATGGGTTTCAAGACCCGATACCAGTTCATATTTTATCATAGCTTAACCCCCATGTCCGCGGTCCGGAATGTGGTTTCCCTTGCCGCCGCTTCGTATTGATAAGCCGCGTTCAGAATAGCAGCTTCACAGAAGCTGTTGCCAATCAGCTGCATCCCGATTGGCAGACCGGAAGCGTCAAAGCCGCAAGGCACCGAAATACCCGGAAGCCCAGCAATATTCACCGGAACGGTGCAGATGTCGGTCAGATAGGTCTCTACTGAGTCCTGCGCGGTAAAGTTAAGGGGGAAAGCGGTCATCGGCACGGTGGGGGCCAGAATGACATCACATTTTTCAAACGCGTCCTTAAAGGCCTTTACCAGTGTTCCGCGCAGGTTCTGCGCTTTTTTATAATAAGCGTCATAATAGCCGGAGCTTAATACATAGGTTCCGAGAAGAATTCTGCGTTTGACTTCGTCGCCGAAGCCCTCGCTTCTTGTTTTGCATACCATTTCGTCACGGTCGGCGTAATGCGGTGTATGATAGCCGTACCGGATTCCGTCATAACGACCTAGGTTTGAGGATGCCTCCGCACAGGCAAGAATGTAGTATACCGGCAGGCTGTATTTCAGCGACGGCATATCAAAATAGACGATCTGCGCGCCGAGGGATTCATAAACCTTCAAGGCAGCTTGGATTGCGTCGTTTACATCGTCGCGGATTCCGTCAAAGTACTCCTTCGCGATTCCGATTTTCATACCCTTAATGCTCTTTCCCAGACTTTCGCTGACAGGGGCCGTAACCTTTCCGCGCGAGGTAGAGTCCTTTTCATCGTATATGGAAATCGCGTCGTAGACCAGAGCGGCGTCCGCCACGCTGGTGGTAATTGGTCCGATCTGGTCAAAGCTGGAGGCATAGGCAATCAGCCCGTAGCGCGATACCGCGCCGTAGGTCGGCTTTAAGCCAACCAGTCCGCAGAAGCTTGCGGGCTGACGAATAGAGCCGCCTGTATCGGAGCCGAGACCGTAAACGGCAAGGTTACCGCCCACTGCGGAGGCGACGCCGCCGGAGCTTCCACCCGCAACGCGGGAAACGTCATGAGGATTCAGCGCACCGCCGAAACGGGAGGTTTCACAGGAGGAGCCCATTGCGAATTCATCCATATTGGTTTTACCGAGGAGCACGGCGTTTTGTTTCTGAAGAAGCTCCCACACCGTAGCGTTATAAATCGGCACATAGCCTTCCAATATTTTAGAGCAGCAGGACGTCTCGATCCCCTTTGTGGAAATGTTGTCCTTGAGCGTCATCGGGATTCCCTCGAGCGGAAGAAGAGTTTCTCCAGAAGCAATTTTTTTATCCACCTGCTTTGCGGTTTTCAGCGCAATATCGGCGGTTGTTTTCACATAGGCGTTCAGCCTTCCGTTTTCACCCTCTACAGCGTTAAGGTAACTTTGCGTTAGCTCAGCACAGCTGATTTGTTTGGAAGCCAGCATTTCGCTTAGCTTTTTTATTTTTCCGTAACCGTTCATTTTATCCTCCTACGCGCGCTTTTTTACCAGGAAATAGCCGTCTTCCTGGTTTGGAGCGTTTTTCAGGATTTCCTCCGGATTATAGGAGGGAACAACCTCATCTTCGCGGAACGCGTTGGAAAGATTGTTGATATTGTCAAAATCGGAAGCATCAGTGCTCACCGCGTTAATTGTGTCGGCAAACTCGATGATTTCGTTCATATCCTTTGTCAGACGTTCCAGCTCTTCCTCGCTGACTGACAGCTTTGCTAGCTTTGCAATCTTTAATATTTCCTCGTGTGTTACCACAGAAAGCCCCCCTTTGAATTACTCGATTAATTCTGTGTTCTCAGTTTGATATGAACCTCGCGGAGCTGCTGCTCGGTGACCTCGTTCGGCGCACCCATCAGCACATCCTGCGCGTTGGAATTCATAGGGAACGCGATTACCTCGCGAATGTTTTCTTCTCCGGTAAGCAGCATAATCATGCGGTCAACGCCCGGCGCCATTCCGGCATGCGGCGGTGCACCGTATTTAAATGCGTTGTATAAGGAAGTAAATTTCGCCTGAATGTCCTCTTCGGTGTAGCCTGCAATTTCGAACGCCTTAACCATGATTTCGAGATCGTGGTTCCTCACGGCGCCGGAGGAGAGTTCTACGCCGTTGCAGACGATATCATACTGGTAAGCCAAAATTTCTTCCGGCCTTTTATTCAGTAGCGCATCCATCCCGCCCTGCGGCATGGAAAACGGATTATGGGTAAAGATGTAGTTTCCGGTTTCCTCATCAATTTCGTACATCGGGAAGTCAACGATAAAGCACATTTTAAACGAATCCTCGTCGATAAGGTTTAAACGTCTGCCAAGCTCGGTACGGATTTGCCCCGCGAGCTTCGGCGCTATATCCTTCTCATCCGCAATGAAGAAGATAACACATCCGGGCTTTAGCTCCGCGCGGCGAACCAGCTCTTCGCGCTTGTCATCGGGCAGGAACTTGTTAATCGGCCCTTTATATTCGTTGTTCTCGGTAACGCTGATATAGCCAAGCCCCTTCATGCCGATTTCTTCCGCAAATTTAAGCATGTTCTCAAAGAAGCTTTTCGGCTGACCCGCGCAGTTCGGTACGTTAATTGCACGAATTGTCTTGTTTTTAAATGGGGCAAAGGTTGTGTTGTCAAAAATATCGGAAATATCGATAATTTCCAAAGGATTACGCAAATCAGGCTTATCCGTGCCGTATTTCAGCATGGACTCGGCGAACGGAATGCGGACAAACGGCGCGGAGGATACCTTTTTATCCGAGAATCTGGCGAAGGCTTCGCCCAGAACCTCTTGAGCGATGGAGAATACATCCTCCTGTGTGGCAAACGCCATTTCAAAATCAAGCTGATAGAACTCGCCCGGGGAACGGTCTGCTCTCGCGTCCTCGTCACGGAAGCAGGGCGCGATCTGGAAGTAACGGTCAAAGCCAGAGACCATTAATAACTGCTTAAAGAGCTGCGGCGCTTGCGGCAGTGCGTAAAACTTGCCGGCATGCTTGCGGCTTGGAATCAGATAATCGCGAGCGCCCTCCGGGGAGGAAGCGGAAAGAATCGGGGTTTGTACCTCGAGGAAGCCCATTTCTGTCATCTTGCTGCGCAAAAAGGAAATTATCTGGGAGCGCAGAACAATATTCTGATGAACCTTTGGGTTCCTCAAATCAAGATAGCGGTATTTTAAGCGAACGTCCTCCTTAGTATCCTTGGAGGAGTCAATTTCAAACGGCAGGTTGGAGAGCGCTTTGCCCAAAACGGTTAAAGCAGTTACCTTTACCTCGACCGTACCAGTGGCAATTTTGGGGTTAATCGTGTCTTCGTCTCTCAGCACTACCGTGCCGGAAGCGGTAAGCGTGCATTCCTTTGTGACATTATTCAGCAGATTATCGTCATAGATTACGATTTGAACGACGCCATAGTGGTCCCGTAAATCGATAAATTTAACGCCGCCGTGGTCGCGAATATTTTCAACCCAGCCCGCTACCCGAACTGCTTTGCCGATATCGTTCTCGCTGATTTCGCCGCACAGATGCGTGCGATATTGATTGACACAAATCATTTTCCCTTAGTCCCCTTTAATTGCTTTCTTTTTATAAAGTATAATTATAGCATGAATTTTATAGCGTTTCAACTAAACACCGCAGATTCTGCGGCAGGTCGAAAATTGCTTTATCACTTAACTATATCATATTGCGGGGAGGATTGCGAGACATTTAATTCGTCTTTTATCAGCACTCGTCAGCAATTCCTCTTTTTGCCCGTTTCAAATTAAACCGATTTTTATTGTACTACACACAGGGTAAAATAACAACCTTATCCAAGGAAGCTCCAGGCTTTTTTCAGGCAGGCGACCGCCGGTTGTATATCATCCAGCGGGATTCCCGCAAATCCGAGCATCACCTTTGTACAATCGCTCTGCATCATCATGACCCGAACGCCTTCCCGCTGCGCCAGCTCGCAGAGCTCCAGCGAGGTCTTTTCCGTGCTGACAGAAACGGCAAGGCAAAGCGGCGTTTCCTCCAGCATGATCTGAATTTTATCGCCGAACGCGTTTTCGAGCGCTTCTGCCAGGGCGGAGCTTTTCATGAGGTAAAGTTTTCGCAGCCTTCTGAGCTGGCGTTCCATCTGTCCGTCCTCCACGTAACGGCTGAGCGCGAGTTGTTCGATTTTAGAGGCGGTTTGGTTGTAGTGGCTTGCCCGTTCCCGGTAACGCTCAAGCAGGAGTGGGGGAAGCACCATATAGCCGACACGCACAGAGGGGAGGAGCAGCTTGGAAAAGGAGCCGAGGTAAACAATGTTCCGCCCGTTTCCCATTCCCTGCATCGCTGGGATGGGTCGCGCTTTGTAACGCAGCTCCCCGTTATAATCGTCCTCAATCAGGATTCCTCCGGTTTCCTCCGCCCACTCCAGCAGCTCGTAGCGCCGGTTCATTGGGATGCTGGTGCCGGTTAGTATCCGGTTGGAAGGACTGACGAACACCAGCCCCGTACCGCTTTCCTTTAACGCCGCAATACTGATTCCGCTTTCATCCGCGGGAAGATGCAGCACCCTGATTCCAGCGTCGGAGAACACCTGCTCCGCCTGCAAGAAGCCCGGTTCCTCGATTGC
This sequence comes from Bacillota bacterium, assembly GCA_023418995.1. Taxonomy (GTDB): domain Bacteria; phylum Bacillota; class Clostridia; order Oscillospirales; family Acutalibacteraceae; genus DATAML01. Next base: position 80,702 of record JAEZYP010000065.1, on the reverse strand, counting down.
AACGCAATTTTCTTTGCCGCTTAGCAGACCGCATAAAACGGAAAGCAGAGGTTGCGTTCCCGCTCCGATGACAATTTGCTCCGGCGCGGCTATCACGCCGCGCACCCCGTAACTGTAAGCCGATAGAGCCTCCCGCAGGGCGTATTCTCCCTGATGCTCGCCGTAAGAAGCAATAATATCCTGACGATTTAATACTTCTCGGATATGGCGACGCCATATTTTGATGTCGATATTCTCACTGTCCACGCAGTCGCTTCCAAAATTGTAGCGAATCCCCGGGCGTTTCATTTTGACTGTACCAACCACCGGCTTTTTCTGCCGTTCTATGCCGGAACGTATAACTGCCATCACAAAGTATCCGCGCTGCGGCTTTGCCTGTAGATAGCCTTCCACGCAAAGCTGCTGGTAGGCAGCGTCCACCGTGGTACAGCTTAATTTTAAATCCTGTGAAAGCTTGCGGATGGAAGGCATTTTTTCCCCTTTTGCGAGATGTCCCGCTTCAATTGCTGATTTGATTGCCAAATAAAGCTGTTGGTACAGGGGAATATTCGACTGCGTATCCAGCAGGATATAATCATAGATCATAATGGGTTCTCCTTAACTGTACTTGTAATATTTTTATAAACTGTATATATCAATGAATGCAGTTATCCGCTATTATTATAACAACAGCTTTCAATCAAAGCAAGAGGATAAGGGGAACCGTTTTTATGAATCAAAACAAATCAATCAGGCTTTCTACAATTACAGCGATGTTTACGGCTTTGATTTTCCTTGTGACCGCATATCTGCTTCATATTCCGACCCCGGCCACGGGGGGATATATCCATCTGGGAGACTCCTTCCTTTACCTGGCCGCCAGCCTTCTGCCTACTCCGTACGCTGTGGCGGCGGGAGGAATTGGCGAAGCGCTCTCCGATCTTTTAACCGGCGGAGCTGCTTATGCGATTCCTACGATCTTAATCAAATGCACCATAGTGTTATGCTTTACCTCTGCGGGCAAAAAAATAGTGACAAAGAGAAATATCGCCGCAGCGGTTTTTGCCGGACTCATTTGTATTTCCGGTTATTACTTTACCGAGGTCATCCTGTACCGCAGCCTTATTTCTCCGCTTGTAAACATTCCGGCTAACCTGATTCAGGCCGGCTCCAGCGCGGCAATTTTCCTGATGATCGGGAATGCGTTCGACCGTTTGAACATTAGGAGCAGGCTCGTTTCAGCTCATTAATTCTGTTTGAAACACTGTGGGCGGCACAGCTCCGCAGTGGTGTTACCATATAATAAGGATATTGCATGCGGACTTGTGATATCCGGCAAACTGGGGGAAATCGATATGATAATTAACGCAAATCAAAGAAATACAACCGTCAACATTGCGATAACCGGTCTGATGGGTGCGCTTGTTTTGGTGGGAACCTATTTGAACATTCCCATTCCCGTGCTTGGGGATAAAACTATGATCGGATTGGGGAATGTGTTCTGTATCTTGTCCGGTCTGATTCTCGGCCCGATATACGGCGGGGCGGCGGCAGGCATCGGCTCTTTTATTTTTGATTTAATCGGCGGCTGGGCTTCCAGCGCACCGTTTACCCTTGCTTTTAAATTTCTGATGGCTTTTGTCTGCGGCATTATCGCTTACAGCGGCGGTAAAACGGCAAGCAAGCTTTCGCGGCTGATTATTGCGGCGGTTTGCGGTTCGCTGACCTATTGTGCGTTGTACCTTGGCTATTCCTATGTCAAGGAGCTTCTGATCGGTTCGGCGCTTCCGGTAATCAACGCGAAAATCACGGTTAAGGCGGCAACGACCCTGACAAACGCGGTCATCGCCGACGTGGTGTCCATTCCGCTGTTTCTGACTGTTCGCAACGCTCTGGTCAAAAATCACGTTCAGGGAAAGCTGAATCATTAGCAGGTTTGGAATCAAACGTTATTTTTTAATTGAACACAGGCTTATGGTGTCGGAAGAATGCGAGCGTTCACCCGGCTCCATATTTTTGTTTATAGGCGGACAATGAATTTCTTGTTATCTTAAAATGAAGGTGATATAATATACTTCATGTTTTTCAGTATTTAAAAATGGAGTATAGAGTAAATGAAGAAAAAGATAGTTCGAAGTTCAATTATTCGTGATTCACTGGATACATTCGGCACCAACGCATTTGGTTCCATCTTGAGTCTGGTAGCCAGTGTATTGGTACTGAACCGTGTGGGCTCCTCTGTAAAGGGGCTTTATAATACGGTTCAGCTTTGGGGCGGCGGTTTTTCTACTATTCTCGGTTTAAGCGTCAACTCCGCGATTATCTACTACGTTTCGCGATATAAGATTCAAAACACCCGGGCGGCGATCAAGAAGCTAACACTTTGGATTTCAGTTGCAATTGTACTGCTTGGAAGCGCGGTTCTTTTGGTAATAAAGAACACGCCTTCCTTTCAGACTATTCCGCCTCTCTATCTGGTAGCCATGGTGGTTTACGGCGTAAGCTCTGTGGTCTTGAACAACAGTATTGCCGTTCTGCGCGGTGAAAACAAATTTCGCTCCTATAACATGGTCGTACTGATCCAGAGATTTCTTGTGTTCGCATTGGCTGTTACGATATTTCTGCATCCGTCCGCCGCTCTGTGGGTCTGGGCGACCATCGCGATTTCAGTGGCTATGATCGTGCTGGCGTTATACAGCATAAAGCGGTGGAGCGGCCCGATGCCCCAGCCAGCCGAGGAGGATAATATCCCCGTTCATACCTCCAGTATTATGAAATACAGCCTGAAGGCACATGTCAGCAATATTATGAACTATTTGAATTCGAATTTCGGGAGTTACGTTGTTCAGGGGGGCTACAGCGTGAGCGAATTCGGCGTTTATAGCACTTCGGTCACTATGATGCAGCAGGTGTGGATTATTCCCGACGCCGTCAGCATGGTAATCATGAGCCGGATTGCCGCCATGAAAGAAAAGAGCGATAAACTGAAGCTGACCCTGATTTCCTCCAAGCTGGTTACTTACATCACGCTGGTTTCCGCTCTGCTTTTGGTTTGGGTTGCGGACTTCTTTGTTCCGAAAATCTTCCCGATGTATATCGGCGCTTTGGAGCCTTTAAGATATCTCATAATCGGTTCCGTGTTTATTTCGTATGCGAAGGTGCTCAATAATTCCATTGCCGCCTACGGTCGCCCGGAGCTGAACATTATCCCCACGGCTTTGGGTATTGTCGCAAACCTGCTGTTCAGTATCCTGCTGGTTCCGCTCATGGGGATCAACGGAGTCGCCGCCGCTACCGCTATCACACTCACGTTGCAGGGCTTATCCTCCATCATTATCTTCTGTGTCTTTACCAAAACGCCGTTTTACAGGCTCATCATTCCGAATCAGGATGAGATTGCTATGGTGAAAGGAATTTTAAAAAGAAAATAGGATGCAATAAAAAGGAACTCAGCTTGAGTTCCTTTTCGTTTACGCAAAAACCCCTGCACCGTTTGGTGCAGGGGTTTTTATATCTTATTGGTTTATGAATCTGGAAAGGAATTCCTTCGTTACTTCCTGTTGCGGGTTGTTGAACAAATCCTGCGGCTTGCCCTCTTCAGCAACCACGCCGTCCTTCATAAATACTACGCGGGAGGAGACGTCGCGCGCAAAAGCCATTTCATGGGTGACGATGACCATCGTCATTCCTTCCTTTGCCAAATCGCGCATTACGGTGAGCACTTCGCCCACCATCTGGGGGTCGAGTGCACTGGTCGGTTCATCGAACAGAAGAACCTCGGGTTCCATCGCGAGCGCGCGCGCTATCGCGACGCGCTGCTGCTGTCCGCCGGAAAGCTGATGCGGCTTTGCATTAATATATTCCGCCATACCGACCTTTGCCAGATATTTCAACGCAGTTTCATGCGCTGTATTTTTGTCCTTTTTCAATACCTTTGTCGTGCCCGCCATGCAGTTCTGCAAAACAGTCATATTGTTGAAAAGGTTAAAGGACTGAAAAACCATGCCGACCTTGGAACGGTACTCGTTAACATTGCTGCCCTTTTCCATAATGTTTTTTCCGTGGAAAAGAATCTCGCCGGAGGTTGGGGTTTCCAGCATGTTAACGCAGCGCAGCAGTGTCGATTTGCCGGAGCCGGAGGCACCGATAATGCAAATGACATCCTTGTGGTTGGTTTCAAAATCAATATCCTTCAGAACCTGATTGTCGCCGAACCGTTTGCTCAGGTGGCGAATCTGAAGAATGGGGAAGTTTATTTCTTCCATGTTCCGTGACCTCCTTGCGCCTTGATGGGATTATGACCGCAGGGGTCTGCCATCATGTCGCTCTTAACAAGCGAATAGTAGCTGGAACCGTCGATTTTATGTTCCAGCCAGCGCAGCAGGCGGGAACAGGTGAATGTCATGGCAAAGTAAATTACGCTGATAATGAAGAATACCTCAAAGTACCGCAGATACGCGCCGGCAGCCGAATTGCCGGAGAAATAAAGCTCCGTCACGCTGATGACGTTCAAAACGGAGGTATCCTTAATGTTAATGATCAGGTTGTTGCCAATCTGCGGCAGGATATTTCGAATAGTCTGCGGCATGATAACGCTGACCATTGTCTGCCAGTGCGTCATACCGATTGCCTTAGCTGCTTCGGTTTGACCAATGCTAATCGAATCGATACCGCCGCGCACGGTCTCCGCCATATAGGCACCGGTGTTAATTGAAACAACCAAAAAACCGGCTGCCATCGGGCTCATGTCAAGCTTAAACAGCTGCATGGAACCGTAATACACCACCATAGCCTGTACAATCATTGGTGTGCCGCGGAAGATTTCTATGTATGCCGCCAGAATAAACTGCATAATCCGGTTGAGCACTCTCACGACTGGATTCGCGGTAGAACTAACAGGGATGGTTCTAAGAACGCCGACCAGAATACCGATGATGCATCCGATCAAGGTACCGACCAGTGCCAGAATAATGGTGCTTTCGGCGCCATGAAGAAAAATGGTGCCGTATTTATTCAGTAATAACAATACCCAGCCGAAAAAATCGGAATCGCTAGGATTCATAGATTACAACTCTCTCCTTATTTATCTTAAATCTTTAGCCGTTTATTGCGCGGAAGGCTGAACCTTAATCGCTTCTTCCATGATTTTGTCGCGATCCTCCTGAGAAATTTTTGCAAGGGCACCGTTCATGGCAGCCTTTAGCTCGGGAGCCTGCTTCGAAACGGCAATACCGAGGTTTACGTCCTCGTCAGAAGCTTTAAAATTATCGCTGCCGGCAGAGAAATCAAGCATAACCAGATCTTTGTTGGTATAGGTTGCGCCCATAGCCGTAGGCTTGTCCGTAACAAAAACGTCGGTTTTTCCGGAGGAGAGCGCCACAATGAGGGAGGGCACAGTTTTCATGGCGGGTTGGATATTTGCCTCAGGTATCTGCTTGAGCATATCATACCAGATAGTATTTTGCTGCGAGGTGCATTTTGCACCCTTTAAATCAGCCACACCCTTCGCGGATGCGTATTTACTGTCCTTCTTCACCATGGCGAAAATGGTGGCCTTGTAATAAGGGTCGGTAAAATCGACAGTTTTCAGGCGATCCTTGGTAATGCTCATGCCTGCGATAACGGCATTCAGCTTACCGGAGGCAACGCCCGGGGCAAGACCATCCCATTCGGTTTTGACAATCTGAAGCTCATAGCCGATAGAATCCGCAATTTTCTTTGCCATTATTACATCAAAGCCGTTTGCGTATTCGCCGGAGCTGTTGGAAATCGGAACCGCGTTATTGCTGTTGTCGGCCTGAGTCCAGTTATATGGCGCGTAATTGCACTCCATTCCCACCTTTAGTACTTTTTTACTTCCGTCCGCGCTGGAGGAAGCTGACGCACCGCTCGCAGCGGGAGCGGCGGCACTCTGGGAACAGCCCGCAATCGCGACCATGCCGGCAGTGAGGGCGGCGCATAGAGCAAGTGACATAATTCTTTTTGATTTCTTCATGAAAATAATACCCCTCTCATGTACATTCGTATCTTACGCGTATGTACATTGAAAATAAATTCAGATGAAAATAAAACGGGAGGCAATTGCAGAATTCCACTCAAATTTGCAACAACCTCTTTGTTTTGCTAAAAATATTAAATACTTAGCGAAATTATAAACTTATTATATAAAATTGTCAATGGAAGATATTTTAAAAACAGGTGCTTATTATTATAATTTTATATGGATTGTTTTACTAAAAATATTCAGTTGATATTGACTGGAAAGAAGATTTGTATTAAACTAATAAATTAACCGGTTAACTGTTAACCGGTTAATTTATTTAAGCCTTCCGGATGGATTGATTTTCGCGGCCTGCACCGTGAATGCGGGCACTTTTGAAGCAAGGAGAGGGGTTTATGGAAATAAATTACCGTGATATCACGAAGCGCATTGGCCAGCTTAATATTCTGCACCGCATCTACATTCACCGCGCGGCGGCGGAATACGGGGTCTACTCCGGCCAAATTCCGATATTGCAGTATATTACCTTCCATGAAAACTGCACACAAAAACAGCTGGCCGATTATTTGCAGGTATCTGCGCCGTCAATCGCAACCTCGGTCAAGCGCATGCAAAAGAGCGGATTGATCCAAAAAACAGCCGATGAGGGAGATTTAAGATGCAACCGGCTTTCCGTGACGGAAAAGGGAAATGAAATATCCCGGAATGCCGCTGCCGCGTTCAACATGATCAACCAGCGGATGTTTGAAGGCTTCACTCAGGATGAATGTGAACAGTTCTATCACTATCTCAAGCGAATGACCCAAAATCTGGAGTCCGACGAATTTAAGGATAAAACTATGTTTGCCTTAATCGATACGATGACTGCAGAGAAAAATCGTCTCTTCGAACAGAAAGGAGAAAAATAAATGCTGAAAGCATTTGCGCCGTCTATGCGCAAATATTGGTTGGCTATTTTGCTGACCCCATTAACCGTTATCATCGAGGTTATGCTGGAAGTCAGGATTCCCATTTTTATGGCTGATATTGTGGACAACGGGATTCCGGGCAAGGATATCGGCTATGTGATTCGGGTCGGCGGGATGATGACGCTGGTTGCGCTGATTTCTCTTACCTTCGGTATTATTTCTGCCCGTTTCGGTTCCATTGCCGGTATGGGCTTTGGCAGCGAAATCCGCCGTCATTTATTTGGAAAGGTACAGGAGTACTCATTTTCCAATATTGATAAATTCAGCTCCGCGTCTCTGGTAACAAGGCTTACAACGGATGTTACGAACCTGCAAAACGCTTTTATGCTGGTAATTCGCCTGATGATCCGCGCCCCCGTAATGCTGGTGAGCGCCACCATCATGGCATACCAGATCAATTCCAGCCTGGTTAGCGTTTTTTATATTGCAATCCCTTTTTTGGCTGTCATCCTCATTGGTGTCATTGCCGTGGCGTTCCCTAAATTTCGCGAGATGTTCACAAAGTACGACGCGATGAACGGTTCGGTTCAGGAAAACCTCATTGGCATCCGTGTCGTAAAGGCTTTTGTCCGCTCTAATTATGAGAAGGAAAAGTTTAAGCAGGCCAACGATAATCTGATGAGTTTTTCGCTGAAGGCCGAAAAAATCGTGCAGTTTGACCTGCCTGCCATGCAGATTGCCATGTACGGCTGTATTGTGGCGATTATGTGGTACGGTGGAAATATGATCGTAGCCGGAACAATGAAAACCGGAGAGCTGATCAGCTTTATCAGCTACGTTACCCAGATTTTGATGCAGCTGATGATGCTCTCCATGGTTTTTGTCATGCTGGTTATTTCAAAGGCCTCCGCAAATCGAATCGCCGAGGTTTTGAACGAAAAGATTGACATTACCGATAGCGGCGTCACCGAAGCCAATCCAGTTCCGGACGGCTCCGTCGTGTTTGAAAATGTTTCATTTCGGTACAATCCCCAGGCGCAAACCAATACGCTGGAGCATATCGACCTGAAAATTAGGGCAGGAGATACCGTCGGTATCATCGGAGGAACAGGCTCTGCCAAAAGCAGCCTGGTTCAGCTGATTCCCAGACTTTACGATGTGGCGGAAGGCAGAATTCTGGTTGGCGGGCGGGATGTCCGAGATTATAAAATTGAGGATTTGCGCAATGCCGTTAGCATGGTGCTGCAGAAGAACGTGCTGTTTTCGGGCACGATCCGTGATAATTTGAAGTGGGGAAATAATAATGCTGAAGATGAGCAGATAGCCGAAGCCTGCGAAGCCGCGCAGGCGCATGATTTTATCATGAGTTTCCCCAATGGCTACGAAACCGACCTGGGCCAGGGCGGCGTTAATGTTTCCGGCGGGCAGAAGCAGCGTCTTTGCATCGCGCGGGCATTGCTCAGAAATCCCAAAATACTTATTCTCGATGACAGTACAAGCGCTGTGGATACCGCAACTGACTCCAAAATTCGTTCCGCGCTCAAGACTTTGCGACGCGATACTACAACGATTATTATTGCGCAGCGCATTACCTCGGTTTGCGACGCGGATCAGATTATCGTTATGGATGACGGAAAAATCAACGCTGTCGGTACCCATGACGAATTAATCCGGAATAATGAGATTTACCGCGAGGTATATGAATCTCAGCAGAAAGGAGTGGCTGACTGATGCCGGGACCCGGACGCAAGCCAACTACGGGCGTAAAGCCCAAGAGCATCGGTAAAACCTTCTCCAGGGTTGCCGGATATGTATTACAGCAGAAGCTCAGATTTTTCGCTGTGCTCCTGTTTATTATCGTCAGCTCTGCCGCCAATGTAGCGGGCACCTATTTTATTAAGCCCCTTCTCAACGACTGTATTGTTCCGATGATCGGAAAACCGGTTACAGCGGTGGACTTTATCCCCTTTGCCCGCATGATTGGGATTATGGGGGCAATCTATCTCGTCGGCGTAATTTCCACGTTGATCTATACCCAACTGATGGTTAAGATTTCAAACGGTACCCTGAACGCGGTTCGCCGCGACCTCTTTAATCGGATGCAGGATCTGCCAATCCGCTATTTTGATACGCATACACACGGCGAGCTGATGAGCCGGTTTACCAGCGACGTAGATACGCTTCGAGAAGCGATTACGATGGGCATTACGCAGTTTTTGGGCGCTGCCCTTACGGTTGTCGGCACCTTCATAATGATGCTGGTTTTGAGTCCGATTTTAACTATACTGATTATAGGGATGATCGTGATTATGACCTTCATCATCAAAACGATCGGCGGAAATTCCTCAAAGTATTTCAAAAAGCAGCAGAAGGCAATCGGCGCTGTGAATGGTTATATTGAAGAAATGATTGAAGGGCAGAAGGTCGTCAAGGTTTTTAACCACGAAAAAGAGGTAAAACAGGAATTCGACGTTCTGAATGAGAATCTGCGCCTGGCCGCTACCAACGCGAATTATTACGCGAATGTGATTATGCCGATTATGGGCAATATGAGTTACATCAATTACGCGCTGATTGCGGTCGCCGGAGCGCTGCTTGTCATTGCGGGAAGAATGGATATTGGTTCCATTGCCTCGTTTCTTCAGTATTCCAGAGCCTTTTCTATGCCGATTACACAGATGTCCCAGCAGATGAACGCGATTCTCGCGGCGCTCGCGGGGGCGGAGCGGATATTCGAAATCATCGACGAGCAGCCGGAAACGGACGAAGGTTATGTTACGCTCGTTAACGCGCTCAGGGATGAAAATGGGAATCTCACGGAAGTACCGGAGAGAACCGGTGTGTGGGCATGGAAGCATCCCCATCATGACGGCACCGTTACCTATACGCAGCTGAATGGTGATGTGCAGCTTTCGGAAGTTACTTTTGGATATGACGAGAATAAGACGGTGCTCCATGATGTTTCGCTTTATGCGAAGCCGGGGCAAAAGATTGCCTTCGTCGGCTCCACGGGCGCCGGCAAAACGACCATTACGAACCTGCTCAACCGGTTCTATGAAGTGCCGGAGGGCAAAATTCGCTATGACGGCATCAACATTACTAAGATCAAAAAGGACGATCTCCGCCGTTCGCTTGCCATGGTTTTACAGGATACTCACCTCTTTACCGGTACGGTTAGGGAGAATATCCGCTACGGAAAGCTGGACGCAACAGACGAGGACATTCTGGCAGCGGCGAAGCTCGCCAACGCGGATTCGTTTATCCGCCATTTGCCGAACGGTTACGATACGATGCTTACCTCCGACGGCACGAATCTGAGTCAGGGTCAGCGCCAGCTCCTTGCCATCGCCCGGGCTGCGGTCGCCAATCCGCCGGTTCTGATTCTGGATGAAGCGACCAGCTCTATCGACACCCGCACGGAAGCTCTGATTGAAAAGGGCATGGATAAGCTGATGCACGGCAGAACCGTTTTCGTAATCGCGCACCGCCTTTCCACAGTCCGCAACTCCGACGCGATTATGGTGTTGGAAAACGGGTGTATTATCGAGCGCGGCAGCCATGAGGACCTTATCACCCAAAGAGGAAAGTACTATCAGCTCTACACCGGACAGTTTGAGCTTTCCTGATAACAAGCAAAACAACAGCCACTGCGCCGTTTGGGATTTCCCAAACGGCGCAGTGGCTGTTTAGTCTAACGGAATGCACGCTACGGTTCCCTGAATTTGTCGGCAGGAATATACTTTTCATCATACATAACCCTGGCGTCATTGGTTTTGAGCAGCTCCGCGCCAAACAGGTTCCCTGTGCCTTTGTTGACGCATTCCCGGTATATTTCATTGTGCCGGTAAACCAAATTATTCTGCCTGTAAAAATACTCGTTGGCAGCTTTAATATGATATTTCACATCAAGAGGAGCGCTTGCACGCAGTTCGCCGCATAAATATTCCTCAGTTACAGTTACGATCAATTGAAAGGTCATAGCTGTCGTATTTTTAAAACGATAATCCAGATAATTATGCATGATAGAGGTTCCGGTTCCGAAGGGTATCTGCCTTCCGAAATCGGGAAACAGGTCCAACCCGTCATGGTGGTGATGTTCTGTAATCTGCATGGGCGTGTGCAATATCATCCAGTGGATCAGGTTTGTAAATTGGCACATTCCTCCGCCGATAGCCTGGCCAGTTCTCCCTGCGGCAATGACCAGACCCTCTTTGTAGCCTTTCCTTTTGGAGCAGGAGCCTACCAATCTCCAGAAAGAAAAAATGTCTCCCGGTTTGATTAGAATACCGGAGACTTTCGGAGTCGCGATGCTTAGATTCACCGCCTTGTTATTTTGGAGCACGGAATCTACATTCCCCAGTTTTCTGCGGATCAGGGAATTATGGCGGCATATCAGATACGGTAAGGGCTCCCTTTGCCGTTCCTTGGCATAGGAGGAGAAAGACAAAAAGTCCTTTATATACCGGAATATTCTGCATTTTAAAACGGACACACTGTAAGTGAAAGGAGAAATCTCACAAAAGAGTTTTCGCCGCGGCATTATACCAATCACACTCCATATATACAGGAAATAATAATTATAAATTATCCCCTGTAAGCTATTACGTACTACCTTAATTTGTAGTATAACCTCTTACAGCGAAAGAGTCAATTTTAATGCTTGAAAAAAATTCCCTGCAGCGAATCAGTCCGTTAACTGATACAACGGCAGGGAATAAGGATATAGTTAAAGATTACCGATACTCGTTTATAACCTGTTCTTTGAGAAATGTCCGCTTGATCTTTCCGCTTGATGTGACCGGAAGCTCATTGACAAACCGATAGTATTTTGGAAGTTTATATTTCGCGAGATGAAGACTTGCAAAAGTAGACAGTTCATCCTCGGTAATCAATGGGTCCTTCCGAATGATAAAGGCGCAGATTTCTTCCCCGAACACAGCGTCCGGAACACCGACTGCCGCAGCATCCTGAACGCCATGGCAATCTTTCAGGGTGTTTTCAATTTCAATCGGGGATATATTCTCGCCGCCTCGGATGATGATTTCTTTAATTCGGCCCAACAGGCTGATGTAGCCTTCTTCATCCATTTCAGCAAGGTCTCCGGTATGCAGCCAGCCTTCCTCGTCAAGTGTTTTCTTCGTGGCATCTTCGTTTTTGTAATAGCCCTTCATGGCATATTCGGTTTTTACACAGAGCTCTCCGCACATTCCGGCGGGGAGGATGGTGTGAGTTTTGGAATCGATGATTTTTGCCTCCACTCCTTCCACCGCACGTCCGATGGTATGCATCCTGTGCTCCAGGCTGTCGCTTTCCAGGGATTGTGTAATGGCAATTCCTTCGGTTTGGCCGTAGACGTTTGACATTTCTGTAATATGCATTTTTTCCATTAGCTCGGTCATTAAACCAGGCGGACAGTGGGAACCCGCAATGAAGCCTTTTTTTAATGCCGGAAGCTTTTCTATGTGGAGGTGAGGACTGTTCAGCAAAAAGTGAAACATGGTTGGCACGGCATTGATGGCAGTGCACCTCTCTTTTTCAAGAAAGCAAAGTACTTCCTCGGTATGAAAGCACTCCACAATCACTAGCGTGCAACCGTGCAGGATCCCTAGAATACCGCTGAGCACGCACCCAATTACATGAAAGAGGGGAAGGCAGAGCAGAAGCCGATCCTCCGGTGAGTAGTTCATGTTTTTTCCGCAAACCAGCGCATTGTTGACAATGGAGTACTGAGATGTCATCACCGCTTTCGGCTTCCCGGTCGTACCTGACGTATACTGGATATTTACGATATCATCAGCCGACAGTGTACCCTGAATAGTGTTGAGCAGGGAGTCTGGCATAACTTTTCCGGCTCTTGCCAGCTCTTTTAAGGTGTACACACCCGGTGAAGCGACTGTTTCATCGGTAATCACGGTTTTGATCAGCGGCAGCGCTGCGCTGCTCAGATTTCCAGGTTTTGAGTGCTGAATTTCGGGACAAATCGTCTGGAATTTCGTAAGAAATGGCGTTTTGCTTTTTCCGCCTGCCAGAATCACCGCAACGGAATCGGAGTGGTTCAGCTCGTACTCCAGTTCTTTTGCGGAGCATGCCGTGTTTAAACAGACCAAAACGGCTCCGATTTTAGAGACCGCGACCTGCATCGCCAGCCAGTATGGCGAGTTAACCGACATAATCGCAATATGCTGCCCTTTTTGTATTCCCAAATGGAGGAGTGCTTTTGCAAGGGAATCATACAGAACCTTAAACTCAGAGTAAGTATATCTGGAGTTGTCAGAGGCGAAGACCATAGATTCCCTGGCAGCAAATTCAGCGCATTTTTGATCAACGATATTCCCTAATGTTTGTTTCGTATATTGCATCTATAAATCGCCTTCTTACAATTATTTTTATAGTTTCAGCAGCAGGGAGATGTTTTGCGCGCCGGCGCTGACAGTCCAGAAAAGAATATAGTCACCTTTCTTGACCATCCCTCTTCTCATTGATTCGTAAAGAGCGATGAACGGACTGCTTGTACCGGTATATCCGTATTCATTTCCAATGAAGATACTCTTGCTTTCGTCAATCCCGAGCAAGGAGCGGAATTCCTCGACGTTTTTAATGATATACTGCGAAAAACAGAACATCTTTACGTCGTCGACCGTTAGGTTGTTGCGTGTCAGCAGCTTTTTCATGTTATCAACATAAAGGGGAACCTGTGGGCAGTCAAATGGTTTCCAGCGCAGCTTTAATTCATTGCGGTCCTGTACTGTAAACAGCTTTGAAAATCCGCAGCTTGGGAATACGATGTTGTTATGCTCCGCTGAATTGATTTGATAGATTGCGTCGATTACACCGCGGTCTTCATCAGTTTTTTCCAGTATCATGGCACAGGCTGCGTCTCCGTAATGCCCGTAACAGTATTCGACCTCAGGATCAACAGTCATATTGATATAGTCCGAGCCTACGATTAACACCCGGTTGATATTCTGACTTACCGACATATACTTGGACGCGTGTTCCAAAGCAATGGTCATGCCGGTGCAGTTGGAGTTCATATCATAGCAGATACAGTTGTCTCTGCCTTCTATCGCGTTGTGTATTTTGATAGAAGTCGGCGGAGCCGCGTATTCTGCAAGCTGGCTTGAGAAAATGATCATATCAAGGTCTTTACCGGTAAGATTCGATGTTTTCAATACTTTTTTAATGGCTTCCAGCGCCATAGTCATGCTGTTTTCTTCGTCGCTGTCAATCAGGTAACGCTTATCCCTGCCCACAACGTCACAAAGAAAATGCTCTACGTCTTTCCCTCTTGCTTTGAAATGTTCAATGTAATAGGAATTATCTACGACTTTGCTGCCATGATAAACCTCGATGCCTCGAATCGCTAATTTGTACATGTAACCACCTTCTCTTATAAAATAAAGGCAGGAGTATTCCTCCCGCCATAGGTCAGATTATTTCGAAATTTTGCAAACCCGCTGCAGCGGCCAGTCTTTTTACCTGCATGGAAAGAATCACGTTACTACCCAGATCCATTGAGATTTTCTTGAAGCCGATTTTGTGGTAAAGCTCAAAGCACTGTTTGAGTGATTCCTGTAAATCCGAACCTAAAACCTGAAAATCAGCGGCTTTGAAAATCAAGTCCGTATTGGACGGCTGAATCTTACTAATGACCGCGTTAAATTCTGTTAGGTACTTTTCTCCTATTTCCGCGTTGAACTTACCCTCCAGCTCGATTTTAAGTGTGTTGATGCCCTGTGTAATTTTGTAAGATGCCATTCTTAATTGTCCTCACTTTTTTAAATTTTATATGTATAGTTCTATAAAAAACTATCATACGCTGTTAAATAAAAATGAGTCCATGGAACAAAGCCATGAACCCATAATTTACTGGTTTGCAACCCAGCCGTCATCGCATTATGCATTAGACCTGTGGCTTTGCGCCCCTATTTTTCAATAGGTTTGCCTTTATTCTGTTTGAATATTATAATACAACATCATAATTTTCATGTCAACACAATTAGACAAAAAACTGCAAATTTAGCATTATTTTTACAAAAATTTAATATTAATAAAGCATTTTGACTAAAACAGCTTTCACTATTTATGTATTTAATATCTCAGCCTTGGTTTTCCGTTTTTCAGCCAACTGTCAACCCAGTCTCTCGGAACTGGGTTACTGTCGAGAAATAAATCCGGATTTTTTGACAGGAGAAAGGAAGTTAAATCCGCCATTGCAGCGGCATCACCTAGAATACTTATCGCGTCACCGATTTTTCCTTTGACCGCGATGCCTGTTTTCAGAAACGGCAATTCCATTTTGCCGTAGTTTACCGAAATATCACCGATGGGGCTGTGGCAGAAATGGACGGGACAGTCAAGCAGGCGGCCGTCAGTCAGCTCGATTTTACAGTCCCGGGGTTTGTCGGTTAGCCTGTTGGCGATATGGTTCCATTCCTCCACACCGTGTAGAAATGTATTTTTGCTCATACTACAGCCCAAAAACAGAAGCTTTGCTTTTCGGTCATAAAGCTTCCCATAGCAGCCTTCCCGCGCACATGGGGTGTCCCGGTATTCCTCACCAGATATAAATTCTTCGGCGCCGGTTCCCAGAGCGGCCACGGATTCAAACGGGTGTAGCGATCTTTTCACCTCCGGCCTTTTTAAGAACAGATTAGATAAAACCCCCACACAGGAAGGGTCAGTTTCAGGATGAAATACGATTCTGTCATTGGCAATCAGCTTCCAGGTGTGTGTGGGGAAAATCAGCAGGCCGGGCTTCATATACTCAATAAAGGCGTCCAGCACCGTGTCCGCTCCGCCGTCCACCTCACCGATGGATTTCATGGAGGAATGAATCATCAGCGTATCGTCCGGCTTGATTCCAAGAGTCTCAATTTCTTTCAGCAGTTGTATTCTAGTAATCATAGTGTACCTCGATCTAATTTGTTTTAAGGTGATTTCGTTTTGAAACGGTAAAAGACAGTTGCTTTTATTCCATTATAAATTTTTAAATCTATATAATCAATATTCCGAGAGTATTTATAATCAACAAATTCAAGTTTAAAATTGGTATATTTTTCATAAAAGATAATAAACTAACTCAATAATTAAGATTGATTTTAAACTGGAGAAAAGAATGGAAAAAGCGAACTTTAAGAGACTGCCCCGTCATGTTGGCATAATACCGGATGGAAACAGAAGGTGGGCGCTGAACAACGGATTGAAAAAACAGGACGGATATCACTATGGAATCAGTCCCGGGTTTGAGTTGTATCAAATGTGTCTTGGGCTTGGAATCAGGGAGCTGACCTTCTACGGCTTTACGGTCGATAACACAAAGCGTCCTGCGGCTCAGACAAAGGAATTTCAAAAGGCCTGCGTTGACGCGGTATTGCAGCTCGCAAACCGGGACGCAGACCTGTTAATTGTCGGGAACACGGAATCACCGCTTTTCCCGCGTGAATTACTGCCCTATTCAAAGGGAATAAAATTTGGGCGCGGATTGATCAAAATAAACTTTTTAGTCAATTATGGCTGGAATTGGGATTTAAATCGGGCGTTCGAAAACGGCGGGGTGGAAAGAGACGGCGAGCTGGTTTCGGGGATTGCGTCGTCTGAGATTTCCAGAATCGACATGGTCATCCGTTGGGGCGGCAGGCGCAGGCTGAGCGGGTTCCTTCCGGCACAGACCGTCTACTCGGATTTTTTTGTTCTGGACGAGTTGTGGCCCGATTTTAAACCGGAACAGTTCTACCGGGCGCTGGAATGGTATCAGGAACAGGATGTCACGCTTGGCGGTTAGCTTGATAGGTTCTGCATTTTTCCAGAAAAAGAGCAACGTTCTTTTCCTCTTCTGCTCTGTCGGCGCCAAGTCTGCCCATACGGTCACACAACCCAAGCAAACCGACGTCCTCCACACTGACCTGCGAAAGCATTTTATCCACATTTGCGAATGCGAGGGACTTCGTTACAAAAAGCAGCTGCATATGCCACCGGACCAAAGCGGATACATCGCGGATAAATTCTTCCTCGCAATCAAATTCCCTTAAAAAATCGGCTGCCAGCTTTGCGCCCAGCCGATCATGGTCATACGACGTGATTTTCCCCTTGCGGACACGGGTCGTGTCCGGTTTGCCGATATCGTGCAGCAGGGCCGCCCATAGAAAAACTCTGGGATTGCTGCTTTTTTCTTTCTCTGCGGCGGCCGCGTCAACCACCAGCATGGTATGGTTCCACACGCTTCCTTCCGGGTGGTATTTTGGGTTCTGTTCCGTTGTTTTCAAGCGTCCAAGCATGGAAAAAGGATATTCTTGCAACCAGGAGCCGTCCGGAATACGGTTAAAGTATTCGGACGGTCTTTTGTCGTTCAGCAAATGCTGTTCTATTTCATGGAATATTACTAACTTTTGACTCATTTTTCTTTTTCCGGATTTGAATCATGCAGACCAAATACCGCTCTGGCCCCCTCCGCCTGCGGGTCATGCTTTATTTTTTTGGAATGGAAGGACCCTTCCTGCTTTTTTCCGTTTGCGGTGCTTTTCTTTTTGTTATCCATTTTCATGCTTCCTTTTTAAATTAGTTTAAAATAGTATCCGCATTTTAAATGAATTTATCATCGGGAGCAATGAGATGGGAGAGCGTTATTTTTCTTTCCAGGCAGGAAGCTTCGCCATCGCGTCCTTTGCGGCGGCGCGTGCCGCCTGAGGGTCGATGCCTTGCGTACTGACCATAAAATTGGTCATTCCCTCCAGTGCTTCCTCATAAGTCTTCATAGAACCGTCCGGTTTTGCGCAGTAGACGCAGTAATCTTTTCTTTCGTCTCCCTTGGCGAAGTCGGCAGGCTTTTCCATGGGCATTCCGCATGCGATACATATTTTCATAATATATGTTTCCTTTCAATCTGGCTTTTTATAATCTGTAATTCCCATACGGTTTCCAAATGGGTCCTCAAATTCCACCGCCGTTCCGGTATGAATCTGAAATGGCTCAGATAAAAACCGGATTCCCTTTTTTGTCAACATAGCGTATTCTTCTGCCACACTATCAACTACGAACCACACGGTAGGCTTAGCGTCGGGGAAATGCCGACGGTCTTTTAGAATAATCGCGGCCTCCTCGTTTCCTACCTGATATGCTGCCATGCCCATATCAGAAAAATCAAACTTCAGCTCCAGTCCGATTTTTTGGTAAAATTCCTTGGCTTCGGATATATTATCCACGGGAAAGAAGTAATTATCATAGCTTAGCATTTCGTCGTCTCATTTCTTAGAATTTTTAGGATAGGCTATTAAAGAAAGCTTTTAACTCCTCCTTAACATCGGGAGAAAGCCGTGTGTCCTGAATCCCCTGAACCGCCCCTTCCAGACCGTAAAGCATACGAAGGCAGAGCGTTTCATCCTTTAGGCGCAGTCGGAGAAAAGCTTCCCGGCTACCCAGACGCAGCAGGTCTTCCGCCGTCTCAATTCCTGCATCGTTCAGCAGCGCTTCGGTGATTCTTCCGATATTAGGCAAGCTCGATAAAGAACGCATTGGTACCCCGGTCCTCTCTTTTTTAATTTTATTTATTTAATAGATTTATAAAATGATCGACCAGAACCTCTCCGTAACGCTCGATTACCGATGCTTCCGGCGAGAAAAGATCTCCGTTGGAAAGGTAGTAGTTGACCAGCCCGGTCCATGTGTTAAAAAGTAGGGGAAGCGGCATCTGCTTTATTTTACCCATGTTCATTTCATGGCTTGCCGCCTTACTCAGGTGAAACGAGATGGCGGATTGTATCATGATAAGAGTGTTCCTCGACGCTTTCGGCAGTATTCTGGCTTCGATTACCAGTCTGGTGTAGAACACTTCAAACTCAGCGATACATTTCAAATATGCACGCAACACGTCGCGAACTTCCGCACAATTGTCAGCCAGTTCGTGCGTCCGGTTCGCAATGATGCTGCCGAAATACTCAATCACGGAGGTAATCAGAACCTCCTGAGTTTCAAAATGGGCAAAGACCGTACCATGCGACACGCCGGCTGCCTTTGCAACATCGGACATTCGGGTTGCCATAATACCGTTTTTTCCAAATTGATCGAACGCGGTTTTTAATAAAAGTGTGTGGGTCTGTTCCTTTTGCAGATCTCTCTTGCTCATATAGTGACTCCAAAATCAATGACTTTATAGTCATTGTAAATCAGCAAGTAAACTTTGTCAATCCCTCTTTATAGAATTATGCCTAATTCCGCATAAATAAAGGATTGAAAAATACAATGTAGAGGGAAGACATTATAACAAACATTGAGGTGAGCCGATGAGAGTATTGCGATTGGGAATGTCGGGGAACGATGTGATGGAGGTTCAGGGTGTCCTGAAAAAGATGGGTTACCCGATAGACCGTGTTACCGGCGTTTTTGGCCCCCAGACGCTGCGGGCGGTCATACAGTTTCAACGGAATTTCGGGTTGGATCCGGATGGGGTCATCGGAGCGAATACTTATCGGGTTTTGGAGCAGTTTTTGCTCGGCTACGACCGGTATGTGATTCAACCCGGGGATACCTTCTACGAAATTGCGCGAAGGTATTACACCTCAGTGCAGCTGATTGTGTCGGCTAATCCGGGATTAAACGCGGATAACCTTGCGGTTGGGCAGCAGATTATTGTGCCTTACGGCTTCAGTGTGGTAGATACAAACATCAATTATACCTACGATGTTTTGCAGAGGGATATTCAGGGTTTGAAAGCGCGGTATCCTTTTCTGGAAACCGGCAGTATCGGAAAGAGTGTGCTGGGCAAGGAGCTTTCCTATCTCAGGCTCGGCACAGGACCGAACCAGGTCTTTTATAACGGAGCGCATCACGCCTTGGAATGGATTACTTCACCGCTGCTAATGAAATTCGCGGAAGATTTTCTGCGAGCCTACGCGGAGGGCAGAACCCTCGGCGGAAATTACAATCCGGCGGAGCTATGGGAAAAGAGCAGCATCTATATTGTTCCTATGGTGAATCCGGATGGTGTAGACCTGGTATTGAACGGGCTGCAACAGGGGAATCCCTATTATCAGGAACTGATCCGCTGGAATAACGGCAGCAAGGATTTCTCAACTGTCTGGCAGGCAAATATCCACGGCGTGGATTTAAACCATAATTATAATGCGGCGTGGCAGCTCTCGAAGGAAGCGGAAGCGGAGTATGGCGTCACGGGTCCCGGTCCAACCAGATATTCCGGACCGTCACCGCAATCGGAGCCGGAATCACGGGCAACGGCGGATTTTACCCGAAACCATGATTTTCGGCTGGTCATGGCCTATCACAGTCAGGGCGAGGTGATTTACTGGAACTTTATGGATATGGCGCCGCCGGAAGGAAAAACGATCGGGGAGGAGCTTTCCCGCATCAGCGGGTATACACTGGACTTGACCACGGGAATTGCCTCTTATGCGGGGTATAAGGATTGGTTCATTCAGGATTACCGCAGACCGGGTTATACCATTGAAGTCGGGCTGGGGAAAAATCCGCTTCCGATCTCCCAGTTCGATACGATTTACCGCGATAATCTGGGAATGCTTCTTTACGCGGCATCGGTGTAAGAGGGAATTGTGCTGAAAATGGGCTATAGGCACAAAAAATGCGCCTTGAAGCGGCTTTTTGAAAACCGTTTTAGGCGCATTCTTTAATTATTCAATAACGGTGCTGTTTTGCAGCAGCACCGTTCATATCAATAGAAAAAAATCGACAGAATTATGTACGAAGATAATAGTCCGCAAAGGATACCTGCCGCCACATCGCTTGGAAAATGGACAAACAGATAAAGGCGGGAAAAAGAGATCAGTGCGGCCAAAACAAAGGCGATTACCCCAAGCGCTTCATTTGCGTGCAGAATGATGGTTGCTGCGGCAAAGGAGGTTGTGGTATGCCCGGAGGGAAACGAAAAATCAAGCGGGCGGCTAATGAGCAAAGGGATTTCCATTTGTATGTGGCAGGGGCGCGGCCTGGCAACCAGCAGCTTTAGAATCAGATTTGTCAATACCGAACTGAACAGTAAGGTGAAGAAAAGAAGCATCCCGATTCTGCGGTAACGGTTAGAGCCCAGAAACGCCAGCATGGTAACTCCCCACAGAATTCCGAAAGTACCCAGCCCGGTAATAATCGGCATAAGCTTATCCAAAACGGTGCAGCGCAGACGCCGTTGAATCAGAGACAGGATTCTATTGTCAAAATTTTGGATGACAGCAATCATCGGTACAGCTCCTTATTCAAAATTTAAGAATCTGGCATTCCAATCATTTAAGCTTTTAAGCAAAAATATGATTTAAAAGGTACCCGGATAAAAACCCGGCGATTCCAAAGGCGGCGGAGACAACCACGAAAAAGAGTGCTTTCCTCCTTGCTCTGCCCTGAATGAGCTGGACACTTTCTACCGCGAATGTGGAAAAAGTAGTGAATGCTCCGCAGAAACCGTCGCCCAGCAGCGCATAAGGGGAACCGGTAAGCCCGAATCCGCAGAAAACCCCCAACAGCGCCGCACCGCCTGTATTGATCAGCAAAGTTCCCAGTGGGAAATTGTGCCGATTATGTTTCAGCACGATTACCCCCAGCCGATGCCGAGCCATGGCTCCAATAGCCGCTCCGAAGCTGAGAAGCAGAATATTCTGAAAGCTCAAAAATCACGCCTCCGCTCCAGCCGTTTTGCTGTTGAAATACCAAGCCACGCCGCCGCAAGCCCAAAAATGACGGAAGCACCGATATAAACAGCGGACAAGAGAATATGACCGGAGAAAGCAAGCAGCACAGTTTCCTTGCAGAGGGTGGAAAACGTCGTGTATCCGCCAAGAAAGCCTGTGGTTACTCCAACGCGTATTTCCGGATTAACCGGCAGGAATTTAATAAACAGAACCATCAAAAAGCCTAATAGAAAGCTGCCGGTAAGATTAATCAGCAGCGTCAAAAGCGGGTGATAAAGAGAAGCGAATGGAAGCGGAATCAGCTGCACGGCGTATCTTGCTATCGCGCCTAGCGCCCCTCCGATTCCAATCGCAAAATATCTTTTCATTGCAAGCCTCCAGAAAGGCAGTCAGAGATAGTGTTTTCATTATATCATACTCGTTCCGTGCAATCAATTTAATTTTAAAGCTCATCCGATTCGATATGTTCTTGCGAAATGAAACGAGCGGCAGGAATCAAATCGAAAAACGACCCCGGAAAACCGGAGCCGTTTGCTATTTTACTTTATACATCCATGGAATAACCTGCCAGATGGCAATGCGGCGTTTCAGTGCTTTGTTGGTGAAACGTCCAGTCTGCAAAAGCTTATCGTATCCTGCCAAGCGGAGATATCCGCGAATGATATTATACCCGGTTCCCTCTCTGAGCAGAATGTCGACTGCGTTCATAATTGTATGTGGAAGCTTTTCTTTTTCAAAAAGCCGGATCAGCTCAGTATCCTCGCAGTAATTTGACGTGATGATATCCATAACCCTGAGGATGGCTTCGGTATGCTGAAAAATATTTTTTCCAACCGGTTTCTGCTTTGGACGTTTGAGTTCAAAAACAGTATCCCGTTTGATGATAGTGGGAGACTGCATGATACTGTCTGCCATAAGCAGACACCGCAAAACAAATTCTTCGGCATAACCGTGGCTGCAAGTGTCAAAAAAACGGATTTGCTTTTCAATAAGAAACCTGCGCCGCAGAAAAATCGCGGAAATATCAATTCGCAAAAAGCCCTTGAGCAGGCTTTTTACATAATTTACACCGCTTTCCTGCTTGACCGCCTTACTAATCAGCCTTCGGTCAGCCGCGTGGGCTTCCTCCTCCGTTGCGCTGCCGAAAATAAAATCGGCTGAACTGCGAGAGGCGGTTTCATAATAGCCGCCGATAAAATCCCGGTAAAGCCTGCGGGCAAAAATAAAAGTAATGTAATCCCCGCCCGCTTTCTGGATGCCGGTGTTCAGTGCGGCGGAAACCGTGCTGTCTCCGTTCTGGATAACAAAGCCCTTCAGCTTCATCTCCTTAATCAATTGAACGGCTTCCAAAACAGTCTGGTCTCCCGAGCCCATATCCACAACAATGAATTCCGCTTCCATGCCAATAGTCTGTGCGGCGACAGAACGCAGTATTCCGGAGACTTCCTGCTCGATATTTCGCACGGGAATAATAATCGAAAGATTTGCAGTCTGCATTTCTGTCACTCCCTCAAAAGTTTTAATAGAATTATATCATATTTTTAGCAATTTAAAACACTAAAACTGCCACATATCATTTCGCAATAAAAAAATACTTTTGTATATTATAGCTTAAACCAAACTAAAAGAATAGGAGCTATCTTAAAGAAAGAAAATAAAAGAAAACAAGACCGCGATTGCTACGCCACGGCTAAGCAGTTCAAAAAGGGCACTGCAGGACAAGCGTTATGTGCTGATCTATGCTATAATGCAGCCATGAGGTGATAATATGCATGCATGGAAAGCAATACAGAATGCGCTGGATTATATCGAGGTGCATCTCTCTGAAGAGATCAGGACGGAAACGCTAGCTGATATTTCGGCGCTGTCGCTCTATTACTTTCAGCGGCTGTTTCACCGGCTGGTGGGAAGACCGGTAAATGAATACATTAAGCTGCGAAGACTGGCAAAGGCTTCGGAAGCTTTGAAAAGCAAAGGGAAAACCATTACCGAAATCGCACTTGACTGCGGTTTTTTGGATCACGCGACTTTTACTCGCGCGTTCAAAGCTGCTTACCGGATTACTCCGCAAGCGTACCGCCGCAATCCGGTCATTCTTAATCGGGTTATAAAGCCGGATTTGCATCTCCGTTATATCGAACTGGATGAAAATGTTCCTCTGATTACGGAGGGGATGGTGCTGCAAGTGAACCGAAGGTATTTGGAAAGACCCCGGTGCTTTACCGGCGTTGCGGGCAAGGTGCCGATCAGAGAGCTTTTTGGCAAAAGAACAACCGGAATTTCGGCTACCGGTGCAATCTGGAATGAATTTCATCTAAAAAAGGATAATATCCCAAATTTACTGCCGGGAGGCAGCGAACTCGGTATCTTGTTTGAAGAGGAGAACGCAGGCGAAGGCTGTGTCTATATGGCTGGTGCTGAAGTCTCTGAAATCAGTGAGGCGACGGGGCGTTCGGCGTTTACGCTCCCAGAAGGGGAATATGCCGTTTGCCGTTACGAAGCGGAGAATTTTGCCGAGTTGATTGACTCCGCTGTTTTTAAAGCCTCTGCGTTCATGGGTAACTGGATGAAAAAGCAAAGCCTTGCATGCGGGGCTTTTGCGGCAGAGGTCTATTTTGAGTCGAGTTCCCAAGAAGCTTTTATGGAACTGTGGCTGCCAATCTGCCACCAAGCGCAGGCCCCTATGATTGAATTCTTTGATAAAACAGACCAAACACAGGTTCCTACTCTTGCGTTGCTCCAGAATTATGTGAATAATCCATTGTGGGAGCAGCTTTGCGAATACGTTGAGGTACAGTGCCGCGCAGAACCTATCTTGGAGTTCAGCCGGTGCTCTATGCAGAAAGGGTGGAATGTTAAATTTAGAAAATCAAGCCGCTCCCTGTGTACGCTCTACCCGTCGAAAGGAAGCTTTACAGTCCTTGTGGTAGTCGGGGAACGGGAGAAAACGCAGCTAGAATTAGCGCTCCCCCTGCTTACGGAATATTTGCAGTGCTTATATCGGAATACGAAAGCCGGAATGGGGCAGAAGTGGCTCATGATTCACGTTACCAATAAAGAGATACTGGAAGATGTAAAACAATGCCTTGCAATCCGCATGCAACTTAAAAGAAAATAACAGGAGGAACCCCAATGCCGATTGTTTCTGCAATTAATCTTTTACAAGAACCTGAAAAGCATGTCCTGTCGATCCGCACTGTCATCCCTTTTATCGAGTATTCTGAAACCGCGGGGAAGGTATATGCAAAGATTATTGACTATGCACAGCGGAACGGAATTCTGTTTTCCGGGGCCCCGTTTGTTTGTTACCATAATACCGATATGGAGCATCTTGATGTAGAAATGGGATTTCCCATTGCCAATGTGGAGAGGGGAGATGCAGACATCCTGTGTCATACGATTTCTGCGCAAAATACGGTGTCTGGCATTTTTTTGGGCGCATATGAAGAAACAGATTGCCTGATGTCTCAAATATTCCGATGGATTGCTGAACATGGCTATGAGCAGCAGGGAATAGTTTATCATCACTATCTCAATGAGCAGAACCGATTGACCTGTGAGCTTTTGACCAGAATTGCAATCCCTGTAAAATAGTTCTTTTGCATCGATAGGAACAAAACTCCTGTTACCAAAGAAAATAAATAAATTTTGGTAAAAATTTTGTTGAAAATTATATTTTTTTAAGGTATGATTTATTCATATAGCATGAAAATACCCGATTTTTCTAATATTTTGGGAACAAATTATCATCAGGAGGATTGCTTTATGAAAAAAATGATACGAAAAGCACTGTCCGCCGTGCTTTCACTCTCTGTTGTTTTCGGCGTTGTTCAGCTGGGCAGTGTGCCCGCGAAAGCAGCCGCCAATGATTTTATCGTAGTAAACGGCGTTTTAATGGATTACAACGGAACGGCCGCCAGTGTTCGGATTCCAGACACAGTAAATTCCATTGGCGATTATGCGTTCAACGAATGCTATGGTGTGGAAAATGTTCTTATTCCCAAAAGTGTAACCTCAATCGGACGTTATGCGTTTTCAAGCTGTGAGAGTATTAAAAAGCTGACGATTCCTGACAGCGTAACCTCGATTGGCAATTACGCGTTTAACGAGTGCACCAGCCTGAAGGATATTACAATCTCCAATAACCTAAAATCCATTGGTATTGGCTCCTTCTACAATTGCTCTAGCCTAAGCAAGATTACGCTTCCGAGCACACTGATTTCCATCGGAAAAAATGCGTTTGACGGTTGCTCTGATTTGAGCAGCGCAACTTTTCAGAGCAGCATTGGCACCTTTGGCGCTGATATTTTCAGCTGCTGCGGAAAGCTGACGATTAACGGTTATACGAACTCCGCAATTCAGAGCTACGCAAACAAAGCGAAAATTCCGTTTAAGTCCACCGGCATGGGCAAGCTTATTGTTGATACCAAAAATTATATTCTTCCGCCGAACGGAACCTATACCATTGGCACCAAGGTAATCGGAACCGGGTTAAACCTAAAAGCATCGATGTCCAAGAGCAACATTATCAAGATGGTAAGCAACGCAGGCGAATATAAAATAACGGCGCTAAAGCCCGGCACGGTTAATGTCACTTTTACGGTGTATGACAAGGATAAAAAGAAGCTTGGCTATGCCACGGTCAAGATTACCGTTCAAAGGGGAGCCACGGCACGCGGCGACGGCAAAAAACAGGAAGTAAAGCTTTCTTAATTCCATTTCACTTATGTTAGGTACGGCCTGCTGCAGTTTTGCGGCAGGCTTTTTTGTCATCCAAAAACTCCCGGCTATACTGGGAACACGGGGAAATAACGGTTAAATTAATAAAAAATCAAAACTTTATTAAATTAAGCAAATGTTGGCCGATATATAGATTAATTAACTGAATTAAAACACATATAATAGAGTGAGGTGAAATGAGAATTAATATAATTAAGTAAACCCCTTTTTTTCCTATAAAGATAAAGTTAGCGTATTGCAAATCTAATAATAAAAAGGAAATCACAAATAGCTATTTACCTTTGCGGGATTCGGTGGTATCGTATGCCACATGAGAAACACAGTGAATGCGTAATTATAGAAAAGGAGAATTGATTATGTTTAGTTATATTGATATCCCGATGAATAAGTTTTCCGACCGGCCGGATAGAACCGTGCGCCGTTCTGACGATAGAAAATGGGAAGAACCATATGTGGTTGAGCCGGTTTTAAACCCGGCACATTCTCCTGATTTTGGGAAAGCAGACCGCAAAGATCGCGCTTAAACGGCGGCAGCCGTCTCAAAAGATGAGCGCCCGGAGTGATATGGAGCAAACCGTATCATCCGGGCGCTTTATTCTGCGGCAGCTTCAGATAAAGCTTTCATCTTTTTCAGATACTGCACGTAGCTTTCCTTAAATTCAGGGTGGCTTACCATGAATTCCACAAAATGCTGAAAGCACTGGATGGTTTCCACGCAAAACATATGCTCCGCTTTTTCTGTTTCTTCGAGCACTCTTTTTTGATTCACACCGATTATCCGGATGAAATCCTCAATAATCATGTGGCGGTTTAACAGCCGTGCGCCCTCGACCTTTCCGCTTTCCTCCAGCATGATATACCCATAGCGTTCATACTTGATCAGACCCATGTGCGAAAGGTGCTGAACCATTTTGGTCGCGGAGGAGGGCTGAATGTTGAGTGCCTGGGCAAGCGAATGAATACGCGTGAAGCCGGTGTTCAGCGACAGCCGGTAAATCATTTCAAGGTAGTCTTCCATTGATGCCGTAAGAAGGTTCTCATCTTTTTTCATATATCCGCTGAAAGTATAAAAATCTTTTTCTTCCATATCACACCTGCCCTATGTTAATAAATAAATATATTCCTGCTTTTGCAGATTCATTCCATATGGGAACACTTTTTAAGAATTCATCATAATTTGTATTAATAAAAGAATGTTGGGCTCGGCTAACATCAGGATACCGATAAATTCCTGAATATTTTCAGTTAGACTTTGCCGGCATATTTTATATTTATATATTTATGAAAGGTGATCATCCCTATGCAAACGGAAGAAAGTGCTGTCAGCGCAGGGTTAGTCGGGCTGAATTCCGGCAGTACAGCCATATACAGACCCTATATTCCATACAGAAAAAGCCGGCTTTTGCAGCTAACCAAATACTTGGGGCCTGCATTTGTCGTAAGTGTTGCTTACATTGATCCCGGTAATTTCGCGACGAACATCAGCGGGGGCTCCAAGTTTAACTATAACCTGCTCTGGGTCATTCTTTTCAGCAATTTAATGGCGATTTTTCTTCAAACTATGTCCGCTAAACTGGGAATCGCCACAGGTCACAATTTGCCGGAGATGTGCGCAAAGGTGTTCTCAAAACCGGTTAACTGGTTTTTCTGGATTATGGCGGAGCTTGGCGCGATGGCGACCGATCTTGCGGAATTTCTTGGCGGAACGCTTGGCTTGAATCTCCTTTTTAACATTCCGATGATTTACGCAGGTTTGATCACCGGGGTGATTACCTTTTTGATCTGCTATATGGAAAAATACGGTCAGAAGGCAATCGAAATTATTATTTCAGTGCTGGTGGGTATCATCAGCGTAGCCTATCTGGTTGAGATTTTTCTCGCTAAGCCGGATTGGGCGCAGGTAGGGGTGCACACCCTGATACCAAGCCTGCCGAACGGGGAAGCCGTTATGATTGCGGTGGGAATGCTCGGTGCGACTGTCATGCCTCATGTCATTTATCTCCATTCTCAGCTGGTTCAGTGCAGGTGCACAGATACGACCCCAGAAGGAAAGAAGCATCACCTGAAAATGGAGAAAATTGACATTGCCATTGCGATGAACATTGCGTTCTTTGTCAACGCGGCAATGCTTGTGGTGTCCGCGGCTGTATTTTTTGCCAACGGGTTACAGGTGGATACCATGCAGCAGGCTCATAAATCTTTGGAACCGCTGCTTGGTTCGCTTTCCAGCGGCGCATTTGGAATTGCCCTGCTTGCTTCCGGATTATCCTCCTCCGCGGTGGGAACCATGGCGGGTCAGACGATTATGAAGGGCTTTGTAAACCTCAGTATTCCGGTCAATCTGAGAAGAATTATTACAATGCTGCCCGCGTTGATCATTATTGCTCTGGGGATCAATCCGATGACCGCCCTTGTTATCAGTCAGGTTGTATTGAGCTTTATTCTTCCGATACCGATTATACAGATGCTGGCAATCTCAAGCCGTGAGGACTTAATGGGAATTTTCCGGAATAAAAAGTGGGTGCAACTTTTAGGCGGTATCATTGCAGCCGTCATTATTACGCTGAACTGCGTGCTTTTGTGCCTTACCTTTGCCGGTTTAACGGGCTAAAGAAGAACAAGAGGAAGAAAACTGATTGGTTTATTAACAACAAAGCCCTTATGCAACGCATAAAGGCTTTGTTGTTGCGGGAGAGAGCTAACCGGTTAGGCGGCCATTTTGTCCTCTATTTTACCGCAAATATCCTGAAACAGCATGCTGCTGAGCAACGGCCGAAACAGGATGCTCCGAACAAAATCAATCAGGATACAGCCGAAAAAAATGGCCAGAATGGACATTGGGATTGCGTAAACGATCTGTGGGGTACCGATAAACAGCTGTGTTTGCAGTATTTTTGTATAAAGTATGCTGCGGAGCCAGATGTTCTCGCTGATCAGATAAACGCCGAACGTTAATGGCGAAATAAAACCGATGATGCGGCTCCACACAGAGCTGTTGATTTTTACTTCCCGGAAGAACAGGAACAGCGCGATTGCCGCAGTGGTTATCGGAACAGAAATGTAAGCAAGAAAATCATCGTTCCCCTGGCATTTATTCCACAGCACAAAGCCGCAGCAGAGGAAATAGACCGCAAGATAAATCCATTTGTTGATTTTAAAATCCCAGTAAAGCCGGAGGTATGCCGCAAAAAAGTAAAGGCAGACAAGCCACACGACGTTATAGCCCCCGTCTGTATTCATCATGGTCAGCGGAGAGAAGAACGCACGCCAGGAGCAGAACATCAGGCTTAGCAGGATTACCAGAGCCTGGAGCTGCCGTTTTGTCACGTTGCGAACCACCGCGTTTAAAAATGGGGTCAGGCAGTATAGGCACACGTAGCTGGTAACGAACCAGTATTTTCCGGTGATAATCGGAAAAAAAGCACCGAACGTATCGTAGCGGGTAAAGGGTGCAAGCCCGAGTACCGCGAAGAGTAGATAAATGACAATTGAAGTGAATACGATTTGAAGCACCAGTGAAAAAAGCTTTTTTAATTTAAAATCTGAATCCGACATATAATAACCGCTGATAATGACAAAGCCGTCCACCCCAATAAAGCTGAGCGTTTCCAATCCCCATATAAATATGTCATGGCTGCCGCCCAGGGGAGTTGCGTCCAGAATTCCCCCGTGGCTTAAATAATGCAGTGTAACAACCATCAGCATTAAAATAATCCGCAGAAGCTCCACATTCATATCCCGTGTTTTTCTTCCAGTCGCAGTGTCTTTCTTCAAAACAGCACCCTCTTCAATCATAATACAAAACTCATATGATTATACGGCAAAAATTTCCTCTTTTCAATACGACATTTTCCGACAGCTGTAACTACCCGTCCGCGTATCGAACAAAATGGATTGTATCTGCATAGATTGCATCAGGGTGTATTTATCAAAACAATGAGTGATACATGCAAATCTGATTTAATCAGGGTGACGAATTTGGAAAAATATGCTGTTATTATGGCGGGTGGAACGGGCTCCAGACTATGGCCTATTTCACGGGAAAAGAAGCCGAAACAGTTTATCTGCGCTGACGGCGATAAATGCATGCTGATCCATACGTTGGAACGGATCAGTCAGGTAGTACCCTTAAAAAACTGCTTTGTGATAACGAATCAGGAGCTTGCGGAAATAACACAAACAACGCTGGAGAATCAAATCCCTGCTTCCAATATTATTGTTGAACCTCTTCGGAAAAACACGGCCGCGTGTATTGCCTATGCGGCGTTATTGTTATATGAAAAGTTAAAGACCGGAACCGTCTGTTTCTTTCCGGCAGACGGATATATCAAGGATGAATCCGAATACCGGGCTGCGATACGGCAGGCGTTCCAAACGGCGGAAAATACGAAAGGACTTGTCATCATAGGAATCGCGCCGACTTATCCGGCTACCGGGTACGGGTATATTAAAGTGGATGCCCAGCTGCAAAGCGAAGTTTGTCCGGTGCAAAAATTTACGGAAAAGCCTGATTTGGAAAAAGCAGTACAGTTTCTAGCCGAAGGATGCTACTGGTGGAACAGCGGTATTGTGGCGGGAAATCTGGAAGCCTTTGCAAAGCATATTCAACAGTTTCTTCCGGAACATTACAAAATGCTCTCAGAAGCGGTTAGCGGAGCGGAGGAGAAGAATTACAGCGTCCTGTTAAAAGATGCTTATGCCCAAATTCCCGGCATCTCCTTTGATATTGGAGTGCTTGAGCAAAGCACGGACATTTTAGCGGTAAAGGGTCTTTTTGACTGGGACGATATCGGAAGTCTCGACAGCCTGTCTGTTATTCTAAGCGAGGATTCAGAGGGAAATAAGATTAAGGGGAATTTTGTGGGAATCGATACGAGGGATTCCATTATATACGGTAATAAGGCTCTGGTGACCGCCATTGGTATGGAGAATACGGTCATCGCCGTTACAGACGACGCGGTATTAATCTGCCCCCGGGAGCGGGTACAAGAGGTAAAATGCCTTGTGGACCGGCTGAAATCGGGTGATTACGAGAGCTACACGTAAGCAGGAAAAACGAATAATATTGAATTATGGTTTACAGGAGGGAACAGATTGTATGGAAACTGATAAGCTCATAGAGCTTTATAAAATGATGGTTTTAATCCGGATGGTTGAAAACCGGATTTGTGATGAATACAAATATGATGAAATAAAAACGCCGATCCACCTTTCTATAGGGCAGGAGGCCATTGCGGCGGGTGTATGCATCCATCTGAGCAAGGACGATTACCTCTTCTTAACACATCGGAGCCACGCGCAGTATCTGGCTAAGGGCGGAGATCTGAAAAAGATGGTCGCGGAGCTTTACCTGCGTAAAACAGGCTGCTCTCACGGCAGGGGCGGCTCCATGCACCTCGTGGCGCCGGAGGTCGGAATCTTCGGCTCCTCGGCGATTGTTGGCGGGGATATCCCGCTCGGCACCGGAACGGCGCTTGCTTCAAAGCTTCGGCAAGACGGCAGGGTAACCGCGACATTTTTTGGAGACGGAGCGGTGGACGAGGGCACCTTCCACGAGAGCCTGCAATTTGCCGCGCTGAAAAAGCTTCCGGTTATCTATATTTGTGAGAATAACCATTACGCCATCAACTCGGCTGATTCACAGAGGCACCGTAATCCTGACCTCTCGCAATGGGCTGCTTCCTACGGCATCACAAGCCAGAAGATTAACGGAAACGATGTTCTTGAGGTGTCAAAATATGCGCAGGAAGCGGTAGATGCCTGCCGCAACGGTAACGGTCCTTATTTTCTGGACTGTGATACCTACCGCTGGAAGGGACACATCGGCGCGGTAGACGACGTTGGCAACGGGTTCCGGTCCAGGGAGGAGTATGACTATTGGCTTTCGAAGTGCCCAATCAAATGGTGCCGGGAATATTTGATTTCCACCGGTCTATGGAATGACCAGGCAGAAAAAGCCATGCTGGAGGAGATTGCCGGGAAAATTCAGGATGCCTTTGAATACGCGCAGAATTCCCCGAAGCCTCAGCCGGAAGAACTCATGGATTTTGTTTATTCCAAATAAGGAGAGAGGGGAAACTATTATGCCATGGACGACAGTACAAGTAGAAAAACAAGGCAGCTTTTTTATCGGCGGCGAATCGGATACCGGCAGAGTCATTTCCTACAAGGATGCACTTTTTGAGGCAACCGATCAGGCGTTGGCAAGAGACCCACGGGTGTTCATTCTGGGGGAAGGCGTGGATGACCCCGCCGGAGTTTTCGGAACAACAAAAGGCCTTCAGGAGAAATACGGCAAAGACAGAGTGTTCGATACGCCCATCTCCGAAAACGCTCTTACCGGCATTGCGGCAGGGGCGGCTATGACCGGGCTGCGCCCGATTTTGATTCACAGCCGTATGGATTTTCTGATTATATCTCTGGATCAGCTTGTGAATCACGCGAGCAAATGGAGCTATATGTTTGGCGGGCAGGTGCCCATTCCAATGGTGGTGCGAACCATCAGCGCACGCGGCTGGGGCTCCGGCGCACAGCACTCCCAGTGTGTGCAGGGTATGCTGATGAACGTGCCAGGGCTGAAAATCGCGGTTCCGGCTACCCCGTATGACGCAAAGGGACTTTTGATTTCAAGTGTTATAGATAACAATCCGGTATTGTTTGTTGAACACCGGTGGTTATACAAAACCATGGGGGATGTTCCGGAAACGCTATATTCCATTCCGTTTGGAAAGGGCGTCGTAAGAAAACCCGGCAGCGATGTTACGATCGTCGCGTTATCCTATATGCTGGTAGAAGCGCTGAAAGCGGCGGAAAAGCTGGCGGCAGAGGATCATATCTCTGCTGAAGTGATTGATCCCAGAACAATTAAACCACTGGATGAAGCCATTATCTTTGAGTCGCTGGCGAAAACCGGCAAGCTGATTATTGCGGATACCGGCAGCAAAACAGGCTCCGTAGCATCAGAAATATCCGCTGTGGTTAGTGAAAAGGCATTTTCCTTGCTGAAAAAGCCGATTATGCGCGTTTGCTGCCCCGATACCCCGACTCCGGCCAGCGATGTTTTGGAGAAAGTGTTCTATCCCGATGCCGAAACCATTCGCAGGCAGGCAATTGAACTGATGAAATAGGAGGCGGTTTGTTTGGATGAAATGATTGCTCAGGACTGTTTGGAGTACCTTCCGAAAATTGACCTGTCTCCCATGAAGAATAAGACCGTCCTGATAACGGGCGCCAACGGGCTGATCGGGACTTATCTCATCTATTTGCTGCATTTCGCCAACACGCAGCAGAATGCCGGAATTCATTTGATTGCGGTCAGTAAGCATAGCCCGGGCGAAAAGCTGCGAGATCTTTTTCGGAACAGCGGATATGAATTCTACCCGATTGACCTCGCGGGCGCGGGTGTGGAATTTCCCTGGAAAACAGATTTTATCATTCATGCCGCGACTTACGCCCAGCCGGAAATTTTTATGAAAAATTATTCCGAGACGATTCGGCTGAACATTCTTGTTACAGAAAATCTTTTAAAAAAAGCAAAGGAAGACGGCGCGAGGATTCTGTTTCTCAGCTCTTCTGAAGTGTATGGCGAGCCTGATTTCGCCCATATTCCCACCCGCGAGGACTTCCCCGGGCTGTGTTCACCGCTGAGCGTCCGCTCTATTTATGCCGAATCCAAACGAACAGGGGAAACCCTTTGCTCCGCTTACCGGAGCTTTGAATCCGTTGATGTTAAAATCGCAAGAATTTCAATGAGCTACGGTCCCGGTCTGACAATCAGGGATAAACGGGTGATGGGGCAGTTTATTAACCAGGCGCTTATGAACCGCAAAATCACCATGCTGGATGACGGCAGCAAAATCAGAACCTTCTGCTATGTTGCCGATTTGGCTCTCATGCTACTTTCTGTTCTTCTTTATGGAAGCGATTTTGTATACAACACAGGCGGAAACGAGCGGATTACCATCCGTCAGCTCGCTGAGGAAATCTGCGCTCAAACAGGCAGTGTGCTTTCAATTGAGAACATTCCGCTTCCGTCTGGTAATCTGGTAAAGAATTCCCCGGATATCGTGGAGTTGGACGTAACCAAGGCTTGCTCGGAATTCCACCTTCCTCCGTTTAAACCCTTTCGCGAGGGATTGGCGCGTACAATTGAATGGAATAAAAAGCTACTTGAAAATTGATTGGACCACGTTTCTGCAAACAGGCATTTCCATGTCAATGGAGGTGCCTGTTTTTGAGGGTAACCGTGTTTTGTCCCAAGCTACCCTACCGTAATCAAACAGCCTGTCTTGTTTTTGGGAATACGCGGCGAATATTTTCTCACCAAATTTTCTGCTTTACATAAGATAATATGAATATCTTTTGACAGAGGTGATTACAGAGTATGGCGAGTGATAGGTTTCTGCTGATCAAAGCGTGGAGCTACATTTTATGGGCCGATGTGGACCATGTGCTGAACCAGCTTTTGATTGCGGAATTAACGGATCGCATTCCAATCGTTTATTGGCCTACCTATTGTCTTCATAACGGATTTATGCATACAAACGGATTTGAGTTATATTTTGAGCCGGTATCCAACTATACGATCTTTGATGTGGCAAAACCGGAGTACACCTTCTATCCGCCCGTATGGGATCAGGATAACCTACTGGTTGACGACCCGTCCAGAGAGACATGGGTGTACCGTAATATCGGCGATATGCTAACCTGTAAGGCAAACGTGCTGGTCGGTGACGTCTACTTCGATCTGTATAATCTGATTCCGTTTATTAAGAAGGGCCATGCGGCTTATGGTATGACCGTACGCCAGATTTATCGGTACCTTTTTAATAAATATATCCGCATTAAGCCGGACATTAAAGTGGAAATAGACGGGTTTTACAACTCGTGGCTGCGGGATAGTACTCCGATTCTTGCCGTTCATATTTGCAAGGCGGACGAGAAACAAGCTCTTATCAAAAATAAAGGGAATGGACAGTATAAATATGTGTCCAAGAGTTACCGCAAAAAGACGGATCAACCAACAGAAAAGGGGATTAAAACCGGTTGGCGGCAGTGGAATAAAAAAACGTTGCAGCCCAATCTGCCGTACCATAAGGAAATTAAAAAATATATCGATCAGTACAATATTAAAAAGATATTTCTGCTGACTAACAGCGAGGATATTTTAAAGGAATACCGCAAGAAGTATGGTTCCATGATCGTTTCTACGGAATGCCGCCGGTTTTCAGAGGAAGACAATGAGGTGTTCCCGGTGAGTCCTATGGTGAAAAGACGCCAGGGAATTGAAATTTTGAAGGATACCTACCTTGCGTCCAAATGCGAATTCTTTATCGGGAATGACTTCTCAAGTCTTTCTCAGATTGTGGTTAACATGAAGGAGTGGACCGACGCAAACGTGAAGCTTCTTTACTGGAAGGTCGGAAAAAGAAAATACCCGATTAACCTGATGATTACTACCAAGAAGGAAAAGCGCAGCCTGTTCAGCAGGATAGCTCAATTCTTCAAGAAACTATTTAAAAAATCATAAGGCATCAGTACGGAGATGAATAATATGCCGAAAGACCGTTTTTTATTGATAAAAAGCTGGGGCTGCGGATTCTGGTCGGATGTGGATCATGTCATGGGCCAGCTGCTGGCAGCAGAGCTGACCAACAGAATCCCGGTAATTTACTGGGGACCGAACAGCCTTTATGCACAATCCTTTCAAACCAACGCCTTCGACCTGTATTTTGAACCGGTTTCCGAATACAGTATCGAAGACCTTACCTGGCCGGGTTATACTTTTTACCCGCAGATTTGGAACGCAAGAAATATTATGGTTGAGGACTTGGATAAAATCGCATGGACCCAACGTAATCTGGGAGACATGATGAGTAACGACGCAAGTGTTGTCGTCAGCGACATCCATTATTTCATTCGACCGATGATCGATTATATTCCCAAAGATCATTGGGCGTACGGAATGACCGCTCATCAGATTTACCGATATCTTTTTGACAATTATCTGAAGCTGAAACCGGATATCGAAGCAGAAATAGAAGATTTCTACCAGGAGAAAATGAAGGGGAACGGTCCGCTGCTGAGCGTACACATCCGGGGCGGAGACAAGGTGCGCGAGGTAGAGAACCTAGCGGGGCTGAACAGGCGGTATTACACGGAAATTGACCGATATATCCGTTTGTACGGAATCAAAAAAATCCTGCTTCTCACCGACTGTGACGATATTATTAAAACCTTCAAGAAAAAATACGGGGATATGCTCGTGTTCACAGACTGCAGAAGAAGTGACCTCGCAGATACGCGCAATGCGGCACATCTGCAGGCGTACAGGGAAAAAAGGCGGAAGGGAATCGAGATCATTAAGGATACGTACCTCGCCGCGAAATGTGATTTCTTCATCGGCAACGGATATTCCAACGTTTCCTATACGGTGAAGCGCCTGAAGGACTGGCCGGAAGACCATATTCAGCTTTTTTACAGGGATTTAAACAAAGAGAAAAAGCTGGCGAAAAAAAGGACGAAAAAAGATGGTAAAAGAAGGATCGCAGAGACAAAAAGGCATCAATCCGAATATCCGGAGTTTTATGGAGGTGTAAATTCCTATGCCGACTGAACGCTTCCTCTTAATCAAGGCCATAGGCCATAGCGTATGGGCAGATGTTGATCATGCCATATGCCAAATATTTGCCGCTGAACTGACCAACCGAGTCCCGGTGGTTTACTGGGGGATGGAAAGCATGTACAGCGCATCCATTAGCACGAATTCCTTCGAGACTTTCTTTGAGCCGGTATCCAATTACACGATTGAAGATGTCGTTCGTCCGGAGTTCAGCTACTTTCCCCCCGTGTGGAAATTCAAAAACGTCATGGCAGACGATACCGATAAACTGAGAATGGAAAATCGCGGACTGAAAGAAATGATGAGCAGCAATGCGGATGTCGTGGTAAGTGACATCTATTATCCCATCAGCGCGATGCTGCCCTGGGTAAAAGCCGGACATTGGTCATATGGAAAAACCCCCGTTCAGATTTACCGCACCCTATATGAAAAATATTTAAAGCTCAAGCCTGAGGTAAAAAAGGAAATTCAGAAATATACCAATACCCATTCAAATTTCCGGGATGAAAGGCCGATTATTGGACTCCATGTGCGTGAAAACGCCATTGTAAACGAGGTTGCCCAGCTATATGACCTAAACGAATTATACAGACCCCGAATCTGGGATTTTATTGTTAGGTATAACGCGCGTCATATCTTTCTGATTACGGATTCCAAGAGGTTGTTTCGGCAATATAAAAAGCTTTACGGCAAAAATGAACTATTAATGTATACGGACAGCAAAAAGGAACTGTTTGCACCGCGGATTATGACCTGCCTGCTTGATTACCCCAATAAGAGGCGCAAAGGTGTGGAGATGCAGAAGGATACAATAGAGATTATTAAGGACACCTACCTTGCCGCGCAGTGTGACTTCTTTATCGGCAACGGTTACTCAAACCTATCCAATACCGTTATGCGGCTAAAGGATTGGCCTGAATCGAATATTAAGCTGTTGTATTAACCGCGCTTTCGCCGTAACGAAAAAGGAGGGCAGTCTGCTGTGAATCAAAAAGAAAATCAGTATTTGGAATATATCAGTACCCACGTACCGGGCCTGAGCCTGGACCATGTCGCGTTCGATTTCATCAACGGAGAACACAGCGATATGGTGCTTGTGGATGAAAAGGAAGTTTTTAAATTCTCAAAATTTGACTGGTCAGCCGGGTATTTAAACAACGCGGTAAAGGCAATCGATTTGATCCGGAATTACGTGGATATCCCGCTGCCGCGAGTGAATTCTCTGGAGCCGGGCGTGGCGGAAATGAATTTTGTGAAAGGGGAACCACTGTGCCGCAGTGACGTGCTGCTTTTAAAGGGCTACGAACAGGTCAATCTTGCAAGGCAGCTTGGAACTTTTTTAAGCAGAATGCATGGCATTCCTCTCAAAGAGGCAAAAGCCTGCCGGATGGATCAGGATGATCTGGAAAAAATGAGCACGCAATACTGGGAGTCTGAATACCGGGAGATACAGAGTAAAATATTTGCTTACTGCGATGATTATACAAAAAATTACGTTCGCCGGGTTTTTGAGTCCGCCCTCGCGGATGAGGAGTTTTTCCTCTACACGCCCAGTGTTATCCACGGGAACTTAACCCCGCGTCATATGATTTATAGCAAGGAGTCAAACAGAGTTGTGTCAATAGCCGGCTTTGGTACTTCCCGCATCGGCGACCCCGCCTATGATACAGGAATGCTTCTTTACGGCTTCGGCGAAGCGTTTGTAAAGCGGATTACGCAATTCGACAGGAGCATTCCGGCTCAGATGGAGCGCGCACGCTTTTATGCCTGCTACCAATACATTTCCTGGGCAAAGGAGCTGGCAGACAGAATCATTACGCGTGACTTTACCAATTTTAAAATTAACCTTGCAGAGCCGGATGTTATTCCGGTCGCAAAGCTTTCTGACAGGGGCTAAAACCGGCTGGAACAGCCGTCCGGTCACTTGCACATGATATAGAATGCTGGCATAGAATACAATAAGTATGAGGGTGAAACTATATTTTTTACGTAAAAATTAACGCAAAAGAAGGTATTGTATGAAGACAGCACTAATTACCGGCATAACCGGACAGGATGGATCCTATCTTGCGGAATTTCTTCTGAATAAAGGCTATGAAGTGCATGGAATCATGAGGAGGAGCAGCTCTGTAAACACACAAAGAATTGACGGTCTCTGCCGGGAACGACAGGACGAGTGCAAAAAAATGTTTCTGCACTATGGAGATTTAAGCGATACGGGCAGTCTGAATCAGTTGATTTATAAGATAAAGCCGGACGAAATTTATAATCTGGCCGCACAGAGCGATGTAAAGATTTCCTTTGATATTCCGGAATATACTTCGGATGTAGACGCTTTGGGCACTTTACGTATTCTGGAAGCGATACGCGAAGTGAATCCGATTATTAAATTTTATCAGGCTTCCTCCAGCGAACTGTTTGGAAAGGTAAAGGAAATCCCGCAAAGTGAAAACACTCCGTTTTATCCGCGCAGTCCTTACGCGGCCGCAAAGCTGTATGCCTATTGGATTACCGTAAACTACAGGGAAGCCTACAATCTGTTCGCGAGCAACGGAATCCTGTTTAACCATGAATCGCCGCGCCGGGGTGAAAATTTTGTAACCCGCA
Source organism: Bacillota bacterium (assembly GCA_023418995.1). Taxonomy (GTDB): domain Bacteria; phylum Bacillota; class Clostridia; order Oscillospirales; family Acutalibacteraceae; genus DATAML01. Next base: position 41,198 of record JAEZYP010000065.1, on the reverse strand, counting down.
AAATCACCAAAGGAATTGCTAATATTTTGAATGGCACACAGGATAAACTGGTTCTCGGCAATTTGGATGCCAGAAGAGACTGGGGATTCGCGGGTGATTATGTGGAAGCCATCTGGCTGATTCTTCAGCAGGGCAAGCCGGATGATTATGTAATATCCACGGGAGAAACGCATACCGTCAGGGAATTCTGCGAACTGGCGTTCCGTTGCGCGGGAATCGATCTTCAATGGACGGGAATCGGCGTTGGTGAAAAAGGAATTGACCGAAAAACAGGGAAAGAGCTGATTGCCATCAGCAGCGAATATTTTCGCCCAAGCGAAGTAAATCTGCTGCTCGGCGACTCCACCAAAGCCCGGGAAAAATTAAAGTGGGAGCCGAAGGTGTCTTTTGAGCAGCTGGTATGTATGATGGTGGAAAACGACAGGAAAGCTGCGAATATTTAATCGTTTTGTTATCGTGATATGTGGGGGGCGTTACTTTGGAAAAAACCAGCAGGATTTATGTGGCGGGCCATACCGGAATGGTCGGCTCAGCTTTGTTCAGAGAATTAACGAAACTTGGCTATAAAAACATCGTTACAAGAACACATAAGGAGCTTGACCTGACTGATCAGGCTTCCACCGAAAAGTTCTTTCAACAGGAAAAGCCGGAGTATGTTTTTCTTGCCGCGGCAAAGGTAGGAGGGATTTACGCAAACAGTACCTATCCCGCCGATTTTATTATGGAAAATATGCTGATTGAATGCAATGTAATTAAGAGCGCATACGCAAACCAGGTGAAAAAGCTGATGCTGCTCGGCAGCTCATGCATTTATCCAAAGCTCTGCCCACAGCCAATTAAAGAGGAATATCTACTCACCGGGGAGCTGGAAAGTACGAATGAGGCATATGCGCTGGCGAAAATATCCGGAATTGTCATGTGCCAGTCCTATAATCAGCAGTATGAGACACAATATATTTCCGTTATGCCGGCGAGTCTTTACGGGGAAAACGATCGATTTGATGTTAACAATAGTCACGTCATTCCCGCTATGATGATTAAGATATACCGCGCGAAAACAGAGGGAAAGCCTTTCGTAGAGCTATGGGGAACCGGGTCTCCCCTTCGGGAGTTCTTGTATGCCGACGACATGGCGGACGCCTGCGTTGAGCTGATGAATCATTACAGCGGCAATGATTTTATCAATATTGGCTCCGGTGACGAAATCAGTATCAGGGAACTGGCAGAAATTATTAAAAATACCGTTGGTTATCAGGGTGATATCCTTTTTGACTCCTCCAAGCCGGACGGAACCCCGCGCAGGGTATTGGATAACGCCAGAATATTAAGCACAGGATGGAAGCCGAAGGTTAAAATGGAAGAAGGAATACAAAGGGAATACGGCTACTTCCTGAAGCATATACTGCCCGGAATGAAGCAATAGAAAAAATAAAAACAGATTCTGACCCGATGCAATCACGGATTCAGAACCTGTTTTATTATTGGGAAGGAAGCTACTCATTGGGATCGTCACTTAGCTGCCCCAACACTTCCAGTTGGGATTTTAACAGGGCTTCGTTCTTAACCTTGAAGGAGTAAATCCTTGCTTTCATATCCTCATAGGAGAACTTGATCTTGTTCGCCTGCTGGTAGGCGTCATTGACCAGCTTTTTCGAGGTGGTGTCTGCCTGCGAAACAATATCCTTTGCTTTTTCAGCTGCACTCTTTACCATCTCGTCGCTGGTATGCTGTGCAATGATTAAGCAGTGCTGCATTGATTCCTCAATCGTTTTATAGTGCTCTACTGTCTCGGTCATCACGGTGACCCTGTTTTTCAGTTCGTTGATTTCGCGCTCCTTTTCACGGTAATCCTCCAAAATTTTTCGAAGAAAGTCATCAACCGCTTCCTTTCGGTAGCCGTTGAACAGAGAGGTGCAAAAGTTCATACTCTCCAGGTTTTCTGAAACATAATTCATTCCGCTTGCCCTCCAGTTTCCAAGGAAATTTACCTTATAATGTTACGGTTTAAGAGCAATGTTCAAGTGCGTTCGTTTTTACCGTTCCGCTATATTAACCCAAAGAGTTTGATACGATATTTATTTTTGTCGGCCTAAAAATCGCTGCTTCGCGGCCGGGCTCCTTTCCGTTGAAGCGGTCAATTTCCGCTTGTATATAATTATGTGTCTGATTTGGAATATATAACAAATGCATAAAATTATACCGGTTGAGTCGGAAAAGCTGCTTATACGTGGGAAATTTGATATAAATCCCGAAACTCGGTGGGCGAGCAGCGCTTGTACCGCTTAAATGTCCGGTTAAAGGTGGAGATACTGTTAAAGCCGGACTGAAGCGCTGCGTCGGTAATGGACAGATTTGAGTTGGTCAGCAGCTCTTCAGCCTTGTGAAGCCGCTCCTTTGTGATAAAATCCGTGTAGGAATTGGCGGTGAATTCCTTAAAAATTCTAGAAAAATGGGATTTGCTGAAGCCGGCATATTCCGCGGCGGATTCCAGTGAGATGTTCTCCGTGCAGTGGCTGGAAAGGTAGGAGCAGACGGAGATCATCTTTTCAGTAATCCGATTATTGCTCGGTTTAATATCGGAAGGCGCGGAGAAAGGGGCGGATAAAAGATGATCGCCAAGAAGCATGAAGAACTGATAAAGCTCAATGCACATTTTTACATCCCTAAAATTCTCCGAACTGAAAAATATTTTTTTCAGCGTGGTCAGCTTGGCGCCAAGCGCGGCTGCCAACTCGGGATTTTCGGAATTTTTCACGATATGCAGACGGTGGAACAGATAAAGCTTGTCGTGAAAGTCGCTTCGGTTGCTGATGACAGAGTAGTCAAACTGTAGCATAAGAACATGAGATGGCTGAGGCTGATACACCGAGGCGTGCAGCTCTCCCGACCAGATAAACAGAACATCCTTCGGCTGCGGAGCATAAATCCGACCGTTAATTTCATACTGAATCCCTTCCTGAAGGGGAAGGATGATTTCGATGTAATTGTGCCAGTGCATGGGAAAAAATTCCGGGGAACAATTATAAAGAACGTTGAACGGATAGCCGATTTCCAGGCCAAGGTTTTGAAAATTTTCTTTTTCCAACATAATAAATACACCTGCATACAATTCAAATAGGACGAAGACAATAATAGCAAAAAATGAGCAGTAAAATAATCGCTAATAATTAGCGTAAGCATTGACGTTATAGTATCATGGTATAGAAATTCTTGCCTGATACTGAATTTCGACAAAACACGCTATCCATATATAATACAGGTAAGTTAAATAAAAATCAATCTGGTCGAATGATTGACGGGGGAATTATGAAAAGTAATATCAAGGATATGACAAAGGGGAATCCGGTAAAACTGTTGCTTGCGTTTACGTTACCGATGCTGGTCGGCAACCTGCTTCAGCAGCTTTACAGTATGGTTGACTCCATGATTGTCGGGAATTACATAGGGTCCGACGCTTTGGCGGCAGTCGGTGCGACCAGCTCGGTTTCTTTTTTGTTTCTTTCATTATGCAGCGGTCTGTCGATCGGCATAGGGATTGTAATATCCCAGTATCTCGGAGCGAAAGACGAAGAATATGTCAAACGTTCTATCGCAAATTCGATTTATGTTATGTCGGCGTCCGCTGTCGTGATGAGCCTTGCGGGCTTTTTTCTGGCTAGGCCGGTTCTCAAGCTCCTAAATACTCCGGAAAATATTCTTGACGACTCCGCGCTCTTCCTAAAAACCCTATGTGTCGGCTTGATTGCGGTTTCCGCATACAACTGTATTTCCGCGATCCTGCGGTCTCTCGGCGATTCCACTACGCCGCTGTTTTTTCTGGCGCTATCGATTGTGGTGAATATCGTCCTCGATTTTCTTTTTGTACTGGGGTTTGGCTGGGGCGTATTCGGAACCGCGGTGGCAACTCTCATCGCTCAGGCAATCGCCGCGCTGGGCAGCCTGATTTTTGCGCTGATCAAGAATCCATATTTTAAAATACCAAGGCAGTATCTGACCCCGAACAGTGAGATTATTCTAAGATGTATCCGGTTGGGATTCCCTGTTGCGATACAAAGCTCGCTCATCTCAATTTCCTGCATTGTATTGCAGAGTGTGGTAAATTCGTTTGGTTCTGTGGTGGTTGCGGCGTTTACGGTCACCAGTCGGATTGAGCAGCTGGTTCAACAGCCTTACAATTCCCTTGGAACGGCAGTTTCTACTTATACGGGTCAGAATATTGGTGCGGATCAGATTAACAGGGTTCGAAAGGGCTACCGCAAAAGTATTCTGCTTGTAGGGATTTTTACTCTGTGTATGCTTCCTTTGGCGCAGTTCTGTGGCTATTACATCATGCGTCTGTTCGTGAACGATGCGGAAGTAATTGAGCTGGGAACGCATGCTCTGAAAATTACAAGCTGGTGCTATTTCCCGCTGGGAATGATCTACGTTACCAGAGCACTGTTAAACGGCGCCGGAGACACTGTTTATTCCTTTGTCAACGGGATGATTGAAATAGCGGGCAGAATCGGGCTGTCCGGCCCGTTAACAAGAATCAGCAGCATCGGTGTCTGGGGCGTTTGGCTCGCAACGTCGTTAACATGGCTGATTACGGGAATTGCCAGTGTGATCCGTTATTTGCAGGGCAAATGGCAAAATAAATCAATTGTCCGAAGAGAGCAGGAACCGGAGAAAACGGATTAGATTTGCTGAGGCTTCTCTGGGTAGTATTATGATACGCAATCCCGTCCTAGTTTCTATCGATAAGCTCCCGCAAGCCTGACGGTTATCCTTGCGGGAGCCGTTTTGTTTTTTTAAGCTTTTTGAAGCGCATGGGTTTTCACGGTGGCTTTGTTGACATTATAATGCCAGAGAATATATAATGTTTATTATTCTTAATTGAAAAGGAGTCGGGTTATGAATTTATACGACGAAGGGATACAGGTATTGGATCAACTTTATGGGAAGGATGTTTGCATGCCTCTTGCCACCGTAAATAACGGAAGGGCAAACGTGCGGGTAATAGATGCATTTTATAAAGACAAGGCTTTTTATATTACCACCTATGCCTTAAGCAGCAAAATGAAAGAAATTGAAAAAAATCCGCATGTGGCGCTCAACCATAATTTGTTTGTGGCACATGGAATAGGGAAGAATATTGGTCATCCGCTTGAGGATAAAAATAAGGAGCTGCGTGAAGACCTTCGCAGAGTATTCTATAAATTCTACGATAAACATGTGGACGAACAGGATAAGGATACGTGCATTTTAAAAGTAGAGTTGGAGGATGCCCTTCTGTTTGCGAATGACGCGAAGTATTCAATAAATTTTATAAACCAAACAGCAAAAAAGGAAAAATACATAATAGACATAGAATTCTAATCCGGCTATTCAAATAGCTTAAAACATATCGGTACGAAATGAATTATTTTTTGTGCAGAAGCGTTCTCGCGAATTTACAATGAATTAGATTTTATTTTGAAAGATAGTATAAAGCTTTTTATAATGGAATATAATCATTTTAAAACCAGGTAATAAAAAATCAAAGGAGCTGACATTATGCCGCGCGGTACGCAAAAAACTGAAGAACAGAGAATTCAATTTCTGGAAGAGCAGATCATGGAAATGGAATCAAGGAAAGCAAAAATAAATGAAAAAATCAAAGAGCTAAATGAACAAAAGCGGACTATTTTAGATTTGCAGCAGCAAAAAAAGCTTGAGGAAATTCAGAAATTTATTATGAAATCCAATAAAACCCCGGATGAAATTCTTGAAATACTAAAAACGGCCGGTTAAAAATTAAAAAAGCATAGGAAGCGGACATCGAAACGGAGCTAACAAAAATGAAAAATAATAGCAAGGACCATGCATCACAAAACGGTGCATGGTCCTTGCTATAGATAATGTAGCATGTACTTTAACGTTAAGGAATAATTTCATCCGCATTAAAGCACAGACCGTCAAAAGAGATGCAGATCCCTTCTTTTGTTTTTATCATATCAAAATTAACAGATTCTACGTGAAATCCGGAACGCTCCAACAGGTTAGTAAGACGCTCGCTGTCCTTTGCCATTGCGCCGAGGTACACACACTGCAGGTTGTCAAGCGCGTCCTTAATGTCGTCTCGAAAACTGGTATATTCATTAAAGAGCATGCGATAGGCGCGGTATGTCATGACCGTTTCCATTAAAAATTCTCTGGTAACGTTGTTTAAAGAACAGCTCTTTTTATTTGTGCCAATCAGAGAATCCATATCATTGTAGGTATCGTATTCAACAAAGTATTTGTTCTGGAATTTAGTCACCGAAACACTGTGCTTTTTACCATTCTTTAAATAGTAATAGGCTACACACGGCACTTTATCCTTGGTTGTCAGCTCCAATACATCGTAGCCGGGGTCCCCTACCCCAAAACCAACGATATGCCGAACGGATCCGTCACTCGGAACCTTCACTTTGTTTATGAATTGAGCCATCAGCTTATCAAATCCTTATAAATTATTTTTTATATTATAAAACTTTTTGTACATATAGTAAAGAATTATTTCTAAAAAATTCCTTTAAAAGCTCGTAAATAATGACAGTACTTGTCTAAAAAATCCGCAGCAGCTCTCGCATTTCACCGATTGCGAGGGAATACCTTTCGGGAGCTCCAAAACCATATTTTGCAAATATAAAAGGGATTCCCGCAAAAACAGTAGCCTCGTAATCCCCTTGCGTATCTCCAACATAAATGGCTTCTTTCAAATGATTCCGTTCCATCAGCAGTCGGATGTTTTCGCCTTTTCCTCTGCCGGTATTCCCGTAGCATTCAATATCTGTAATATACGATTCCACGCCGCCCTTCTTCATGAACAATTCTATATAACCGCATTGACAGTTACTGACAATAAATAAGCGGCATCTCTCAGACAGGCTCCGGAGGGTTTCGGTTACGTATGGAAACAGCAGATTTTCGCTACCGTTTAACAGAGCTTCATGCTCACAGGCACAGCATCTTCGCACCAGAATCTCTTTTTGACTTTCATCGGCATCCGGAAATAGATCATCCGCGATTATGTCCAAGGTTTTTCCGAATTCCTTTTGCAAAGCGGCAGATGTTAAGATTGTTTTTGTTCCGCCGACTTCCGCGATTGCTTTGTTCCAGGATCTTGTTACGACCTCTGTTGTATCCCATAGGGTACCGTCAACGTCAAATATAATATTATGCGTAATAAGACCTACTTCCTTTTACACTTAGAGCTTGCATGTAAACCAGGAACAGACTTGAGTTTGCATACAAGCTCTAATATAATCATAATAAAATATTTTCTTAAGGTCAATACCGCTTTTTGTATCTTTGTTGAAAAACAGTGAATTAGTTATTTATGTCCATTCATTCTTCCGCAGGCAGCCGCTAAATCATTGGCGGCCTGCATGCCGCTTTGCAGCGCGCCCTGCATCCAACGGTGAACGGCGGATATGTGCTCGCCTGCGAAGAAGACACGGTCGCCGTACTCCGGAAGCGTCATGACGTAAGAGAAAATACGCTTCTGCTCTGGGGTGAAAAAACAGATTGAGCCCCGGAAGGTTGGCTCCTGATCCCAATTCACCGTTTTGCAACCCCTTAATACGGTAGAGAGATATCCCGGGCTTAGTCCATGCACAGCCTCTGTTTCCCGCATGAAATCTTCAAGCCGTTTCTCCGGCGGTTGGCTTGTCAAACGGATGGTATCCAGAGTGAAATTATAGGAAGGAATGAAAACGCCGGGTTCGTTCCATGGCAGGTTCGTAACTTGATCCGCAACACTCCTGTTTTGGTTGTTGATAAACGCGGCATGGTCAGAAGGATACCAGATGGAAGCTAACGGCAGATCGGTGTAAGAGGAGCCCCCGACGATTCCTTCTCGTTCCCAGAACCTTTCTTTGCAGAGGAACAGTGTTTTCTGTGCCGTTGTATAATTCACTTCGCGGATGGCGCGCATTTTCAGATTACTGAACAAGGGTTGGACCGCAACGTTTCTTAGCGTGGAAAATGGCAGGGCGCAGACAACATAATCAAACTCTTCCCTGACTTTTTTTCGCCTGTTTTTGCCTTCGTAACCGACCTCGACTTTTCTCCCGTTCTGGGTAAGCCGGATTTCAGTGACCCAACTGCCAGCCTTGTAACAAACCTTGCCGATTTGCTCCGGTGCGATCTCAGGGTAAGGATTGTTGCTCTGGAAGGAGAGATAAAACGCCAGAGGCAGCTTTGCCATTCCTCCCGGAATTTCGTACAGGTAAGACATATCCGCCGGGTAGCTTTCCTGAATAAAGTCGATGTAGCTGCTGTACAGATTTCCTTTTAGAAGCGCGTTAAAATTGACAATTAGATTAATTGCCTCCTGCCCCAATCCGGCAGCTTCCATCATATGTAAACTGGAATGCCTGTTCCACAAAAGGGCTTTTTCACTGTACCGCGGTTTAACCTCCAGAATTTCCGCCCTTTCCTCCGGCGATGCACCGAGCAAATGACTTTCCAATCCGGCATAGAACAGCCGCTGCCAATTCATATTCTTTTCCCAATCGCTTAAATGGTATTTCGGATAAATGGATTGCATCACGCTTTGCCCGTCAGGGTCGTTCCGAACGCGTGTGTCGTGAAGATAAACGAACCCGTTCGGATTGTACTGGATAAAAGGTCGAGTCGGCAGACCAAGCAGCTTTATATAATGCCAGACCGTCTCATGAATAACCGGAATCCGCATCGGACCGAACTCACCGTAGAGGTTTTTCTGCCGGTTAAAATAGCCGGTATAAACCCTGCCGCCCACACGATCTTCCAGTGCGTCTAATATTGTAATTTCAAAGCCCAGCTTGCGAAGCTCATAAGCGGACGCCAGCCCTGCCAAGCCACCGCCGAGCACCCCGACCTTCTTTCCTTTCCATTCACCGGGGGTTGCGAAGCCGGTAATGGAGGGAGGGGGGGACATCCGGTGTTTTATAAGCTCGAAATCCTCCGGCCATCCCAGCTTTGTCAGCGCATAATTGGTCAGAAAATACCGTTCTGCATCGCTGGGGTTATCCGGCTGTGGCGGATAAAATGAGGACTGGCTGTTCAGATTCATTTTTTAACCTCCAGATTAAGTGTATTCACGTTAACAATCATATGACGCGGAATATCGTTTCTTTCCAAATGCACAAAATTCTCTTTTGGCTTAAAACCATAAAAAACTGTGATATCCCTGGAAGGAAAAAAACCCAAAATAGGGAAATTGTTTATAAAATTACTATTGACAGATGAGATTTCCCGTGATAATATAGAACCAAAGTTAGTAATGATTATTATTACTAATTAATAAACGCAAAACTCGATCCTTAAAAATAAACAAAAAATATATGGAGGTAATCTAAAATGAAAAAGTTTGTATGTTCTGTTTGCGGTTATGTTTACGAAGGGGAAGAGGCTCCGGATTTCTGCCCGCAGTGCAAGGCTCCCAAAGAGAAATTCACAGAAAAGGTGGAGGGACTTTCTTTTGCTTGCGAACATGAAATCGGGATTGCCGAAGGAATTGATAAAGAGGTATATGACGGTCTGGTCGCCAATTTTAACGGTGAATGCACAGAGGTTGGTATGTACATTGCAATGAGCCGTCAGGCTGACCGTGAAGGCTACCCGGAAATTGCGGACGCGTTCAAAAAATATGCGCTCGAAGAAGCCGATCACGCGGCAAGGTTTGCGGAGATGCTCGGGCTGGTTGTAACAAAAAGCACAAAGAAAAATCTTGAGCTGCGGGCTGAGGCGGAGTCCGGTGCCTGCGCGGGAAAGCTTGCAATCGCAAAGCGAGCGAAAGAGCTGAACTATGACGCAATACACGACAGTGTGCATGAAATGGCCAAAGACGAAGCGAGACACGGTTCCGGCTTCAACGGTTTACTGAAAAGATATTTTGAATAAGCTACCCCTCTGGTTATAAAATAAAAGGAGAATTTTTTATGAAAAAATATATTTGCAGCGCATGCGGCTATGTCTATGATCCTGAAGCAGGCGACCCGGAGAACGGAATTGCTCCGGGCACAAAGTTTGAAGACTTGCCGGAAGACTGGGCCTGCCCACTCTGCGGTGTGGGGAAAGACATGTTTACAGAAGAATAAGCCTGAATCTTTGATAGAGAGAGGGAACAGATATGGAATGGACTCCGGACTTATCGGTAGGCGTCTCGGTAATTGACGAGCAGCATAAAACCTGGTTTAAAAAGGCAAATGATCTTTTTGAAGCTGGAAAGAATCATCAGGCAAAGGAATATGTGGGCAAAATGCTTGATTTTCTGGATGATTACACCAAAAAGCATTTTCAGGATGAAGAGCAGTATATGCTGCGAATCAGGTATCCCGAATATGCCGCACAGAAGCAGGCGCACACCGCCTTTATCGAGCAGCTGCGTAAGCTGAAAAATGATTACTCGGAATCCGGCGGTAACATATTGGTTATCATTAATGCCAACCAGCTTGTAATCGGCTGGCTTACGGCCCATATCTCAAACATGGATAAAAAGATAGGCTTATACGCCAAAGCGCTTGAGAATTAAGCGGTAAGAAAAGAAGACTGCCGGAAGCAGTTCAAAAAAAGGAGCAACTGACCCGAGAACGGGCTTGTTGCTCCTTTTTTTCAGATTTTTACTTCGTACTAAAAATAATCGTATTATTTTTTTCCCAATAATGTTATACTTGTTCCCGTTAAGAAGAATATCGCTAGATTTTCTCTGTCTCGTAAATACAAACGTTCCATAAGATTGAGCTTTGTTAGAAAGTTGTTTCTCAAAATGCAGACCAAATTATATTATTTGTAGGAGAATACTTATGAAATACCGGGTAAAAAGTATATTTGCATTTTTTCTTGTTTTTTGCTGTATTATGAGCGGATGTGCCCAAAAGAACGCAGACGCCCCCAAAGCGCTTAACCAGTCGGAAACAACTGCCGGGGCGTTGAGCGCACCGGGTCGTGTTAAGTCTGCCGCTGATTCCTCGCAGGCCTTGGATCAGTCACAGGCCGTTCAGGAGCGATACACAAAAATCTCTTTTCCTAGTACCGTGCTTAACAAAAATATGAATGTCAATATTTATCTGCCTGAAGGATACAGCAAAGATAAAAAATATCCAGTGCTTTATTTGATTCATGGATACACAGCAACTGAAGATACGTGGATGCCGGACCTTGAAGCGGATAAAAAGGCGGACGATCTGATCAAAAAAAATGAGATTGATCCCCTGATTATCGTTGCTCCGCGCGTTGACGACAGCTACGCGATCAATTCAGCAAAAGTGACGGGGGAGACAGGTTCGCCTTCCGACAAATACAATACGGGGATGTATGAAGATTATTTTTGCAAGGAACTGATTCCTTATATTGACAAGAATTACAGCACAATTTCCGGTAAAGAAGGTCGGTATTTAGGTGGGATGTCGATGGGTGGCTGGTCCGCACTGTATTTGGCATTCACTCATACAGATTTGTTCAGTAAGGTAGGAGGGCATAGCCCGGCCATTTTTCTGGACGGGTATCCCGGCAGCGCAATGACCTTTGTATACCCGACGGAAGAATTGAGAAACGAGAGAGACCCTCTTCGCCTAGCTCAGAATAAGAATCTTGCGGGTTTAAAGGTATATCTGGATTGCGGAGATCAAGATGGCTGTACACGCGGCTGTGATAGGCTGATCGCTATATTAAAGTCTAAAGGTGTGGATTCTCAGTATCATTTAAACAAGGGTGATCATGATAACGCATATTGGGGTGCAAATGTTGAAAGCTATTTGAAATTCTATGCGGGCAAATGAATTAAGAATCATCCTCAATCTCAACCGTGACTCATAAATATGCTTGAGCAAAAATTGCAATGAATTAATATCAGGGTCAGTGACCGTTTTTATAAGGCTTACTACCCTCACACGAAAAAAGAACACCCGCAAAAGCGGATGCTCTTTTTGGCGGAGAGGATGCGACTCGAACGCACAATGCCTTGCGGCACACCACATTTCCAATGTGGCTCCTTACCATTAGAATACCTCTCCAAATGGCAATTTACTGCTTGTTTCTCAAGCGACTATGATATTATATCGAATGTTTTGTAAAAAATCAAGCCCTAATAGCAATATATTTCATTTTTTTTGAACTTTGGTATTGCGCGGCTATGAAGAGTGATATAATATATTGGTAGATTCTTGCTATACGGGAGGGATATTATTGAAAAGAACGGAAATATCCGAGATATATTTTGATTCAGCGCGGCTGGGCGGCAAAAACCTGATTGTTTGTGGCTGGGTGCGTACGATTCGTGATTCCAAGGCGCTGGGTTTTATTGAACTGAACGACGGCAGCTGCTTTAGAGGCGTACAAATCGTTTTTGAGTCCAATAAGCTTGATAACTTTGCAGAAATCGCCAAGATGAATGTTGGCTCCGCGCTATCGGTTACCGGAGAATTGATTTTAACGCCGGAAGCAAAGCAACCTTTTGAAATTCATGCCGTGAAAATTGAGGTGCAGGGGCCTTCCACTCCGGATTACCCGCTGCAAAAGAAACGCCATTCCCTGGAATACTTGCGTACAATCGCGCATTTGCGCCCAAGAACCAACACATTCAGTGCGGCCTTTCGCGTGCGTTCGGCAGCCGCCTATGCAATTCACAAATTCTTTCAGGAGAACGGATTCATCTATGCCCATACGCCGTTGATCACCGGCAGCGACTGTGAGGGCGCGGGCGAAATGTTCAACGTGACGACTCTGGATTTGGACAACCTTCCGCGCGATGAAAAGGGCGGAATAGATTTTACGCAGGATTTTTTCCAGAAGCACACGTCCCTCACTGTTTCCGGCCAGTTGGAGGCCGAGTGTATGGCGATGGCTTTCGGAAAGGTTTACACCTTCGGCCCAACCTTCCGCGCGGAAAAATCCTATACCCAGCGGCATGCCGCAGAGTTCTGGATGATTGAGCCGGAAATCGCGTTTGCCGATCTGGATGACGATATGAAGCTGGCGGAAGCGATGATAAAATATATCATCCGCTATGTCATGGAAACCTGCCCCGACGACATCGAATTCTTCAATCAGTTTGTGGATACCGGTTTGATCGAGCGGCTCCGGAATGTTGCTGACTCTGATTTTGCCTGCGTGACCTATACCGAAGCAGTAGAAATTTTAAAGAATAACAATGATAAGTTTGAATATAAAGTGGAATGGGGAACCGACCTTCAGACAGAGCATGAAAAGTACCTCACCGAGCAGGTATTCGGCAAACCGGTTTTTGTGACCAATTATCCCAAAGAGATTAAAGCGTTTTATATGCGCATGAATGACGACGGCAAGACCGTCGCGGCGGTTGATCTGCTGGTTCCGGGTATCGGTGAGATCATCGGCGGCAGCCAGCGTGAGGAGCGCATGGATATCCTACTGCGTCGCATGAAGGACTTTGGTCTGAGCGAGGAAAATTACTGGTGGTATCTGGATTTGCGGCGCTACGGCGGCACAAAGCACGCGGGCTTCGGTCTTGGCTTTGAGCGCATGGTCATGTACCTGACCGGTATTGCGAATATCCGAGATGTTCTGCCGTTTCCGCGCACAACGGGAACCGCTGAATTTTGACAATACTATAAATGAAAAGAAAATGAAAAGAAAAGGAAGTACGAAAAATGGCAATGTGGAAAGACAGCCTGAAAATAGGGGTACCGGCAATTGACAGCCAACACAAGGAGCTCTGTGACCGGATCGATCAGCTTTTCGCCGCCTGTAGTCAGGGTAAGGGTAGGGACGAAATTGTTCGAACAATGGATTTTCTGGAATCGTATACCATTCAGCATTTTAATGATGAGGAAAAGTTGCAGCGTAGCAGCTCGTACCCCAAAGTGGCCGAGCACAGGGAAATGCACGAGTTCTTCAAAAAAAAGATTACCGAAATGAAGAAGGAAATCGCTGAACACGGCGCTTCCATTACCGTCGTATCGCAGGCCAATTATTTTCTGACGGACTGGCTCCTCAAGCATATTCAAAAAATGGACGCGGAACTGTCCCAGTACATAAAATAGAACTGATTCCCGGAGCCGAGCAATCGTCAGGCTCCGGGACTTTTAGTATGCGGCAAAGCATCGGGGATAACAAGTTAAGAAGCGAACTCATTTGACGAGATAGACAGAAATGAGCAAAGAAAACCTTAAGAAATAAGCGAATACAGAAAAAATGCAGGATTGAGATTTTTGACTTGCAATTTTACGCACGTTATAATAAAATAATAGTAGTTTTGTAATTGTTTTTGCATATTAAATTAAGGGGATGCTCATGTTGGATTTTAAGTCAATGTCATCTACGGAGTTGAGCGGCGTAAAAGCCGAATTGGAAGAACGCTATAGGAAATTCAAGGATCAGGGACTAAAGCTTAATATGGCGCGCGGAAAGCCTTCCACCGCCCAGCTTAACCTGTCTATGGAAATGCTGAATCTTTTGAATTCCACATCTGATATGCATTCGTCAACCGGCGACGACTGCCGCAACTACGGGATGCCGGACGGCCTGCCGGAGCTGAGAGAGCTGTTTGCCGAAATAATGGGCGTGGATGATCACAACATTATTGTAGGCGGGAATTCCAGCCTCAATATGATGTTTGACGCGATATCCTGTGCAATGACTCATGGCTTTGAAGGCTGTGAGCCTTGGGGGAAACAGGGGCATATTAAGTTTTTATGTCCTTCGCCGGGTTATGACCGCCATTTCGCGATTACCGAGTATTTCGGTTTTGAGATGGTAACGGTTCCTATGCTGCCAACCGGTCCGGATATGAATGTTGTAGAAAAGCTGGTATCGGAAGACACAAGCGTGAAAGGAATCTGGTGCGTGCCGAAGTATTCCAACCCGACCGGTATCACCTATTCGGAGGAAACCGTCCGCCGCTTCGCCGCATTGAAGCCCGCGGCAAAGGACTTCCGTATCTTCTGGGATAACGCCTACTGTGTTCATGATTTATCCGACACTCCGGATACCCTGCTGAACCTTTGGCATGAATGTAGAAAGGTGCACAGTGTCGATCTGCCGATTTTCTTTGCCTCCACCAGCAAGATCACATTCCCGGGCGCCGGCGTTGCCGCAATGGGCGCGAGCGAAAGCAACCTTGCGGTTTTAAGAGAGCATTATTCCTTCCAGACCATTGGTCCGGATAAGCTGAACCAGCTCCGCCACATCTATTTCCTTAAGGATATGGACGGTGTAAAAGCACAGATGAATCGCCACCGCGAAATCATCGAGCCAAAGTTCCAAACAGTTATCCGTAAACTGGAAACCGAGCTTGGAGATAAAGGGGTCGCGTACTGGACAAATCCGAACGGCGGCTACTTTGTAAGTGTTGATGTGATGGACGGCTGTGCGAAACGCGTTGTAACGCTTTGCAAGGAGGCCGGGGTTATTTTGACCGGAGCGGGTGCCACCTATCCGTACGGCAAAGACCCGGATGACAGCAATATTCGTGTTGCACCGACCTTCCCGCCGGTATCCGAGCTGGAACAGGCTATGGATTTATTCTGCATCTGCGTGCAGCTTGCCGCGGTTGAAAAGCTTTTGCTTCAATGATATAAAGAGCGATACCGCTGAAAAACCATGGATGTAACATGGATAAGACACCTGCAAAGAACATAATAAAAGGGTTTTCTGTCCGGAATCTTAAGGACATCTATTTTTTTAATCTGCAAAATAGGGGGGAGCAAAGCTTCTCCCTGTTTTATACCCATGCTCTTAATTATTTCCTGATAAAATTACCAAATTGATTGACTTTTTCTGATAATAACAATATAATTAATTCTGTTACGTCTGCGAGGATTTGCAGAAAAACGACGCATTGGAGGATATATGCATGAAGCGAGTAGCAAGACCTGTGTTTTTTATTGTCTTGGTCTTCATACTGGTTTTTTCCGTCACGGCAATAGCCGGCGTTAAGGGTCAAAATGGAGACAATGCGATCACCTACATAAAGGGTATCGGCGACATAAGAAAGGGAATTGACATCAACGGCGGTGTTGAGGCTACGTTCAGCCCTGCGACATCGACAAAAGCAACCAAGGAACAAATCGATTCGGCAAAAGCGATTATCGAGGTACGTATGATCGCAAACCACATCACCGACTATGAATTGTATACCGATTATAACAATGACCGTATCATTGTTCGGTTCCCGTGGAAAAATGGGGAAACGAATTTCGACCCGGAAAGCGCGATTCAGGAGCTTTCGGCAACGGCTGAACTTACCTTCCGTGAGGGCGGAGAGTACGCAACCACAACCACCGGCTCCGATGGACAACCTGTTTACAAAACGCCGAAGGGTGTTACCGAAACCAATATCATTCTGAAGGGCGCCGATATCAAATTGGCTAAATCAGCAATGGTGCAGGATCAGACAACAGGAAAGGCAAGCTATGAGGTTGCCCTTGAACTGAATGACAGCGGTACGCAGAAATTTGCGGAAGCGACCGAAAAACTTCAGAATCAGATCATTTCCATCTGGATGGACGACGTGAGAATTTCCGCTCCTCAGGTTAACGCGGTTATCCCAGACGGAAAGTGCTCCATTCAGGGTTCTTTTACTGCGGCAGAGGCCTCTGCGTTGGCAAACAAAATTAATGCCGGTGCACTGCCGTTCAAGCTGACAACCTCCAACTTCAGTACCATCAGCCCGCTGCTTGGCTCCTCCTCGTGGTCCGCCATGCTGCTGGCGAGTGGAATCGCTTTCATTCTGGTCTGCCTCTTTATGCTCTTTGTATTCAGGGTGCCGGGCTTTGTAGCGATTATTGCTCTGCTTGGGCAGGTGGGATTGTCATTTGCGGCTGTTTCCGGTTACCTGCCGTTTGTAAACAGCTTTACGCTGACATTACCCGGATTCGCCGGTATCATTCTTTCCATCGGTATGGGCGTTGACGCGAACATCATTACGGCTTCCAGAATTAAGGAAGAGCTGTGGGCGGGCAAAACCCTCGACGGTGCAATTCAAAAGGGTGACGATAACAGCTTCTGGGCGATTTTCGACGGTAACATCACCGTTATTATTGTCGCTTTGATTTTGATGGGCGTGTTTGGTCCTACCAACATTCTTTCCATGATATTTGGTGCTTCCACAACCGGCTCTATCTACTCTTTCGGTTACACCTTGCTGATCGGTATTGTTGGCAACTTCCTGTTCGGTGTAACTGCAACCCGATTAATGACCAAGTCTATTTCCGGGTTTAAATTTGCGCGCAGCAAATGGTTATATGGAGGTGCCAAAGAATGAAAACCTTTAACATTCACTTTTATGAAAACAGAAAGATTTTCTTCGGAATTTCAATCGCCATTATGGCAATTGGTCTGATTTTCAACATTGCATTTGGAACACAAATGGACATTCAGTTTACCGGCGGTGCTGTAATTAAGTATTCTTATACCGGGACGATTCAGCAGAGTGAAGTGGAAAACATTGTTCAGGATACCGCGAAAAAAGAAGCGACTGTTCGTATTCTGGAAAATGTAAAATCTGCGGATGGCTCCGCTACTAAGAATAATGTGTCCATTTCCTTTGCCGGAACCGACTCCCTTTCCCTTGATACCCAGCAGACAATTGCAAAATCCCTTACGGCAAAATATCCGAACGCGGATTTTCAGGTTGTAGAATCCAGCTCGGTAAACCCGACAATGGGTCGCAGCTTCTTCTTTAAATGTCTTGCTGCCGTTTTAATCGCTTTTATTCTCCTGGTTATATACATCGCAATCCGTTTCCAGAAAATCGGTGGTATGTCGGCTGGTATTATGGCGATCCTCGCTTTGCTGCATGACGTTGTGATGGTTTATTTCACATTTATTATCTTCCGAATTCCTTTGAACGACAGCTTTATCGCGGTGGTGCTTACCATTTTGGGTTATTCCTTGAACGATACGATTATTATCTACGACCGTATCAGAGAAAACCGCAGATTGCTGGGACCCAAGACAGCGTATTCGGTTTTGGTCAACAGCAGTATCAATCAGACCTTTACCCGTTCCCTTTATACTGCGGGCTGTACATTTGCGGCAATTACAACTGTCTATATCGTTGGTGTAATTTATGGCTTAACCAGCGTAACGACTTTTGCGCTGCCGATGATGGTTGGCGTTGTAACCGGATGCTATTCCTCCGTTTGCGTTGCCGGTCCTCTCTATGTGATGTGGCAGAACCATAAACTGGCGCAAAAAGAAGCCTGAGAATAATCGATAACTGTTTTGTACCTTAAATACCGGTGGGCTTTTCGCCCGCCGGTATTTTTCTGTCATCCAAAAGCACCCGGCTGTGCCGGGTGTGAGGTGCCTTTAGGCTCCCCGGTAAAGCAGGACTTTCTCCGCAGATGAAGCCCCCAGGCTCTCGCGAGGTGCTTGAAAGGGGGTTCCCGCGGAATCTCACAGTAGAAATTTGTGAATTCACTTTAAACTTACCCCCGATTGCGATATAATAAACTATAATAATAAATCGAGAGCGGGTGTTTTTTATGACTACAAACTTTACTGTACCACTGTCAAAAGTAATGAGCGAATTATCGCTGGAAGTAATCAATATGCCCTCAGACCCCGATCAAATTATGATTTGCTCTACCGATGTAAACCGTCCGGGCTTGGAACTGAACCGGTTTTATGATTATTACGATACAAACCGTATCATAATTTTTGGTAATGCCGAAACTGCTTTTCTCAATTCAATTTCGCATGAGGAACGTCTTCGGGTGTTGAGCGAAATCTTTTCAAAGAAGCCCCCGGCGGCAATTGTTGCCCGTGGAATTTCTCCGATGCCGGAGCTTCAGGAATCCGCTCAAGCGAACGAAGTGCCGCTTTTGGGCACGCAGGATACTACATCCAGCCTTGTGGCAGCGCTGGTTTCTTTCATGAATGTGGAGCTGGCTCCCAGAATTACGCGCCACGGCGTTTTGGTGGAGGTATACGGTGAAGGCGTTCTTTTGGTGGGCGACAGCGGTGTCGGTAAAAGTGAAACGGCAATCGAGCTGATTAAGCGCGGTCACCGCCTGATTGCGGATGACGCGGTAGAAATTCGCCGTGTTTCCGCAAAATCTCTGGTCGGACAGGCGCCGTCCAACATCAGGCATTTTATTGAGCTGCGCGGCATAGGCATTATTAATGCGCGCAGAATATTTGGTATGGGCGCGGTAAAGCTGACCGAAAAAATTGACCTGGTAATTAACCTGGAAATATGGGATAACAAAAAAGTTTACGACCGTATGGGGATCGACAGCGAGTATACGGAAATCCTTGGAATTAGGGTTCCGGTTCTGACCATACCGGTGAAGCCCGGCAGAAACCTCGCGATTATTATTGAGGTTGCCGCCATGAATAACCGCCAGAAAAAGATGGGTTATAACGCGGCGCAGGAGCTGCTGCAAAGCCTTGGAATGGATATTTCTACCATGCAGGAACAGGAAAAGAAGCTGGAGCTTGACCTATAAAACGCATTGCCAATCAAAAGGGAGTTTAAAATGAATATCATCGCAGATACACACATGCATACGACCGCGTCAACTCACGCATACAGCTCATTGCAGGAAATGGTGCACGCTGCCGCCGAAAAAGGGCTGTACGCGGTGGCGATTACAGACCACGGGTGTAATTTGCCGGGAGCCCCCGGAAAGTGGTATTTTCATAACCTGCGGGTAGTGCCCCATATTCTGGAGGGCGTTCTGGTTCTTCGTGGGGAAGAAGCCAATGTGATCGATTTTGATGGGAACCTCGATCTGGATGACGATGACCATCTTGACTGGATAGTCGCTTCCATCCACCAGCCGTGTATGCCCCCAAAAAAGCCTACGGTGGAGGAAACCACAAACCTGTGGCTGCAGGTCGCGAAAAATCCAAGGGTAAACGTAATCGGTCACAGCGGAACGGCGGAATATCCCTATGATTTTGAAGCCGTTATTCCGGAATTTGCCCGTAACGGCAAGCTGGTTGAGTTTAATGAGGGCACGTTTCTAAGCCGCAGGAAATCGATCGCGAATTGCAAAATGATTATGGAAGTATGCAAAAAACATGCCGCTCCGGTAATCATAAATTCTGATTCTCATTTTTCAACACAGGTGGGCTGCTTTTCCAATACGTTAAAGCTGATGGAGGAAATTGGGTTTCCGGAAGAACTGGTTGTCAATGCCCGGCTGGACCGTTTCAAGGCTTATTTAAAGCAATATTCTCAGGTGTTCAACGATCCGTTATTAAGTACAGATTAACCGGAGGCTTTCATGGAACAAATTGATCAGTTAGCGCAAATTGCCGAGCGGTGTGGGTGTGTGGTCTACCGGGATGAGCCTATGAGCCGTCACACCACATTTAAAATCGGCGGACCGGCGGATTTGTTTATTAAAGTATTCACGCAAAGCGCGATACAGCAATTGTACCAAGCTGCGTATGAACGGAGTATTCCCGTTCTGGTGGTTGGGAACGGTTCGAATATGCTTGTCGGCGACAGCGGAATTCGAGGAGCGGTCGTAACGCTTGCCGGAGAATTCAGCGAAATCAGGCTGACGGAGAATACTGTGATTGAATGTGGCGCAGGAGCAACGCTTGCTTCCCTGTGCAATTTTGCGAAGGAAAATTCCCTTACCGGCATTGAATTTGCCTGGGGGATTCCCGGTGCGGCAGGCGGCGCGGCATTTATGAACGCGGGCGCTTACGGCGGGGAGATGAAAAATGTCCTGACCGGCTGCACCCATATCTGTCAAAAGGGTGAAATTGGCGGATGTAAGGACGACGAGCTGAAGCTCGGCTACCGCCACAGCGTATATTCAGAAACCGGCGATACCATTCTTTTTTTGACCCTTCAATTGGAAAAGGGGAGAAAAGATCAGGTTGGGCGCGCGATGGATGAGCTGTTTCAGCGCAGAAAATCGAAGCAGCCTCTGGATTTGCCAAGTGCCGGGAGCGTGTTCAAACGTCCCGAAGGTCATTTTGCAGGCACCCTCATAGAAGAATGCGGTTTAAAAGGCGCACGGGTCGGCGGGGCAATGGTGAGCGAAAAGCATGCGGGATTTATCGTGAACGCGGGTGGAGCGACCTGCAAGGATGTACTGGAATTAATTGAATATATCAAAAAAACTGTTTTTGAGCGGACAGGGGTTACGCTTGAATGTGAAGTGAAGACGTTTGAATGATTTTGGAGGGAATATGGAATTCTTGATTGTGACCGGGCTGTCGGGTGCCGGAAAATCCCGTGCGGTAGATGCCCTGGAGGATATCGGCTTTTACTGTGCGGATAATATACCGCCCAAGCTGATCGAGACCTTTTACGAGCTTTCGCAGCAGGCAAAGGGAGCACTTTCCCGTGTGGCGGTTGTTACGGATATGCGCGGTGGAAATATGTTTTCGAGCCTGTTCCAAACTCTGGATGAGTTAAAGCAGGATAACAAGGAATTTAAACTGCTGTTTCTGGACGCAAACGATTATGTGCTCATCAACCGCTTTAAGGAGACCAGAAGAAAGCACCCTCTGGCGGAAAACTGCCTTGGTTCGCTGGAACAGGCGGTTCAGCTGGAACGGGACGCGTTAAAGCCCATTCGGGAAAAGGCAGATTTTATTATCGACACCACTTCGTTGTCTCCCGCGCAGCTCAAAGAACGTATGTCTAACCTGTTTCTTGGGGATTCCTCCGACGCGCTGATGATTCACTGCGTATCCTTCGGGTTCAAATACGGTCTGCCCAACGAGGCTGATTTGGTTTTTGATGTTCGCTGCCTGCCGAATCCCTATTATGTGGAGGAGCTAAAAAACCTTACCGGACTTGATCAGCCGGTGCGGGATTATGTAATGAAATGGGATCAGACCAAGGGCTTTGTCACCCGATTTCTGGACATGATCGATTATATGATCCCGCTCTACTGCAACGAGGGGAAAAGCCAGCTCGTCATTGCAGTTGGCTGTACGGGGGGGCACCACCGTTCGGTCACGCTTGCTCAGCTGCTCTACAATCATCTGACGGAGCGAAATATGCGGACGAGCGTAAATCATCGTGATATCCGCAAGCAATAAGCGTTAGGGGGCGAAACCCATGTCATTTGCGTCCGAGCTGAAAAAGGAACTTTGCAAGGCTGTGCCGCAGAACTCCTGCTGTCAAAAAGCGGAGTGCTACGGCCTGCTTTTATTCGGGAAGAGCTTTCATTTGCTTAATATATCTCTGAAAACAGAAAACAACGCTCTGGTTCATCTGGCGGCACAGCTGGCGGCTGAAACCACCGGAGCAATCGTCGATATCTCCACTGCCGTTTCCCGTCGAAAAGACCGGAGGAACGTATATGCCATGCGGGTTGCGGGCGAAGATCAGCGTAAATCAATTCTTGGGTACTTCGGTCATACAGGGGAAGAAATCAGCTTGCGGATTAACCACGCTAATCTGGAAAACGAGTGCTGCGGCAGCGCGTTTCTGCGCGGCGCTTTTTTATCCTGCGGAACAATCAGCGACCCGCAGAAGGATTATCACCTTGAATTTGTGGTGCCGTTTATGAATCTGGCAAAGGACTTGTCCGCGACCATCCGGGCGGCATATGAGCTTGATCTTCAACCTGGGCTCACGAACCGTAAGGGTTCATTTGTGGTCTACATCAAGGGCAGCGAGCGGGTTGCCGATTTCCTTACCTATATGGGCGCGGGGAACGCGGCAATGGAACTGATGCAGGCCAAAATGCTCAAGGAAGTTCGCAACAATGTAAACCGGAAAACAAATTTTGAAACTGCCAATATCGATAAAACTGCGCAGGCGGCTGCCACACAGATGATCGCGATTGAAAGGGTGATGGGTGGCGCAGGAATTTCCGCGCTGCCGGAGGAGCTGCAGGAGCTTGCTATGCTGCGCTATCGCAACCCGGAGATGTCGCTTCGGGAGCTGGGCGAAGCTCTGTCGGAGCCGTTGAGCCGTTCCGGCGTAAACCACCGCCTACAGAGGATTGTGGAATTAGCCGAAGATTTTTGAGAGGCGGGGCAGTTCTGTTCTATCAGTAATTTGGAGGTGCCATTATGAAATACGAGTGGTTCGATTCTTACCTTCTTGCAATGAAAGGCGTGGAAAAGGATTATAAGCCGGAATGGCAGGCAACGCGCTATATGATTCAGGGAAAGATGTTTGCGATGCAGGGCGGTGATAAATACGGAAAACCCATTTTGACCATGAAGCTGGAGCCGGCGTTCGGCAGCCTGCTCCAGCAGAAATACGAAGACATCGTACCCGGCTATTACATGAATAAGGAGCACTGGAACTCCCTTTATCTTGAGGGCGAAGTACCGGATGAGATAGTACGGGATATGCTGGACAAGTCCTATGAAACGCTTTTGGATACGTTCAGCAAAAAGGCAAGGGAAGAAATACTCGGGTAAAAGGAGGGCACGCAAATGTTTGTGCATCTGCATCTGCATACGGAATACAGCCTGCTCGACGGCGCGTGCCGCATTCAACAGTTGATTGATACCGCCGCCGCCAGGGGAGATACCGCCGTCGCCATCACCGACCACGGCGTAATGTACGGCGCGGTCGATTTTTATAAAGCGGCGAAAAAAAAAGGAATCAAGCCGATTATCGGCTGTGAGGTTTATGTAGCACAAAGGACACGCTTCGATAAAACCCATGAATTGGATTCGGAAAGCCGTCATCTGGTGCTTCTGTGTGAAAACGATACCGGTTATCAGAATCTGATTGCTATGGTGTCCCAATCCTGGACGGAGGGGTTTTACAGCAAGCCGCGTGTGGATTTCGAGCTTCTGGAAAAATATCACGAAGGCTTAATCGCGCTTTCCGCCTGCCTTGCAGGCGAAATACCGCGTGCCCTTACCGCGGGGGATTATAATGCCGCCAAAGAGGCCGCCCTAAGGTACGAATCTATCTTCGGTAAAGACCATTTTTATCTGGAGCTTCAGGATCACGGAATCCGTGATCAGAAGCGAATTAATCCTTCCATTATCCAGTTGTCCTCCGAGACCGGGATTCCGCTCGTTGTGACCAACGACTGTCATTATATCAACCGGGAAGACAGCAAAATGCATCATATCCTTTTATGTATTCAGACCAACCATACCATTGAGGATAAGGATGCAATGGATTTCGGCAGTGACCAGTTTTATTATAAAACGGAAGAAGAAATGCGCGCGCTGTTTCCGCAGTATCCCGAAGCCGCGGATAACACCGTAAAGATTGCCCAACGCTGCAACGTGGAGTTTGAGTTCGGCAAGACCAAGCTGCCGCATTTCGATACACCCAACGGGCAGGAAAATGCCGCGTATTTCCGGGGAAAATGCTATGAGGGACTGTACTGCAATTACGGAGAAAACCCCTCCAAAGCCTTGGTAGACCGCCTCGAATATGAGCTGGCAACCATCGAAAAGATGGGGTACGTCAATTATTATTTGATCGTCCATGATTTTGTGCGCTACGCGAAGGAGGCCGGAATTCCCGTAGGACCGGGCAGAGGCTCCGGCGCCGGAAGTCTTGCAGCCTACTGCATTGGGATTACCGGCATCGACCCGATCCAGTATAACCTGCTGTTTGAACGTTTCCTGAACCCGGAGCGCGTCAGCATGCCGGACTTCGATATCGATTTCTCCGATGAGCGCCGTCAGGAAATGATCGAGTATGTGATACGCAAATACGGCGCCGACCATGTCGCCCAAATCGTTACATTCGGAACAATGGCGGCGCGTGGCTCTATTCGGGACGTCGGCCGTGCGATGGCGGTGCCGTACGCGGCGGTGGATGGCATCGCAAAGCTGGTGCCCACAGAACTGAATATTACGCTGGATAAGGCCTTGGTCGCTTCCAGTGAGTTAAAACAGCGGTACGATACCGATCCGCAGGTTCATGAGCTGATCGATATGGCGCGCAAGCTTGAGGGGATGCCGCGCAATGCCTCCACCCATGCGGCGGGGGTTGTCATTACGGATAAGCCGGTCGCCGAATACGTGCCTCTGGCGAAAAACAACGATTCTATTGTTACGCAGTATACCATGACCACGCTGGAAGAGCTTGGTTTGCTGAAAATGGATTTTCTCGGTCTGCGAAATCTTTCTGTAATCCGATATGCGCAGGAAATGATTGCGGAAAGAAATCCGGGGTTTCGAATTGAAGATGTTCGAACCGACGACCCGAAAATATACCGTATGCTGGCAACCGGCGCTACAGACGGAATTTTCCAATTTGAATCCGGAGGAATGCGCAGCGTTCTCATGCAGCTTGGGCCGGAGCGCTTGGAAGATCTTATTGCGGTTAACTCCCTTTACCGTCCGGGTCCGATGGAATCCATCCCTCGTTATATCGAAAACCGCCACCATCCTGAGAGGGTTACCTACCGTCATCCGCTGTTAAGGGATATTTTGGATGTTACCTATGGCTGTATTGTTTATCAGGAACAGGTCATGCAAATTTTTCAGAAGCTTGCGGGCTATTCGCTTGGCCGCGCGGATATTGTCCGCCGCGCCATGAGTAAGAAAAAAGCTGAGGTCATGGAACGGGAGAGTGAAATCTTTATCTACGGTCTGACCAATGGAAATGGGGAAGTGGAGGTGGAGGGCTGTATTCGCCGCGGTGTGGACGAGCCGACCGCCAAGGCAATCTACGGCGAAATGGCAAGCTTTGCTTCCTATGCCTTTAACAAATCCCATGCCGCCGCCTATGCTTTGATCAGCTATCAGACCGCATGGCTTAAATGCTACTATCCGCGTGAATATATGGCCGCTCTGCTAACGAGCGTACTCGATTTTAACAGCAAGCTGTCGACTTATATCGCCGAATGCCTGCGTTTGGGAATCCGCGTTTTGCCGCCCCATGTGAACGAAAGTGGGCTTGGCTTTAATGTTTCAGAAAAGAATATACGTTTCGGGCTTCTTGCCGTGCGGAACCTCGGAAAAGGCTTTATTACCCGCCTGCTGAAGGAACGTTCGGAAAACGGGAAATTTACCTCCTTTTACAGCTTTTGTAAGCGCATGTACGGCGAATTGAACCGTCGTACTCTGGAAAGCCTCGTAAAGTGCGGCGCTTTGGATCAGCTTGGCTATAACCGCCGACAGATGTTTACCAGTTCCTCCGCAATCATGGATCATCTGGATGATGACAAAAGACGCAATGTGGAAGGGCAGATGGGATTTTTTGAAAACGTGCTGGATTCTCGGGAAGATGAATTCGCCATCGCGACTATGCCGGATTTTAATCTGACAGATAAGCTTGCAATGGAAAAGGAAGTAACCGGAATGTATCTTTCCGGTCACCCGATGGCGGAATATCTGGATTGCTACGAAAAAATCCACGCGAGCAAAACGGGAGAAATTCTGGAGGATGTTCGGGAGGAGCAGGGTCGTTTCCATGACGGCGACATCGTTACGCTTTTGGGAATCATTTCTTCCATCAAGCTGAAGGTTACCAAAAGCAACAGTACGATGGCGTTTGTGACGCTGGAGGATATGTACGGTTCCATGGAAGTGCTGGTTTTCCCAAAAATTCTCTCCCAATACGCAGAGTGGCTTTCCGAAGGACGGATTGTAAAACTGTTTGGGAGAATCAGCCTTCGAGAGGAGGAAGACGCGAAACTGATTTGTGAGACAGCTGGGCCTGCACCATCTCTGCATGCAGTCGAAAATTCCGGCGAAGAGATGCGCAGGAAATCGAGCCGCCCCGGGCTGTACCTGAAACTTCCCGGCGAAGACAGCAAAGAATATAAAAAGGCGATGCAATATTTGGCCATATTTGATGGTGCCACACAACTGTATTTATATTTCCAGGATACCAAGAAATTGCTGCGCGCGCCGGCTTCTATGAGCGTGAGTGTCAACGACAGCCTGATTCGGGAGTTGGTTAGGCTTCTTGGTGAGAATAATGTTGCGGTGGTCTAGATTAACTGAATCAAAAATCCATATAGGTGAGATAAAAATCCATATTTCTATGTTGATTATTATCGGCGAAATATATTATAATGTGTTATAATATATGTATCGACATAATTTCTTTAGGGGGACGAACAAATGAGTACGAAAACTATCGCTGTTTTGACCAGCGGGGGTGACGCTCCGGGAATGAACGCTGCGGTTAGAGCGGTTGTAAGAGCTGGAATTTCTTACGGCATGCGCGTAATGGGAGTTCGAAGGGGCTATAACGGTCTCTTAAACGGGGACGTTTTTGAAATGAATTTAAGAAGCGTATCCGATATTATCCACCATGGCGGAACCGCTTTGTTTACTGCCCGCAGCCCTGAGTTTAACACGGCGGCCGGTGTTCAGAAAGCGGCGGACAATTGCCGCAAGCTTGGAATCGAAGGCGTTGTGGTAATCGGCGGCGACGGCTCCTTCCGCGGCGCCAGGGATTTGACGGGAGCTGGAATTCCCTGCATCGGCGTGCCGGGAACGATAGATAATGATATTGCTTCCAGTGACTATACGATCGGCTATGATACCGCAATGAATACCGCGGTAGATATGGTTGATCGCCTGCGCGACACGACCGAATCCCATGACCGCTGCAGTGTGGTTGAGGTTATGGGCAGACGCTGCGGCGACCTGGCCTTGCAGACCGGTATTGCGGTCGGCGCAACCTCTATTTTAGTTCCGGAAGTTCCTTATGACTTTCAGAGGGATATTATTGAAAGAATGCAGTTTACGCAGAAAACCGGGAAAAAGCATTTTATTATTGTTGTTGCGGAAGGTGTCGGCGGTGTTGATAAGCTTGCAAAAGACATCGAAGCAGCTACCGGGATTGAAACCAGAGCGACGGTTCTTGGTCATGTACAGCGCGGCGGTTCTCCGACGGTTCGCGACCGTGTTGTTGGTAGTGAAATGGGTTATTGTGCTGCGGAGCTGCTATTTAATGGCAAGAGTAACCGTGTAGTCGTTATGCGCGATGGAAAAATTGTTGACCTCGATATTACCGAAGCGTTAGATATGAAGAGAACCTTCGATAAAAAACTCTATGATTTGGCACATGTGATTTCAATCTAATGAATCTGGGATTGTTCAGAAGGCCCGGATAAGGGATGGAGAACCCCCGGCTATGCCGGGGGTTCTCCATCTGTGCGTAAAGCGCTGATTTACTGGCTTTGCCCAAGAAATCTAGACTCAGCTCCCGGTTCGGCGGAGTTCGATACAAAATGTAGCAATCGACGATAGAGTCCAAATCAAAAGGGGTTCACAGTTCTTAAAACTGGAATGCTTTTCCAGTAAACCTTCCAGGACTTTCATTAATTAAAAAAACACTTACGTAAAATGAATTATTTTAAGTTTTTGTGTTGATTTCATCGATTTTACGTGATAATATGTTAAATAAATATTGATAGTCTTATTCACTATCTCTAATAAGTTTTATTTAGGGGGCTTTATTAATGTCTTATGTCGAGGATCAACTGGAGGAGCTAGTTCGCAAAAACCCAAACCAACCTGAATTTATCGAAGCAGCAACAACTGTTTTACAGTCGTTGGCGCCTGTGTTTGAAAAGACACCGCGGTATCGCGAAGCCGGTATTTTAGAACGGTTGACAGAACCCGACAGTCAGCATAGATTTCGTGTCGCTTGGGTAGATGACAGCGGTCGCACCAGAGTCAATTGCGGTTATCGTATTCAGTTTAATAATGCGATCGGTCCCTATAAAGGCGGATTGCGTTTTCACCCTTCTGTGAATTTCAGTATTTTGAAGTTTCTCGGCTTTGAGCAGATCTTCAAGAATTCTCTGACAGGATTGCCGATCGGCGGAGCAAAAGGCGGCTCAGATTTTGATCCAAAGGGAAAATCAGACCGCGAAATTATGGCTTTCTGCCAGAGCTTTATGACAGAGCTGTACCGCTATATTGGTCCGAATGTGGATGTCCCTGCCGGTGATATCGGCGTTGGTGGCCGTGAAATTGGTTATCTCTACGGGCAGTATAAAAGAATCACCCACCATAGCGAGGGAATCCTGACCGGAAAAGGTCTTTCCTACGGAGGATCGCTTGCCAGAACAGAAGCGACCGGGTATGGTCTCTTGTATTTCTTAGAGGCGATGCTGAAGGCTAACGGAAAATCTGTAGAAGGAAAAACTGTCACGATTTCCGGATCCGGCAACGTTGCGATTTATGCCTGCCAGAAGGCTCAGCAAATGGGTGCTAAAGTTGTTACCCTTAGTGATTCCACCGGATGGATCTACGATCCGGACGGTATCGATCTGAAAGCCGTTATGGAAATCAAGGAGATCAGACGCGGACGCATCAGTGAGTATCAGGCAGATCACCCCAACGCTCAATATCATGAGGGTAAAGGGGTTTGGAGCGTGCCTTGCGATATTGCCCTTCCCTGTGCGACTCAGAACGAGCTTATGCTCGACGATGCAAAGCAGCTGGTAAGTAATGGCGTGTTTGCCGTTGCAGAAGGCGCTAACATGCCGACTTCACCGGAAGCGACAGACTATCTCCTTGAAAACGGTGTTCTGGTTGGTCCTGGCAAGGCAGCCAACGCAGGCGGAGTCAGCGTTTCAGCGCTTGAAATGTGTCAAAACAGTGCGCGCCTTTCCTGGACATTCGATGAAGTCGATCAGAAGCTGAAGCAAATTATGTATGATATCTTCGACCACTCCGCTGCAGCTGCGGAGGAGTATGGAGTTCCGAAAAATTATGTTGCAGGTTCGAATATCGCCGGCTTCATTAAGGTTGCGGATGCCATGCTCGCCCAAGGGGCAGTCTAAGGCATTGCCAAGGTCTGTATCCAAATTAAGAAAATGATGCATAAAATCCCGTCAAATATCAGTTTGACGGGATTTTTTATAATACGAACAGGATCGCAAGCTTTTAGCTGGCGGAGGACGTCTGTGAGGGAAGAATTAATTCAAATCAAAGAATCAAACAATGAAAAACTATTTCTGATAATGCCTTTTTCCAAAACCAAACAATGGCATTGCGCCGGATTTCCGCATATTGACCTTGCGCTCGGTCAGTCCGGACTTCATTTTATCAGCGGTGTCTTTATCAATGACACCGTTTGTCGCCATTCGGTCAATCGTTTGAATTTTAATATCAATCTGTTTATCGACCAAGTCATAAATTTCGTTTTTTTGAGCATCGGTCAGAGCAGACCATTTCTTTTGTGATTCCTGCATTTTTGCAATCCAGGCTTTTCTTTTTACTTCTATTTCCGCTTTTTGTTCGGGAGTTAACGGTGATTTACAGTGCACTTCGCGAATAGATGCGGTCGTTTCCGTTCTGTTGAATTTTATGCTTTCAGCGGAGAAGGACGGCATGTTCATTGTGCCAACCAGCAATAAAACAAGAAATCCTGCTGTGAAAGATTTTTTCATAAAATCACTCTCCAATAAAAATTATATAAGAAATAAAACAATTGCCTCCTTTCATTATATTTTGTCCATTGTTTCAGTTTTCTTCTATCAATTAGCATAAACCTCCAAGGATATCTTTTGTAATTTAAATATTCTTTATTGGCGATTAACTAAAATAAAAAAAGCCGCCCGAAGGCGGCTGCCATGATTTATTAGAAATGCTCAAGCATTCAAGCAGGAGCTGTAAAATCAACGTGGAAAATCCTGTATTTGAAAATCACGAATTTGAAACATCTGATACTCCTGCTGAGCCATTGTAGTATACAAATTATTGCTATTTGTAAAATACTGGGAATATTGAATATCGTCGCTGTTGTCTCTTTGATGAAGACGTGACAGCATCTTCTGTATCTGGGTTATGCTTAATGCCATTTTTTAAAGCCTCCTAAGGATTCTTCAGTAATATAGTCTATGTCCATTTTAGCGGCATGGTGATAGAAATAGAACGATTTTATCTCTATTTGAAAAGGGACTGTGGGAAATACCCGACTTCTTACATGAATTAAATAAATTCTTATTGACACATAATTTGCATTGTAATAAGATGGAAATTATCGGAGGTGTATCTAATATGAAATGTCCAAAATGCAAACATGAGCTGAAAGGAAACTATTGTGCTCAATGCGGGATTCATATTGACGAGAAGATGCAGTTAGAGACGGAAATCAGTAAAATCAGCCGCAAAATCAAAGTACTGGCGATACTGGAATGTGTTCTGGTTCCGGCATTTATTGTTTTGGTAGTTCTGTCTATGGTATCGGCCAGCCAACAGCCTGCCCATCCAGAAAAAGAGGTTTCTCCCCACGGGTCTGTTGTTTATGCCGGTGGAGTTGGATAACTATGTGGTTGGCCTCATAACAACAAGCCAAACCTAAGCTTTAGCTTGTTGTTATGGAGCAGCTAACGCAATAATAGCACTAAGCTGAAAAAGCCTGAATAAGTCAGGCTTTTCATTTTTTATATGAAAGCTCCCGATTGTGAGGAAGCTTCAAAAAAACACCCGCACCTTTTCACAGTGCGGGTGTTTGTGTTTTGTGAAATCAACCAAGAATACTAATCAGAACACCAGCCGCAACGGCCGAACCAATTACGCCTGCCACATTCGGTCCCATTGCGTGCATCAGCAGGAAGTTACCGGGATTCTCCTCCTGACCGACCTTTTGGGAAACACGGGCAGCCATAGGAACCGCGGAAACACCCGCTGAACCAATCAGCGGATTTACCTTACCGCCGGTCGCCCAGTACATCACTTTGCCAAACAGCACGCCTCCGGCGGTACCGAAGCAGAACGCCAGAAGTCCTAGACCAATAATCTCAAGGGTTTGCAAAGAGAGGAACACCGAACCGGTGGCGGTTGCTCCAACGGTAACACCAAGGAAAATCGTGATGATGTTCATCAGCTCATTCTGTGCGGTATTGGAGATACGCCCTACCACGCCGCTTTCGCGGAAGAGATTCCCAAGCATCAGCATTCCGACCAACGGAGCCGCGTCGGGTAAAATTAGGGCAATCAAAATAGTGACGATGATCGGGAACAGAATTTTTTCCAGCTTGGATACGGGGCGAAGCTGTTCCATCACAACACTGCGTTCCTTTTTAGTAGTCAGTGCCTTCATAATGGGAGGTTGGATAATCGGAACCAAAGCCATATAGGAATAAGCGGCTACGGCGATCGGCCCCAAAAGCTCCGGCGCAAGCTTTGTGGTGACAAAAATCGCGGTTGGACCGTCTGCGCCGCCGATAATGCCAATGGCACCTGATTGTTTGCCAGTAAAGCCAAGGAAAATTGCACCGATAAAGGTTGTAAAGATACCGAGCTGTGCCGCGGCTCCCAATAAGAAGCTTTTTGGATTCGCAATCAGCGGACCGAAGTCTGTCATAGCGCCGATTCCGAGGAAAATCAGGGGCGGGTAGATTCCCAGTTTAACGCCCTGATACAGGTAATACAACAGACCTCCAACCTGAGGAATTTGGTAATAATCCAATCCATTTAAATGGACAATTGGATAGTTGCCTGCGACTCCGCCGTGAGCTGCCAGGTAATCCTTGACCAACTGCATGGTTATCTCAGGAGGATTCATGATCGCAGGGAAAAGGTTAACCAATAACATGCCGAAAGCAATTGGAAGCAGCAAAAGGGGTTCAAATTCTTTTTTAATCGCCAGATAAATCAGTACACAGGAAATGGCTATCATAATGTAATTGCGCCAGTCGTTTGTTACAAAACCGGTATTTTGAAAAATCCCCTGTACGGAAACAATAAATTCAGTCCAAATATTCAAATCGGGAAACAGTCCTTTCATTCAATGTATTTAAAGGCAGTGTTAAAAAGGGCGTGTGTTTTCAAGTAGCCCCGCTGCTTTCCATGCAGAGCGGTTTGGTCGCGCGGCGCGGCGAATATTTGTTACTTCATACGAAGCGCCGTACATCATATAAACTGCGGCGGAAATTGCGGCGACTACTTCTCCCGAAACTGCACCGTTTGCGGAAGAAGTGCTTGTTTTAGGAGCGTTCTTTTGAGCAATCAGCACGGGTGTCGAGTCGTCAGCTGTGCTTTTCGCATCGCCTGACATTTTGTTCTGAATTCTATTGACGACCGCTCCGTATCCTTTGATAATGAATGTCAATGCAATCAGCATAACAAAAACAATCACGAGCCCGGTAAATAAAACCGTTATAGAGAGCTGCACTTCTTGTTCAAAATTCATAAGCTTATCCCATCCTTTTCCCATTCACTCCGCCGTCTTATCTTTATTAATTCTCACTTTTTACCAATTTGTATATTAAATTTGGAAAGATAATTGGCGATTCATGTAAATAAATTTATGTTTATTATAACCGATTGTCGTTGGAAATTCAATTTATTTTTATACGAACTGTTTTTAGTTGAATATCAGATTGCTTCGATTTATAATATAGGTAATATATGCTGGGAGGTTACAATGAACCCATGACAAACGAAGAATTCCGCCATTCTTTTAAAGTAGCGGTTCATAACAGCCTCGGTTTGGCTGTTTACAGCTGCGGGATACAGCGCTGCGGCTCATTGCACTCCTGGGGACCCGCGGTTCGCGACCATTATTTGATTCATTATGTTATTTCCGGGCGCGGCGTTTTCACAGCCGGGGGCAGAAGCTACAGCCTTTCCGTAGGTGACGGATTTCTTCTGGAGCCGTCACGAATCGCCTGCTATACCGCCGATGAAAATGACCCGTGGGAGTACTGCTGGGTGGGCTTCAACGGCAGCGACGCAAAAAGGCTCATGAGCCAAACGGGATTGCTCAATACTCCTGTCTTTCATTATGATAAGGATCAGCTTCTTTTTGATCTGATGGAAAATATCCGCAAAAGCTCCGGCTCCAGCCCCAGCGAAGAGGCACGGATGGTTTCAGGGCTGCTGAAGTTTTTGGCCGCGCTGATGGATATATTCGGCAATCAGACTGCGCAGCACGCCAATGGATTCGAATACGTGCAGAAGGCTATCAAATACATCGATTACAATTTTTCAAGAGATATCGACGTGAACGAGGTAGCCGCAAGCGCCGGAATCAGCAGGAGCCATCTGTACCGCCTTTTTATGCAGCATGTTTCCATGCCGCCCAATGAATACCTGATGCGTTTCCGCATCAGCAAGGGTGTTGAATTGCTCGAAAACAAAAAGCTCTCCGTCGGCGAAGTCGCCTATTCCACCGGTTTCTCTGACCAGCTTTATTTTTCACGGGTGTTTAAAAAGATTATGGGTGTCCCGCCCAGCAAATACGCCGGCACAAGCAAAGCCGCAAAAAAGGAGGATACAAAATGAGCGAAGCCTTGGAAAAGGTTGCCGAATGGGCAAAGGAAATCAAAGAATACGGCGCTGTTCAATGGGATCGGCTGCCTGAAATCTATTTGTATATGGATCAGGTTCTTACCTATATGGATAAGCAGCTGAACCTTTTTGAACGCAGTGACAATACGCTGCTGACTTCAAGTATGATTAACAATTATGTAAAGGACGGTGTTCTTCCCCGCCCCGAGCAAAAAAAATACTCCCGCGACCATCTGGCACTTTTAACGGTCATCTGCCTGCTAAAGCAGGTTTTGTCCATTCCGGATATTTCCATACTGATTAAGGCTCTTTTGGAGGATGCCTCAAAAAGCGAGATGTACGACCGTTTTTGCGACGCGCAATCTGCCGCGATGAAGGAAGTTTGCAAGCGTGTGGAATCCGCGGTTCCAAAAGGAGAAGCCGAGCTGACCCGCCTGGCGATTGAACTTTCGGTGGAGGCGAACGCGCGAAGAACCGCTTCGGAACGAATATTAAGCGAGCTTGCCGCGACGGAGCTTAAAAAAGGAAAAGAAGAAAAATAAGAGTTGCGTCCGGCACTGCCGGGCGTTTTTTATTATAAACTGAAATTCCACGTGCCCTCCACTTTACAATTTTCTTTTTCCGGCATTTTGTGAACCATAATGGCAAATTCACATAATATAAAAACAGAAAGAGAAAGCGAGGTTATTACCATGTGCGGGATTGCGGGATTTTGCGATTATAACGATGACTTGAGTGACGAGGCGCTTTTTTGGGGCGCCCTGGCCAAGAGAATGGGCAGCCGCCTGAAGCACCGCGGACCGGATGACAGCGGGATACATGTTTCCTCACACGCCGCGCTTGCCCACGCGAGGCTTGCGGTTGTAGACATCGAGGGCGGAAAACAGCCGATGACCGCGTCAATGGATGGATTCAGCTGCACGATCGTCTATAACGGTGAGCTTTACAATACCGGTGAGCTGCGTGATGAGCTGAAGGCTCTGGGACATACTTTTCAAACGAACAGCGATACGGAGGTACTGCTGAAATGCTATTTGCAGTTTGGCTTTGCGTGCGCGGAAAAGCTGAACGGGATTTTTGCCTTTGCAATTGACGATGAAAGACGAGACTGCTGCTTCCTGTGCCGCGACCGTTTTGGGGTGAAGCCGCTGTTCTATTCCATTGAAAACGGCAGGCTGGTATTCGGCTCGGAAATGAAGGCGCTTTTCGAATATCCGGGAATCAATCCGGTAATTGACCGGCAGGGATTATGCGAGGTTTTCGGCTTGGGGCCTGCCAGAACCGCCGGAATCGGCGTATTCAAGGATATTTATGAAATTAGGCCCGGCCATTTTGCCGTCTATGACCGGAACGGATTGGAGACCCATCCTTATTTTGAGCTGAAGAGCTATGAGCACCCGGATAGCTATGAGGATACGGTAAAGCATGTTCGATATCTGCTGGAGGACACGGTGACGCGACAGCTTGTTTCAGACGTACCGCTGTGTACCCTGCTTTCCGGCGGGCTTGATTCCAGTATCATTACCGCGATTGCTTCCCGAAGCTACCGCGAAGCCGGGCAGGTTCTTTCCACTTATTCCTTTGATTTTACCGGGAACGAAACCTTCTTTAAGCCAAACGCGTTCCAACCGGACGCCGATCGCCCCTGGGTGGATAAAATGGTCGATTTTTGCAAAACGAACCACAGCTATCTGGAATGTGATAACGTCAGCCTTGCCGACCGGCTTTATGATTCCGTAAGAGCGAAGGATTTACCGGGGATGGCGGATATTGACTCATCCCTCCTTCATTTCTGTAACCTGATAAAAAAGAACCATGTCGTTGGTATCAGCGGGGAATGCGCGGACGAAGTATTCGGCGGTTACCCGTGGTTCCACAAAAAAGAAGCGTTTGATGGGCACTGCTTCCCGTGGTCGCCCGATTTGACTATTCGGAAAAGTCTGCTGAAGCCTGAAATTGCTGAAGCGCTGAACCTTGAGGAATACGTAAACCAAAGATACGAAGAATCCATTGCCGCCGTGCCAGTTTTGGAGGGCGAAAGCGCACAGGAGAAACGCCGCAGGGAAATCTCCTTCCTGAATATCAACTGGTTCATGTCCACTCTGTTGGACCGCAAGGATCGTGCCAGTATGGCAAGTGGTCTGGAGGTACGTGTTCCCTACGCTGACCACCGCATTGTTCAGTATGTCTTCAACGCGCCCTGGAGCTACAAATGCCACGACGGCATCGTAAAGGGGCTGCTCCGCGATGCGGCAAAGCCTTGGCTGCCCGAAGATGTTCTGTATCGTAAAAAGAGTCCGTATCCCAAAACACATAATCCGTCCTATGAAAATATTTTAAGGCAGCGCCTTGAAACAGTCATGGCGGACAGCGAGGAACCGATTCATAAGCTGATCAGTAAAAATGCGGTCAAAGACTTTTTGGGAGAGTCGTCTGACTACGGCAAGCCGTGGTTCGGGCAGCTGATGGCTGGACCTCAGCTTATGGCTTATCTGCTACAGGTTAACGACTGGATGAAGCGTTATGAAATTACGTTAGAATTGTAATAATAAAGACTCCATGAATATTCAAGCGATAAAACACCACAGCCATCCGAAGAATCCGCTGCTTGCGGGTAATCGGGTGGCTTTTCGCTATTCAGAACATTTATTTTCAGCCCGTCTTTAAAATTCGGCCAGCTTTTGACCGCTCGAGATTTTTTTAAAGACGAACGGATGTGCCGTATAATTTATTTATTTAGAAATAATGTAACTAAATTGAAGCAATCGTTACACATTTGTTTATTGTTTTTAAGGCTGTAATATATTATGATATTAGTAAATATTGGCACTATTCTTGTCCTGTTCTCTTCAGCGCCGCCCTGAAAAATTTTCTTCAATAGGAGTTTTTATGAGCCTGATAAGCGTGAAAGATATCCGCAAGATTTACCGGGTAGAAAATGAAAAAATTGTTGCTTTGAATCGAATTAACCTGGAAATCGAAAGTGGGGAGATTTGCTGCATTCTGGGAACCTCCGGCTCCGGAAAATCCACACTGCTGAATATTTTGGCCGGGCTGGAAAGCCCCTCCAAAGGCAATGTGGTCATTGACGGAATAAATGTATCCGAGCTTTCTGAAAAGCAGTGGGCGCTCTTCCGCCAGAAAAATATCGGATTTATTTTTCAGTCCTATAACCTGATGCCGACCCTTACCGCGTTGGAAAATGTCGCCCTTCCCCTTGTATTTAAAGGAATGGAGGAAAGTCAGAGGGCAAAAGCTGCCTTACATATGCTCCGAGCAGTCCATCTGGGGAACCGTTTGCTGCACAAGCCGACACAAATGAGCGGCGGTCAGCAGCAAAGGGTGGGAATCGCCCGCGCGTTCGTCGCCAAACCGAAAATCGTGTTCGCCGATGAGCCAACCGGAAATCTGGACAGTAAAACCAGCCAGGAAGTTATGGAAATCATGGTCGCAATGGCACGAAAATATCAGGAAACTCTAATCATTGTGACTCATGACATTGAAATTGCAAAATATGCCGATCGAATTGTTACGATTCACGACGGCAATGTAAACAGTGATGAAGTCAACGAATCAATCGCCGGAAGACCGGAATGCAAGGAGGAACTATAAAATGAACAAAAAAGCAAAGGCACTGGTGGGTGTTTTTTTAGCGCTGATCCTGACGGTTACTGCTGTTTTTCAATATGATTTGAATGTAAAAGCTTCGACGGACATTAGGGTCACCTATAAAATTATCTCCAATGCTCAAACGCCAAGTATCAGTAAAGGCAGTAGCTTTGAAGCGGATTTCTACTTCTATGGAAATGATGCTAGTACAATACAAAGCATTTCTGTTACTAGTCCAAATGGATCAATTGCAGGACTACAGACTAAACCATATACCTATATTGATAACGACATTACATCCAGTTCTTACAATTCAGATGTTGATCCGGCAATTTTGATTGATAGTGGTAATTATATGAAACTTAACATACCAGAAAAAAATATGAGATATGTAGGGAAAGGACCGGCGGTTTTAAAGTTTACAATTAAAATAGGTGATAATACTTTTACTCTCCAAAAAACGATTACAGAATGTCAGGTGACCGCCGCTTCCTCCGGCAGCGACCGCTCCGACCTGACCATGCAGTCCTATAGCCTGAACCGAAGCGGAATCAAGGAGGGGGAGCGTTTCACTCTGAATTTATCGGTAAAAAACAACGGGGATGTTCAAAACAACCACGTGACCGCCGTACTGGACGGTCTGAACTCCGATGAAATTACGGTAGACGGACAGATGGACACCAAGACCGTTGATACACTGGATGCCGGTTCCGCCGTAAATATTTCCTTCCCTATGATTTGCAACTCCAAAATGGTCACTAAAAACTATATCATCAAGGTGCAGCTCTACTCGGACGAGGCAAGCTCGCCCTCCGCCTACAATGTGTTTGTTCCTGTGACCGGTACAAAATCCGACAAGGACACTTCTTCATCCGCCATTGGCTCCAGCAAGCCGCAGATCATTATAGAAAGCTATGATTACGGCGGAAAAGCGGTAACAGGCGGAAAAGAATTTGTGTTGACCATGAACATTAAGAACACCGGAACGACCGCGATAGAAAACGTAAAAATGACGGTATCCTCCGCCGCGGATACAAGCTCGGGCGGAGAAGCAGGCGGCGCGTTTACTCCTGCGAAATCCTCCAATACATTCTTTATTCCACGGCTTGCGGGTGGAACGACGATTCGAGAGCAGATCGCCCTGCTGCCGAAATCCGACGCAGCGCCGAAATCGTACGGGGTAAGCGTTGCCTTTAAATACGAGGCTGTGCTCGACAGCAAGCGGGAATCACTGGAAGCAGACGAGACCGTTGCGATTCCGCTGACCCAACCCGACCGATTCGAAGTCAACGACCCGGAAATTTCGGGTCCGATGTTCCTCGGGCAGCAAAATCAGATGAATATCAACTATGTAAACAAGGGCAAAAGTAAAATCTTTAATCTCTCGGTAAAGCTCACCGGAAACTTTACCGCAGCCGAAGCGAA
Source organism: Bacillota bacterium (assembly GCA_023418995.1). GTDB lineage: Bacteria > Bacillota > Clostridia > Oscillospirales > Acutalibacteraceae > DATAML01. The sequence goes on along the minus strand of JAEZYP010000065.1, from coordinate 2,075 downwards.
TTCGTATATCGGGAACGTTGAAACCGGCACCGGAGATTCCTATCAGGCATCCATCACCCCGAACGAAGAAGGTACGCTGAAGGGAACCGCGGAATTCAGCTACGAGGACGCCAACGGTACAACCAAAACTCTCACCAAGGAGTTTACCTGCGAGGTTACATCTGATCAGGATCCCTCGAATAGTGATACGCCTTCGGAGCCCACCAACCACGAGGATACCGGAAAAGCTTTTCCCTTCTGGATAGCTGCGGCCGGAGTCGGCGGAGCAGCTCTGATTGCGGGCGGCTTTTTGATCTTCCTGAAAAAGCAGAAAAAGAAGAAGCTCCGCATGCTGGAACAAAACGATGATTATGACGATGCGATATGAGGAAATCGTGATATGAAATTAAAAGATATGATAGCAATGGCGTTTGGCAATCTATTTAAACGTAAGATACGAACTCTCTTGACCGTATCCGGCGTCATAATCGGTACCTGCGCGATTGTGGTAATGATTTCATTCGGCATAGGCATCCGGCAAAGCATGGAAGAAATGATGAAGGATATGGGCGACCTGACTGTCATCACAATTAACGCTTCATCAAGATCCTCCAACGCTCAGGCACTCGACGAGAAAACACTGGAGAAAATAAAAAAATTCGAGAATGTGGTTGCCATTACTCCGATATATAACCTCGATTACGGCGCGGCAACGGTCAAGAGTGGTAAATATGACTATCAGGGCTCCATTTACGGTGTTTCTATGAACGCTCTTAAGGATTTTGGCTATCAGGTTGAGAAGGGTCAGCTGCCGTCGGAGGGCGCTGATGAAACGACCGTACTGTTTGGAAAAGACGCGGCCTATGATTTTGTAGACAGTAAAAAAAATAACAATAATATGGTTTACCCCAATCCGGACAAAAACGGAAAATTACCCGATCCTTACATGGACCCTCTTACCGACAAGCTGCAGATCACGGTCAATATTCCGGAAGGCTCCAACGCGAAAGCAAAACCGATCAAATTGAAATGCGTTGGCACACTTGTTGAGGACTGGGGCAAAAATCCCGCTCCAAGCCACTGCATTTTTATGGACATAACATTTGCGAAAAAGCTTGAGGAAAAATACCGAAAGCTCAATAACGTAAAGGATGGCAACGGGAATAAAAATGGATATGAAAGAGCAAGCGTAAAGGTGGAGTCCGTTTCAGACGTAGCCGCGGTTGAACAAAAAATTAAGGATCTGGGATTTGATACCTACAGCATGGAAAGCGTTCGCAAGCCTCTGGAGGAGCAAATGCGAACCATCCAAATGATTTTGGGAGGGCTGGGGGCAATTTCCCTGCTGGTGGCGGCACTGGGCATTACGAATACAATGATCATGTCTATTTATGAGCGGACGCGCGAAATCGGGATTATGAAGGTGCTCGGCTGCCTGGTACCAAATATTCGCACCATGTTTTTAATGGAGGCGGGCGCAATCGGTTTTATAGGCGGCGCCGCCGGAATTATTTTTAGCTATACCATATCGTTTATCATCAATACGCTGGCTGCCGCTCAGAACCAAAAGGGCGGTCACGCAATGGGGGGGCTTTTTGCTTCCGGCTCCACAATCTCCGTCATCCCCGTCTGGCTGGCGCTTGGAGCCCTTCTTTTCGCGACGATGGTCGGGCTGCTCTCGGGGTTGCAGCCAGCCCGGCGCGCCGTTAAAATCAGCGCATTGACCGCAATTAAGCAGGATTGATTGCGCCGCAGAAAAAATCGTGCATGCCTCACCCTTGCCATATGCCAAACCATAGATTGAAAAAGAGACAAGGGGCTTAAGCTAAACCTTGAGCCCCTTGCCTTTTGGCTAAAAAAATAATTATAAATATTTTTATACTAGATGTTGACAATAACGGTCACATTCAGTATAATAATAAACGTTGTCAGTCCAAATGGCTCGGTAGTTCAGCTGGTTAGAACGCTAGCCTGTCACGCTAGAGGTCGTCGGTTCGATCCCGATCCGAGTCGCCATTTGCTGCTATGGCTCAGTTGGCAGAGCACATCCTTGGTAAGGATGAGGTCATGCGTTCGAATCGCATTAGCAGCTCCAT